>CBDCSG010000008.1:0-1078004 GCA_965221525.1 Acidimicrobiales bacterium | reverse complement strand
CTGCCGTTCGCGTGGGCCGACTTCAACGCCTTCACCGACGGTGCCCGCTCGGTGAATCCCGACATCGAGACGACCGCCACGTTCGCCAACGGGTTCGAGGACCCGGTCGGTGCGCGGGAACTTGCCTCGGGTCTCTACGCCGAGGGCGTCGACTTCATCTTCACCGGTGCCGCGGCCAGCGATCTGGGCGTCGTCGAGGCGGCGGTCGAGAGCGATGCCATGGTGATGGTCGCCTCCGACCTGTCGAACCTCGGCCCCGCGAACGTCGCGCTCGTCGTCGAGATTGAGTGGGCTCTCACGATCCAGAACGAGATCGAGTACATCCTCGGAGGCGGTGAGGGCGGTCGGTACCACAGGGTCGGTCCGGAGACCGGCGAGATCTCCTTCACTATTCCCGAGGCGTTCCTGACCGGCGCCAGCGGCGACCGGCCCGCCCGTGCCGAGGCGGCACGTGCCGACCTCGACGCTTCCGTCGCGGCGCTGAACGCCGGCGATCTGGTGGTCGCCGAGGTGGGTGAGGAACGCGGCTGACGGTGCCGGAACTGGACCCCGGTCGGGTCCGCGGGGCTGATGCGCCCGGCGGCCCCGTCCCGGGCGCGGTCCGCTGCGACCGGATCACCGTCCGTTTCGGTTCCCTCGTCGCCGTCGCGGGCGTGTCGTTCGACCTTCCCCGGGGAGGGGTCCACGCGCTCGTCGGTCAGAACGGCGCCGGCAAGACGACGCTGGCTCGCGTCCTGGCCGGGCTGCAGCGGCCCGACGCCGGGACCGTCGAGATCGGGGGTTCGGAGATCCAGCCGGGTGACCACCGCGCGGCGCGCCGGGCCGGCGTGGACATGGTCCACCAGCACGCCTCCCTCGTTCCCGATCTCACGGTCGCCGAGGCGCTCGAATTGTGGGCATCGAGAGGTCCGGTCGGCGGGTACCGGCGCCGCAGCGTCGAGGAGCGTTGGCGAGAGTACCTGGAGCGTCGCGACGTCGCCGTCGATGTCCGCCGGCGGGTCCGCGATCTGCCCGTGGAGACGGTCCAGTCGATCGAGATCGCCCGCTCGGATCCCGGACCCGGGGGGCTGCTGATACTCGACGAGCCGACCTCGGTTCTGGCACCGAATCGCGTGTCGCACCTGTTCGAGCGGCTGCGTGCAACAGCGGCCGGCGGAGTGACGGTCGTCATCGTGCTTCACAAGCTTGCGGAGGTACGCGAGATCGCCGGCAGCGTCGCCGTCATGCGGAGGGGCCGGCTCGTGCTGGAGCCGACCCCCATCGATGCGGTGGACGACGCAACTCTCAGCGAGTTCATCGTGGGAACAGACGAAGCCGCCGGCACGCGGGACCGAGCCGCCGGAGCCGCCGCCACGGCGCTGGCGGACGACCACCTCAGGGCCGACGATCTGCGCGCCTCCGGTGGGGTGAGCGATGCGCCGCTGCGGGGTGTGACGTTGACCGTCCGCGCCGGGGAGATCGTCGGTGTGGCGGGCGTCGAGGGCAACGGCCAGCGCACCCTGGTGGAGGTGCTGGCCGGCCTTCGCCAGCCGACCGACGGGAGGGTGATCATGCTTGGCGCCGACGTCACGCGGGCGTCTACGCAGCAGCGACGCGCCGCGGGCCTCCGGCTGGTTCCGTTCGATCGCAACATCCAGGGCATCAGCCCGGATCTGCCGCTTTGGGAGAACGTGACGAGTTGGGAGGCCGGTCGGTATCGCCGCTATCGCCGGCTGCCGGTCGTCGCGGTGCAGGCGATGCGCCGCGAGGCACGCGATCGCCTGGCGCGCTTCGGCGTTGCCTATTCCGACATTGAACAGCCCAGCGGATCCCTTTCGGGGGGCAACGTGCAGCGCCTGATCTTGGCGCGCGAGCTCCCCGATGCATCCGTCCTGATCGCGGCCCACCCGACACGCGGTCTGGACATCGGCGGGACGCGGGCCGTGTGGGAGAGCCTCCGCGACCTGGTGGCCCGGAAGGCGCCGATCCTGGTGGTCTCCTCGGACCTCGACGAGCTGCTGGCGCACAGCGACCGCATCCTGGTCCTGCGCAGCGGGAAGGTGCAGGGCGAGTTCATCCCTCCCTTCGCGCGGTCCGACATCGGCAGGGCCATGACGGGGGCCGCCTCGTGAAGCAGTCGCTCTGGCGCCTGGCGGTCAGAGCAATCCCCGTGGCGGCCGCCTTCGGGCTGGCGTTCGCGCTGTTCGCCGGCGCCGGGTTCGATGTCGGTGACGTCGCCGGGGGAATCGTGGAGGGATCGGTGACCGGTCCCGGCGCGTTCGCCAACACCGTGCGCTGGTCGGTACCGCTCGTGCTCATCGGCCTGGGCATCGCCGCGAGTCTGCGGGCAGGCGAGTTCAACATCGGCGCTCAGGGGCAGATGCTTCTCGCCAGCCTCGCCTCGGTGTGGGTGGCGCTCGAGTGGGAGGCGCCGACCTATGCGGTGATCCTCGTGGCGACCGCGCTGGCGATTGCCGTCGGGGCCTGCTGGTCCGCCATTGCGGGCGTGCTGAAAGTCCGTCTCGGAGCCGACGAGGTGATCACGACGCTGATGCTGAACTTCGTGGCCCTGCAGATCATCCACTGGGCCGCCACCGGGCCGCTGCGGGATCCGGGAACGAGCGGTGATTCGGCTTCCACGCCGCGGATCGACCCGGGGCTTCGACTCCAGGAATCCGGCAGGATGTCACTGGAGATCATCAGTGTGACCTGCGCGGTGATCGCCGTGGTCTGGGTGCTCCTGGAGCGCAGCCGACTGGGACTGCACATCCGCTACACGGGCACGAGTCCTGAGGCGGCCCGCTGGCAGGGACTTCCCATGGGCCGCATCCGCATCGCCACCTACATCATCGCGGGTGCGCTGGCGGGGTTGGCCGGCGCCGCGGAGACATTCGGCCCGGCCGGGCGCGTGGTGACCGGCTCCACACCGACACTGGGGTTCAGCGCACTGGTCGTGGCGGTCGTGGGAGCACTGGGCGTGTCAGGCACCGTCGCCGCGGGAATCTTCTTCGGCGGGCTGCAGGCGGTCATTCTCTACCTGCCGATCGTCTCGGACCTGCCCACCTCTGGCCTGCGGATCGTGGAGGGGCTCGTCGCAATGCTCATCACCGCGCAACTGGCGGTCGTGATGCGCCGCAGAATGAGATCCCCCTCCCCGGACGAGGAATCGCAGATCGCCACCCCCCTCGTGGCCGGCGAGTCCGGTCGGCCGGAGGGCTGATGGAGGAGTTCGTCGCCTCGACCATCCGGGTGAGCGTGCCGCTGACCCTCGCCGGCGTCGGCTCCCTGTTCGCGGTGCGCGCGGGGATCTTCCACCTCGGCATCGAGGGTCTCATGCTCGCCGCGGCGTTCGCGGCCGTCGGCATCGCCTACCGGACGGAGTCGGTGATCCTGGCGCTGCTCGGCGCGCTGGTCGTCTCGGCCATCCTGTCATGGGTGTACTGGTGGCTCATGGAAAAGCTGCGCGCGGATGCTGTCATCGCGGGCCTCGGCATCACCGGATTCACCGTCGGTGGAACGGCCTTCTTCCTGAACATCGTGTTCGACAAGAGAGGCAGGCTGGACTCTGCCGTGGGGCTCCCGCGGCCGATCAGCGGACCGCACGAAGGCGTCGCCGCCTACGTGAGCGAGCTGTCGATTCTCGGCTGGCTGACACCGGTGCTGGTGCTGGGAGCCTGGTTCCTCATGCGCCGCAGCCAGTTCGGGCTGCGGCTGACCGCCATCGGCACGTATTCCTACGGTGCGCGCGCCGCGGGAGTGGACGAGGGCCGCACGCGGCTGTGGGCGATGCTCCTGACCTCGGTCGGCGCCGGACTCGGTGGGGTGGAACTCTCCCTCGGCGGTCTGTCGGGGTTCAGCGAGGGGATGACGAACGGGCGTGGGTTCATCGCCCTGGCCGCGGCGCTATTCGGCCTGCTGCACCCCATCGGGACCGCGGCCGCCGCCGTGTTCTTCGGAGCTGCCGAGGCGGTGGGCGTCGTGACGCAGGTCAAGGGCTTCGACCTCGTCCCCCGACCGTTTATCCTCACGATCCCGTTCCTCCTGACGATCCTCGCCGTCACCGCGGGCGCCGTGGTGAGGACTCGATCCAAGGACCTCCGAGCGAAGGGCATCGACGTTGGCAAGCCCTGAAGCAGAAAAGCTCTGGCAGACGTTCCGCGACGCCCGGGCGGCCGCCCCTCCGTTCGACCTGGCGCGCGAACGGGAGTCAGCGGGCCAGGCGGATGAGATCATCCCGTCCCCGTTCGGGGTCGGCTACGAGTCGGGCGCCCTCTCGGGGGTTCCGGTGCTGCGCGTGGAGCCAGAGCATCAGGCGTCGGGGACTCCGATCCTCTGGATCCACGGAGGGGCCTTCACTCTGATGGCGGCGCAGACGTTCCGCCACTGGGCGGGCCACCTGGCCGCCGAACTCCGCCGACCCGTGGTGCTGCCCGACTACAGCCTCGCGCCCGAGAATCCGTTCCCGGTGGCACTCGGCGAGGTCAGCGACGTGTATGCGGCGCTGGTGGCGGCACACGCCGGTCAGCCCCTCGTCGTCGTCGGTGACTCGGCCGGCGGGGCGTTGGCCGTGGGCCTACAGCTGCGACTGCGCCAGGACGGCGGCAGCCAACCGGCACTGACCGCGCTCGTTTCCCCATGGCTCGACCTGACGCTCACCAACCCGGCGATCTCCGACAATGCCGATGTCGACGTCATCCTGAGCGCCCAAGCGCTCCGGTTCCATGCGGCGGCCTACCTCGGCGGCACGGCGCCGACACATCCGACCGCCTCGCCCGCCCACGCCGATCTCTCCGGTATCGGCGAGTTGGTGATCATGGCTGCGGAGTACGACCTGCTGATCGACGATTCGGTGCGCTTCGCCCGGCGCTGCGCGGCTGCCGGCGTGAACATCGATCTCGAGGTCGCCGCGGAGATGCCGCACTGCTACCAGTTCTTCGTGGGCGTCATCCCCGAGGCGGACGCCGCGCTCAGCAGGCTCGCCGAGAGAATCCGCGCCCGTCTGGGCTAGGACGTTCCACGCCCGCGGGCTCCGCAGCGCTTCGGCGACTCAGGCGGACTCGCGCACGACGAGGCTGGGCGGCAGGACGATATCGATCGGATCCCCACCGAAACCCCCCAGGCGGCGCGAGACCAGCCGCACCACCTCCTCGGCGATCTCGCCTGCCGGTATCCGCACCGTGCTGAGCGCCGGTGTCACCAACTCGGTCCAGTCGGCGCCGCCGTAGCCCACCACCAGCGATCGCCCCGCGGACTCCAAGCGGGTGCCCAGCACCGAGCAGACCGTCGTGGCCACAAGGTCGCTCCCGCACACATACGCATCGGGTGGTTTCGACGACTCGACGAGTTCCAGCGCCATCGCCCGCCCGAACTCCTGCGAGTTCGGTCCCATCCGCAACATCGTGTCCACCGACTCGGCCTCCCGAGCCGCCGCGGTGAACCCTTCGAGTTGTTCGGCGCCGATGATCGTGGCCGTCCCCTCGCCCAAGAACGCGATCCTCCCCGCACCTTCCCGGACCAGGAGACGCACCGCCTGGCGCACGCCTGCGGCGTGATCCGTGCGCACCGCGTCGGCCGTCCCGTTGGCGGGTCCGGAGTCCACGAGGATCGCCGGAACCTCACCGCCGTTCGGCTGGATGGCGGCCGTCACCGCAGTCCGAACGAGCAGCACAGCGTCCACCCGCTGCGCCAGCAACCGAGCGATTGCGTCGGAGTGCGCCTCCTCGGTAGCCGACCCGTCGGCCAGGACAAGCGAGACATCCTGCGCAGCAAGGGTCCGTTCCAGGCTTCCGAGAAGTTGCAAAGCCGCCGGATAGCGGGTGACCGGAAGGACGAGGCCAACCATGGCCGAACGTTGCCGACGCAGCGCCTGAGCGACGCGGTCGGGACGGTAGCCGAGGCGCTCCACCACCTCGCGGACTCGACCCGCTGTCTCCGGCGCCACCGAGGCGCCACCCCCCAGGACGCGCGAAACCGTCGCCGGCGAGACCCCCGCAGCGGTCGCCACGTCGTAGATCGTGATCCCCACGGGTGAACCTCCTCAGGACTTCGCATCGGTGCCGGCAGCCCCGCCGGTACCAGGCTAGAGGTGAATGACTCTCCGTTCGGGGCCGGTTTCACCCCAAGTCAGACGCCGCCGGCCTGCTCCCCGCCCACATCTTCACTGTTTCGCGCGGCCAACTCGCTCGATCACGTTCGGCGTTGACAGCGTGCAGGATCTCGTACTCGACGGGTGATACCCGTCCCCGCGGCGATCTCGTTGATCGTCCAACCCTGGCTGCGCAGGTCCTCTCGCTTCACAAACGTCTCCTGGTTCATCATGGGGACGGCTCCTCCAGCACACGTCGATGCTTGGTCGCTCGACGCGCTGGAGGAGCCACCGCCAACAGTGGTGGATGCTGATACCGGACCAGAAGACCCCCGACACCAACGCGAGTTCAGTTCGCACTCACAAACGTGGCCGGGACAACGCAAACCTAGAACCCATCTCTCCTGCGTCAAGAACCGATCCGCCCGGTGTCTCACGCGGTCAGCTTGCTCGATCCCGGGGGATCACGGCCCGACAGACTCCGTCATCGCTGAAGACACGTGTGCCGAGTGACCAGACCAGTAGTGGCGTTGCTGGGTCCGAGACCTCCCGGGCACGAAGACCCCACGCGCTTCTAACGGATCTTCTAACGGACGCCCCCGTACGGGACGACACGCGACTACACGGACCTACACGCCGGCTCGACGGAAACCCCTGCTCAGCGGCACGTTCTGGTACGGACTGGCACTGGTTCACACGGGCTTCGAGTTGCGGACTCTTAATCCGCAGGTTCTGGGTTCAGGCCCCAGGGAGGGTACGAGGGCCGGAAACGCCCCAGGTCAGGGCGATTTGCACGCCCGAGCCTGCGGACCGGTAATGGCTGGATCGCCGATCATCCACCGGACCTGCCGGGCAGGAATCGCGCCGGATGGGCAGACGCGGACACCGAGTTCCGCTACCGTCAACAGAGTTCACACCGACCTGCCGCGACTCGAACCGAACAGCCTGCGTGAGACCCGGTGAGGCTCAATTCTCCAGACCCCGTCATTGTTGTGGGAGGCGATCGTGGTAATGATGAGCGGAGGGGAGGCGCTCGCCAAGTCCCTCGTGAGGGAAGGCGTCGACGTCGTCTTCGGGCTGCCGGGCATTCAGATCTACGGGATCGTTGCGGCCCTCAGGGACGAGCCCGGCATCCGCATGATCACGACCAGGCACGAGCAGGCCACGACCTTCATGGCCGACGGCTATTCCCGGGCGTCGGGCAAGCCCGGCGTGGCGCTGGTCGTTCCGGGCGCAGGGCTCTACAACGCGGCATCCGGCTTGACCAATGCGTACGCGCGCTCGACGCCGGTGTTGCTCATCGCGGGTCAGATACCTCGCAACGCGATCGGCAAGAACCTCGGGGCCGTTCACGAAATCGCAGACCAGGCCGACGCGGTGCGCCCCGTAACCAAGTGGCGGAACATGGCCTCCAGGCCTCGGGAGGTGCCGGATGCCGTGTTCGAGGCGTTCAGGCAAATGCGCACGGGCCGTCCTCGGCCAGTCGTGGTCGAAATCCCGCCCGAGGCCGGTGTGGAAAGAGAAGACATCGCCCTACGCGATCCCGCCCGCATCTCCCGAATCGTGCCAGGCCCGCAAGAACTTCTCGAAGCCGCTCAAGTGATCTCGAGGTCGCGACTTCCCCTGATATTCGCGGGCGGCGGCGTGGCCCGCTCGGACGCGGAAGATGCCCTCGTCAGGCTTGTCGAAGCGACGAAGATTCCGGTCGTCACGTCCAGCGGCGGCAAGGGGGCCATTCCCGACAGCCATCCGCTGTCATACGGCTCATGCTTCAGCCCCCGTGGCGAGCGGCAGGAGATGAACCAGCTGTACGAAGTGATGCAGACCGCCGACGTGGTGATAGGGATCGGGGCCCGCTTCTCCCTGGGCAACCCGGCGGGAAATGCGTCCACGCTGGTCAACATCAACATCGATGACGCGGAACTCACCAGAGTCCAAGCCAACACGATTCCACTGCACGGCGACGCCAGGGCAACCCTGGAGGCCCTGCTTCCGCTCCTCATGGAGGCCGGAGCGGGAGAGCGTCCGTCGTCTGCCGAGGCCGTGACGGCGGCCCGCAGACTGATTGCCCACTACGACATCCGGACGAGCGAGCCCCAGTACCCGGTGCTGGAGGCGATGCGGAACGGCATCCCGCAGGACGCCTTCACGGTCTGGGACGTGACGCAGTTCGGCTACTACGCCCGCACCCACTGGCAAGTAACCCACCCGAAGACGTACATCGACTCCGGTTACTCGTTCAACCTCGGCTATGCATTCCCCACGGCGTTGGGCGTCAAGGTTGCCCAGCCCGACCGGCCCGTCGTCTGCGTGACCGGAGACGGCGGGTTCATGTTCAATGCTTCGGAGCTCTCCACTGCCGTGCGATACGGCATCAGTGTGGTGACCGTCGTGTTCAGAAACGACTCGTACGGCAATGTCGCGCGTGACCTGGACGAGTCGTTCGGGGGAAGTTACGGGACCGACCTGCACAACCCGGACTTCGTCAAGTTCGCCGAGTCGTTCGGTGCGGTCGGCATGAGGGCTGACGATCCGATGCAACTGGAATCACTGATCCCAGTGGCGCTTGCGCGACAGGCCCCCGTGATTATCGACGTGCCCTTCGGAGAGATGCCGATACCCCGCGCGCCACAGTTCGCGCCCTTCTACAAGTTCCCCTGGACGCGGCCACAGGAGGGGCTGATCTCATCGTGAACGGGAAGCCCCGCGGCATGGCCCAGGTCTCCGGCGCACTCACTCCCATGGCCGAGCGGTTCAGCAGGCCCGACTGGGTGCGGCGCCTCAATCTGATGGCCGGCTCGGTCGGCGGGCGGGCCCAGGACCTGGTGCCCATCGAGGCCGGCGACCTGTTGCAGCGGGCCGTGGCCTCTCTCGGCGACATGCCCGCCGGCGACTTCGGCGATCAGCACTGGCAGGAACGCTTCGAGGCTCTCGTCGCCGCCGTCGACGCCTCACCCATGCACGTGGTCGGACGGCTGATGACCAAGCAGGAGTTGCTGCGCTCACTGCGCACTCGCCTGCTCTTGACCGGCGCCGTCGATGCCGCGCCCGCGATCACTGCGGAGCCGGTGGCCGCGCCGGTGATCATCGCCGGTCCGGCCCGATCGGGCACGTCGATCCTGTTCGAGTTGCTGGCCCTGCACCCCGACCTGCGCGCCCCGACCGCCGCCGAGGGCCTCCACCCGGTGCCGCCGCCCACCGGTGGCGCTGCGGACCCGGGAGTGTTGGGCGAGTGCGAGCAGGAGCTGTGGGCCGATGTCCAGCCCGAGTTCCAGGCCATGCACGAATTGCGCACCGACCTGCCCGTCGAGTGCATCACATTGACGCAGGGCAGCTTCTGCGGCTTCCACTGGAGCATGATCTCCCCCCTTGAGGGATGGTTCCCGGACCCGGCGGTGAACTACGAGTTCGAGCGGCGGTTCCTGCAAGTGCTCCAGCACGGTGCCGGCCGCACGCAGTGGGTGCTCAAGACGCCCGGCCACCTCATGACGCTCCCTTCCCTGTTCGAGGCCTTCGGTGACGCCTGGGTTGTGCAGACCCACCGTGACCCGGCCCGCACCATGCCCTCCACCGTCAGCATCCTCACCACGGTCCAATGGCTGCGCAGCGACGACATCGACGTGGATCTCACCGCCGAGGTGGTGTTGGCCGTCTTCGCGGACGCGCTCAACAGTTCGGTGGAGTTGCGCCGATCGGGGACAGTGCCCGCCGAGCGCTTCGTGGACGTCCACTACTCGCAGCTCATCAGCGACCCGGCGGCCACCCTGGGCGCAGCCCTCGAACAGATGGGCCTTCGATTCACCGACAGCTACGCCGGCTCCGTCAAGAACTACCTGGCCCACAAACCCAAGGGCAAGTTCGGCGTGCACCGCTACGGGCCCGAGGACTGGGGCTTCACCGCCGAGGGCCTGTACCGGGCCATGGCCCCCTACCTCGACTACTTCGGCGTGGCCCGCGAGGGCTGAGCCCGAGCCGATGGACACCGACTCCCGCCGCGCCCTCGCTGAGCTGCTCGAGGTGCTGCGAGAGGCCGACGAGCGCTGGGTGTCACCCGAGTGGAACCTGCACACCGCCGACGACGCCGTCGAGGCGCATCGGGCTCTCATGCACTACCTGCAGTGGGGCCTGGTGGGGCTGTTCGAGCGCGATCCGGCCGCCCCCCGTTTCCGCCGCATCGTCGCTCCCGAGCGCAAGGTCCTCGGCGACAACCCCGACGCCATCTACTTCGACGCCCCTGTCTCGGCCGAGCACGCCTACCGGGTGCGGGGCGAGACCAGGGGCGCCGCCTACGTGTCGATCACTGTCGAGTCGGGCGACGCCTGGGGGTCGATGGACAACCAGGTGGTGGGGGTGATCAACGACGCGTCGTTCGACGTCGACGCCGGCGGCCGCTTCGAGGTCACCCTCGGCGGCGAGCCCCGGCAGCGCAACTGGCTGGCCCTGCCTCCCGGAGCGGGGTCGCTCAGCACCCGGCACTACTTCGAGGACGCCACCCACGCAGCGGCCGACCCGGCCCGGGTGCCGGCCATGGAGATCGACGTGATCGGCGGCGCGCCACCACCGCCCCGACCTTCCGACGCCACCGTCAGCTCCGGCATCCGCCGGGTCGCCGCCCTGGTGCGCGAGCTCACCGTCGACCGCCCGCCCATCGCCCAGGGCGAGCCCCGCTCGTGGATCTCGCTGGAGCCCAACGTGTTCCCCACTCCCGGGGCGCCGGGCGATCTGGGTCTCGCCGCGCAGGATGCCGTCTACGCTATGGCCCCCTTCGTGGTCGGCCCCGACGAGGCGCTGGTGATCCGTGCCCGCTGGCCCCGCTGCCGCTACGCCAACGTCTGCCTGTGGAACCGCCACCTGCAGACCCTCGACTACACGAACCGGTCGATCTCGCTGAACCGGGCCCAGACTGTCGCCGACGCCGGCGGCCGGTTCACCGCCGTCATCTCCCACAGCGACCCCGGCACCGGCAACTGGCTCGACACCGAGGGCCGCCCGTTCGGCGTCGCCTTCTGGCGCTTCATGCTCCCCGAGGGCGACATCGACACCCCCGAAGCCCAGTTGGTGCCCCTGGAGGACCTGCCTGCTCATCTTTGAGCGCGCTCGGTGCGCGGCGCGCCGGTGGGCCGAGGGCTACGAGTTCGAGTACACCACTGGGAAGCGCTCGTCGTCGGCGGGGTACCGGCCCGGCACTGCGGTGGTGTCCGCCTGGGTGACGGTGGGGTCACAACCGGGGTGCGGGTACCAGGTGGCATCGTCCCCCAGCCAGCGAGTCGACAGCGCCACGCGGCGACCGGAGCCGCTGTTGGGGGGCGCTCCGTGGAGGATCCAGGCCGAGAAGAAGACGGCGTCGCCGGGCTCCACGTCGAATCCCACGATCTCGTAGGGGCTGCCGGGCCGACCGCGTGACGCCTCGACGTCGGGGACCGGCTCTCCCTCGAAGTCCTGGGTCCAACCGATCTCGCCGTCGAAGGACTCCGGGGCGTAGTAGGCGCCCCAACGGTGCGATCCCCGCACGAACTCCAGCGCACTGTCACTGACCGCGCTCCGCGACGCGCTGACCCATGCCGAGACGATCTGGCGGCCGAGGAAGGGCCAGTAGGGAATGTCCTGATGCCATGGCGTGGGTGCGGTGGTGCGCGGCTCCTTCACCAGCAGGTGGTCGAAGTAGAAGCGCATCGCCGTCGAGCCGGTCAGGGCGGCGGCCATCGCCGCGATCGGCGAGGAGAACACGAAATCCCGGATGGCCGGCTCGTGCCGCCAGAGATAGCGGGTCGTGAACAACCGATCGGTCGCGGCGCCCGGGTTCGTGTCGGTGACCCAGGGGCCGGGGCTGTCGAGTTGGCGTTGCGCGTCCCGCTGGATCCGCTCGATCCATTCGTCACCGACCGCGCCGGAAACCTTCACCACGCCGTCAGCCTCGAATGCGGCCTTCAACTCCGGCGTGATCAACGGCGCGACCGCCTCACCAGCCATGATTCTCCTCCAGCCCGGCCGCTCACGCGGGCAACAGGGCACCAGCATCCTCAAGAACTCCGCCCGCACGGCACCATAGCCCGGCCGATTCCGGCGGGTGAGCCGGACGAGGCCTGGCTCGACACCGAGGGCCGCCCGTTCGGCGTCGCCTTCTGGCGCTTCATACTCCCCGAAGGCGACATCGACACGCCCGAAGCCGAATTGGTGCCCCTGGACGGCCTCCCCAAGCACGTCTGATCCGGCTCTGCACGGCTTCGCGCCGCAGACTCCTGGAGCGCCGGAGTCCGGTCGGGGTCCCGGTGCAACCCGTAGATTGCAATATGTAGTACAATATATTCCGTGATACAGACAACGATCTACCTCCCCGAGAATCTCAAGCGTCGCCTGGAGCGAGCTGCACGCGAGGACCGCCAGAGCGAGGCGTCCATCGTGCGTGTCGCTCTCGAGGAGGCGCTGCGACGCCGGGAGGTCGCGCCCACCACGCCGTTGTTCGCCGAAGGCTGGGGCGACCCGACACTGGCCGAACGAGTGGACGAAGCCCTAGCCGAAACGGGCTTCGGCCGATGATCGTCGACACGAGCGTGCTGCTGGCCGCCTTCGTTCCCGACCAGCGGATGCACGAGGAGTGCGCGCAGGTCCTCACCGAGGCGCGACCTCTCATCGTGTCGCCTCTGGTGCTGGCCGAGTTGGACTACCTCACCGCCCAGATCGCCGGCGTCGACGCCGAACTCGCCCTGCTCGCCGAACTGTCCTCCGGTGCCTACGAACTCGCCCCGTTCGATATCGACGACTTGGCCCGAGCCAGCGAGATCGTCGAGCGATACCGCGATCTTCCCCTGGGCCTCACCGATGCATCGCTGATCGTGCTCGCCGACCACTACGGCATCGACACCATCGGAACACTCGACGAACGGCACTTCCGCGTCGTACGGTCACTCAGCGGGCACCCCCTACGAATCCTCCCCGCCGACGCCCACAACCCACGCTGACCAACCGTGCCGGGTCTCGCGGCGGATTGCGCCAGAATCTCGGGCAAGCAATCGTGGAGGGTGAGGATGGACTTGGTCGTCCGCAATGTGCAGCTTCGTGGGGTGGACGAGCCCCGTGACATCGGGATCGTCGGCGACACCATCCTGCGCATCGAACCCCGCATCGGCGAGGCGGGCGAGCGGGAGATCGACGGCGACGGGGGGCTTGCCATTCCGAGCTTCGTGGACTCGCACTCGCACCTCGACAAGTCGATGATGATCTACCGGAGCCCTCCCGCGGTCACCGGGACCATCACCGAGAGCCTGGAGCGCTCCTACGTGGCCAAGCGGTCCAGTTCGGTGGCCGACGTGGTGGCGCGTGGTCGCCAGGCCTTGGAGTGGGCGGTGGCCAACGGCACCGGAGCCATCCGGGTGCACTCCGACGTTGACTTCGGCTGGGGAACGACCGGCGTGGAGGGGCTGCTGGAGCTGAAGCGGATGTTCGCCGGGCTGGTTGACCTGCAGGTGCTGGTCCTGCCGGCGGCGAACCCGCTGGACGACGAACTGCGGGCGCTGGTGCGCCGGGGCATGGACCTGGGCGCCGACGCCATCGGCGGATCACCCCATCTGGAGCACTCCCCGGCGGCCGTGGTGCGGTACGTGGACTTCGTCTTCGCCGTCGCCAGGGAATACGACGTCGACGTGGACCTCCACATCGACCAGAACGTGGAGTCCACCAGTGACACCCGGGCCGCCGAGGTCGTGCTCGCCAAGACGCTTCAGGAGGGCTACGAGGGCCGGGTGACGCTCAACCACTGGGGGGCGCTGTCGGCCTACCCCGAGACGAGGCCGCCAGAGTGATCGAGCTCGCCGAGCAGGCCCGCATCAACTTCTGCGCCTGCCCCAAGGAGGAACTCATCATCAGCGGCATGGGGCCGTCGAGAATCAAGCAACTGGTGGCCGCCGGAGTCAACTGCGCCTACGCCCACAACAACAACGCCGACATGTTCTCGCCCTACGGGCGGATGGACATGCTGGAGGCCGGACTGTTCGCCCTCCACGCGGCGGAGTTCAACACCATGACCGACGCCGAGACGGTCATGGACATGGGGACCGTCAACCCCGCCCGCATCATGGGGCTCGAGCGCTACGGGATCGCCGAGGGCGGCCTGGCGAACCTCAGCGTGCTGGCGGCGCCGAGCGCCTACGAGGCCTTCCGCCAGAACGCCGACCGGCGCTACGTCGTCCGCCGGGGCCGCCTCGTCGCCGAGACAGCCACAGAGACCACGCTCCATTTCGACTTGGCAGGCGCCTGAATCCGTCCCGGATCCGGCGCAGCGGATCGGATGCAATCGAGGCGGCGTAGCCTGCGACGCGCGCGGCGACCAGGAGGAGCGACCATGTTGTCCAACGGCTTCGTCACAGACGTGCAGCAGGTGGCCCTCGTGGTCCGCGACCTCGACACCACGATCGCGGAATACGCCGACCGGCTCGGCATCGGGCCCTGGCGTGTGATCCATTGCGAGCCGCCGCGGCTTACGGACATGCGCATCCGCGGCGAACCTGTCCCCTACAGCATGAAGTTGGGCGTCGCCCGCACGGGCAACACCATGTGGGAACTGATCGAGCCGGTGGACGGACCGTCCATCTACCAGGAGTTCCTGGACGAGCGCGGTGAGGGGCTCCACCACGTGATCGTCGAGCACGACGCACTCGACTACGACGAGGCGCTGGCTCTCCTCACCGAGCGCGGCTGCCCCCCGCTGATGGAGGGCTGCCTGGACGGGATCCGCTACGCCTACGTCGACTCCGAAGGCCCCCTCAAGACCACCCTGGAGCTGGTCCATCGCCCGGAGGGCCAGGAACCCGTCGCGCCCGACTACTGGTATCCCGCACCGCCGGGATAGGGCCAACGGGAAAGTCCGGGGGCGTCGCTCACTCACCGGACCGTTGAATTCGAGCGGTCGGTATGATGCCCGCTCGTGACCGGCCCCGGCACCAGCGCGAGCGCCGGTGGCTCCGCAGATGCCGCCGACACCCCCCACCCTCCCCCGCTGCCCGACATACGCCTCGAGGGCGGCACGGTCCTCACACTCGACGACGGAGCGGGGATCTTCGAGGCGGGATTCGTCGACATCACTGGGGCACGGATCACCGCTGCCGGACCGCTCGAGGATCGCCCGGCGACGGCGCCGCGGCGGGTGATCGACACGACCGGAAGCGTCGTCCTGCCGGGACTTGTCGACGCGCACACCCACCTGTTCCAGGTGGCCGCCCGCGGGTTGGGCGACGGCCTCGGCCTGGTGGACTGGCTGCGCACCCACATGATCCCGCTCGCCCTGGCGCTCAGCCGCGACGAGATGGTGGCGCTGACCGAACTCGCCGCCCTGCACGCACTGCGGTCGGGCACCGTCGCCGCCGTCAACCACCACTACGGCGGCCTCCGTGAGCCCGAGGACGCCGTGGCGGTCGCCGATGCCATGGAACGCGTCGGTCTCGGGGGCGCTGTCGCCCGGATGATGGTGGGCGAGCGGACGGCCGCCGCCGACATCTTCGGGCTGCCTGAGGCCAACTTCGGCTACAGCAACGCCCAGGAGATCGACCTGACCACCCAGGCCATGCGCGCCAAGCAGGACGGGCCGGTCGCCATCTGGCCGGGGCCTGCCAACGTCGCCTACTGCTCCGACGAGATCCTGCAGGCCGGGGCCGACCTGGCACGGCGGTTCGGGGTCCGCTGGCACACGCACGCCGCCGAGGACGCCTTCGCCGTGGACGTGACATGCCGGTGCCAGGACGGGCGGCGCACGCTCACCCTCCTCGACGACCTCGGCGTGCTCGACGGCGATGCCACCCTGGCGCATGCCGTCTGGCTCGACGACGCCGAGATCGAGCTCGCCGCGGCGCGGCTCCCCCACCTCGTCCACAACCCGCTCTCGAACGCCTACCTGGGCTCGGGGACGATGCGTCTCACCGACCTCCGGGCCGGCGGGGTGCGCGTTGCAGCGGGCAGCGACGGTTGCGCTGTGGCGGGCCAGGACATGTTCGAGGTGGCCCGGTTCGGCGCCCTGCTGCAGCGAGTGGCGGCGACCGATGCCTCCGTCATCAGCGTCGGCGAGATGCTGAGGTTGATCACCACCGGCGGAGCGCGCGCGCTGGGCACCGGCAGCGGGACAATCGCGGCCGGTGAGCCCGCGAACCTCATCACCGTCGACACCTCGTCGCTGCACCATGAGCCCATCAACGACCCCCTGGCCTCGGTCGGTTGGTTCGCCTCAGGCGGTGACGTCTCGGTCGTCATCGCCGGCGGGCGGGTGGTCATCGACGGCGGCGAGGTCACGACGGTCGACGAGGCGGAGGTCCGGGCCGCCGGGCAGGCGGCCGCGCGCTCCGTCCTGGCACGCCTCTGACCCCGCCGCCACGCAAGGACCGATGCCCATGAAATACGGACTCACCATCTGGCTGGATCAACCGCTGGAGGCCGTCTGTGACCTGGCGGTCGCCGCCGAGGGTGCCGGATTCTCCGACGTGTGGCTGCCCGATCACTACTTCCTGCGCGACGTGTATGCCGCGCAGGTGCTCATCGCCACGAGGACGGCGTCGGTGCGGCTGGCGACGGGCATCGCCGCGATCCAGCTGCGCCACCCGGCGCTCATCGCCAGCGCCGCCGCGACCGTTGCGGAAAGCTCCGGGGGGCGGGCGGTCATCGGGATCGGTCCGGGAGGCCACGAGTTCCCCTCGCAGTTCGGGATGAGACCGAAGAGCCCGCTCACCATGCTCCGCGAGGCGGTGGCGATCATTCGCCAGCTCAGCTCGGGACGATCCGACTACCGGGGCGACTACTTCTCCGCCGACGGATCCGCACTCGGCTGGCAGATCACCCCGCCACCCATCTACCTCTCGGCGCGGGGACCGCGGATGCTGGAACTGGCCGGGGAGATCGCCGACGGCGTCATCATCCACGGCATCCACCGCGATTTCCTCGACTACGCCCGCGAGCGCATCGCCCACGGCGCCGCCAGGTCGGGCCGCGACCCCCGGGAGTGCAAGATCGCCGTGATGCTCGACGTCGAGGTCGACCGCGACGAGGGCGCAGCCATCGACCGGCTCCGCCCCCGCTGCACGCTCATGGCCGGGGGCACGTACTCCAACGACCTGATCCCGGTCTACGGCTTCGACCCCCGAGCCGTTGCGACGCTCCGCTCGGCGTTGAACGATCCCGACGTGGCCGAGGCGCGCCACGTGACCGACGAGATGGTCCGCGCCTTCGCGATCGGCGGGAGCCTCGAGACGGTGGCGGCCGGGCTCGGCGAACTCAACGATCTCGGCGTCGACCTCGCCATCCTGAAACTCGGCGAGGGCGACCCCGCTGCCACAACGGCTCTCATAGAGACCATCACCCCCATCATCGAAGGAGCGCACGCGTGAGCATCCCCAACGACATCGTCGTCATCGGAACAGGGGGCGGCGGCCTGACGATCGCCGCCGAACTCGGCCTCGCCGGCCATCGGGTCGTGCTGGCGGACCAACCCCGGTTCGGCGCCGCACTCGAGGCCGTCGATGCAGCCGGCGGCGTGGAGTTGACGTTCCGCACCTCGCTCACCGACACCACGTCCGAGGCGCGGTTCGGCCCTGTCGCTGCGACATCGACCGATCCCGCAGCCGCTGTCACCGGCGCCGAGTTGGTGATCATCTGCGTGCCCGCATTCGGCCACGAACCGCTGGCGGAGATGCTGGCGAGCCGCTGGCAGGACGGCCAGACCGTGCTCTGGGTCGGCGAGCCCGGCGGCGGGTTCGCCGCCGTCGCCACCCTCCGGCGGATCGGCCGTCGCCCCGACGTCACCTTCGCGGACACCAACACGCTGCCGTACTACGGCGCGCTCGTCTCGGGACCCGGCACGGTGGGGGCCATTCGGAAGAGCGGCGGCACGCTGATCGCGGCCATGCCGAGCGGCCGCCTCGACGCCGTCGCAAGCGTGGCGACCGCCATCTGGCCATACATCACAACGGCTGAGAACGTCTGGGAGACGATGCTGCTGAACTTCAACGCCATCGACCACGTGCCGGCGATGCTGCTGAACCTGGGAGCGATCCAGCAGCCCGAGGGCACCTTCACCCTGTGGGGCGCCGGCGGGACCCCCGGCGTGGTCAACGTCATCGAGGCGCTGGACGACGAGTACCTGGCGATGCGCAAGGCCCTCGGCATCGCCAACGCCACGCCGTACGAGGACTACCTCGTGGGCCAGGGCCTGGCCCCCCGAAGGGGCGCCGACCTGCACGAGACGCTGCACTCGAGCCTGCTGCCCACCCTGCAGTTCCGCTGTGGCCCCAATGCGCTCGACCACCGGTTCGTGTCCGAGGACGTGCCGTTCTCGCTGGTCCTGGCCTCGTCGCTCGGCCAGGAGATCGGCGTCGAGACCCCCATGATCGACAGTCTCATCGTTCTGGCGTCGGTGGCGTCGGGACGCGACTACGCCGCCGAGGGCAAGACGCTGGCCGGCTGGGGACTCGACGGCTCCGGCAGGGCAGGCCTACTGGCAGCGGCCGAGCAGGGCTGGTGGTGAACCATGCCGGCCGCGGGTGACGTGGACCTCGCCATCAGGGGCGGTCTCTGCGTCGCCTGCGACGGCAGCGGCACCGTCACGACCGGCGACATCTACGTCGACCGCGGTCGGATCGTCGCCATCGGAGGCCCCCACCATGAGGCGCGGCGCAGCTTGGACGCCTCGTGCACGATCGTCATGCCTGGCCATGTCAACCTGCACGACCACCTGCGCGACATGACGCCGGGGCTCGACGCCGGCGATGGCCTGAAGCTGGACGAGATGCTGCGGTTCTACTGGCGGCTGAACGAGGCGGCCGGGGCGACGGAGTACGAGACGATGGCGGCCTACAGCACCGCCCGACTCCTCGCGGCCGGGGTGACGACGGTCGTCGACCACGTCTACCCGTTCCATCGCGACGGGCTGGACGAAGCCACCATCGCCGGCTACGAGGCGACCGGCATCCGCTGGTTCCTCGCGCGGGGCCTCATGACGCAGGGCTACGACCCCATCTGCGAACCGCTCGCCAGAGGATTCGAGCGGGTCCGCTCGCTGCTCGCCGACGGGGTGCCGGCCGAGCGAATCCTGATGGCGCCGGTCTCGTTCCGCCAGGCCGCGCCTGACGACTACGTCGCCGCCCGAGACTTCGCCTCCACCTACGGGCTGCGCCTCTACACGCACGTGGCGGAGACGGCAGCGGAGATCAGCAGCGTCGGTGCCGCCCACGGCTGCCGGCCCATCGAGCTACTCGACCGTCTGGGATTCACCGGCCCGGATGTGACGCTGGTGCACTGCGTGTTCCTGTCCGACGCCGAGATCGGCCTCCTGGCCGACTCCGGCACCCACGTGGTGCATTGCCCCAGCAACCACATGAAGCTCGCCAAGGGCTTCACCCGCGTCCTGGACCTGCTCACCGCCGGGGTGAACGTGGGGCTGGGCGTGGACCAGATGGCTGACATCTTCTGCGAGATGCGCCAGGAGGTGCTCCTGCAGTCGATCCACAACGAGGACCCGGGGGCGATCCCCCCTCGGGTCGCCCTGCGCATGGCGACGGCGAACGGCGCCAAGGCGGTCGGCCTCGGCGGCCAACTCGGCGAGGTGTCACCCGGCGCGCTCGCCGACCTGATCTGCGTGTCGACGGCCGGCTTGGGGTTCCAGCCGATCCTCGACCCGGCGTGGAGCCTGGTGCACCGCGCCGGGGGTTCGGACGTCCGTCACGTCATCGTCGACGGCGACGTCGTCATCGAGAACCGGGAGTTCGTCCACCTGGACATCGAAGCGCTGCGCCACCAGGCGATGGACGTCATCGACGGCTATCTCCCCAAGGCGAACATCGACAAGAACCGCATCGAGTTGTAGAGAGGACCCAACATGGACATCGTCAGCGTTCTGGAACGGGCATGCGAGCGGCACGCCGATCGCCCGGCGCTCAGCCGGGAGGGAACGACGGTCAGCTACGCGGAGGTCGGCGCGCGAGTCCCTGTCGTGGCCCGCACCCTCGCCGGCCTCGGCGTCGGGCCGGGCGGCACCGTGGGCATTTGCAGCCCCGACAGCATCGAAGCATGGCTCGCCATCTTCGCCACCTGGCGCCTGGGCGCCCTGCCGGCGCTCATCGACGCCCGCACGCCCGACGACCGCCTCGGCTACTTCGTCGGCGACATGGACCCGGCCGTGGTCGTCTCCGACGACGAGAACCGCCCGCGTCTCGCCGACCTCCTCGGCATCGAGGCGGCACGCCTGGAGGACATCGCCGGTCGCGGTGGCGACGCGACCGCGCCGAACAACCATGACGAGTCCTCCCCCCTGTTCCTGTCCTACACGTCGGGGACGACGGGGGACCCGAAGGGCGTCGTGCTCACCAGCGGCCCTGTCACTCTGGGCGCGGCGTGCATCGCCGAGCGGCTCGGCTACGGCCCCGACGACGTCCTGGTGGCGACGACGCCGGTGGCCAGCAGCTTCCAGCTCGTCGCCAGCGCCATGCCCGCCCTGCACGCCGGCTCCCACGTGGTGCTCGCCGCCGGCCACACGCCCGCTACGGTCTGGGAGGACATCTCCGCCTACGGCGGCACCGTCCTCATCGCCTACCCGCTCACCCTTGCCGACGTCGTCGGTCTCGCCAAGGAGAACCGGCCCGAACACGGCCTGCGCGTGGCGCTGTCCGGCGGCTCACCGCTGGCGCCCCGCATCAAGCGGGACTACCGCGAGCACCTGGGCATCCCCCTCGCGGAGAGCTACGGCCAGAGCGAACTCGGCGGGTTCATGGTGCTGGGAATCCCCGGTGACGAGACCGCTCCGGAGGGCTTCGCCGGCAAGCCGCTGCCGGACCGGCTCGCCTTCGTGGCCGACGCCGACAACACCGAACTCCCCGCCGGGAGCATCGGCGAGGTCGTGGTGGCCGAAGGGTTCTTCGGCGAGTACCGCAACAAGCCCGAGGCCTACGCCAAGACCACCGCTGGCGGTGTCCTCCACACCGGCGACGTCGGCGTCGCCTCACCGCAGGGCCACATCAAGGTGATGGGCAGGGTCCAGGAGGCCGACGCGGCCCGGCACCGGGGCGGGTTCCTCCGCGAGGTGGAGGACGTCGCCTACGACCACCCGGCCGTGCGCCACGCCGCCGTCGTCATCGACCCCGGCGGCGAGTTCCGCTGCTTCGTGGAGCTGAACGAGCCCGGCGCCGCGGACGAAACCGAACTCGACGATTTCGTCAAGGCCCGCGTGGCGGAGTCGCTGCACCCCGCCGGCGTGCACGTTCTCCCGAAGTTCCCACGCACCTTCAGCGGCAAGGCCGACCGCCTCAACCTCAGCGGCATGTACGGAGCCTAAGGTCGAATGCAGCCGTGTCGCCGACCGCGGCAGGGAACGATCAGGGACCCGGCGATCCGGGAGGGAAGCGCATCATGAGACGACGACTTGCAACGACCGTGGCTACCGCCGGCGTGCGTCGACGCTCCGGACGCTCCGGTCGCGTCTGTCTGGCGACTGCGGTCGTGCTGACCATCGCGGGTGGCGTCCTCGCCGCCTCGCCCGTCACGGGTCAGGCGGCCGGCAGCGACGAGGTGCGGATCGTGGCGCGCAAACTGGCCACCGGCAAGGTGGAGTTCGGGCTCCAGCAACGAGCCATCGACGACTCCTGGGGCGACCGCCTACTGCCACGTGCGCGACTCTTCCCCACGACCGCCCCGACCGACCGCTGGCTGGTCAGCTCACCACTCACGCTGCCGACCGGCGAGGTGCGGATCGTGGCGCGCAAACTGGCCGGCGGCAAGGTGGAGTTCGGGCTCCAGCAACGAGCCACCGACGACTCCTGGGGCGACCGCCTACTGCCACGTGCGCGACTCTTCCCCACGACCGCCCCGACCGACCGCTGGCTGGTCAGCACACCACTCACGCTGGCCGCGCTCCCGGAGGCCGGACCCACACTGCCGCATGAGGAGGCGGCACGTGGACTCCTCGCCCGGGAGGTCGGCGCAGATCCTGAGGAGTTCCGCCTCGAGAGTTCAGACCGCGTGCAGTGGAGCGACACCAGCCTGGGTTGCCCCGAACCCGGCTACGCCTACGCCCAGGTGGTCGTCCCCGGCTACAGGCTGGTCTTCGACCTCGACGGCACGCTGTACCGCGTGCACACCAACGACGACGGCTCGCACGCCGTCATCTGCAACACCGGCCGCTAACACCTCGACTGGTCGCAGCATCGGGTCCCGCTCAATCCACCCGAGCACTCGGCGTTTCGACCGCGCCGGGTCCACCTATCTGCTGCAGGCGGCTATTGCTGCTGTTGCTGGTGTTGGTGGGTGGGGGGTGGTGGGGCGTCGCTCGTCAGGATGCGGGGGCGGCTGTGGCGGCCGGGGGTTGGTTCGGACTCGTCGGACGTTCGCCTGCCGATGACGACCTCGGCTTCGACCTCGGCTGAGGCGGTACCCATGAACGCCCCGCGCAGCGGCGGCACGTCGCTGTAGTCGCGCCCGCAGCCGATGACGACGTGCCGCTCCCCCACCTCGCCGCCATTGGTGGGATCCAGCGCCCACCAGCCCACACCGGGTACCGCCGCCTCGATCCATGCGTGGGTCTGCACGCTCACCACGTCCGCGGTCTCCTCTGTCGCCGCGGTCTCATCGGCGGCGAATAGGTAGCCCGACACGTAGCGGGCGGGCACCGCGACACTGCGCAGCATCCCGATCGCCAGGTGTGCGAAGTCCTGGCAGACCCCCACCCCGCCGGCGAGCAACTCACCCAGCGACACGCCGATGTCGGTCGTGTCGGACTCGTAGCGGAGCGCTCCCCGAACCTCCGCCACCACCGCCGCCAGGAGTTCCCCCACCGAGCCCGCTCCTACCACAGCCGCCGCGGCCCTCTCGCCGACGCCGTCGCCGGCGTGCCAACCGACGTGCTCGGAGGACTCCAGGAACTCGAAGTGGGCGGCGCGGAAGCCGGGGGCCGACAAGCCCTCGACCGGAGCGTCGGGCATCAGCGCGGGGCGGGCCGACGTCTCCACGGACGTCTCGGAAACCAATTCGAGTGCGTCGTGCGGGGTCCTGACGCCGACGTGATCCACCGCGGTGCCCCAGTAGTCGAACGCGCTGAACACCCGCGTTGCCGGCTCGGTGGTCAGCCGGGACGACAGGACACGCTGCGTCTCGTCATCGCGGGGGCGGACCCGCACCTCGTTCTGCGACTCCCGGACCGGCCTGGAGTACCGGAAGTGCATGCGGTAGCGGATATCCAGCCTCACGGGTCACGCCTCACGAATCCGGCCCCGCCGGGGCGCAGGTACTCGGAGCTGGCGGTTGGGAAGCCGAGCGGGGGCACGACCCCGGCCGCGATCTCGCTCGCCACCTCGGCCAGGTCCCAGTGGAGTTCCGACAGGACCGGCAGCGGCTTCTGCGCCATCGCCTCGGTGATCTCGCCGAGCTCGAGGCGGGCGCGCAGCAGCCCCGCACGCCGGCGCGGCCCGTCGAGCGCTCCGGCGACCGAGCCGACGCCCCGCAGGCTCTCCTCGGCCCGCAGCAGGCACGACAGCACAGAGCGCGGCAGGTCGGTCCCCGCCAGCAGGTAGCGCACCACGCCCTCGGGGTCGGGTGCGTGCCCGTGCCGGCGATGGTACGCCTGCAGCGAACTGGTCAGCCGCAGCATCCGGGTGGCGTCCATGACGCCCCGGGGGTCGGTGTAGCCGGCGACGAGGAGACCGACGGTGAAGACCGATCGTTCGATCATCCGCCCGATCAGGATGAACTCGTATCCCTCGTCGCGCCGCATGCCCTCGTTGAGCACGCCGCTGATGGCCAGGCAGGCACGGCGCACCATGAGCAGGGTCTCGTGCAGCCGCTCCGGCGGCACTTCGGTGTCGCCGAACTCCCGGAACCGCAGGTACAGGCCGTTGGCCTCCTCCCAGAGTTCGATCGGTATCCGCTCCCGCGTCGAGCGCAGCCGCTCGCGGACGGCGCTGACCGCCGAGAGCACCGAGCCGGGGTTGGCGGTGTCCGACAGCAGGAAGGCGAACAGCTGCCGTCGCCCGCTGAGGCTGCCGAGCGGCGCTGCGACCGACTCGAGGCCGAGCGTCTTGACGAGCTGCTCAATCTCGATGCGGGCCTCGTCGGGGCGCAGGTGGATGATGGAGTTGGCGGCGTAGTCGAGGCAGCGAACGGTCGCCTCGGTCCGCTCCAGGTAGCGGCCCACCCAGAAGAGGGCGTCGGCGTGACGGGCAAGGATCACCGCTGGGACCGCCGGCCGGCCACTACGAGTACTCCGGTGTCAGCACCCAGGTGTCCTTCGAGCCACCGCCCTGGGAAGAGTTCACGATGAGCGACCCGCGCCGCATCGCCACGCGGGTGAGGCCGCCGGGGAACACCTCGGTCCGCTCGCCGGTCAGCACGAAGGGCCGCAGGTCCACGTGGCGGGGCTCGAGGCGCTCCTGGGTGAACGACGGCAGGCTCGAGAGTTGCACGACCTCCTGGGCGATCCAGTTCCGGGGATCGGCCCCGATGGCGGCGCGGGCGGCCTCCAACTCCTCGTCGCTGGCGTGGGGGCCGATCAGGACCCCGTAGCCACCGGACTCCCCCACCGGCTTGACCACCAACTCGTCGAGTCGCCCCAGCGCCTCGGCCCGTTGGTCGGCGTCCCACATCATGTACGTGGCGACGTTGTCGATGATCGGCTCGGTGCCGAGGTAGTACCTGATCAGATCGGGGACGTACGGGTAGACCGCCTTGTCGTCGGCGGCACCGTTGCCGATGGCGTTGCAGACGGTCACCGTCCCGGCCCGGAGCGCGCCGAGCAGGCCGGGAACGCCGAGCGTGGAGTCGGGGCGGAACGAGACCGGGTCCAGGAAGTCGTCGTCGATGCGCCGGTAGATGACGTCCACCGCCACCAAACCCTCGATGGTGCGGGCGTACACCCTCTGGTCGTCGACCACGAGGTCGCGGCCCTCCACCAACTCCACTCCCATCGACCGCGCCAGGAAGGCGTGCTCGAAGTAGGCCGAGTTGAAGATGCCGGGGGTCAGCACCACCACGTGGGGGGACTCCTGGCCGCCGGGTGTCATCGACTCCAGGGCGGAGCGCAGCATCCGCCCGTACTGCTCCACCGGCTGCACGGCGTGGTCGTAGAACAGCCAGCTGCACGCCCTGGCCATCGCCGCCCGGTTCTCAATCACATACGAGATGCCGCTCGGGTTGCGCAGGTTGTCCTCCAGCACCCGGTAGCGGCCGGCGTCGTCGCGCACGACGTCGATGCCGGCGATGTTGCAGTGTGCGCCGTGCGGCACCTCGATGCCCATGGCGTTGCGCTCGAAGCCGCGCGACGACACCACCAGCCACCTGGGCACGATCCCGTCGGCGATCGCCGCGCCGTCGCCGGAGTACAGGTCCGCGAGGAAACCGTTGAGGGCGGCCACCCGCTGGGTGAGGCCCCTCTCCAACTCGTCCCATTCGACCGCCGAGATGAGCCGGGGGAACAGGTCCATGGGCCAGATCCGCTCGGTGCCCTCCTCCTCGCTGTACACGGTGAAGGTGATCCCCTGGCGCCGGAACTCATCGGCGACCAACCTCTCGAGCCGCTGCGCCTCGCCGGCGTCGAGCTCGCCGAATCGTTCGACGATCCTGCGGTAGACGGCGCGGGCCGAGCCGTCGGACTCGAAGGCCTCGTCGAATCCCCGAGCGGGCTCGTATTGGTCGAGCAGTCCATTGCCCGGCTCTGGCAGCGACTCAGCCACGAAATCCCATGCTAAAGCCGCCAGCCGCTCCAGGGGTGACGGTTCCGGCGGGGCCGCAGTCGAGCATTGGACCGGCTCAGTGCAGGGCGAAGGTGGCGACGTTCTGGTACGTGCCGGGCGGGTCGCTGCGGACGAGGGAGACCTCGGTTGCGGTGAAGGCGGTGTGGATCGGCGGCGCGTAGCCCTCCGGTGGCCTTCCCTTGTGCCGGGCGACGGTCACGTGGCCTGTGAAGGGGCGATCCGGTGGGGGTCGACCGAGGTGGCGGGTCGCCGAGGTGATCACCGCGGCGAGATCGTCGAGCCCGGCGGCCGGAACCACGAGCACGCCCCGGCCCAACGGCTCGACGGCCGGACCGAGCGTCACGTGCGCTTCGGTCAAGTGCAGTTCGGCAAGGGCGGCCACCACCGGGGACTCATCACACTCGCCGAGGAACCGCATTGTCACGTGCAGCCGCTCCGGCCTGGTCCAGCGCACACCGGGCAGGTCGGGACGCGGCAGGCCGGCGAGAACCTCCCCGGCCTCCGCCGATGGCCAGACGGCCACGAACAGTCGCGACATGGCGCCACAGTAGGGTCAGGAGTGCCCTGCCCGTGGTGCTACGGTCGGATTTCGGCGCTCGCCAACGGGGGACCTTGTGGCCCCGTCGTTCGACTCGAAGAGGGGTACCAGCGCCATCAGGGTCCGATCCCAACCCGACTTCGACGCCCGGCGGGCCGACATGGTGCGCCACCACCTCGCCGCACGCGGCATCGGTGACGAGCGCGTGCTCGAGGCCATGGGTTCGGTGCCGCGCGAGGCGTTCGTGCCTCAAGGACAGCGCCGCAGTTCCTATGCCGACCGTGCCCTGCCGCTGGGTTTCGGCCAGACCGTGTCGCAACCGTACGTCGTGGCAGTGACGCTGCAGGCGCTGCGCCTAGAACCCACCGACCGGATCCTCGAGGTCGGCGCCGGGTCGGGATACGCCGCCGCGGTCGCAAGCCGGCTGGTCACCGGCATGGTCGCGGTCGAGCGCATCGAGCGCCTGGCGACCGCCGCCGCCGAACGCCTCCGGGCCCTGGGGTTCAACAACGTGACGGTCGTGTGGGGCGACGGTGCGACGGGCCATCCCCCGGCCGCCCCCTATGACGCGATCTTCCTGTCGGCGGCAACTCCGGCGGTTCCCGACGCCCTCTTCGGGCAGCTGGCACCGGGTGGTCGACTCGTGGCGCCGGTTGGACCGGCCGGCAGCGACCAGCAACTGGCGCTCTACGAGAGACCCCCGCAGACCGTGGGGTCACCGGACGAGACCGCGCACCGAGCGACGAGGCTGCTGCCGGTTGCCTTCGTCCCGCTGCTCCCCGGGCTCCGACCGGGGGCGAAGTAGCCTGTCGGCGCCCGTCGCCGAACATCCCCGAAGCATCACCACAGCACCGACATGACCACACGTCCCCCGGTCCACATCGTCCCCTCGACACTCAGCGCCGACTTCAGCCGCCTCGGCGAGGACTGCGCCGCATTGGAGGCCGCCGGCGCCGACCGCATCCAGTGGGACGTCATGGATGGGGTCTTCGTGCCGAACCTCACCTTCGGCCCCGACGTGATCGCCGCATCCCGGCGGCACACGACGCTGCCATTCGAGGTGCACCTCATGGTGGAGGCGCCGGAGTCTCTGGCGGCGCGCTACGTGGAGGCGGGTTGCGAGTTGCTGATCGTCCACGCCGAGGCGTGCACGCACCTGCACCGCAGCCTCGAACAGATCAAGGGGCTCGGGGCCGCCGCCGGCGTGGCACTCAACCCGTCCACCCCGGCCGACGCGGTCTCGCACGTCCTGGACCTGGCGGACATGTTGCTGGTGATGACCGTCAACCCAGGATTCGGCGGCCAGAAGTACATCGCCACGATGGAGCCGAAGGTCGCCGAGGTGCGGGGGATGATCGACGCCTCCCGGCGCGAGATCGACCTGGAGGTGGACGGCGGGATCTCCGCCAACACGATCGCCGGCGCCGCAGCAGCCGGCGCCAACGTCTTCGTCGCCGGCAGTGCGGTATTCGGCCATCCGGACGGTTTGGCCGCGGCGGTGGCGGAGTTGCGCCGGATCGCCGAGGCCGCTCGAACTCCGGAGGCCTCCCGCTAGCGGATTGCGCCGCGGTCGGCGATCACCTCGTCGACGATGCCGTACTCCTTGGCCTGCTCGGCGGTGAACCAGCGATCACGGTCGAAGTCGGCCTCGATCTGGTCGACCGGCTGCCCCGTGTGCTCGGAGATGCGCTCGGCGAGGATCTTCTTGATGTAGGTCATCTGCTCGGCCTGGATGGCGATGTCGGTGGCCTGACCCTGCACGCCGCCGTGGGGCTGATGCATGAGGATGCGGGCGTGCGGCAGGGCGTAGCGCTTGCCCGGAGCGCCGGCGCACAGCAGGAACTGCGCCATCGAGGCCCCGAGCCCCATGCAGATGGTGCCGACGTCGGGCGTCACGAACTGCATGGTGTCGTAGATGGCCATGCCCGAAGTGATGGACCCGCCCGGGGAGTTGATGTAGAGCCAGATGTCACGCTTGGGGTCCTGGCCCTCAAGGAACAGAAGCTGGGCGGTGATGTGGTTGGCCAACTCGTCGTCGACGGCACGCCCCAGGAACACGATCCGCTGGCGCAGCAATTGCTGGAAGATGTCCGGTGGGCCGTTGCGGTTCGATCCGTCGCCGTCCCGGGCAGCGCCGGACGCGCCCGGCAGATCCAGAGCTGACATTTCCACCGGCAAACCTCCCGGACGTCCTGCGCGCAGGCTACCGATAATCTGATCGCGGGCCACGCCCCGCGCCAGTGGCGGAATCTGGCAGACGTGCAGGGTTTAGGTCCCTGTGAGCCTCGGCTCGTGTGGGTTCGAATCCCACCTGGCGCACGCGGTGAGTTCGCGGCGACGTGCCTGCCACGATTCGCCCGACACGCCACCGGTAGCCAAGGAACGGAGAGCATGGCGCACGAGTCGATCCCCGAGCGGCCCAAGCCGCCGGTCTCCCGTCTCAGCCTCAAGCGCAAGACGGTGCAGACGCTCCTCACCTTCGTCCTCATCATCGCCGTCGAGATCTTGCTGCTCTGGGCCGCCACCACGACCGGCAACGGCCTGTTGATCACGCTCGCATCGGTGTGTCTCGGTTTGACTCTCTTCGCGTTCTATCGCTACGTGCGCGCCGGCATGCGCGCGGTGGAGTTGGAGATCTGGATTCGACACATGGGTGAGGGCAACCTCGACTACACGGTTGACCTCAAGGGCGACGACGAGGTGAATGAGGCCGCCAAGGCGCTGGAGCGGCTGCGGCAGCGGTCGATCGAGGCCCTGCAACTGGATCTGGTGCGCGAACTGTCCGACAACCTGCAGAAGAAGAACGAGGAACTGGAGCAGGTGCTGGCGGAACTGCGGCAGACCCAGGACCGGATCATCCTCCGGCAGAAGCTGGTGGAACTCGGAGAACTGACGGCCGGGGTGGCGCACGAGATCAGGAACCCCCTCAATTTCATGAAGAACTTCTCCGAAGCGTCGGAGGATCTCCTCACGGAACTCCGCTCGGCGATCGACCAGAACGTGGCCGGCCTCACCGAGGGGGGTCGCAGAGCCATCGTCGGCGCCGTTGACGAATTGACCGAGAACATGCTGCGGATCCGATCTCATGGGGATCGCGCCGACCAGATCGTCGAGGACATGGTGATGATCGGGCGCGGCGGTGGCGAGCCTCAGTCGGTCGACATCAACGACCTGCTCAACGACCGGGCCATGATCGCGTTCCACAGCGCCAACGCCCTCAATGAGGACTTCGAGATCGATCTGCGGACCGACTTCGATCCCGGCGTCGGGGAGTTGGAGGTCGTGCCCGACGACATGGGGCGGGTGTTCCTGAATCTGGTCGGCAATGCCTGCTCCGCGATGGACGATAAGCGTCGACTGGTTGCAACCGACGGCGACTCCTACGTGCCGACCCTGTGGCTGACCACACAGCGAACCGGCGCCGAGGTGATCATCCGAGTCCGGGACAACGGGACCGGGATCCCGCCGGACTCCATGGACAAGATCTTCAACCCGTTCTTCACGACGAGACCGTCGGGGACGGGCGTCGGCCTGGGGCTCAGCATCTCGAGCGACGTCGTCCGCCGGCACGGCGGGTCGATCGCCGCAGAGTCCGAGCCGGGCGAGTTCACGGAGTTGACCGTCACGCTCCCGGCGAGCAGCGGTGAGGCGAGCCTGGGCTAACGATCCGGGTCATCGCGGGGCCTCGACGCGGCGAGCAGCGGGCGGCGACCCGCAACCGGATCAGTCAGCGGCCAGGAGCCCTGCCAGTTCCCGAAGCGCCCGGCCGCGATGGCTGATGTCGCCTTTCGCCGCGAGGCTCATCTCGGCGAACGTCAAGTCACCCGGCGCGGGCACGAACACGGGGTCGTAGCCGAAGCCCCGCTCCCCCCGCCTCGACTCGGCGATGGTGCCCTCCACGACGCCCTCGGCACGAACCTCCCGCCCGTCGGGCCAGCGTGCCACCACCACGGTGCGGAAACGAGCCGAGCGTCCCGGTGGGGCGATCCCGGAGAGCGCCGCCAGGAGCTTCGCCACGTTCGCCCCGTCACCGGCACCTTCCCCGGCGTAACGCGCCGAGTGGACACCGGGAGCGCCGCCGAGGGCGTCCACCTCCAAGCCGGTGTCGTCGGCCAGCGCCGGCGCTCCGGCGAATGCGGCGACGGCGACGGCCTTGGCGCGGGCATTGGCTTCCAGCGTGTCGCCGTCCTCGGGTACTTCACCGAGATCGGCCGGGCGCTCCGCCAGCATCGCCACCCCCTCCAGAGCGGCCCGCATCTCGATGAGCTTGTGTGGGTTGGCCGTGGCGGCCACGAACGTGGGGAGTTCGCTCACGTCCCCAGGCGTTCGGGCGGCGGGGTACCAAGCGACTCGCGCTGGCGACGGACGATCTCGGCGATGCCGACGGCGGCGAGGTCGAGCAGGTCATCCAGCATCGGGCGACCGAAAGGCGCACCCTCGGCAGTGCCCTGGACTTCGATCAGATCCCCCGACCCGGTCATGACCACGTTCATGTCGACGTCAGCGCTGACGTCCTCGCCGTAGTCCGGGTCCAGCACCGCCCGACCCCCGACCACGGCAACCGACACGGCTGCGCAGGCATCGATGCACGGATGCGCGCCGGACAGGCCGGCGCGGCTGAGGGCGTCGTGCAGGGCGACGTAGCCGCCGCAGATCGAGGCCACGCGCGTGCCCCCGTCGGCCTGCAGCACGTCGCAGTCGACGGTCACCGACCGCTCGCCGAGCCGGCCCATGTCGCAGACGGCCCGCAGTGAGCGGCCGACCAGCCGCTGGATCTCCTGGGTTCGACCCGACTGGCGACCCCGGCGAGCCTCGCGGTCGACCCGCTCGGGCGAGCTGCCCGGCAGCATCGAGTACTCGGCGGTCACCCAGCCGGTGCCGCGGCCCCGCATCCAGCGCGGCACGTCGTCGCTGACCGAGGCGGTGCAGAGCACACGCGTGCGCCCGAGGCTCACCAGCACAGACCCGCCGGCCATCTCGGTGAAGTCACGGCTGAACGACAGGGGGCGCAGTCCGTTCGGTTGCCGTCCATCGGGTCTCACCTGCTGCCTCCTGACTCACCGCTCTGTGATCGGCGCCTCAGGCTACGCCGGAGTCCGAGCCTGCAACCTCCGCGCCGCGCTCGCATGCTCGGCGTCGCCGGCGGCACCGAGAAGTTTGCCGATTCGCCCCCAGAGCGCAAGCAAGTATCAAACGAGCGTTCTATAGTCCCGTCATGACCCGAAAACGCACCCCCAAGAGGGGGAACACCCACCGATTCAACTGGAAGAAGCCCGCGCTCGCCCTGGCGGCGGTGGGCCTCCTGATCTCGGCGGTTGCGCTCGCCCCGTCGACGCTCACCGCGCAGGACAACACGTCCTACACGCTCACCATCCTGCACAACAACGACGGCGAGTCGAAGCTGCTGCACAACCCCGACCGGGGCTTCCCCGGCATCGCCCGCTTCGTGACCGCCATGAGGGCCCTGCAGGAGGGCGCCAGCACCGACGGGGTGCTCTCCGTCACGGCCGGTGACAACTTCCTGGCGTCCAAGGAGTGGAACGTCAGCCTGGAACGGGGCGCCCCGTTCTACGACTCCATCGCGCTGAGCGGCTTGTATGACGCCATGGCGGTCGGCAACCACGACATGGACTTCGGCCCCGACGTGGCGGCGGAGTTCTTCGGGGGCTTCGACCCGCCGGTGGTGTTCCTGTCGGCCAACCTGGACGTGTCGGCCGAGCCGGCGCTCGTGGCAATGGTCGAGGCCGGTCGCCTCGCCCGCAGCACCATCGTGGAGACGGGTGGCGAGAAGGTCGGCGTCATCGGCGCCATCACCCCGATGCTGGGAGCGATCTCCGCGCCGCGCAACGCCGTGGTGTCCGCGGTCGCCGAAGCGGTCAACGCCGAGGTCGCAACCCTCACCGAGGCCGGCGTCAACAAGATCGTCCTCATCAGCCACCTGCAGCAGGTGGACGAGGACGTGGAGGCGCTCGCCTCCATCTCCGGCGTCGACGTGGCCATCGGCGGCGGCGGCGACGAGATGCTGCGCAGCGACACCAGCACCTGCCTGCCCGAGGAGGAGACCGCCGGCCCGTACCCGCTGGAGGCCACCGACGCCGACGGCAACACCGTGCCGGTCATCACCGCACCCGGCGGCTACCGCTGCATCGGCGAGCTCGTCGTCAGCTTCGACGCCGACGGAAACGTGGTCTCCGCCGAGGGCCGCTCGGTGGGCGTGAGCCTCGACGAGACCCCCGATCCCGACGTCCTGGCGTCGGTCGAGGAGCCGCTGGCGGCGGCTGTCGCGGAGTTGGACAACAACATCCTGGCAGCCACCGAGGTGGACCTCGACGGCCGGCGCTCGCAGGTCCGCACCCGTGAGACCAACCAGGGCAACCTCGTTGCCGACGCCTCGCTGTGGGTGGGCACCGAGCGGGCCGAGGAGTACGGCACCGCGACGCCGGACATCGCCATCCAGGGCGGCGGCGGCATCCGCAACGACTCCATCATTCCCGCCGGCAGCGACCTCAGCGAGTCCACGACCTTCGACATCTCACCGTTCAACAACGTGATGGTCACCTTCGAGATGACCCGTGAGCGGCTGAAGGACGCAATGGAGGTCTCCTACGACTGCATCCCGGGTACCTGCGGGCAGTACTCGCAGGTGGCGGGCATGAGCCTGATCATCGACATCGGCATGCCGGCCCGCGAGACCGACCGCGAGGGCGACTGCTCCAACATCGGCCACGAAGGTGCCCGGGTGCGCAGCATCGTCCTCGACGACGGCACCGTCATCGTCGAAGACGGCGAGGTGGTGCCGGGTGATCCGGTCGTGATGACGACGGTGAGCTGGTTCGCCGGCGGCGGCGACTGCTTCCCGGCTGGCGATCTGCCACACACCAAGCTGGGCATCAACGACCAGCGCACGCTGGCCAACTACCTCACCGATGCCCTCGGCGGCGTCGTGACGGCCGAGCAGTACCCGTCCGGCGGCGAGGGCCGCGTGACCATCCTCGACTCGTCCGCCGATGAGATGGACGACGGCGAGATGGACGACGGCGAGGAGATGGACGACGGCGAGATGGACGACGGCGAGATGGACGACATGGGTCCGCCCGCCGAGGAACCCACCGGCTAGTCCTCCCCGATTCCAAACCGGAACCGGCCCCGGGTTCAACCCCGGGGCCGGCCCCTTTTTCCGGGGCCGCACCACCCTCACCCGTCGTTCCGGCGAAGGCCGGAATCCAGACGTTCGTGTTGGCGGCCGGCCAGCCAGGTACGACCGGAGCTCAGAAGTAGATGATGCGCTCGGCGCGCTCGACGACGTCGTCGATGGGGTCGGTCCAGGCGCGCGTCGAGAGGTACTTCCAGCCGCCGTCGGCGGCCACGAAGACGATCACGCCCGAGTCGATGCGCTGCGCCACCCGGCAGGCCCCGGCCAGCGCCGCCCCGCTGGAGATGCCGGCGAACACCGACACCTCGGCGGCAAGGCGCCGCGTGTACTCCAGCGCCTCGCGTGTCCGCACGATGCGCTTGCCGTCGAGCAGCTCGTTGCCGCCCCAGTTCTCGTAGACCGGCGGGATGTAGCCGTCGTCGAGGTTGCGCAGCCCCTCGACCTTCTCCCCCACGGGCGGCTCCACGGCGTAGACCTTCACGTCGGTCTTGTGCTCCTTGAGGTACCGCCCGCAGCCCATGAGCGTGCCGGCGGTACCCAGCCCGGCCACGAAGTGGGTGATGTCGGGGCAGTCGGCGAGGATCTCCGGGCCGGTGGTCTCGTAGTGCGCCCGGGGGTTGGCCTCGTTGGCGTACTGGCACAGGTACGCCCATTCGGGGTGCTCGGCGGCGAGGCGCTCGGCGCGGCGAACTGCCCCGTTGGAGCCCTCGGCGCCCGGTGAGTCGATGATCTCGGCGCCGTAGATCTCCAGCAGGTCGCGCCGCTCGCTGGAGACGTTCTCCGGCAGGACGACCTTCACGGGATAGCCGCGGAGCCGGGCGATCAGCGCCAGGGCGATGCCGGTGTTACCCGACGACGGCTCCAGGATGGTGGTGCTGGGCCCCAGCGTGCCGTCGGACTCGGCGGCTTCGATCATCGAACGGGCCACACGGTCCTTGACCGAGCCACCCGGGTTCTGACCCTCCAGCTTGGCGAGGATCCGCACAGCGGGATTGGGGCTCATCACGCTCACGTCCACGACGGGCGTGTTGCCGATGCAGTCGATGACGGATGCGTGGACGGGCATGGCGGGCTGCCGGGAATTGTTGACCGATTTGGTGGGAATTCTACCGGCGGGCCGTCACGCCTCGATCAGCGCTCACGCGCCGACCCGGACCTCTTCCTCGCTGATCATCCCGGCGACGATGCGGTAGCTGCGCAGCGCCGGCTCGGGGTGCTTCAGCGACACGATCACGTAGTGCCAGACGCCGAGCGGGTCGAAGCGGGAGGCCTGAGCCACGTCGGTCGGCGACGGGTAGGCCGTCGTGCGGGTGTGTGAGTGCATGACACCGATGACCGTGAGCCCAGCGTCCTCGGCCTGCTTCTCGACCGCCAGATGCTCGGCGCCGTCGAACTCGTAGATGCGGTCTGATTCGGCGGCGTTGGACATCGGGTAGAAGGTGACCGCCTCATCCAGCGCCGAGGCCGCTGCGAACAGGCCGCACGCCTCGTTGGGCTGCCCCGCCACGGCATGGCCGAGCATCTTGCCGTAGACGTCCCTGCTCAGCTCCAGCACGAGGCGCCAGCGTACGCCGACTTCACCCCGGTCCCCCTTGCCGGCATGACTCCCGCTCCCTGCCCTGTCATTCCGGCGAAGGCCGGCATCCACTGACCGTGGACAGCCGCCAAAGCCACTCGCCAATGCCGGACGCTCCCAGCACCCGGGCGCTGGCTACCCTGCGCTCATGGACACGCCGGAGACGAAGGTGATCGCCAGGAACCGGCGCGCCCGGCGCGATTTCGACATCATCGGCACCTACGAGTGCGGCTTGGTGCTGCGGGGCAGCGAGGTGAAGTCGCTGCGCGACGGCACGGTGACGCTGACCGAGGCCTACGGGCGGGTCTCGGGCGGCGAGGTCTGGCTGCACTCCATGCACGTGCCCCCGCAACCCACGGTCGCCAAGGCATTCGCCCCCGACCCCGACCGGCCGCGCAAGCTGCTGCTGCACCGGACCGAGATCAACCGCATCAAGGCACGCGTCGAGCAGGACCGCCTGATGCTGATCCCGCTGTCGCTGTACTTCCGGGACGGGCGAGCCAAGGTCGAGATGGCGCTGGCCCGGCGGCGCCGCAAGGTGGACCGCCGCACGATCCTGGCCCGCCGGGAAGCCGAGCTGGAGGCGCGCCGGGCCCTCTCGCAGGCGGCACGCGAGCACGACCGGGAGACGCGCTGAGAACGGGTGCCGGAGCGTGAGCGGGGAACCGATGTCGCAGGCGTTCGGTACAGTGAGCGCTACCGCACATTGACAAGGGGCTGATCGGTTTCGACGTCGAGACCGGGAACCGTGCTACGCGACCGGAGTTGCTCAGACTCCAAAAACGGGGCACCACAAGACACGGCAATGATGAACCCGTGCTCCTCGCCGCCTGATCGACTGATCAGACAGTGAGGTAACTGCGACCCCCACGGGGGCACGCGGGGCCTGTCCACTGCAGCCTGGCAACAGAAGCAGAGGAGGACGGCTGGGAAAGACCGCTGACGGCGAGAAAGACCGCTGACACCGGAGAAAGATCCGGCGGAGCCCTAACGGGCAGCCGACCCGACGGCGCGCCATCCGCAACGCGGTAATCGGGAATGGTCGTATCGGAGCCGGCAACCGCTCGGCGGACGGGGGTTCGATTCCCCCCAGCTCCACTCGGGGGAATAGAACGACCCCAGTAGTGGCCACCACTATTGAGGCAGACAGAGAACTCCCAGGTTGCGGCGAATCTTGAATTGCTGTGATGGGCCCGCGCCCCGGCAGAGCTCGGCGAGCGCGGTATCCGCGTGGGAAGAATCGTGGGAAATGGGTAATGCCACGAACCTATGTGATCGCCAACGAGACTGAGGCCGACATGGCCACGATTCAGACCGAACAGCTCGTGCGAAGCCCGGGGAGGTTCAGTCCCCCTCTAGCAAGTTGAGGATCCTGCTTGTCTGACTCCTTCTTGACGAACCGCGAGTTGGCGCAGATCGTGGCGGTTCTCTTCTGGTCGACGGTGCTGGCGATTCGGTCGCGGCGAGGCGATTCTGGCGATGGGCTGAGCGCTTCCGTTCGCCGAGTGCTCTCGGCGATCGCGGACAGGACGATTCTCGTGCCGGTGGGCGTGTACCTGTGCTGGATGGCAGCAGCGTTGGCTGCGGCGAATGCCGTTGGGCTCTGGGATTTGCGGCTGGTGAAGGCGGCGGTGCTGTGGTGGTTGCTCTCCGGCCTCGGTCTGTTCGGCACTGGCCTCGAAGCGGTCAGGCAAGAGGGCGCGATCGTAGGCGCTTTGAAGCGGCTGGTGGGCGTTGCTTTGGTTATCGAATTCGTGGCGAGCGCTGCGTCGTTCTCGTTGTTCGTCGAGCTTCCACTACAGGTTCTCGCTGTGCCATGCGTGGTTGTCTGGGGGTTGGCGGCAGTCCGACGCGAGCACCGTCGTGCGGGGAAGCTCGCCTATTGCTACTTGATGCCCCTTGGCCTGGCAGCCCTTGGGTGGGGAATAACGCGACTGGTCTCGGACTGGGAACACATCGATCACGACTTGTGGTGGCGCGAGTTGGTCATGCCGTTCTGGTTGGTGCCGGTGGCGCTCGCCTTTATGGCGCTGTTGGCGCTCTACCTCGCTTATGAAGCCACGTTCTCAGTCATGGGTTCTCAGTCCACAGTTGGGTTGTCGTGGAGGCACCGGCTTGCCGTGCTCGCTCGGTGCGGTCCTCGCCTGCGAGCGATCCGCGCTGTGCGTCCCACTGCTTCGTGGCTCGCGAACGATCCAGGTTTCTGCGCGACGTGGAGATGGGTGGGCCGGGTACTGGGCGAGGACCGCGACAGGCGCGCCGACGAGGCGGCACGGGCGCAACGGCTCATCGACAACGCTGGGCTCGTCGGCACCGACCCCGCCGGGAGGCAACTAGATCAGCGAGAACACGCCGAGACCATGGAAGCCCTCCGGTCCCTCTATTTCTGCCAACTCGGGCACTACCCCAGACAGGGCAACCGGTACTTCGCCGGCCTCGGGTCCGTCGTCGACAGCCTGTCCGATAGGTACGACCTCCCCCGCCCGAACAACATCGAGATCCACATCAGCGACGACGGGCAGAGCTGGTACGCGGCCCGCCAAACCATCACAGGGCACTGGTTCGCGATCGGCGCCGCCGGGCCGCCCAACGACCAGTGGTTCTACGACGGACCCACCACGCCGAACTGCTTTCCCAACGAATCGGAATGGGATCAATGGTTACCGGACAGCAACTCAACCAATTGGGCGGAGACACCCAAGGCACAGCCAGCCGACATCACCGAGAAGCACGAGACAGGGCACCTGAACACCTCGGGTACCCGTACATCGCGAAAGCTCCGAACTGCGATCGGACACATCATGACCAGAACCAAGGCCCGCGAGTCAGATCGTCCGACGTGGTGCCGACACTACGACGAGTGGAAGCGAGCCACGACGAGTCCGAGGCTCTCATGGCACGCAACTCCGATCGGACCGAGGACTGGTCACCGGAAGATCTCGCGCGACTAGCAGAACTGACCCGAACCTTCGGCGAAGCGGCGCGGCGCATGTGGGACGAAGCACCTGACTCCGAGAACTGGACCTCAGCGCACATCAAGTGCAGATAGCCCAACGCGGCAGACTGCCCCAGGGCGCACCATCGCCTGGCGTTGCCGGACGATCACTTTGACGATTCTTGCCGGGCCTCGCGACGGCCTCGCACACCGCGGGGTGGCACTCGCGGCCCGGGATGCCGTGCTGGGTCGGGCCAAATCGTGCAGGTCGGGCACCTGCCGCTCGCGTCGCGGATGACCCTGGCGATGGCGCGAATGTCGATGCCGTCAGGCATATCCCGACGCAACACACTCCCCGCTCGCCTGACCTAGAAGCACACCACTGACCGCACGAGCAGCGAGGCTCATCGACCGCGCGGGACATCGGGCACACCTCGGCCTGTGAGAGACCTCGGGAGGTTCAGACGTATCACGCGGACTCAATTCAGGGATCCACCTAATAGCCCTTGGTAGATCTGAGCCCGCGCAATGTCCACCACGGGGTAGGCAGAATCGCCTAGCCCGGTTCGCCAGCTATGGAACGATACTCGGCCCGTAGAATTGTCAATGGCCAGTGGGTTCTGCCCGGTGGCGGACAGTAGAACTGCCCAGCCGTGGCCAACAGAACTGCCCGGTGGCGGACAGCAGAGTTGCCCACAGTTCAGTTGGTCAGTGGCGTCACCCCCTTTCCGGCGGTGGCTTGGGTGAGGCGGATGCTGTCGCCGGCGGTGAGCACGATGTGGGCGTGGTGCAGTAGCCGGTCGACGGTGGCGTTGGCGATGGTCTTGGGCATGAGTTCGTCGAATCCGGCCGGGTGAAGGTTGCTGGACAGCGCGATGGAGCGTTTCTCGTAGGCGGCGTCCACGACGCGGTAGAGCGCCTCGGCGGTCTCGGTGGTGACCGGCAACAGGCCGATGTCGTCTATCACGATGACATCGGCGCGCATGATGCGCTTTATGGCTTTGGCGGCGGTGTCGTCGGCGCTGTGGCGGCGCACGAGCGCTCCGAGGTGCTCGAGACTGAACCAGGTGACCTTGTGGCCGGCATCGACGGCGGCCTGTCCGAGCGCTTCACAGAAGTGGGTCTTGCCGGTGCCTGATGGTCCGCACACGACGAGGTTCTCGCGGCGATGGATCCACTCGAGGGTGCGCAGCGCCCGCTGGGTCGGTGCCGGGATCGAGCTGACGGTCGCGTCCCAGGCGTCGAAGGTCTTGCCGGTGGGGAACCCGGCTGCCTTGCGTCGGGCCCGGATCGAGGACGCTTGACGGCCGGCGAGCTCCTCAGTCAGCAGCGCTCGCATCGCTTCGGCTGGGTCCCATCGCTGAGCCTTGGCGGTTGCGAGCAGGTCCGCCGCGGTGCGGCGCATGTGCGGCAGTCGGAGTTCGCGCAACAAGTCGACGACTTCGTCGACCGGTGAGGTGCTGCTCATCGGTCACCTCCGAGACGGCCCCAGGCGGCGGTGCCGGGCTGCAGCGAGTGCACATCATTGGCGCGCCGGCGGTGTCCGGGCGGGTGAGCATCCAGGATCGAGGCCAGGTCGCCGTCTGCGAAGCGGCCGAACATCGCGGCGTGGCCGAGCGCCCAGTCGAGCCGCTCGGTGCCGTGGAGTCGGGCAAGGGTGACGGCTTGGGCCATCTTGGTCTTCATGCGGCTCGTGCCAGCGGCGGCGGCTTCGACCAGCCAGGTGCGGGCGCCGTCTCCGATGGCGAGGAACTCGGCCTCGGCCGCGCTCGTGGGTTTCGGACGCCGCGCGAGGGGCCCGGCCGGGCGCGGCGGGTAGTGGGCGTCGTCGATCATCGGGCGCCCAGGTGTCGAGCGCTGGTGGCGGGCGACCTCGACAGGTCCTGACGGTGCGCAGTGCACGACGACGATGCAGTCGCCGTCGACGCGCACCCACACTGTCTCATCGGCAAGGGTGTGTGGGACCGAGTAGGTCACGCCGCCGAAGCTGATCGTGGAGCTCCAGGAGACTTTGCGGGTCTGCCCGAGCGCGGCCGTGTAGGGGGCCTCGGGCAGCGCATGCAGCCGATGCCGTTCCTCGGTGAGCATCTCCGCTGGTGGCCGTCGGGTCACCCGATGGACCCGGGTGTTCACCTCAGCGGTGAACGCCTCACAGGCGCAGACCAGTTCGGCCCAGCTGGTGTAGTCGCCGCGCAGATTGGCGTCGGTGGGCACCAAGTCGGCCTTCGCGACCCGCACCGTCGCCTCTGACCCGCCCTTGGACTCGGGGTCCGCCGGCACACACGTCGCCACCGTGATCCCATAATGGCCGCCGACCGCGACGATCTCTGGATGCCTGACGGGCACCCCGGCGACGTGGTCGATCGTGACGGTGCGCTCGTTGTCGGTGAGCCAATAGGTCGGAGCGCCGCCGAAGGCTCTCATCGCCCGATCCACACAGGCGACCACCGTGGGCAGGGTGCGGTCCCAGGTCGCGATCACCACCCGGAACCTCGACCACGCCAGCCACGCACAGAACAGACTCGTCCTCCGCCCGGCGATGACGGGGCCCGCGCCCCAGTCCCACTGCGCCCACATGCCCGGCTCGGGGATCCACGGCCGATACACGCGCCGCCGGCCCGCCGCGAAGCTCTTCTTGGCCTCCGCCACCGCTCGGCGCACCGTGCGGTCCGAGCCCTCGAACCCCAACACCTTCAGCTTGGCGTGGCAACGGTCGGCGCGGATCTTGCCGCAGGAACGCTCCACCCACTCCTCGATCTTCGCCATCCACGGATCGATGATCCGCTCCCTGCGCCGCGGGCCGTCGCCGATCAGCTCGCCGGCGTCGCGCTTGGCGACATAGCGGGCCACGGTGTGATGAGACACGCCGGCCAGCTCGCCGGCATCCCGGAACGACCCCGTCAGGTCGAACGCTTCCAACATGTTCATGATCTCCTCGCGAGACTTCACTCGCTCCTCCTGCTCGATGGTCACGGTTGTGGTGACCGGCCATTCGAGTAGGAGGAGCACCCCGCCGCGGTGGACCCCGACGGGAGATGGACTTCAACGCGGGCAGTTCTGTTGGCCGCCACTGGGCAGAACTGTTGGCCGCCAGCGGGCAGCTACATGGCCGCCACTGGGCAGGATCTCATGGCCGCCGACATAGAATGCTCGGATGCAGCCCGGAGCACGCGTCGACACCATCACGCGTGTCGCTACGAGCCTCGAAGCCCGGGGAGACTGGACACAGATCGAGCTAATTCTCAGCGAGTTCGGATATCCCACCGATGAGACGTGGTACGGGGACACCTCCTCGCATCTCATCGAGTTGCTGCAATTCGGCGACACCGACGTACTCCTCGCGCTCGATGCGTACCTCAAGGGGGCCACGCGCCAGCCCGAGGAGCCTTGGGAGAACGAGCACTTCCGCCTGTTCCTCACGCATGTCGCGACCCAGAAACAAGTGGCGCGCGACCTGAAGTCCTGCCTCGCGCCATACGGAGTCGATGCCTTCGTCGCTCACGCTGATATTGAGCCAGGCAAAGAATGGCGCGCCGTGATCGAGTCAGCGCTCTTCTCGTGCGACGCCCTCGCCGGGCTCCTGCACAGCGGCTTCCGAGAGAGCCCTTGGTGCGACCAAGAGATCGGCATCGCATTGGGCCGCGGCATACCCGTCGTGCCGATCCAGTTCGACTTCGCGCCCTACGGCTTCTTCGGTTCGGTGCAGGCAGTCAACAACGGAGGTAACCAAACGCCGACCACCCTCGCGCACAGTCTCGTCCGAGTCCTGCTAAAGCAGAACAAGACCGCCACGACCCTCATCGAAGCAATCGTGTTACGACTTTGCCGCGCCAATTCGTTCAAGCAGGCCAACATGTTGTCAAAGCTCCTTGCAGACGAGGCACCGCCGTTGTCCCGAGATCAAGCGGAGCAGTTGCGCCACGCTCAGACGCACAACCCCGAACTGCAGGGGGCGTACGACTTCGACCCTCACCTCTCATCGATTGAGGCCAAGATCCCTGACACCGCAAGTGCGAGAGCTAGACGTGCTCTGGACAGGGCGAGGGCGTCCTAATCGCTCGGGGACACCACTACTACGCGCCTCGACCTGGCGCCCGGCTGGGGCTCCGCTGGATGACGGCTCTTTGTCTGCCCCTGAGCCGCTGACGACAGTCAGGCACCGACGGGTTCGGCTTGTTGCGCCGTCTTGCCCGCCTAGCCGTAATCGCGGAGCATTGGGAGCCGTAGGAGACGAGGTGCCCTAGTCGCGTCGAGCGGGCGTAGCGAAACGCGGCACCCCGCCCCTCCAAATGGAGGATTGCCGTTGAGCGTGCGGATCATCGGCGACTACCTCGACGGCCAGACCACCATCTAGTTCGCCGAGTTCCTCGCAGAGAGCCGAGGCGGCTTCCAATCGCCGCCAGCCCCGAGCTAAACGAGCAACTCTCATCGCGTCGGCAAGCGCGTGGGAAACCGTACGCGAGTACGCCGCTGGGCTCGCGCTCAGTCAGAAGCGCCTGGGCAGCGCTGCATATGGTGGGCAACCTTGAGTTCGCCGCTTGCTCGGAGGTTTGTTGTTCAGGCGTTTCCGAGGTTGCCGAGACGGCCTCGGATCCAGGCGGTGAGTTCCTCGAGGCTCAGGTCTCCCGAGGCGACCTGGATCACCGTCGTGAATGCCTCCTCCACAGGGGCTAGGTCCAAGTCGAGCCCGTTGGAGTTCAGGAACTGAAGTGTGGCCAGCACAGCGATCCGTTTGTTGCCGTCGATGAAGGCATGGTTGCGGGCAAGGCCGAACAACAGTGAGGCGGCCTTGGCTTCGATCGTGGGGTAGAACTCCTGCTCGCCGAAGCCGGCCTGCGGTCGGGCGACCGCGGAGTCGGCGAGACCGAGGTCGGTCACCCGGAGGATGTCGTCTGACTCGAGTTGGAGCACCTCGCAGGCGATAGCGAGGACATCATCGAGTTCGAGGTAGATCACCTCACGCGTCGGCGAGCATATTCAGGAGTTGCTGGTGGCGCTGGAGGTTGCGTTGCAGCATCGCCTGGAACTCTGGATCGCGGCGACGTCGCTCGACGTGCTCGGCCAGAGCGTCCCGAATGACGTCGCTCACAGTCGTACCCTCAACGTCCGCGATGGTCTGAACCTTCTCAGCCAGACACTCGTCCATGCGGAGTGTCATGTTCTTCGTGTCAGCCATGAGATCCTCCCTTGATGCGCTGCTTGTGGCAATGCTAGCAGAGAGCTACCGAGATAGCAAGATACCTAGATAGCTCCAAGGGAGGCCGCTACTTCGCCTGTGCTGAGGTTGTTGGAATCAACTCGTCGCAGCCTGTCGACGCTTCCGGCAGAACACTCTCGCGGCGAGCACCTCGCAGGACCATCCCCGTGTAACACAGGAACCGGAACCACTGTCGCCCAGCAACCGGAACCCGTCCGAGAACTGTCACACACCTACCGGAGCCAACCCGTCAAGCATCACCCGGAACAACACACACCGGTACCCGTGTGACAGTGTGGGAAGGCGCGTGGGAAAAGCACCGAGACGGCCCACTAAATGCATCCTGACCTGCCCGTTTGTGTGCAGTGCGATTCCCCCCAGCTCCACAAGCCCAGGGTTTCATACGGCGCCGAGCGGCGCCGTAGTGTTCGCAGTTTCCCTGCTAGTGATATATTTTGGGGCTCGTGTCGTTTGTGGTGCGACGTGCGATCTCGCATAGGTATACTCCTGAGCATGCCTGATTCGACTACCATCAAGGTCTCGGTCCAGACCCGGGATGAGCTGCGCCGGCTCGCCGATCGCGAGGGGCTCACGTTCGACGCGCAACTCCAGAAGCTGATCCAGCGGGAACGCCGGCGCATCATCGGCGCCCAACTAGCAAGCGCTCCCCTCGACGCCGACGACGAGGCCGTGCTCGATGCGTCAGCAAGCGACGTCGCCGATGCAAGCAGGTGACGTCGTCCGCTGCGACTTCGGGACACCGGCGCGGGGCGAGCCGGGATTCGTCCGACCGGCGATCATCGTCACCTCCGACGACGTGCTCGAGTTCCGACAACACGCCATCGTGGTCGTGCCCTGCACGACCACGAGGCGAGGATGGTTGAGCGAGGTCGACATAGCCGGCTTCGGCGGCGCCCAGGCGCACCTACCGACGACCATCAGCGTCGACCGCGTCACCGAGACGACGGATACAAATATCGGGCCCGTCGCGCTGCAACAGATTCGAGAACTCCTCGCCGACCTACTCGGACTGTGACCCAGCGACCGCAGCCAACCCGACCCTCACACCGATCCTGGCCACACCAATCACTCGGCGGGCTCACCCCCGCCGCCTACGCTGCGCACTGGACGGCGCACCAACACCAACCCGAACTCCCATAACACCCGGACTCACAAACGGGTCCCCCTCATCTGCACTGGACCGACGAGCCATACGTCTGGCATGTCAACGACGGCGAGGAGGTGTTTGTCGTTCTCGATGGGGCGTTTGACATGTACGTCCGCGACGGCCGCGACGTGGACGTACACCGGCTCGAGATCGGCGACATCTTCCACGCTGAGTTGGGCACCGAGCACGTCGCTCACCCGATCGGTCCGAGCAGAGTCCTCGTCGTCGAGAAGTCTGGCTCCATCTAGCTGTTCCCGGCCGTGCCCGACATCGGCACAACTGCTGGTTCGCTCCAGCCTCTGGGCTGCCTCACCGAGTTCTCCCGACGTCAGTCAAGCGCCATAGACCTCCGGGGTGCACGGGCATTCCGGAATCCGAACAAACTCGGCCGCGAGCGACCCGGTGCAGACCGTTTCTCGGCACTGAGGTGTGCGGTTTCAACGAAGTGGTCTGCCCCGGGTTCTTCGTGGTCGGGTTGTTTGGCTTTCGGGCACGTCTTCCCGCGTGTGCGGAGAGAGCTGGCCGCGGGCCTGAACCTCCCCGGGTCTCACGCAGGCTGAGGTGGGTCCTAGATATCGCGCGGTGGGCCTGTTGGTTCTCGCGGTGGCGGCACGGCGAAGTCTCGCCGGTATCGCTGTGATACCATATTGGTGTGGCGATGACGTTGCGGCTCACCGATGAGGAGCGCCTTGCCCTGCGCGAGCGCGCCGCCCGCGATGGCGTGTCGATGCAAGAAGCAGCCCGCCGCGCCGTGCGCGAGTTCGTGGCGCGACGCGACCATCAGGACCGAGTCGGCACTGCGGCCGAGCGGGTGATGCACCGCCACGCTGAGGCGCTGCGGCGCCTGGGAGAGTGACCGGTCCCGTCGAGTTCCTCAACACCGACGACCTAGTCGAACTAGCCCGCCGCCTCCTCGGAGATCCGCCCCCAGTCCGCGACCTCGGACTGCTTACCGCCGCCGCGGCGCGGCCGCAGGCCAGCACGTTCGGCACCGACGCCTATCCCGACATCTGGACGAAGGCTGCCGCGTTGTTGCAATCCGTCGTCAACAATCACGCCCTCATCGACGGCAACAAGCGCCTGGGATGGCTCGCCGCAGCAGTGTTCCTCGAACTCAACGGAGCCTCCGCAACCGCGGCTGACAACGACGACGTATACGAACTCGTGATGCGCGTGGCGACAGAGCAGGACCCTGTCGAGGAGATCGCCGACCTGCTACGCGAGCGGCTCCCCCCGCACGCCCATCCTCGGACAACTGACGACGCCCAGCAGGACCAACCTCCCCAGAACTCGCGGCGGCTAGGCGGTTCCGGTCTCAGCCCCTCGCCGGAGGGCTGAGGAGGGCGGCAAGGCGTACTCGACCCACGCCCGCGTGGCCAGGCGACCGTCAAGTTCCGGTACCCACGGTTTGTCAAGTTCCGGTACCCGCGGTTCCGCGTGGGAAGGAGCGTGGGAAAAGTGCCAATCCGGTCCGACAAGGCGCACTCGACCCGCTCCCACAAGCGCCGGCGATCTGCGGCACCTGTGCCTAGGTCGGGTAGACGATCCAGAGAATCGACAGTGCCATCCAGGTGAAGACGACGAGCCAGTAGGTCAGCGGTTGCTCGCGTCGGGTGACACGCTGCACGAAGCTGCTCTCGCCGGTGACGACGTCGTGGACGGCCCATGCCAGGAACAACGCGGCGAGAATCCAGACCTGCCCGAGGAGTGCGAAGGTCCACAGGGCCACAAGAGCGACCCACGTAGGCCATCGCCCAATGGTCCGGGGCCGTGCAGCGGTGTTGCCGTTCGGAATCATGGACGCTCGTTCGTGTGGACCGCCGGAGGCTCGATGTCGTGGAGGCGCCAGTTGAGGTAGTGGCCGAAGTCGGCGACGACTCGCTCCATGGGGACAAGTTGGCCGGGGGTGAAGTCGCCGCCGGCGCCGCGCTGACCGCGCTCGCAGATGGCCTTGTCCTCGGGCAGGAAGTCCGGTAGGAGATACGCGGCATTGCCGACGGACCGGATGATCCGCTTGGCGAACCGGCCCCGGAAGCGGACGGGAGGGGTCGAGGCGAAGGCGCCGCCGGTTCGCACCGCGCAACGGTCGGGGCCGATGGGATGCACGGCTTGCCAGACGAAGCTGCCTGGGGTGAGCACGCCGACGAAGCCGGGCGGGAGGCTGATGAGCAGGTAGTCGTCGCTGCCCTTGCTGGCGCCGCCGGTGGCGGTGGCACGAGCCGAGCCGGCGATGTAGTAGGCGCCCTTGGTCGGCGTGTACGGCTCGAGTGTGCGGGGGTGGACTTGGAAGAGGTGATAGCTCTCCATGGCGTTGACAATGGCGAGCTTCCAGTTGCAGTGCCACTCCTGGGTCTCCTGGAAGTCGGACCAGTGGTGCAACGCGTCGATGCCGCGTGCGGTCACATGGGCCTCGACGGCGGCGAATCGTTCGGCGAGCGGCTCGACATCAGGATTCAGGGACACGAAGACCAGTCCGTGCCAGGACTCGACGCGGTAGGTGGGCAGGCAGTGCACCGCCTTGTCGATGGCACCCTTCGGCGCGAACGGCACCGACAGGAGCCGCCCTCCGTCGCTGTAGGTCCAGGCGTGGTACGGGCACTGGATCCGTTTGGCGTTGACCGGCCGATCCACGAGCAGCGTGCCGCGATGCGCGCACAGGTTCGACAGCGCCGCCAACTCACCTTCCTGGTTGCGCAGGAGCAGCACCGGCTGTTCGCCGATGACGATGGGGACTTGGTCGCCCGGCGAGGCCAGCGCGTCGGTCGTGGTGGCGAACACCCAGTCACCGCGCCAGATGCCGCGCATCTCCGCGGCGAGGGCGGTCGGGTCCCGGTAGACGGCGTTCGGCAGAGCGCGCTCGGGATCGATAGTCAGGGCGGCTGGCTCCATGGCGCAACGCTAGCCAAGACGACGCAATATCACAACGGCCGTTTAGAATCTGCGGCGTATGGCAGTAGGCGGCCAGTTGATCCAGATCGACACACATAGGGCAGGAGCGCCGACCCGCACCCTGGTGCTGTCGGCGATCGACGTGAACGGTCACCTCGACGCCGGGCCGCTCTTCGCCGTGGCTGCCGCCGCCGGCCACAGCGACAAGGCCATGCGTGACTGTCTCGCCCGGATCGTCGCCGAGGGACTGCTGGTCCATGTCGGAGGGCGGGGTCGCTCGGCGCGCTACCGGGCGACCGTCGCCGGCCGCGCCGATCTCGACGCGGACCTCGGATGGGCCGCCTTCGCGCACCGGATCGACGCCGGGCTCGAGCCGTGGGACCGCACCTGGCGGATCATCGGCCTGGCAATTCCCGAGAAGCGCCGTGGTGCTCGAGATGCGCTGCGGAGCCTGCTCGTGGAGTTCGGCGCGGCACCGCTCCAGCCAGGGCTCTACGTCCACGCGTACAGACTCGACAGTTTCGTCCGCCAACTCGCCGACCACCTTCAGGTATCCGACAGCGTCACCGAACTCGCCGCGCACCCAATCCGCATCGGCGATATCCGCCGCGACGTGGATCTCGTCGACCGGCTGTGGCCACTCGCCGACCTCGCCGGCCGCTACGAAGTGATTGAACTTCGACTCGCAGCCATCGTCCAGGATGCCCCCACGTCGGCCGGAGACCGGCTCGCGGCCGCCATGTTCGCCGCCATCGTCGACATGGAAACCGTCCTGCGCAGCGACCCGCTGCTCCCGGCCGAACTCCTCCCCAGCGATTGGGCAGGCAACCGCGCCCGTCAAGCCTTCCGGGCCGCCCATGCAGCCGTGAGCGAGCACAGCGACCTGTTCAGCCGTTCACAACTCATGCAGTCATTCGCCATCGAGACCGAACGCTCCCTGACCGAGACGTCGACGTCGTTCTGGAATCGATGGTTCGCCCGCCTCATGGACGCCTACCAGGCGAGACTGCCTCCCGCAGCAACCAGCTGACCATCCGGGACCGCCAAGCCGGCTGCGATCGCCGCCTACGGCCGAGAGTCCCTCAACGCCGATAGGCGCCGACGCCTCCCGGCGGTCGTCGAGGTTTCTGTCGAGGAGCCGGAACTCAGCTGGATACCTTCTCGGCACGATGACCCCCCATCATTCGACGTGCCCGAAGGACAACGGCCATCGCTGTGCCGCCCATGAGGACGGTCCCAGCCGGCAGCACCGAGGCGACCTTCGGCCACGCGTCGACCGTCCCGGCGGGCAGCAGGCCTCGCAGATCCTCAAGGGTTGTCACGGCGCCACCGTGCCGCATCGGCGGCGAGGTCCTGACGATCGCGCAGCACATGCGGCCTGGCGGCCACCGCCTCGAGCGCCTCGACGGGAAGGGCAAACAGAGACCACCCCCACGACGTCACATCGTCGCTGGTGAGGATCCGCTCGGCTACGAAGGTCGCGTCACGTGGTAGCCGGTAGGCCGACACGTCCCCAGACCAGAAAAGGTGCCTGAAGTGCTCCGGCACCTTCTCCGACATCGGCCCGACGCCCAGCCCCTCCGGGCAGGTGTGTCGCAGCACATCGCCGGCGACGCGCCACGCCGTCGCCGCGCGATACCTGTCGCCGTAGCGGCTAGCCGGCGGTGTCGCGAGTGGGCTGGCTAGACGTTGACCCCGCCCACATCGCCGGGTGATTCAGGCAACGCGTCAAGCATCACCCGGAACAACACATGACACTGCCCGATTTGACGCGACTGGACTCATTACGGCGCCGTGCGGCGCCGTATGGGCGGCTACTGGCAAGCCGTGCGAGCCGACGCCAGGAATCCACAGTAGGCCTCCCGGGTGACCATCCAGGTTCCGTCGACCAACACCACCTCCCCGGTGAGGTCCTCATACGCGGCACTGCCGGCGAAGAGCACGTTGTACGTCACGACGGCGACGTCACCGTCGACAGCTGCGCTGGTCGGCTCGAGACTGATGCCGTTCATCCGCTCGCCGGCCTCGGCGTAGGCCGCATTGCTGGCCTCGAGTTTCGCGGCGTCCTGCAGGTGGGGTGCCTTGGCGGCGAAGTCGGCCCTCGAATCGAACACGACCGCCCACGCAGCCATCGCCGCGGCCTCCTCATCAGTCGGCGGCTCTGCGGCCTGCTCCGTCTCTGGAGTCTCCGAGCCGGCGTCCGATGTAGCCGGTGGGCTCTCATCTTCTTCATCCGCCGGCTCGGGTGGCGGTGGGGGCGGCTCGGGAGGGGCCGGTTCGGGCTCGGGCGGCGGTGGGGGCGGCTCGGGAGGGGCCGATTCGGGCTCGGGTGGCGGTGGGGGTGGCTCGGGAGGGACCGGTTCGGGCTCGGGTAGCGGTGGGGGTGGTTCCGGAGGCGCCGGGCTGGGTTCCGGCGGCGGTTGTGGTGGTTCCGGAGGCGCCGGTGCCGGCTCAGGCGGCGGCTCCGGGGGCGCTGGTGCGGGCTCGGGAGGCGGCGGTGGCTCCGGCGGTGGTGCCGTTGTCGTAGTGGGCGCCGCCTCTGAAGCCGGTGCGACAGCCGGCGCGGCCGCGCTGTCATCTCCGCCGCAGGCCGCTGCCACGAGTCCGGCGGCCAGGAGAACCGCCGGCCAGCGAAGTGACCTCGATCGGCGGCGTGGCCCGGCGACCATCAGTCGGTGTCCTGCGAGTTCGCGGGGCCCGCCGCGAGGACCACGTCGAAGGAGAGCAGCTTGGCACCGTGGGCTACCGGTTGCTCGGCGGCCTCGGCATGGCCACGGGCGAACGCCGGCGATTGGACCCAGGCCACGAACGCCTCTTCGGACTGCCAGCGGGTGTACACGTACCAGGTGTTGCCCTCGGACGGCCGGAGGAGTTCAAACCCCTCGAAGCCGTCCATGTGCTCCACCTCCCCGACGCGCCGCTCGAACCGGCGGTGCAGTTCGTCGCCTGCGCCTTCGGGGACTGTGATCGCGTTGATTTTCACGATGCTCATTAGTTGCTCTCCTTGCTGTCGCGGTCGTATTCGGTCAGGGTGCCCTTCGTCATTTCCTCGGCAAGGCATGCGCCGTAGACGGACATGGCGGGGTCTGTGAGTCGTGCATCCAGTTCCTGTTCGGCGGCCTGGATGCACACCGTGGTGACGTGCAGGGCGAAGTCCGGCTTCAGGGTGACGTCGAGGACGTCGTTGACGGTGTCGTCCTCCTCGATACGTTCGAGGAGGACGACGATCTCCGCCGGTGAGAGGGTCGTGGCGAACCACCGCTGCTCACGCTTGCCCTCGCGGTACCGGTAGAGGCCATTGCCGCAATCCCGTACCGAGCCCGTGACCTCGGTCACGCCGTCGATGCCTGTCGACTCGCGCCAATCGTCCACGTCGGACCAGCAGGAGCGCCGCCCGGCCGCCACCATCACCCGCAATTCGCAGATGTCGATGTCCGCCGCCGGGCACGACGAGGCGACGAGTTCGGAGCCGTCGCGGTAGGACACGCGGATCGCGGCTCCCGGCGCCATGTGAGCCAGGCCCACGCTGAGACGCAGGTTCTCGAATCCCTCACTCATGGGATCCTCCTTCTGGATTGGTCGCGAACCGCTGCAGATCGTCCCGGAGCCGGGTCAGCATCTCGGCCGTGCGGGGCCCGTTGCCCAGCAGGAGTTGGTCGTCGTAGGACAGGACGCGCCGCTCACGTCCCGCGGGTGTCTCCCCGATACCGCCGATCTCGAGCAGGCCGTCGATGCCGTTCACCGAGGTGAGGCCTGCTTCGGGAACCAGCACCACCTCCGGCGCGGCGGCCAGGATGGCCTCGGCGGAGATCGGCACCGGCTCGGTGATGCCCATGGAGGCCGAGACGTCGATCCCGCCGGCGGCCTCGATCAGCCAGCGCGTGTTGGAGGACTCCCCCAGCACGAGTTGCGCCGCCGTGCCCCGCAGGTACAGGGCGATCACCCGCAGCGGGGCCTCGACCGTGCCGGCCTCAACGGCGGCGGCTGCGATGGCGTCGTCGATCTCCTGCGCCAGGCTCTCACCCCTGCTCGCTACACCGAGAGCGGCGGCGACGGCCCTGATCTTGCGCCCGGCGCCGGTGGAGGTGGCTTCATTGGGCATGATGACCAGCGGGAATCCCAGCCGCCGCATGTCGTCGAGCGCCTCCGGCGGCCCGGCGATGTCGGTCGCCAGCAGGACGGTGGGAGCGAAGGCGGCGACCGCCTCCGCTGACAGGGCCCGCTGGTAGCCGATCTCGGGAAGGGCGTCGGCCTCCGGCGGGTACGTGGCCGACAGGTCGGTGGCGACCACGTTGGCGCCCAGACCGAGCGCGAACACCACCTCGGCGATGTCGCCGTCGAGGGGGATGATCCGTTCGATGGACTCGACGGTGATGGCTGAACCGGTCTCGTCTGTGACCGTGACGGGCAGGACAGGCTCGGTGATCTCCGGCGTCGGCGTGGAAGCGGTCGTCGAGGTGGGAGCCGGCGAGGGGACAGCGGCGGGTTGTGCCGCAGACGTCGGCGGTGCCGGCGGCGCGTCAGGGGGCTCGGGGACCGGTGCGGGTTCGGGAACCGATGAGGTAGCTCGGGTCGGCGCCGGGGCAGTGACTGGAGCCGCGACCGCCACGGGCGGCTCCATCGGCGGAATGCCCGCGTCCGTGCTGTCGCTGCAGCCCGACCCCGACCCGAGGGCCACCAGCACCAACGAGACGGCGAGCGCCGGGCACCAGCGGGAACCCCGTCCCGACTGTCTTTGTGTCCCGCGCTCAGGCAAGCCGGTGGCCATGGCCTGATGTTAGGGGTACCTAACTCAACTGGCAACCATTTTGTTAGGAAAACCTAACTCCCTTGTTCCTGGCGCCGATGCGACTGCCCGTACGGGAGGCACAACGGCGTTCCCGCCACCGGGTCTTCGATGACCATCGCCGCCAGACCGAACACTCGCTGGATGAGGTCGGGCGTCACGATCTCCGACGGCGGGCCGGCTGCAACGACGCTCCCCCCGGCCATGGCGATGAGGTTCGCCGCGTAGCGGCACGCCTGGTTGAGGTCATGGAGCACCATCACCACGGTTCGACTCTCGGATCCGTTGAGTTCGGCCAGGAGATCGAGGGTCTCCATCTGGTGGGCGATGTCCAGGTGCGTGGTGGGTTCGTCCAGAAGCATCGTCGTGGCGTCCTGCGCCAGCGCCATCGCCAGCCATGCCCGCTGGCGTTGGCCTCCCGACAGTTGATCGATCGGGCGATCACGCAGGTCGATCATGCCGGTCAGTTCGAGGGCCCGCTGCACGGCACGCTCATCGGCACGCGACCACTGATCGAAGAGGCGCTGGTGCGGGTAGCGGCCACGCCGGACGAGATCGCTGACGCTGATCCCGTCGGGAGCGCGGGGCGACTGCGGCAGGAGGCCGAGACGCGTGGCCACCGAACGAGTGGGCTGGCGGGCGATGTCGGCTCCGTCGAGATAGACAGCGCCGCCCTCCGGCCGCAGCAGGCGGGCGAGGGCGCGCAGCAACGTCGACTTGCCCGACGCGTTGGCGCCGATGATGGCGGTGATCTCCCCTGGCGGGATGAGGGCGGTCAGTCCCTCGAGAACCAGCGGACCGCCGTAGCCGACGTCCAGGGCCTCGGCCCTCAGCCCCCGCTCTTCAGAACGCACGGTGGTGCCGCCGCAGGATGGCGAGGAGGAACGGGCCGCCCATCGCGGCGGTGACGATGCCCGCGGGCAGCACCGTCGGCGCGAAGAGGCGCTGGGCGATGAGGTCGGCCGAGAGCAGCATGACGGCTCCGAGCAGCGCCGTCAGCACGAGCACGCCGCCGGTCAGGGCGCCGGCCAGTGAGCGGGCCACGTGCGGCACCAGGAGCGCCACGAACCCGAGCGGACCCACCGCCGCCACGACGACCGCTGCGAGACCCGAGCCGACCACGATCACCAGGACCCGGCACCTCTCGACGCCGAGCCCGAGGCTGCCGGCCACCTCATCGCCCAGTTGCAGGACGCGCAGCCGGCGAGCCAGCACGAACGCGGGCGGGAACAGCACCACGAGGCCGGCCGACAGCACTGCGACATTGGACCAGGACGCCGCGGCGAGCGTGCCGGCCTGCCAGGTGGCGGCCGCGCTGACCTGCTCGATCGGGAAGCGCACGAGGAGGTACGAGATGACCGCGGCGAGCAGCGCATTGACGCCGATCCCGACCAGCACCAGACGGGCGCCGCTGACGCCCCGCCGCCACGACAGCACGAAAATCACGGTGGCGGTGGCAAGCGCGCCGGCGAAGGCTGCGAGGGGCAGCAGCCCGGCGTGCCCTCCGACCAGCAGGACCGTCATGGCACATGCCGCGGCGCCCGCGTTGATGCCGATGATGTCCGGCGACACCAGCGGGTTGTCCACAAGCGACTGGAACAGCGCTCCCGAGACGGCGAGGCACGCCCCCGCCAGCACCGCCACGACCACGCGGGGGAAGCGCAGGGAGTTCACGACGAAGTCGAACTCGCCTCCCCGATCCCACAGCGCGGTCGCGAGGGCCCGCCCCGCCGGGACCGGGAAGTCCCCCACCACGAGCCCCACCGTCATCAGACCCACGCAGATGGCGACGACCGCACCGCTCAGCCATAGGACACGCCAGTGCGCGCGGGCTGACAGCACGCCCCAGCGCAGCGTCACCGTCGCCACTCCGACGGAGCGATTCCGGCGCAGCACCAATGCCAGCACGACGAAGGTCGCGGCAACGACCCCCAGCACGCCGGGCGACGGCGCAGCGATACCGACGATCACAACTCGGCCAACCTCGTCTTGCGGACCAGGTGAACGAGGAACGGGGCGCCCACGGCGGCGCTGACGATGCCGACCTGCAACTCCGAGGGGTGGACCACGACGCGTCCCACGACGTCAGCGCCCAGCACGAGACTGGGGCCGAGGAGCGCCGAGTACAGCAGGATCCAGCGATAGTCGGGTCCGACCAGCGAGCGGACCACATGGGGAATCGCCAATCCGACGAACGCCACCGGTCCGGCGATGGCAACCGCGGACCCGGCCAGCGCCACGATGCACGCCCACGCCCCGGCACGGACGATCCCGACGCGGGATCCCAATCCGGCGGCCACCTCCTCGCCGAGATTCATGACGTTGATCTGGCGTCCCATCACCAACCCGACGATCAGCGCCGCGACGATGATCGGGAACAGCAGCGTGATCTCCTCGGTCCCGCGGCCGGCAATTGATCCTGCCAACCAGAACCGAACCTGGTCGAACGTCTCGAGATCCAGCAGCAGCACCGCACCCGTCCACGACCCGAGCAACGCGGTGATCACCGCGCCCGACAGGGCAAGGCGGACCGGTGTCGCACCTCCCCGGCCTGCCGAGGCGACGGCATACACCAGGACCGCTGCTCCCAGGGCGCCGGCGAAGGCAAACCACACGTAGCCGGCCGGTGTCGCGATTCCCAGAACGAAGACGGCCATCACGATCGCGAACGACGCGCCGGCGTTGATGCCCAGAATCCCCGGCGCTCCCAGCGGGTTGCGGGTGACGCCCTGCGTCAGCGCTCCGGCGACGGCGAAACAGGCGCCCGCCAGCGCGCCGGCAATGGTTCGCGGCACACGGAGCTCCCGCACCACGACCTGGCCGGCATCGCTGCGGTCGTAGTCGGCGATGGCCGACCAGAACGTGGTGGTGTCGACGTGCAGCGCGCCGACACGCAGGCTAAGGACGCCAAAGGCGACCAGCATCCCACCCGCCACGGCGAGGCCCAGGACGTGGCGGCGAACAGGCGGCCCGTTCGAGCCCGTGTTGTTAGGCATCCTTGATAAAGCTACCCTAACCTTAGGGTGACCTAACACCCCTAGTGCAGACATCGGCAAGGGCGCTCGGTGTCGCTGATCCCGGGAGGGGAAGACATGTCCAAGAACCTTGTCCGAAAGCTCGCGGCCCAACTCGGGCGTAGCCGGATGCACCGAGAACGTCGCCTGCCTGTTCTCGTGGCGATCGGACTGCTCGTGGTGCTGCCCGCCGCGGTGCTCGTCTCGTGTGGAGACGACGGACCCGACGCCGGTGCGGTGCTCGACGAGGCCGTCGCCACCTATGCCCAGGGAGTGCACGCCTCCTATTCGGCGGCCCTGGCCACCGCGCAGGACATGGACCGCTCGATCGACACGTTCCTGGCGGCGCCCAGCGACGAGAGCCTCAAGGGTGCCCGGGACGCCTGGCTCTCCGCACGGAGCGTGTACGGCCCCAGCGAGGTGTTCCGCTTCTACGGCGGGCCGATCGACAACGAGGAGACCGGCAAGGAAGGCCACATCAACGCCTGGCCGCTGGACGAGGGCTACATCGACTACGTCGAGGGCGCACCCGACGCGGGCATCATCAACGACACCAGCGTCAGCATCGACAAGGCCACCCTGTTCGACCTGAACGAGGCGGGCGGCGAAGCCAACGTGTCCACCGGCTGGCACGCCATCGAGTTCCTGCTGTGGGGCCAGGACGGCCGCGCCGACGGCGCCGGCCAGCGTCCCGCATCGGACTACACCACCGCGGCGAACGCGGAGCGCCGTGGCCAGTACCTGGCGGTGACCTCCGACCTGCTGCTGGACCACCTGCAGGAGCTGGTTGACGAGTGGGCGCCCGGCGGGAACAACTACCGCTCCTGGTTCGAGGACCTCGACTCCGCCGAGGCCATGACCCTCATCCTCACGGACATCGGCGAGATGAGCCGGGGCGAACTCGCGGGCGAGCGCATGAGCGTCGCCTACCTGGAGCGCTCCGAGGAGGACGAGCACTCCTGCTTCAGCGACAACACCCACAACGACATCATCGCCAACGCGATCGGCGTGCAGATGGTGCTCGAGGGCACCTACCCGGGCTACAGCGGCACCGGCGTGCTGGAGGCCCTCGCCGCGGTCGACGAGGCGCTCGCCGAGCAGCTGCGCACCGAGGTGAACGACAGCGTCGCCCTCACCCGCGCCATCCCCGCCCCGTTCGACCAGCACGTGCAGGACGCGGTGGCGGACAGCGCGCCGGGTCGCAGCGCGGTGCTGGCTGCCATCGAGGCGCTCGAGTCGCAGACCGACACGATCGTTGCCGCGGCCACGGCACTGGGTGTCACGATCAACGTGAGCTGACCGGCCTGAGCTGAGGGACACGCCCCACCCCTAGGCTCCACGCTTCGTGCGCCGCCGGACACGCCTTCTGGGTGTCGCAGCCGCTGCTGCCATGATCACGCTCATGGCAGCGGCGGCCTGCGGCGAGGACCTGCCGGAGTTGGACGCGGCCCTGGGCGGCGAGACGACCCGGGTCGAGGTCTCCCGCAACGCCTTCGCCCTGCCGGCGCCCAAGCTGACCAACACCGAGCGTCGCACCTTCGAGGTCGGGGACAGCTTCTTCACCCAGAACTGGGTGAGCGCCCCGGCCTCCACGGAGGCGCGGGACGGTCTGGGCCCCACGTTCAACGCGTTCGCCTGCTCGTCGTGCCATCGCCTCGACGGGCGCGGCCAGCCGCCTGCCGAGTCGGACCTGGCCGCCGACGAGCCGGACCGGCTGGGGCTGCTGCTGCGGCTCTCGATCCCGGGGGAGGGGCCACTCGGCGGGCCGAACCCGCACCCCGACTACGGCGGCCAGCTGCAGACCCGTGCGCTGCTGGGCGTGCCGGCCGAGGGGAAGATGGACCTGTCCTACACCTACATCACGGGCAGCTACGCCGACGGGGAGCCCTACGAGTTGCGGCTCCCGCACTACGGCGTCGCCGACCTGGCCTTCGGTCCGCTCGGCGACGGCATCATGATCAGCCCGCGGCTGGCGCCCCAGGTGATCGGTATGGGGCTGCTGGAGGCCGTTCCGGCCGAGACGATCCTGGCGCAGGCCGACCCGGACGACAGCGACGGCGACGGCGTCTCGGGACGGGCCAATGAGGTGCCGGGCGAGGACGGCTCGCCGACGCTGGGGCGCTTCGGCTGGAAGGCCGGGCGCGCCACGGTCCGCCAGCAGGTGGCGGCGGCCTTCAACGGGGACATCGGCATCACCTCCCCGCTGTTCCCCACCGAGAACTGCCCGGCGATCCAGACCGCCTGCCGGGAAGCCCCCAACGGCGGGTCACCCGAGATCACGCCCTCGCGCCTCGACAGCGTGTCGCTCTACGCCCGGACCCTGGCCGTGCCCGCACTGCGCGACGCTACCGAGGAGCAGGTGCGGCGGGGGTTCAAGCTGTTCGAGGAGTTCGGCTGCGCCTCCTGCCACCTGCCGACGCTGGAGACCGGCCCTTCGGACATCGAGGCGCTGGCGCACCAGGTTTTCCACCCGTTCACGGACCTGCTGCTGCACGACATGGGCGACGGCCTCGCCGATGGGCGCCCCGAGTTCGAGGCCGGCGGGCGGGAGTGGCGCACTCCCCCGCTGTGGGGCCTCGGGCTGCTCGAGGAGGTCAACGGCTTCCGCTTCCTGCTGCATGACGGGCGGGCCCGCACCCCCGCCGAGGCGATCCTGTGGCACGGCGGGGAGGCTCAGGCCGCCATGGAGGCCTTCCGCGACGCCCCCGCCGAGGAGCGCGAAGCCCTGCTGCGGTTCCTGGAATCGCTCTGAGAGAACAATCCGCTAGTCGATCCCGGAGGTCGGGCACGGTGGCAACGACGACGAGAAGGACGAGAAGGATCACCGGGATAAGCCCGATCGCTCTCGTGATGGCCGCGGTCGCTTGCGTGGCAGCGGCCTGCGGGGGCCCGGAACCGCCATCGCGTCCCGAGGTGCTGACGGCCCTGGCGGACGAGTTCATCGTGCCCGGCTACGAGGAGGCCTCCTCGGCGCTGCGGACGCTGGACACCGCCACCCGGCAGCTCTGCGCCACGCCCGACGAGGCCCGCCTTGCCGAGGCCCGCGTCGCACTGGCCGGCGCCCGCCGTGCCTGGAAGGGCATCGAGGCGGCCTGGGTGGGTCCGGTGATGGACCGCCGCTCCTGGGCGCTCATCGACTGGCCGGCGAACGCCGGGGAGATCCACGAGCTGATCGACGACACGTCGGTTTCCACGATCGACGCCGCCTACATCAAGGACTACGTCGGCGCAGACCAGAGGGGGCTCGGCGCCGCCGAGCTGCTGCTCGGCGGCGATGCGGACAGCCTGGCGGGCCGTCCCTGCGACTACCTCCGGAGTGCCGTCGTGATCGCCAACGACGAGGTCACGGCCGTGCTGGCCCTCTGGACCGGCGGCGATGCCGTCGAACAGTTGCTCGCCGACGGCATCGACCCGCTGGTCAACGACGCCCTGTTCCTCACCCGGAAGATGAGCGACATGGAGTTGGGCGTGGCGCTGGGAACCCGCGGCGGGACCCCCGACCTGGAAGCCATCGTGGAGGGGCCTCTCGGCCTCGGCGTGGCGGACGGGCGGGCGCGGCTCGCGGGGTTGCGGAGAGTGCTCCTGGGAAGCGACGGCGCCGGCGGGCTGGCGCCGCTGATGAGTGACGAGTTGGTCGAACGCCTCGACGCCGACATCGCCGCAGCGGAGGCGGCCTGGGCGGCGATCCCGGCGCCGCTGCGCGAGACCGCGGTCGCCCAGCCCGACGCCGTGGAGGCCGCTCGCGCCGCCACCAAGCAGGTGCAAGTCACCATCTCCACCGAGGTCGTCTCCCAGCTGGGAGTGGTCGTTGGCTTCAGCGACACCGACGGCGACAGCGCCGGCTGAGCGGCACACGCCCGGGGCCGCACCGGCGCGTGCGGCCCCGGTTGGTGCCGCTCCGCCGCTAATCGATCGTCTCGCCGCGGCCGCCGGCCGGGCCGTCCCGGCGGACTCGGCGGTTGCATTCCGGGTGGTGTTCGGGCTGGCGGCGACCTACGGCTCGCTGCGCTTCCTGGCCAAGGGCTGGGTCGACGCCCTCTACCTCGCCCCGGCCAACCATCTCACCTATGCGGGCTTCGAGTGGGTGCGGCCGCTGCCGGCCCCCTGGATGCACGCACACATGGGCCTGCTGGCGCTGCTGGGGCTGTGCATCGCGGCCGGCTACCGGTACCGGCCGGCCACGGTGGCGTTCGTGGTGGGATTCGCCTACGTCGAGCTGATCGACGCCGCCCTGTATCTGAACCACTACTGGTACGTGACCCTGGCGGCGGCGGCGCTGGCGGTTCTGCCCCTTCACCGGCACTGCTCGCTGGACGCCCGCGCCGGGCGGGTCGCCGCCTCGGCCACCGTGCCCGCCATCGCGCTGTGGACCCTCCGCGGCCAGATCGCCGTGGTGTACCTGTTCGCCGGGATCGCCAAGCTCAACGGCGACTGGCTGTTCGAGGCGCTGCCGCTGCGCCTGTGGCTCGCCGACAACGCCGACCTGGCACTGATCGGCCCGCTGCTGGCGATGCCCTGGGTGGCCTATGCGGCGAGTTGGGCGGGCGCCCTGTTCGACTGCACGATCGTGGCCTGGCTCGCCTGGCGCCGCAGCCGCCCGCTGGCGTATGTGGCGGTGATCGGCTTCCACGTGCTGACCGGCATGCTGTTCCAGATCGGGATCTTCCCGGTGGTTATGATCGGCGCCACGCTGGTCTTCTTCCCGCCGGACTGGCCGCGCCGCCTGCTGTGGCGCAGGCGAGCCGGGGCAGGATCGCCGGCCGGCACCGCACCAGCCACGCCATCCAGAACCGCCGACGGCCGCAAATGGCGCTTGGCGCTCGGTGCCCTGGCGATCGTGGCGCTGGTGCAGGTGGCGATCCCGCTGCGCCACGTGGCCTATCCCGGCAACGTGCGCTGGACCGAAGAGGGCTACTACCTCTCGTGGCGGGTGATGATCACCGAGAAGGCCGGTCACGTGGACTACCGGGTGCGCGACGCCACCGGCGCCGAATGGCAGGTGGGCCCGGAGTTGGTGCTCACCGACTGGCAGGCCGGCCAAGCCACGATCCGCCCGGACCTGATCGTCGCCACCGCCCACCTCATCGCCGACCACTACCGGGCCACCGGCCGCGGCGAGGTGGAGGTGCGGGCCGACGCCTTCGCCTCCTTCAACGGCCGCCCCCACCAGCGCATGGTGGACCCGACCGTCGACCTGGCAGCCCAGCGGCGCGACCTCACCCCTAAGTCGTTCATCCTGCCGCTCGACCCGCCCGTCGACCGCTGAGACCGCCGCCGAAGCGCTCGGCTCCTCCAGCCAACCGCCCCGGAACAGTTGTTAGGTAAACCTAATTAGGATACCCTAACAAGCTGTGTCGGACAGCGGGAACAGCGACGCCTTGGCGGTGGAGGGCGTGACGCTGCGACGCCGGGACCGGAGTCTGCTGAGCGAACTCTGGCTGCACGTCGAACCGGGGGAACTGGTTGCCGTCATGGGCCCGTCAGGGGCAGGGAAGACCACGCTGCTGCGAACCGTGGCGGGACTGGCGGCTCCGGACTCGGGATCCGTCTCCCGTCCGGGAGACCGGGTGGCCGTCGTCTTCCAGGATCCGCGCCTGCTGCCCTGGCGCACGGCTCTGCAGAATGTGGAGCTGGCCTGCGAACCCGGGGGCGAGCACCGGGCACGCGACTGGTTGGGGCGGGTCGGACTGGCGGGAGACACCGACCTCTATCCGGGCGCCCTTTCTGGCGGCATACGCCAGCGCGTCGCCGTGGCCCGCGCCCTGGCCCACGACGCTCCCGTGGTTCTCGTAGACGAGCCGTTCGCCAACCTCGACGGCCCGACCGCCACCGCCCTGCGGGACGAGCTGGCCGCCCATCTGCGGGATGAGAAGCGGGCCGTGCTGTGGGTGACCCACCACCAGGACGAAGCCGACGCCGTCGCCGAACGCACCCTCGTCATGAGCGGCCCTCCGAGTGGCGACTGGCGCATCGAGGTGAGCCCTACCGCGACCCCTAACCGGGGCACCTAGCCGAGACATCTGACCCGGACCCCTGACCGGAGCCTCGCGAACCCCCCGAACCCGAACCCTCAAGCCAGAGCATCGAACCAGCACAAACCCCCCATCCCAAACCGAAGGGAAGCACCCATGAGACGCACAACCGCCGGGCTCAGGATCATCGCCATCATCGCCTCGCTGGCGCTTGCGGCGGCCGCTTGTGGCGGCGACGATGACGCCACGAGCGCACCGGCCCCGCAGCCGGCGCCGGCTGTGACGGAGAGTCCGCCACCGGAGCCCGCACCCCCAGAGCCCACGACTCCGGCGCCCGAGCCCGCTCCGCCGACCCCCGAGCCGCCACCCGCAGAGTCCGAGCCGGCGCCACCCCCCGAGCCTGCGCCACCCCCGGAGCCTGCGCCCCCGCCGCCCGAGCCTCCGCCGCCGGCCACGCCCGAGCCGCTCGCCGAGCTACGGATCTACCACCCCGAGACGCTGGCGTTCGCCGCGCCGTTCACGATGCTCGACACCACAGGACCGCTGGCCGAGGTGGCCGAGACCGTCAGCACCAACGTCTGGAACACACCCGACGTGCTGCGTGCGATCCTGGTGAACGGCGATACCGAGGTCGCCGCAGTGCCCAGCTACGTGGGGGCCAACCTCTTCAACAGGGGCGTGGACCTGCGCATGGCGGCTGTCGTGGTGTGGGGGTTGATCTGGCTGGTCGGCCCCGAGGGCACACCGACCACCTGGGAGAGCGTGCGCGGCCAGACCGTGATGATCCCGTTCCCCAACGACATGCCCGACCTGGTCTTCCGGTTCCTGGCCGCCTCCAACGGGCTCACACCCGGCGAGGACTTCCAGATCGAGTACTACTCGCAGCCGCCGGAGATCATCGGCAGGCTCGCCACCGGCGGCGGGACCTGGGCCGTGCTGCCCGAACACGTCGTGACCCTGGCACTCGCCAACGCCAAGCAGAACGATCAGGCCATCGGCCGCGTCTTCGACCTGCAGGCCGAGTGGGCGGCCGCAACGGGATCCTCGCCCCGCATCCCCCAGGCGGGGATCGTCGTGCGCGGGGAGCTGCTGGAGCGTCCGACGGCGGTCGCCGCGCTGCTCGACGCCCTGGAGACCTCCGTGGCCGTCGTGAACGCCGCCGACGCCGACACCCTGGCCGCTCTCTCCGACGCCTCCGGCGTGCCACCCCCCGTCATCGGGCAAGTCATCCCCCGGCTGAACCTGGAGGTTGTGGCCGCGGCCGAGGCCCAGGAGGAGTTGGAGCAGTTCTTCGGCCAACTCGCCACCCTGTCGCCCGACATCATCGGCGGCGGGCTGCCCGACGCGGCGTTCTACCTCGCCGATCCGCGTTGACGACCCTCCTGGAGGCCGGCGGGCCTCCGGCCGCCTACCCCTCCATCCGCGCCGGCAGGCGACGCCTGCAGACCGGCTCGGGGGCCGGGCTGGGTATCGGCGCGATCATTGCCGTCTGGGCCGTCCTGGCGGCGCGTGAGCCGGAACTGATCATGCCCAGCCCGGCCGAGACCGTCGCCGCCATCGGGGATCTGGCGACCGCCGGTGTGCTGGGGTCCGCGCTCGCCACCACGCTGGGGCGGGCGGTCATCGGGGTTGCGCTGGCGCTGGCGATCGGGGCGCTGTGGGGCGCCCTCAACGGTGTCTCGCGCTGGGCCCTGTCGATCAGCCAACCAGCGCTCGCCGCCTCGCTGTCGGTGCCGCCGATCGTGCTGGCCGTCCTGGGCCTCACCTGGTTCGGGCCGGGCGCGGCCACGACCCGCCTGGTGATCATCGTCGTGGCGACCCCGCTGATCACCATCGCCGTCCAGGAGGCCGTGCGCAACATCGACACCGACCTGCTGGAGATGGGCGCCGCCTTCGGGCTGTCGCGGTGGATGAGCGCCCGCCACATCGTCATCCCGGCGATCACCTCCCCGGTGCTGGCGGCCGCCTCGGTGACGGTCGGGCAGGCGCTGCGCGTCGCCGTCATGGCCGAACTGCTCTCCGCCACCGACGGGGTCGGCGCCACCATCGCCCGCGCCCGGGCGAACCTGGAGACAGCCGACGTCTTCGCCTGGACACTCGTACTGATCGCCGTCGTCCTGGTCATCGAACTCGCCGTTCTGCGGCCCTTCACCAACCACCTCCTGCGGTGGCGGGCCACCACCACCTGAACCGGCAGGACCGTCCCGACCATCTCGACCGACCCAAACCCGACCGATACCCATGTCAAGAGCCATGCCGAGAGCCAAACCAGGAGGAGCCACCATGACATCCGGCACAGATACCGGCACAGCGGCCTTCGCCAGCACGAACATCGAGAAGATGCCGGGGTACGTGCTGCTGGCCCGCATGGGCAAGCGCGTGCTGCGACCCGGCGGTCGCGAACTGACGAGGGAGGTGCTCGGCGGGCTGAACATCACGTCCGCCGACCACGTCGTCGAGTTCGCCCCCGGACTGGGCGCCACCGCTCAACTGATCTTCCGGAGCCGCCCCGCCGGCTATGTGGGTGTGGAACGCGACGAGCAGGCCGCGGCGGCGTTCAACGCCCGCATCGTCGACAGCCGCTACCGCTGCGTCGTGAGCAGCGCCCAGAACTCCAACCTCGAGGACGGCTCGGCCGACGTCGTGATGGGAGAGGCGATGCTGTCCATGCAGTCCGACGAGAACAAGAAGCGCATCATCGACGAGGCCTTTCGCGTCCTGCGACCCGGCGGCCGCTACGGCATCCACGAGCTCTGCCTGAAGCCCGAGGACCTCGACGCCGAGATCCAGAGCGAGGTTCGGGGCGACCTCTCCCGGGCGATTCGCGTGGGCGCCCGGCCGATGACCGCACCCGACTGGCGCGCCCTGCTGGAGGGGGCCGGTTTCGAGGTCCGCCACGAGTCCACCGTCCCCCAACGGCTCCTGGAACCGAGACGGCTCGTCCAGGACGAGGGGCTGCTGCGGGTTGCCAAGGTGGTCTGCAACGTCCTACGCAGCCGGCAGGTCCGCAAGCGGATCATCACGATGCGCAAGACCTTCCGCAGCCATGCAGGCCACCTCGCCGCCATCGGCATCGTCGCCACCAAGCCCTGGCCCGACGGGTGGTCGTAGCCGGCCCGAGGTGACCGTCACCGGGCCGGAGAGCCGCAGCTGTGCCGCGCTATCGGGCGGCTCAGCGGGTCACGGTGCCGCGCTCTCGTAGAACTGGACGTAGAACTCGGCATCGGCTGCCGGCTCCACACGGTGGCGAACACCGGGAACGATGGTGACGTGACAGCCTGGAGTCGCAACAACCCGCCGCGACGTCTCGTCAACGAACGCCACCGAGCCCGCGAGCACCACCAACTCGGCCCAAGCCGCCGTGAGGTGATCCCGCAACAACCCCGCAGGCGTCGTCATTGCGGTGAACGTGGGCGTCCGGCGACCCGTGACCGCCGTCGCGGGGATTTCCTGCGGAGCGGAGGTCACGCGACCATCACCCCGCCGACACCTCCACGCCCAGCAGCGACAACCCGAACTGCAGCGAGCACACAGGAATCCTCTGAGACGGGATCGGCATCAGCATCTCCTTGCATCAGACCCAACCTAGACCTGAGCAAGAATTCGTGACCTGAACCTCCCCGGGCCTCACGCAGGCTCTGACCATTGAGAGGATGGAGCGATGCCAGAGCAGCGACGGCGGGCGAGGTCGACCGAGGAGCGTGAGCCTTGCTGACTGAGGGGGCGCGGGCTCCGCGACTGCTGTGGTACTACCTGGCTCAGGGGTTGTGCATGGGCTCGTTGAGCTCGGTCATCACCTTGCTGGGTGACCTGCGAGACGAGTTCGAGTTGCGCGACACCCAGGTCGGGCTGATCGTCGGTGTGGGATTCTTCACCGCCTTCGTCACCCAGATCACCCTGGCCCGGCTGGCCGATCGGGGGCATGCACCGTTGATGGTCCGGATCGGTCTGGTGGCCTCAGCGGCCAGCATGGTGGGTTTCGCGGCCAGTTCGGGCTTCGCCACGATGCTCGGGTCGCGGGCCATGCTGGGCGTCGCCATCGGTGTGGCCCAGCCCGCCATTCGCCGCGCCGTGATCCTGGCTAACCCGGCTCGCACCGGCCGCAACCTCGGACGCCTCGCCGTGGTCGAGACAGTCGGATTTGCGGCCACACCGGCAGCTGTGGCCGCGCTGGCCGAATCCTTCAACCTCGATGTGCCCTTCTACGTCCTGGCCGGCATCGCTGTGGCCACCGTGGTGATGATGGGCCGGCTCGAATCAGACGCAGGCGCACTCGCCACCCGCACGACCAGCTCGATACGGCTGCTGGGGGACCGGGTGGTGGCCGGCACGTTGCTACTGGTCACCAGCCTGTTCGTGATTATCGGAGCGTGGGAGGCGGTGTGGGCGGTGAGCCTGGTCGATCTGGGCGCGGACACATGGGAGATCGGGCTGAGCATCACCGTGTTCGCCATTCCGCTGGGCGTGCTGGCCCCGCTGGGAGGGGCGTGGGCCCAGCGCACCGGCGGGCTGCGGGTGTGCGTCGCCGGGTTGTTCATCTCCGCTGCGGCCGGAGTGCTCCTGGGGGTCTTCGACTCGGTCTGGGGCCTCGTGGCGACGGCGACAGTGATGAGCAGTGCCGCAGGTGTCGGCTTCACGGCCGGCCTCTACGCCTACTCCCAGACGGTGACCGACGACCGCCAAGCCTCATCGCAGGGTCTGATGGGGGCCGGCGAGGTTCTGCTGGCCGGGCTGACATCGGTCCTGGGAGCCTGGCTCTATGACATTTCCGGGCGGACGCTGGTGTGGATCGTGATCCCCGCACTGATGGCACTGACACTGATCGGCGGCCTGTGGTGGCGAGGACTGGGCCTGAGGGAGTACAGCCGCCGCGCCGGGGGCTGAGCCGTAGCTGCGGGCTGGCTCCGCGCGCCGGGGCCCGCTCGAGGCCGCTGGTCGAGTCAGGACGCCAGCATGGCCCAGTCCACCGGCTGAGGCAGATGAGGCAGGGGGTCGGACCCCATCACCTCGACGTACTTCTGAGCGGCGCCGGTGTTGAACACAACGACCCGCTCGTCGGGGTGGATTTCCTTCTCGGCGACGAGCAGCTCGAGCACGCCGAGGCAGGCGCCGGCCTCGGGAGCGAACGGGACGCCTTCCAGCGCGGCGCCCCGCCGGGCCCACGAGAGGAGCGACTGCTCCGGACATGCTCGGGCCTGACCGCCGGACTCGTTGACGGCGTCGAGGATCATGAAATCGCCGACCGCGGCCGGCACCCGCAACCCGCTCGCCGCGGTGGCCGCGTTCGCGAAGGGCTCGGCGAACCGCTCCCCCGCCTCCCAGGCCGTGCTGATCGGCGCGCACCCCTCGGACTGGCACGACATCATGCGGGGCCGGCGCTCGTCGGCAAGCCAGCCGATCTCCGCCAGTTCGGCAAAGGCCTTCCACATGCCGATGAGGCCTGTGCCGCCGCCGGTCGGGTAGAGGATCACGTCGGGGAGCGACCAATCGAACTGCTCGGCGAGCTCGAGGCCCATGGTCTTCTTGCCCTCGATCCGGTACGGCTCCTTGAGGGTCGACACGTCGAACCAACCCATCTCCGCGGCTCCGTCGCGCACGACGGCGCCGCAGTCGCCGATGAGGCCGTCAACCAGGTAGGCCCGGGCCCCGTAGTAGGCGGCCTCGCACTGATTGACGATCGGCGTGTCGGCGGGCATGAAGACGAACGCCTCCATGCCCACCCGGGCCGCGTAGGCGGCCATCGCGCCGCCCGCGTTGCCCGCCGTCGGGATGGCCACGCGTTCGACGCCGAGTTCGTTGGCCCGGCTGATCGCCACGGCGAGGCCCCGGCTCTTGAACGAGCCGGTGGGGAGCTGGGACTCGTCCTTCACCCACAGGTCGTTCAGCCCGAGCGCGGCACCGAGTCGCTCGCAGCGCAGCAGCGGGGACATGCCCTCGCCGAGCGAGGCGATCTTGGAGTGGTCCGCCACGGGCAGGAGCTCCCGGTAGCGCCACATGGTCGGCGCCCGACCGGCGACCATCTCGGGGGTCATGGCCGCGCCAACGGCATCGAGGTCGTAGCGGACCCACAGCGGCCGACCCTCGTGGAGGGTCTGAAGCTCGGTGTGGGGCAGGCGGGTGCCATCGATGGCGGCCTCGAGGTGCGTGACGTAGGTCACCGGCTTCCTCCTGCGGGCGTTCGCGGGCGGGGCGAAAGGAGGCTCAGAATAGGCTGGGAGGTTGGACGCAGAGGAAGGTGGACACAGATGTATTGCTGTGCTTCCTCTGAGCCGTGTTGACTGCGGCCCGGCACACGGGCCGATCGCGGTCGCGACGGGTGGGCGCGACCGCCATGCTCGCCTCCGGGCTGGGTTTCGGCATGTCGGGAGTGTTCACCCGCAGCATCGACGGCGGCGCCTGGGAGATCGCAAGCTGGCGCGGCCTGACCGCCACCCCGCTCATCGTGGCCTATGTCTGGTGGCGCCGGCGGCGTGACGCTGATCCGATCCGGGTCCGCTTCAACCCCGTCTCGGCCGCCCAGGGGCTGGTGCTGCTCGCGCTCAATGCCATGGCCATGGTGCTGCTGGTCACTGCGCTCCAGAAGACCGCCGTGGCGAACGTGTCGGTGATCATGGCGACGATCCCGTTCATGGCGGCGGGGCTCGGTTGGCTGATCCTGCGTGAGAGTCTGCGGCGATCGACGGTCATCGCCGCGGTGGTGTCGTTCGGAGGCGTGATCCTGACCGTGACCGGCAGCCTCGGAGCCGGCAACCTGGAGGGGGATCTGCTGGCCGTGGCCCTGTCGCTCACGCTGGCCTCGCTCATCGCGCTGATACGCCGCTTCCCGGGCACCGATGCCCTGCTGGCGCAGGCGGGATCGGGAGTCGCGCTGTTCGCGGTGGCGCTCGTGGTGGCCGACCCGTTCGGGATGGACGCCTCCGAGATGCCTCTGACCGTGGCATTCGGGCTGGTGTTCGCTGTGGCGCTGGTGCTGTGGACCGAGGGGGTCCGGCGCCTCCGGGCAGCGGAGGCCGCGCTCCTGGCCACGACGGAGACACCCTGCTCGATCCTGGCAGCGTGGATCTTCGTGAGCGAGGCGCCACCGGTCACCACGGTGATCGGCGGGCTGTTGATCGTGGGTGCCGTCGTCGCCCACGCCCGGGCAGATCTGGCTCACGATCGGGTCGGTCGTCCATGGCAGCGCCAAAGGGCCCGGCCGAGCGTCTAGCTTCTGGCCGTACTGCTATGGGCAAACGCCTCTTCACCGCCAGCCGAGTGGTTCCCGCTGCTCCCGAGGAGATCTTCGCCCTACTGGCCGACCCGGCCCGCCACGTCGAGATGGACGGCTCCGGAACCGTGCAGAGGCTCGTCGCCGGCCAGGGGCCCATGCGACTGGGTTCGGAGTTCACGATGGTCATGAAGGCGTTCGGCTTCCGCTACAGAATGACCAGCAAGGTCGTGGAGTACGAGGAGAACCGGCGAATCGCCTGGTGTCACCTGGTCAAGAACCGCTGGCGCTACGAGTTGGAGCCCGCCGAAGGCGGCACCCACGTAACCGAGTCGGCGGATTACCGTCGCGTCCGATTCCAGCCCCTCACGATGTGGTTGATCAAGGACGAACTCATCGAGGACTCCATCGCCACCACCCTCGACAACCTCGTCAAGCGCTTCTCTCGATGATCTAGTGCCCTCGTTTTCCGGGACGCGGCAGCCCCACTTCGTGTCGATTTCCGCTTGGCCGGATTCGATAACCTCGCAGCCTGTGATCTCGTGCCCGTGTCGCGTCCAGGTGACGGTGGCAATTCGGGAATCGCCGGCCCGAGGTTCTCCGGTGTCGCGCCGACGCCGCGGCACGAGGGGGATTCAGTGAAGTACGTCTTCGAGCCTGAGATCCTCCGCGAGGTGGCCCGCGCGCATCTGGATCTGCCGCTGGAGGAGATGATCCCCGCGATCACCCGGGATCTCGCCGAGCGGTATCCCGGCCTGATCGAGACTGAGCCCGAGTGGTTCTTCTCCAACGCCGGCGGCACCATGGGACAGGTCGCCATCCTGTATGCCTCGCTTCGCGAATACGTGATCTTCTTCGGCAGCCCCATCGGCAGCGAGGGACACACCGGCCGGTATCGCTTCGTCGACGACCACAGCGTCATCCTCGATGGGGAGATGTGGTACTACGGCGAGGGCGACCTCCGGAGGACCGAGTACCGCCGGGGCGATTCGATGCATCTGCGGCGAGGCGAGGCGAAGGGCTTCCGCATGGTCGACGGGGCCTGGATTCTCGAGTACGCGCGCGGTCCCATCCCCACCATGCTGCCGTTCGGGGTGGCCGACACAGTGTTCAGCACCCTCGACCTAACCAGCCTGCTCCGCACGTTCTGGCTCTACGCCCGACATGTGCTCCGCTCCACCCGAAGGCGCTGGTTCGCTCGATCACGGGCTTGACCCAAGACCGCCGCCGGACTGAATCCATTCCAGAACCCTGGCTACTCGCCTCGTCACAGCGCCAGCAGGAAGCCCGCCAGTTGCACGGATCGGTGCAGTACGCGTGTCCGTCCGTCGTTGCAGACGATCAGCGCACACTTGCTTCGATCCAGGGCCACCATCGCGGTTGCAGACCACAACGTGTTGGAACCTTGCATGAAGTACGGGACGCCCATGATGGGGATCGGTTGCATCCAGCCCATCCCCATGCATTGGCCGGAACTCGCGGGATTGCGGAAGAGTGTCACGAGCGAGTCTTCGTGCAGCAGTCCTGTGCCATTGCCGGAAAGGAAGATCCGCATCAAGGCACCCCAGTCCGTGAGGGACAGATGCAGGCATCCTGCCGACGAGTACACGGGTGGATTGTCACTCTTCAGGTCGTCCGGGGTCCTCGGCGGACCTCGGAAGGCGCCCATGCCGCGGACGGTGACCCGTGACCTGTGTCCACATATCGCTTCGGGCGCGCCGAATCCAGCTGAGGCGATACCGAGCGGCTGCAGGACGTAGCGTTGCAGGGCGTCCTCGAAGCTGGTCTGTGCGACACGGTCGATCGCCGCGCCGGCGACGATGTAGCTCAGATTCGAGTACTTGAACTTGTGGAATCCGACCGGACGGCGCTGGAGAGACCGTTCGACGACGTCCGAACGTTGCTCCGGGAGTGGTCTGGTGTCCTCCCAGGAGGCCTTGAAGTGTCCGCGGCGGAGGTTCGGGGGGAGTCCGGCGCGGCACTGCAGTACCTGACGGATCGTCACACCCGCCCACCTCGCATCACCGACTCGCAGATCCGCAAAGATCTCGGGCAACGGGGTACCCCACTCGGCATAACCCAGCTCGAAGAGGCGGGCCCAGAGCGCTGCCGTCAGCGACTTGGTGCAAGAACCAATGTGCCACTTGTCGGACGGGAGGACCTCGTCCGATGAACGGCGTCGACGCACGCCGACGACATGACTGATCGCCTCCCCGTCGGCGTCGACGATCAAGGCACCGACCGCCGGAACGCCGTTCCGCTGCCGGAACTCAGCCAATACCTGATCGATGATCTGCGGGCGATCGATCTCGTTCATGGTTCCGGATTCTCAGGCGAGGCCCTCCGCTCCGCCGCCGGATCTGGCCAAGCCCGGCGGCGCTACCCGTCGAGCGAGCGCCTGTCGGGGTGAGGCCGGTCTAGGTGGCGTTGTCGTAGACCGCCTTCTCGAAGTCGAGGTACCCGCCCACCGAGGTGGGGTCGACGAACGGGAAGATCTGGGTCGCCCAGAAGCCGCCGACGCCGTTGGCCCGGTCGATCCAGTAGTACAGGTTGGCGAGACCCGCCCATGCCAGCGCGCCCGCGGGCCGGCCGGTGGGGGCGGGTTCCTCGTTGATCATGAAGGTCAGCGCCCACGTCTTCGGCATGCCCGGGAAGAACTCGGCGTCGTTGGACAGGCGCGGGTTCGAGATGGGGAGGACCGTCTTGGCCACCTCGGTGGCGCCGACGCCGGGCAGCATCTTGACGAACATGCCCTCGGGCAGTTGATTCTGCGCTGCCATCTCGACGGTCTCGGGGCGCAGGATCTGCTCGCCGTTTGGGCCGGCTCCGTCGTTGAGCCACATGCGGATGAACTTGGCGTAGTCCTCCGCCGTGCCGTAGAGGCCGTGGCCGGCCATGTGGATCTCGGGGTCGGACGGCAGCTCCACGCCCGCCAGCGGTATCAGCGACCCGTCGGCGTCCTCGCGTGCGTGGATCGTGGCCAGACGCTCACGCATCGCCGGGGTCATCGAGAAGGCGGTCGAGTCCATACCCAGCGGCCCCAGAATCCTCTCCTCGAAGACCTCGCCGAGCCGCTTGCCGCAGATGCCCTCCACCACCAGACCGGCCCAGTCGATGTTGGAGCCGTACTCCCACTGCTCGCCCGGGTCGAACAGCAGCGGCGTCTCGACGGAGGCGTAGGAGGCGTCCACCACCCACGGCTGGCCCTGCTCGTTCGCCAGTCGCGTGTAGGTGTCGTTGAAGAAGTCATAGGTGAGCCCGGCCGTGTGGCAGAGCAACTGGCGCGTCGTGACGTCACTCTTGGGCGGGCGCAGCCTCGGCGTGCCGTCGTCGTCAAAGCCCTCAAGCACCTCCAGCCCGCCGATCCTCGGTGCGTACTCCTTCGCCGGGGCGTCCAGGTCCAGGTCGCCCTGCTCGACGAGCTGCAGGCATGCCGTGCCGCCGATGGCCTTGGTGGTGGAGAAGATCGCCACCACCGTGTCGGTCGTGAACGCATCGCCTCCCAGCACGCGCTCGCCGCGGGCGCCGGCGTAGATCACGCCGTCGCGGTCGGTGGCGACCGCAGCGACGCCGGGAACCCGCGGCGACCCCGAAACAACACCGTCCAATACCGCATCAGCGGCTGCTGTGAGATCACCCATCACATCTCTCCTCTCTGCGAGAGCCACGTCAACTCTGTCGCCACGTGCTCCTGACCGTCGGCCCGGCCAAGACCCCCGAGCACTGAATCCACCCGCGAGAACGCGCCGCGCAGCAGCCGCGACAGCCGCACAGTACCCCCTGACCAGCGTCGACGTGAACTCGCAGTTTCCCTGCATCCAAACACGGCAGTCGCTCCGTAGTCACGGTGAAGTCCCCGAGACACGGAGAAGATCATGTCCAAGAAGTTCCTACAACTGCTGGCGGTGCTGCTCGCACTCTCGCTCGTCGCCGCCGCGTGCGGAAGCGACGACGAGAGCGCTGATCGGCCGACGCCTGCACCCGCTCCGGCGCCGACCGAAGCGCCGCCCCCGGCCGGGTCCGACGAGCCGCCCGCCGATGCCGAGGCTGCCGCGCCGGGCACGATCGTCGAGGTCGCCGTGGAGTCCGGGGCGTTCCCCACCCTCGTCGCCGCCGTGCAGGCCGCGGGACTCGTCGACGTGCTCAACAGCGACGGCCCGTTCACCGTCTTCGCCCCCACCGAGGACGCCTTCGCCGCCGCCCTCGCCGCACTCGACATGACCGCCGAAGACCTACTCGCCAACACCGAGCTGCTCACCGCGGTGCTCACCTACCACGTCCTGCCACTGGCAGCACCCGCCGAAGTGGTCCTCACCCTCGACGGCCAGAGCGTCGCCACCGTGGGCGGCGCCGACATCACCGTCACCATCGACGGCGAGCGCGTCATGGTCAACGACGCCACCGTCGTCGCCACCGACATCGAAGCCTCCAACGGCATCATCCACGTCATCGACACCGTCCTACTCCCACCCGCCGACGAACCGGCCGAGGAGATGCCCGCCGACGAACCGGCCGAGGATGCCGCTCCGGGCACGATCGTCGAGGTCGCCGTGGAGTCCGGGGCGTTCCCCACCCTCGTCGCCGCCGTGCAGGCCGCGGGACTCGTCGACGTGCTCAACAGCGACGGCCCGTTCACCGTCTTCGCCCCCACCGAGGACGCCTTCGCCGCCGCCCTCGCCGCACTCGACATGACCGCCGAAGACCTGCTCGGCAACACCGAGTTGCTCACCGCGGTGCTCACCTACCACGTCCTGCCACTGGCAGCACCCGCCGAAGTGGTCCTCACCCTCGACGGCCAGAGCGTCGCCACCGTGGGCGGCGCCGACATCACCGTCACCATCGACGGCGAGCGCGTCATGGTCAACGACGCCACCGTCGTCGCCACCGACATCGAAGCCTCCAACGGCATCATCCACGTCATCGACACCGTCCTACTCCCACCCGCCGACGAACCGGCCGAGGAGATGCCCGCCGACGAACCGGCCGAGGATGCCGCTCCGGGCACGATCGTCGAGGTCGCCGTGGAGTCCGGGGCGTTCCCCACCCTCGTCGCCGCCGTGCAGGCCGCGGGACTCGTCGACGTGCTCAACAGCGACGGCCCGTTCACCGTCTTCGCCCCCACCGAGGACGCCTTCGCCGCCGCCCTCGCCGCACTCGACATGACCGCCGAAGACCTGCTCGGCAACACCGAGTTGCTCACCGCGGTGCTCACCTACCACGTCCTGCCACTGGCAGCACCCGCCGAAGTGGTCCTCACCCTCGACGGCCAGAGCGTCGCCACCGTGGGCGGCGCCGACATCACCGTCACCATCGACGGCGAGCGCGTCATGGTCAACGACGCCACCGTCGTCGCCACCGACATCGAAGCCTCCAACGGCATCATCCACGTCATCGACACCGTCCTACTCCCACCCACTGGGGAGTAGGGGCACCGGCCTCGGCGGGTGGGCGGATCCTCCTTGCGCTCGCCCGCCGACGGCCCGATTGCTGCTGCAACGTTCTTGAGCATCCCTCAAACCGGGCGGGCTCCGACCGCTCGCTATCATCTCGTTGTGTCGAGCTCCGAGAGCGCGCCGATCGACAGCGTCGAGAAGGCCTTCGTCAGGGGCGATGAGAGCGCTCTCCGAGCCGCCTACGCGGAGTTCGGCGACCTCGTGTACACCTTCTGCCGCCGCACCCTCGACGAGAGCCGCGCCAAGGACGTCACCCAGGAGGTCTTCATCAGCGCCTGGCGGAGCCGCGAGCGCTACGAACCGGCGAGAGGCACCCTCGCGGGATGGCTGATCGCGATCACCAAGAACCGGATCGTCGACAACGTCCGCGCCGAGCAGCGACACTCGGACCGGCGCTCCGGTGACGACCCGGCGGATGTTCCCGTCGCGGCCGAGGTCGAGCGGATCGGCGACAGGCTGATGATCGCCGAAGCGCTCCGCTGCCTATCCGATCGGGCCCGCCGGGTGGTCACGATGCACTACTTCGACGACCTGACCCATCGCCAGATCGCCGAGCGAATGTCCCTGCCGCTGGGCACGGTCAAGAGCGACCTCCGGCGCGGTCTCTCGCAGATTCGACACCAACTGGAGTCGGCTCATGGATGACAAGAACGTCGGGCGCACCGACGCCGAAATCGAAGCCATGCTGCGCGACCTCGACGCAGAGGATCTCGAACTGCTCGAGCCTCCCGACGACGTCTGGGATGGCATCGAGTCAGCGGTCCGGGCGACCGAGGACGCGACCGGCACGGTCGTGCCGCTCGCGTCGCGCCGGTCTACAGCACGGCGGGCCGTGCTCGGTATCGCTGCGGCGGTGGTGCTCGTGGCCGCCGGTGTGGCGGCGTACACGCTCACGCGAGACGACCCGGCGGTCGTGGTCGCCACCGCCTCGCTCGCCTACGACCCCGAGTCCTTCGACGCGCTGGGCGCCCAGGCGCGAGCCGGCGCCGACCTCGTCGCTGCCGACGGCATGCACAGCATCGAGATCGTCGACGCCGCTCTCCCCTCCCCCGAGGCCGGCGCCGATCTCGAGGTGTGGCTCATCCAACCCGACGACGAGGGGAACGTCGCCGACCTCGTGTCACTCGGCCTCATCGATCCCGACGATCCGGGCAGCCTCAACATCCCGGCGGGATACGACCCGGCCGACTACTTCGTCGTGGACATCAGCGTCGAACCGCGCGACGGCGACGCCGCCCACTCCGGCCGATCGATCCTTCGCGGGCCACTGCAGGACACCTGACGCGGGCGGCTGACACTTCTGAACAACCCGGCCGGCGAATGGTTGGAGACCGACGAACACTGTCGTGGACAACGAAGGCTCACAATCATGTCGAAGGGGAGGAAGACATGCTCAATCGAAAGACCGCGCTCCTGGCAGCCGTTGCCGCTGTCGCGATACTGGCCGCGGCCTGCGGCGACGACGGCCAGGAGGCCACTCCGGCGCCGCCACCGGCCAACGAAGCGCCGGCACCCCCGTCTGCAACCGAGGCCCCGGCACCGCCCGAGGACAGCGCCGCGCCTGAGCCATCCCCCGACACAGCGACCCCCGAGGAGGACGCCGTGGAGTTGACCCAGGCCGGTGGTCGCCTCGCGGAGGTGCAGGTACGGGGTTCGGTGCGCTGCGGTGTACGCGACGCCCTGCCGGGGTTCAGCTTCCTGACCCCCGACGGCGACCACGAGGGATTCGACGCGGACCTCTGCCGGGTCGTGGCCGCGGCCGTGCTGGGCGACGCCGGCTTGGTCGACTTCGTGGATCTCGCCACAGCCGACCGGTTCACGGCACTGCAGTCCGGTGAGATCGACGTGCTGGTGCGCAACACCACCTTCACCGCCAGCCGGGACGGCAAGGAAGCCGCCAACTTCGTCTACACCACGCTGTACGACGGCCAGGGCGTCATGGTTCCGGCCTCGATGGGGATCCACACCCTCGAGGACCTGGCAGACGCCAACATCTGCGTCGCACAGGGCACCACCACCGAGTTGAACCTCACCGACGTCATGCGCTCGCGGAACATCCCGTTCAACCCGGTCATCTTCGGCGAGGCCACCGAGGCGCGCGTCGGCTACACCGCCGGGCAGTGCGAGGCGTTGACGTCGGACAGGTCGGCGCTGGCGGTGTTCAAGTACGAGATCGAGAACGGCGGCGGCGAGGATCAGCTCATCCTGCTCGAGACGATCTCCAAGGAGCCGTTGGGTCCCGTCGTGCTGGACGGCGACACCGAATGGGCCCAGGTTGTGCAGTGGGCCGTCATGGCCACCGTCCAGGCGTGGGAGTTCGGCCTGGATTCGTCCAACATCGCCTCGGCGACCGGCGACAACCCGGCGCTCGCAAGGTTCCTGGGCGAGGAGGGCTTCGACCCGGGCCTCGGCCTGCCCAGCGACTTCGCCGTGCAGGTCGTCAGCCAGGTCGGCAACTACGAGGAGATCTACCGGCGCCACCTCGAGCCGCTGGGCCTCCCGCTCGACGGCTCGGTCAACGACCTGTGGACCAACGGCGGACTCCTCTACGCGCCGCCCTACCGGTAGGAGACACGCCGCGCGCCGCCGACCCACACAACCGAACGCCCACCCGAGCCGCTGCACCGGCGTGCGCTGCCTGTTGCCGTTGGGATCATCTGACATTACATTGATGTCAACCAACTCGGTCATCCCCCAGCCGGCCAAGGAGTCCACATGAACCAGATCACCGCCCGGGTTCCCGACGAGCTTGTTGAGGCGCTGGATGCGGCCGCTGAGGACTTGAAGCGCAGCCGGGCCGACATCATTCGCCAAGCCTTGGAACGCTATCTGCAGGACTACGACGATCTCGATGTGGCCCTTGAGCGCCTGCGAGACCCAACCGACCCGGTACTCGATTGGGACCAGGTCAGACACGAGTTGCTCAACTCGGAGTGAACGCGGCGCGACCCGGGAATTGGCGATGGCGCAGAAGCCGTCATCGATGGCCCCATACTCGGTTCGGATCAAGCGCAGCGCTACCCGAGACCTGGCGCAGATTGCTCGCCAGGATCGCGAGCGCATCGTGTACGCCATCGATCGCCTCGGCGAGCAGCCGCATGCGGGCTTCCCGCTGAAAGGAGCCTTGAGGGGCCTTCGCCGCATACGCGTCGGCGACTACCGGGTGGTGTACGAAGTGCTCGACACTGAACTGGTGGTCCTCGTTGTTCGAGTCGCGCATCGCCGGGAGGGCTATCGCCGCCGTTAGATCAGCGTCGGACCTCGCGGCGGCGACCCGCCCTACTCCGGCCGGTCGATCCTGCGCGGACCCTTGAGCGGCACCTGACGCCGACTGCTCAGCCGTCGAGGTCGCGGGTGAAGAGGCGGAAGGCCAGTTCGTCCACGAGTTGGGCTGAGTTCGACAGGACGACGATGCCTTCGCCGGCGGTGGGGTCGAAGCCGATGAACGAGGCGTAGCCGCCGGTCGCGCCGTTGTGCCACACGAACTCTCGGTCGCCGTCGGTCGCGATTATCCAGCCCAGCCCGATGTCCATGCCCAGCGCCGGGTCGCTCCGCCGGGGCGTCCGGGCGAGTTCCATAGCCTCCTGGAGAGGCGACTCGCGCGAACCGAGATTCGCCTCCAGGAAGATCAGAAGGTCGTTGACGGTGGAACGGAGCGCTCCTGCGCCGGCGAGGGCGGGCAGATCCCAATTGGGAACCGGCCGGAGTTGCTCGTCGTGACCAGGGGCCAGGCGCTCCTGCAGCAGCGGCGTCAGTTCGACTGCGGTATCCGACATCTCCAGCGGTTCGAGGATCCGCTGGCTGATGAGTGTCTCGTAGCTGGTGCCCTCCGCGAGGGCGAGCGCGTGGCCCAGCAGGCCGTAGCCGAGATTCGAGTACTCGACGGTCTTGCCGATGCCCCGGGCCAACTCGTGGCCCGCCAGGAACTCGTAGAGACGCTCGACGGTGTAGTCGGCGTACGGGTTGGCCCAATCGGCCGGCTCCAGGTTCCCGGGCAGCCGAGGCAGCCCGGCACTGTGGGTGGCCAGGTGTTCGAGCGTGATCTCGGCGCCGTCTTGCATCGGCATCCGCGCCTCGTCACCGAGGAGGCTCTGGACCGGCGTGTCCAGCCCCAACTCCCCTCGCGACACCAGATCCGCGAGCACGGTGGACGTGAACACCTTGGTGATCGAGCCGACCTCGAACACGGAGTGACCGTCGGGCGGCCCGAAGTCATCCGCGGAGAGCCGACCATGGCCGACGATGATGCGCTCACCATCGCGCACGACGCCGGCCACCACGCCGAGGCTCTGCCCGCCCTCCACGAACTCCTCCAACAGCCCGCGAATCCAAGCCTCCTCCGTCGGCGGATCCTCGTCGGGAGCCTCGGACACCGTCGAAGCCATCCCGCCCGGCGCCTCAGGAACCGACTCCACCGGCAGGTCATCGTCCCGAATCTCCGACGTCGCCGTCGAAGCCGCCTCACCGGGAGCCTCCAGAACCGCCTCCATCGGCGAGTCGTCGTCCCGAACCTCTGACGCCACCGTCGAAGCCGTCCCGCCCGGCGCCTCAGGAACCGTCCCCACCGGGCTCGTATCACCGCAGGCCGCACTGCACAGCGCCAGTGCGAGACCGGCGGCCGCGACGACGAGCGTCTTGCCCGCGGGGCCTCGCCATCTCATGCCGGGCCCGGTTCCGCGGCGCGGGTCAGGCCAGCTCGAGGGTCTTGAACGCCCGCACCTGCTCGGTGATGGCGCGCTCGGTGGGGAGGCGTTCGATGCTGGAGGCGCCGAAGAACCCGACGCTCGCGGGAAGCCGCCCCAGCGCCTCGCCCACGTTGGCCGGCTCGTCGAAGGGCCCGCCGTGGCAGATGACCAGGAGGTCCTCGCGGACCCCGTGGCCCGCCGTGGCGATCGCCTCCACGGTCTCGACGGCCTCGTCGAGAGTCATCGCATCGGTGGCGCCGATGGAGCCCGACGTGGTGAGCCCCACGTGAGCGACGAGCATGTCCGCGCCCGCCTCGGCCATCAGCACGGCCTGGTGCTCGTCGAAGACGTACGGGGACGTGAACAGGTCCAGCAGGTGCGCCTGGTGGATGGCGTCGACCTCCTTGCCGTAGCCCATGCCGGTGCCCTCCAGGTTGCTGCGGAAGGAGCCGTCGATGAGCCCCACCGTCGGGAAGTTCTGGACGCCGGAGAAGCCCATCTCCTTCAACTGCTTCAGGAACACCGGCATGAGGCGGAACGGATCGGTGCCGCAGACCCCCGCCAGCACCGGCGTGCCGGTCACCACGGGCAGCACCTCTGCCGCCATCTCCACCACGATCCCGTTGGCGTCGCCGTAGGGCATGAGGCCCGCCAGGGAGCCGCGGCCCGCCATGCGGTAGCGCCCGGAGTTGTAGATGATGATGAGGTCCGCCCCGCCCGCCTCGGCGCACTTGGCGGAGATGCCGGTGCCGGCACCGCAGCCCACCAAGGGCCTGCCGGCGGCGACCTCGGCGTGCACCCGCCGGAGGATCTCGCTCCGTGAGATTGCCATTGGACTGCTCCTAACCGCTGCCGCCCGACAGCATCTCCAGCAGCGTGTTGGCTGCGATGTCGGCGAATTCGGGATCGTTGATGTTGTGGTCTATCTCATGCACAGCGATGTCGGCCCGTAGGCCTCCTCGGATGGCGTCGAAGCACGCCCCGTCGGCCTCGGGGTCCCAGAACCTCTCCCCCTCGCTGTCCAGCATCGACACGCCCCGCATGGGCAGCAGCACGGCGGTCGGTGCCGTGGACAGGTTGACCGCTGCGGCCAGCATCCCGCCGATCCGGGCGTTCTCCTCGACGTTCGTGCGCAGCAGGGTCACATTGGGGTTCCAGGCGTACAGGTTCCGACCCTGGTACCGGTCGGGGACGGTCTCGATGGCATCGAAGTTGGCCATGTCGACGCATCCGGGAACGACGACCGTCGGGATACCCGCCACGGAGGCGGCCTTGCAGCGCTCGGGCCCGGCGCTGAAGACGCCGCCGCAGACGTAGTCGGCCAGCTCGGTGGTCGTGATGTCCAGCGAACCGGCGATGTAGCCGTCGGCGATCAGCGCCTCCATGGTGTTGCCGCCGATGCCGGTGGCGTGGAACACGAGGACCTCGTAGCCGCCCGCCTCCACGACCCCGCGGGCCCGCTCCACACACGTCGTCGTGTTGCCGAACATGGATGCGGTGACCAGCGGGCGCTCCTCCCCCGCCGGCGGGCGCTCCAGGCGCACCATCCCGGCGATCGCACCCGCCGCGTTGGCGTAGATGGCGCGGCTGATGCTGTTGATCCCGGCCACGTCCACGATCGACGGGATGAACGTGATGTCCCTGGTACCGGCGTAGGCGCTGACGTCACCGCCGGCCACGGTTGACACCATCACCTTGGGCACACCCACCGGCAGGACGCGCATCCCGGTTGTGGCGATCGAGGTCCCGCCGGTGCCGCCCATGCCGATGATCCCGCCGAGGCGCCCCTCGTCGTAGAGCCGGCGGACCACGACGGCGAGCCCGGTGGCCATTGTCTGCATCGCCTCGTCCTTGTGCTCGCCCGAGGCGAAGTCGGCGACGTCGCCATCTGCTGCCGCGGCCACCTCCGCCCTCGTGACGTCAGGCTCCAGCGCGGGCTCCCCCATCGTGCCGAAGTCGACCACCAGCGTGTCCGCCCCTTCGGACTCGATGAGTTCCTTGACGAAGGCGAATTCTGTGCCCTTGGTGTCCAGCGCGCCGATGATGACGACCGTCTTCGGATTGGGACTGCTGCTCATGCCGGACCTCACTCTGGATCTCCCCGGGAGGTGTGGGACACTGCGCACCAGGTGCCTGCCCGGGTTCGCTGAACGCTCCCGCCCACGATCTGCCTGCAACAAGTGTTGCACGAGATCGCCGGCCGTCGCGGACGTCCGCTGCGGGGCTCCCAGGCCAGAATGATAAGGACCACCTAGTAGACGTTTCTCTGTCTAATATTTTCCGGCGCGCGGCACTTCGTTGCCCGGCGACGAGACACGCGGTTAGGGTGTCGTTTGCCATCAACGCCAAGCAGCCGGGTCCGACGGATCGGGTCTTCATGGTCCCCTTCGGTCCGGCTGCGGCGGCGTTGATGGCAAACAGTGCCCGATCCAGTTGGCCGGAGGGGGCCGCCCATGCGACCGCCTATGCGGCGCGCCTGCCGTGCGCGGCGCGCCGCACCTCAGGCTCCGAGCCGGCATCCACCGGCTCTCGGGGAGATGCGCTCCGGCGCACCAGAATGGACGCCGATGGGGACTGACGATCGGCGGATCCAGCCGCCCTTGAACGCTCTCCTGCTGGGCGATGCGGAGGGGCTGCGTTCGGCCATCGAGGCCGACCCCGATGTCGTGAACCTCCGGCTCGACGGCCTGACGCTGCTCGAGTTGACCACCCAACCCGATGTCGGGCCACCGCGTGCGGAGGTCCTCGACGTGCTGGTCGCTGCGGGTGCCGAGTTGGACCGAGCACTGAACCTTGCCGGCTGCTGGAATCTGCCGGACCTGTGCACCCAGTTGCTCGCCGCCGGCGCCGACCCCGCGGCCCGTGCCGACGCCGGGATCACACCCCTGGAGTCGGCGGCCATGCACAGTTCGACAGAGGCCGCCGACGTGCTCGTGGCACACGGCCTGCACCGGCGCACGCTCTGGCTGGCCGCAGCGGCGGGCCTCCTACGGGTGGTCCGGAGCTGGGTGGCCGAAGATGGCACGCTGCTCGCCCCTCCAGGGCCGTACCGCCCGAACTGGGCGGACGTGGGCCGGCCCACCGGCGAGCCCCCGGCCGGTGACCCCGTCGAGATCGTCGGCGAGGCTCTCGTCTTCGCCGCGCTGAACAACCGTCACGAGGTCGTCGACTATCTCCTCGATGCCGGAGTCGACATCGACGCTCGGCCCTACCGCAACACCACCGCTCTCCACTTCGCCATCCAGTTCGGCCGGGCCGGCATGGTCCGGCATCTTCTCGTGCGAGGCGCATCGGTCACCGTCACCGACGGTACCTACGGCTCGGACGCCGGCGGCTGGGCCAGAGCGTGTGACGACGGGAGCCCGGCAGCCACCTCGATCCGCGAACTGATCGACGCCGCCCGACGGTAGCCGGACGCGACCCCAAGAGCTGGGACGACATCTGGCTGCATGACGAGGCGGTGCCCGACCTCCCGTAGAGTCGGGCCCGCTGACAGCGCCCCGCCGGGCGCCCACAGAGAACGCGAGCAGCCACGTGGCAGACGGCTACAACCCTGCGCTCGACCCGACGGGGGTCGAGGGCGGCGTCGACACCAACGCACTCCCCTGGCTGCGCATTGCCCAGGCACCGGGGCTACGCCTCAAGCCGCTGCGGGCGAGCGGCGAGACCGGCATGATCTCGGCCGTGGTCGGGCTGGATGCCGGGACTGCGCTCGCGCCGCTGGTGCACCTCGGTGCGGCCGACCTGCTGGTGCTGTCGGGCCGCATGCGCTACACGCGGGGACCGCTTGCCGCGACCGCCGGGGTCGGCACTTGGGGATACATCCCGGCGAACTCCCGGATCGAAGGCCTCGTCGTGGATGCCCACACGGAATTGCTGATGAACCTCCACGGGCCGATCGCCTTCCTCGACACCGACGGCCGCGGGGTCCGGAGCATCCTCACCAGCCTGGACGTCCAGGCGGCCGCTCGGCGTGCCGGCCTGGCACTGGTACCGAGCACGCTGGCCGGGTGCATGGAACCGCGACCGTTCGCCGCCGAGGAGGACGTCGCGCCGCTGGCGATCGCCGACGACCGGGAGGCGCGCCTGCTCCTCGCCGCCGCGGAGATCGCCGCCGACGGCAGAACGACGCACCCGCACTTCGTGGACACCCGGGCCCTGGAGTTCTCACCCGTCCCCGCCAACCCCGATTTCGGCCGCAAGATCCTGCGCGTCAGCGAGGAGACCGGCCACGTGTCGATGATCTTCCGCCACAACGGCGTCGCCGGCCCGCACTACCACCTCGGGCCGGCGGATTTCATGGTGCTCAGCGGGCGGATCGGGTACCGGGCCGGATCACCGGAGGGCTACGGCCGCGGCGTCTGGTTCTACGAGCCCGCAGGTGCCCGCCACGACGCCACCCGGCGCCTTGGCGACGGGGACCTCATCTACACGGCCAACATCTACGGGCCGATCCAGTTCGACGATGGCCCCGGCACACCGATCAGCGCCGTGGTGTCCTGGATGCAGTACAAGGCCGCCGCGCAGACCGGCGGGCATCCGCTGGTCGCCAACGTGTTCGAGGGAGACGCCTCGCTCCTGGCATGGTCGCCGCTGGGGAGCGACGCCGGCGCCTCGACCGGCGGGGCCCGCTTATGATCGCACCATGATCTTCATCGTCGTGCGGTTCAGGACGAAGCCGGAGTGGACCGATCGGTGGCTCGACCTCGTGGCCGGCTTCACCGAGGCCACCCGCGCCGAGCCCGGCAACCTCTTCTTCGACTGGTCGCGCAGCGTCGACGACCCGAACGAGTTCATCCTGGTCGAAGCGTTCGAGCCGGACGGCGCCGGGCCGCACGTCAACAGCGACCACTTCGCCCGGGCCATGGCGGACATGCCCCAAGCGCTCGCCGAGACCCCGCTCATCATCAACACGACGATCGAGGGCGCAACCGGGTGGTCGCGTATGGGCGAGCTCACCATCGACTGAACCCACCCGGCGGGGCCATTAGACCCTGCCGCCGGCGCGGGGCGCGGTCGTGGATGCGAGACTTGGCCGATGGACCCCACCGCCACGTCGGGCACAAGGGAGACACGTTGAACCCGTCGCTGCCCGAGGGGCTGGTGGCGGTCGTCAAGCGCGACTGCCCGACGTGCGAGCTGGTGGTCCCGGTGCTGGAGGACCTGCAGGAACGAGCGGGCCTGACGGTCGTCACGCAGGACGATCCGGCGTTCCCCGCCGACGCCTGCTGGGTGCTCCACGACGATGACCTGGCCCTCTCCTGGCACAACGGCATCGAGACGGTTCCCACGCTGCTGCGTGTCACCGGCGGCGCCGAGACCGGGCGCACCGAAGGCTGGTCACGCGACGACTGGGAGCAACTGTCGGGCATCGACGATCTGGGTGACGGCCTTCCCGCACATCGCCCGGGATGCGGGTCCCTGAGCGTCGATCCGGCGCAGGTGGACCGGTTGGCGGCACGCTTCGGCGGTTCGGGACTCCGCAGCCGGCGCGTCGAGCTGGCCTCCGCGGAGGACCCCTGGGAGGCGATGTGGGACCGGGGCTGGTCCGACGGGCTGCCCGTGGTACCGCCGACCGCCGAGCGGGTGCTGCGCATGCTGGAGGGCACGACCCGGCGTGCCGACGACATCGTCGCCACCGTGCCGCCCGACCTCGCCGAATGCACCGTGGAGAAGGTCGCCGTCAACGCCGTCATGGCCGGTTGCCGACCCGAGTACCTGCCGGTGGTGATCGCCGCCGTCGAAGCGGTCTGCACCGACGAGTTCAACATGCACGGCGTTCTGGCCACCACCATGAGCGTGGGGCCGGTCCTCATCATCAACGGCCCGGTGGCAGGGCGCATCGGCATGAACACCGGCATCAACGCCCTCGGCCAGGGAAACCGGGCGAACTCGACGATCGGCCGGGCCACCCAACTCGTTGTGCGCAACGTCGGCGGCGGGCGCCCCGGCGGCGCGGACCGGGCCACCCTCGGCTCGCCGGCCAAGGTCGGTTTCTGCATCGCCGAGGCCGAGGACTCCTCGCCGTGGACCTCGCTGGCGCAGAGCCGGGGGTGGCGGCCCGATCAGTCCACGGTCACCGCCTTCGCCGCAGAGTCGCCCCGGGTCCTCTTCGACGAGCGCTCCCGCAGCCCCGAGTCGCTCACCAAACACCTCGCACTGGCGCTGCGGGCGACGGCGTCGCCCCGGGTGATGCTTGCCCTGGACGGGATGATCGTCATCCCGCCCGAGCACATGGCCCGCTTCGCCGACGCCGGCTGGAGCAGGGACCGGTTCATAGCCGAACTCAGCGAGGAACTGCTGGTCGACGGCGACGAGCTGCTCGCCGGCACGGGGGGTATCGAAGCGGGTCTCCCCCCTCAAGCCGCCGGGCGTCGCATCGGTAAGTTCCGACCCGGCGGTCTGCTCGTCGTCCACGCCGGCGGCCCGGCAGGCCCGTTCACCGCGATCATGGCCGGCTGGGTCAACGGTCCCCGCGGCAGCGACCCCGTCACGCGGGAGATCAAGCCGTGAGCCACGACATCGCACCGGCCAGGGATTCCGGCCTCCGCCGGAATGACGAACCCACCCGCGAGATCCTCCCGTGATCGCCGACCCCTCGCTCATCCACCCTCAGGAGGCTGCGCCATGACCACCGTCCTCGACCCCACTTCCGAGCGAGCGCCGACCGGTCGCCGGCAGGTTGCCCGGCCCGAGTCGCTGGTGGGACGCACCGTGGGGCTGCTCGACATTTCCAAGCCCCGGGGCGACCTGTTCCTCGACCGGATCGGCGAGCGCCTCACCGAACTCGGCGCCACAGTGAACCGCTACACCAAGCCGGCCTACACCAAACCCGCCCCGGCGGACCTGCGCCACGAGATCGCCGCGACCTGCGATGCGGTGATCGAGGCTCTCGCCGATTGAGGATCCTGCGTGTCGTGCAGTGTGCACGACGTCAGCGACATCGAGCGCCGCGGCACACCGGCCGTGTTCGTGCTATCGGAACACTTCGCATCGGCGGCCAGCACACAGTCCGAGGCGCTCGGCTTCGACGCCGCCACGGTGTTCACCCGCCATCCCATCCAGGACCGCACCGACGAGGAGATGGTCGCCATCGCCGACGCCGCATTCGCGGAACTCGTCGAGGCGCTGTCGAACCCAGGGGGCAGTCAGTAGACCTCGGGCACGAAGGTCTGGTCCGACATGGGCGGGCGCACGTAGCCGACCCGCTCTTGGCGCTCGGGCAACTCCACCTCGTCCCACGGCACCGGCTCGTAGGGGATCAACGACAGCAGGTGCGAGATGCAGTTCAGCCGGGCCGCCTTCTTCGAGTCGGCGTTCACCACGTACCAGGGCGCCTGCTTGATGTCGGTGTGGGCGAACAGCGTGTCCTTGGCCTTGGAGAACTCCACCCAGCGGGCCCGACCCTCGAGGTCCATCGGTGAGAGCTTCCAGCGGCGCTTCGGATCGGCGAGTCGCACCTGGAATCGGCGTTCCTGCTCAGCGTCGCTGACCGAGAACCAGTACTTGATGAGGATGATCCCCGAGCGCACGAGCATCCGCTCGAACTCCGGGCAGGACCGCAGGAACTCGCGGTACTCCTCCTCGGTGCAGAACCCCATCACCGGCTCCACGAGGCCCCGGTTGTACCAACTCCGGTCGAACAGGACCATCTCCCCCGCCGCCGGCAACTCGGCCACGTAGCGCTGGAACCACCACTGGGTCTTCTCCCGGTCGCTGGGCGTTCCCAGCGCCTCCACGCGCACGACCCGCGGGTTCAGCCGCTCGCTGATCCGCTTGATCACCCCGCCCTTGCCTGCGGCATCGCGACCCTCGAAGATGACAACCACCTTGAGGCCCTTGTGGCGGATCCAGCGCTGTAACAGCGCCAACTCCTCCTGCAGGCGAGCCAACTCGCGTTCGTAGTCCTTGGACTTGATCTTTTTTCGCGGCGGGGTCGCCGGCACACCGGCTCCGGTTGACTCCAGCACGTCGAGGCTCACGTCGGCTCCCATGGGCGGAGAGTATTCCCGGTAGCCACCTGCGGCAATCGGAGCGAGTGCAGCCTGCGGTTTTGGCACAGCCATCCGTGTCTCGATGCAGAAGGGAGCCGCAGTCCGGCTCCGCCCCCGAGCCGCTCCGGCTGCCGGAGTCACAGCACCGTGGCCAGCTGGGGCTCCATCCGCATTCGGTTGCGGGGATCAGTCGAGCGCCTGCCCGTCCCGGCTTTCCGGCGTCTTGCCGGCGAGTTCCGCTATTCCAGCCGGCGTCTCCGTGCCCTCGCCGAGATCCGCGGAGGTGATCGGCCGCCCGAAGCGAGTCGTGATGGGCACCACACCGGCCCACCACGGGCCGGCGATGTCGTCGGGCTCGTCGATGGGATCGCCGGTGCGGACCTTGGCGGAAGCCTCGGACAGCGACACCTCCAGCACGATCGTCTTGCGCAACTCGGACTCCGAGGGTGGGCGGGTGGTGTCCCAGTTCGCCACGATGTGGTCGGTGATGATCCGCAGGGCTCGGAGCTTGCGCTCTCCGTCTTCGATGCGGGTTGCCCTGCCGCGCACCACCGCCGAGCGGTAGTTCATGGAGTTGTGGAAGGGCGTGCGCGCCATGACCAGTCCGTCCAGGTGCGTCACGGTGACGCAGATCTCCTGGCCCTCTCCCGAGCCGAGCAGGTGGTTGGCGACGGCACCATGCAGGTAGAGCCGCTCGCCGTCGTGGCCGTAGGCCATGGGAAGGACCAGCGGACCATCGGCCGTCATCACCGCCACGTGGGCGATCAATCCGGCGTCGAGGATGGCCGCCACCTCCGAAGCGTGGTAGCGAGCCCGGTCGGCGCCGCGGCGCACGCGCATCCGACCCGAAGGCGGCTCACCCTGACCAGGTAGTGCTCGATCACTCATGCCGGGGATGGTACCGACGTGACGTCCCCGCACACTCTCGTGAACCTGCGGCGACGGAGTTCCGAACAACCCTGCGGAACCCTGACAGCCGATGCCGCGGGCTCAAGCCACCGCACCGGCGTAACGGACCTCAGACCGGTGGGATGCCGTGGCGGCGTGCGCTGAAGTCGCGGTCCTTGCCGGCTGCGAGGGCGAGGCGGCGGATGACCTCTGCGCGCAGCTCCTGCGGCTCCACGACCGCGTCGATGACGAGGTCTGAGGCGAGGCGCAGCAGGTCCACGTCGGCCTCGTAGGCCTCGCGCTGGGCGGCGATGTAGGCCTCCCGCTCGGCGGGGTCGGAGATGGCGGCGATCTTGTTGGCGAACACCGCGTTGACGGCCGCCTCCGGACCCATGACGGCGATGGAGGCGCTCGGCAGCGCGAGGCAGGCGTCGGGGTCGAAGGCGGGGCCGCACATGGCGTAGAGGCCGGCGCCGTAGGCCTTGCGCACAATCACCGACACCTGCGGCACCGTGGCCTCGGACACGGCGGTGATCATCTTGGCGCCGTGGCGGATGATGCCGCCGCGCTCGACTTCGGTGCCGATCATGAACCCCGGCACGTCGCACAGGTACACCAGCGCCACGTTGAAGGCGTCGCACAGCCAGATGAAGCGCGCCGCCTTGTCGGCGGAGTCGCTGAACAGCACCCCGCCCTTGGCGGCGGGATTGTTGGCCAGGATCCCCACCGTGTTGCCGTCGAGACGGGCCAGACCCACGATGAGCTCGGGGGCGAAGTCGGGCTTGAGTTCGAAGAAGCTGCCGGCGTCGGCGAGACCGTCGATGACCCGGCGCATGTCGTAGCCCTGCGTGGCCTCGGCGGGGATGGCCGAGCCGTCCAGCGTGCGTGAGGGCGGTAGAGGCTGCGCCGGCGGGGGCGGTTCACGCCAGCACGTCGGCAGGTAGGAGAACCACGCCCGGGCGGCCTCGATGGCCGACTCGTCGTCGGTGAACAGGTTGTCGCCGCATCCCGAGACGGTGGCGTGCATGCGGGCGCCGCCCATCTCCTCCAGCGACACCACCTCGCCGATGACCACCTCGGCCATGCGCGGCGAGCCCAGGTACATGGAGGCGTTGGCCTCCACCATGAACACCACGTCGCAGAACGCCGGGATGTAGGCGCCGCCCGCAGCCGACGGCCCGAACAGGCAGCAGATCTGCGGCACGCGGCCCGACAGCTTCACCTGGTTGTGGAAGATGCGCCCCGCTCCGCGCCGGCCCGGGAACAGCTCCACCTGATCGGTGATGCGCGCCCCCGCGGAGTCCACCAGCCAGAAGATCGGCAACTCGTTCGCCAGGGCCACCTCGGTGGCGCGCACGATCTTCTCGACGGTGCGGGCGCCCCACGAGCCGGCCTTGGTCGTCGGGTCGTTCGCCACGGCCACCACCGGGCGACCGTCCACCAGGCCCCGACCCGTGACCACGCCGTCAGCCGGCAGACCTTCGGCGGTCGCGTTGGCGAGGAGAGCGTCCTCCACGAACGTGTCGGGGTCGAACAGCAGCGCCAAGCGGTCCCGCACATACAGCTTGTTCTGGCGGGCCAGCTTGGCCGCGCCCGCCTCGGTGGGCTCTTCGGTTGCCGCCTGAGCCGCCGCCAGCCGCCGTGCCACGTCGCTCATCGCCTCCCCCGCACGCGGCCAGCCTAGGGCTGCACCCGAATCCCCGGCCTCATCTGCTCCGGATAATCGAGAAACCTGCAAATGGGGGTGTCGGGACATCCGTCGGGCCTGATCGAATGCGAGAACGAGGACCGGTCCGGTCCTCGTGCGGCGTTCCGATCGCCGCGTAACCGACATCGTCCGGGGAGAGAACCATGACCGACAAACCCCCGCCCGCACCGACCCGAGTCCGCTCGTCGAGCGGTCGCGCCCGGCGATCCCGCCGCGTGTCGCTCGTCGCCGGCGCCTTCTGCGCGGTGGCCCTGCTGGCGGCGGCGTGCAGTGACGGAGGCGACGAGCCCGCCACCGCGCCGGCGCCGGCACCCGCGCCGGCGGCCACCGAGACCGGACCGGAGCCACCGCCGCCGGAGCCGGCCGAACCCGCTGCCGCACCCGAGCCCCCGGCGCCCGCTCCCGCGGCCGAGCCGGAACCACCCCCGCCGGCACCGCCGGCCGAGCCCGCCGGCGGCGAGCCCATCGTGGTCGGCAGCATCCTCGACGAGACCGGCCCGCTGAACATCTACGGCACACCGATGGTGGATGCCACCCGTCTGGCGATCGACCACATCAACGCCACCGGCGGTGTCCTGGGCCGCCCGCTGGAACTCGTCGAGGTGGACTCCAAGTCCGACCAGAACGAGTACATCAGCGGCGCCGAGCGGCTGGCCTCGATGGACCTGGCGGTCGTGCAGGGCGGCATCACCAGCGCCTCCCGCGAGGCAATCCGCCCCGTGTTCGACGATGCGGAGATGCTGTACTTCTACAACGTGCTGTACGAGGGCGGCGTCTGCGACATCAACACGTTCGTGACGGGGACGGTCCCCACACAGCAGGTGGAGCCGCTACTGCGCTGGGCTGTGGAGAACATCGGCCCGCGGGTCTACGTGGTGGCCGCCGACTACAACTACGGCCAGATATCCGCCGACTGGGCCGAGACGTACGCGCCACAGGTCGGCGCCGAGATCCTCGCCACCGACTTCTTCCCGCTGGACGTCAGCGAGTTCGGCACCACGCTCAGCGCCATCCAGGACGCCGATCCCGACGTGATCTTCAGCTTCCTGGTGGGCGGCGCCCACATCTCGTTCTACAGCCAGTTCGCTGCCAGCGGCCTGGCCGACGAGATGACGATCGTGTCCACCACGTTCGGCGTGGGCAACGAGCACATCGCCCTCGAGCCCGCCGCCCAGGAGAACCTGTACGTCGCCTACTCGTACTACCAGGAGTTGGACACGCCGGAGAACGCGGCGTTCGTGGCGGCCTGGCAGGACGCCCACGGCGGCGACTACCCCTACATCACCGACCTGGCCGTGGACACCTGGGACGGCTGGCACATGTGGGCCGAGGCCACCGAGCGCGCCGGCACGACCGACCGGGAGGCGGTCATCGCCGAACTGCAGAAGGGCGCCAACTTCGTGAGCCCCCGCGGCCTGGTGGTCATGGACGGCGCCGCCCACCACGTGACAGTGCCGATCCGCATCGCCGTCACCGATGGGGCGAACGGATTCGACGTGATCCGCACCTACGAGTCGGTGGGCCCCGAGTTCGAGCAGCAGCAATGCGACCTCATCGCCAACCCTGAGACCAACGAGCAGTTCACGCCCTGAGGTGATCCGACCCGCCTCCCGCCGGGCCGCCCCTCCGCCTCGCCATCACGAGGCAGGGGCAGCCCGCGCCGGGTGCCCACCGGCGGCACAGGGGATTCGGCCCGCGCCGGGCCGGCGCTCAGCGGTGACGGCCGTGACACGATGAGGACATTGCAGCCATGACCGCCGACGGGGCGTTCAACGCCTGGTTCTCGCTGGCGACGACCGTCTCGGTGCTGTTGCTGGTGTCGCTGGGGCTGGCGGTGGTGTTCGGCTTGCGGCGGGTGATCAACCTGGCCCACGGCGAGTTCATCATGTTCGGGGCGTTCGCGACCCTCACCGCCACCCGGGCCGGGGTCGGACTCTGGGTGGCCATGCTGATCGCGGTGGCGGTGACCGCCGCCTTCGGACTGGTCGTGGAGTTGGCGCTGATCCGCCACCTGTATGGACGTCCCGCCGACACCATGCTGGCCACGTGGGGGCTCTCGCTGATCCTCGTGCAACTGGCCGACCTCGTCTACGGGTCGGTGACCGAGGGCATCCCCACCCCCCTGGGCAGCTTCGGCGTGGGCGACTACTCCATGTCGAGCTACAGCCTGGTCCTGATCGGGGTGGCCTGGACGCTGGCGACGCTGACCTGGTTGGTGATGCGCCGCACCCGCTACGGGCTGCTGACCCGAGCCGCCGCCCAGAACCCCGACATGGCCGCCGGGCTGGGCGTGAACACCCGGCGGGTCGCCACGTGGACCTTCGCCTACGGCGCCGGGCTGGCGGGCGCCGCCGGGGCGGTGCTGGCGCCGGTGGTGGGGGTGATCCCCACGATGGGCCAGCTGTACGTGGCCCGCTCGTTCATGGCCGTCATCGTGGGCGGGCCCGCCTTCCTGGCCGGAACGGTGGGCGCCAGCACCGCCTTGGGCGCAGTCGAGAACCTCGTGAGCCGCGGCTACACGCCGGTCATCGGCCAGGCGACGCTGCTGGTGGCAGCCATCGTGATCCTGCGCTTCCTGCCCCAGGGCCTCACCGGCGGTCGCCGGCGGGGTGGTTTGGTATGAGGACTCGGCCCGCAGGCCTCGCCGACCTGGCGGTCGCGGCCATCGCCGGCGGCGTGCTGGTGCTGGCGGGGAACCTGGTGGCCGAGTTCACGGCCTTCGAGTGGACGTTGTGGGCGATCGAGGTGATATTGGCGCTGTCGCTGGTGCTGGTATGGGGTTACTGCGGCATCTTCAGCTTCGGCCAGGCCGCGGTGTACGGCATCGGCGGCTACAGCTACGGGGTCTTCGCCCTGAACCTGGCCGAGCACACCGGCGAGACCCTCTCGGCGCTTGTCGTGGCGGCCGTCGCCGGGGCGGTCTTCGCCGCCGCACTCGGCTACTTCATGTTCTACGGCAATCTCTCCAACGTCTACGTGGCGATCGTGACGCTGGCCACGGCGCTGGTGCTGTTCGCCATCGTCAACAGCACCGCGGGGTCGGCGTACCGCATCGGCGACGCCACCCTCGGGGGCTACAACGGCATGACCCGCATCCCCCGCGTCACCTACCGGTTGCCCGGGGGCGATCCGACGACGCTGAGCCGGGTGCAGTTCTTCGCTGTCTGCACCTGCGTGGCGCTGGTCCTAGCGGTGGCGCTGCGGTTCGCGGGGCGGCGACCGTTCGGGCGGATCGCCGCGGCCGTACGCGAGAACGAGACCCGCAGCAGCCTCCTCGGCTACGACGTGCGTCGCCACAAGCTGCTGGTCTTCACCCTGGGCGGCGCCATCGCCGGTCTGGCCGGCGGCTTCTACGCCGCCTGGGGCCGCTTCATGAGCCCCACCGTGTTCTCGCTGAAGCCGGCTGCCCTCGTGGTCATCTGGACGCTGGTGGGCGGGCGATTCTCCGTCGGCGGCGCCTTCGTGGGCGTGGTGGTCGTGGAGGGGCTCTCCTCGGCGCTCGGCGGCCCCAGCGGCGACCGCGAGGCCATCGTGGTGGGCGCCCTGCTGATCGGGATCGTGCTGGGGCTGCGCGGCGGCGTGGTGCCCACCCTGGACCGCCTGTGGCGGGCAGGCCTCCGGCGGTCGTTCGCCGGCGCGGCGATTCGCGGCGACCCCGGTGACACCGAACCGTCATTCCTGCGAATGCCGGAATCCAGCCCGCAACACGACCAACTCCACCCCACGACCGGGCGTGCCGACCCCGGTGGCGAGAGCGGCGACTGGTTCGGATCCGGGGCCGGCGCGGCCGGCTACGAGGCCGACGAACCCGTCGAAGCCGGCGCTCCCCGCGGTGGCGCGCTGCTGGAGGTCCGGGGGGTGTCGAAGCGGTTCGGGGGCGTGACCGCGCTCGCAGACGTCACGCTGGCGTTCTCGCCCCGCCAGGCCTCGTGCATCATCGGGCCCAACGGGGCGGGCAAGAGCACCCTGTTCGGGTTGCTGACCGGCTACCACCCGGTGACGGCGGGGACCGTCCTGTTGAACGGCGAGGACATCACCCGGCTCGGCCCGCACCGCCGGGCACGCCGGGGGCTCGGCATCAAGATGCAGGTGCCGAGCGTCTACGGCGCCCTGGCGACGCGGGAGAACCTCTGGCTGGCGGCCTTCGCGGCCTGCGGCAACCGGGCGGCGGCACAGCGGCGCGCCGGGCGGATGCTGGCCCGGTTGGGGCTCGCCGAGGCCGCCGACTTGCCGGCCGGCGCGCTGGCCCACGGGCAGAGGCAGTGGCTGGAGATCGGCATGGTCCTCGCCACCGAACCCTCGGTGATCCTGCTCGACGAGCCCACCGCCGGCATGACCCGCGCCGAGACCACCCAGACCACCCAGCTCATCGCCAGGCTGGCCAGCCACGCCACCGTCGTGGTGGTGGAGCACGACATGGAATTCGTCCGCCGCCTCGACGCGCCCATCACCGTGCTGCACATGGGCAAGCTGTTCACCCAGGGCAGCTTCGAGGAGTTGAGCCGCGACGAGCGAGTGCTGAACATCTACCTGGGGCGCGGCGCCACCAAGCCCGCCGAGCGGGGCAATGCTGACCCTCGCTGACGTGGCGGCCGGCTACGGCCCGGTGCGGGTGCTCCACTCGGTGGGGCTGGAGGTGGCCGCCGGCGAATGCACGGCGGTGCTGGGGCGCAACGGCGTGGGCAAGTCCACGCTGCTGCGCTGCATCGCCGGGCTGGTGCCGCTTCAGCGCGGCAGCATCCGCATCGACGGCGGCGACGTCTCGGACCTGACGGCGTTCCGGCGGGCGCGCCTGGGGGTGAGCCACGTGCCACAGGGCAGGGGCATCTTCGGCGGGCTCACCGTGCGGGAGAACCTGCGGGTGGGGCCGGCTGCGCAGCGGCCCCGCACCGCGGCGGCCACGGCCGAGCGCCTGCTGGAGGAGTTCCCCACCCTCGCCCCCCTGGCCGCCAGCAAGGGCGCCACCCTCAGCGGCGGCCAGCAGCAACTGCTGGCGCTGGCGAGGGCGCTGGCCACCGAGCCCCGGCTGCTGCTGCTGGACGAGCCCTCCGAGGGCATCCAGCCGTCGATCCTGGACGAGATCGCCGCGGTGCTCGCACGGGTCCGCGCCGAGCGGCGCATCGCCCTTGTGCTGGTGGAGCAGAACCTGGACTTCGCGGCTCGCCTGGCGGAGACGGCGCATGTCATGGTGAAGGGCGAGTTGGTGGCGACCGTCGCGGTCGCCGACCTGGCCGCCGACCGCGACCTGCAGCGCCGCTACATGGCCATCTGAGGAGAGAAACGGGCACCGGCGAGGCGCCCAGGAGACCGGACACAAGGAGAACCGAGGCATGAACGCATCTCACGCCGCCGGCGAGACCACACCGGCGCTCCTCGAGCACACCATCCACGACAACCTCCTCGCCACGGCGCGGGCCCATCCCGACGCGGAGGCCCTGGTGTCGCGCCATCAGGGGCTGCGCTACAGCTACGGCGAGTTCCTGGAGGCCGCCGAGGAGGTGGCCCGCGGGCTGATGGCGCTGGGCGTCGAGCAGGGCGACCGGGTGGGCATCTGGAGCCCCAACCGCGCCGAGTGGGTGCTGGTGCAGTACGCCACGGCGGCCATCGGGGCGATCCTCGTGAACATCAACCCGGCCTACCGCACCTCCGAGTTGGAGTACGCGCTATGCCAGTCGGGGGTGTCGCTGCTGGTGTCGGCTCGCAGCCACGCCACCTCGGACTACGAAGCCCTCTTCGGCGAGGTGGCCGGCCGGGTGCCCACCGCGCGGGTGATCTGGCTGGACGACGAGCAAAGCGGGCCCGGCGACTGGGCGGAGTTGCTGGAACGGGCGGAGAGCGTCGGCACCGACGAGTTGCGACGGCGAGCCGCCGGACTGCGCGCCGGGGACCCCATCAACATCCAGTACACCAGCGGCACCACCGGCTTCCCGAAGGGCGCCACACTCACGCACCGCAACATCCTGAACAACGGGTTCTTCGTCGGCGAGCGCTGCCGCTACACCCCCTCCGACAGGGTCTGCATCCCCGTGCCCTTCTACCACTGCTTCGGCATGGTGCTCGGCAACCTGGCCTGCACCACCCACGGCGCCTGCATGATCATCCCCTCCGCCGGCTTCGGCCCCACGGCCGTGCTGGAGACCTGCGAGGCCGAGCGCTGCACCAGCCTCTACGGGGTGCCGACGATGTTCATCGCCCTGCTGGGGCACGAGGACTTCGCCGCCTACGACTTGTCCAGCCTGCGCACCGGGATCATGGCGGGCTCCCCCTGCCCGGTGGAGGTGATGAAGCGGGTCGTCAGCGACATGCACATGGACGAGGTGACGATCTGCTACGGCATGACCGAGACCTCCCCGGTGTCCACGCAGAGCACCCACGACGATTCCATCGAGTCACGCGTCACCACGGTGGGCAGGGTGCACCCGCACGTGGAGATCCAGGTCGTCGATCCGGAAACGCAGCGCCGTGTCCCCCGGGGGACGCCCGGCGAGTTGCTGACACGCGGCTACTCGGTGATGCAGGGCTACTGGAACGAGCCCGAACGAACCGACGAGGTCATCGACGCCGGCGGCTGGATGCACACCGGCGACCTGGCGATCATGGACACCGAGGGCTACCTCAACATCGTCGGGCGCATCAAGGACCTGGTCATCCGGGGCGGCGAGAACATCTACCCCCGCGAGGTGGAGGAGTTCCTCTTCACCCACCCCAACATCGCCGAGGTGTCGGTGATCGGGGTGCCCGACGAGCGCTACGGGGAGGAACTGATGGCCTGGGTGAAGCTGCGCCACGAGACGGCGACCACCGCGGAGGACCTCCGGGAGTTCTGCCGGGGACGGATCGCCCACTACAAGATCCCCCGCTACATCAAGTTCACCGGTGACTTCCCGATGACCGTGACCGGGAAGATCCAGAAGTTCCGGATGCGAGAGACGGCCATCGAGGAGTTGGGCCTGCACGACACCGCCGCCATCGAGCACGCCTGAAGGAGGCCCAATGCAAATGACAACCGAGCAGGAGGAGTTCCGGGCGGTGGTCCGCGACTTCGCCGCCGAACGCATCACACCCCACGCCGAGACCTGGGACCGCGAGCACCTATTCCCCACTGACGTGGTGCGGCAGATGGGCGGGCTGGGGTTGTTCGGGCTGCTCATCCCCGAGCGCTGGGGCGGCTCGGGTGCCGACCTCACGACGCTCTGCCTGGCCATCGAGGAGATCGGCCGGGCGGACCAGTCGCTCGGCATCACCCTGGAGGCGGGGGCACTGCTGGGGGCCGAGCCCATCCACCGCTACGGAAGCGATGCACAGAAGGAACTCTGGCTTGCAGACCTGGCCGCGGGGCGGGCACTCGCCGCCTTCGGCCTGACCGAACCCGACGGGGGCTCCGACGTCTTCGCCACCACGACCCGCGCCGAGTACCGCTCCGGCCACGACGGCGGGCAGTGGGTCCTCAACGGGGCCAAAGCGTTCATCACCAACTCCGGTACACCCATCACGAGCCTCATCATCGTGACAGCACGCACCGGACCCGACGAGGTCTCCACCATCATCGTCCCGGCCGGCACGCCGGGGCTGACCGTCGAACCCCCTTACCGCAAGATGGGCTGGCACGCCTCGGACACCCACGGCGTGGTGCTCGAGGACTGCGCCGTTCCGGCCGACCACCTGCTCGGGGAGCGGGGCCGCGGCGCGCACCAGTTCCTGGCGACGCTCGACGCAGGGCGGATCGCCATCGCCGCGCTGGCCGTGGGCCTCATCGCCGCCTGTCTCGACGAGTGCCTCGCCTACGCGAAGCAGCGCAACGCATTCGGCCGACCGATCGGAGGCCACCAGGCCGTGGCCTTCAAGTGCGCCGACATGGCGGTCGCGCTGGAGACGACGCGGTTGGCCACCTACGAGGCCGCGCGCCTCTTCGACACCGGCGCCCCCCACCGCAAGGCGGCGGCAATCGCCAAACTCGCCGCCACCGAGGCGGCCGTCACCGCAACCCGTGACGCCACCCAGGTGTTCGGCGGTTACGGCTTCATCGATGAGACCCCGGTGAGCCGCTACTACCGCGACGCCAAGATTCTGGAGATCGGCGAGGGAACCAGCGAGATCCAGCGTCTCATCATCAGCCGCGAGCACGGCCTGCCCGTCTGACCCCGACCCCCGCCCGGACTGCCACATACAGTTGGCGGGCCGGCCGGCGACAGGAGGGGACGATGCCAACACGCGCGGAGTACGAGGAGTTGCGGCGCGACTTCCGCCTCGACGTGCCCGACCGCTTCAACTACGTCGGCGACGTGCTCCGGCAGCGAGCCCACTCCCATCCTGACGACCTCGCGCTGGTGGCGGTGGAGCCGGATGGGCGCACGGCACGGCGCCACAGCTTCGCCACGGTCGCCGACAGGGTGGCGGCGACGGCCTCAGTGCTGGCGGGCCTCGGCGTCGGTGCAGGTGACCGGGTGTTCCTCATGCTGCCGCGCACCGTCCAGTGGTACGACGTCCTTCTCGGCTGCCTGCACCTCGGCGCCGTCCCGATGCCGGCGACGATGCAACTCAGTGCCCGGGACGTCGCCTACCGGGTGAACCTCGCCGGGTCGACGACGGTCGTGACCGACGCGGCCGGGATGGTGGCCGTCGGTGCCGCCCTCGGTGACTGCCCGGAGGTGAGCCGGCGCCTCCTCGTCGGCGGATCCTCACCCGGCTGGGTCGATCTCGACGCCGCCGTCGCCGGCGCCCCTGCCGCGCATCGGGTCCACGACACCGCCGCCGAGGACCCGATGCTCATCTATTTCACCTCGGGCACGGAGTCACATCCGAAGATGGTGCTGCACACGCATGCGTCCTACGGCATCGGCCACGACGTCACCGCCCGCTTCTGGCAGGACCTGCGGTCCGACGACCTGCACTGGACCGTGTCCGACACCGGCTGGGGCAAGGCCGCCTGGGGCAAGCTCTTCGGGCAGTGGCGCATCGGCGCGGCCGTGCTGATGTGGAACGTCGTCGGCAAGCCCGACCTGGACCGGATGCTTCGCATCATCGCCGAGCAGGGAGTCACCACGTTCTGCGTGCCGCCGACGCTGTACCGGGCGTTCGCCCAGATGGACCTGGCCGCCTACGACTTCTCGAGCCTGCGACACTGCACCTCTGCCGGCGAGCCGCTCAACCCCGAGGTCATCAAGGTTTGGGAGGAGGCCACCGGGACGGTGATTCACGACGGCTACGGCCAGACCGAGACGGTGGCCGTCGTGGCGAACCTGCCCGGCGTTCCGGTGCGGGCGGGTTCGATGGGCCTCGCCCTGCCCGGCTTCAACGTGGCGGTCATCGACGAGACCGGGGCGGAGGTGCCCGACGGCAGCGAGGGGGACATCGCCGTGCGGGTCGAGCCGCATCGCCCGGTCGGCCTGTTCAAGGAGTACTGGCGGGACCCCGACCGCAACGCCGATGCGCACCGGGACGGCTGGTACGTGACCGGCGACCGCGGCATCCGCGATGCCGATGGCTACTTCTGGTTCGTCGGGCGCGCCGACGACGTGATCCTCTCGTCGGCCTACCGGATCGGCCCCTTCGAGGTGGAGTCGGCCCTGCTGGAGCACCCGGCGGTGGCCGAGGCCGCCGTCGTCGGAGTCCCCGACGAGATCCGAGGTCAGATCGTGAAGGCGTTCGTGGTGCTCGCCGAGGGCTACGAGGCCGGCGACAGGCTGGTGAGCGAGCTGCAGGAGCACGTCAAGGCAACCACCGCGCCCTACAAGTACCCCCGCCGTATCGAGTTCACCGCCGAACTGCCCAAGACCGTCTCGGGCAAGATCCGCCGCGTCGAACTGCGCAACCGCTGACGGCCCGGCGCGAGCTCGGACCCTGACTCCGGCCCCGGATCGAGTCCGGGGCGGCGCTTCGCCGGGATGACCGATCGCCACATCCTGCACCGCTCGGGGCCTGCTTCCCGTCGGCGGCACGTCCCGCGCCAAGTACCTGCAAACGCGGGTATGACCTGCGCGGCGTGGCGTCGTAGTTTGTGGACAGCGAGTTCACTCCGGGAGGTCGACGATGGCGGTTCCGATTCCGAGCACCGACGAGTTGGGAGCCATCGCAGAGAGCTTCGGGCTCTCGCCGACCGATGACGAGTTGGCCGCCTACCGGGAACTCGTCGCAGGGTCGCTGGCGGTCTACGACACCGTGGAGGATCTCTACCAGCAGCAGGCGCCGGCGATACCCGAGCGACAGTCATGGCGACCCGAGCCCGCCGACAACCCGCTCGGCGCCTGGTACCGCCAATGCGCGGTGCGCGAGCAGCCCGACGGGCCACTGGCCGGCAAGCGCGTCGCCATCAAGGACAACGTCGACGTGGCGGGAGTGCCGATGATGAACGGCTCGGCGACCCTGGAAGGGTTCGTGCCTCGCGCCGACGCCACCGTGGTTCGCCGCATCCTGGAGGCGGGCGGTGAGATCGCCGGCAAGGCGGTCTGCGAGGACCTCTGCTTCTCCGGCGGCAGTCACACCGCCGCCACCGGTCCGGTGCGCAACCCGTGGGATCCCTCCCGTTCCGCCGGTGGCTCGTCGTGCGGCAGCGCCGTGCTGGTGGCCACCGGCCAGGTGGACATGGCGATCGCGGGCGACCAGGGGGGATCGGTCCGCATGCCGGCCGGCTGGTCGGGCATCGTGGGTATCAAGGCCAGCTACGGACTCGTGCCGTACACGGGCGCCTTCCCCATCGAATACACGTTCGACCACCTCGGGCCGGTCGGTCGCACCGTGGCGGACGTGGCGCTGCTGCTGACGGTCATCGCCGGACCCGACGGGGTGGACCAGCGGCAGCTGCAGGCGCCCTCGGGAGTCGACTACACGGCGGGGCTCGACCGCGACCCGGCAGATCTCCGGATCGGTGTCGTGGCAGAGGGCTTCGGCCACCCCGACAGCGAGCCAGAGGTCGACGCGACAGTGCGCGCCGCCCTGGAGCGCCTCGAGGCGGCCGGGGCCGAGGTCCGGCAGGTCTCGATCCCCGAACACCTCTGGGCCGCGGCGGTCTGGAGCGTGATCGCAACCGAGGGAGGAGCCTGGCAGATGCTGCGCGGCAACGGCTACGGCCTGAACCACCGCGGCCAGTACAACCCCGAGATCATGGAGGCCTTCAGGGAGGGCTGGCAGCGCCACGGCGACGAGGTCTCCCACTCGGTGAAGTACGTAGCCCTCTTCGGGCAGTACATGCTGAACCTGGGCGGAGGGTCCTGCTACGCCAAGGCCCAGAACGTGCGTCCGCTGATCAATCAGGCGTACGACCGGGCTCTGGAGGGTTGCGATGTGCTCTGCTACCCGACGCTGCCCATGATGCCCACCCCGCTACCGGCTGAGGACTGCTCGGTCGCCGAGTACGTGGCGCGAGCGCTGGAGATGGTCCCCAACACCCTGCCCTGCTCGGTCACCGGGCACCCGACCATCAACGTGCCGGCGGGCCTGAGCGACGGGCTTCCGGTGGGGATGAGCTTCGTTGCCCGCTACTGGGACGAGACCACCGCCCTGGCGGCGGCGAAGACGTACGAGTCGCTGGTGGGCGGGTTTCCCAGTCCCCCGGCGCGCTGAGGCGGGACGGCGCCAGCCACCCGGAGGATGCCGATGCCAACCCTCGCAGACTCGACCGACCGGCGCCGCATCGCCGAGAGCACGGGCCGCCTCAGTGGCTTCCTGGACAACGAGGCGTTCGCCCAGCAGGCGGCCCGAGAGGTCGACCGGCTGCTCGGCGTGCCGCTGGCCTCGGTCGCCGTCCGCACCGATCCCGGGCTGCTGGTGATGCTCGGCAGCAGTGGCGACCGGACACCGCGCTTTCGCGGCGTGCGCGTCCCGACCGGGCAGGGCCTCGGCGGCCGGGCCCTGCTGGAGCGGCGTCCCGTCGCCGTGGACGACTACCTCAACGACCCGCGCATCTCCCAGGAGTTCGCCGACATCGTGCGTGACGAGGGCATCGGGGGGATGATCGCCGTCCCCGTCGTCCATGACGGCGACGTGCTCGGTGTTCTCTACGGAGCCACCCGCACGGTGGGGTCGCTGGGCGACCGTGCAATGACGCTGCTGCAGGCGACGGCCGTCGACCTCGCCCCGCTGATGTCGCTGACCATGCGAGCCAGCCAGGCTGTGTCCGAGCAGGTGCACGCCGAGCGCCTCCGCATCGCCTCCGACCTGCACGACGACGTGGGCCAGTTGCTGTTCAGCATCGGCGTGGCGGCGGCCCAGATGGCCCGATCGACCCCCGACGAGCCGGTGGCGGAGAGCGCCCTGCACATCGAGGAGCAGGCCCGGCTGGCGGCGCGCCGCATGCGCGAGGCGTTCGAGGCACTCGCCCCCGCCGACAGCCACGAGACGGTACCCGTGGCACTGCGGCGCGAGTTGGCCGACCTGGAGTCGCGGGCCGGTCTGGCGACCCATCTCGTCGTTCGAGGAACCGCCCGCGCGCTGGCACCACGGGTCGAGACGGCCCTCGTGGCCGGCGTCCGTCAGGCGCTCGTCAACATCGAGCAGCACGCCGCGGCCAACATGGTGGTCATGACGGTCCATTTCGAGGACCGGCGGGTCACGCTCGTGGTGCAGGACGACGGGCAGGGACTTCCCGAGGACTTCGAGTTGCAGGCGATCCCGCGCGGCGAGCGCAACTGGGGCCTCACATCGCTGCTGCGCAGGGTGGAGCACCTCGGTGGAGCCCTCGAACTGACCACCAACGAGGACGGGGGAACCACGCTGCGGATGACGGTGCCGTGCGATCCCGCGCATGGTTGAGGACCTGGCGGCCGGCGCCGCGCCGCTCCCCCACGACGCCGGATCGCCGTGATGTCTGAAGGCCCAACCGCAGTTCCCGCTCGAGTCCTGGTGGTGGACGACCATCCGATCGTCATCGACGGTGTGCGCCAGATCCTGGCCGAGACGGTCGATTTGCAGCTGGTTGGCGAGGCCGCAGATCCGGCATCGGCGGAGGAACAGGCGCGACGCCTCGAGCCCGACATCGTGATCCTGGATCTGAAGCTGGGCGAGCACCTGGCGCCACCGCTCTGCCGCAGCCTGCTGACCGCCTCACCGGGGGCGGCGATCATCATCCACACCGCCTTCGACGACCCCGAGCCGCTGCGGGCCTGCCTGAACGCCGGCGCGACCGGGATCGTGCTGAAGGGAACGCGCGACCTCGTCGCGGCGCTGCGCAGCGTCCTGGCGGGGAACGTCTTCGTGGATCCCTCGCTCACCGATCTCCCGGCCACCCGGGCGCAGAACCTTCCCAGGCGCAACGGCTCGGGCACGTCCCTGACGCTCCGCGAGTACGAGGTGCTGTGCGTCATGGCGCTCGGACGGACCAGCAAGGAGATCGCCGAGGAGCTGCACCTCGCCGAGAACACGGTCCGCAGCTACGTGCAGTCGCTCCTGCAGAAGCTGCAGGCCCGCAACCGCATCGAGGCCCTCGCCAAGGCGCGCCACCTCCGCCTTCTCTAGCCGCGGGTCGCCGATCACCGCTCGGCTAGAGTGCGTTCGCATCACCCCCCACCTGGAGGACGCGTGCCACGCATTCCCGTTCCTGACGGCCCCGAGGATCTGCACAAGCGGATCTGGCGCCTCGGCCCGCACCTGTCCAAGCCGGCCCGGTCGTTCATCTCCACCGTGTACGCCGACAGCCAGATGCCGGTACGCCTGCGGGAACTCATGCGCATGCGCATCGCCCAGATCAACCACTGCGTTGTTTGACTGGACACCCGGGTTGCGTCGTTGGCGCAACATGAACTGAGCGAAGAGGATTACCTCAACGTCGCCAACTGGGCCACCTACGAGGGATACAGCGAGCCCGAGCGGCTGGCCATCGAGTACACCGAGAAGTTCGCCACCGACCACATGGCGATCGACCAGGAGCTCGTCGACCGCCTCGTGGAGTACTACGGCGAGGACCTGCTGATGGACATGACCATCTCCGTCGGCTGCTGGATCGCCTTCGGGCGCCTGAACGAGGTGTTCGGCGCCGAGGTGTCCTGCCCGATTCGCCTCTGAACGGCCCCCGCATCCCGGCCAGGGGGGCGGCCGGGATGCGGGCGAGCCGAAGTGCGGGGGTGTCGTTGGGTCGCTCGGCACCGGAGAAGCGCGTCACGTCGAAGTCCGTCGGGTCGTCGAACCGGTCCGGATCGTGGTTCGCGCCGGCGAGGTCATCGCCGGGATCCGGGCCCGTCAGGGCCGGCGCAGGTAGCACATCGAATCCGCAGGAACTACCGTCCTGGCCCAGTGTTCCCGAGGAGTGCCTGTGAAGCCGCCGCGCCCGTGCGCATCGTGGAGATGATCGCCGCGGCGGCCCACTGAACAGCGGCCATCCCGACCGAGTTGTACGCCGTCTTGAACCGCCACTTCCCCAACTATCGCGCCGCGGCCGCCGGCTCGTGAGCGCCCCGGCCGGGCTGCCCGGCACCTCGTCGGGCGCGGCGCGCTACGTGGGCCAGTCGGTGACCAGGCTGGAGGATCCCCGGCTGCTGACCGGGCGCGGCCGCTACGTCGCCAACATGACGCCACGGGGCGCCGGGCACGCGGCCTTCGCTCGAAGCACCCGAGCGCGAGCCCGGATCACCCACCTGGACGTCACCGAGGCGGCCGCCATCGACGGCGTCTGGGCGGTCTGGACCGCCGCGGATCTGAACGGCGAGGTGGGCTCGTTGCGGGGGTCGCTCGTGCTGGCCGGCGGGGCCGGGCCTCCCGACCACCTGCTGGCCGACGGTGACGTGCGCTTCGTGGGCGACCCGGTGGCGGTGGTGGTGGCCGCGAGCCCCGCGGTGGCGGCCGACGCCGTCGAACTCATCGAGATCGACTACGACGACCAGACTCCGGTGCTGGACTTCGAGACGGCCGCGGCCTCCGGTGACCTCGTCCATCCGGAGTTGGGGTCGAACCTCTCCTCCAGCGCCGAGCAATGGCCACCGGACGCGGACGCGGCGCTGGCGGGCGCCGAGGTCTCGGTGCGGGCCGTCATCGGTCAGAACCGCCAGACCAACGCCCCCATGGAGACCCGCGGCCTCGTCGCCGACTGGCGTTCCTTCGACGAGACGCTGGACGTGTGGATCTCCACCCAGAGTCCTCACGAGACCACGCTCGCCGCGGCCCGCACCCTGGGACTCGGCGTCCACCAGGTGCGCGTGCACATGGGCGACGTGGGGGGCGGGTTCGGCCAGAAGGTCTTCCTGGGTCGCGAGGAGATCGCCGTCATGGTGTGCTCCCGGCGCCTCGGCCGGCCGGTGCGCTGGATCGAGGGGCGCAGCGAGAACCTGACCTCGTCGAACCATGCCCGGCGCGACCGGGCCGACATCAACCTGGGCGCCGACGCCGACGGCCGCTTCGTGGCGGCGACCGTCGATCACCTCGAGGACAACGGCGCCTACTCCAACGGCGGCAACCCCGGCAACGGCACGATGGCATGTGTCCACGTGCCCGGCCCCTACCGCATCGGCAGCGTCGGCTGGCGGACGGCGACCGTCTACACCAACACCTGCGGGCGAGGGGCGTACCGGGGGCCCTGGCAGATCGAGAGCGTGGCCCGCGAGGTGATCGTGGACATGCTGGCACGCAAGATGGGCATCGATCCGCTGGAGCTGCGCCGGCGAAACGTGCTGCGCGCCGAGGACCTGCCGCACGAGACCGCGACCGGGCTGACCTTCGACCGCATCTCCCCCGCCGAGTGCCTCGACCAGGTCGCCGAGATGATCGACTACGAGAACTTCAGAACCTGCCAGCGCGACGCCCGGCCGGCCATCACAGGCGACCGTCGACCACCGGACGCGGGCACGCTGGTGGGCATCGGCCTGGCCGTGTACGTGGAACCCTCGGCCATCGGTCGCGGCGCTCTGGCAACCGAGGGCGCCACGGTCCGCATCGAGCCGGACGGATCGGTGAGCGTTTACGCCGGCACCGGCAGCCACGGCCAGAGCCTCGAGACGACGATGGCACAGATCGTGGCGGACTATCTCGGCGTGCACCCCGGCGACGTCCGGTTCCATCAGGGTCACGGAACGCCCTACGGCTTCGGCACCGGCGGCAGCCGCTCGGCGGTGATCGCCGGAGGTGCCGCCCGGACGGCGTCGGCGGGAGTCCGGGCGAAGCTGCTCCGGATCGCCGCCGAGCTCATGGAGGCGTCCGAGGACGATCTCGACCTCGGCGGCGGCGCCGTGTCCGTGCGCGGCACGCCGGCGCGGCGGATGACCGTGGCGGAGATCGCCCGGACCGCGTACATGCAGCCGGACACGCTGCCCACCGACATCAGCGGTGGCCTGGAGCACACCGCCCGCTTCAAGGCGCCGCCGGTCACCTACTCCAACGCCGCCCATGCCTGCACCTGCGAGGTGGACATCGCCACCGGCGACGTCCGCCTGCTGCGCTATGCCGTCAGCGAGGATTGTGGCGTGATGATCAACCCGATGGTGGTGAAGGGTCAGATCGCCGGCGGGGTGGTGCAGGGAATCGGCGGGGCGCTGCTCGAGGAGATGGCCTACGACACCGACGGCAACCCGCTGACGACCACACTCGCGGAGTACCTGGTGCCCAGCGCCGCCGAGGTGCCCGCCATCGAGTACGGCCACGTGGTCACGCCCTCGGACACGCCCGGCGGCCACAAGGGCACCGGCGAGGGAGGCGCCATCGGCTCGGTGCCGTGTGTGTTCAACGCCGTCGCGGACGCGCTGGCGCCCCTCGGCGTGCATCTGACCACCGGCCCCCTCTCACCGGACCGCATCCGCGCTGCCATCGTGGCGGCCTCACGATGAACGGCGACTTCGGACCGCCCGAAGTCGAGGCGAACGAGGCGTGGGTCGCCGTCGCATCGGTCGAGGCGGTGGCTCCCGGCGAGATCGTCGAGTCGACCCTCGGCGATGTCGACATCGTGGTCTGGCGAACCGCCGCCGGGGTGCCCTGCGTGATGGAGGCGCGTTGCCCGCACCAGTGGTCGCACCTCGGCGGCGCAGGGGCGATTGCCGGCGAGGAGATCGTCTGCCTCACGCACTTCTGGACGTTCGGCACCGACGGGCGCGGCTGGAAGGAGAACCTCGACGGCCGCCGCGACCGCAAGGGCGACATCGAGGTGTACCCGTGCCGCGAGGTGGCCGGCGAGATCGTGGTCAGGCGGGCGGCGGCCGGGGGCGATCCTTGAGCGCCGTCGAGATCATCCTCGCCATCGCCGCGGTGGCGGGCGGGGCGATCGTTCAGGGCTCCGTCGGCGTCGGGCTGTCACTCGTGGCCGCCTCACCGCTTGTCGCGATCGATCCCACGTTCATCCCCGGACCGCTTCTCATCGTCGGTCAGATCGTCGGGATACGTCACCTCATCGTCGAGGGCCGGCACATCGACTGGCAGGCGTTCAGACACGCTCTCTGGGGACTGCCGGTCGGCCTCGTGGCGGGGTTCGCGGTCCTCGAACTCGTGCCCGAGGCGATCCGCACAGTCCTGATCGGCGCTCTGGTTGCGGGCTCGGCACTGGTGCTCCTGGCCGGGTTCCGCCTCAGGCAGACTCGCCGGACCGAGATCGCGGGCGGTCTCACCTGCAGTTTCGGAGCCATTGCCGCGGCACTGCCCGGTGCACCCCTGGGAATCTGCTTCAGTGAGATGCGCCCGCCCGTGCTGCGCTCGACGTCCTCGGCCTACATCGCCGTCGTCGGCGGGGTGGGCCTCGGTTTGCTGGTGGCGAGCGGCAACTTCGGCCTCCACGAACTGAGGCTCGTGGGCTACCTGGTGCCGGGGATGTTCATCGGCCTCGCCATCTCGCGGCTCGTGCGGCCCTTCCTGGACCGGAACTGGTTCCGCCCGGCGGTGCTCAGCGTGGCCCTCGCGGGCGGTCTGGCGCTCATCATCGGCGAGCTCGCCTAGGGCCACCGCCGCCCCCGACCGGGCCGCAGACACCCGAGGGAGGGGGCGCCGGGGGCCGGCTCGCGACGCCTTGCACCTGCGCCGAAGGAGCGAACGGCCACCGCCGCCCCCGACCGGGCCGCCGCCGAGTGGTCCTAGGCCTCGTAAGGCGCCAGCGGGTCGGCGTGGCGCCGGTGCAACCATCCCTTGATGTCGTCGGTCGAGGTGACGACGTTGCGCATGTCGCCGATCCCGTCGATGGCGATCTCGACGACGTCGCCGACCTCGGCCGGGCAGTCGAGCGGCGGGACCAGGCACGTCCCGGTGGACAGCACCACGCCGTCGGGGAACGCCGTGGCGCAGTACAGGCAGTCCACGAGCTCATCGAGTGTGCGCGCCAACTCCGAGGTCGAGGTGCTGCCGCGGAACAGGACGTCGGCGCCGCGGCTGAGCCGCAGCCGGATCGTCAGGTCGTAGGCGTCGGGGACCTCCCAGGCGGGCCGCATCGTGGGCGCCAGCACGCAGGAGGCGGCGAAGATCTTGGCCTGCGGGATGTACAGCGGGTTCTCGCCCTCGATCGCCCGGGCGCACATGTCGTTGCACACGCCGTAGGCCACGACCTCGCCGGCGACGTTGAGCATCAGCGCCAACTCGGGCTCCGGGGTGTCGTTGTCCGAATCGGGGCGCCGCCCCACCGGCTCGCCGTCGGTGACCACCTCGTGGGCGGCGCACTTCAGGAACAGCTCCGGGCGCTCGGCGTTGTACACCCTGATGTAGACGTCCTCGTCGCCGCTCTCCTCGACCCGCGCCTCCTGGCTGACCCGGTAGGTGACCCCGGCCCCCCAGACCGGCGTGTCCCCGTCGATCGGGCTCAACAACCGTGGCATGCCGTCAACCGGCGGGTTGCCGAGCGCAGCCTCGACCTGCGAGCGGATCTCACCGGCCGAGTGGTGCAACAGCGAGGCCAGCGTCTCGACGCTCTCGATGGGGTGAACCCCTTCGTCATCCAACACTCCGGGACGCGCCCGCCCCTGAGCCGAGTCAACAAATCGAACGATCGACGTCATGCCTGCACCCCCTGTGGGCGTTTTCCCGCCGGCCACCCTACTTTCCCGCCTCTTGCCGAGGAGCTACGCGATGCTGCGCCCGCCGCACGGGAAAACCACCTGGCCGGTGACATAGGAGGCCGCGGGCGACGCCAGGAAGGCGACGATCTCTGCGATCTCGTGCGGCTCGCCGACCCGCCTCAAGTGGATTGACGGCAGGATCCGGTCCCGAACGGCTTCGGGCACCGCCCTTGTCATCTCGGTATCGGTGAATCCCGGAGCGACGGCGTTGACCCGCGTGCGCGGGGCGAGGTCTCGCGCGAGGGCGCGCGTCAGGCCCACCAATCCGGCCTTGGATGCGACGTAGTTGATCTGCCCGAAGCTCCCGAGGTAGGCGCGGGAACTCATCGAGGTGATCGAACTGCCATCGATCAGTTCGTCACGCAGCCGGTCCACCAGCTCGTACGCGGCACCCAGGTTGACTCGAAGGACGGCACGGAAGTCCGACTCGGTCATGTCCGCGAGGCGGGCATCACGCGTGACCCCGGCGTTGTTGACGATCGATCGAACCCCCTCGCCCCTGGCCTCCAGCATCGCCGCGATGCCCTCGATGCCTGCCGGCTCCGTCACGTCGGCGCAGATCGAGGCGGCGCCGAGTTCGGTCGCCGCGGCCTCCACAGCCGGCGCGATGTCCACGAGGAGGAGCTCATGGCCGTCAGCCGCCAGTCGGCGAGCAATCTCCAGCCCGATCCCGCGTGCGGCGCCGGTGACGACGGACAGGCTCACGGCTGGAGCCTCCCGAGCTTGGCACTCCCGAGGTCCAGCAACTCGCCTGTGAGCACCGGATCCCGCAGCAAGCCACCGATGACCCGTGCCGCACTCGAACGGTCGACATCGGTTGGTATTGCGACGACGTTGGCGGAGACCCCCTCACGGGAGAACTCGTACGCGAGCGCCCTGGCGCACCCGACCAGCGCGGTGGCAAGTGCGCCGGCGAGCGCGGACCGGCTGCCGCGCAGGTCCGCGGAGTGCACCACGTAGACGAGCGGTGTCCCACCGGCGGCGCACTCGCGCGCCACACCGAAGGCGTCGACGAGTCGCTCCTCCACGGAGCGCCAGTCGGCGGGCACGTCGCACGCGGCGAGCACCGCTCCTTCGGTGACGCTGCCGGACAGAGCCTCGGCGAGCCAACCGGTCGCGTCGTCGAGGTGCAGCACCCTCACGTCGGACGCCCTGCCTGGCGCTCGACCAGCGCTTCCTTCTGCGACCCCGGTCGCTCGATGGCACCCTCGGGCACCAGCGACACATCCGTCCCGACCGACAGGACGCTCCCGATCAGCCGTTCGATCTCAGCCCCCAGCCCGCCGAACGCGCCGGTGTCCGGCCCCGCCACCTCGACGCGCAGCTTGAGCGGGTCAGAGGTGCTGTGACCCGGGAAGTCCGGATCGATCTTCAGGTAACCCGTGGTTCTGGGCCGCATGCCCACCACCACCTCCTTGATGGCCGCAGGGAACACGTTGACACCACGGACGATCAACATGTCGTCGGTACGGCCGTGCGCCTTGATGCGGTAGCCGGTCCGGCCACAGTTGCAGCCCATCGCCGTGACCGTGACGAGGTCGCCCATCCGGTAGCGGATCAGCGGCGTGGCCCGCCGTGCCAGGGTGGTGTACACGAGTTCACCGGTCGTGCCCTCCTCGATGGGGAGCGACTCGAGCGTCGCGGAATCCACGATCTCGACGTGCAGGGCGCCCTGCGAGCAGAGGTGCATCCCGTCCTTCTCGCCGCACTCGGCCCAGTAGGTGCTTCCGAAGTCCGCGCCGCCCATCATGTCTCGCACGTCCGCGGCCCAGAGGGTCTCCATCTGCGCACGGATGGCGGGCTCGCCGGCGCCGGGCTCCCCACCGACGGAGATCTTCCGCACCGAGAGATCCGTCGCCGGCTTGCCGAGGACTCCGGGCGCTGCGGTGCCGAGATGCGAAACCATCGACGGTGTTCCACACATCGCCACCGGCTGCAGGTGGTCGATGGCACCCAGCAGCCGCTCGGTGCCGGCCTCCGCGCCGAGGGGTATCACACAACACCCCAGATGCTGCAGGTGCTCGATGTTCACGAGCCCGCCCACGAAACCGCGACCCATGGCATACGCGTGCATCACCCAGTCGCCGGACCGGAATCCGTTGGCGTAGAACACCCGCGCACCCATCGAGTTCCAGGTCTCGATGTCCTCGGCGGTCGCAGCGACGAAGGTCGGCATGCCGGTCGTGCCCGACGAGGACTGAACCTGCACGACTTTCTCGAGCGGCGCCGCGACATGCAGCCCCAGCGGCGGCCTTGCGAGAAGGCTCTCCCTCACTTCGTCCTTCGTGGTGAACGGCAACTCGACCAACCGATCGAGCGAATCGACGCCCCTGGGCCCGGCGCCGAACTTCTGCCGGTAGAACACCGAGTGGGCCATCACATAGTCGAACTGTTCGGCGAACAACTCCTCGTGCAACGCCGTGAGCTCCGCGCGCGACAGCGTCTCGATCTCGTCGTAGACGTCCGGCGCCACCCCTCAAACCAACTCTCGCATCTCGCCCGGTCGGCCGAACGCCCGCCGCCGACCTCTCAACGGAACCTGCCGAAGTCGGGGTCGCGCTTCTCATTGAAGGCTCGCACGCCCTCCTGGGCCTCCTCGGAGTCCACGAACGCGGCCAGGCCGTCGAATGCCACCGCCGAGATGCCCGCGATCGATTCGGTGTCGGCGTTGAAGGAGTGCTTCACGAACTTCAGGGCCGCCGGAGACAGCGCAAGCATCTCGTCGGCCCACTTGCGCACCTCGTCACGCAGTTCGGACATCGGCACCACCTGATTCACGAGACCCCATTCGAGCATCACCTCGGCGCTGTAGCGCCGGCACAGGTACCAGATCTCGCGGGCACGACGGACGCCGACGTGGCGCGCCAGGTAGGCCGTCCCGAACCCGGCGTCGAACGACCCGACCCGGGGCCCGGCCTGGCCGAATTCGGCGTGGTCGGCCGCGATGGATAGATCGCACACGACGTGCAGCACCTGGCCGCCACCGATGGCGTAGCCGTTCACCGCGGCGATCACCGGCTTCGGGACGTCCCGGATCAGGCGCTGCAGGTACTCGTCCTGGAAGACGCCGTACTCGCTCGGCCCGTAGTCGCCGCTCTCCAGACGCTGCTTCTGGTCCCCGCCGACGCAGAAGGCCCGCTCTCCCGCACCCGTGAGCGCGATGACGCCGACGGCGGGGTCACCCCAGGCCAGCTTGAAGCAGTGGATGAGTTCGTCGATCGTGCGCCCTCGGAATGCGTTCAGCCGCTCGGGCCGATTGATCGTGATCCACGCCAATCCGTCATCCACCTCGTAGAGAACGTCTTGCAGTTCGCCTTGTGTCAACTCGATTTCTCCTTCTGCCGTCGGCCTTGCGAAACGCCGGCGAGATCGCCGGCTTCATCGGGCGGGCATCCCAACTCGATCAGCACCTCGCGCGTGTGCTGGCCGAGCGTCGGCGGCGGCGCGGGGTCCGGGTTCTTCCCGCCGTCCAGCCAGAACGGAACCCCCTGGGTCATCACCGTGCCGGCCGTCGGGTGATCGAACTCCAGCACCATCGTGTTGTGACGGATCTGCTCGTCGGCGACGACCTGCCGGTAGTCGTACACCCGCCCCGCCGGGATCCCGGCCTCGTCGAACACTCCGATCCACTGCTCCGTCGACCGCCCCGCAAGCACCTCCGAGACGATCTCGCGTAGCTCGGCGGCGTTCGCCACCCGCGCCTCGTTGCCGTCGAAGCGGCGGTCGTCGACGAGGTGGTCGAGTCCGAGGGTGCCGCAGAGGATCCGCCAGTGCTTGCTGTTGACCACAGCCAGGACGATGCAACCGTCCCTCGTCGGGAAGACATCGGTCGGGGCCGTGAACGGGGACCCGGCACCGAGTCGCCGGGGCTGGGTGCCGGTGGCCAGGAAGCTCGTGAACCAGCAGGCCTGCAGCGCCAGGAAGGCGTCCCTCAGCGAGACGTCGACGCGCAGGCCGCGTCCGGTGTGCGCCCTCTGTACCAGCGCTGCATTGATGCAGGCCGCCGCCGTCGTGGCCGCGTAGACATCGGCGGCGTTCGTCCCGACCTTGACCGGCGACCCTTCCTGCTCGCCGGTGATCGCCATCATCCCGGACTCCGCCTGGAACAGCAGGTCGATCGCGGGGCGGTGCGCCATCGGGCCGCTTGGCCCGAAGCCGGAGATCGCGCAGTAGACCAATCCTGGGTTGAGAGCAGCGAGTTCCTCGTAGCCGACACCGATCCGTTCGGCGACGCCAACTCGATAGTTGTGCAGCACCACGTCGGACTGTTCCACCAGCTCGTGCACCCAGGAGACCGCCTCGGGTCGCTTGAGATCCAGGACGACACTCCGCTTCCGGCGGTTGACCGACATGAAGAAGGCACTCTCACCCGCCACGAACGGTGCGAAGCGCCGAGCCATGTCCCCCTCCGGGGGCTCGACCTTGATGACATCGGCGCCCAGATCGGCAAGCAGCATCCCGCAGTACGGCGCCGCCACCAGCGCACCCAACTCCAATACACGGACTCCCTCGAGAGGCCGCGCCGACGCGCTCATTGAGTCTGCCGCATCACCCTGTCGCACCGGTCGGAACACCTCTATCCCCCCACACCCACACAACCGTCGACGTCATGGACAGTTCAATCGAGGGCGGGGAGGCGGGGGGCCGGGCTGAACGCACCCCCAGGGAGGGGGCCGGGGGGCCGATTTGCGACGCCTTGCGCCCGCACCGAAGGAGCGAACGGCACCCCGGCCCCCGACCGGACAAACGTCGAACCCCTGCCACCGGCAACAGTCCGACGACCCGATCAGTCCATGACGACGACGGACCGCAGCACCTCGCCGCGCTCCATCTTGTGAAAGGCCTCCTCGACCTCGTCGATGGCGATGGTCTCGCTCACGAAGCCGTCCAGGTTCAGCCGACCCTGCAGGTACAGGTCGATGAGCATGGGGAAGTCGCGGCTGGGCAGGCAGTCGCCGTACCAGGACGACTTCAGCGCCCCGCCCCGGCCGAAGACCTCGATGAACGGCAACTCGATGGTGGCGGTCGGGTTCGGCACGCCCACGAGCACGACGGTCCCGGCAAGGTCGCGCGCCTCGAAGCACTGCCGGTAGGTCTCGGGCAGGCCGATGGCCTCGACGGCGACGTCCACGCCGTGGCCGCCGGTGAGCTCCTTGATGCCCTCCACCGGGTCGGTCTCGCGGCTGTTGATCGTGTGGGTGGCACCGAACTGGCGTGCCCATTCCAGCTTGCGGTCATCGATGTCCACCGCGATGATCGTCGAGGCGCCGGCCAGCCGGGCGCCCTCGATGGCCGCGTCACCCACGCCACCGCAGCCGAACACCGCCACCGAGTCGCCCCGGCCCACGCCTCCGGTGTTCATGGCCGCGCCCAGGCCGGCCATCACGCCACAGCCCAGCAGCCCGGCGGCCTCGGGGCTGGCCTCCGGCGACACCTTCGTGGCCTGCCCCGCGGCCACGAGCGTCTTCTCCACGAACGCCCCGATGCCCAATGCGGGCGACAGTTCGGTGCCGTCGGTGAGCGTCATCGGCTGGCTGGCGTTGTGGGTGGCGAAGCAATACTGGGAGCGCCCGCGCGCACAGGACCGGCACTGCCCGCAGACGGCTCGCCAGTTGATGATGACGAAGTCGCCGGGCTCCACCTCCTCGACGCCCGGCCCGACCGCCTCCACGATCCCGGCGGCCTCGTGGCCCAGCAGGAACGGGAAGTCGTCGTTGATGGCACCCTCGCGGTAGTGCAGGTCGGTGTGGCACACCCCGCAGGCCTGGATCGCCACGAGAGCCTCACCGGGCCCCGGGTCGGGCACCAGGATCGTCTCCATCTCCACCGGCGCGCCCTTCGACCGGGCGATCACGCCGCGCACGCTCTGCACCATTGGGGGCCTCCCTCCGTGACTCCTACCGAGTCACCGGCAGATTAGCCCCGGAGCCACCACGGGGCCCGACCGGGCGCCGGCTACAACCGAGGGAGGGGGCGCCGGGGGCCGGCTCGCGACGCCTTGCGCCCGCGCCGAAGGAGCGAACGGCCACCGCCGCCCCCGACCGGGCGCCCGGCTACACGTCGAGGAAGCGGCCCACCGCCACGAGTGATCCCAGTACGCCGACGGCGGCTCCGATGCCGGTCACCAGCAGCGAGGTGTTCCACACGACTGCGCTGTCCACGACGAGCGATCGGAGCAACTCGAGATAGTCGTCCTGCACGAATCCGGCCATCAGGTTGTTCATCAGGAAGAGCATCGGGATCGCGAGGGCACCGCCGATGAGCCCCTGGATCGTGCCCTCCACCATGAATGGCAAGCGCACGTACCAGTTGGAGGCACCCACCAGTTTCATCACCTCGATGTCCTGGCGGCGGGCGAAGATGGCGGTGCGGATCGTGTTGGCGATCAGCAGCAATGCCGCGAGCAGGACGACGATGGCGATCACCAGCACGAACACGCTGACCTTCTGGCTGTTCTGCTGCAGCGTGCGGATGACCTCCACCGGCAGCGTCACCTGGCGCACTCCCGGTCTGGTGTCGAACTGAGCGGCGAGGGCCTCGATGACGGCGGCGTCGTCGACGGCGGGTTTCACCCGGTAGGAGGGCGGCAGGATCTCCGGACTGACGTTCTCGACGAGCTCGGGACGGTCGGAGAACTCCGTGATGAACTCGTTGTAGGCGCCTTGCTGGTCGACGTAGTCGTAGCCTCTGATCTCGGGGTTCTCGTCGAGCGCACTTCTGATGGCGGCGTGCTGGCTCTCGGTGGCGTCGGCGTTCATGAAGACGATGAACTCGATCCCGCCCCGCCAGCGACCGGTCGCCTGCTCGACACCCTCGCGGATGAGCAACGACGACCCGAACAGGGTCAGCGAGACCCAGACGGCGACGATCGTGGCGGCGAAGAGCGTGACGTTCCAGCGGAGGTTGCCGCGCGTCTCGCGGAAGACGTAACCGAGTGAGATCGCCAAGGCGCGTCCTAGGAGTAGCGGCCCTGGGCCTCGTCGCCGGTGAGCCGGCCACGGTCCAACCGCAGCACCCGGCGGCGGGCGGCGTTGACGAGTTGCTGGTCGTGTGTGGCCATGACCACGGTGGTGCCGCGCTTGTTGATCTCCGCCAGTAGCCGCATGATCCCGTTGGAGGTGTCGCCGTCGAGGTTCCCCGTCGGCTCATCGGCGAGCAGGATGGGGGGACGGTTGACGAAGGCTCGTGCAATGGAGACGCGCTGCTGCTCGCCGCCGGAGAGCTCGTGGGGATAGCTGTTGGTCTTCTTGGACAGCCCGACCAGTTCCAGCAGGGACGGCACCTGGGTGCGGACCTGCTGCCGTGATCGCCCGGTGACCTCGAGGGCGAACGCCACGTTCTCGTACACGGTCTTGTTCGGCAGCAGTTTGAAGTCCTGGAAGATGCAGCCAACAAGGCGGCGCAACTTCGGCACGCTGGAGCGGGGAAGCGATCCGACCTCCTTGCCGGCGATCCACACCGATCCCTGATCGGCCTCCTCCTGACGGTTCAGCAGCTTCAGGAAGGTGGACTTTCCCGAGCCCGACGGCCCCACGAGAAAGACGAAATCACCCTTGCCGATCTTGCAGGAGACGCTGTAGAGAGCGAGAACCTCACCTTTGTAGATCTTGGTGACCTGATCCAGCTCGATCATGGGGAACCGGCCGTCCGCACTCCACCCATCCTTCCTCAACTCCTACCGCGCCGGGTCCGTCCCGGCCAGATCACGCTACCACCGCCCTCCGGAAGCTCAGCGGAACCAGTCCGCGTGACAACAGGGCTCGGGCGGCTGGGTTAGCATGCCGCTGTGCTCGCCCCGGACAACTCGGAGCCGGCCCCAGAGACGGTCGCCATGTCCCCGAACGGCGATGAGATAATCGTCCTCGACGGGGTCTACAAGATTTTCGGACCCCAGCCCCGCGGTCGGGCGTTCGACCTGCTGCGTTCGGGCATGTCCAAGGACGAGGTGCAGGCCGAGACAGGCCACGTGGTCGGTCTCGACGACGTCTCTTTCTCCGTCCATCGCGGTGAGGTGTTCGTCGTGATGGGCCTGTCCGGATCCGGCAAGTCGACCGCCATGCGCACCGTCAACAAGCTGATCGACATCACCGCGGGCTCGATCGCGGTCGCCGGCACCGACGTCCAAGCGCTCGAGGGCGCCGACTTGCAGGCGTTCCGCCGCGAGCACATGGGCATGGTGTTCCAGCACTTCGCCCTGTTCCCTCACCGCAACGTCATCGACAACGTGGGATACGGGCTCAACGTGCAGGGAGTCGCCCGCCACGAGCGCAACGAGGCCGCCATGCGGGCGCTGTCGCTCGTGGGTCTCGGCTCCTACGCCTACAACATGCCCGCACAACTGTCCGGCGGTATGCAGCAGCGGGTCGGCCTGGCACGGGCACTGGCCTCGGACCCGGAGATCCTGCTGATGGACGAGGCGTTCAGCGCCCTCGACCCGCTCATCCGGCGCCAGATGCAGGACGAGTTGCTGGAGATCCAGGCCGAACTCCAGAAGACCATCCTGTTCATCACGCACGATCTCAACGAGGCGCTGCGGATCGGCGACCGCGTGTGCATCATGAAGGACGGCGCCGTGGTCCAGGTGGGCACTCCCACCGAGATCCTCACCGAACCCGCCACGGGGTACGTGGCCGAGTTCGTACAGGACGTCGACCAGGGTCGCGTGATCCTCGTGAGAGAGGTGATGCTCCCACCGGCGCCGGTGACGGCCGACACCCCGCTGTCCTCGGCCTTGGCGGCCCTCGACGATCGTGCGGGCGCATTCGTGGTCGACCAGCGCGGTGTGCCCACGGCGGTGCTGACGGCCGCCGACGCGGTGCGCGCCGCCGGTGAGGGCGCATCCGACGTGGCCGCCGCGCTGCGGACCGACTTCGCCACCTGTTCCTGCGACAACACCCTCAACGAGGTCTACGCCCTGGCGGGCCAGGGGTTGCCTATCGCGGCCTGCGACGACTCCGGGGTCCTCCTCGGGAATCTCGATCCCCGTCTCATCATGGAGGAGATGGGCCGCGTCGAGAGCCTCTCGGAGGAGTTCGAGCGCGAGGTGTACATGTGAGGGTCTTGGCCCAGGACTCCGCTCCGGGCGTCGCCGACAACGCCGTCCTGGACCAGTGGACAATCACCTTCGGCGCCTGGATCGACCAGATGGTCCGCTGGATCGACCAGAACATGGCGCCGGTGCTGGATGTCATCGAGTGGCCCTTCACGTTCCTCTTCCGGAATTTCGTCTTCGGTTCCGGCCACCATCCCTGGTGGCAGATATCCGACATGCCCTGGATCGCGGTGTGCCTGATCTTTCTCGTCATCGGCACTTTCACCCGGAACCTCAAGGTCGGCGTGTCGGTCGCTCTGGCGCTGGCCGGTTGCGGGATCCTCGGGGCCGAGTACTGGAAGGAGACGGTGATCACCCTGGGCATCATCGTCGTCGCCGTCGTGCTCTGCGCGGTCATCGGCATCCCCCTCGGTGTGCTCAGCGGACGGTTCGACGGGGTCTGGAACGTGGTGCGACCCGTGCTGGATGCGATGCAGGTGGTCCATCCGTTCATCTACATGCTCCCGATCATCTTCTTCTTCGGTATCGGTCCGGAGCCCGCCACGATGGTGACGATGGTGTTCGCCCTGCCGCCCCTCATCCGTCTCACCAACCTCGGCATCCGGCAAGTACCCGCGGACGTGGTGGAGGCCAGCCGCGCCTACGGCGCCTCGGAGCGGCGAGTGCTGCGAGACGTCCAGCTCCCGCTGGCCCGCCCCGCCATCATGACGGGACTCAACCAGACCCTGCTGCTGTCGATCTCCATGCTCGGCATCGCCGCCATCATGGCGTCGGGCGGCCTGGGGCGGCCGGTGTTCCAGGCCGTGCAGAACCTCGACACCGCGCAGGCGGCCTCGTCGGGCCTGGCACTGTTCATCGTGGCGGTCGTCCTCGACCGCATCTCGCAGACCGAGGCAGCCGACGGTGAGTTCCTGCTGACCCGTATTCGCAAGGCCTGGCGCCATCGCCTCAACCCGGAGGCTCTGCTCCCCAGTGCGGCCACGATCGGCGCCGTGGCGGCAACCGAGGCCGTACCTGCGCCGGCCGCACCCGCCGAGCGGCGCAGCGCCGCATTGGCCATGACGGGAGCGCTGCTCGGCGTGGTCTCGGTGTTCCTGCCCTGGGGCTCGGACTCCGGGTTGATCTCCGGCTATGCCCGGTTCGCCGATCTCGACCTCGCCGGACGCAGCTTCAACGGGCTGGCCGCCGAGGGCGGCTCCGTCTACGGGTACGGCGTGTTGGGGTTCAGCCTGCTCACCGCCGCGGCGGGACTCGTCACACTGCGCCGGCCCGGGCACTTCGGGCGCTGGCTCGGCGCCGACGGCGCCATGTTCTTCGCTCTCGGTGCGCTGATCTGCTCGGTGGCGTACCTCTGGGGTTCGCCACCGGAGGCGAGCGTCGCCTACAGCGACGGCATCGGCGTCTGGTTGGCTCTGATCGGCTCCGCCATTGCCACCGTGGCCGCCGCGATCTGGCTGCGCGGTGCTCCCTTCGGACCCCGCCGGCCGCTGCCGCGAACGGTTGCGTTCGGGCGGATCGTCGGGGTCGCCGCCGCGATCGGGCTCGTCGTCATCTCCGGGTTCTCCGGGTGGACCTTCGACGAGCGGGCGCAGTCCGTGATGACCCCCGAACTGGAAGCGGAGATCGAGGAGTTGCGCCGCCAGGCCGAGGAGGATCCGGCGCTTCGCAACGAGGCGGCCCTGAAGATCACGGCCCTGGTCAACGAAGCCGAACGCAGCCAGCGCATAATCACTGACGGGTTCACGGATCGCGGTCCCCGGTTCGGTTTCCTCGCTCTCATCGTCGTCGCTGCCGGCAGCGTCAGCGCGCTGCTGGCCTCAGGGTTGTTCGGCCACGATGAAAGGTGGAAGTGGGCCTGGAGCGCGGTCACCGCCGGTCTCGGCGCTGGTCTGACGATGATCGCCGCCGCATGGATCGGCACATTGACGCGGGTTGCCGACCCCAGGTTCCTGACCGGCGCCGGCGCGTTTCTCAGCCTGCTCGCCGGTCTGATTCTGCTCTCGACAACGCGTTCGGTGCTGAACGAATTCGGCCGTTCCGAGGTATACGTGGAGATCGGGAACGGGGATCAGCCGGATACCGATGCCGTCGAGGGCGCGATACCAACGCTGCAGGCAGTGGATTAGTCTCCGTGGGAACCAGTGGGTTCGCGACCGTGTGCCCACTGCGGACAACGCCGTTCACGGGGAGATTCGACAATGAAACGACGTACCGGAAGACTGACCGCATTGGGGATCGCGCTCGTCGCGATTCTCGCACTGCTCGCCGCAGCGTGCGCGGCCGAGGACACCGCAGCGCAGGACGCTGCTGCGGCGGCCTCGGGCGACGCTGCGGCCGCGGCCGGCGACGCGGCATCCGCGATGGCCGCCGCGGAGGGTGCGCAGGCCGGCGCCGATGCTGCGGACGCCAGGGCGGCCGCAGCCGAAGCCGAAGCCTCCGCGGCCACGGCGACCGCAGACGCGGCTGCCGCCGCCGCAGACGCAGCTGCTGCCGCCGCGGCGGAAGCTCAGGCCGCAGCCGAACTGGCCCAGGCCACGGCTTCGGGCAGCGCTGAGGCCATAGCCGCAGCCGAAGCGGCGCTGGCCGATGCACAGGCCGCCGCGGAGGCGGCGAGCGAGCAGGCCGCAGCCGCGCAGGCGGAAGCCAGCGCGGCCCAGCAGGAAGCAGCCGCCGCGCAAGCCGAAGCAGCAGCGGCGCAAGCCGAAGCAGCGGCGGCTCAGGAGGAAGCTGCCGCCGCCCAGGCAGAGGCCAGCGCGGCCCAGCAGGATGCCGCGTCTGCTCAGGCCCAGGTCGAGGAGATGGAAGAAGCGGCCATGGAGGCGTACATGAACCCGGGGTCCGGCGTTTCGGTCACCCAGGCGCGCGCCAGCTGGACGACGGGCTACATGCAGGCCGCGGTCTATCACCACCTGCTGGAGGAACTCGGCTACGACGTGAGCGAGCCGGCCGACAACGAGTTGGCGAACGACATCTTCTACGTCGCGCTCGGCGAGGGCGAGGTGGACTTCTGGGCCAATGGCTGGATCCCGAACCACCTCAAGTTCTTCGAGGCCGAACTGGGCGATGGCTCCACCGTGGCGGACAAGGTCCAGATCATCGGCTGGGAGATTCCCGCCGCCGGTCTCGAGGGTCTGCTGACCAACAAGGACATCGCCGAGGAATACGGCATCACGACAATCGGTCAGATCAACGACGACCCCGAATTGGTTGCGCTCTACGACGCCGCCGACACCACCCCCGGTGACGGCGTGGTGCAGCTCTTGGTTTGCCCCGACGGTTGGACATGCGACGACATCTTCGCCGAGACGGTGGAGTTCAACGGCTGGGAGAACCTCGAGGTCGTGCGAGCCGGCTACGACGCCATGTTCGCCGACGCCGTGGCCCGCATCGAGGACGGCGATCCGGTCATCGTCTACTCCTGGTCACCCAGCGGGTACCTCACGTCGCTGATCCCGGGCAACAACGTTGTCTGGCTCTCGGTGGGCACCGCCGAGAACGTGTTGGACGGATCGACCGCAGGCGGGTTCGACTTCGACGACCTGCCACCCGCAGCGCTCGGCCCCGAGTACTGCACCGGCGATCCCTGCTACACGGGCTGGCCGGCGGCCGACATCCGCGTCGTCGCCAACAACAACTTCCTGGCGGCCAACCCCGCTGCCCGGACGCTGTTCGAGCACGTCACGCTCAGCGTGGTCGATGTCGCCCTGCAGAACGTGCGCTACGACGGCGGCGAGAACACCACCGCCGACGTGAACCGTCACGCCGCCGAGTGGATCGAAGCCAACCGGGCACTGGTCGACGAGTGGCTGACAGCTGCCCGCGACGCCGCCTGATTGACATAGACCCAGCGGGCACACGCCCGCGACACTGAACCCAACCGAACGAGGGGCGGGCCGGCGGGCCCGCCCCTCCGCGTTAATCCCAGCCCCTCCGCATTCGTCCTCAGACACTCCGAGTGCGCCTAGGCTCTCGACATCAGCGGGCTCACGGCATTTGTCATTTGTTGGCACGACGCCGTCTACGGGAGGTCTCACCATGACTTCATTCGTTAAGAACCACACTTCATTGGGGATCGCGATCGTCGCGTCCCTTACGCTGCTCGCCGCCGCGTGCGCTGCAGAGGACACCGCGGCGCTCGACGCCGCCGCGGCACAGCAGGAAGCCGAAGCCGCCCAGGCGCAGGTCGAGGAGATGGAAGCGGCCGCCGCCGAGGCGTACATGAACCCGGGCGCCGGCGTCTCGGTCACCCAGGCGCGCGCCACCTGGACGACGGGCTACATGCAGGCGGCCATCTATCACCACCTGCTCGAGGAACTCGGGTACGACGTCAGCGAGCCGGCCGACAACGAGTTGCCCAACGACATCTTCTACGTGGCGCTCGGCGAGGGCGAGGTGGACTTCTGGGTCAACGGGTGGATGCCCGGCCACTTCAAGTTCTTCGAGGCCGAACTGGGCGACGGCTCCACCGTGGCCGAGAACGTCCAGGTCATCGGCTGGGAGATCCCTGCCGCGGGCCTCGAAGGAGTCCTGACCAACAAGACCGTCGCCGACGAGTACGGCATCAAGACAATCGGCCAGATCAACGACGACCCCGAACTGATCGCCGTCTACGACGCCACGGACACCAAGCCCGGTGACGGTGTCGTGCAGATTCTGGTCTGCCCCGACGGATGGACCTGCGACGACATCTTCGCCGAGACGGTCGAGTTCAACGGCTGGGACAACCTCGAGGTCGTGCGAGCCGGCTACGACGCCATGTTCGCCGAGGCCGTCGCCAAGGTGGAGGACGGTGAGCCGGTCATCGTGTACACCTGGTCACCCAGCGGCTACCTCACCCGCCTGATCCCCGGGGAGAACGTCGTCTGGCTGGCCGTCGAGCACGAGAACGTGCTCGACGGATCCACCGCCGGCGGCTTCGACTTCGACGACTTCCCGCCGGCGGCGCTCGGCCCCGAATACTGCACCAACGATCCCTGCTACACGGGATTCGCCGCGGCCGACATCCGTGTCGTCGCCAACAACGACTTCCTGGCGGCCAACCCCGCTGCCCGGACGCTGTTCGAGCATGTCACGCTCAGCGTGGTCGACGTGGCCCTGCAGAACGTGCGCTACGACGGCGGCGAGAACACCACCGCCGACGTGAACCGTCACGCCGCCGAGTGGATCGAAGCCAACCGGGCGCAGGTCGACGAGTGGCTGACAGCCGCCCGCGACGCCGCCTGATTGACATAGACCCGGCGGGCACACGCCCGCGACACTGAACCCAACCGAACGAACGAGGGGCGGGCCGGCGGGCCCGCCCCTCCGCGTTACGTGGCGGCAGCCACCTCCTGGGCACGGCGCCAGCGGAGATAGGCGGCCACGAATTCATCGACGTCGCCATCGAGCACGGCGTCGACCTTCGACGTGGAGTGCTCGGTGCGCAGGTCCTTGACCATCTGGTACGGGTAGAGAACGTAGGAGCGGATCTGGCTCCCGAAGCCCATCCGCTGCGCCGCGCCGGCGATCTCCGCCACCTCGTCCTCCCGCTTCTGGCGCTCGAGATCCAGCAGCTTGGCGGCGAGCATCTGCATGGCGCGCTCCCGGTTCTGGTGCTGGCTGCGCTGTGCCTGGCTGGAGGTGACGAGGCCAGTGGGCAAGTGGGTGATGCGCACCGCCGAGTCCGTGACGTTGACGTGCTGACCGCCTGCGCCCGACGAGCGGTAGGTGTCGATACGCAACTCGGTCTCGTCGATCTCGATCTCCCTGGCCATCTCCGGGAAGAAGGGCACGACCTTCACCGAGCTGAAAGCCGTCTGGCGCTTGCCCTCCTTGTTGAACGGCGAGATGCGCACCAGCCGGTGGATCCCGTGTTCGCTGCGCAACAGCCCGTAGGCGTGGCGTCCCTTGACGGTGAACTCCGCCGAGGTGATTCCCGCCTCCTTGCCCTCGGTGACCGACTCCACCTCGAAGGTGAACCCCCGGCGCTCGGCCCAACGCCCGTACATGCGCAGCAGCATCGACGCCCAGTCCTGGGAATCGGTGCCGCCCTCACCGGACTGGATATGGCACACGGCGTCGCGCTCGTCGTATGTGCCGGCAAGGAGGGAGCGCAGTTCGAGGGCGTCGAAATCGGTGCGCAGCGAGCGGACGGCCTCGCCGATCTCGCCGAGGACGGACTCATCGTCGAGTTCGGTGGCGAGCTGCCAGAGCGTGTCCGCATCCTCCAGGCGGGCTGCGAGTCCCTCGTAGCGGGTGATGTCGTCGTTCACCGCCGCCAGTTCCTGGGCGACACGGCGCGCCCGGTCGGGGTCGTCCCACAGTTCCGGGCGGGCGGCCTCGGCCTCCAGAGCGGGCCGGCGCCCGCGAAGCCCGTCGAGCCCCAGGTACTGCTCGGACTGCTCGAGACGCCGGCGCAGATCGGCCAGATCGTCGGCGAAGTCCTCGGTCACGGGCGCGTCCCCGATGTGCCACGGCAGGCACGGTAGGGAATCGGGGCAAACCGCACGTTCGGCGACCTCCCGCGGCTCAGCGACCGCAGCAGAGCTTGTACTTCTTGCCCGAGCCGCACGGGCAGGGTGCGTTGCGGCCCGTCTTCTCCCCGGCGCTGCGGACCAGCGTGGCGGTACCGGTCGCGGCCTTCCCGCCGGTGTCCGCCGCGGTGGTGGATCTCGCACCGGCGAGCGGGACACCCGCAGCCGCGGCGGCGGCCTGAGCCAGGGCACTCGGCGCCTCGGAGGGATCCGTCGGGCCCGAGTACGTGACATTGCGTGTCACCGACGTGTGCGCGCTCTCGGGTGTCACGACCTGGATATGGGTGATCATGCGTACGAAGTCCCGCCTGATGCGCTTCATGAGATCGCCGAACATCTCGAAGCCCTCGCGCTGCCACTCGCTGAGCGGGTCCTTCTGGCCGGCGGCCCGCAGGTGGATGCCTTCCTTGAGGTAGTCCATCTCGTAGAGGTGCGAGCGCCAGTGCTGGTCGATGACCCGCAACATCACCTGGCGTTCGAGCCCGCGCATGGCTTCGGTCCCGATCTCGCCCTCGCGCCGCTCGTACAGCGCCGTGGCATCACCCAGCAGGCGGGTGGTCAGGTCCTCCGGCGTCTTCTCGACGGCGAGATCCTCCGGCGTGAGGTCCGTCGGCCACAGGTCGGTGGCGCCGGTCAGGATGCCCCGGTAGTCCCAGGTGTCGTCCTCGGGAAGATCGGCGACGATCTCGGACACCTCGTCGTTCAGGTGCTCCAGGGCCTGCTCACGCAGTTCCGCGCCCTCCAGGATCTGGCCGCGCAACTGGTAGATCACCCTGCGCTGGTTGTTCATGACCTCGTCGTAGCGCAGCACGTTCTTGCGGGTCTCGGCGTTGCGCTGCTCGACGGTGGTCTGGGCACGCTCCACGGACTTGGTCACCATCTTGGACTCGATCGGCACGTCGTCCTCCAGCGAGCGCGACATGACCCAGTTCATGGCGCCCGTGGCGAAGATGCGCATCAGGTCGTCCTCGAGGGAGAGGTAGAAGCGGCTCTCGCCCGGGTCACCCTGGCGGCCGGAGCGTCCCCGCAACTGGTTGTCGATGCGCCGGCTCTCGTGCCGTTCGGTGCCCATGACGTAGAGGCCACCGAGTTCCTTGATGACCTCACCCTCGGCGCCGCACTGACCGGTGTAGCGCTCCAGCAGCTTCGGGTAGCTCTTGGCGTACTCCCGGCTGCCGGGGTCGTGGCCGTCGGCGAGCAGGTCCCGGCGCGCCAGTGACTCGGGGTTGCCTCCGAGGATGATGTCGACGCCGCGCCCGGCCATGTTGGTCGCCACCGTGACCCGGCTGAGGCGACCCGCCTGGGCGATGATCTCAGCCTCGCGGGCGTGCTGCTTGGCGTTGAGAACCTCGTGCGCGATCCCGCGGCGGGTGAGGTTGACCGCCAGCTTCTCCGACTTCTCCACCGAGATGGTGCCCACCAGCACGGGCTGGCCGCGTTCGACCCGCTCCGCGATGTCCTCGATGATCGCCTCGAACTTGGCGTCCTCTGTGCGGTACACGAGGTCGGCCTGGTCCTGGCGCACCATCGGCTTGTGGGTGGGGATCGACACCACGTGCAGGTCATAGGTGCCGAAGAGTTCGTTGGCCTCGGTCTGTGCGGTGCCGGTCATGCCGGCGAGCTTGTCGTAGAGCCGGAAGTAGTTCTGCAGCGTGATAGTGGCGAGGGTCTGGTTCTCCTCCTGGATCTTGACGCCCTCTTTGGCTTCGACGGCCTGATGGAGACCGTCCGACCAGCGCCGCCCCTCCAGGATGCGCCCGGTGAACTCGTCGACGATCTTCACCTCCCCGTCGCGCAGGATGTACTCCTTGTCGCGGCGGTAGAGCTCCTTCGCTCGCAGCGCGGCGCCCAGGTGATGCACGTAGCTGACCTGCACCGAGTCGTAGAGGTTCTCGACGCCGAGCGCTCGCTCCACGGCGTGAACCCCCTCCTCGGTGGGAGCCACCGTGCGCTTCTCCTCGTCCACCTCGTAGTGCTCGTCGCGCTCGAGCCGGCGGACGATGGAGGCGAACCGGTAGTAGGTGTTGGCGGCCTCGGCAACCTGGCCGCTGATGATGAGCGGCGTGCGGGCCTCGTCGATGAGGATCGAGTCGATCTCATCCACGATGCAGTACCGGTGACCTCTCTGCACCCGCTCGACGGACGACAGCGCCATGTTGTCACGCAGGTAGTCGAAGCCGAACTCGTTGTTGGTGCCGTAGGTGACGTCGCAGGCGTACTGCTCGCGCTTGAAGGCCTGATCACGCACTCCCGGGACCACCAGGCCGACGCTGAGACCCAGCCAGCGATGGATCTGACCCATCCAGTCGGCATCCCGGCTCGCCAGGTAGTCATTGACGGTGACGACGTGGACACCCTCACCGGTGAGACCGTTGAGATACACGGGCAGCGTCGAGACGAGCGTCTTGCCCTCGCCGGTGCGCATCTCGGCCACCCAGCCGAGATGCAAGGCCGCCCCACCCATGAGCTGCACGTCGTAATGGCGCTGGCCGATGACACGCCAGGATGCCTCCCGCACCACGGCGAAGGCCTCCGGCAGGAGATCGATGAGCTCGGCGCCGTTGGCGAGGCGCTGGCGGAGGTCGGGCGTGCGCGCCTGCAACTCCTCGTCGCCCAGCGCCTTCATCTCCGGCTCCAGGGCACCGATGTGGGGAACGAGACCTTCGAGAGCCTTGATCTTCTGCCCCTCCCCGGTGCGGAGGAGCTTGCCGATGATCGCCATGTCGAAGCGGAGTCTACGAAGCGGCGCGGCCGCTCACGGCGCCGGCCGCGATGTCGACCATGGTGGCGCCGGCCAGCCTGGCCAACTCGGTGGGGGCGATCGGGAAGCAGGCGTCGGGAGTTCCCGCCGCCGCCCACACGACCTCGAAGTCCAGCAACCGCCGGTCGAAGAAGGTCCGGAGCCTTCCGGCGTGACCGAACGGGGGAACGCCGCCGATCGCAAAGCCGGTGGCCTCGACGACCTCGTCGGGGCGGGCCTGCCGGACCTCCGTGGCCCCCGCGGCGGTGCCGAGGAGTCCGGTGTCGACCCTGTTGGCGCCGGAGACCAGCGCGATGACGACCCGACCACCGGCCACGAACACCAGTGACTTGACGATCTGCGCAAGCTCGCAGCCAACCGCGGCGGCCGCCTCGCGGGCGGTGCGCGTGCCGGCGGGATAGCGAGCGACGTCCGGGGTGATCCCGAGGTCCGCTGCTGCGGTGGTGAATCTGTCGACCGCGCTGCTCACCATCTCAGCCTACCGTGGAGTCGGATGATGGAAAGCTATGTGAATACACGGAAAGTCCGCTCCACGGGCCCCCGCCGACGATCGAGGGCGCAGTCACGCCCGGTCACTGGGTCGTTACGGGCGATGGGCGGGGCCGTGTGCGGCGGCCTGCTCGGTGGCAAGTTCCTGCGGCGTCATCAGCACCTCGCGAGCCTTCGACCCCTCCGAGGGCCCGACGACGCCGCGCTGCTCGAGCAGGTCCATGAGCCGGCCGGCGCGGGCAAAGCCCACGCGGAGCTTGCGCTGCAGCATCGAGGTGGAACCGAGTTGGCTGTCGACGACCAACTCCATGGCCGACTCCAGCAACTCGTCGCCGTCCGGGTCGCCGATGTCACGGGCGCCGACGAGCGTCGGCGTCGCGAGATCCTCCGCCGTGATGCCCTCGGTCATCTCCGGACGGGCCTTCTGCCGGCGCCAGACCGCCGTCACCTTGCGGATCTCCTCCTCGCTGACCCACGCTCCCTGGATCCGCTGGGGGGTGCCGGCCGATCCGTCGAGCAGGAGCATGTCGCCGTGACCGACGAGGCGCTCCGCCCCGGCGGCGTCCAGGATCACCCGGCTGTCGGTGAGGCTCGAGACGGACAGTGCCATGCGAGCGGGGATGTTGGCTTTGATGACGCCCGTGATGACGTTGGTCGACGGCCGCTGCGTGGCGATGACGAGGTGCAGCCCCACAGCGCGGGCCATCTGCGCCAGCCGCCAGATGGCGTCCTCGACCTCGCGGGGCGCAACCATCATGAGGTCGGACAGCTCGTCGATGACGATGACGATGAACGGCAGGCGCTGGAGGGCCTCATCGTCGTCCTCGGCGCCCGCTGGACCGCCCTTGGGCGATCTCAGGGACGCCTCGTAGGCGGCGTTGTAGCCGGCGATGTCGCGACAGCCGGCCTGGGACAGCAACTCGTACCGGCGCTCCATCTCGCGCACGGCCCACCCGAGGGCGTTGGCCGCCTTCTTCGGGTCGATGACCGGCTGGGTCAGCAGGTGCGGCACGTTGGCGTACTGCCGCATCTCCACCATCTTCGGATCCACGAGGATGAGGCGGACCTGCTCGGGGGTGCAGCGCATGAGGATCGTCGTGATGATCGAATTGATGGATGAGGACTTGCCCGAACCGGTGGCGCCGGCGATGAGGATGTGCGGCATCCGCCCGAGGTTGGTCATCACGGCCTGGCCGGTGATGTCGCGTCCGATGGCGACATCCAGGGGATGGGTCGAACCGGCCGCCTCGTCGGATGCCAGGATGTCCCCGAGCGTCACCGTCTGGCGAGCCGGATTGGGGACCTCGATGCCGATGGCCTGCCTCCCCGGGATGGGGGCGAGGATGCGGACCTCGGCCGATGCCAGGGCGTAGGCAATGTCCCGCGAGAGCGCGGTGATACGCGCGACCTTGACTCCCTCGGCGAGCACCAACTCGTAGCGGCTGACGGTCGGCCCGACCACCACGTCGACCAGCGCGGCCTCCACCCCGTGAGATGCGAGAGCAGCCTCCAGCGAGCGGCCGCGCTCGTCGATGAGCCGGCGGTCCACCTCCTGGGGCGGGGTTCGCTTCAAGATCCCGAGGCTCGGGCGCCGCCACTGGCCACTGTCGTCACCCGAAGCGGCGACTGGAGCTTCGGCCGGGGCGGAGCGCGGGGAACGCGGCTTCACGGCCTTCGACCCGCCCTCCGGCGAAACAGCAGGGTCCGTCGCCCCGTGCGCGGGAGCGTCCGCCGATGCGCGGGGTTGCGGACCTCCCGTCAGCGGGGCGGCGGCGGGCATGGGCATCGGCGGCGTTCCGGCCACCGCGGGCCCCATGGCGGTGCCTCGGTCGGGCGGCTCGTCGGCCTCGCCATCCGGATGCACCCGTGGAGGCTCTTCATCCGACAGGGCGCGCCGGTCGGACACGACGAGGCGCACGGCGGCGGCCAGAGCCGCGCCCACACGCCGCAGCACGTGCCAGATCCCGCGACCGACGCGGCTCAGCGGCATGCCGCTGACCGCCAGCCAACCCAGCAGACCCAGCGCGACCAGGATGACGACCGCGCCGACGGTGCCGGCCAGCAGTGCGAGCGCACCACCGGACGCGAAACCGAGGTAGCCGCCGGCATCCTCGAAATCGCCGAGTGCATCGCCCCAGGTCGGGCGGCCGGCCGCGAGGTGCAGGATTCCCGCCAGCGCCAGGATCAGGATGAACCCGCCGAGGATGCGCACCGGCAGGCTGCGATCCCCCTCCGCCTCGTCGGAGCGGCGCGCTGCGACCAGGGTCACGCCGAGCGCAACCAGCGCCAGAGGGACAGCCAGGCGACCCCAGCCGACGGCCAGGCCGGCTGCCCGGAGGAACGCCGTCCCGACAAGCCCGCCGAGACCGCCGTAGATGCCCAGAGCACTCAGGAACGCCACCACGAACGCCACGAGACCCCAGATCTCCTGGAGGTGCGCCCGGTAGAACGTCCCGATGGCAGAGGGCGCCTCCGGGGTGCCCCCGGAGCGCGCCGGGGTCTTCGAACCCGCCGCAGATCCATTGGTGCGGCGTGAAGGCGCGGACGTCTTTGCAGAGCCCGATGGGGACTTTGCCATCAATATCAACACTAGCACCGGCAACCACAGCAGCCCCGCCGCGGGCAGGGCCGGCGAGAGCCGGTCAACCCACCGCCGGGACCGTCGACGGCCCCGGCGCGGCGGGGCGTGGGATCAGTATTCGAACTGCACTGCTGCCCTGGTCTCGAGGATGGGGCGCACGTTCGACGCGATGAACGCCTGATGGTCGGCGTCGTCCCGGTAGGCCACGTATCCGGCTTCGTCATCGAAGTCCACGCTGACGCAGAAATCGTGGTTTCCCTCGTTGAAGGCGGCGTCGTCCCCGTACGCGTAGCCACGCACGGTATCGACGGTCTCGAGCAGCTCGACGAGGCCCTCGAGGAAGGCCGCCTTCTTGGCATCGTCGACCTGGTCGTTCCACTTGAACATCACACTGTGGCGGATCATGACCGCTCCTCTCCTCCGGGCCGGATTCCCCGCGAGGATAAACTGAACCGAACCTTGGCGCCCGCAGGAAATGGCGGAACAGTGAGCACACCCGGAACCAGCGACAAGGCGCGAGCCTCCGACACACTCAGCGAGATCCTCATTTCCGGTGGAACGCTCATCGACGCCACCGGCGCGCCGGCGCGCCCCAACCCGGGCGTGCTGCTACGGGGCGACAACATCGAGGTGGTCGGCCCCGGAGCGGCCACGACGGCCTCCGTCGACGCCGAGCAGATCGATGCCACCGGCAAGACGGTGATGCCGGGACTCATTGACGCCCACTGCCACGCCACCTTCGACGACGTGCAGTCCAACGATGAGCTCTTCTTCCACCGCGACCCGACGATGGCGGCGCTCGTCGCCGGCCAGAACCTCACCAAGATGCTGCGGGCTGGAGTCACCTCGTACTGCGATCCCGACACGCTGTTCTCCATGGGACCGCCTCTGCGCAACGCGGTGGAAGCCGGGGTCGTGGCCGGCCCGCGGATCAGCACCGGCGTACAGGCCCTCGTCACCGCCGTGGGTGGCACGGCCGGCCGGCTCATCCCCGACGAAGGCGTCGTCGGCTACGCCCAGGTGGTCAACTCCCTCGACGAGGCGGTGATGTGGACACGCCGGCACATCAAGTACGGCGCCGACTGGATCAAGATCCACGCAACCGGACTGCTGCCCGGACGCTCCGGCGAGGTGCTGGGCTGGAGTCGCGACGAGTTGCGGGCGGTCTGCGACACGGCGCACGAACTCGGCACCTCGGTGATGGCGCACTGCCGCAGCCCCGAGAGCGTGACCGCGTGCGCGGAGTCCGGCGTGGACATGCTGCTGCACGCCTCATTCATGGACGCCGAGGGGCTCGAGGCCGTGATCGACTCCGGCAGCGCCCTCTGCCCGACGTTCACGTTCCTGGCGAACCTGGCCGACTTCGGCACCGCCGTGGGGGCCGGTTCAGGGATGGAGGACATCTTCCGGGGCGAGATCGCCGCCACGGCCAAGATGATGCGCGCCGCCTACGACGCCGGTGTCCCACTGCTGTGCGGCTCCGAGGCCGGGTTCGCCCTCACCCCGTACGGGCACTGGCACGGCCGGGAGGCGGAGATCCTCGTGAACGAGCTGGGCCTCAGCCCGATGGAGGCAATCGTCTGCGCCACCGCCAACGGGGCCATCGCCATGCGACTCACCGACCGTGTCGGCACCATCAGCGAGGGCCGGCTCGCCGATGTGCTGGTGCTGGACGGCGACCCGCTGGCCGACATCCGCCTGCTGAACGACCGCGGGTGCATCGCCGAGGTGATCAGCCGGGGCCGTCGAGTCGACCTGGGTGGGCCGTGGCCGGCCCACGGACCCATCCCCGGCGACAAGGTCCGCAACTGGGCCGAGCAGATACTCACCTACGAGCGGGCCTACGGCGAGAACTGACCGCCGGATGCTGCGCCGGAGCCACCCGGCGAGCGTCCTAGAGCACGTGACGGGTGGTCTCGTGCACGGTGCGGATGGCGAAGCTGGATCGCAGCCGTGAGATCCCCGTGAACCGCGTGAGGTACTGGTTGTAGATGCGCTCGAAGTCGCGGTGGTCCTTCACCGCCAGGTGGAGGAGGTAGTCGGCGTCACCGGCGACGAGGTGGCACGACATCAACTCGGGGCAGTCCCCCACCTCCGACTCGAAGCCGCGCAGCGACTCCTTGCTCTGACTCACCAGCGAGACCTCGACGAACACGTCGAGGTCGCGGCCGATCGCCTCGCGGTCCACGATCATGACGTAGCCGGCGATGAAGCCCTCGGCCTCGAGGCGACGGACGCGCCGATGGCACGCGGACGTGGAGAGACCGACTCGCGCGGCCAGTTCGGCGTGGGACACACGGCCGTTGAGTTGCAACTCATTGAGGATGTGCAGATCCGTTGGGTCGAGAGAATCCATGTGGAGTATTATGCGCTAACTAAGTACTTTGCGCAAGAACTTTGCGCATCTAGCGCAATAGCCTCTGGATACGCCTTGTGCTCACGACTGTCTTGCAGATATTCTTGCAGTAGACTCACAGAGGAGGTGATCATGCGCATCGGTGTTCCCAAGGAGATCAAGAACGAGGAACGGCGCGTCGGCCTCACCCCCGAGAGCGTCGGCGAATTGACCGGTCGCGGTCACACCGTCTACATCGAGACCCGCGCCGGCGAGGGCGCAGGGTTCAGCGACGAGGACTACCTCAGCCACGGTGCGTCGATGACCTCCGATGGCGCCGCCTTGTTCGATGCCGCCGAGTTGATCGTCAAGGTCAAGGAACCGCAAGCGGTCGAGCGTGCCCGCCTGCGGCCCGACCACACGCTTTTCACCTACCTGCACCTCGCGGCGGACCCCGGGCAGGCATCGGACCTTCTCGCCAGCGGTGCGACGGCAATCGCCTACGAGTCGGTGACCGACAGCGCCGGCCGCCTACCGCTGCTGGCACCCATGTCCCAGGTGGCGGGCCGCATGTCGATCCAGGCCGGTGCGCACTGTCTCGAGGGTGCGGCGGGCGGCCGGGGAGTGCTGCTCGGCGGCGTGCCCGGCGTCGCTGCGGCCCCGGTGGTCGTCGTGGGCGGCGGTGTCGTGGGCACCAACGCCATCGAGATGGCACTCGGACTCGGCGCGGATGTGACCGTGCTCGACCGGGATGCGACGGTGCTCGAGTCGCTGGCTTCCCGGTTCGGCCCGTCGCTGTGCACGCTCTATTCGAGCCCCGGCGCCATCGAGCGCGCCGTGGTCGGCGCCGACCTCGTGATCGGCGCCGTGCTGCTGCGGGGCGCCAGGGCGCCCCGGCTGATCACCAAGCAGATGGTGAAGCAGATGCGGCCCGGATCGGTCATCGTTGACGTCGCGATCGACCAGGGCGGCTGCGCCGCGACCTCACACCCGACGACCCACGCCGAACCGACCTACAAGGTGACGGGCGTTGTGCACTACTGCGTTGCCAACATGCCCGGTGCGGTGCCTCGCACGTCGACGATGGCCCTCAACAACGCCACACTCCCCTACGTTCTGAAGCTCGCGGACCTCGGCCCCGACGCGGCCATGCGCGCCGACCGGGGATTGCGGGTCGGACTCAGCGTGCGCGACGGCCAGATCACCGAGCCGGCCGTCGCCGAGGCTCTCGGTCTGCCCTACACCGAACCGGCCGTCTGCCTCAACTGACCACCCGAGCCGGCGCGCCGTGAGCTGAGTCGGGACCGCTCAGTTCGGCAGCGTGACCACCCTGGCGCTGCCGACGTGTGAGTAGCGGCCGGGCGTACAGGTGAGCACGATGACCTGGCATTCGCGGCCGGCCGCGGCGATGGCGGCGCCCATGCGGGCGAGGCGGGACGGGTCGCTCCAGCCGAGGGCGTCGTCGAGGACCACCGGTGCACCACCGCCGTCGGGGCTCACGATGACAGCGCAGGCGAGCCGCGTGAGCACACCGAGTTGCTCGCGGGCTCCGACGCTCAACTGCTCGACGTCGAGCGTGACGCCGTTGAGCGAGCGGCGCACGACCCGCAGATCGTCGTCGAGTTCGACCTCGAACGTCGGGCCGAAGACGATCCGCCCGAATTGCTCGATGCGTTCCTCGAATGGCGCCACGTAGCGTCGGCGGGCCTCCTGGCGGCGCGCCGCGAACGTGTCGTACAGCAGCGCCGCAGCCTGCGCCCGAGCCTCGACTCGCTCGTGTGTGCGCTGTAGGTGGTGATACCGGCTCTCCGCCGCCGTGCGGCCCGCGTCGAGTCCCTGCTCGCCTTCCCTTTCGAGACTGAAACGAAGTTCCCTCTGCCGGTTCCGGTTGGATTGCAACTCGTCGTTGGTTCGGCCGACGGCCGCGCGTTCATTGCGAAGGCGGACTTCAAGCGAATCAGGGTCGGCGATCCGCAACTCTCCCATCGCTTCCTCGAGCGCCGCTCGAGCGGTCTCGGCCCTCTGCTGTGCCGCGGCGAGGGCGCCGGCGAGGTCGGCGTCGCTACGCTCCTGTCGCGCTGCTGCAAGACGGCGGTCGGTGTCCTCCACGGCTGTCCGAGCATTTTGGACTCGCCCCTTCAGATCGGCTCCCTTGATCTCTGCCTCTCGGCGAGCATCGGCGGCGTTCCCTGCAGCGGTTTCGCACGTCTCGTGGTGTTCCCGACGAGCGGCGACCATCCGGTCCGCCTCCTGGACAATCCGCTTGGCGTCACTCACGCTCCCGGGCAGCGGTGGCTCGGCGGGACGCTCCGCCGCATAGGTATCGATCCCCCGAGAGAGCCCGCGGATCTTGCGCTGCAAGTCCTCGGCGGATAGGTCCTTCAGATTCTCCTCGATGACCGTCACGGCCTGTCGGCGATCCTGCTCCGCCGCCCGCCGATCCTCCGCTGCCTCGCGCGCATCGGCGAGGTCGCCAACGCCTCCCAGCGCGCACAGCCGGTCGAACTCCTGGCGGGCGTCGGTGAGTTCGGCGGCGAGACCCTTGGCATCGGTGCCAGCCCGTACCCGCACCTCGACCACGTCGGGCAGGACAAGCAGCGACTCGTCATCCACGACTCGCTCGATCCCGACGCCCGCGCCGAGCGCAGTGCTCACTCCGTCAAGCTCCACCGTCGTGTCCGACAGAGCCGTCACCTCGACCACGGCGGCAGCACGTTCAGCCGTGACCTCGGCGCGCACCACCGCGAGGTGGGCTTCCTCGATCCGGTCCACCAGACCGTCGTCCACCCTGGACACCTGGAGACGGACTTCAGCCGAACTCAGAGTCTCTTGCGCCGCCGACACTCTGGCAGCACGCTCATTGAACAATCCCACATCGATCAGCCGCTGCTCGTGGTCGCGGTCCGCCGCCGCCACGCGCTGTTGTCCCTCGGCCGTCCGCAGGGCGGCCCGTGCCTCTTCGAGGGCGGCGGCGGCCTCCTCGCTCCGGCGGACAACGGCGCCGAGAACCGGGTTGGCCTGCTCTACAGCCACCTCAAGGCCTGCCAGTGCATCTCTCCGCTCCGCCTGTTCTTTCTTCAGGTCATCGCGGCGCCCGTGGTCGCCCGCGATGCGGTCGCGCTCGGCCGATGCGGCCGAGTTGACGCTGTCGAGCCGACCCACCTGCTCGCGTAGGCGCTCCGTCGAGTCCCACTGCTCACGCAACTCGCTCTCTCGCCGTTCGCAGTCATCCAGAGCCGCGACGAGTCGGGCCTCGTCGACGGCGAGGCGTTCCACTTCGGTCGTGTCCGCCTCGATCGCATCGAGCCGCGCTTTGAACTCGTCCAAAGTCCTCTCGGCCGTCTCGATTTCCTTCGCTGACGCCTGTCGCTCTGCAGTGACCCGGCCGGTTGCGGTCCAATACCTCTCCCGCTCGGCACAGACGCGCTCCCAGAGGTCGTCCTCGCCGCCAGTAGTGGAATCGCCGCCAGCGGCTGCGTCCAGCGCTCGACCCAGCGAGGGAACGTCGAACCGCGGCAGCTTCACCTCTTTCCCCTGCTCGATGCACAACGCCTCCCACAGATCACTGTCGAGCGTCTCATCGAGAATCTCTCTGACCCGGTCGTGTGCCTGACGCCCGGTGAGTTGCTCTTGACGGCGTTCGGTGACGTCGAGACGCGTCTGCGGCTGGCGTTGCCAGCGTTTCGAATAGACGAACCGATAGGCGCCCGAGCTGATCTCGACCTCGACCTCGGGCCCGGCGTCACGGTGCACGGGCCGGACGTCCCGCACCTGTCTGGCCTGCGACGAGTCCAGGGCACTCAGGATCAGATCAAGAGCCTCGGGGATACAGGTCTTGCCGACCTCGTTGTCGCCTTCGATGATCGTGACGCCGGCGGTGGTGAACTCGACAGTGCAGTCCTCTACGCCGCGGTAGTTCTGCAGGCGGATCCGGTGGAGCCTCATCGTCCCGCCCTTGCCAGCCGGTGGAGCAGGGCCAGCGCATCGCGAGCGATGATCACCCGCTCGCCGGATTCCGCCAGTTCCCGGAGGTCCCCCAGAGCCTGCTGGGCGAAACCGGAGAGACCGAGATCGTCGATGTCGGCATCATCGGGTAGCACGACCAGATCGCTGCGCCGATCCCACACCTCCACGGCGGCGAGCAAATCGGAGTTGTGGTCGAGGATCTCATCGAGTCGCGCCTTCTGGGCGAGGGAGATCTGGCCGACGAGGGAGAGCTTGAGGACCGTGCGCTCCTTGTTGTCGAGGCTCGAGAGCCACTCCTCGAGGGCATCGATGTCCGCTCCACCCGTCAGTTCCCTCTCCCCATTGACGAACGTCCAGGTACCAACTCGCCGGGACTCGACCTGGATGCCGCCGGCGTCGAGTTCCACGACCAGCACGTTGCCCGGATCGATCTCGTCGTAGTCCGTCGGCTCGGGCGCGCCCGCGTACCAGATGCGACCGCCGGCACTCGCGTCGGTCGTCGAATGACGATCGCCGAGCGCGACGTAGTGGATCACGCCCGAACTGAGTCGCGACTCGAGATCCGCGAGCCCGATGAGGGCCGGATCGTTGGGATTCGGGGACATCGAGTCGAGCGCGCCGTGGCCGGCGACGATCCGCAAGGTCTCGCTGGGTGCGAGCCCGTCGCAGGCGCCGGTCACCAGATCCGTCAGTGGGCGCTTGGTCGGCCACGGGGCGGCAATCAAGTCGACACCGAGCGCCACCTCGACGGGGTCCGAGTCCTCCAGCACCACGACGTTGGCGGGGCGCTTGTCGAGGAACGTCGGCGACCGGTACACCGTGGACGCATCAAGCGGGTCGTGATTGCCGGGCAGGAGGTAGAAGGTGACCTGTGGGGTTGCCGCCATCGCATCGAGCGCTCGGGCGACTACTGGGCGCCCGACCTGGTTCGACTCGAACACGTCACCGCAGACGACGACGAAGTGGCACCTCTCCTCCACAGCCAGCGCACCGATCCGCCGCACGGCGTCGACCCGGGCCGCATCGAACAGCGCCTGAGCGTCGGACGTCAGGAAGTGCCTGGTCATGCCGAGTTGCCAGTCGGCGGTGTGAAGGAATCTGACCATGTGCGAAGGCTACAGAGTGGGTATGACAGCCCCGAGAGGCGCACCCCGTCGATCGGCTTCTGCATCGCTCATGACGAGCGGACCTCTGCCAGCGGCATCCATGCCGTGAGATGATCGAATCTCGTCGGGCCTCGAGTCCCGTCATCCTCCAATCCCGTTGGGGTCCCCCGAATCCCGCCGTCCCGCATTCCTGCCATTCCCACCTGTCCCGTCATCCGCCGGGACCCGTTGTTCCGGCGGAGGCCGGAATCCAGGCAACGCCGGACTCGTGCCCGATGTCCGACGGTTGAACCATCGGAATTATTTCCCGATGTTTAGCGAACATACGTTGTGACTGTCACAGGGTCGGATAGAGTACGGGTACCGGTCAATGACCCCCGTTACGGCGGGGGTCGAGCTTCCCCAACCGGCTTGTCGGCGCCGCCGACCCGAACCCGACGATGACGCGTTCCCCGGGGGAGCCACCGATGACCGAGTTGAACCTCTTCTCCAACCAGGCACCACCGGCTGACGGACCCGACGGCGCCGATGCGGCCGCCAAGCGCCGGCCGCGTCGGCGGGAGGCGTCGGCGTCGCCCACCACCTCCCCCGGCGGCGAATCTGTCCGCCGGGAGCCTTCGTCGAAGCGCGAGCCGGGCCGGCTGGAGACACCCGCCAAACGCCCCACCTCCGGGACCGGTGCGCCTCGCGGTGATGCCGCTCCCGAGCGCCTCCAAGCCCAGGCCGAGGCACCGGCGCCACCGACCACCTCCCCCACGAGAAACAGCGGTCGCGGTGGGCCCTCCTCGGAGCAGTTGTGGGCGCGAGAGGCCGAACGATCCGACCGCCGGCATCGACCGGGTCGCGGTGAGCTCTCGTCGGAGCAGTTGTCGGCGCTGGTGGATGCGCTGGTTGATGGTCTGCGCGGGTTGGGTGGCGTGCGCCTCGAGGAGTGTTTGCGCCTGCTGGGGCGTTGCGAGGCCCGCCTCGCAGCGGTGAAGATCGACAAGGTCGGCGAACTGGCCCGCCGGCGGGGCGAGGCGCACGCCGCGGCGGTGCTGCGAGGCGACTTGAAGCAGTCCCGCGGCGGCGCCAAGCGCGAGGTGCGATTCGCCGGACGGCTCGCCGATCTCCCCAAGACGGCCCAGGCGTTGGCGGCCGGCGACGTGACGCCACAGGCCGCCCGAGTAATCGCCGACGCCGCTGCACACACCCCGATCGACGAAGCCGAGTTGCTGGGCGCCGCGGCGACCGAACCGGCCGACGTCTTCGCCCACACGGTGCGCGACCACGTCAACGAACGCACCGCCGCCGAGGACCTCGAACAGCGGCGCCGGCGCCAGCGCGCCCGACGCGAGGCCAACATCAAACAGCAATCCGACGGCATGTACAAACTGTTCGGCACCTTCGACCCCGTCGCCGGCGCCCGCATCGAAACCGCCCTCGCGGCTGCGGCCAAACAACTCTGGCACGCCGAGGACCCCAAGGGTCGCGCCACGCCCGCCCAACGCCACGCCGACGCGCTCGAAACGCTCATCACCCGCCACGGCACCGGCATCAACGCCAAGGCCCAGCGCACCACCCTCGTCGTCGTCGCGGACTACGACGACGCCGCCGACCAACTCGCCGACGCCCGCCTCCTCGACGGCACCCCCCTGACTCCCAGCGAGTTGCTCCACATCGCCCTCGACGCCGACATCCTGCCCGCCCTGTTCGACTCCAAGGGCCATCCCCTCTGGCTGGGCCACAAGGTCCGCACCGCCAGCGTCGCCCAACGCGTCGCCCTGGCGATCCGCGACCGGGGCTGCGTCATCTGCGGCGCCGCCAACAGCTACTGCCAAGCCCACCACGTCCTGTTCTGGGAACACGGCGGCCCCACCAACATCGACAACCTCGTCCTACTCTGCAGCGACTGCCACCACAAACAAATCCACGAACTCGGAGCCGAACTCACCCGCCACCCCGACGGCACCTACACCCTCGAACCCCCACCCAACCGGCCACCCACCCCGAACAGGCGCAACAGCGAAGCCCGCCGCGGCAAACGCGATTCCCCGGGACATCGCAGTCACAGGACAAGGACAGGCACCGGCAGCACCGTCAACCAACCCCTCCAACGCTGACGAACCCTCCGGTCACGCCGACTCGGGAGCACCGCGCAGACACCGAATGGCGGTGCACCACGCGAGCGTCGGAGGGCCGGGGACCGAGGCCGGACCGACCACGCCGACAAGACCCGAACCCGCCCCCAGCGATGCACCACACGAACGTCGGGGTGCCGGGAGCCAGCGCACGCGCGGCAGCTTCAGAGACCGCCTCAACGCCACCGGCGCCCGAACCGCGCATCCAAGACCAAGCCGGCGGTCTTCACACCCCGGGCGCTGAGAATCGCGAGTGGGCTGTGTGCTAGTCGCTGAGTAAGACGGTGGCGCTGCCGGCCAGGACTGTCTCGGTGCCGTCACGGGCCAGCCAGACGTCGCAGTCCACGAGGCGGCCCTCGGGATCGTCATGCACCGCTGTGACCTTGCCGCCGGCGACGAGGCGGTCCCCCGCGAAGACGTTGCCGAGGAAACGCACCTTCATCCGGCGGAAGCTCACCGGCCCGCCGGCCCAGTCTGTGAGCATGTCGATCACGTAGCCCATGTTGTTGGGCCCCTGGTTGACCGGCCGGTCCCCCAGGCCCAGGCGGCGCACGTCGTCGACGTCCCAGTGAATGGTGTTGGGATCGCCCAGCAGCGCCGCCATCGTCTTCATCTTCTCGGCGCTGACCGATTCGATGACGCGCTGCGGGAGATCGTCGCCCACTCTCACCGACCGGGCGCTCGACGCGTTCACAGTTCCCTCGGGCAGATGAAGGAGTTGGTGCACACCCCGGCGATCTCACCGCCGGGTGCGGTGACCTCGAGGCGGAAAGTCATCAGATCGAACGTGCCGATGGCGCCTCCCTGCTTGCGCTTCACATCGATGATCTCGCCGCGCACGTCATAGGAGACGCCGGTGCGCAGCGGGGAGCGCACCTCCATGTCGCACTCCCCGAACATGGGGCCGTCGGAGGCGCTGGTATAGGCCAGATCGAACAGCTCGGCCACCGACAGGCCCATACCGCCCATGGCCGCGTAGTAGCAGAACATGGGATGCGCCAAGTCGTCGCCGCGCTGGGGTGAACCGATGACGTCGTTGGTGAGCCAGTTGCGGTAGTGCTCGAGGTCGAAAGAGCCGCCCGGCAGTTGCCGCCCGACAAGCGCCTGCATCTTCTCGAAGGGAATCACGGAACCGGGTTGTGGTTCAGAGTTCGTCCGAGCCGGCCAGGGTGGCGTCGGGGGTGTGGCCGTAACAGAACTCCAGCAGACGGGCCTCGGTGATCTCGTCGCCGACGGCCTCACCGACGATCTCGCCCTCCCGCATGGCGATGACCCGGTGGCAGACACCCACCAGTTCGCCGAACTCCGAGGAGATGAACACGACGGCCCTGCCCTCGGCAGCCAGTTGCTCCATGAGGCCGTAGACCTCTTCCTTGGCGCCGACGTCGATGCCGTGGGTGGGTTCGTCGAAGATCAGCACCGAGGCGCCGGAGCGCAGCCAGCGGGCCAGTACCAGCTTCTGCTGGTTGCCGCCCGAGAGCCAGGCGGCGGGCGTCAGATCCGAAGGGGTCTTGATGTCGAGATCCCGCACGGCGGCCAGGGAGGCCGCGCGCTCCTTCGGCGCGGAGGGCATCGGCAGGTGCCGAGCCCTGCGGAACCTGGCGAGAGTGCCCAGGGTGATATTGCGGCGCACGTTGAAGTCCCTGATGAGGCCCTGGTTGCGCCGGTCCTCGGGCAGCAGCACCATGCCGGCGGCGATGGCGTCGGCCGGTTTCCGGATCGTGACCTCGGTGCCGTGCAGCCGGATCACCCCGCCGGTGCGGTGGTCGGCGCCGAAGACGGCACGCATCAACTCGGTGCGCCCCGCCCCCACCAGGCCGGCAACGCCGAGGATCTCCCCCTCACGGATGCTGAAGCCGGCATCGTGGATGTGTCCTGGCACCTCGACGCCCTCGACCTCCAGCACCACCGGAGCGTCGGGCGGCCCGCCGATGCCGTGGCTGCGACGCCGCTGCAGCGCCGTCTCGCTGGCGTCCTCGCCGGTGATCTCCTCGATGAGCGTGCGGGTGTCGAAGGCCCCGGTGGGCCGGTCGTCCACCACGGCGCCGTCGCGCATCACCACCACCCGGTCCGTGATCTCCAGAATCTCCTCCAACCGGTGCGACACGTACACAACCGCCACGCCGGCCGCCGCGAGGTCGCGGATCACGGCGAAGAGGTGGCTGGTCTCCTCATCGGTGAGCGACCCCGTGGGCTCGTCCAGTACCACCAGGCGCGCCTGGGTGACCAGGGCCCGGGCGATCATCACGAGCCGCTGCTGAGCCACCGGCAGCGTGCGGATCGGCACACCCGGCGAGACGCCGCCGCCGAGGCGCGCCAAGACCTCGCGAGACTGGCGCCGCAGCTTGGCGAAGTCCACCAGAACGCCCGCCTGGCGGGGATAGCCGAGACCGAGTTCCACGTTCTCGGCGACGGACAGATCGGGTACCACCGAGAGTTCCTGGTGCACGAACGACAAGCCCAGCAAGGTGGCGTCGTGAGGGTTGTGCAGATGGATCTCCTCGCCATCCAGGAGGATGCGACCCTCATCCGGGGACGTGGCACCTGCCAGGATCTTGATGACGGTGCTCTTGCCGGCGCCGTTCTTGCCGACGAGGCCCACGACCTCGCCCGGTCGGATGCCCAGCGACACATGGTCGGCGGCCCGGACGCCCGGATAGTCCTTGACCAGTCCGTGGACCTCCAGGAAGACGTCGCCGGTGGCCGTGGCGCGGGTGGTGGTCGCAGCAGTCATGGCACCGCTGTTACTTGCGCCGGAGCATGATCTGGCTGACCAGCACGCCGAAGATCAGGATCACTCCCTTGGCGATGTTGATCCAGGCGTTGGAGATCTGCAGAGACAGCAGGCCCACCTCGATGACGCGCAGGAACAGGGCGCCCACGATGGTGCCGGGGATGCTGAACTGCCCGGGTCTGAACACCGCCGCCCCCAAGAACACCGCCGCATAGGCGTCCAGCAGGAAGGCGTCGCCCAGATTCAGGCGGATGCCCGAGATGCCAGCGGTGAGCAGGATGCCGATCAGCGAGGCAAGCAGAGCGACGATCACGAAACCGAGCAGGCGAATCCGCGCCACGGGGATGCCCGCCAGACGCGCCGCCTCGGTGTTGCCGCCGATGGCGTACATGTAGCGCCCGACCTCGGTGCGGTCCATGACGATCCACGCCGCCGCAACGATGCCGAACGCAATGAACACGGGGCGCCGCAGATCCCAGAACTCCACATTCCGAGCCAGATCGACGTAGAAGGGTTGGGCTCCCACCGGGATGGTGATCGAGCGATTGCTCGTCCAGAGCTGCTCGATGCCTTTCAGGCCCACCAACCCCGCCAGCGTGATGACGAACGACGACGCCCCGACATACGAGATGAGGAAGCCGTTGAACAGGCCAACGGCGGCTCCCACGCCCAAGGCTGCCAGCATCGCCACCCACACGGGTTGGTCGAAGTTGACCATGAGCGCCACGGCGGTGGCGCCCGACAGACCGACCATGCTGCCGAAGGACAGATCGAAGTCACCCATCGACAGCACGAACGTGAGCGCCGTGGCGAGGACCAGCAGTGGAACGAACGACGACGGCAGGAACAGCACGTTCTGCACGTGGTTCTGCGTGAGGAAGACCTCGGGATCCAGCGCCTTGAAGATCACCACGACGACCGCGAAGACCACCAGCAGCCCGTAGCGGGCGAAGAAGTCCCGCACGTTGATCCGGCTGGAGCGGCTGCCGGTCACCTGGGACGCCTCGCTCACAGGAGCGCTCGAGCCGGCCCCGTCGCTACCCGTGCTTGTGTCGTCGCTCACGTGCGTCTCCCCCGCTTCGTTCGGCCTCTGCAAGTTAGTCGCGGGATCCGCGCATCCCCGAAATGGCGGAGGGGGACGCAGCCCTCTCGGCTGCGTCCCCCTCCTACCTGGGTCTTGATCCCGTCACGATTGCTCGCCACGGGAGTTGTCGACCGGCCTTAGCCGATGTTGCTGTAAGCCGCTGCCCAGCGGGCCTCGAAGAAGTCCACATAGTCCGCCCAGCGCGGATCCGTGGGCGTGGGATACGGGCCGCGGCCCGGGTTGCACTCGTCGCCCACATCCTCCGGCGTCACGATGAACGGGATCGAGAACTGCCAGGCGTTGCCGTCGGCATCCTCGTAGTACGGACGCAACTCGTCGGTGAACTGGGTGCCCGAGGCGTAGTACGCCGCTATCTGGTCCATCGCCACATAACTGCCCCACTCCAGGTTCTCCTCCGAGGAGGCGTCCACACCGCCTGCCAGCATCTGCTGTTGCGTGGTGCAGTTGGCGTAGAAGGTGAGCACCATCGGACGGTCCGGCGGCGACACGCCGGCGAAGCTCTCGGTGATCACCGGGCCGACACCCAGCGCAGCCAGGTCGAAGGTCAGCCAGAAGGCGACTGAGTCGGGCGCCTGTAGCAGCCAGTTGGCCGCCAGGTCGGCGGCGGTGCCGATGACGTCAGCGAAGTCGACCATCTCCTCCGCGCCGATAGTGACACCGGTGCCCTCGACGGCGGCCCGAAGCTGATCCTCACGGTCGGATCCCCACTTGGCAAAGCCGGCGCTGGAAATCTGGACCGGGCCATCCTTGCCGCGGTTCTCCATCATCCACTCGGCCAGCACGCGGCCCAGCGCGGAGTCATTCGGGTTGAAGGACGCCGCGTACAGGTGGTAGAAGCTCTGGGTTCCGCCGGTGTTCACGAACGGGATGCCCGCATCGCGTGCCCGGGCGAGGCCCTCCACGATCACCTCGACGGTCGTGCCGTCGGTGACGATGGCGTCCACGCCGGAGCTGATGAAGCCCTCGAGGCAGGTCTGCATGGCGTCGGGCACGCCCTCGGCGTCGCAGTACTCCCAGCCCCAGCCGAGGTAGTCCACGGCGTCCTTGGCGGTCAGCTCGAGGCGCTGCGCGGCCTCGGAGGCGCCGAGCACCTGCAGGTAGCCGATCGTGAGTTGCGGCAGCTCGGTGGCCGGGCCGGTCGGCCAGGCGATGGCGGTGCCCATCGAGGCCTCCGGCGGCGTCCAGCCCTCGGGCTTGTCCACCAGCGCCGGCGGCGCCATGTCGTCCATGGGCTCGGGGGCGGGCTCATCGTCCATCGGCTCGGCGGCCTCTTCGGCCGCGGCGGCTGCGGCTGCGGCCTGCGCGTCGGCCTCTGCCTGTGCCGCCTCGGCGGCGTCACGCGCCGCGTCGGCCTCGGCCTGCGCGTCAGCGGCCTCGCTGCGGGCGGCGGATGCGGCCTCCTGCGCGTCGGCGAGCGCAGCCTCGGCCGCAGCGACGGCTTCCTGGTTGCCCTCGGCCGTGGCTTGCGCAAGGTCTGCGGCGGCCTGGGCGGCCTCCGCGGCCCTCAATGCCGCCTCGGCGGAGGCAGCGGCGGCCGAAGCGTCGGCGAGCGCCGTGTTCGCCTCGCTCTGGGCGGCGCCCGCCTCCGAGCGCGCGGCATTGGCGGTGTCCATGGCCCCGTCATCGCTGGCGCACGCCGCCGCGAGCAGCGACAGAGCCAGGGTGAGCGGCAGCAGACGCCACAGTGTTCTTTTCCGGTCGGTCATTTCTCCCCTCCTTCGCCCGCGCGGGCGATCCGTTTCCTGAAGATCAAACGAGAGTTTGGTCCTGACAAACTAGCAGCCCACGGACATCGTTCAACATCCGGCGCCCGGCGCTGCTACCAGCGGCAGGCCTGCGGGATCGCGGGATGCTCGATGGCGGGATACTTCTTGTGCAGCGGCTGCACGACCTCCTCGCCGAAGCGCAGTATCTGCTCCTGCGCGGCCCCGAAGCCGGGGCCCGTCACCATGCGGAACCGCATCGTGAAGTACTGCACCCCGTACTCCTCGTGGTACTGCTCGAGACGCTCGCGGCACTGAGCCGGCGTGCCCACCACGATGTGCTCGCGGGCACTCTCGGCGGTGATCTTCTCGGGGCTGTCGAACGCCGGATGGTGCGCCAGGATCCCCTGGGCGCAGTAGAAGCGCATCTCCGAGACGTAGTGGGTGCCGAACTCGGCTGCCGCCTGCTCGAAGCTGTCGGCCACCCAGCCGTTGCGCATCAGGACCACGAACGGCTCCTTGCCCAACGATTCGGCACGGGCCCGGTAGGCACCCACCTGCGACTCCCAGACCTCGGCGAGGATCGGGAAGTCGTCGCAGGTCCAACTCTCGGCATAGGTTGCGCAGCGCTCGATGGAGACCGGGAACTGCCCGCCGCCCCAGAACGGGAAGCGCGGCTGCTGGTAGCAGTTCGGCGACAGCAGGCCGTCGCGCACCAAGTAGAAGTCGCCGTCGACGCTGAAGCGCTCGCCCTTCGACGCAAGCGCCCGCTCGATGATCCGCACATTCTCCAGGTAGCGGCCCAGCATGCGCTCACGCGGCACACCGAACTGGCCCCAGTAGCCCTCGTGGAAGCCCCGCCCCCAGGTCATGAACAGCCGCCCCCGCGACAGGTTGTCGATGATGGCGCACTGCTCGGCCACGTGCATCGGGTGATACAGGGTGTTCACCAGGCAGTAGGCGCCGATGGCCACCCGGTGGGTCTCCCGGGCCAGGATCATGAGCAGGTTCAGCGGCGAGCCGAAGTACGACTCGGTACGGCCGTGGCGATCGGGCACCTGGATCGAGTGGAAGCCGGCCCGCTCGGCCAGGATGCACTCCTCGACCAGCGCACCCAGCGTGGCGGCGGCGTTGCGCCGGTCCGGCAACGGCTGGTCGTAGCCGCCCGCATTGGTGTCGACGAGATAGCCGATGCGCATGATCCGCCTCCGGGGCGTCGCAGGTTCAGTGTTCGGTCCGGTCGGGGGCGGCGGTGGCCGTTTGCTCCTTCGGCGCGGGCGCAAGGCGTCGCAAGCCGGCCCCCGGCGCCCCCTCCCTCGGTTGTCGTTGCTCCTTCGGCGCAGGCGCAAGGCGCCCAAGCCGTCAGACCTGGCGGTCGGTGTCCTGCCAGTAGGGCTCGCGTAGCTCGCGCTTGAGGATCTTGCCGGTGGGAGCCTTGGGGAGTTCCAGGACGAACTCCACCGAGCGGGGCTTCTGGTACGAGGCCAGGTTCGCCCGGGCCACCTCGATGATGTCGGCCTCGCTGGCGCGCATCTCGGGCTTGAGCACGACGAACGCCTTCACGGACTCGCCCCAAGTGTCGTCGGGCACGCCGATGACGGCGCACTCCAGCACCGAGGCGTGGCGGGCGATGGCCTCCTCCACCTGCACCGAGTAGATGTTCTCGCCGCCGGAGATGATCATGTCCTTGGCCCGGTCAACGATGAACACGTAGCGCTCGTCATCCCAGCAGGCGATGTCGCCGGTCCACATCCAGCCATCGCGGATCGTCTGGGCGGTGAGGTCCGGCCGGCGGAAGTACTCCACCATGTTGGCCTCGGAGCGCACGATGATCTCACCGGGCGTCTTGCCGTCGGTCGGCACGTCGCTGCCGTCGGGGTGCACCACCCGCACCGAGGTCACGAACCCCTCGCGGCCGCACGAGCGCAGGCGCTCGGGGCGATGGTCCTCATGGATCGCCCGCAGGTGGTCCTCCTGGGACAGGAAGCACATCGTCGTGCCCTCGGTCTGGCCGTAGCCCTGAATGAGCGTGCAGGGGAACCGCTCGAGCGCCTCGGTGATGACCCGGGACGGCATCGGGCCGCCCCCGTACTGGATGTTGCGCAGGCTGGAGATGTCGTAGCGGTCGAACCCCTCCACCGCCATCATCCAGTTGAGCATCGTCGTGACGCCCAGGAAGGCCGAGACCCGCTCGGCCTCGATGAGGTCCATCGCCAGGCGGGCCTCGAAGTTCATGAGCACCAGCGGGCAGCCGTGGGCCAGGTAGTTGATGGCCAGTACCACCGGGATGTGGAACATCTGCCCGGTGAGCATGTAGACGTCGCTGGGCACGATCCGCTCGGCCACGGTCTGGTTCAGCATCCCGAACCAGCAGCTGCGGTGACTGTGCAGCGCCCCCTTGGACTCGCCGGTGGTGCCGCCGGTGTAGAGGATGAACAGCGGGTCGTCCCCGCCGATGCCGGCCGAGCCCGCCGGCTCGTCATCGGAGGCGCTCGCCACGAGGCGCTCGTAGCTGCCGTCGCCGTCGGGGCCGTACTGAAGCCAGTGCTCGACGCTGTCCACCATGCCTGCGAGCTCGCCGGCGGCGGTGTGGTAGTCGGGCCCGCTGATGTAGGCCCGCGGCTCACCGTTGTCGGTGATCTTCTTCAACTCCGGTGGCGAGAGCCGCCAGTTCATGGGCTGAGCCACCAGCCCGGTGCGGCCACAGGCGAAGTAGACCGCCGCGTACTCCATCGAGTTCCGGCTCAGCACACCCACCCGGTCGCCGCGTTCCAACCCCAGGCCGCGCAGGCCGTTGGCGAGCCGCCTCACGTGGTTGTCGAAGTCGGCCCAGTTCACCCGCTGGTTGGTCGTGGCGTCGATGATGGCGGTGCCCTGCGGCGTCTGGCGGGCCCACTTCGCCGGGATCTGGCCGATGTTCATGGCTCAGTAGGGCAGGTCGAGGTGGAGGTGGCGCCGCTGCAGCTTCCAGGCCCCGTCGACGAGAACGACGCTGTCGGTGTACACGCCGCTGGACAGAACCGTCAGGGCCCCGTTCTCCACCGAGATGAGGATCAGGGTCGAGACGGCGGTGACCGACGTGTCTGTCTCGTCGGTGAAGAAGATGTTCGTGACGCAGTGACGCCGCTGATCGGTCTGGGTCTCGTGCGCCCCCTCGAACAGGCCCCGGATTGTCTCCTTGCCGTCGAAGACCATCGGATCGTTGCCCGCGATGACGAGCTCGAAGACGCTGTCGTCCAGGAACAGGTCCATGATGAAGTCGAGGTCGCCGGTGTCGTACGCGGTGCCTGCACGGTTCAGCAGGCCGGTGATCGCAAGTGTGTCAGCCATGGGGATGCTCCTTCGGTTGGTTTCGTCGGTTCTGTCCGGTCGGGGGCGGGTGTCCGTTCGCTCCTTCGGCGCGGGCGCAAGGCGTCGCGAGCCGACCCCCCGGCGCCCTCCTTCGGTTGTCGGTCCGTCCGGTCGGGGGCGGCGGTGGCCGTTCGCTCCTTCGGCGCGGGCGCAAGGCGTCGCGAGCCGGCCCCCGGCGCCCCCTCCCTCGGTTGTCGTTTCTGCTACCTCGGATCTGACGGGTTCTGTCGACGACTCGGTGGAGCGGTTCGCTACTCCAGACCGATCTGGTCGACGGTGCCGCGCCAGGCCAGCGAGCCGCCGTCGATGAGAATGTACGCACCGTTGATGAACGATGCCTCCGGGCTGGCCAGGAAGCACACCAGCTCGCCGACCTCCTCGGGCCGGCCGAGGCGCGGGATGAGGCTCGTGTTGATGAGCGCCTTCTCGAAGGCCACCGGATCCTCGGCCTGGTTGACGAACCTCGTCACCATCTCGGTGGCGATGGCGGTGGGGCCGTAGCAGTTCACCCGGATGCCGTAGGGCGCCAGGTCGACGGCGAGGTTCTGGGTCTGCAGGCGGATGCCGCCCTTGGAGGTGCCGTAGGCGGAGTTGCGGGGATAGGCCGACTGCGACCCGGTGGAGGCGGCGTTGACGATGGAGGGATTGTCGCTCTCCTTGAGGTAGGGCACGGCGTACTTGGCGCACACCCAGGGGGCGACGGCGTTGACCTCGACGACCCAGCGGAACACGTCGATGGGCATGGTCTCCACCGAGGTGTCCTCACCGGCGCGAGCCGTCTCGTGGACCCCTGCGTTGTTGTGCAGGACATCGATGCCACCGAAGCGGTCCGCCGCCTCGGCCATGAGGGCCTCCACCTGCTCGGGATCGGTCACGTCACAGACGTGGAAGGCCGCCTTGCCTCCCGCCGCGCGGATGTCGGCAACGACCTGCCCACCGGCCTCCGCCGAGGACGCCAGGTCGCTGAGCATGACGGAGGCGCCCTTCGAGGCGGCCACCCGTGCCGTCGCGGCGCCGATTCCACCCGCGGAGCCCGTGATGACAAAACGCATTCCTTCGATCCCCATTACTGTCCCTCCTTGTTGTTACTGAGTCTCTGTTGTTGCTGAGTCGTTGTTGTTGAGTCGTTGTGACTGTCCCGGCCCTGGCGGATCGTCCGGCAATCCGCCGGACCCTGCGCCGCCGGGGCGATCCTCAGGCCGCCGGCCGGAAGGCCAGCGGCATGTGCACCGGCGAGCGCGTGAACACACCCACCGGGTCGGGCGGGCCGTCCACGAAGGTGATGTCGTCCATGGCGTCGAGCAGTTGGTTGGTGCCGATCTCCACCTCCGTCAGCGCCAGGATGGCGCCCACGCAGAAATGCCTGCCCAGGGCGAACGAGGTGTGATTGGCCGCCGCCGTGAAGGCTTTCTCCATGTCGAGGTCCTCGCGGAAGATGTCGAAGCGGTCGGGGTCGTCGTACCTGTGGGGATCGCGGTTCGCCCCGGCGAGCAGGCAGGTCACCGTAGCCCCCGGCGGGATGGTTGCGCCCGACATCTCCACGGCCGTGGCCGTCTCCCGCATGATCATCTGCACCGGCGGGGTGTGCCGCAAGGTCTCGGCGAAGGCATTGCGGATGAGGCTGCGGTCCTCGCGCACCGCTGCCATCTGGTCGGGATTCTCGATCAGACGCCAGAACATGTTGGCCATGGACTTGTCCGTCGTCTCCCCGCCGGCGGTCAGCAAGAGGCTCACGAAGGCCTTCACCTCGATGTCGCTGAGACGCTCCCCGTCGATCTCGGCCTGGCACAGGGTGGTCAGCAAATCGTCTCCCGGAGAGCTCCGCCGGTCGGCGATGATCGGCAGCATGTACTCCTGGAGTTCGTCGCGGGTGCGGATGCCGGCGGCCATCACGTCGGCGTCGCCGATGAGGTTCGACAGGAACGCCATGATCGAGCTGTACCAGGCGTGGAACCGGTCATGGTCGGACTTCGGCAGGCCCAGCATGTCGACGATCACGTTGATCGGGAAGCGCGTGGTGTACTGCTGCACGAAGTCCACGCGCCCATCGGTGCGCCAGTTGTCGATCAACTCGGCGCTGCAGTGCTCGATGACCGGGATGAACTTCTCCCGCAGGTCGGCTCCCCGGAAGGCCGGGGTGACGAGGTTGCGGTGGCGCGAGTGGTCCCGGCCCTCCATCTGCAGGATCGTGGGTCCGTGCACCGGCTCGAGCTGCCACTCGTAGTTGTTGCTGTTGAACGCCGGATCCTTGAAGGCCCGCTCCACATCCTCGTACCGGCTGATCATGTACGAGTTCATGGCCTCGTGGAAGTAGACGGGGTGCTCGTCGCGCATCAGGGCGAGCACGGGGAAGGGATCCTCGGAGAACTCCGGCGAGAGGATGTCAGGCGTCATCTATTGCTCCTCTGTTGTTCGTGGATCTCGCGGCGGGCATCTTCTAATCGCTGAGCGCCGCCGTGTCGACCGATCAGGAGGTGGGCGTGAACGTAAGGTCCATGTGGAGGGGCGAGCGGGTGAACACCCCTTCGGGTGTCGGCGGACCGTCGGCGAATGCCAGATCCTCACAAGCGTCGAGTACCTGGTTGCTCCCCGTGACGACCTCAGTGAGCGCCAGCAGAGCCCCCACGCAGAAGTGGCGCCCCAGAGCGAACGTGAGGTGGTTGGCGCCGGAGTTGAACGCCCGCTCGATGTCCAGGTCGTCGCGGAATATGTCGAACCGGTCGGGCTCGGAGAACACGTGCGGGTCGCGGTTGGCGCCTGCGAGCAGGCACGTGACCGTCGATCCCTCCGGGATGGTGCCACCGGTCATCTCCACGTCCTCTGCGGGCTGACGCATGATCATCAGCACCGGGGGCGTGTGGCGCAGCGTCTCGGCGAAGGCGTTGCGGATCAGGCTGCGGTCGGCACGGACGGCCGCCATCTGATCGGGGTTCTCGATCAATCGCCAGAACATGTTGGTCAGGGAGCGGTCGGTGGTCTCACCGCCGGCGGTCAGCAGCAGGCTGACGAACGACTTGATCTCGATGTCGCCGAGGCGCTCACCGTCGACCTCGGCGTGGACGAGCTTCGTGAGCAGGTCGTCGCGCGGGTTGTGCCGGCGATCCTCGATGACCGGAAGCATGTAGGCCTCCAGGTCCTCGCGGACCTGCTCGCCGGCGGCGTTGATCTCCGGATCGCCCGCCAGGTTGGCGAGATAGACGTTGATGGTGGTGTACCAGCGGTGGAACAGCGCATGATCCGACGCGGGCAGGCCCAGCATGTCCACGATGACCTTGATGGGGAACCAGGTGGTGTATTGCTGCACGAAGTCGACGCGCCCGTCGTGGCGCCAGTCGTCGAGCAGTTCGGCGCTGTTCCTCTCGATGACCGGCAAGAAGTTGTCCTCCAGCACGCGACCCCTGAACTCGGGCGCCACCAGGTTCCGGTACCGCGAGTGGTTCCGTCCCTCCATCGACAGCAGGGTCGGCCCGTGCACCGGCTCGAGCTGCCACTCGTAGTTGAGGTTGGTGAAGACCGGATCCTTGAAGGCACGCTCGACGTCCTCGTAGCGGGTGATGAGGTACGAGTTCATCGCCTCGTGGTAGTGCAGCGGGAAATCCTCCCGCAGTTCCTGAAGTATGGGATAGGGATCGGTGTTGAATGCCGGCGACAGGATGTCGGGTGCTTCGGTGGCCATCAGTCTCCTCGCGTCGTGCGCCCTGTCCCCGAGGGGGTCGTCCGGTGCAGGTCGGATGTCGCGCTGACCAGCACTATCACGTGGAACGATATCAAACAAGCGGTTGACAGTCCCCTCGCATTGGTACAGTCCTACGGTGTGGGTAGCGGCGTTCCTGCCATGACCGCCGACAGCGGATCGAGCTCCTTCGCGCTGGCGGCCTCCGGGCGCGACCCGCGCCCCGACGCCACGCCGGAGGGTCTGCGCGGCGGGCGCTGCGCCGCCTGCGGCTATCCGATGCTCTACTGCCCGCCCCTCTGCCCGGCGTGCGGCGCGTCGTCGGTGGAGCGGGCCGAGTTCGGACCGGACGGGACCGTCTGGAGTTCGACGGTGCTGCGCGTGCGGGTGGCCGACCGCAAGCCTCCGGCCGTGCTGGCCTACGTCGACTTCGACGAGGGACCTCGTGCGCTCGTTCACGTCGCCGGAACGGACGACGAGGCCCTGCTGCCGGGCGCCCGGGTGCGCCTCCTGGGGCGTGACGACCGCGGCGACCCGCTGGTGGCGCCGATCGACCCCGGTCCGGCGCCATGAGTGCTCCGGTGACCGTCTGGGGAGTGGGCACGAGCCGCTTCGCCCGCCAGCCCGACGTCCCGCCGACGCACCTGGCGTGGCAGGCCGTCACAGAGGCGCTCGCCGACGCCGGGGTCGCAGCCTCGTCGATCGACGCCGTCTTTGCGGGGACCGTGTTCGGCGACCCCGGTGTGACCACCCGCACACTGCAACACCTCGGCATCACCCGCGTCCCCATCGTGACCGTGGAGAACGCCTGCGCAAGCGGGACCACGGCGTTCCACGAGGCACAGGTCGCCGTGGACCAGGGCCGCTACGAGGTGGTTCTGGCGTTCGGCATCGAGACCATGACGGCGGTGTTCGACGGGCCGATCGAACCGCTGGCCTCCGACCCGGAGGGCGCGCAAGGCTTCGCCATGCCGAGCCTCTACGGGATGGCCGCGCATCGTTACCAGCACTGCCACGGCGTCTCGCCATCCCAGATGGCGCGTGTGGCGGTGAAGAACCGCCGTCACGCCCTGGCGAACCCGCGTGCGCAACACGCCGGCGAGTTGACCGTCGAGGAGGTTCTGGAGTCCCGGCCGATCTCGGACCCGCTGACGTTGCTCCAGTGCTGCGACATCAGCGACGCCGCAGCCGCCGCTGTGATCGGTCCGGCCCGAGGCTCCGGCCCCGCCGGCGGCACGCCGGACGTCACCATCCGCGCCACGGCCCTGGCCTCGGGCCAGGCATGGGACCACAACTCGGACCTGGTCTGGGGATGGCAGCTCGTCGCCGACACCGCCCGGGCGGCATTCGACGGTGCCGGCATCGGCCCGCAGGACATCGACGTGCTTGAGGTGCACGATGCGTTCACGATCGGGGAGATCGTGACGACCGAGGCGCTGGGACTGTGCGAACTGGGCGGGGGCGGAGCACTCGTGGAGTCGGGACGGACCTCCCTCGGCGGCGCGCAGCCCGTGAACCCGTCCGGCGGCCTTCTGGCGCGGGGCCACCCCCTCGGCGCCACCGGCCTGGGGCAGGTCGCCGAGATCACCTGGCAGCTGCGGGGCACCGCCGGAGGCCGCCAAGTGGACGGCGCTCGCATCGGTGTGGTGGAAACGATGGGCGGCGGCACCGCGGGCATCGACGGCAACGCCTGCGTCGTGGCCGTGCTGGAAGCCCCGGAGGGTCGGCGATGAGCGGCGCCGGGCCGGTCGGCAGCGTCGATCTGCTCACGCCCGAACGGGTCGCCGACCCCTACCCGATCCTGGCCGAACTCCGCCGCGAGATGCCCGTCTTCTACAACGAGCACTACCGGGCATGGTTCATCCACCGCCACGACGACCTGCTGGCCGCACTGAAGGATCCCCGGTTCTCGTCCGACCGCATTCGACCGGTCTTCGAGCACAAGCTCACCGAGTCCCAACGCGCCGAGCGCGCGCCCACCTACCAGATCCTCGGCGAATGGATGGTCTTCCGCGATCCGCCCGACCACACGCGGCTGCGCAAGCTCGTGAGCCGGGCATTCACACCGCGGGCGATCTCGATGTGGCGACCCCGCATCATCGAGGTGGTGGACAGCCTGATCGCCGAGATCGCCCCGCGCGGGCACATGGACGTCATCGGTGACTTCGCCTACCCGCTTCCCGCCGTCGTGATCGCCGAGATGATGGGCGTCCCCGCCGGCGATCGGGATCTCTTCAAGGACTGGTCCGACGACCTGATGGTGCTGGTCTTCGGCGCCCGCGGTGTCGCGGGCCGCCGCGAGCGCGCCCAGAACGGGCTCCTGGAGCTGTCGGAATATCTGGGTGCCCTCGTGCGGCACTTCCGCGCCGAGCCGGCGGAGAACCTCATCGGCACGCTCATCCGTGCCCAGGAGGGCAACGACACCCTCACCGACGACGAGATCGTGGGCACCTGCATCCTGCTGCTGTTCGGTGGGCACGAGACCACCACCAACCTCATCGGCAACGGGCTGCACGCCCTGCTGGCGCATCCCGACCAGCTCGAGGCGCTCCGTGCCAACGACGACAGCGAATTCCTGCGGTTGGCGACCGAGGAGATCCTGCGATTCGACGGCCCCTCGAAGATGCAGGTGCGCATGGCCGCCACCGACATAGACATCGGCGACCGGGTGATCAACCGGCACGACATGGTCTATCTGGTCCAGGCTGCGGCCAATCGCGACCCTGATGTCTTCGGCGATCCGGACAGACTCGATCTCGGGCGCAACCCCACCGACCATCTCGGCTTCGGCTTCGGGCTGCACTACTGCCTCGGCGCGGCCGTGGCCCGCCTCGAGGGGTCGATCGCCCTCGACGCACTCGTCCGCCGGCTGCCCGATCTGCGAGCCGGACCCGAGCCCCCCGAGTGGCACCCCACGCTCATCAGCCGGGGGATGGCCTCCTTCTGCGTGTCCTATGAGCCCAGTGACGGGGTGGCGGCGTGACCGCGGCCGGCGGCGGCTCGCCGCTCGTCTCCCTGGCGGGCAAACGGGCCGCCGTGACCGGCGCCAGTGGTGACATCGGCTGGGCCATCGCCACCACGCTCGCCGCCGCAGGTGCGGACGTGGCACTCCTGGCACGGCGGCGCGAGCGTCTCGAGGCTCTCGCCGGCGAGATCAGGGCGACCGGACGCCGAGCCGCTGTCGTGCCCGTCGACGTGACCGACGGCGAGGCGCTGGCCGCCGCGGCCGCTTCGGCCGCCGAGGAGTTGGGGCCCATCGACATCCTCGTGAACAACGCCGGTGGCGCCCGCTTCCTGGCTCCGGCGCTGGAGATCGCGGAGGGCGGCTGGGCGAAGACCGTGGCCCTCAACCTCACCGCGCCGTTCCTCTGCGCGCAGGCGTTCGGCGGCCCGATGCTCGAACGCCGCGGCGGAGCGATCGTCAACGTGGGCTCGCTCGCCGGGATGCGCCACCTGGAGGGCATGGCCGCGTACAGCTCCGCCAAGGGCGGCCTCTTCGCCCAGACCCGCGCCCTGGCACGCGAGTGGGCACCCCACGGCGTACGCGTCAACGCCGTGGCTCCCGGCTACGTGGCCACCTCCGGCTGGGACGCCTTCGACCGCGACGAGGTCGTGGCGGCCTCGGCACTCACCATCCCCCTGGGACGCTGGGCCACCCCGGAGGAGGTGGCCGGCCCCGTCGCCTTCCTGGCCTCCGACGCCGCCGCCTACATCACCGGCACAACCCTCATCATCGACGGCGGGATGCTGGCATGAAGACGCACCGACCCCGGCCCCGGCAGACCCGCGAGGGCGGGGGCCGGGGGGCCGAAATGCGACGCCTTGCGCCCGCGCCGAAGGAGCAGAGCGGCACCCCGGCCCCGACCGGACCGCACACAACGCCTGATCGAACGCTGAGACCACAAGGAGAGCCGACGTGACCACCGATCTGGAGAGCCGCATCGCCCGCATCGAGGCCCGCGAGGCGATCAGGGAGCTGGTCTTCGACTACTCCACAGCCGTGGACGACCGGGACTACGACCGCATCGGCGAGATCTTCTGCGCCGACGCCACCTTCGCCCACGCCGACGGCCGCGACACCACCGAGGGCCGCGACGCCATCGTGGATTTCTACCGGTACCGCACCGGCCTCATGGGGCCCACCTACCACTACCCCCACAGCCACCGGATCGACTTCGACGACGACGACCACGCCACGGGGACGGTGCTCGCCCACGCCGAACTGGCGCTGGAGGGCACGACCTACCAGGTGGGGCTGCGTTACGCCGACACCTACCGGCGCGAGGACGGCACCTGGCTCTTCGGCTCGCGCACGGTCTGCTTCCTGTACTTCATGCCGCTTAGTGAACTGGTGGACGGCGGGCTGGGCGCGCCGGACCGCAAGCGCTACCCGGACGTGGGACCGGTGGCCGCCGACCTGCCCGAGACGCTGGCGACGTGGCAAGCCGCCAAAGGTCTCGACTGACGGCCCGGCTCATCTGTTCGCCGACGATCATCTCGAATACCCTGGCCGGACGGCACCGCCGCAACGGAGAGACTCCCGAATCCCCGGACAAGGACGGTTCACCATGACCCATGCCCCAGCCCAGACCTCCCCCGATGTGATCGGCGACATCGTCGCCGCCTGCGGTGCACTCGCGGCGAACGGCTGCGACACGGGGATCGGCGGCCACGTCAGCGTGCGGGCACAGGGCGAGGACGCGCTGTGGATCAACTCCTTCGATCGCACCCTCGGCGAGGTCGGGCGCGACGATGTCATGAAGCTCGACTACGAGGGGAACCTGCTGGCCGGAAACCGCTTCGTCAGCCCGGGCTGGGAGTTCCACGCCGGCATCTACGGCCAGCGCCCCGACGTGAACTCGATCGTGCACACGCACTCGTTCTGGGTCTGCGCCCTGGCGTCGATGGCACGGCCGCTGAAGATGCGCCACAACCTCTGCACGCTCTTCTACCAGGACCAGGTCATGAGCCCCGACGACCACTTCGACTCGATCGGCCCGGTCATCGGTGATTGCTCGACGGTGCTCATCCCGTGGCACGGGGGGATCACCGTGGGCCGCAGCCTGCCCCGTGCGGCCGCCCTCCACGTCACGCTCGACCAGATGGCCCGCCTCGACGTCACGCTGGAACCAACCGGAGCCCCGGAACTCCCCGAGGAGGCCCGCCTGCCCATGCGAAAGCTGATCGACGAGGTGGCCGGGTACCTGGAGCAGACCTGGGACCTCATGATGCGCCAAGCCGCCGACTACCGGCATCGAGGCGTCTGAACCGCAGCTCGCACCCCGCCCGGCCCAGCCGCAAACCCGAGGAGACCCGAGAGCATGACAGCCGTCGCCGCAGGCACCGGTCCGGACATCCTTGCCCCGGAGTTCGATGCCGACCCCTACCCGTTCTACGCCGAGATGCGGGAGTCGTACCCGCTGTACCACCACGAGGTGTCGGGATTCTGGATGGTGTCGCGCTACCGGGACGTGGAGCGGGTCTTCAAGGACGGCGAGTCGTTCTCGAGCCGAAACTACGAGTGGCAGAACGAGCCGATCCACGGCGGGCGGACGATGCTGCAACTCGACGGCCGCGAGCACTCCGCCCACCGCAACATCGTCGGGCCGCAGTTCCGCGGCGCCTACCTCGAGACGCAGGTGCGGGAGATCATCGAGCACACGGCGCACAAGCTGATCGACCGCTTCGAGGCCGACGGCCACGTGGACCTGCGCGAGCAGTTCACCAAGAAGTTCCCGCTCGACGTGATCATGTACATGATCGGCCTCCCGCTGGAGGATCACGAGACGTTCCGCCGCTGGGTCGATCTCGGCATCGAGTTCCAGTCCAATTTCGCCGGTGACCCGGAGGTGGAGCGGCGAGGGCTCGAGGCGCAGGCGCAGTTCGCCGACTACCTCACGCCGATCATCGCCGAGCGGCGAGGCAACCCCGGCGAGGACCTGCTGTCGAAGATGCTGGAGGGGAGTTCCGACGGCATCACCATGGAGGACTGGGAGGTCCGGGCGTTCACCAGCCTGCTGGTGAGCGCCGGCGGCGAGACCACCGACAACGCGCTCGCCTCGATGGTGTGCCGCCTGCTGGAGAACCCCGAGCAGATGGAGGCCGTGCGGCAGGACCGGTCGCTCATCACCGCCGCCCTCGCCGAGACGCTGCGCCACTCGGGTCCCGTGCAGATGATCATGCGGCAGGCCGAGCGCGACACCGAGCTCTCCGGCGGCGTCGTGCCGGCCGGCGGCACCGTGGCCTGCGTGCTGGGGGCGGCGAACCGCGATCCCGACCAGTTCACCGACCCCGACACGTTCGACATCGGTCGCACCGACCTCGACGTGGCCAAGGCCTTCAACGCCGCCGCCAACCACGTGGAGTTCGCCCTGGGACGGCACTTCTGCGTGGGGGCGCATCTGACCCGCGTGGAGGTGGACGTGGCCATGGACGCCTTGCTCGACCGGCTCCCGGGGATGGGCTTCGCAACCGGGTTCGAGGCCGACGAGACCGGGGTGTTCACCCGCGGTCCCCGCCACGTGGACCTCATATTCCAGCCCGCCGCCTAGCTGCGGCCGGCCAGTGGCGGCCCATAGTCACCGAAATTAGGGTGCAACCGACCCGCGACGGCGTCTCACGCTGTCCATCAATCGCGAGGGAGAACTGCCCATGGCCGTGTACATGATTTCGAGTATCGATGTCACAGATGAGGCCGACCACGAGGAGTATCACGAGCAGGCCGAGGCGCTGGTGAGCAACTATCGGGGCAAGTAACTCGTGAACGGCGGCAGGATCGAAGTGCTGAGGGGCGAGTGGACGCCGCGGCAGATCACCATCATCGAGTTCGACGATGCCGGCAGCGTGGACGCGATGTTCGAATCCGACGACTTCGCGAGGCTGAGGGAACTCGCCGCGGGAACAGTCGAAGGATGCCTCGTACGCGTCGACAGCGAGTAGCCGCCGCGTCAGGCGGACGGTCGCCGAGCAAGGCACCGACCGGGCACGTCCCGTGGATGTGAGCAGGCGGGACAGCAGCATGGAGCCCGACGCAGCCGCCCGGCGCGCCGCCGAGCGACTCTCCCGCGTGAAGCCGCTGTGGAACCTGGCCGAGAAGGTCGCTCGTGCCCACGCCGCCCTCGTCATCGTCGACGTGCAGAACGACTTCTGCGCGCCCGAGGGCATGATGAGCGCCGAGGGCCTCGACGTCAGTGCCGCCGTCGCCACGGCCGAGCGGCTCGAGGACTTCATCGCCGCGGCCCGCCGGGCGGGTGTGCTGGTGGTGTTCGTCCGCAGCGTCCTTTCCAGCGATGACAACCGCTACCTGAGCGACGTGATCCTGGAGCAGGCAACCAGGCGCCGGGCCGGCAGCTACACCGTGCGCCCGGTCTGCGTGGAGGGCACCTTCGGGGGCGACTACTACGGCAATGTCCGCCCGGAGCCCGGCGACCCGGTCGTCACCAAGCACCGCTACAGCGCCTTCCTACGAACCGACCTGGAGACCATCCTGCGCGCCGCGGGCATCCGCACGATCATCCTCGCCGGCGTCGCCACCAACGTCTGCGTCGAGACCACCGCCCGCGATGCCTTCATGCGCGACTTCTACGTGGTGCTCTGCGCCGACGGCACAGCCGCTTACAGCGCCGCCGAGCACGAGGCCACCCTGGCCACCATCGACCGCTACTTCGGCCAGATCGCCTCCACAGCCGAGATCACCGCCGCCTGGAAGTCCTGACAGAAAACCGCGAGGGCGGGGGCGCCGGGGGCCGATTCGCGACGCCTTGCGCCCGCGCGAAGGACCGAACGGCCACCGCCCCCCCCACCGGTGGCCCCGCCCGGACCACAGAAATAAGACGAGAATGAGGACGATTCCTATTGCCGAGTGTTTTGGTCGGGATTGCTGTAGCCTGCCCCGGTCGGCCAACTGCCGGCGCAACGTTCGCACCGGAAGACCGGAGGATCCTCCATGTCCGAGACAGCAAAGATGCTCGAAGCCAACGCCGCCTACGTCGCCGGCTTCAGCCAGGGCAACAAGCCGATGCCCCCGGCCCGCTCAGTCGCCGCGGTGGTGTGCATGGATGCACGCATCCACCCGTCGGAGATGCTGGGGCTGGATCTCGGCGACGCCCACGTCATCCGCAACGCGGGCGGGCGCGTCTCCGACGACGCCATCCGCTCGCTGATCATCTCCTCGACCCTGCTGGGCACCAAGGAGTTCCTGGTCGTGCACCACACCGACTGCGGGATGCTGACGTTCTCGAACGACGACCTGCGGGGCATCCTGGCCGAGCGGCGCGGCAGCGACGCCGGCGACATCGACTTCCTGCCCTTCGGCGACCTCGAGCAGAGCGTGCGCGACGACATCGCGACCATCCGGGGCAGCGAGCACATCGATCAGTCGATCCCCGTGCGGGGATTCGTCTACGACGTGGACACCGGCGCCCTCGACGAGGTGAACTGACCTCGCTTCGGCGGCCGGCCTCTCCCCGGCAGGAGGAACTCGCCGGGGGAACTCGCTGGTGCCCGGTCTCAGTGATGGGCGGAACCGGCACCTCGAACGCCGCGCACGAACTCGCCTCCCGTCGGTGACACCTCCGGGATGTCGTCGGGGCGGGCGGCGAGTTCGATCATGACCTGAAGCAGCACGTCGGCCCCGGCTGCGAGATCGTCGGGAGCGGTGTACTCCCCAGGATTGTGGCTGAGCCCCCTGTGGCTCTGCACGAACACCATGCCCGTGGGGCAGATCCGCGCCAGCATCTGGGCGTCATGGCCCGCGCCCGAGGGAAGCCGCTTGACGCTGTGGCCCAGGCGCCGGGCCGTCGACTCCACGAGGTCGACCACGGGCAGGTCGAATATCACCGGCTCGAAGCGGGCCATCGATCGGGTCGAGATCGACACACCCTCGGAGGCCGCGATCCGCTCGATGCTCGTGGCCATGAGCCGCTCGGCCTGCTGGAGTTCCTCCTCATGGATGTTGCGCATGTCCACGCAGAGCCTCGCCCGGCCGGCGACCACGTTCACGAGATCCGGATGCAGGTCCATGACACCCACCGTGGCGACCTGGTAGCCGCCGATGTCGTCCGCGATCCCCCGGGCCGCCACCGCCACCCGGGCGGCGGCATGGCCGGCGTCGCGCCGCATGTTCATCGGCGTCGTGCCGGCGTGATTGGACTGTCCCTCGATCGTCACCTCGGTCCAGGAGATTCCCTGCACCCCGGTGACGACCCCGATCGTGATGCCCTCCTGCTCGAGCACGGGTCCCTGCTCGATGTGCAACTCCACGAAGGCGAACGGGGCGGGTGCCGGGCACGGGGCGGTACCCCGGTAGCCGATCCGGTCCAACTCGGCTCCCACCGACAGCCCGTCGGTGTCGGTCACGTCGAGGGCCTCCTCGACACCCATCCCACCGACAAACGCGAGGCTTCCCAGCATGTCCGGCGGGAACCGCGAACCCTCCTCGTCGGTGAAGAACGCCACCGCCAGCGGGCGTCGCAGGCGGACACCCGCCGTGCTCAGGGTCTCGATCACCTCGAGGCCCGCCAGGACTCCCAGATTGCCGTCGTAGCGCCCGCCGGTTCGCACGGTGTCGATGTGACTCCCGGTCATGACCGGTGGGCCGTCGGTCTCGCCGGGATAGACCGCCACGACGTTGCCCACCGTGTCGACCGTGACCGACATGCCCAGGTCGCGCATCCAGCTCACGACCAGGTCACGGCCGTCGCGATCCTCGTCGGTCAGTGCCAGCCGGCAGTTGCCGCCGTCACCCGTGTCGCCGATCTGAGCGAGCGCTTCGAGCCGGCCGACGAGCCGGTCAATGTCGATGCGCAGGCCCTGGAGAGCATCATTGGTCATCCACGGAGTCCCTTCGTCGGTCTGCCTCGCGCCTAGTGTTCAGCAGGACGTGCGCAGCGTCAACGCGCGCGTGACCCAGAGTCTGAAAGTCGGTGGCGTCATGGACACGATTCACATCGAGTTCTTCGTCGAGCCCTTCAAGGAGGGCACCCCGGGCCCGCACGTGCAGGCCGCCGTGACGGCATTCTCCGACGCGGGGCTGGAGCCCGAGGTCGGCCCGTTCGCCACGACGGCGAGCGGAGACATAGACGGGGCGGCGGAGGCGACGTCGGCCATGGTTCGCGAAGCGCTGAGGGCGGGGGCCACCCGGATCGTGCTGCGTCTGGAGCGTGACCACCACGGCCCGGCGGCCGCCGAAGCGGACGCCGTATGAGCGGGGAGGACTCCGCGAAGCCCGAGGACCTCGGCGAGCAGGCGACCCCCGCGAACCACTCCGATCACCCGGTCTGGCGGTTGCTCCAGCCGGTCGCTGTGGCCGTGGGCGGGGAATTGCTGCCGCCGTCGGAACGCACGCCCGGCGACATCCCCCTCGACTTCGAAGGTGAGATTGTCGGCGTGTTGCGCCTGGGCGGGCTGGACGGCGCCCTCGGCAGGCTCATCGGATCGGTCGAACGCGAATTGGGCGACTCGCTGGCGGAACTGACCCGGACCGGCAAGCAGGCGGCCGTCCGGCTGCTGAACGAACGAGGGGCGTTCCTGCTGCGCAAAGGGGTGGAGGACGTCGCCGCGGCAATGGGCGTGAGCCGGATCACCATCTACAACTACATCAACGCCATGGAGCAACCCGCCCCGGACGTCGGCAAGACTCCGGGGTAGGCCACCGCGAATCAGGCGGCACCCTCCGCGACTCCGGCCATCCAGAGTCCCAGACGTTCGATCGTCGCCTCGGAGCGGTCGAGGACACCCATCAAGCGACCCTCGTACATGACGCCAATGCGATCCGAGAGCGCCAGGACCTCATCGAGGTCTTCGGAGATCAGCAGCGTGGCGCATCCGGAGGCCTTCTGTGCCACCAACTGGGCATGGATGTACTCCGCCGCGCCCACGTCGACGCCGCGTGTGGGCTGCGCCGCAAGGATCACCTTCGGCTCGGCGGACAGCTCCCGAGCGAGGATCAGCTTCTGGATATTGCCGCCGGAGAGATTCGATGTCGGCACATCGAGTCCGGGCGTCTTCACGGCGAACCGCTCGACCAGCTCCTCGCAGTGCTCCCGGATGGCTCCGAGGCGCAGGAACCCGCGGCGGCTGAACTCCGTGCCCTGGTTCAGCAGGACGAGGTTCTCCGCCACGGAGAACATCCCGATGACACCGTCGCGCATGCGTTCCTCGGGCACGTAGGACATCCCCGCGTCGCGCACCCGCCTGGGGTGGTCGCCGGTCACGTCCGCTCCATCGACCCGGATGCCGCCCGACTCGGTGGGGCGCAGGCCGGCGATCGCCTGCGCCAACTCGGACTGGCCGTTCCCCGACACCCCGGCGAGTCCCAGGATCTCGCCGGCGGCCACGGCGAAGGAAATGCCCGACACGGCCTCGTCTCCACGGTCACTCAACACGTGCAGGTCGCTCACCTGCAGCAGTGGAGCGCCGATCTCCACGTCCGGGCGGTCCGGCACCATCTGCACCGGCCGGCCGACCATCATCCGGGCCAGTTCGGCCCGATCGGTGTTCGCCGGCGTCGTCTCGCCGGTGACGCGGCCGTCGCGCAGCACCGTGATGCGGTCGGACACCGCCATCACCTCGTGCAGCTTGTGGGAGATGAATACCAGCCCGCGGCCGTCGGCGACCATGCGCCGCAGCACCACGATCAACTCGTCGACCTCCTGGGGGGTCAGCACGGCCGTGGGCTCGTCCATCACCAGGATCGACGCCTCGCGGTAGAGCGCCTTGAGGATCTCGACACGCTGACGCTCCCCGACGGCGAGTTGCCAGATGAGGGCGTCGGGGTCGACCTGCAGCCCGTAGGTCTCGGAGAGCTCCCGGATCCGATCCGCCACCGTTGGCAGGTCCGTCAGGGGACGCCGGCGAGACTGCAGCCCCAGCGCCACGTTCTCGGTGACCGTGAGGGTGGGCACGAGCATGAAGTGCTGGTGGATCATGCCGATGCCGTGCTCGATGGCCGCCGACGGGGAGTCCACGGTCACGCGCCGCCCGCGCAGCAGAACCTCGCCGGCGTCGGGACGGTACATGCCGTAGAGGATCTTCATGAGCGTGCTCTTGCCCGCTCCGTTCTCCCCCAGCAGCGTGTGCACCTCGCCGGCCTCGAGGTTGAAGTCGACGCTGTCGTTGGCCAGCACGCCCGGGAACCGCTTCGTGATCCCGCGCATCTCCAGGAGCGGCGGAGCGGCGCTCATCTGCAGGTTCGCTCCGTCATCGCGGGGTTCCTGACTGTCGTGGGTTGCTCGTCGAGTTCGGCGGGAGCCACCTCGCGGACCGGCGTGGCCCGCGAGGTGGCTCCCGCTGTTCGTTCCTAGGAACCGGTGTCGATGCTGCCGTCGACGATGCCGGCGACGGTGGCCTCGCCGATCTGGCGGATCGCCGCATCCAGGCCGTAACCGTCGTTGAAGGCAATGTTCAGACCGCCGTTGGCCAGCGTGAGCGTGAACGACTCGCCGCCCTTGACGCCCCGATCGATCGCCGCTGCGATATCCGCCAGGATGACCTCCCACTCATAGACCTGGGAGGCCACCACGATCTCCGGCGCCAACTCCGTCTGATCGGCCTGCGTGGCGAACCACGCCGCGCCCTCACGCTGCGCGACACCCACAGCACCCACGACCATCTGCGCCGTGCCGGTCATCACGTCCGCGCCCTGCGACACGTGCGCCTCGGCGGTCTCCGCCGCCTTGGCCACATCACTGAAGGACTCCGTGTACACCACGTTCACGTCCACGGAGGCATCCTGGGCGCCCGCGCCGGACACGAAACCGTCCACGAACAGCTTCGCGTCACCCACCTCGATGGGCCCCACAACGCCGATCACACCCGTGTCGGTCAACGCCGCCGCCATCGACCCGAGCACATAACCGCCCTGATCCGACGCGGCCGTATACGCGAACACATTCGCCAAACCGAACGTGTCGTTCGACGTACCCCACGCGAACGACGTGTCCGGGAAGTCCTGGGCGATCTCCTGCAACGACCCGCCGTACTGCGAACCGTGCGCGATCACCAGATCGAACCCGGCCTCCGCGTACTCCCGGATCGCCACCGCGGCATCCTCCACGATGAAGGTCCCGTCGGTGATCTCCACCTCCAACTCGCGCGTCTCACCCAGCGCCGCGACACCATCCACGATGCTCTGCGTGAACGCCAAGTCATTCGACGCCGACGGCGCCACAATCGCCACCCGCAACGGGGTGTCGATACCGTCGGCAGTCGGGCCGCCCATGGTGTCGATGCTGCCGTCGACGATGCCGGCGACGGTGGCCTCGCCGATCTGGCGGATCGCCGCATCCAGGCCGTAACCGTCGTTGAAGGCAATGTTCAGACCGCCGTTGGCCAGCGTGAGCGTGAACGACTCGCCGCCCTTGACGCCCCGATCGATCGCCGCGGCGATATCCGCCAGGATGACCTCCCACTCATAGACCTGGGAGGCCACCACGATCTCCGGCGCCAACTCCGTCTGATCGGCCTGCGTGGCGAACCACGCCGCGCCCTCACGCTGCGCGACACCCACAGCACCCACGACCATCTGCGCCGTGCCGGTCATCACGTCCGCGCCCTGCGACACGTGCGCCTCGGCGGTCTCCGCCGCCTTGGCCACATCACTGAAGGACTCCGTGTACACCACGTTCACGTCCACGGAGGCATCCTGGGCGCCCGCGCCGGACACGAAACCGTCCACGAACAGCTTCGCGTCACCCACCTCGATGGGCCCCACAACGCCGATCACACCCGTGTCGGTCAACGCCGCCGCCATCGACCCGAGCACATAACCGCCCTGATCCGACGCGGCCGTATACGCGAACACATTCGCCAAACCGAACGTGTCGTTCGACGTACCCCACGCGAACGACGTGTCCGGGAAGTCCTGGGCGATCTCCTGCAACGACCCGCCGTACTGCGAACCGTGCGCGATCACCAGATCGAACCCGGCCTCCGCGTACTCCCGGATCGCCACCGCGGCATCCTCCACGATGAAGGTCCCGTCGGTGATCTCCACCTCCAACTCGCGCGTCTCACCCAGCGCCGCGACACCATCCACGATGCTCTGCGTGAACGCCAAGTCATTCGACGCCGACGGCGCCACAATCGCCACCCGCAACGGCCCCGACGGCTCAGCCGGCGGCGGTGGGGGCGGTGCCTCGTCGGTTGCCGGCGCCTCGTCGGTCGCCGGTGCCTCTGTCTCTGCCGGCGGCGTCGGCGCCGGTGTCGGCGCCTCGCTGACCGCCTCGGTGTCGTCGCCGGCGCAGGCCGCCGTCAGCAGCACGATCGCCAGCAGCGCCGCGAGCAGTCCGGAGGACTTGGCGCGTCTTGTCGACATTCTCATCATTGACCCCTTTGTCGTTCGATGCGGACCCGGCAGGCAACGGCCGGATTGCCAGAGACTACGCCAAAACTCCCTGTCACTTTTACAAATTGTTTGCTCTTGGCAATCTGGTCGTTTCAGGGCTTCGGCGACCACGCGACCCGCTAGTGCTCGGCGCCGCGCCGGAATGGTCGCGTGAGTGCTCTGGGGGCTCCGATGCGGTGTGTGACGACCACCAGGGCGATGATCGTCACTGCAGCCGGTGCCATTTCGGTGAGCTGTGCAGCCGCACCGCTGAGGATGCCCAGAGTCTTCCACTGCAGCACGGCCGCGGTGACCAGGCTGAACAGCAGCGACCCGGCCAGCACGCCCAGCGGTCGCCATGCCCCGAAGTAGACCAGCGCCACCGCGATGAAGCCCATGCCGTTCGTCATGTTCTGGATGAAGATGCCCTTCTCGAGCGCCAGCACGGCGCCCGCCGCGCCGGCGAGCGTGTTGCCGATGAGGATCGTGCCGTAGCGCGTGCGGGCCACGCTCACGCCGAGGCTGTCCGCAGCCTGGGGCGTCTCGCCGACCGCCCGGATGTTCAGCCCGAAGGTGGTGCGGTTGACGAGCAGGGTCACCGCAGGCACCAGCAGGAACGCCAGGTAGATGATCAGGCTGTGGTTGTACAGGTCCGGGTAGGCGATCTTGAGGCGGCCCTCGGGCAGTGTGAAGTCGAACACGCCGTCGAATCCGAGGATGGGGCGCGGCGTGCCTACGAGTTGGCGGAACAGCAGGTCGCTGAACCCCAGCCCGAAGAGGTAGATGCCGATGCCGCTGATGCCCTGCTCGGCGTGGAGCGTCACGGTGATGAAGGCGTACACCAGCCCCATGGCCATGCCGATGCCGAGGCCCACCAGCATCCCGTACCACGGCTGGCCGGTCTGCACCGTGGTGTAGTAGGCGCCGAACGCGCCCAGCAGCATCACGCCGTCGACACCGAGGTTGAGCACACCGCTGCGCTGGCCGACGCTCTCGCCGACCGCCGCAATGAGGTACGGCGTGGCAAGGCGTATGGCGGCGGCCACGGTCGCCACGAGCGTGGCCAGGGTGAAGAAGCCGCTCCAGCCGCTGCGGGCCTGGGCGAACACCTCCACGGTGGCAAGGTCGAGGGAGGCGAGACCCGCGATCATGGCTCGGCTCCCTCGCCGGACGGCGCCGCGGGAGCGTCCGCCGCAGCGGTGGCGGCGTTCCCGCTGCGGTCATCCTCCGAGGCTGCGCCGATGTCGAGCCGCTCACCCAGGTGGCGCGCCCAGCGGACCGCCCGGTCGCTGCTGACCACGAACACCACCACAAGGCCGCTGAGCGCCACGACCAGCGGCGTCGCCACCTGCACGGCCCGCTGCAGGGCGTTCGCCCCCACGAGCAGTCCGCCGAAGAGGATGGCAGCGGGGATCGTCCAGAGCGGGTGCAGCCCCCCGAACAGCGCCGCCACGATGCCGTTGAAGCCGGCCAGCTGCGTGAACCCCGCCGGGCCGCTCTCGACGCTGAGCCGGTGGGCGACCGAGGAGAACACCAGCACCGCACCACCCAGACCCGACATCATCCCGCTGAGCGTCATCGCCTGCACGATCCTGCGCTCCACCTTCATACCGGCATAGCGGGAGGCGTCCTTGCTGCCCCCGACGGCCCGGATCTCGTAGCCGAGCGAGGTGCGCCACAGCAGGAAGTACACGGCGATCGCCACCGCCACCCCGACCACGATGCCGAGGTTCATCTGCGTGTCCCCCAACAGGATCGGGAGGTCCGCATTCTCCGACAGGCGCTTCGTCTGGGCGATGTGGTTGCCGGCCTCCACGGCCGCCTTGTCGATCATCGGCCCCAGCAGCAGGTACTGCATCATGTACCCCGCCACGATGTTGAGCATGATCGTGGAGAGGATCTCGTTCACGTTGGCATAGGCCTTCAACACCCCGGGGATGAAGCCCATGCAGGCGCCGCCGACCGCTCCGGCGATCAGCGCCACCGGCAGCAGCAGCCAGCGGTCCAGGCCGGGCAGCGCCAGCACGACGACGGTGGACAGCAGCGCCCCGGCGATGATCTGCCCCTCGCCGCCGATGTTGATGACCGAGGCCCGGAAGGCGATGCAGATGCCCACCCCCACGAGCAGCAGCGGCGTCGCCTTGACGGTTGTGTCCGCGAACTCGCTGATCCCCCCGAAGGCGCCGCTGAACATGGCGCGGTAGCCCTCCACGGGATCGCCCCCGAACCCCCACACCATGGCGGCGCCGACGAGCAGCGCCGCGATCGTCGCCGCCACCGGAACCAGCGGACCCATGACTCGACGCACCACGCGCTGGATGACCCAGTCGCTGATCCGCGATTCCACCGTCACTGCCTCGACTACCGCCCCGGTCGTTCCGCTGCCGGCCCCACACTGTAGGTACCCCGGAACCGTCCCGCCGGTCACGCCACACCGGGGACGGGGACCGGCGTCCGGTAGTCTCGGCACGAGCCTTATGCCACCGGTCGATCTGCGCGCCCGCGCCCGTGCCCGCACGCATGTCTCGGCCGCGGTCGACACGATTGGTGGCCGACCGGCGGTCGTGGTGCAACTCGGAGCCGACGAGTCCAATCGAGCCATCACGCTCGACGTCGGTGAGTTGGTCGAGGCCGCCGTCGAGACGGCCCTCGAGAAGCGGCTGCCGATCGTCGGATTCGTCGCCGCAACGGGGCCCGACGTATCGGGGGGCATCACCTCCGTGCACGGGTGGGGAATCGCGGCGCGCGCCCTGGTCTCGGTCTCGGGAGTGGTGCCCATCATCCTCTGCGTGACCGGTCCCCTGCTGTCGGGGCCGGCACTCCTGCTGGGGGTTGCCGACCTGGTCGTCATGGTGAACGACGGCTATGCCTTCGTCAGCGGGCCGGCCATGGTGGAGCAGTTCACGGGGGTGCCCGTGGCGGCGGATGACCTCGGTGGATCCGCAATCCACGCAACCCGCAGCGGGGTCGCCTCCCTCGTCGTGGCGGACGCCGGCGCGGCCCGTACGGCCGTCGGGGAGTTGTTGCGTTTGCTCCCCCGGCACACCGACGAGATCGCCGAACGCCTCCCGACCTCCGATCCCCCCGACCGGCACTGCCCTGAACTCGCCGACATCCTCCCGACCTCCACCACCGGCGGCTACGACGTCCGTTCGGTCCTGGAGGCGGTGGCCGACGACGGCACCCTGATCGAATTGCGTGCCGGGTGGGCGCCCAATCTCGTGACCGCCCTCGCCACGATCGACGGCGTCGCCCTCGGGATGGTGGCGAACCAGCCGCAGCACCTCGCCGGCACGCTCAACATCGCCGCCTCCCAGAAGGGTGGGCGGTTCGTGTCGTTCTGCGACGCCTTCAACCTTCCCATCGTGACGTTCGTCGACACCCCCGGTTTCCAACCTGGCAAGGATCTCGAGTGGAGAGGGATGATCCGTCACGGCGCCCAGATGGCATACGCCTACGCGGCCGCGACGGTGCCCCGGGTGTGCGTGACGCTGCGCAAGTCCTACGGAGGGGCGTACATCGTCATGGACTCCCGGTACATGGGCAACGACATGGCCTTCGCCTGGCCGAGCGCGGAGATCGCCGTCATGGGCGCCAAGGGCGCCGTCGAGATCCTGCACCGCAACGCGACCGAGTCAGAACGGGAGGATCTGGAGGAGGACTACGCCGAGCGGTTGCTCAACCCGTACCGCGCCGCCGAGCGCGGCTCGGTGGACGCTGTGATCGACCCGGCCGAAACCCGCCGCGAGGTTGCCGACGCCCTCGCTCTGCTCTCCACCAAGCGCGAGGACCTACCCCTGAACCGGCACGGGAACACGCCGCTCTAGGCCTTCGACCTGCGGGTTCAACCCAACCGGCCGAACCCCGGTATCATCGCATGGGTTCGGACGCTCCCAAGTGAGCCGTGCGAGGCCGGTGACGCACGTGCTGACGGGGGACATGCAGGTGCGCTCGACACCGGGGCCGAGCGACGCAGGGCGCCTGACCGCACAACGGGAAAGGCAGGCGGGTCTTGACAGAGTCCATCACGATCACCGACAACCGCACCGGCGAGTCCATCGAGATCCCGATCCTCAACGGCGGCGTGGATTCCAGCGGCTGGGCGAAGCTCCTCGGCAACATCTGGTTTGCCGATGACGCCTTCAGCCACACCGCCGTCGGCGAGAGTTCGGTCACCCAGATCGTGGGGAGCGATGGGATCCTGCGCTACCGGGGATACCCGATCGAGCAGCTCGCGGAACATTCCACGTACCTGGAGGTGGCATACCTGCTCCTGCACGGGGAGTTGCCGAGCGTCGCCCAGTTCGATGCGTGGGAGGAGGAGATCACCCTCCACACCTACATCCACGAGAACTTCCGCAAGCATTTCATGGAATCGTTCCGCTACAACGCGCACCCCATGGGCGTGCTCGTCTCCTCCCTGGCGGCACTCTCGACGTTCTACCCCGAGGCCAAGGAGGTCGAGGACCCCGAGGTGCGCATGCGGCAGATCGTGCGGCTCATCGCCAAGGTTCCGACCATGGCGGCCGCCGCCCACCGCTTCTCCATCGGCATGCCGTTCGTCTACCCCGACAACGACCTGGACTTCACCTCCAACTTCCTGTCGATGATGTTCCGCGTCGCCGAGCCTCGCTACCACTGCCACCCGTCGGTGCGCCGGGCACTGGAGATCCTCTTCATCCTGCACGCCGATCACAGCCAGAACTGCTCCACAACCACGGCCCGGGTCGTCGGCAGCTCGCACGCCGATCCCTACTCTGTCGTCGCCGCCGCCTGCGCCGCCCTCTACGGCCCGCGCCACGGCGGGGCCAACGAGGCCGTCCTGGCCATGCTCCGGGATATCGGCACCTATGACAACGTGGACCCCTTCATCGCCGACGTCAAGGCCGGGAAGCACCGGCTCATGGGCTTCGGGCACAGGGTCTACAAGAACTACGACCCGCGGGCGAAGATCATCAAGGAGGCCGCCGACGAGGTCTTCCAGTTGACGGGCAGCAGCCCGCTCCTGGACATCGCCTTGAAGCTGGAGGAGGTCGCGCTGGCCGACGAGTACTTCATCAGCCGGAGGCTCTACCCGAACGTGGACTTCTACTCGGGGCTGATCTATCAGGCGCTCAGTTTCCCGACGAACATGTTCACGGTGCTGTTCGCCATCCCGCGCACGTCCGGGTGGCTGGCGCACTGGAGCGAACTGATGGAGAAGGACTCGCGCATCGCCCGCCCCCGCCAGCTCTACACGGGCCACCCCGAGCGCGCCTACACGCCTCTCGAAGAGCGCGCCTGAGGACCGTCTCGGTCCCGCCGCGGCCTGAACCGCGGCGGGACCGGTTGAGGCTCTCAGCCCAGGACGGTGACGATGTCGATGTGCTGCTCGACGTCGAAGAGGGCGGCTGCAAGGGCCTGCACGTCGCCGATCTCCAGGTTGGCGACCTCCTCGAACAGCCGCTTCCTCGTGGGCAGTTCGGTGTCGGGGGCGTAGGCACGCCGGAGGATGGCGTTCAGGTAGTCCGAGTTGCCCTCATGGGTGTACTCGGAGTTCAGCACCGCCAGCGCCTCCGCCCACTCGTCGAGGGTCGGCCCGTTGGACGCCAGGTCGGCGAGGATCTCGAAGATCGTGACCTGGATCTGGTCGATGTACTGCGGGTCGCCCGACGTCACGACCCGCCCGCTGACCCCGGGCTCGGGGGCCAGGATCGCCGACACCCGGCTCGAGGCGCTGTAGGTGGCGCCGATGTCCTCGCGGACCTGGGCGTCCAGGCGGGCGTTCAGGATCGAGTTGAGCGCCGCCATGGTCACGTCCAGCGCCACGGTCAACTCGGCGCGGGGTGCTTCGAAGTGGATCTCCACTCCGGTGCTCTGGGTGTCGGGCGGCAGCACCACGTCGCGGCGCACCACGCCGGCCGGCTCGGCCGATCGGCGGTTCACGAACGTGTCGGCCTCGCCGGCGGGAAGCGTGCCGACGTAGCGGCGCGCCATCTCAGCCACGGTCTCCCGGTCGATGTCGCCCGCCACGGCCACGAGTAGATCGTCCACATCGCCGAGGCGCGCCAGGTAGCGGTCCAGAAGCGACTCGGGCGTGAGGGCGGTGAGCGCCTCCGGCGAGGCGATCGGGTTGAACCACTCGAAGGCGTCGGGGTGGCGGGCCTCGATGGAGGCGATCCACGTCATCCAGTCGGGGTTGGATTCCGCGAACTGGAGCAGGATCTCGCCCACCTGGAACGCCTCGGCGAAGGCCTGGTCGTCCACTTGGGGGGCGGTCACCAGGAGGTGCAGCATCTGGAACATCGTCTCGACGCTGTCCGCCGCTGCCGAGCCGCTGAAGCCCTCCGTGGTCTCGCCGATGAAGGACACCACCGCGACGTTCCGCTCCTCGAGCAGGCGCTGCACCTGCGACGGACCAAGGCCGCCGAGGCCGCTGTTGCCGACCGCCCGGGTGGCCAGCCTGCCGGCCAGGACCCGGTCGCCGGGCTCCATGGCCGACCAGCCGCCCTGGGAGACCGCCCGGAGGTCCACCTGCGCCTCGGCGATGTCGGTCGGCACGAACACCACGGTGGCGCCGTTCGCGAATGTCCACTCGTAGGCGTCCTCGATGGCCTCAACCGGGCCCTCCGAGACCGGATCGACCGGCGCGGGGGCCTCCATGAGCGCACTGATCTGGGTGGTCCGCTCGGGCACCGGTCCCGGCGCGGCGCCCTCGACGGCGGCGCGTATCTCCTCGACGGTGGGCACCTCGGAGGGGTCGGACCCGACCGCGATGACGATCGGGGCGGCGGCGCTCATCAGCGAGCGGAAGTACTCGGTGAGGTCCTCGGCCCGTATCTCGGCGAGCAGGGCCTCGACCCGCGCCAGGCGTTCGGTCACCGTGCCGATGTCGGCGCCGGCCAGGAAGTGCGCCGCGTACAAGCCGGCCCACTCGTCGTCCTGCATGGTCCCGACGCTGTCCAATTCGAACTGCAGGTCGCTGCGCACCACGTCCGCGGCCAGTTCGAGGTCCTCGGCGCTGAATCCCTCGGCCTCCAGGCTCAGCACCATCGACCAGTAGTCGCCGAGGGCGGTGGCCAGGTCATCGGCGCGCAGGTTCGTGCCGTAGAAGCGGATGCCGTCGGTGTAGTTGAACGGATCCCACTTGGCCGGGTCCAGCTGCGACAGGAAGCCCTGCTCGTAGGCGTCCTTCAGGCGGGCGTCCAGCATGTGGGCGAGGAGGGTCTCCAGCAGCCGGGCGCGTTCCCCGTCGGCGGTCCCACCCTCCCACGTGGGGATCTTCAGGTCCAGCGACATGTATGAGTAGCTCCAGCTCGGCGAGGTGGCGATGAGGTAGACCGGCTCGTCGCTGATCGGCGAGAAGGTGTCGGGGTCCGGCGGTGCCTCGCCGGCCGGGATGTCGCCGAAGTACTCCTCGGTGAGCGCCGCCAACTCGTCGACGGGCATGTCGCCGACGGCGATCAGGGCCATGTTGGACGGCACGTACCACCGCTCGTAGAAGTCCCGCAGCATCTCGGGACTCATGGACTCGATGACCTCGGCGGTGCCGATGGGGTGGTAGCCCTCGTAGGGGGTGCCCTCGGTGTAGGCCTGATCGAAGATCCGGTTGATGATGCCCGAGCCGGTCTCGTAGCGCAGCCGCAACTCGTCGCGGACGACGCCGCGCTCCTCGATGACGTCGGTCTCGGCGATGGTGGCCGCATGGGCCCACTGGGCCAGGACACCGAATGCGGTCTCCACGGCACCGTCCTGGGTGGTGACCACGTCAAGCATGTAGACCGTCTCGTCGTAGGCGGTGTAGGCGTTGATGTCCGGGCCGAACTCCACGCCGAGGCCCCGCAGCACATCCAGGATCTCATTCCGGGGGTATTCCTCGGTGCCGTTGAACATCATGTGCTCGAGGAAGTGGGCGATGCCAAGGTCCCGAGCGGGCTCGTTCACGGACCCGGCGTTCACCGCCAGGCGCAGCGACAGGTTGCTTCCCGGCTCCTCGTTGTTCCGGAGGTAGTAGGTGAGCCCGTTGTCGAGCGTGCCGATGTGCACTTCCGGATCCACGGGCAGTGGCGCGTCGTCGGCGGCCGGCGGCTCATCGTCAGCAACCTCGTCTGCGGTCTCCTCGGCCGGCTCCTCAACGGACTCCTCGGCCGGCTCCTCAACGGACTCCTCGGCCGGCTCCTCAACGGACTCCTCGGCCGGCTCCTCGACGGGCTCCTCGGCCGGCTCCTCAGCCGGCTCCTCCGGCGGTGGTGGTGGATCTTCGGGAGGTTCCGGCGGTGGCGGGGGGTCTGCGGGGGGCTCTGGCGGTGACGGTGGGCCTTCGGCGGGTTGGGGCGCCGGCTCGCCGGGTGAGTCACCTGAAGGCTCAGGTGCGGGAGCCTCGGTCGTGGCCGGCGGAGGCGCGTCGGGATCGTCGGCTCCGCACGCACCGGCAACCAAAGCGATCGTCGCCAGCGAGACCACCAGAATCCGTTTCATCGCCCACCTCGAGCACGTCAGAGTCCATGCGATGCCCACCACGGGCATCTCCGACAGGGTACGCGCTACTACATCGCACGAGACCGCGCGCCCCGCTGTGAGAAGGGTCGGGCAAAGCGACGGACTGCGACGCAGGGCGCCACGGCGACGCAGGTGGGCGGTCAGGCGCCCGTCCGCAATCGCTGCGGGTCGAGATCCTCGATCAGACCGGCAAGAGGCTCCGGCGGTGGTGTCCCGCAGACCACCGAGGCGACCACCTCGCCCATGGCCGGGGACGTCTGGATGCCGGTTCCTCCCTGCCCGGCGCACCACACGAACCCCTCCGTCGACTCGTCGAAACCCACGACCGGGTGGCGGTCGGGCGCGAAGGTGCGCAGGCCCGCCCACACCGAGCGGACGGCGCGCACACCGAGCGTGGTGGCGGCGTTGACGGCGTCGATCCCCCGCGCCACGTCGAGTTCGGCGGCCCGGGCATCGCGGGGTACGTCCGGCGTCTCGTCAGCCGGGGAGCCCAACAGCTGCGACGGGCCCTCGGGCTTGAAATAGAAGTCGCCGCCGATGTCGGCCACCAGCGGCCACCGCCACACCTCCTCGGTGGGAAGATCGTCCGGTGCGGCGAAGGTGAAGATCGTGCGGCGCAGGGGTCTGAGGCCCAGCGCCCCCACACCGGCCAGTTGGGCGACCTCATCAACCCACGCTCCCGCGGCGTTGACCACCACCGGAGCGACGAACAATCCGGCGGTGGTCTGCACCTCCCAGCGCTCGCGCACCCGCTCGAGGCCGATCACGGCGCTCGAGCGCTCGACGGCTGCGCCGCCGCGCCGGGCGCCGCGCAGGAAGGCCTGGTGGAGCCCTGCCACGTCGATGTCGTAGCTGTCGGGCTCCAGGACTCCCCCCGCGAGCCACGTCGGATCCAGCACCGGGCAATGCTCCAGCACCTCGGAGGGTTCGAGCGATGCCAACCCCGGCGAGAGCGGCGACATCGTCCGGCGGAGATTCTCCAGGTCGTCGAGCGATCCGGCGGATCCCACCCACAGGCTGGGGCGCGGGCTCAACAGTGCACCGTCGGCGAGGCCATCGGCGTCGCCGGCCAGGAAGTCCCGCGAGGCGACGGTGAGAGCCTGGTTGACCGGGCCGCCGTACGTCTCGATGTATTGCGCAGCGGAACGCCCGGTGCTGTGGGCCGTGAGCGAGTCCTCCCGCTCGACCAGCGCCACGTCGGCTCCCCGGGCCGCAAGCGAGTAGGCGGCGGATACCCCCGCGATTCCGCCGCCGATCACGACGGCGTCAAACGACTGCACGTTGCCTACCTCGACATGTCGGCAATCAACCTGGCGCGATCGAGCCTAGACGTGGGCTCGATCCGCGCCATCGGCGCCGGCCTCACCGGATATGGGCAACGGCGCATCCTGTCCGGGCGAATCATCGTCGGTCACCGCAGACCGGGCGGCACAGGTGCTCGGTCGAGGCCCGCGAGCCGGCTCGCCGCCCTCCCAGTGTGGAACTTTCGATCTGTTTCATTATCTTTCTATTCTGATGGCCTTGCGATCGGATCTCCACGACAACGAGTTGGTGGCTGTCAAGGATGGGCACCCCCCTGACGAACTGAGGCGCGAGGCGGCCCTGCTGGAGGACCTCGCCCATCCGGGGGTCATCCGCTTCGTGGCACTCACCGAGGGCGGGCAGGGACCGCGCCTGCTGACCCGCTACGCCGGCCGGGAAACACTTGCGACGTGGCAACCGAACCGGCTCGACGAACTCGCCAGAGTGTTCGTCGAACTCGCCGAGGCCGTCGAATACCTGCATACGCGGGGCGTGACCCATCGTTCGATACGGCCGGCGCACGTCATCATCGACGCCCAGCGGCGGCCCCTCCTGTGCGGGTTCTCCGGAGCACGACGGAGCGGGGGGACCGATCCGGCCGATGCGCGGCCGGCCGATGTCACCGCTATCGGTACGACGCTGCAAAGCGTGCTCGACGGCGTCGAGGAACGGGCGCAGCGCACGGGCCGGCGACGGGAGGATCAGCGACTCCGGGAACGGCTGCGGTCCGCGGCACAGGCGGCCGCGGATGGGCGTGTCCCGAGCGCCAGGGCACTGGCGGGCCAGATCCAGGCGCTTCAGGGCGGTGCCTCCGACCGGCAGCCCGCCGGTACCGGCACCGGCGGCGAGCCGCTGCCGCTCCGCCGGTCGGGAGAGATCCTGGAGCGCCTCCGAGTGTCCCCGATGGCTCGACCCCGGGCACCGCGCCGGCGCCTCGCCGGTCGCCCCGAGGCGCGCGGGCGCGATCCCAGGGTGACTCTCCGGCGCGCGCAGCGAGGGCGCCGGCGCCCGCGGCGAGCGACCGTGATCGCCGCGGTCGCGGTGTGCGCCGGTTGCGCGCTCGGGGCTCTCATGGTCACGCGGCTCGACGGCGATCGCGCCGCGCCCCTCGCGCCGGCGACCGCCGGCACGCTCGACGGTGCCGCGGCGCCTCCGGCCGTACCGGACCCGGGCCCAGCCGTGCCGGCCGGCCCGGCGTCCACCGGCATCACCACGGGCGCGGACTCGTGCCGGCCACCGGCACGCGGCTACCGGGACATCACCGGTGACGGGTGCGCCGAGGAGGTCGTCATCGATTCCGCATCGGTTCTCGTCGACGGCGCCCGCTACCCAGTCGGCGAGGCCGGCGACCAAGTGGCGGTCGGCGACTGGGACTGCGACGGCATCGCAACCGTCGCCCTCGCGCAGAGTGGTGGCCGGGTCTACCTGTTCGGCGGCTGGCCGGAGGACGCACCACTCGTCGGCGAGCTGGTCGCCGAACTGATGCCGCCGGTGCAACTGGCCGACGTCCCGCGGGGCGCCTGCAACGAGCTGGTCGTGCAGTACGCCGGGGGGACCTGGCACCTGCCGCTGGGGGATCCGCCGGGTTGAGCGGCCGGTCGGCGGGCGGAGGGGACCGCCCGGTTCTATCCGGCCGGCACGATGCCGCCCGGGAACGGCCGCCGCGGCGCTCGTCTCAGTTGCCGAACGTGGAACGGATCCGGCTGCGCAGACCGCCGGAGTCGATCTCCTCGCCGCGCCGTTCCGCCAACTCCGCCAGCAACCCGGTCTGCTCGCCGTCGAGGTTCTCGGGTGTCATCACGGCGATCTCGACGAGCAGGTTGCCCCGACCCCGGCCCCGCCCCCGCGGCACACCCTTGTAGCGGCACACCATCGTCTGCCCGGATTGCGTGCCGGGCACGATACGCAGTTCCTGGGGACCGTCGAGGGTCTCCAGGGTGACCCTCCCGCCGAGGGCGGCCTGAGTCATCGGGATCTCGACGCGCGCCAGGAGGTCGTCGCCGTGGCGCGCCAAGGTGGGGTGCGGTCGGGCGCGGATCTGCACGTAGAGGTCTCCGTGAGGCCCGCCGCGCATCCCGACGCCGCCTCGGCCCGACAGCCGCAGCACCGTCCCCGTGTCCACGCCGGGCGGCACATCGAGTGAGTAGGTGCGCTCTCCCCGGATGCGCCCCTGGCCACGACACGACCGGCAGGGGCTCTCGACGTACCGGCCGAGTCCGGCGCACCGGCGGCACGGGCCGGCCGTGACCAGTTGGCCGATCACGGACTGGCGGACCTGGCGCACCTGGCCGGTCCCCGAACAGTCCACGCAACCCACGGCGTCGGTGCCCGCCGCGGCACCCGTGGCCTCGCAGTCCTCGCAGGGCACCGCCAGATTCACGGTCACATCCTGCGCGCCGCCGAAGACGGCATCGGCGAGGTCCACTTCGAGGACGGTCTCCACATCGGCACCGGTGGCGGCCGCGGACCGGCTGTGGCCGCCGAATCCCGACAGACCCGCATCCCCGAAGAACGCCGAGAAGATGTCGAACGGGTTCGACGGCGCCTCCGCCGTCCCGAACCGGTCGTAGTTGGCACGCCTCTCGGGGTCGCTGAGGACCTCGTAGGCCGCGGCCAGCGCCTTGAACCGCTCCTCGGCGGTCGGATCGTCGGGGTTGCGGTCAGGGTGGGACTCGCGGGCCAGCCGCCGGTAGGCCTGCTTGATCTCATCGGCGGTTGCCGCCGGGGACACACCCAGAACGTCGTAGTAGTCGCGCTCACTCATGACGATCGCCGGGTTTGGCCTAGCCGTTGCTCAGCATCCGGCTGAGCTGCCGGCTGATCACCGCAACCGTCGCCATCGCCTGGGGGTAGTTGAGGTGTGTGGGCCCCAACACCGCGATGGAGCCGGCCGTCTGGCCCTCGACGAGGTAGGGCGAGACCACGACGGAACACTCGCTGAGCGGGACGAGGCCGGTCTCGCCGCCGATGGCCACGCGCATGCCGCGGTCCACGATGTCGCGCAGCAGGGAGATGACGGCGTACTGCCGCTCGAGCAGGGCAAGGATCCGCTGGGCGGTGTCGACGGCGCCGAACGAACGCACCACCGTGGCATGGCCGCCGATGAAGAGGTGCTCGGCGGGCCCGTCGCCCGCCCCCCGGAGCGCGTCGGCGGCCGAGGAGACGAGCCGCCCGACGGCAGCCGGCTGCACTTCCACCGGCACCTCGCTGTCGACCGGCCTGCCGACGAGTGCCCGCGCCAAGACCTCCGCGGCCTGCTCGACATCGGCGCGCGCCAGGGGAGCGTCGAGTTCGAGCGCCCGTTGCTCCACCGCGCCCGTCGACAGGACGGCCACCACGAGCAGGATGTGGCTGGAGAGTTCCACGAGCTGGACCGACTTCACGACCGCGGTGTCGGCGCGTGGCCCGACCACGACCGCGGCGCACCGTGTCACATCGGCGAGCAGCGAGGACAGTGACGCCAGGACCGAACCGAGTTCACCGTGTGCATGCTCGAAGAAGTCCGCGATCTGCCGGCCCTCGACGGCGCCGAGACTGTACGGCTCCATCAAGGTGTCGACGAAGTACCGGTAGCCGGTCTCGGTCGGCACCCGGCCCGAGGAGGTGTGCGGCTGCTGCAGGTAACCCGAGTGCTCCAGGGCCAGCATCTCCTTGCGGACCGTGGCCGGGGAGACGCCGAAGTCCTGCGAGTCGCAGACGGTGCCCGAACCAACCGGTGAGGCACTCGCGATGTAGCACTCCACCACAGCGCGCAGGATCTCCTCCTTGCGCGACGAGAGGGCACCTGCTCGAGAACCCATGACGTTCCGATGATACCGCCGATGATCGGTGGCCTCCGCCGGCCGGGCACCGGACGGCGCCACGCGCCGGGTACTCAGCCGGACGGCATCCGGAGCGCGGAGACGAACGCCTCCGGCGGCACCTCGACCCGGCCGATCGCCTTCATCCGCCTCTTCCCGGCCTTCTGGCGTTCGAGCAACTTCCGCTTGCGCGTCACGTCGCCGCCGTACAGCCCGGCCGTGACGTCCTTGCGATAGGCCTTGACGGTCTCCCGGGCAATGATCCGGCTGCCGATGGCGGCCTGGATCGGCACGTCGAACTGCTGCCGCGGGATCAGCTCGCGCAGCTTCGCCGTCATCCGCCGACCGTAGGTGTACGCCTCGCTGCGGTGCACGATGGAACTGAAGGCATCCACCGGATCGTGGTGCAGCAGGATGTCCACCTTGACGAGGTCGGAGTCCTCGTACCCGTCGGACTCGTAGTCGAGGCTGGCGTAACCCTGGGTGCGACTCTTGAGTTGGTCGTAGAAGTCGGTGACGACCTCCGCCAGGGGCAGGCGGTACCGCAGTTCGACCCGCTCCGGCGACAGGTAGTCCATGCCCCTCAGGGTGCCGCGACGCTTCTGGCACAGTTCCATCAGGGTGCCGGTGTGGCGCGCCGGGGCGATGATGCTCAGCAGCAGGAACGGCTCGGCGATGGTCGCCACCTCCCCGGCGGGCGGCAGCCGGCTCGGACTGTCGACGGCGAGCTCCCCTCCGGCGGTGGTGCGCACGCGGTATTCCACCGACGGGGTCGTGGCGATGATGTCCAGGTCGAACTCCCGCTCGAGGCGCTCGGTGATGATCTCCATGTGCAGGAGTCCCAGGAACCCGCAGCGGTAGCCGAATCCCAGAGCCGTCGACGTCTCGGGGGTGAAGCTGAAGCTGGAGTCGTTGAGGCGCAGCCTGTCGAGGGCATCGCGCAGGTCGAGGTACTCGTCGCCGTCGATGGGATACAACCCGCAGAACACCATCGCCTTGGGCTCGCGGTAGCCCACCAGCGGCTCCGGTGCGGGCCGGCGCGCCTCGGTGACGGTCTCGCCGGCGCGCGCCTCGGCGGTGTCCTTCACACCCGCGATGAGATAACCCACCTCGCCGGGGCCGAGTTCGGTCACCGGCGTGGACTCCGGGTTGCGGACGCCGATCTCCTGGATCTCGTGGGTGGCGCCCGTCTGCATGAGGCGCACCTGCGAGTCGGCGCGCAGCGTGCCCCCCACAACACGAATCGAACTGACCACGCCGCGGTACTGGTCGAAGTGCGAGTCGAAGATCAGAGCCTGCAGTTCGGCGTCGGGATCACCGTCGGGAGCCGGAACCTGCTCGGTGACCGCGTCGAGCAGGTCCGGCACCCCTTCACCCGTCTTGGCCGAGATGCGCAGCACGTCGCCGGCCGGGATCCCGAGAACCTGCTCGATCTCTGCGGCCACCCGATCGGGGTCGGCGGCGGGGAGGTCCAGCTTGTTGAGCGCCGCCACGATCGTCAGGTCGTGCTCCAGTGCCATCGTGCAGTTGGCGAGGGTCTGCGCCTCGATTCCCTGGGCGGCGTCCACCACCAGGATGACCCCCTCGCAGGCGGCCAGGGAACGAGACACCTCGTAACCGAAGTCGACGTGGCCGGGGGTGTCGATCAGATTGATGGACCACGGCCCGTAGGACAGGCGCACGCTCTGGAGCTTGATGGTGATCCCCCGCTCGCGCTCGAGATCCATCGAATCGAGGTACTGCGCTCGCATGGCGCGCGGCTCCACCGCCTGACACAACTCCAGGAAACGGTCCGCGAGGGTGGACTTCCCGTGGTCGATGTGGGCGATGATCGCAACGTTGCGTATGCGGGACTGATCCATGACCTCGGAGACGACGGCGGCAGATGCAAGGGCGGAGCACTCGGCGGGCGATCGAACGACCTGCGGGTGCGGGCGGGCGCCTGAAGATCCCTCCGGGAAAATGCTACCGGTCGCCCGCCGACCGCCCGCGCCAGGTGCCGGGACGGGTCGGGACTCGGCGTCGGTAGCATGCACGGGTCGATTCGAACGTGCAGTCGAGGGCGACGCGCGCCAGGTACCGGTCGCCCGGACAGCCACCCTGAGGAGCACCGTGGCCAACATCAAGAGCCAGATCAAGAGAAACCGCCAGAACGTCAAGCGCCGGGAGCGCAACCGCGCCTCGCGCTCGGAGATCAACACCCGCACCGCCGGCGCCGAGGCCGCCGCGCGGGCCGGTGACGACGACGCGGCGGAGAAGCTGCGGGTCGCGGTCAAGCGGATCGACATGGCCGCGGCCAAGGGCATCCTGCATCCCAACGCGGCCTCCCGCAAGAAGTCGCGCCTCACCCGGCGCATCGCCCGCATCAACGCCGGCGAGGAGATCTAGCCGCGCCGCCTCCTCAGTGGCGATACAACTGGCCGAGGCGGGCGACGAGGACCTCCAGCACCGTCTCGGGGGCGAGAGCCGTCGCCCCGCGCAGATCCAGGTCGGCGGCGGCGAGCAGGGCGATCGCCCTGCGGATGCGGTCGGGCCCCAACCGGCGCGAAGCGGCCAGCGCCTGGCGGGCACCGAACGTCTTCGCTCCGGGACGCAGCAGCCCCGCCCCACGCAGCACCTCCGCGGCGCCGGCCTCGTCGCGCACGCCGGACCCGTCGAGGTGCAGGATCCGGTCGAAGTGGTTCCGGAGGATCGCCATGACCTGCATGGGATGCATCGCCTCGGGACCGCACAACCGCTGCAGGCAACCCAGCGCGCCGGCGATGTCGCCCTTGCCGATGGCATCGGTGAGTTCCCACGGCGGAACCGTTCCCCGCTCGCCCAGGAACGCCACGACGTCATCGACCCCGAGAGTCGCTCCGGAGCCGTAGGCGCCGGCGAGCACGTCGAGGATCGCCCAGACCCTGGCCCGATCCTCCCCGAGATGCTCGGTGAGCAGGGCGGTGGCGGCCCGGTCCAGGTTCACCGGCGCCCCGTCGAGTTGCTGCTCCAGCCAGGTTCTTCCGGCACGCGCCCGGGGGATCTCGGCACGGCGGCACGTCCCCCCCGACGATTCCACGGCGCGGGTCAGCACTGCGGGCACCTTGCGAAGTTGAGACTGCGTCGACCCCCTCTCCCACACGAGCAGCAGCCGCGTCGTCGCCAGGGGCTCGGACAGGTATTCGATCAGCGGGGCGAGCGCCTCCGGATCGGGGACGACGCCGAGTTGGCGGGCCACGATGACGCGGTGGCCGCCGAGCATGGGCGGTGTCTGTGCAGCCTCCACGACCGGCGCCACCGATATCGAACCGTCATCGTGCAGGTAGTCGCTCTCACCGAGCTCGGTCACGACCAGGGTGGCGTCGGCACCTCCGGTGAGCCGGGCGGTGGCGTCGGTGACGAGCCGGGAGAGGACCGCCGGCTCGCTGCCGGACACGAGTTCGGGACCGGCCCCCTTCGTGGCGGGCACACCGGAGTCCACCGCGCCGGCCGGAGTCATGGCCCCGAGCCCACCGGCGTCCCAACCCGGCGCAGGCCGTCGGGTGCCGCGTGGCCGCCGGCTCTCGCTGCGGCGCCCCGTCGGGATCGCGCCAGCGAGGAGACGACCTCGACGACCCGCCTCGTGCCCTTGACGTCATGAGCCCTGATCACACCGCAGCCACCCAGCAGGCCCACGGCGTGGGCCGCGATGGTCCCCACGCGGCGGTCCGTGATGTCCGTGCCCCCCAACCATCCGAGGAAGCCCTTGTTGGATGCCGACAGGAGCACCGGATAGCCGAGGGCGGCGAGATCATCGCTGCGCCGCAGCAGTTCAGCCGACATGGCCGGGGTCTTGCCGAGGTCCAACCCGGCGTCCAGAAGAACCCGGGAGCGGCTCAGTCCGGCATGTGTCGCCCAGCCGGCGCGCTCGGCCAGATAGCTCCGGACGTCGGCGAGGAGGTCGTCATAGATCGGTTCGGGGTCGGCGAAGCGGGGGGCCAGCCGGACGTGGCAGGCCACCACGCTGGCGCCGGCCTCGGCGGCGACGATCAGGTAGTCCGGGTCGGCGAAGCCGCTGATGTCGTTGCCGAGGACCGCACCGGCGGCATACGCCGCCTCGGCGACCGGGGCGCGCCACGTGTCCACCGAGAGCGGCACGTCGAAGCGGGCGGCGAGCGCCTCGACGGCCGGCACGACCCTGTCGATCTCCTCGGCGGCCGTCACCTCGCAGCCCGGACCCGCCTTCACCCCCCCGACGTCGAGAATGTCGGCCCCCTCGTCGGAGAGTTGGGCGGCCTTGCGGAGGAAGTCATCGAATCCCCAGTACTGCCCGGCGTCGTAGAACGAGTCGGGCGTGCGGTTCAGGATCCCCATCACCAGTGGACGATCTGCCAGGTCGTAGCGTCGCTCGCCCAACTCCACCAGCACGCCCGAGACGCTACCCGCCGGCCGCTGTCACCAGGATCCCCGGTGCCGTGCCGCCGCCGGTGACCGTCACCTGCAGCGAGCCCACGACCGCGGTCAGTCCCTCGGTGACGACGGCCGCACCGGCGATCCGGTTCCCGCTCGGCGCCCACACGACGGCATCGCCGTAGCGCTGGCGCAGCACTGCCACATCGGATGCCGCGCGCGTTCCGCCCGCCGAGGCCACGACCAGGTCGATGCGCTCGGGCCCCGCGATCCTGATGTCACCGATCAGCCGCTCGGCATCCTCGGCGGCGCCCAGCGCCAGGACGGTGCCGTCGGCGGCCCACCAGAGGGTTGACGCCCGGCCGACGGCGAGCGCCTGCGGGCCGGGCTCGGGCGCCGCTCGCTCGGCGAGCATGGGGGCGACGAGCACTCCTGCGGCAACGGCCCACACAACCAGGACCGTCCGTGGCCGGCGCCGGGCGGCGACCACGACGACCAGAGCGGCGCCCAGCGCCACGACGTGCGCCAGACCGAGATATCCGAGACGGAGCCCGGTGAACGCAGCGGCGATCCCTTCGATCCACGCCAGCAGCGCTCGTGTGGGCACATGAAGGACGGCGGCCGCGGCGCCGGGAACCAGTCCGGCCACGAAGCCGGCGGTGAGACCCCACATCATCACCCCCGCGGCCGCGGGCGCCGCCAGCAGATTGGCGGGCAGCGCCGCGACCGGGACGCCTCCGAAGATCGGCACGATCAACGGCGCCACCGCAAGCTGGGCCGAAGCGGTGACCGCCAGGGCTCGTGCCAGCGGGCGCGGACCGCCGATCCGCTCGGCGAGGCGCGGCGCCCAGAACAGGATCCCCGCCGAGGCCGCCACCGACAGGCGGAACGCCAGCGAGTGAACCAGCAGCGGCTGCCACAGCAGCAACGCCGCGACCGCCAGCGCCAGCACCCGGCGCCCCGAGGCCTGGCGCCCGGCCAGCCAGACGGTCACCGCGACGGCCGCCATGACCGTCGCCCGCAGCACGGACGGTTCGAAGCGCGTCACGGTGGCGAACAGTCCGAGAACGCCGAGTATCGCCAACCAGCGGCCCCAGAGTCCCAGCCGCAACACGAGCGGTTGGCAGATCAGCAGGACGAACGCCACGTTCTGCCCGGACACGGCCAGGAGGTGCGTCAGCCCGGCCCCCCGGAAGTCGTCCGCTGTGATCGGCGAGCGATCCCGGTCGTCGCCGAAGACGAGTCCGCTGAACAGCGCCCGCCGGTCGTCGGGCAACGAGGTCGCACCCTGCACGAGAACCGACCGCAGCCTGTTGGCCGCGCGGTAGTGCGCCGCACCGGGGTGGACATCGCCCACCTCGGTCACGGTCAGGCGACCCCGGATCCCTCGCTGCCGCAGCCAGTCCGCATGGCCGGGCAGGGTTGCGATGCGACCCTGCACCTCGACGACCTCGCCGGCATCGAGACGGGAGAGTCGGGCTCCGGCGCGTCCCCAGGCCCAGGCCTCCAGGCGCCCGCGGGCGGTGTCGCCCACGAAGCGCGTCGCCCCGCCGTCGCGGACCGGATCGCTCACCACGACGATGCGCCCATCCATCGGGCCGGGTTCGATCTCGCTGGACGCGGCGGCGGTCTCTGCCGCCGCGGCGAACGAGGCCAGAAACCCGGCGGCACAGCACAGCAACAACGGGCGGCGCAAGGCCAAGGCCGCCACGACGAGGCCGAGCGCCACCAGCCGCGGGCCCGGCCAGGCCGTCAGGCACCCGAGCGCCACTGCGGCCGCAAGGGCATACGTCCAGCGGTCCGACATGGCGCGGTCCCGCCCGCCGCGTGTCGCGGGCATCCCTCCGTCCCCCGCGGTGCCGCCGGCGGGGAGGGCCGGCGCCGGGACCCGATCGTCGCCGGCGATGGCCTCGGGCCCGGTCCCCGTCACGGGCCGACTGTCACCAGGTCCCGGATGCCGCCGAGTTTCACGGGCCCGATGCCGCTCACGTCCTGCAGCGACTCGACGGACCGGAAGGGTCCCATCCGATCACGATGCTCGACGATCGCCGCGGCGGTGACCGGGCCGATGCCCGGCAGCCGCTCGAACTCAGCGGCGGAGGCCGCGTTGATGTCGATGGGCTCGCTGTGTGCGTCGGCGCCACCGCCCGGGCGCGCCGGACCCGACGAACCGGGAGGTGCCTCGACGACGTCCATTTCAGCCCGCGGCTCCTCCCCCAGCGAGGGGAAGTAGACCCGCGCGCCGTCCGGTAGCGGCGCCGCGAGGTTGATCCCGCTGAGGTCTGCACCGGCCGCCGCGCCACCGGCGGCGTCGAGCAGATCGACGACCCGCGCCGGATCGGAGAACCGGTAGATGCCCGGCCGCGCCACGGCGCCCGCGGCATGGACGACGATCGTCGGTGCGCCGGGGTCGCCGGCAGGAACCGCACTGGTCGTGGTGGCAAGCACGGGCGCTTCGGCCGCTCTCGGCAGCACGATCGCCGCGGCGGGTTGCTCTGCGCGGAGGGCGAGGTACCCGCCGGCGATCACCAACGGCACGGCGACCGCCAGTCCCGCTGAGCGCCACGAGACCCGCGGGAACCTTTGGACTGTTGCGCCCCACCCCCCTCCCGACTCTGGATCCATGGCACACCAGCCTAAGACTCTAATACTGCATTACATAGCTTGATATAGCTCAATACATCACTTACTCTCGCCGTACGGACGCCCGGCGAGAATCACCGCACGGATCCGGGTGAGGCTCCGCAGTAGCGTGGCCGGGAACCCATGAGCCACTCCGTTCCCACCGCTGGGGCGCCCCCGGGCGTCGACTCCGAGGCCGTGACGGCCTGGTTCGCCGTGCACGTGCCCGCGGCGCGTCCCCCGCTGGCGTTCTGCCTGATCGAGGCCGGACACTCCAACATGACCTTCGTCGTCAGCGACGTCGACGAGCGGCAATGGGTGCTGCGCAGGCCTCCCCTGCACAACGTGCTGGCCACGGCCCACGACATGGGACGCGAGCACCGGGTCATCGCCGCGCTGGCCCCCGAAGGGTTCCCGGTGCCGCGACCACTCGGGATGTGCGCCGACCCCGCCGTGAACGGTGCGCCGTTCTACGTGATGGAGTACGTGGACGGGGCCATCCTGCGGGATGCGGACGAGTCCCGTGCGCTCCCTGTGCCGACGCGGCGGGCACTGAGTCGCTCACTCGTCGAGGTGCTGGCCCGCCTGCACAGCTTCGACCCCGACGCCGTGGGGTTGGCCGACCACGGCAGGCGGGAGGGATACGTGGCCCGGCAGCTCCGCCGCTGGCTGCGCCAGGTCACCGACACCGGCACCGTCGAGCGGCCCGAGATCCACGCCGTCCACGACCACCTGGCGGCACGTGTTCCCGAGCAGGGCACCACCGGCATCGTCCACGGCGACTACCGGCTGGACAATTGCATCGTCGGCGGCGACGGGCATGTGCGGGCGGTCCTGGACTGGGAACTCTGCACGCTGGGCGACGTGCTGGCCGACGTGGCGATACTGCTCACCTACTGGAGCGAGCCCGGCGACGAATCGCAGGCCCTGGACAACGCCCCGACCGCCGTCGAGGGCTTCTACACGCGGACCGAGGTGCTGGACGCCTACGCCGCGGCCTCGGGCCGCTCGCTCGATCAGATCGAGTTCTACCTGGCGTGGGGCGCCTGGCGCCTGGCGTGCATCCTCGTCGGCGTCGAGGCGCGCTACCTCGCCCGCGCCATGGGGGACAAGGCGCCCCTGGAGGGGATCGAGAGTTTCGCGGGCCGCATCGACGGCCTGCTGGCCCGGGCCACCCAGCACGCGGCCCGCATGACCTGAGGGCACCCGGCAGCGCCCACCGGAGACAGGAGAACCCCATGCAACTCGACGCACTCCTGCCGGCGAACCCCACCGGCGCGTCCCAGCGGGCGCGAGAGATCGAGGCCGCCGGCTTCGACGGAGCCTGGTCGGGCGAGATGAACCACGATCCGTTCCTCCCGCTGGTGGAGGCCGCCGCCTGCACGCAGCGCATCGCGCTGGGCACGAACATCGCGGTGGCGTTCGCCCGCAGCCCCATGACCACCGCCCACGCGGCGTGGGATCTGCAGTCGCTGGCCGGCGGCCGGTTCATCCTGGGGCTCGGCTCGCAGATCAAGGCCCACATCGTCCGGCGGTTCAGCATGCCGTGGTCACGCCCCGCGGCGCGCATGCAGGAGTACATCGAGGCGCTGCACGCCATCTGGGACACCTGGGAGACCGGTGATCGGCTGGACTTCCGCGGCGACTTCTACCAGCACACCTACACGGCGCCGCTGTTCTGCCCGGCGCCGCACGAGCACGGCCGCCCGGAGGTCTACCTGGCCGCGGTGGGCCCGCTGATGACCAAGGCCGCGGGCCGCGTGGCCGACGGCCTGCATTGTCATAGCTTCACGACCGCCGAGTACCTGAACGACGTGACGCTGCCGGCTCTGCGAGCCGGCGAGGCTGACGCCGGCCGGCCGGCCGGATCGGTGGAACTCTCCCTCCCGGCCATCACCGTCGTCGCCGAGACGTCCGAGGAGTTCGACCGGCGGTCGCTCGCGGCACGGTTGCGAATCGCCTTCTACGGCTCGACGCCGGCCTACCGGGGCGTCCTGGAGCACCACGGCTGGGGTGAGGCACAGACCGAGCTGCGCGACTTGTCCCTGCAGGGCCGCTGGGAAGAAATGGCCGGCGTGATCGACGACGAGATGCTGCGCACCATCGCCGCGGTGGGGACGCCGGCCGAGGTCGCCGGTATCGTCGCCGACCGCTACGGCGACCTGGTGGACCGCTTCACGGTCCTGAGCGTCAGCGGCGACGCACCGGCCGAACTCGAGATCGACCGCGAAGCCGAGGCGCGCCTGCTGGCTTACCTCCGCGACGCCACAAGCCGAGTTCCCGGCTAGGCGGCGGGTACCCTCGGTCCGCCCGGACCCGCGGCATGGCAGTCTCGGGGAGGCAGAAGACTTGAAGCTGGACGCCCGCCTCAATCCCTATCCGGCCACCGTGCGGCGACAGGCTCAACGGCTCGAAGCCGCCGGCTACGGCCGCGCCGGGTCCAGCGAGGACCGCCACGACCCGTTCATGCCGCTGGGCCTGGCCGCCGACGGGACCTCGAGCATCGAGCTGGGCACCCACATAGCCGTGGCATTCGCCCGCAACCCCATGACCGTCGCCCACGCCTCGTGGGATCTTCAACTGCTGTCGGCCGGGCGGTTCGTGCTGGGACTCGGGGCGCAGGTCAAGGGCCACATCACGCAACGTTTCAGCATGCCGTGGTCCGAGCCGGCGGCACGCATGGATGAGTTCGTGGCGGCGATGCACGCCATCTGGGACGCCTGGGAGGGCGGCGCGCGCCTCGACTTCCGCGGCGACTTCTACCAGCACACGTTCACCCGGGAGATGTTCGTCCCGCCGATCCACTCCTTCGGCCGCCCGAGGGTCCACCTGGCCGCGGTCGGTCCGCTGATGACCAAGGTTGCTGGCCGGGTGGCCGATGGGCTGCTCTGCCACAGCTTCACCACGGCCGACTACCTCCGGGAGATCACGCTGCCGACACTGAGGGCCGCGCTGGACGGCGCCGGCCGGGCGCCCGGGAGCGTGGAGGTCTGCCAGCTTGCGATGGTCGTGGCGGCGAACGACGCCGAGTCGTACGACATACAGGCCCGTGACATCCGCGAGCAGATCGCCATCATCGGCTCCACGTGGGCCTACCGGGGCGTACTGGCCCAGCACGGCTGGGAAGGGGCGCAGGACGAATTGCAGGCACTGTTCCGGCAGGGGCGCCTGGCGGACATGATCGACCTCATCGACGATGAGATGCTGCACACCTTCGCAGCGGTGGGAACACCGATCGAGGTCGCCGACATCCTGCTGGCCCGCTTCGGCGGCCACGTCGACCGGATCACGCTCATGCCGGCGAAGAGGCTGCCGGGACAACGGTCCGAGCGATCCGTCCTCTTCCCGGCCGACTGGGATCCCCTCGTCGAGAGGCTCCGCAATCCCCCACCACCTCGCCGACACGGGCAATCCGCGGTGTACGAGAGGCCATCACCGGATGCTCATGACATTGAGTGAACCCGCTCCAACCTCGTAGGACGGACGCCCCAGCGGGGTCAATCTTCTCCAACGCCCCCGTCATCGAGGATCGACATGCGAAGCGGCCCGGAACCTGATGCGCGGCAATAATGGACCGAAGTGTCACCGACGGTTGAGGAGACCCGACAATGGCAATGTACGTGATCTCAAGCATCGATGTTCTCGATGAAGCCCGCCACGGCGAGTACCGCGAGCGAGGCAAGGCGCTCGCGGACGCCCACGGCGGCCGCTACCTCGTCGACGGCGGCAGCGTCGACGTGCTCAGGGGGGGACTGGACCCCGCGGCACCTCACCGTCGTCGAGTTCGAGGACGCCGACAACCTGCGGGCCATGTTCGAATCCGAGGAACTGGCCGAGATAAGGAAGATGGTCGCCGGTGCCATCGAAGGGACCCTCATCGCCGTCGACGGCGTCTAGCGCTGACGACCGGGGTCGTCGTTCCCTCCGGAGCGTCTCTCAGACCACCAGGTTGACCAGCTTCGGGGGGCGGGCGATGACCCGGCGGGGGTTGGTGCCGTCGAGGTGGCGGCGCACGCGCTCGGAGGCCAGGGCCTGCTCAACCGCCTCGGACTCGCCGATGGCGGCGTCGACCTCGAGGCGGTCGCGCACCTTGCCGTTCACCTGGACGACGAGGGTCACCCGTTTGGCGGCGAGCTTCGCCGGATCGGCGACGGGCCAGGGCTCAGTGTGGATGTGACGGCCGCAGCGCCGCTCCCACAACTCGGCGGTGACGTGCGGAACCATGGGCGCCATCACCAGCAACAGCCGGTCGATCGCCCCGGTGAGCACCTCGCCGTGCGGACCCTCGGGTGACTGCACGTAGCGGTAGAGGTCGTTGGTGTACTCCATGCAGGCGGCCACGGCCGTGTTGTACGACCAGCGCTCGAAGTCGCGGGTGACGCGGTCGGTGAGGCGGTGGGCGCCGCGGTCGATCTCGTCGTCGGCGCCGCTGCGCCGCCCCGACCTGGTGCCGACGGCCCCGGGCACCTCGCCGGTCACCAGCCGCCAGACGCGCCCGAGGAACTTGGCGCAGCCGTCGATGCCGAAGTCCTCCCAGTCCACGTCGTCCTGCGGCGGCTTCACCTGCAGGTGCGCCAGGCGCAGGGCATCGGCCCCCTGGTGGTCGAGGATCGCCTCGGGTGCGACGAGGTTCCCCTTGCTCTTGGACATCTTGGCGCCCCCGAGGCGGATCATGCCCTGGGTGAACAGCCGAGCGAAGGGCTCGCTGAGACCGGCCGGCGCCACACCGATGTCGGCCAGCGCCTTGGTGAAGAAGCGGGCGTACATCAGGTGCAGGATGGCGTGCTCGATGCCGCCGATGTACTGGTCCACGGGCAGCCAGCGCGCCACGGCCTCCGGCGAGAACGGGGCTTCGGTGTTGGAGGGGTCGGCGAAGCGCAGGAAGTACCACGACGAGTCCACGAAGGTGTCCATCGTGTCTGTCTCGCGCCGGGCCGGGCCGCCGCAGGCCGGGCAGTCCGCCGCCAGGAAGCCCTCGTGGGCGCCGAGAGGTGACCGCCCCGTCGGCAGGAAGTCCACGTCGTCGGGCAACAGGATCGGCAGGTCCGCCTCGTGCACGGGCCGGTAGCCGCACGACTCGCAGTTGACCATCGGGATGGGGCAGCCCCAGAAGCGCTGGCGAGACACCAGCCAGTCGCGCAACCGGTAGTTCACCTTGCGCCGCCCCAGACCCGAGGACTCCACCCAGTCCGCGGCCCGTTCGATGGCCTCGGCGACGCCCAGCCCGTCGAGCCAGTCGCTGTTGATCGACGGCCCCTCGCCGCTGTACGCCTCACCTTCCCAGCCGTCGGGCGGCTGCACGGTCCGCACGATGGGCAGGTCGTGGGCCACGGCGAACTCCCAGTCGCGCTGGTCCTCGCCCGGCACACCCATGATGGCGCCGGTCCCGTAGGTCATCAGCACGTAGTCGGCCAGGTAGAGCGGCACGGGGCGGCCGGTGAACGGGTTCACGAGCGACGTCCCGCACACCACGCCACGTTTGTCCAGCCGGCCCTCGGTGGAGAGCCGCTGGATCTCGCTGCGGGTCGCCACCGACCGGCGGAACTCCTCGACGGCGGCCCGCTGAGCGGGAGCCGTCAGCTCCTCCACCCGCGGGTGCTCGGGCGACAGCACGGCGTAGGTGATACCGAAGCCGGTGTCGGGCCGGGTGGTGAACACCTCGACGGGCGCCACGTCGTCACGCGGGCGGCCCCCGGCGTCGGCGACCGGCAGGGCCAATTCGGTGCCCACGGAGCGCCCGATCCAGTTGCGCTGCATGTTCTTGACCCGCTCGGGCCAGTCGATGCCGGCGGTGTCGTCGAGCAGCCGCTGGGCGTACGCGGTGATCCGGTAGAACCACTGGGCCAGCTCACGGTGCTCCGCCAGGTCGCCCGAGCGCTCGCAGGTGCCGTCGGGGAGCACCTGCTCGTTCGCCAGCACCGTCCGGCAGCCGGGGCACCAGTTCACCGGCGCGGAATCGCGGTAGGCCAGACCGGCCTCGTAGAACTTCAGGAAGATCCACTGCGTCCAGTGGATGTACTCCGGATCGTGGCTGCGGAACACCCGCCGCAGGTCGTACACGGCGCCGATGCGCTCCAGCGACGACGAGAGTTCGGCGATGCGGGCCTCGGTGAACGTGCGGGGGTGCTCGCCGGTGCGGATGGCGGCGTTCTCCGCCGGCAGGCCGAAGCTGTCGAAGCCGATCGGCGACAGCACGCCGTCGCCACGCATCGTGCGGTAGCGAACGAGCAGGTCACCGAAGGTGTAGTTGCGCACGTGACCCATGTGCGCCGGACCGCTGGGGTACGGGTACATGGACAGCACGTAGTACGGGGGGCGCGGGTCGTCGTTGTCGATCTCGTAGGTGCCCTCGCTGCGCCAGCGCTCCTGCCAGGCGCGCTCGATGGCCACGGCGTCGTACCTGTCCCGCACGCCCCGATGCTAGATGGCCCACCGCCGAATCCGGCCCATCGCCACCGCAGGCAGACCGATGCCCGCTTGGTAACCTTCACTCGCCGGGGCTATAGCTCAGTTGGCTAGAGCGCTGCCATGGCATGGCAGAGGTCACGGGTTCGAGTCCCGTTAGCTCCACTTCGGCGAGCCCCGTGGCGCCGGGCGGCTCGCGGCACATCCTGCGGCCACCCGGATTCGACGTGTGCAACCCTCAACCCCGCCCGCGCCCGCGCCCGGCCCACCGGCTTTCATGCCGTCTGACGTCGGCAGGGGAACGCCGCGAGATGGTGATTCCCGCGGGTGGCAGTCGGTGGCGTCCGGGGCTGGTTAGCGTGTCGGCGCTTGCCATGAGCGACCCGATTCTCCGTCCCGCGATGTCAACGCGCAGGCCCCTTCGTGCGTCTGTACGTGTACAGGTCAATCCGGCCTGCGCTGACGCGACGAGCCTCCAGCCATGAGCCCCCCACCGCGGCGAGGCAGCCCACCAGGGAGAGAGACAGAAGATGATCTGCTGGTCCGGCTATTCGCCGACCACTACAAGGATCTCGTACGCCTCGCCTCCCTTCTCCTCGATGACGTCGGCAGCTGCGAGGAAGTCGTGCAGGACGCCTTCGTGAAGATGCACACGCTGCAGACCCTCCCGGAGCCCGGCAAGGAGGCCGCCTACCTGCGCAGCATGGTCATGAACGGCGCCCGCTCGCGCATGCGCCGCCGCATGGTGCGCCGCCGCCTGGCACCCGAGGCGCCCCCACCCATCGAGAGTGCCGAGTCCGGCGCCATGGACCGCCTCCGGAGTGATGCGCTGATCGATGCGGTCCGAGCCCTGCCGCGCCGGCAGTCCGAGGTGCTCACGCTGCGCTACTACCTCGATCTGAGCGAGGCCGAGATCGCCGAGGTGCTCGGCATCTCGCGCGGCTCGGTCAAGACGCACGCCAGCCGGGGCCTCGCGGCTCTCGAACGCACGCTCGGTGGCTCCGACGACGACGAGACCGGGGACGAGGCGTGAACATCGAACAACGCCTCCGTGACGCCTTCGCCCAGCGGACCGGCGAGGTCGAGGTCACCCCCGGCGCCCTGTTCGAGATCCAGCGCCGCACGAGCCGCACGAGACGCCTGCCGCAGGTGCGCCTGCGACCGGCGTTCGTCCTCGTCGCGGCGGCCTGCGCGGCGATCGCCACCGTCGTATCGGTGACCCTGACGCAGACCGCCCCGGATCCCGGAGGTGAGATCGCAGCAACCCCGCCGGTTGCCGCCACCCCCGATCCGGCTGCTGTCGCGCCGCTGCCGGAGAGAGACCCGGGCACCACCGACCCGCCGCCGGAGGGCGGGACACCTCCACCGCCCCCGGCGGGCATCGAGTCGTCGGAACGGGACTCCGGGCAACTGACGACCGTCGCGCCGCCCACACCACCCGCGGTCGACCCGACGCCGGCCGATGCCCCTGCGACTCCCCCACCCCCGCAGGCCGGCGAGAAGAGCGACACGGGACTGGACGAGGCGACCACGACCGTCGCCGAAACGACGGCATGCCCGGTCGAGCCGGCAGGTGACGACGGCACCCTGACGGCGTCGGTCACCGTCTACTTCGCCTGCGGCGACACCACCGCCGCCCCCCGCAAGCGGGCCGTCGCCACCAACGACCTCGCAACCGCTCTGGGAATCCTCCTCGGCGGCCCGAACGAAGCCGACACCACCGCGGGCTTCCGGGGACTGAGCGCAGACTCCACGCGGACCGCCACGGCGGCATCGGACAGCCGGTGGGTGACGATCGATCTCCCCGGCGACCTCGGCGACGCATTCGACGCCGAGGTCGGGGTGACGGCCCAGCAGTTCCTCACCCAACTCAACGCCACGGTCTTCCAGTTCTCCAACGTCGGTGTCGCCGAGTATCGCCTCGACGGCGACTGCGCCGCGTTCGGAGACCTTCTCGACCAGCCGTGCCAGGTGCACCGGCGAGATGGCGACGCCATCGCCGTTCACACGAGCGAGTTGACGGCGCACACCATCGGCAACGCCCGATCGGTCATCCGCGCCGAGGCCGACGACGCTGCCGGCGAAGTCGGCCTCCTCGCCGACGGCACCCGCCTGACCGATCGCCGGTCAACCGTCTCCAGCTCGACATGGGCCGAGGTCATCACAACCGCAGGGCAGGCCGGCTGGGTGTCGACCGACACGCTCGTGGCGCAACCCCTCACGCTGACGAGCGACCAGTTGGACGTCATGGCGAGCCTGGCCGGAGAACTCACGAGCGGGCCGAACGTCGAGTCCGCATCGTTCGTGCCCGGCGGGCTGGTGGTCCGCTGGGGAGCCGATCCCGGCGATGTCAAGGTTCTGGAGACCTCCGACGCCGGAACCGGGGACGACTGGTGGAACCGCACCCACGACATTCCCTCGCCGCGCGATTCCGACACGACGGCCTCACCGGCAGACCTCTTCTGGATCGACGGCAGCGGCGACAGCGCGGTCGTGAGGATCAACGCCCCCGGACCGCTCGGCGCACCCCACTCCGACTTCGCCAACCTGGCTTACGTCTCGATCTACCAGGCCTCCGTGGGCCGGTCGACACTGCCTCCGAAACTGGAGTCCGCCCCGACCCCGACAACGACGACCGCGGCCAACACGAACACCGGGGGCAACGAGTTGCCGCCGGCGCTCCCGACCGATGACGGCGAGTCCGGCGATTCCGAGGAGACGCCCGACCCGCTGCGGGCGCAGATCAGCGTGATCTTCGACTTCCTGTCGTCGAGCGGGCCGAGAATCGCCGCCGTCGAGGCCATCTGGATCGAGCCGTAGCCGCACGCGGCGCCGCCACACGCGCGCCGCCCAGCGGTAGAGTCTGCTACCTGTGAACAGCAGCGGACCAGCCCGACCCACGCCTTCGGCGCGACCGGCGCGAGGGCCTGCGAAGCTCCTCGCCGTCGTGCTGCTGTCCGTCACCGCTCTGGCGGCGGCCGCCTGCAGCGACACCGAACCGGCCCAGGTTTCGCCGCCGCCCGCGCCCGAGCCACCCCCGCCGCCCGCTGCCGCGGAACCGTCCCCGCCGCCCGCTGCCGCCGAACCGCCGCCCGCCGATGCGTCGGGGCCCAATGACCTCCCCGCGGTCGACGTCGTGGACGTCGTCAGTGGCGACAGCATCGTGCTGTCCTCACTGGCGCCCGCCGACCGGCCGATACTCCTGTGGTTCTGGGCACCTCATTGACCGGTCTGCCGCCGGGAGGCGCCCGGCGTCGAGCAGTTCGCTCGAGAACACGGGGACAAGGTTCTGGTCGCCGGCCTGGGAACCCAGGACGATCTGGACTTCGCGCGGGAATTCGTCGAGGGCACCGGGATCTCCTCGTTCCCGATGTACTGGGACGAGACCTTCGACTCGTGGAGCCAGTTGGGCGTTGCGAGCCAGCCTGCGTGGGCCCTGTTCACGCCGTCCGGGGAACTCCTCGTGGGCAGCTACGGCGAGATCGATGAGGACACCGTTCTCGAGCAGGTGGCCTCACTCTGACACGAGGCCGCCGCCAACGACACCGGCGGCCTCGACGGTAGAGTCTTGCCAACTGTGAGTTGCACCGACTCGACGCGGCCCCGGGACCGGCGAACCCGACCGCCGCGTGCCCTGTTCCCCGTCGCCGCCGCGGTCATCGCCATCGCAGCCCTGGCCGCCGCAGCCTGCTCCGGCGCCGAACCGGCGCGGCCCGGCAGCGTTTCGCCGGCGCCACCGGCTGCCACCGCCCCCGAGCCGCCCCGCGAACCCGCACCGCCACCTCCGGCGCCCGCACCCGAGCCCTCACCATCGGCTGACGAACTCGCGGCCGAGCAGGCCGCAGCCGAAGCCGAACAGGCCGCAGCCGAAGCCCGAGCCGCAGCCGAAGCCCAGGCCGCGGCGGCTGCGGAGCAGGCGGAGGCCGAGGCCAGAGAGCGCGCGGCCGAACAGGCCGCAGCCGAAGCAGCGCAGGCAGCAGCCGAAGCCGAACAAGCAGCAGCCGAAGCCCAAGCCGCAGCCGACGCCGAACAGACTGCTGCGGAGCAGGCGGAGGCCGAGGCCAGAGAGCGCGCGGCCGAACAGGCCGCAGCCGAAGCAGCGCAGGCAGCAGCCGAAGCCGAACAGGCAGCAGCCGAAGCCGAACAAGCAGCAGCCGAAGCCCGAGCCGCAGCCGAAGCCCAGGCCGCGGCGGCTGCGGAGCAGGCGGAGGCCGAGGCCAGAGAGCGCGCGGCCGAACAGGCCGCAGCCGAAGCCGAAGCCCAGGCCGCGGCGGCTGCGGCCGAGGAGGAGGCACAGCGGGCCGGCGAGCAGGCAGCCGAGGTCGAACCAGCGCCACCACCCGATCCTCCGCCGCCGCCGCCCGATCCGCCCCCACCGCCCGATCCTCCGCCACCGCCGCCCGATCTGCCGCCGCCACCACCTACCACCCAGGTGGTCGGACCGAACGACCTTCCCACCTCCACGGTCATCGACGTCTTCAGCGGCGACAGCATCGTTCTGGCCTCGTTCGCACCCGCCGACCGACCCATCTTCGTGTGGGTCTGGGCACCCCATTGACCGGTCTGCCGCCGGGAGGCCCCCGGCATCGAGCAGTTCGCTCGAAACCACGGCGACGAGGTCCTGGTCATCGGCTTGGGGGTGACCGACTCCCTGGCAGAGGCGCAGAGCTTTGCGGCCGTGACGGGAATCCAGTCGTTCCCGGTGGTTTGGAGCGAGTCGTTCGGCCCGGCGACGCTGCTGGGAGTCGCCTCTCACCCCTGGTGGGTACTCCTGTCACCGTCGGGAGAGATCGTCGACAACGGACCGGGCAGTCCCGACGCTGACGACCTCCTGGAGATGGCCGCCTCCATCTGAGCCGGCGCTGCGAACCCGCACCGCGGGCCGCCGCTCAGACCAGAACCGGCTCCTGGGAGTACTTGGCCAGCAGCCCCAGCGTGGCCTGCCGATACAGCATCTTCACGCGGACGTCCGGATAGCTCGTTCTCAGCTTGCGGACCTTGCGGTTCTTGCGGGTGACGAGCTTCTGCTTCAGCGTCGTCAACTCGACGTACACGTCGTAGCCGGGGAGGTAGAAGTCCGGGGTGAACGCCTCGAGAACCCGCCCGGTGGCATCTCGTTCCAGGACGAACGTGGTGGGCTCGTACTCCCACGCCACGCCGTAGAAGTCGAGCAACTCACTGAACGCCCGCTCGGACGCATGGGCGAATCCGGCCCCGCCCTCGCCGGCGGCGGGAACCGATTGCTTCACGCCGTGGAGCCAGGTTGATGCGGCGACGGTGCCCTCAGCCGCCGTATCCGGCGTCCGCCTCGCCTGCGGGGGATTCCCCCGCGGCGGGCGAGTCCTCCCGGACAGCCGTTTCGCCTTCCCCGTCGCGCCACCGGCCGAGTTCGCTCACGATGGCGCCGTCGAGCTGCTCCTTGATGCCCTCGACCTCCAGCATGATGAGCGCCAGCGCCTGCTGGCCGGGGCGCTGGACCAGCGCCACCAACTCGTCCGTGCTGGTCATGAAGAGGACCTCGTCCCCGCTGATCACGAGCCTGCCACCGGCGAGATCCTCGTCGAGGATGTTCTCGTGGTTGCGGAATACGTCCCTGATCTGCTGCAGACCGACACCCCGGTCGAGCAGGTCCTTGATGATCCGCAGCTTGACCAGATCTCCGTAGGAGTAGGCGCGGCGACTGCCGCTCCCGAGCGCCGCGGCAACCGACGGCTGCACGAGACCGGTCCGAGCCCAGTAGTCGAGTTGGCGGTACGTGATGCCCGCGATCTCCTGGGTCTGCTTCGACGTGTAGCTACGCACGACGTTGTCGCTCATGAACGTCCCCTCCGAGAGTTTGCGTTCAGGGGTGTAACTACTCTACTGCAATTCGCGCCAGCCTGTGGAAATCTCTCCCTCCCCTCCCCCACAACAGCCCCGACGAACCCCGAGACCAGGCGCAATAGGCCCACCAAGAGGAGGGTGGGGGGTCGGGGGGCCGGGCTGCGACGACTTTCGCCGTGCGTGGAGGAGCAGAGCGGCACCCCGAGCCCCCACCCGGGCAGCCGGGGCTAGGACTCGAAGTCCTCCGGGCGGACGGTGTCGATGAACTCGCGGAACTGCTCGACGACCTCGTCGGGATCGGTCTCGGCGTCCGCCGGGCCGTCCTCGGGCTCCTCGGCGTCCTCGGGCTCCCAGTAGCCGGCGTCCTCCAGAACCTCCTCGGCGGCGAAGATGGGGGCACCGCAGCGCACCGCCACGGCGATCGCATCGGAGGGACGGCACGACACCCGCCGCGTCGTGCCGTTCTCGCCGAGTTCCAACTCGGCGAAGAACGTCTTGTCGCGCAGTTCGGTCACGACGACGCGCTCGAGCGCCACGCCGATGTGGTCGAGAATCACCTTGATCAGATCGTGCGTCATGGGGCGCGGCACCTCGACACCCTCGAGGGCGAGCGCGATGGCCGTGGCCTCGGGCGCACCGATGAAGATGGGAAGCAGGCGCGGGTTCGGCGCCTGCTCGCGGAGCAGGAGGATGGGGGTGTTCGTGGGCAGTTCGATTCTCACCCCGACGAGATCCATCTCGATCACGCTCAGACAATAGCCGCAGACGCCGTGAGCACCCCATAGGGCACGGGCGCCGCCGCTAGCCGCTGCCGGCCGCCTCCGGCGCGTAGAGGGCGCCCACGAATGCGTCCGGATCCCGCTCCAGGGCGTGACGGTCGACCGCCCGCAGGTCCGGGAGATTGCCGTAGCGACCCTGGTAGTCGAGCCCGTAGCCGACCAGGAACGAGTCGTCCACCGTGAAGCCCGCGTAGCGCGCCTCGAGCGGCAGGATGCGCCGCGCCTGGCGGTCGACGAGCGTGCACACCTCCACGGACAGGGGGCCGCGCCGGCGTAGCTCGCCGGTCAGGAAGCCCACGCTGAGTCCACTGTCGACGATGTCCTCGACGATCAGCACGTGGCGCCCGCCGATGTCGATGTCGAGGTCGCGGGTGATGCGCACGCGCCCCGAGTTCGGAGCGAACCGGGAGATGGCGAGGAAGTCCACCTCGAGGTCGAGACGGATCGATCGGGCGAGGTCGGCGAGGAACGGGAGGCAGCCGCGCAGAACGCCGACGAGGACGACGGCCGCCCCGTCCGCGAGGCGCGAGTCATAGTCGTCGGTGATGGCCGATCCGAGCGCCCGGGTGCGCTCGGCGATGAGACCGGCGCCGTACACCTTGCCGCCGGTGAGTCGGGCGGCGGCTGTCCCGGTCCCGGTCGGCCCCACGGTCAGGTGAGGTTCTGCAGCGCGCGGCGCACGAGGGCCTCGCGCAGCGTGGAGGCGAGCGCCGCCTGCGTGGCCAGCAGGTCCCGCGCCCGGCGCTGGGCGTCGCCGCCGCCGAGTTGCAGCATGCGCTGCACCGCCGGGGTGGACAGATCCAGCTCGCGCTCGACCGACGCCTTGAAGACGCGCAGGTGCCGCGGCTCCAGCCCCTGGTCGAACATCTGCCGTGCGATGCGCGCCACCTCCAAGGCGTGCGCGTCGTAGAAGTCGATGTCGGCGGTGGAGCGGGGAACCAGCAGGCCGTAGCGCGTCAGTTCCCGCGCCTGCGACAGCGAGAGCCCGCTGGCCTTGGCGAGTTGCGGCAGCGTCATCCCCGCGCTCCCGGGGTCGGGAGACGCGGGAGACGGCGCGAGCCGGCGGACCCGGTCGCTGACGTCCACGTCCGGCAGGCGGCTCTCCTCCTCCTCGTCGACGCGGGCGCCCCATTCCACCGACGCCATGCGCTCGCGGATGACCCGCAGCGGCAGGAAGTTCTCGCGCTGCTGCGTCAGGATCCAGCGCAGCTTGGCCACGTCGGTGCGGGAGTACTTCCGGTATCCCTTGGCGGTCCGTTGCGGCGTGATGAGCCCCTGGCTCTCGAGGAAGCGCAACTTGGAGACCGACACGTCCGGGAAGTCGCCGCGCAGGGAATCGACGACCTCGCCGATCGGGGCGAGCCTCTCATCAGCCATCGACGAACCTCGCGTAGGCGCCGGGGTCCATCAACCGGTCGATGTCGCCGGCGTCGTCGGGGGCGACGATGCAGAGCCAGCCCTCGCCGTAGGGGTCGCTGTTGATGGCCCCGGGTGAATCGAGCAACGACTCGTTGACGGCCACGACCCGCCCGCCCAGCGGCGAGTACAGCTCGCTGGTGGCCTTCCGGGCTTCGATCTCGGCCATGAGGTCCCCGGCTCGGAGATGGCTGCCGGGTGCCGGGAGGTCGACGAATTCGACCTCACCGAGGAGATCCTGGCCGTAGTCGGTGAGGCCGACACGCGCGTGGCCCTCCGGCCCCTCGCCCGGCGGAGCGACCCAGCCGTGATCCTCGGAGTACCGCAGAAGCTCGGGGACGCTCACCGGACTCCGAGCATCCCTGTCCGTCGCCGCTCCCGATCCACCATCGGTTTCACGCTACCCCACCGCCGTGTGGTCACCATCAACGACCGAGGTCGCCCGATGGTCTCAGGACTCGCCCGCCGGTGGCGCCTGCGAGTCCTGCTGCTGCAGTTCCGCCAGCGCGGCGCGACCGGCAGGCACGTACCGGTACGCCCCGTACCAGGCGATGGCGAGGGAGGGAATCCCCCAGACCCACCCGGAGATCGTCCAGCCCCCGGCGCCGGGGATGTCGGCCGAGCCCAGCAGGAACATCGGGAAGGCGAACATCAGGCCGAAGCTGCCGGCCTTGCCCCACGGGTTGACCCCCAGCCAACCCACGCCGCGGCCGGCGAGGACCAGCGTCCCCACGGAGAGCCCGAACTCGCGCACGAGGGCCACGATCGCGAACCACAGCGCCACGTCGCCGTTGACGGCCATGGCGATCACGGCGGCGAAGAACATGAGCCGGTCGGCAACGGGATCGAGGATGGCGCCGAGTTCGGTGGCCTGGTCGAGCCGCCGGGCCAGGAACCCGTCGAGGAAGTCGCTGGCGCCGAGCGCGCCGAGGAGGATGCCTGCCGCCATCCGGCTGTCGACGCCGAACAGGAGCCAGCAGAAGATCGGGATGCACGCCAACCGCCCGAACGTGACCAGGTTGGGAACCGTCCACAGTTGACCGCGAAGGTTCTCGACGCGCACGGCAGGAGAGTACCGTGCAGTGCCGGCCGCACGGCTCCGGGAAAGCAGGGAGGGCACCATGGCGACGCTGTTCACGCTCATTCTGAGGGGCGAGCTACCGGGGCACTTCGTCTGGCGGGACGACCGCTGCGCCGTCTTCCTGACCATCAACCCGCTCACCCCCGGCCACTCCCTGGTCGTCCCGGTCGCCGAGGTGGACCACTGGCTCGACCTCGACGTCGAGACGAACATGCACCTGACCGAGGTGGCGCACCGGGTGGGCCGGGCGATCATGGACACCTTCGGCACGCAGCGGGTGGCGACGGTGATGGCCGGCTTCGAGGTCCCGCACGTCCACCTGCACGTCTTCGGCGCCGACTCGATGAGCGACCTGGACTTCGCCAATGCGGCGGCGAGCGTCGAGCAGGCCGAACTGGCCGCGAACGCGGCCCGGCTGCGAGACGCCCTGGGCTGGGACGGCTAGGTGTTGCCCGGCGCCGGCGGCGGCGCCACCGCGTCCTGGCCGCTGTAGCGATACACCCTCACCTGCTCGGCGGCGAAGACACGCTCCCAGCCCTGCTGGCGCAGCGTGGTGTCGAACCGTTCGACTTCCAGGGACTCCGACCCCCAGTGCGGCGCCGAGGCGAGATCGAGGGCGATCCATCCCACGCCGGCGACAGCGCGTTGCGCGTCGACACGTGCCGACGTCCCGCCCGCCTCCAGTTCGAACAGGACGTTCCGCTCGGCCAGGAGCGGCAACAGCGGACCCGAGGCCCGGACCGCGGCGTCGTCGGGGATCTGTTCGACGGCCGCCAGGCGGTCGGCGTCGGCAGCGTCTCGCGTCCAGCCCCAGGGAGCGTGGAACGGCGAGCTGCCGGCGTCGCGCACGAAGAAGATGGCCGTCGCCAGCACCAGCGTCACCACGAGCCGGCGGTTGACCCGGACCCGCCGCACCAGCACGGCGCCCGCCCGCCGCAATGCGAACACGGTCGCCACCAGCACGAACGCCGCCACCGGCACCGACTCGGCCAGCAGAGCCTCGGGAGTGTCCGACGCAAGCTGCAGCACGAAGAAGGGCACGGCGGGCATCAGGTAGCGCAACTCCACGAGCGGCAGGAACAGCACCGGCGCAAGCAACGTGACGCCAACGAGGAAGTTCTCCTGCGTCACCAGGTTGCCGAGGAACACGTGCGGTTGCCGCAGGATCCCCCACATGACGTCCGCGGTGCTGGAGTCGCCGTACTCGGCGTAGCGGGCCAGGTGCGGGAACTCGCCCCCGGCCAGGATCGGCTGGATCGTCTCGATTGCCAGCAGCGCCCAGATGAGCCCCACGAACGCCCAGATGAGCGCGGTGCGCGAGTGCCGCCCCGAGATCGTGAGCAGCTCGCGGCCGACTCCCACCGGCGTCCACCACGGCGAGGGCGCCCGCTCGGGTTCGGTTCCGGCGGCCGGCCGGCGGCGGAGCTCGACCGCCAGCACCAACCCCAGCACCGCCACGACCCAGCCGAGTTCCGAGCGGCACGCCAGCACCACCGCCACGAGCATGCCGAAGGGCACCCAGCGCGCCGCGAGCCCGTAGTAGACGGCGCCCAGCAGCGCCGGCAGGGCCAGCGTCTCCGGATGGAAGCCGTCGAGGTTGGCGTTGTGCAGGGCGGCGTAGCAGGCGTAGGCGAATGCGACCGCGGACGCCGGCGCCACCTTCAGGTTCGCCCGGCGGCGAGCGATGCGCCACAGGGGGACGAGCCCGAGCGCGAGCGCCGAGGACTGGAGGGCCAGCACGGCGGGGGTGATCGGGAACCAGCGCACCAGGCCCGCGATGGGATAGATGATGAACGAGCCGTTCCGGGCCAGGTAGTCGCCGCCGACGAGGGTCGAGTCGGGCCGGAAGCCGCGGCTCACCTGCCAGATGCTCTGATTGAACAGGGCAAGGTCCGTTCCCGCCTGCAACGAGTAGGCACGGGCCAGCGCGAGACCCGCCAGTGCACCGCCCAGGACGAGGGCCATGAGCCAGGGCAGCACGTTGTCGACGGCCGCGGTCTCGAGCCGAGCCTGCCAGCGGAGGGTCGCCCGTTCCAGCCGCGACCGCCAGCCGGCCCGGGCCGGGAGCGCCGAGGCGGGACTGCGGGCCGCGGGAGGTCGCGCGAGCACCATCGATTGCCTCAAGGGGTGATCGGTTCGATGAGGTGGGGGCTCTTGCGGCGCGGGTTGTTGACGTCCCGGCTGACCGGGTGGAACGTGAACAACTGCGGCGGTGCGGGCCTCAGCAGTTCCCCGGCGGCAACCGGATCGTCGAGGCCGGGGTCGAGCCACGGCTCCCAGGCGCTCGGCGGCAACACCATCGGCATCCGGTCGTGCACCTCGGCGATCCGGTCGTTGGCGGGGCCCGTGATGATCGTCGTCGACCGCAGGAGGTCACCGTCGGGCGGCTGCCAGCGCTCCCAGAGTCCCGCGAACGCCAGCGGCTGGCCGTCGGTGCGGTGGATGTACACGGGTTGCTTGTGCCGCTCGCCGGGAACCGGCACCCACTCGTAGAAGCCGTCGGCGGCCACGATGCAGCGGCGCGCCCGGAAGGGCCGCCGGTAGGCCTTCGAGTCGGCCACGGTCTCGGAGCGGGCATTGATCATGCGGTTGCCGATGCGAGGGTCCTTCGCCCACGGCGGGATCAGGCCCCACCGGAGGGTGGAGAGTCTGCGGACGCCGTCGGACACGAGCACCGAGTACACGTCGTTGGTGGGCGCGACGTTGTAGCTGGGGTCGAGGGAGGCGACGTCGTCGAGTTGGGCCCCGAAGTAGGCGGCCAGATCCTCAGGGGAGGTCGCCGAAACGAATCGCCCGCACACGCCGCCACGCTACCCGGCCCCGCCCGGGGCGCTGACGACCGCGGCACCCGGCGCGGCGCCGCGATCGTGCCCGGTCGGGGCCGAAAAGGATCGTGCCCCGGAGCGATCCGGGGCACGAAAGCGGCTCAGCGCCGGTCTGGTGGCGCTAGGCGAGCATGGAGTCGAGTGCCTCGACCGAGGGTGCGAAGTAGAACGAGCCCGACGCGGGGTTCGAGAAGTCCGTCAACCGGTCGCGCACGCCGGCGCCGTCAAGGCCGTACATGGCCCGCAGGCGCTCACGGAAGGGCGCCTGCTCGCGGCAGAAGGCCATGAAGTACAGGCCCACGACGGAGACGGCGCCGTGGAAGGCGTAGGGGGTGGAGCGGCGGGCGATCTCGTTGCGCTTCGGCTTGGAGGCGTCCGCGGTGGCTCCCTCGCGCAACTCGACGTGGCTGAGGTGCGAGAAGTCCTCCTGCGGGTCGAGCCGGTCGCTCTCGGCCTTGGTGCGCCCAAAGACCTTCTCCTGCTCCTCGACGCTCATCTGGTTCCAGCCATCGAGGTCGTGGACCCAGCGCTGGGCGAGGATGAAGCTGCCGCCGGCGCCCGGCGACCCGTCGGGCACCAGGGCCACCTCGGGCTCGTCGGTGGGCTCGGGGTTGCCGGTGCCGTCGATGAACCCGGTCATGTCCAGCGAATCGCCCAGGATGAAGGTGTTCGTGTCGCGCGGCACGACCATGTGGCCGGCCAGGGCGGTGCGGGCGTCGTACTGCGTCTCCCAGACCTTGTCCTTGTCGGGGCTGTTCAGCCAGAACAGCAACTCCTCCTGGGTGCCCTTGGCCTCGCGCCCGCTGCCGTCGGTGGACTCGATGGTCACGAAGTCCTGGAAGTCGTCGGGGACCTCGTCGGTGAGTTCGGCCAGCAGTCCGGGTCCGAGGCCCACCACGAGGTTGACGCCGGCGGCGTCGGCAGCGGCGCGGGTGTCGGCGATCACGCTCTTGATGTGATCCAGGTCGGCGCCGTCCACCCGGCTCAGGTGGACGTACCACTGGTGCTGTCCCATCTCGGCAAAAATCGCTGGTTGCGGCGTGGGCATTTCCGACCTCCGTGGCTACGTCGAATCAGTGCGGTCGCGGAGCACTCTAGCAAGACTTCCCCAACCCCGGCCCCGCCGCGAACGCCGCCGACGACCGGGGGCGGGGGTGGCGAACCCGGATTCCGGCATTCGCCGGAACGGCAAGTGCCGGCGGACCACGACGGCGGAGGGTGGGGGTGCCGGGGGCCGGCGCAGGGTTGCCATTTGCTGCGGCCGCCGGAGCGCCACCGGCACCCCCGCCCGGGTACCACAGAGTCGGGCTGCCGGGATTTGAACCCGGGACCTTTGGTCCCCCAGACCAACGCGCTAACCAAGCTGCGCCACAGCCCGTACCGGAGGTTCACTGTACCGGCGGGCCACCTCAGAACGCCCCTTCCAGGACCTCCACCCGGCCGTTCTGCACGCAGGCCACATCGAAGCGCAACTCCCCCGCCCCCTCGTCGGCGCCGCGCAGCCACTGGACGGCCAATCGCCGGATCCGCTGCTGCTTGCGGTGGTCGACCGCTTCGGCCGCGGTCCCGTAGCGGGTACCCGAACGCGTCTTCACCTCGCAGAACACGATGACGTCGTCGCGCCGGAGCACCAGGTCGATCTCACCGCCCGAACCGCGCCAGTTGCGGTCCAGCACGTTCCAACCGCGCTCGCGGTACCACGCCGCCGCCTTGTCCTCCCCCCAGCGACCGAGTCGCTGCCGGCCGACGGTCATGGCCGCCGCGCCGCGCCGGTTCAGACGGTGCGCCGCTCGGGAACCTTGGCGGCCTTGCCGACGCGGTCGCGCAGGTAGTAGAGCTTGGCGCGCCGCACCCGGCCCTGGGTGACGACCTCCACCTGCTTGATGCTCGGCGTGTGGACCGGGAAGGTGCGCTCCACCCCGACACCGAAGCTCACCTTGCGAACGGTGAAGGTCTCCCTCACCCCCGAGCCTCGCCGTGCGATGACCACACCCTGGAAGACCTGGATGCGCTCGCGGTTGCCCTCGACGACGCGGACGTGCACCTTGACGGTGTCGCCGGGCCGGAATTCCGGGATGTCACTTCGCAGGCTCTGCACATCGACCAGGTCGGTGGGCTGCATGTCCGGTCTCCAATCACGATTGCGTCACGTGGGATGGGGGAAACGCGAGAGTGCAGGATACGGCGCCGCCGCCCGGGCGCCACCGGGAAGCCGGGTCCGGGTGGGGCCGGCCGGCGCGCTCAGCCGTCGGGCAGCAGGTCGAATTCCTCGAGGAGTTCGATGTCGGCGTCGCTGAGGCCGCCGCGCGCCTCGATCAGGTCGGGACGCGACTCCCGGGTCCGCGCCAGCGCCTGCGCCCGGCGCCAGCGGTCGATCCGGCCGTGGTCCCCCGAGCGGAGGACGTCGGGGACGCCCATGCCCCTGAAGTCCGCCGGCCGCGTGTACTGCGGGTAACCCAGGAGACCGCCGCTGAACGAGTCGTCGGCGCCCGAGGCGGCGTTCCCCATCACGCCCGGCAGCAACCGCACGACCGCTTCGAGGACCACCATCGCCGCCACCTCGCCCCCGGCCAGCACGTAGTCGCCGACGGAGATCTCGTCGTCGGCAAGGTCGCTGCGGACACGCTCGTCCACTCCCTCGTAACGCCCGCACAGCAGCGAGAATCCCTCCCCGGCGGCGAGTTCGGCGACGGTCTGCTGGTCCAGCCGCCGCCCCGAAGGCGAGAGCAGGATCAGCGGTCGCCGCACCCCGGCGCGCTCGACGGTCTCGAAGATGGGTTCGGGTGCGAGCACCATGCCGGGACCGCCACCGAAGGGCGCATCGTCGACGGATCGATGGGGATCGATGGCCACCGACCGCAGGTCCAGCACCCGCAACTCGAAGACGCCGTCCCCGCGGGCCTTGCCGAGCAGGCTGTGGGCGGCGAACTGCTCGATCATGTCGGGGAAGATGGAGATCACGTCGACCCTCACCGGCTCCTCCCCTGCGGCGCCTCCGGCCGCACGCCGCCGGACGGGTCCCGGCCCTCGCCGGAATGACGCGACCTGCTTCTCGGGATCACGCGGCGCGGCTAGGGCAGGTCGAACAGGCCCGCCGGCGCGTCGACGACGACGCGAGCGGGCCCGCCGTCGGTGGGTCCCGCCGAGACCACGAACCTCAGCGGCACCAGCGCCCCGGAGTCGGTGACGAGCAGGTCGCTGGCCGGGTTGGCCTGCACGGCGACGACCTTGCCGCGAGCCGTGCCCGCCGTGCACACCAGATCGCTGCCGATCAGCTCGTGGACCCAGAGTTCGTCCGGGTCCTCCAGCGGCGCGGCGCGCAGCACCGCCGCTCGGAGCCCCTCGGCGGCGTCGCGGTCGGCGACGCCCTCGAAGGCGACGACCCAGCGCTTCCCGAACGGGCGCGCACGGCGCACCTTCAGGGTCGCCTCAACGGTCTGCAACTCGGCGCCCGGCTCCAGCCGTTCGGTGCGGTTGGTCACGAGCGACACCACGACCTCGCCCTTGACGCCGTGCGGCCGGTCTATCCGCCCGACCTCCAGAAGATCCGCCGCCGGGCCTGCCGGGGGCGTCATGTCGGGACTAGGGCTCGACGAAGTCGACGACCACCGAACAGCCGTCGTTCACCGCGGCGGCGCGCACGACGGTGCGGATGGCGCCCGCCACGCGGCCGCGGCGGCCGATGACCCGGCCGATGTCGTCGCGGTCCACGTGCACGTCGAGCCGGATGTCTCTGCCGTCGGGGACCGCCTCCACGCGGGCCGCGTCGGGCATCTCCACGACCGAGCGGACGATGTGTTCCAGGACCGCCCGCGCCCGGGGGGCGTCGGTCGCGTCGTTGTATTCGTCGCTCACGAGGACGCGCCTTCGGGGGCGGCGTCGAGGTCCTCGAGCCGGGACGACCCGCCCCGGAACTCGGTCCAGGCGCCGGAGATCTTGAGGAGCTTCTCGACGCGCTCGCTGGGCTGCGCGCCGTTGCGGAGCCACTTCAGCGCCTTCTCGTTGTCGATGCTGACGACCGACGGCTCCTGGCGGGGGTCGTAGTAGCCGATCGATTCGATGAACCGCCCGTCACGCGCTGAGCGCGAGTCGGCGGCCACCACCCTGTAGGTGGGCTGCTTCTTCTTGCCCCTGCGCATCAGGCGAAGCCGCACTGCCACGATTCGTTCCCCTCTCGGTGGGAGATCCGTCGCCGGGCCCGCTGGCTCCGGCGTCGCCAAACAGTGTGCCGTGAAATCGGCCCCGTTCCATCTCCGGGGCCCGACACCGGTCGCCGCGGCCGGCCCGCCGACCGTCAGCGGCCGGGAAAGGCGAGCGGGCCGGGGTCCGGGCGGCGCGGCGACGTGCCCGAGCCTCCCGGGTCCGGCGGCGACTCGAACCCTTCGAGTTGGCGCAGCAGATCCGACGCCGCCCCGGTTCTGGCCCCTCCCGCAGGCGTGACGCGTGAGCCGCCGCCCCTGGCCCCGCCCTTGCCCTTGCGGCCCCTGGTGCCCTTGGTGCCCCTGGACTTGCGGCGCGCCCCCGCCCGCTGGGCCGTCCGCATCATCTTGCGGGCGGCGTTGAAGTTGCGGATCAGTTCGGCCACCTCGGCGGTCGTCGTGCCGCTGCCCGCGGCGATGCGGCGCCGCCGGGAACCCTCGATGATGGCCGGTTGCGCCCGCTCGGCGGGCGTCATCGAGCAGATGATGGCCTCCATCCGGGCGATCCGGCGCTCGTCCACCCCGGCCTCGGCGACCTGGCCGGCCTGCTCGGACGGCAGGTGCGCCAGCACGTCGCCCAGCCCTCCCAGCTTGCGGACCTGCCGCATCTGCTCGGCGAAGTCGTCGAGGGTGAAGTCGCCGGTGAGCACGCGGCCCGCGGCCTCGACCGCCTCGGCGGCCTGCTTGCCCTCGTAGGTCGCCTCGGCCTTCTCCGCCAGCGAGAGCAGGTCACCCATGCCGAGGATCCGCCCGGCCAGGCGATCGGGGTGGAACCGTTCGAAGTCGCCGAGGCTCTCGCCCACCGAGATGAACGCCACGGGACAGCCCACGACCTCGCGGACCGACAGGGCGGCCCCGCCTCGTGCGTCGCCGTCGAGCTTCGTGAGGATCACCGCATCGAGCCCGAGCACCTCACCGAAGGTCTCGCCGACGCGTACGGCCTCCTGGCCGATCATGGCGTCGAGCACCAGGAAGGTGTAGTGCGGATCGATCGCCGCCGAGACGTCCCGCACCTCGGCCATCAACTCTTCATCGACGACCTGGCGCCCGGCGGTGTCGCAGATCACCACGTCGCGGCCGAGCCGGCGCGCCTCGGCAAGCCCTGCGGCGGCCACGGCCACGGGATCGCCGGCCTCGCTGAAGACCGGCACCCCGAGTTGCGACCCGAGGACGCGCAACTGCTCGACGGCCGCGGGGCGAGTGAGATCGGCCCCCACCAGCAGGGGGCTGCGCCCCTGGCTGCGGAACCAGCGCGCCAGCTTGCCCGCAGCCGTCGTCTTGCCCGAGCCCTGCAGGCCGGCCAACAGCACCACCGTCGGCGGGCGCGACGCGAACGTGATCGGCATGGCGTCTCCGCCGAGCGTGCGCACGAGCTCGTCGTGCACGATCCGGATGACCTGCTGGGCGGGATTCAGGGCCCGGTGCAGATCGGCGGCGAGCGCCTGGGTCCGCACCCGGTCCCGGAACGCCGTCACCACGCTCACCGCCACGTCGGCCGCCAGCAGCGCCCGGCGGATCTCCGCGAGCGCCTCGTCGATGTCCTCGGGGCGCAGCCGCCCCTTGCGGCGCAGGCGACCGAAGATCTCCTCGAGGTGGCCGCTGAGCGTCTCAAACATCGGCGTACTCCTCCCCCACGAGGGCCGAGGCGAAGGCGGCCGCGTCGAACGCAACGAGATCACCGAGCCCCTCGCCGAGGCCGACGAGCTTGACCGGAACGCCGAGTTCGGCACGCACCGACAGGACGGAGCCGCCCCGCGCCGAGCCGTCCAGCTTGGTCAGCACGGCGCCGGTCACACCGGCCGCCTCGCCGAAGCGCCGGGCCTGGGCGAGGCCGTTCTGACCGGTCGTGGCGTCGAGGGTGACGAGGACCTCACTGACGTGTCCCGGCGCCTTCCCGGCCACCCGGCGGATCTTCGCCAACTCGCCCATGAGGTTGTGGTTGGTGTGCAGGCGACCGGCGGTGTCGGCCATCACCACGTCGGCACCGGTTGCGGCCGCATGGGAGATGGCGTCGAAGACGACAGAGGCCGGGTCCCCGCCGGGATTGCCGCGCACCATGTGCGCCCCGGCCCGCTCGGCCCAGACGCCGAGTTGCTCGGTGGCCGCGGCGCGGAAGGTGTCGCCGGCGGCGACCACGACGCGCCGCCCCGCTGCGACCTCGGCCGCTGCGAGCTTGCCGATGGTCGTGGTCTTGCCCGAACCGTTGACCCCGACGAACAACCAGACCGCCGGAGATCCTGAACGGTCGAGTCCGGCGTCGGGTGCGTGCATCAGATCGGCGACGGCATCGACGAGGAGGGCGCGCAACTCCGCGGGATCGGCGATGCGGCGCTCGGCGACATCGGCCCGGAGCCGCCCCAGCAGGTCCTCGGCGACATCGAGGCTCACGTCCGCCACCAGGAGGGCCTCTTCCAGCGCCTCCCACGTCCCGGCGTCGAGGCTCGGGCGCGCCAGCGCGGCCCCGAGGCGCCCGCCGAGGGCGGCGCGGGCCTTGGCCAGGCGCGGGCGCCAGCGGGAGGTGTCCCGACTCACGTTGCCCGCGCGATCGGAGATCACGGGTCCGTCGATACCCGCCAGTGTGCCGAACCGGCCGCCGACAGCGTCGGTCGCGCCGGCTGATGATGGGTTCCGGCCTTCCCCGGAACGACGGGGATCGTCACGGTCGGCATTGCTCCGGATCCGCCTAGGGATCAATCTCGGGGTCGTCGCCCTCTTCGTCCTCGACGAGAACGTCGAGCGACTCCCCGCGGTCGCCGAGCGGGATGAACAGACGGATCAGGAGATCGTCCCGGACCACCTCGACGACCACCTCGCTGCCCGGCGTCCGCAGCCGCACCGCCACCGCCAGTTCGTCCATCGAGGCAACCGGCTGGCCGTCGAAGGAGATGATCCGGTCGTTGACCTCCATGCCGGCGGCCTCGGCGGGACCACCGGGGGTGACCGACGCCACGATCGCGCCGGGCTCGCCGAGCGGCGGGGTGTAGCCGGTGATGCCCAGGAACCCGAACCGCACCTCCCGGCCGGCCCGCAACTCCTCGGCAATCCAGATGGCCACCTCGATGGGCGTGGCGAAGCCGACGCCGATGTTGCCTCCGCCGACGGTGGACTGGATCGCCACGTTCATGCCGATCACCCGGCCCTGGAGGTCGGCGAGGGCGCCGCCGCTGTTGCCGAAGTTGATGGGGGCGTCGGTCTGGATCATGCCGAGGGGCGGCATGTCGTCGCCGCCGAGGACCTGGTTCACCGCGCTGACGACGCCGACGGTCACGATGTTCTCCATGCCGAACGGGCTCCCCACCGCCACCGCCGTCTGGCCCACCTCGACGGTCGCGAGACTGCCGATCTGGGCGACCGTGAGCTCCAGCGACGGGTCGATCTGCACGACCGCCACGTCGAGTTCGCGGTTGGCCGCCAGCACCTTGCCGCCGGTCCGCACGCCGTTGGCGAGCTGGACGACGACATCGGGGACGTCGGCGGCATCGCCCGCGGACCCGTCGGGTGTGTCCAACGCATCGAGCCCGTCGGAGGGGTCGATGTCGAGATCCTCGCCGCGCGGGCCACCGGGCGCAGCCCCACCGTCGGGCCCGAAGAGGTCGTCGAGCGGCTCGGCGCCCTCGACGACATGGGCCGCCGTCAGGACGAACCCCGCGGAGTCGTAGATGATCCCCGAGCCCTGGCCCTGCGACGTCTGCAGCAGCACGACGGACGGCTCCACCCGGCTGGCGGCCGCGACGACCGGCTCCTGCGGCGCCGGCGCGGGCGCCACCGGCTGCGGCGACTCGGCGGCCACCGGCGGCGGGGGCGGCGGCGTTCCACCCGGGTCGGGCACCCCCTGCGGGGTGCTCTCGGTCTCCGCCGGTGCGACCGGCAGCGGCGCCTCGGCGGCCACCGGCGGCGTGCGCGACGGCGCCCCCGGCTCGGGGGCGGGCCCGACGACCTCCGGGGGACGCACCTGGATGTAGCGGACCGTCTCGGTCGGCGCACCCGGTACCGCCAGGAAGACCGCCGTCACACCGAGCCCGAGCGCGGCCAGGCTCACGAGGACGGCGAAGGCGCCCGGGGTCAACGTCGGTCGGCGGCTCCTGCGACCGCGGCGCGGTCCCTCCGGCCCCGGCGGAGGCGTTCCGGCGCCGGGGGCGCGGGCCTGCTCTCCCCACCCGTGCATCCAGGCCTGGTCATAGGCGCGGGGCCACGATGCACCGCTCTGGCGGGGCTCGGCCTGTCCACCCTCGCCGCCGGGCCCACCGGCCGCGGACGGATCGGTCGGCCGCGCCGCGGACGGAGCCTCATCGGGATCGCCCGGTGGGCGGCGATGGTCGTCAGCCATGTGAACTCTGTTTCGGGGCCGCGAATGCCATGTGCGTGCCATCCACGCTATTGGCGCGGGGACCCGGAGAGACGCCGGGAACCCGCGGTTGCGCCGCGGTTTCTCAGAGCGATGCGGGAACCTGCTCCGGGCTGCGCCTGCTGGGTCGGGCTCGCCTCGTCCTGGCACCGGGGCTGCCCGCACCGGTCGCCGGCAGCAGGATCGTGAAGATGGATCCGACGCCCTCGGTGGACGAGAGACGCACCTCGCCGCGATGCGATTCGGCGATCTGGCGCACGATCGCCAGGCCCAGGCCGGTCCCCAGTCCCGACGCCTCCCGGCCGCGCTGGAACCTCTGGAACACACGCTCCTGGTCGGCCTCGGGGATCCCGGGACCCTGGTCCTCGACCGCCAGCCACACCCAGGATCCGTCGCCGCCCGCCGTGACCCGGACCTCGGTGCCACCCGGCGCCACCCGCAGGGCGTTGGACAGCAGGTTGGCCACCGCCTGCCGGAGGCTCCCGCTGTCACCCAGAGCCAGCAGGCTCTGGGGCGCGTAATGCGTCAACTGCACATCGTGGTTGGCGGCATACGCCTCGAACTCGGCGATCGTGTGGCGCCCCAGCTCGCCGAGATCCACGAGTGTCAACTGCTGCGGGCGCGTCTCGTGGCGGGCGAAAGTCACCAGATCCTCCACGACGCGGGCCATCCGGTCCACCGAGCGGTTCACCTGCTCGGTGGCGAAGCGCAGGTCCTCGGTGGTGGCATCGGGGTCCGCCAGCGTCGTGTCGAGATTGCTCCGGATCACCGCCAGCGGGTTGCGCAGCTCATGGGACGCGTCCTCGACGAATCTCCGCTGCGCGCCGAAGGAGCGATCGAGGCGGTCGAGCATCTCATCGAACGTGTCGGCGAGACGCCGCATCTCGTCGGGCGGGCCCTCCAGAGCGATCCGCTGCGACAGGTCGGTCGCGCTGATCCGTCGCGCCACCTCGGTGATGCGCCCCACGGGTTTGAGCACGTGGCCGGCCAGGAGCCAACCCACCACGAGACTCGCGCCGGCCAGGATCGCCAGGGCGATGCGGGAGTCGTCCCGGAGCATCCGCCGGACGCGGTCGTTGGACTCCATCTCAACGACGACGAGTGCCTCCCGCAACGCCGCCTCGTCGCCCGCGAGGACCGCTCCGCCAGGGTCGACCCGCTCCACCGGGATGGACTGCGCCACCGGCGACTCGTCGAGCCGCCGTGACAGCCCCCAATAGATCCCGCCCACGACGATGGCCCCCAACCCGACGAGCAGCACGCTGTAGATCAGGGCGAGACGGAAGCGGATCGAACCGGCGGAACGGTAGAGACGGCGGCGGAGGGGCTCGTCACGCCCGGTGGGAGTCATGGGTGTCGTCCGGCGGCGGGTCCCACGGCGACGTGGCCGATCAGGGGAACGGGGCCGAACTCGACGATGCCGACGTGGGCACGTCGCCGAGCACGCAGGAGGGATCCTCGGGCCCCGAACCCACCGGCACCGCTGTGGCCGGCGATCCGTTGAGCCGGTACCCGGAACCCACGACCGTGTCGATCGGTGCGGGGCTGCCGGGGAGGCTGAGTTTCCGCCGCAGCGTGCCGACCGTCACGCGCACCGTATTGGTGAACGGATCGGTGTGCTCGTCCCAGACGTGGTCCAGCAGCTCCTCCTGGGAGATGACCTCGCCGGGACGGCTCAGGAAGTATCGCAGCAGCGTGAACTCCTTGGGGGCCAGCACGACCTCGTGGCCCTGGCGGCGGACGGAGTGCCGGCTCACGTCCATCTCGATGTCGCCGACGGCGAGCCGCGAGCCGCCCCGACCGGCGTCGCGGCGCAGCAGGGCCCGGATCCGCGCACTCAACTCGCTGAACGCGAACGGCTTCACCAGGTAGTCGTCGGCCCCGTCGTCGAGACCGGCGACCCGATCCTCGAGGCTGTCGCGGGCGGTGAGCATCAGGATCCGCGGCTGGTTGCTGCGGGAGCGGTCCCGGAGCCGGCGGCAGACCTCGGCACCGTCGATGACCGGCATCGTGAGGTCCAGGCAGATGACGTCGTAGGCCACCGCGGCGCTCTTCTCGAGAGCCTCGGCACCGTCGAACGCCTCGTCCACGGCGTATCCCTCGCGGCGGAGGCCGCGGGCGACTGCCAGCACCAGGTCCACTTCGTCGTCGACGACGAGCACTCGCATCACGTCAAACGGTAGCCCCGGAGCACTGCACCGTCGATTACGCGCCGGGCCGCGACGGCGGGTCAGTTGGCCTGCGGCCCCCCGGCGGCGCTCGCCACGAGCGAGTGAGCGGCGCTGCGGCGCTCGGCGATCACCTTGCTGGAGCTCCCCGGCCGCATCGTCACCCCGTACAGGCAGTCGGCGATGTCCATCGTGGGTTTCTGGTGTGAGACGAGGACGAGTTGGGCTTGCGAGCGGAACTCCTCCACGAGCCGCAGGAAGCGATGCAGGTTCACGTCGTCGAGCGCCGCGTCGACCTCGTCGAGGATGTAGAAGGGGGACCGCTGCGACTGGAAGACGGCGAAGAGGAACGCCAGCGCGGCCAGCGACCGCTCCCCCCCGGACAGCAGCGCCAGCCTCCGGAGGTTCTTGCCCGGAGGTTGGGCCTCGATCTCGACGCCGGACTCCAGCGGGTTGTCGGGCTCGGTGAGGCGCAACCTGCCGGCACCGCCCTCGAAGAGGACCCCGAACAGAGTCTCGAAGCTCTCGGCCACCTCGCCGTAGCAGCGGGAGAAGGCGTCGAGGATCTCGGCGTCGATGGACCGGACGAGCTTGGTGAGGTCGCGGCGGGCGGTCCGCACGTCCTCGATCTGCGACGCCATCTGGTCGTGGCGCTCGCGCAGGATCTCGTGCTCGCGCACCGCCAGGGGGTTCACCGGACCGATGCTGCGCAGGAGGCGCTCCAGCTCCCTGATCCTCCCGCCGATCGTGGCGCCGGAGGGGAGCGCGGGTTCGGCGGACTGCGCCGCACGCACATCGTCGCAGTCGTACTGGTCTCGCAGGGTTTCGACGACGTTCTCGATCCGCAGGCCCAGTTCGTCCTCGCTGCGCTGGGCGCCGAGCAGCTCGGTGGCCAGCTCCTCCAGCGACGAGGCCAACTCGCCGCGGCGCCGGCGATCGGTCTCGAGTTGCGCCGCCGCCCGGGCGACGGCCTCGGCCGCGCGGCGCTGGCGCGCGCGCAACCGCTCGAGTCCTTCGGTGCACTCACCGGCGGCGGCCCCGAGCCGCTCCGCCAGCTCCCCCAGGGCGGCACTGCGCTGCGCGTCGGCATCGGCCTCCGCCATCGCCGACTCATGTCCCGCCAGCCGCGCGCGGATCTCGGCGAGGCGGTCGGACAGCACGGTGCGCCGGGTCCGGATCTCCGAGGCGCCGAGTTCGAGCGAGCGGCGCTCGCCCGCAAGATCGGCTCGGCGGCGGTCCAGCCCGGCCCGTTCGGAGCCCGCCGACTCCTCGGCGGCCCGCTCGGCGTCGGCCCGCTCCGCGAGCTGCGCCGCGGTCTCCTCGACATCCGACCGGTGCCGCCGGGCTCGCTGCGCCGACTCCTCGGCGCGGGCGGCGGCGACATCGGCCTCGGCGCGGACCGATGCCCGCCTGCGCTCGATGTCGGCGGCTTGCTGCCTGGCCTCTCCGAGGCGGCGAACGGCGGCGCGGTGCGCGCCGGCGGCGGCCTCGCGGGCGGTTGATGCCGCAGCCGCGGCCGACGCCGCCTCCGCGACCTCCCGGTCGGCCGCGGCCAGCGCAGTCTCACCCAGACGGAGGTTCTCGCGGGCCTCGGTGAGTGCCTCCCCGGTCGCCCCCGAGCGGGTCACGCCGACGCGCCAGCCCCCTGGCGAGAAGCAGTCCCCGTCGGGCGTGACGATCGTGGCATCGGGATGGGCCTCGACGGCGTCGAGCGCCTCCGACCAGCCGGGCACCACCGCGACCGATCCGACGAGGCTGTCGAGCACCCGGGCCACGGTGTCGTTCCGCGCCCGCACGTGCCGGCGCAGGGGATCGCCCACCGGCGGCGGATCGGCGTCGCGAAGATGCGACGGCAGCACCGCACCGGCCACGTGGGCGCTGCTGAGGGCTGCGAGGGCCGCGCGGGCCGCCCCGCTGCCATCCACCACGGCGGCTGCGAGCGCGTCGCCCGCTGCGGCCTCGAATGCCGCCTCCCACCCGTCGTCCACCGCGACCAGATCACCGAGCGCGCCCACCACACCGTCGCTCCCGGCAAGGACCTCCATCCCCGAGCGGGCCCGGACATCGCCCATCGCCAGCGCCAGCGCATCGACCCGCGAGCGCCACCGGTCGTGGGCGGCCGCCGCCTCGCTCTGCGATCGGCGGGCCGCGGCCTCCACCTCATCGGCCTCCGCCTGCCGCCGGGCGGCGGCGTCGAGAGCCTCCGACGCGGTCACCTCGTCCGCCCGCCGGGCCTCCACCTCGTCGCTCGACTGCCCCAGGGCGGCCGTGGCGCCCTCGAGGCGTTCCTGCAACCGCCGGCTGGCACCGGTGAGCTCGCGTTCGTGGGATTCGGCCTGCTCGGCGGCGTCACGGAGAGCCGCCAGCCGGCCCCGGAGTTCCGCAGAGGACTCCCCGTCGCCGGCGGGCCGGCGCCAGCGCGCCGCGTGGGCCTCGACGTCGGCCTCGAGCAGCCGGGTGGCGGCGGTGAGCTTCTCCTGGGCGCTCGCCAGGGCCGCCCGGCGGGACCGGTTGTCGGCCAGCGCCGTCTCGATCCGGGCGGCCTCGCCGCTCAGCGTCGCCACGACGTCGCTCGCCAGGCGCGCCTGGCGGTTCCGCTCCTCGTCGCGCCGGCGCTCGGTGATCGCCCGCTGGGCGGCCCCGGTGCGGTCGCGCAGGACGGCGAGGCGCTCGGATGCCTCCGCCAGGCGCATGTGACCCATCCCCGAGAGCCGCGACTCGGCCTCGCCGATACGCCCGTCGACGACGGTCAACCGGCGCCCGGCCGCGGCGCGGCGGTCCGCCAGGTCGCGACGCCGCGTGGCCGCGTCCCTGCGGCGGGCGCGCAGGTCGGTCAGTTCGACACCGAGCCGGTGGATCTGCAACGCCTCGAGCTCGGTCGCCAGTGCACCGTGCCGGCGCGCCACCGAGGCCTGCTGCTCGAGGGGGCGCAGCGCACGGCGCACCTCGTTCAACTGGTCGGCGAGCCGCGCCAGGTTCGCCTCGGTGTCCGCCAGGCGCCGCAGAGCCTTCTCCTTGCGCAGCCGGAACGCCGACACCCCTGCCGCCTCCTCGAGGATGGCGCGCCGCTCGGTCGGCTTGGCGTTCAGGACCGCGTCGATCCGCCCCTGGGAGACGATCACGTGCCGGTGCCGGCCGACGCCGGCCGCGGCGAGCAGCTCGGCGATGTCGATCAGCCTGGCCGGCGCACCGTTGATGGCGTAGTTGCTCTCACCACTGCGGAACAGCGTCCGGGAGATCGCCACCTCGGGGAGGTCCACCGGGAGCCGCCCGTCGTCGTTGCACAGCGTCAGGGTCACCTCGGCCCGGCCGAGTGCGGGCCGGCCGGGATTCCCGGCGAAGATCACGTCGTCCATCTGCTGGGACCGCAGCGCCGTGGGGGCCTGCGAGCCGAGCACCCACGAGACGGCATCCACGATGTTGGACTTGCCGCTGCCGTTGGGACCCACGATGACCGAGAGCCCCGGGGTGAAGTCGACAACCGCCGTCTGCGCGAACGACTTGAACCCCTTGAGCGTGAGGGACTTCAGGAACACGTCTAGACCTGGGACTGCTCGCAGTAGTAGGTCCAGCGTCCCCGGTACTTGGCGCGCACGATCGGCCGGCGCGAGCGAGGGCTCAACTGGCCGTCGCGGCGGAACACGTTGTGATGGTTCTGGTACTGGCCCGACTCGCCGAACGGCAGGACATAGTGATTGCCCGGCAGGCCGAGTCCCTCCACCACCGTCGAGCCCCGGTACTTCACGGCGTCGTGAAGGACCTCGACGATGGCACGCCAGAGCCGCCGGACCTCCTGGCGGCCGAGCGAGTCGGTCATCCGGTCGTGGCGCAGACCGGCGTTGAACAGGATCTCATCGGCGTACATGTCGCCCACACCCACGATCGTGGCGTCGCTGGTCAGGAACACCTTCAGGTGCACCGGTTCGGGCACGCTCAGCAGCAGGTTGGAGAAGTCGGTCCACGAGAGCGAGGTCTGGAGCGGATCGATCCCCGGCGATACCTGCTCGGCGAGTTCCTCGGGCGTCGACAACCGCAGGCGGGCGCCCTCCTTGTGGTCGAGCAGGCGCAACTCCTGGCGGTGCTGGGTGAAGGCGACGACGACACGGGTCTGGGGATCGACGGGTTCCTTGCTGGGATAGCGGCGGAGATGGCCGCCGGTGCCCAGCGAGATCGCCGCGATCTCGTCGTTGTCGAAGCTGACCAGCAGTTGCAGGCCCTGGCGGGCGACCTCGCCGACGATCCTCGCCCCTCCCAGCCGCTCGTTGAGTTCCTCGGCGCTCTGGTCCGGGGTGGCCTTGGCGGAATGCACCGTGACCGCCTTCACCCGCCGGCCGATGATGTCGCGCTCCAACTCGCGGCGCACGACCTCTATTTCAGGTGATTCGATCATGAGTTCCTTCGAACATCGTTGCCGTCCCCGCCCGGAGCCGGCGCGCCCAATATGTTCGCATCCTCGACAGGGGCGTCCGGGGATGGGGCGTCCGGGGATGGGGCGTCCGGGGATGGGGCGTCCGGGGATGGGGCGTCCGGGGATGGGGCGTCCGGGGATGGGGCGTCCGGGGATGGGGCGTCCGGGGATGGGGCGTCCGGGGATGGGGCGTCCGGGGATGGGGCGACGTCGAAGCGACCGAGGGCGGCACACGCCGCCGCCTGCTCGGCCTGCTTCTTGGTCGTCCCCTCGCCGGTCCCCCACTCCTGCCCGTCGATCCGCACGATCGCGCGGTAGACACGCTCATGATCGGGGCCGCTGTGGCTCGATTCGTACGACGGCGCCGTGCCGGCGAGGTGGGCGGCGCGTTCCTGCAACACCGTCTTGAAGTCGTCCCGGCCCGGTTCGGCGGCGGTGGCCTCGATACGTCCGCCGAGCAGCGACATCACCAGCCGGCGAGCCGGCTCCCAGCCCCCGTCGAGGTAGACGGCACCGATCATCGCCTCGGTGGCGTCGGCGAGGATCGAGCGCTTGGTGCGGCCACCGGCGGCCGCCTCGCCCCGGCCCATGAGGAGGGCGTCGCCGAGACGCAGCTGGCGGGCCGCCTCTGCGAGGCTGCCGGCCGAGACCACCGAGGCGCGCACCTTGGCGAGTTCGCCGACGCTCATGTCGGGATAGGCCGCGTAGATGTGCTCGGACACGACCACGTCCAGCACGGCGTCGCCGAGCAACTCGAGCCGCTCGTTGGACTGCGGTTCGTCCCCGGGGCGGGCGGGCTGCTCGGCCACCCAGGAGCGGTGACGGAGAGCCAACTCGCCGAGCGACTCGTTACGGAACCGGTAGCCGATGCGCTCGGCGAGCGCGTCGGGGTCGACGGCGGCCACTCAGCCCAGGCGAGCCTCGACGTAGTCCACCGCGTCGCGGACCGTCCGCAGATCCTGCAGGTCCTCGTCGTCGATGCGGAATCCCACGGTGCGCTCGCCGAACTCCTCCTCGAGGGCCTCGACCAGCTCGATCAGGGCCAGGGAATCGGCATCGAGGTCGTCGAGGAACGAGTCCCCCTCGGCGATGTCGGCGGGATCGATCTCGAGGATGTCGGCCAACCGGCCCCGGATCTGATCCAGAATCTCCGACCGCGGCATCGGACCTTGCGAAACGTGGGTTTCGGCCGGCACGGCGCTGCCTCCTCTCTGTGGCTGGCGCGCGGCGGCGCCCGTCGGGGAGGTGATTCTAACCGGCGACCGCGGCCGCGATCTGCGACACGATGCCTCCGGCGGCAAGCCCGTGGGCCACACCGATGGCGCTGGCGATCGCCTTGGGGCTCGAGGACCCGTGCGAGATGGTGCACACGCCGCGGACCCCCAGCAGCACCGCACCGCCGGTGTTCTCGGGATCGAACGTCTCGTAGAGCCCCATGAGGGCCGGGAAGAACAGGTCGGCGCCGGCGCGCGCATCGGGGGAGCTGTCCGCCGCCAGGATGATCTGCTCGGCGATCACGCCGGCCACACCCTCGGCCGTCTTCAGCAGGACATTGCCCGTGAACCCGTCGGTGACGATGACGTCGGCGCGATCAACCAGCAGGTCGCGGCCCTCGACGTTGCCCACGAAGCGCGCCCCCGCACGGGCCTGCCACGCCTCGTCGCCGAGCAACTCGAAGACCTCCTTGACGAGCGCCGAGCCCTTGCCGGCCTCCTCGCCGATGGACAGCAGCCCGACCCGCGGCTCGGCCACGCCGGATCCCGCCCGGGCATAGACGGCGCCCATGCGGGCGAACTGCACCAGCCACGGGGCCGTGCAGTCGGGGTTGGCGCCGCAGTCCAGCACCACCGTGGGGGTGGCCCGTCCGGGAACCGGGAACAGGCAGGCGACCGCAGGGCGGGCGACGCCCTTGATCCTGCCGAAGCGCAGGAGCGCACTCGCCATGGCCGCACCGGTGTTGCCGGCGGAGACCATGGCGCACGCCCGGCCGTCGCGCACGGCCTCGGCGGCTCGCACCACCGAGGCATCCTTCAGGCGTCGCACGCTGGCGCCGGGGTCGGCGTCCATGCCCACGACCTCCCGGGCGGGGATCACCTCGAGCCCGCTGCCGTCGAGCTGCTCCGGCGGCCCCACGAGGAGCACCTCGAGGCCGCCGGCGGCGGCCATGAGGGCGCCCTCCACGATCGCCCCGGGCGCGTTGTCGCCCCCCATGGCGTCGACGGCGACGGGAAGCGAACTCACGGCGACTGCGGCTGCGACTCGGCGCTACGCGACAGGTCCCGGAGAAGGCGGCTCACGGGTCGCGCCGTGTGTCAGTCCGGCTCGACCGCCTGGCGACCGCCGTACCAACCGCACTGCCCGCAGACACGGTGGGGAAGCTTGGTTGCACCGCAGCGCGAGCAGGATGACCGGGCCGGCGAGCCAAGACGCCACGCGGCGGCGCGGCGGCTACGGGTGCGGGACTTGGACGTCTTCTTCTTGGGAACGGCCACACCGTGACGGTAGCGGCCCCGGTGGTCGCTTCCTCAGCCGTCGTCGGGCCGGAAGTCGTCCAGAGCGGCCCAGCGCGGATCGCGCTCCGGTACGGCGGGCTCGTCACCCTCGCCGCCCTGCCCGTAGTAGGCGCCTTCGGCGGGTCCGTGGCAGTCCGCTCCGCACAGCGGGGCGAGCGGGAGCGTGAGGAGCACCGTCTCGCGCAGCATCGGCGCCAGGTCGATCGTCTCATCGACCAGCGGGAACGTCTCGCCCTCGGTCGGCGCGTCCTCGAAGACCTCGGTCACCGCCGGCGCCACCGCGACGCGGACAGGGCGCAGGCAGCGCCTGCACTCCAGTTCCCACGAGGCCTGGACCACGCCGGACACCAGGATCCGCCCCGCCTGAGCCTCCAGCAGGAGTTGCAGTTCCACGGCGTCCCCCGCGACGCCCCCGGCGCCCACCGACAGTTCCCGGAGGACCTGCCGCCCGTCGATCGTCCGGCGCTTGCCCGGCTGCGACAGAAGATCGCTGACCGCCACGGGCAGCGAGCCAGGGTCTGGATTCTGCTCGCTCAACCCTGATCTTGGTCGAAGAACCCCGAGTCGTCCTCGGGATCGTCGTCGGGCTCCGCCGGCGCGCCGGCGGGTAGCTCGACGTCGCCCTGCAGCTTCTGGCGGCCGTCCTGGACATTGGCCAGGGCGCGGCTCAGGGCGTCCTCGAACCGGGCCAGATGCGCGTCGCAGTAGTCCTCCAGTTCGAGACGCCGGCGCCGGGCCTGCTCCTCGGCCGCCTCGACGATCCGGCGCGCCCGGACATCGGCCTGCTTGACGACCTCGGTGCGATGCACCATGCGGGCGGCCTCCGACTTCACCTGGTCGACGAGTTCCTCGGCGTCGCGCTTGGCGCGGGCCAGGTAGTCGTTCCGCTCCTTGATGAGCCACCGGGCGCTGCGGAGGGCCACCGGCAACCGGGCCCGGACGGCCTGGATCATCTCGAGGACATGGTCGCGGTCCACGCGCACGTGCGCGGAGAGGCTCGACGAGCGCGCCCCGCGGATGTAGCGCTCCAGGTCGGCGAGTGCCGCTTCGACGTCCTCGACGACCCCCGGTGTGGCGCCGGCGAGCGACTCGAAGGCGCCCGCACCCGTCGCCGTGTCGTCGCCGACCGGCGGCACCGGGCCCTCGCCCGGGTCGAACGGATCGTCGTACAGACTCACGCCGCCGGCCACTGATCGGCGAGGCGCCGCGCCACTGCGGGCGGCACCATCGACGTGACGTCCGCCCCGAAGCGGGCGATCTCGCGGATGTACTTGGAGGCGATGAACGAGCTGGCCGAGGCGGTCGGCAGGAACACGGTATGGACGCCCGCCACCTCGAGGTTGGTCTGGGCCATCTGCAACTCGCTCTCGAAATCCGTCACCGCGCGCAGACCCTTCACGATGAAGTCGACGTTCTCCCTGCGTGCGAGCGTGACGACCAGTTCGGAGAACATCGTGGTCGACACGTTGGAGAGGTGCGCGAACGACTCCTTCAGCATGGCCTCCCGCTCGTCCATGCCGAACAGCGTCTCGCCCTTCTGCGGGTTGCGCATGGCGGCCACGATCACCTCGTCGAATATGTCGGCGGCCATCTCGACGATCTCGACGTGCCCGTTGTGAACGGGATCGAACGAGCCCGGGTACAGCACGCGGACCACGTCAGCGCTCCTCGCCGGATGCCGCCGGCGCTTGTGCGGGCCCAGCCGGTTGACGTCTCGCCATCTGCACCACGGTACTCCCCCAGCGGCGCTCGGAGATGACACTCCAGGCGGGGTGCGCCACGACCGCCCGGTCGGATTCGGCGACGAGAATCGTGGCCTCGAGGCGCCCGAGCAACCGGTCCCACACAGGGAAGTCGTACGGCGGATCGCAGAAGGCCACGTCGAAGGAGGCCCCGCCCGCGGCGCCGAGCCACCGCAGAACGTCGGCGCTCACGACGCGGGCCCGGTCGCCGAAGTCGAGGGCCTCCACGTTGGCGCGCAGCACCGCCAGGGTCGGCCGGTGCCGCTCCACGAACGTGGCGTGCGCCGCACCCCGCGAGAGCGCCTCGAGCCCCATCGCACCGCTGCCGGCGAAGGCGTCGAGCACCGTCATCCCGTCGAGGTCGACGAGGCTGCCGAGCGCCCCGAAGATGGACTCGCGCACGCGGTCGGCCGTGGGGCGCACCTGGTTGCCCCGCGGCACCTTGAGGCGGCGCCCCCGGGCCTCGCCGGCGATGATGCGCGTCATCGCCCGCTCCCCGGATCTCGCCACATCAGCGTGAGGAGGACCCGCTCGTCGACGGTGGCCACCTCGCCGGTGACCCGGAATCCGAGGCGCTCGTAGAAGCCGACGTTGCGCGAGTTGGAGGACTCGAGGTACGCGGGGACCCCCTGCCGGTCGCAACGTCCGAGCATGGCGCCGAGCAGCCGCCCGCCGACTCCCCGGCCCTGGTGATCGGGATCCACGCCGACCGCGGCCAGGTGCCAGTGCGGCTCGTGCGGCGCGCGGCGGGCGATCCGCGAGAGCGACTCCAGGACCAGGGGCGCACGCTCGCCCGTGAGCTCGGTGACCATCGCCCTGAAGTCCCCCACGACGGCGGCCGGCAGGGGTTCGGCGCCCGGCGGGTGCCAGCAGGCGACGGCCGACCCGTCGCCGGTGACGTGCATCTCGCTGCCCCGCGGCAGGTGGGTGACCATGAAGCGCCACCAGGCAACGCCGCGCTCGGCCCGCTCGGTGACCTCGACGTCCGCCAGCAGCCAGACCAGCAGCGGATCGTCGGCGAAGGCGGCGCCGAGGACACCGGCGACCTGGCCGGTGCGCTCCGTCCCGACGCGGCGCACCTCGGACAGCCGGGCCAACTCGCTCGGGCGACGTTCGGCGCTCATGGACTCCTCCTGGCTCGGGCCGGGATCCGCGGTGCGGCCCGGCCTCCCCTATGGCATACCGCGGCAGCGCCGCTTTCGCGCCACGCCGGCCGCGGGGACGGCGTCGAGGCGTCGCGCCGGCGCCGTTTCAGGACTTGTCGAAGTAGTCGATGTCCGAATCGGTCAGCAGGAGGTCGATCTCATCGTCCAGCACCGGCCCCGGACCACCGCCGTCGATGATCTCGATGGCCGCCCGGCGGGCCTTGGGCACCCAGTCCCGGTCGCGGCGCAACGAGGCCAGCTTCAGGTCGCTGCGGCCCGTCTGGCGGGCATCCATCAGGGTGCCCTCGCCGCGGAGGTCGAGGTCGATCTCCGACAGCTCGAACCCGTCGCTGTTCTCGACGAGAGCCTGCAGCCGGCTGCGGGCACCGGCGGCCGGGTCGTCGCTGAGGAGGAAGCACCATCCCGGCGCCGTGCCTCGCCCCACCCGGCCCCGCAACTGGTGGAGTTGGGCGATGCCGAAGCGGTCGGCCCCCAGGATCACCATCACGGTGGCGTTGGCCACGTCGACGCCCACCTCGATGACGGTTGTGGCGACCAGCACGTCGAGGTCGCCCCCGCGGAACGACGCCATGATCGGCTCCCGCTCGCTCGCCGGCAGGCGCCCGTGCAGCAGCCCCACCCGCAGGTCGGCCAGCGCGCCATCCCGCAACTCCTCGTACGTCGCCTCGGCCCCGGCGGTGGCGACCTTGTCGGACTCCTCGATCAGCGGGCACACCACATAGGCCTGGCGCCCGGCGCTCACCTCGCTGCGGAGGCGATCCCACACGGCGCGGTGCTCGAGCGGCTCGGTCACCGCCACCGTGGTGACGCCGGCGCGCCCCGCGGGCAACTCGTCGAGGCGCGACACGTCGAGGTCGCCGTAGACCGTCATGGCCGCCGTCCGCGGGATCGGCGTCGCCGTCATGATCAGCACATCGGGCAGACCCGCCGCCGAGCCCCGGGCGCGCAGCCGGGCGCGCTGCTCCACCCCGAAGCGGTGCTGCTCGTCGACCACGGCCAGGCCCAGCGACCTGAAGCCCACCTCGTCGCCGATGAGGGCGTGCGTGCCGACGACCATGTCGAGCGACCCCCCGGCCAACCCGTCCAGGATGCGCCTGCGGGCACCGGAACGCACCCGACCGGTCAGCAGGTCCAGCGACACCTGCGGGAGCCCCCCGAGCGCCAGGCGCCCGTCACCGGCCCGCGCACTCCCACCGGCACCGTCAAGTGACTCCAGCAACCCCGTGAGGCCCAGGTGGTGCTGCTCCGCCAGCACCTCGGTGGGAGCCATCAGGGCCGCCTGGCGGCCACCGGAGACGACCGCCAGCATCGCCATGAGCGCCACCACCGTCTTGCCGGAACCGACCTCGCCCTGCAGCAGGCGATGCATCGGCCACGGTTGCGCCAGGTCGGCGAGGATCTCGCCGACGGCGCGGTCCTGCGCGGCGGTCAACTCGAAGGGCAGCCGCTCCCGGAAGCTCGCCAGCAGCGCCGCGTCGGCCCGGTGTGCGATCCCCTGCCCGGCGCGCTCACGCTTGCGCTTGCGGGCGACGAGTGTGACCTGCATCCGCAACAACTCGTCGAAGACCAGCCGGGCCCGGGCCCGGCCCATGTCGGCGAACGACTCCGGGGCGTGGATCAGGCGGATCGCCTCCTCCCGCCCGCAGAGACCGTGCTCGCCGAGCAGCCCGCCGGCGACGGGATCGGCGATGCCGCGAGGGCGGCAGCGTCGCAGCGCCTCGGCGACCATGTCGGCGATCTCCCAGGTGGTGATGACCGCCTTCGCCGAGAGGGGGTACACGGCGAAGATGCCCCCCGTGCGGTCGCCGACGAGGTCGACGACGGGGTTCGTCATCTGCACGGCGCCGCGGAACGAATCCAGCCGCCCGAACAGCACCGCCTGCATGCCCTCGTGCAACTGCTTGTGCCGCCAGGGCTGGTTGAAGAAGACGCAGCGCAGGCGGGTTCCGTCGCGATCGGTGACCCGGACCTCGACGCGGTTGCGGCGGTTGCGACCTGGGATGGCGGTAACGGTGTCGATGGTGGCCAGGACCATCGCGTCCTCGCCGGTGCGCAGCTCGCCGACGGTGGCCTCGCGGCTGCGGTCGAGGTAGCGCCGGGGGTAGTAGGTCAGCAGATCGCCGAGGTGGGCCACCCCCAGTTCGCCCAGCGCTCCCAACCGCCGCCGGTTGGCGCTCTTGAGACGCTCGAGGGGGATGCCGGCGAGGTCGCGCCACGTCAGCGGCGGCTGTTCAGCGGCCACCGTTGTGGGGGCGGCGCCGGTCTGGGGGCCTACTCGACGCCGACGTAATAGTGGTAGAGGGGCTGTCCCCCGTCATGAATCTCCAACTCGACGTGGGGGTGGTTGTCCGCCAACCAGCCCGCCACCGCCTCGGTGTCGGCCTCGGTGGCCTCCGAGCCGCAGATGAGCGTGAGGATCTCGTGCTCGTCGCCCACGATCCGCCCCAGCAGCCCGCACGTCGCCTCGGTCAGCCCGCCGGCGACGCACTGGACGCCGTCGGGGGTGATGCCCATGAAATCGCCCTCGCGCACCGGACCCGCAGGGGTGACGGCGTCGCGCACCGCGCGGGTCACCTCGCCGGTCTCGACCATCGAGGCCACCGCCGCCATCGCCTCGCCGTTGCGCGCCACCTCGCCGTCGGGGTCGAACTCGATCATGGCGGACAGCCCTGCGGGAATGCTGACCGTCGGCACGACGACGACGTCCTTGCCGGTGAGCTCATGCAGTTGCTGGGCGGCGAGCACGATGTTCTTGTTGTTGGGAAGGACCACGACCTGCTCGGAGGGGACGCGTTCGACCGCCGCCAGCAGGGTGGCGACCGACGGGTTCATGGTCTGACCGCCGAGGACCACCTCGGCGACGCCGAGGGACTCGAAGATCCGCCGGACCCCGTCGCCCGCCGCCACGGCGACCACACCGGACGTCGTGCGGACCGGTGCCGCCACGTGCTCGACGTGCGCGACCTGCTCGAGGAGGTCGGTGACCTGTATGCGGTGCGGGCGGCCCACCTCGATGCCCGCTTCGATGGACCCCCCGATGTCGTCGGTGTGGATGTGGCAGTTCCACAGCCCGTCGCCGCCAACGACCACGATCGAATCGCCCAGCTCGCCCCAGCGCTCCCGGAAGCCGTCGATGCGGTCCTCGGAGCACTCCAGCAGGAACATCACCTCGTAGCGCAGGTCGGCGATGTCACCCTCGGCGCCGCCGCCGTGAGGGTCGTCGCCGAGCACCGGGGCGGTGACCTCCGGCGGCTCGGGCAGCGGGCGGCCGTCCACCACGTGCGCCAGGGCGTCGAGCAGCAACAGCAGCCCCTTGCCGCCGGCGTCCACGACACCGGCCGTGCGCAGCACCTCGAGGAGTTCCGGGGTGCGTTCGAGGCTCTCCCGCCCGGCCTCGATGGCCTCCTCGACGACGGTGGCCAGGGGGGCGCCCCGCTTGGCGGCCGCCACGGCGGCCTCGGCGACCTCTCGCCCCACGGTCAGGATGGTGCCCTCCACGGGGCGGGCGACCGCGCCGTAGGCGGCCTCGGACGCCGCGCGGAGGCTCGCGGCCAGCTTGGCGGCATCGACCGAGGCGACCTCGCGCCAGGCACCGGCCATGGCCCGCAGGAACTGCGAGACGATGATCCCCGAGTTGCCCCGGCCCGCCGCCAGCGCGCTGTCGTAGATGGACTGGCACGTGGCCCGCAGGTCGGAGTCGCTCGGCAGTGCCTCCACGACCGATCGGATCGTCAGCGACATGTTCGTGCCGGTGTCGCCGTCCGGCACCGGATAGACGTTCAGGGCGTCGATGGCGGACCGGTGACCTGCGAGAGCCTCGCTGTAGGTGCGCATGAGCAGGCTCACGTGAGAGGCGGTCAAACTGGTCAGGGGCGCCATCGCCGGAATATTAGCGACACGCCGAACGAGTCCCCGGAACCGGCCGGCGGCAAAGCCGCGCCACCCCGGTGCGATCCGCACTACCCTGCCGGTCACGCTCGGCGGGTTGCTCCGCCGGGCGCTGTCGCATAGTCCGGAGGAAGGTGCATGCAGGGCGTCATCAAGTCGTACGACCCGGTGACCGGCGACGGCGTCGTCGTCCGCGACACCGACTTCATCGAGTGTGATCTGGCGACCGGCGCACTCGAGGGATCGGTGTTCCGCTTCCTGCGCCAGGGGCAGCGGGTGATCTTCGATCTCGACGACGATGGGCGTGCCACCGCCCTCCGCCTCGGCAGCGAGGTGGACATGGGCACCCCGACACACCTCTACTGAGTCCCCCGTCGGCGATTCGCGACCGTTCGGCCGTTCTATGACCACGACTCACGTGCGACCGCCCACCACCCATCAGCGGTTGCTGGACTGGGTTGAGGACCAGCGGCGGATCCTCGAGCCCGACGACGTCCACTGGTGCGACGGCAGCGAGGCGGAGTGGGAGCGTCTCTGCGCAGAACTGGAGGACTCCGGCACGTTCCGGCGCCTCAACGCCGGCCTGCGCCCCAACAGCTTCCTGGCGCAGTCGGACCCCGCCGACGTGGCCAGGGTCGAGGACCGCACGTTCATCGCCTCCGTCGATCCCACCGACGCCGGCCCCACCAACAACTGGCGAGAGCCCCGGGAGTTGAGAGGGGAACTCGAGGGCCACTTCCGCGGCTCGATGCACGGGCGCACGATGTACGTCATCCCGTTCAGCATGGGGCCGCTGGGGTCGCACATCTCCCAGATCGGCGTGCAACTCACCGACTCGGCCTACGTGGTCGTCAACATGCGGATCATGGCGCGCATCGGCGACGAGGTGCTGGCCGAACTCGGCGACGACGGCGGGTTCGTGCCGTGCCTGCACTCGGTCGGCCACCCGCTGGACGGCGGCGAACCGGACGTGCCGTGGCCGTGTGACGCCGACCACAAGTACATCGCCCACTTCCCCGAGACCCGGGAGATCATGTCGTACGGATCGGGCTACGGCGGCAACGCCCTGCTGGGCAAGAAGTGCTTCGCGCTGCGCATCGCCTCGGTGATGGCCCGCGACGAGGGCTGGCTGGCCGAGCACATGCTGATCCTCGGCGTCACGCCCCCGGCGGGGCCCAAGCGCTACGTGGCCGCCGCCTTCCCGTCGGCCTGCGGCAAGACCAACATGGCCATGATGGTGCCGACGCTGCCGGGCTGGACCGTCGAGACCGTCGGCGACGACATCGCCTGGATGCGGTTCGGCGACGACGGCCGGCTCTACGCCATCAACCCCGAGCACGGCTTCTTCGGCGTCGCTCCCGGGACCTCCCGCAGCACCAACCCCAATGCCCTCGAGACGCTGTGGGGCAACTGCATCTTCACCAATGTGGCCGCCACCGCCGACGGCGACGTCTGGTGGGAGGACCTCACCGACGACGCGCCCGAGGGGCTCACCGACTGGCACGGGCGGCCGTACGACCCGGCCTCGTCCGAACCGGCGGCGCACCCCAACGCCCGCTTCACGGCGCCCGCGGAGCAGTGCCCGTCCATCGCCCCCGAATGGGAGGACCCCGCGGGCGTGCCCATCTCGGCGATCGTCTTCGGGGGGCGCCGGGCGACCAACGCCCCGCTCGTGACGGCCGCGCGCGACTGGCGCCACGGGGTGTTCCTGGGCTCGATCCTCAGTTCGGAGACCACCGCCGCGGCCGGCGGGGCCGTGGGGCGGGTCCGCTTCGATCCCTTCGCCATGCGGCCGTTCTGCGGGTACAACATGGGCGACTACATGGCCCACTGGCTGGAGATGGGCGCCGGCCGCGATCCGTCGACGCTGCCGCAGATCTTCTGGGTGAACTGGTTCCGGCGCGGCGCTGACCGGCGATTCCTGTGGCCGGGGTTCGGCGAGAACTGCCGGGTGCTGCGCTGGATCGTCGAGCGGGTCGAGGGCCGGGGCGGGTCCGTCGAGACGCCCCTGGGGTTCAGCCCGGCGCCGGGCGCCCTGGACCTCTCCGGCCTGTCGGTGCCGCCGGCGGACATGGCCGAGCTGCTGACCGTCGACCGCGACGCCTGGCGTCACGAGACCGAACTGATCCGCGATCACTACGCCGGCTTCGGGAAGCACCTGCCGGACGGGTTGTGGGCCGAGTTGGCGGCGCTGGAGCAGCGCCTGGAGGCCTGAGCCGCTCAGATCTCCACAACGGGGCAGGTCAGCGTGCGCGTGATGCCCGCCACCGATTGGATCTGGCTGATCACCATCCGGCCCAGGCTGTTCATGTCCGGTGCGGTGGCCTTGACGATGACGTCGTAGGGCCCGGTCATGACCTCCGTGGCCGCCACGCCCTCCATGTCGCGGATGCCGCGGGCGACAGCGGCGGCTTGGTCCATCTCGGTCTGGATCAGGATGTAGGCGCTGACCGCCATTGCAACCCCCGTGCGTGTCGTGACACCGGCGGGGTCATCGTAGGTGTCCGGCTGCGCCGGCTTCGAATCGGCCCCGCCGTAGCCGCCGGGGCCCGGACGCGTTCGTGGCCCGGCGGCTGCCGGGCCACGAACGGGGGGGGGAGGGAAGGAGGGAGATTCAGTCGGCGCTCACGTCGATGGCGTCGGCGGATGTCGACCCCACGAGCACCTTGCGGGGCTTGGCCACCTCGGCGAGCGGGACGACGAGCGTCAGGACGCCGTTGTGGCAGCCGGCGGTGATCCCCTCGCTGCTGAGAGCACGGCCGAGGTGCAGGCGCCTCTCGAAGTCGCCGTGGCGACGTCCGGCGCTGACGACGGTGGCGCCGTCGACGCTGGGGGCCTCACGGCGCCCGGAGATGGTGAGGTCGCGGCCCTCGACGGTGATGTCGATATCGGCCGGGTCGACGCCGGGGAGGTCCATCTGCACTTCCACCCGATCCTCGAACCGGTAGACGTCGTAGGGGGCGGCGCCTGCGGCGGGGCCGGGGACGGCGAGCGGCGCAAGACAGTCGAACAGGCTGGGAGCGAAGGGGCTCTGGAACATTCGTTGGTCCTTTCGGTTGTTTCGGTTCGCGGTTTCGCACTCGGCGATTCCGGCGGCCGGTTGGTGCGGCCGTTCGAATGGTTCAACAACCGGGGGCCGCGAATATTCCCGATCGTCCCGGGCCGGGGGGCGTCCGGTCGTTGGCGCAGTTCGGGCGGGGGCTCAGCCGATGATCATCGTCCGGATGACGAGGCCGCAGATGAACAGCCCGCCCCAGCCGTAGAGCAGGTGGCGGCGCTTGGGCCCCACCTGCGAGCGGTAGCCGGACAGGATGCCGATGGCCGCAAGGGTCACGAACCCGTAGAAGGTGTGGATGCCGGGCACCTCCCGGCCCTGACCGGCCATGAGGCCCACGCCGATGGCGACCTCGACGGCCAGCAGGAGCTGCGCGGCGACGACGACCCACCACAGGGCGCGGACTCGCAACACCTCGAGCCTGTGGGCGGCCAGCGCCCAGACGGCGGCGGCGCCGTTGCTGGCCAGGGCGACCCAGGCGAGCGTGGCGTGGGCGTCGCTCAGGGAACCCAACCGTCCGCTTCCCTCAGCGCCTCGGGCCGGCCGCGGGGGCCATGGCTAGGCGAACAGGTCCGGTTCGTGCGGGCCGTTCCGCCGGTGACCGGGCCGGACGAACCACTCGGTGCCGAAGGCGGCGGCGAATTCGGCGTCCGCCAGCTTCAGGAAGAACGAGTCGGGCGAGATCTGGCTGGCGTGGGCGGCCATGGCCGCCCGCTTCAGATGCAGCTGCTCACGGACGTCGACGGCGTGGGTGATGTCGGAGTCGGGCATGCCGAACTCCTCGCTGCCGGCACGCTCGGTGCGCTCGGCGTCGACGGGGGTTCCCGCCCGCTCGGCCGCCTCGACCATCTCCTTGATGCGGTCACGGTTCATCGTCGCCCAGTACACCCGCCCGGTGCCGGCCAGCTCGGCGGCCCGGGTACCCACCCGGTGCACCGCCACGTGATCGGGGTGGCCGTAACCGCCGTGGGCGTCGTAGATGGTCAGCACATCGGCGCCCTCGTCGGCCAGGATCTTCGTCAGGCGTCCGGCGGCCTCTTCGATATCGGCCTGCCAGAACGACTCCGGCGCCTCGTTCTGGGGCGTGCCCACCATGCCGGAGTCCCGGTAGCCGAGGAACAACACGTCGTGGCATCCCAGCAGCGCCGCGGAGTCCCGGGTCTCCTGCTCGCGCCAGGCGCCGAGCTCCTCGCCCTCGGGGACGACCCCGGGGATCTGCTCGCCCTCCTCGCCGCGGGTCGCCAGCACGACCACCACCCGGTGCCCGGCGGCGGCCGCCTTGGCCATGGTGCCCCCGGTGGCGATCGCCTCGTCGTCGGGATGGGCGTGGAAGCAGACCAGGGTTGCCACGGCGCTCAGGCTACGGATCGCCCGGCGGGATGGGCCCGGAGACGCATCCCGGGGACGTTGGCCCGGCGGCGCATCCCGGAGGCGCGGCTTCTCAGGCGATGACGCCGCCGGCGCGCAGCGCCGCGATCTCGCCGGAATCGAGCCCCAACTCCGCGAGCACCTCGTCGGTGTGCACGCCGGGATCCGCCGGCGGCCGCTGCACCCCCGACGGGGTGCGGCTGAAGCGCGGGGCGGGAGCGGGCTGCGTGACGCCGTCGACGTCGACGAAGTTCTCCCGGGCCACGTTGTGCGGGTGCCGGGGCGCCTCGGCGAAGTCCAGGACGGGGGCCACGCAGGCGTCGCTGCCCTCGAAGACGGCGCTCCACTCGTCACGGGTGCGCGTGGCGAACACCCTCGCCAGGACTTCTCGGGCCTCGGGCCAGCGGTCGCGGTCGTACTGGCGGGGCAAGTCGGCGGGGTCGAGTTCCAGCAAACGCAGCAGTTCGGCGTAGAACTGCGGCTCCATGGGCCCGACGCTCATGTAGCCCCCGCCGGCGCAGCGGTAGACGCCGTAGAAGTGGGCGCCGCTGTCGAAGATGTTCGTGCCGCGCTCGCCCCACCAGCCGGCGCCGTGCAACCCGTACACGGCCGTCGCCAGCAACGCCGCCCCCTCGGACATGGCGGCGTCGACGACCTGCCCGGTGCCCGAACGCTGCGCCTCCAGGATCCCGGCCACCATGCCCAGGGCCAGCAGCATGCCGCCGCCCCCGAAGTCCCCGATGAGGTTCAGCGGCGGGACCGGCGGGCCGCCGAGCGTGCCGATCGCCGACAGCACCCCCGACAATGCGATGTAGTTGATGTCGTGGCCGGCGATCGGCGCCAGCGGGCCGTCCTGGCCCCAGCCCGTCATGCGCCCGTAGACCAGGCGGGGGTTGCGGGCCAGGCAAGCCTCGGGGCCCACGCCGAGGCGTTCGGCGACCCCCGGGCGGAACCCCTCGATGAGGCCGTCGGCCTCGGCGACGAGGCGGAGAACCAGCTCCTGGCCGTCCGGGTTCTTGAGGTCGACGCCGACCGAGCGGCGGCTGCGGCGCAGGATGGCGCCGGACAGAGCCCGGTACTCGGGGTTCGCCGCCGGGACGGCCCGGTCCACGCAGACCACGTCCGCTCCCATGTCTCCCAGCATCAGGGCGGCGAACGGCCCCGGGCCGATGCCCGCCAACTCCACGATCCTGATGCCCTGCAATGGCCCCATCGGGGTCTCCTCTCGATCGCTCCGGTCGGCGGGTGGCGGCGCCCGGCTCAGAGCCGGCGCAGCAGGTCCCGCTTCTTCTCCTCGAACTCCGCCGGCGACAGGATCCCCAATTCCACCAGGTCGTACAACTTGCGGATCTGATCGGGGATGTCGACAGGCGCCTCAGCGGCTCCGGCCGCATCGCCCCCGTCGGCGGAGTCGGGGCTCGCCGGGGTCTCGAAGCGCTGCTGCGCGCGGCGGTCGGCCTCGTGCAGCAGCCGGTACACCTCCTGGCGCACCTGCCCCGGCTTCGGGACGTACGACAGGGACCGGACGTGACCCTCGACGACCGAACGCACCGACAGCGTGCCCACGCCGACCAACCGCCCCCACAACGACTGCGTGCCGTCGACCTCGTCGACCAGTTCGAGCCTCAGTTCGATGCCGCGCCACTGCGGCAGGCCCTTCCAGTAGACGATGCGCCGGTCGGTGACGAGGTAGTAGGTGTTCGACCAGCGGGCCAGGCGGATGCCGAACGCCACGGCCGCCACGCCCGCCAGTGCCGCCACCACGACGATGGCGGGCAGGGGGAACCCCACCGCCGCAACCACGATGGCCGCGACGCCGACCACGACGAAGACGCTCAACTGCCCGGCCAGGTACGTCCAGTGGGGCCGGGTCTCGACCGCGACCTCCTCGTCAGCCGAGAGCAGCCGGACGGGAAAGGTCACGTCGCAATCGTACCGAGCACGATCAGGTCGGGACGGCGGTCGCCACGGTCGGGCCGGTGGCGCCCGGGGCTCAGTCCCAGCCGAGTTCCTCGAGCCGGTCGTCGTCGATGCCGAAGTGGTGGGCCACCTCGTGGATGACCGTGATCCGCACCTGCTCGACGACCTCGTCCTCGTCGTCGGAGAGGGCGCAGATGGGCTTGCGGTAGATGAAGATCCGGTCGGGCATGATCATCCCGCCGTAGTGCTCCCGGTCGGTCAGCGGGATGCCGTCGTAGAGGCCCAGCAACTCGGGATCCTCCGGCGACTCGTCGATCACGAACACGGCGAGGTTGTCGATCGCCTCGGTCAACTCGTCGGGGATCAGGTCCAGCGCCTCGGCCACGAGGGCCTCGAAGCGCTCGTGCGGCACCTCCACGGCGCCACGCTAACCCCTCCCGGAACCCCACTCTGCCCGGTCCGTGCAGGGGCCGCCGGTGCCGAGTCCGGCTCTCGCCTGCGTAATCGATCCGGACTTCGACCCCGGCGTCCCCCGCACTCGTCGGGCTGCGGGTGTCCGGGTGGGGATGCCGGTGGCGCTCCGGCGGCCTCTGAAAATGGCACGCCTGCGCTGGCCCGCGGCATCCCCACCCTCCGGGGTCGGCGGCGGCCGGGCGCGGGACGGGGTCACGGGTGTTGGTTAGCCTCCGGGCCTGTAGGCGTCTCCCGGCAACGCGAAGGAGCTTCCATGGACGGGTTCCCGGTCGCCACGAGCCCTGCGCCCGGCCTCATGAACGTGGACTGGGAGCAGCGGGTGGACTTCGATCGTCTCCGCTCGTACCGGCTGGCGCGTGTGCGCGAACAGTTGGAGCGCTCCGAGTTGGGGGCGCTACTGCTGTTCGAGACGTCCAACATCCGCTACGCCACCAGTACCCACATCGGCTACTGGGCCTTCAACAAGGGCGAGCGGTACGCGCTGGTGACCCGTGAGGGCGGGCCGTGGATCTGGGACTTCGGTTCGGCGGCCCGGGCGCACCGGCTGCAGCTGCCGCAGCTGTACGACGAGGCCAACTCCCGTGGCGGCAACACCGGGCTGCAGGGGGCCATCGCCCCGAGCGCCGGGCTGCACGCCGCCGCGATCGCCGAGATCCGCGACGTTCTGGCCGACCAGGGCCTCGCCGGCGCGCCGGTGGGCGTGGACATGGCCGAGACGTCGATCTTCCTGGAACTGCAGGCCCAGGGGTTCGACGTGCGCGACGGCCAGCAGCCCATGATGCTGGCCCGGGAGGTCAAGAGCGCGGATGAGATCATGCTGTTGACGCAGGCCTGCGCCATGGTCGACGGCGTCTACCAGCACATCTTCGAGGCGCTCAAGCCGGGCATCCGGGAGAGCCAGATCGTGGCACTGGCGACCGCCTACCTCTTCGACGTGGGGGCGGAGACCGTGGAGGCCGTCAACTCCATCGCCGGCGAGCGCTGCAGCCCGCACCCGCACGTGTTCTCCGACCGCCTGCTGCGCCCCGGCGATCAGGCCTACTTCGACATCATCAACGTGTTCAACGGCTACCGCACCTGCTACTACCGGACGTTCGCCGTGGGTCGGGCCAGCCAGCCCCAGCGCGACGCCTTCAAGCAGTCGCGGGAGTGGATGGACGCCGCCATCGACCTGGTGCGCCCGGGGGTCACGACCGACGAGATCGCCCGGGTGTGGCCCGAGGCGCACGAGTACGGCTTCGAGAGCGAGATGGAGGCCTTCGGGCTGCAGTTCGGCCACGGGGTGGGCGTGGGGCTGCACGAGCGGCCCATCATCAGCCGGTTGAACTCCCTCGCCGAGCCCATCGAGATCGTCGAGGGCATGGTTTTCGCCCTCGAGACCTACGCCCCCGCCACCGACGGGCGCTCGGCGGCCCGCATCGAGGAGGAGGTCGTGGTCACCGCCGACGGTCCGCAGATCATCACGCTGTTCCCGTGCGAGGAACTGATGGTGGCCAACGCCTACTAGGAGACTGCGGAGAAATGCGGCACACCGCGGCGTCCGTCGTTCCGGTTGAGGCCGGAACCCACTGCCGGGTGGTTCGCCCAGGACTGCGGCCGCGCCACCCGGCGTACTCGTCGGGGCCTCGCTGGTGAGGGCCGCCGTCTACCACGGCCGGGGCGACATCCGTCTCACCGACGTGCCGCGGCCCCGGCCGGCCGACGGTGAACTCCTCGTCGAGGTGACGGGGGTCGGGATCTGCGGCACCGACGCCGCCGAGTACGCCGGCGGCCCGCACATGTTCCCCATCCACCGGGTCGACCCGGTGACGGGCCATTGCGGGCCGATGGTGCCGGGACACGAGTTCGCCGGCGTCGTGGCCCGGGTGGGGCGAGGCGTTCAGGGATTCGCCGAGGGCGACCCGATCGCCTGCGGCGCCGGCGTGTGCTGCGGGGTCTGCGGGGCGTGCGCCTCGGGGCGGACCAACCTCTGCGAGCGCTACTGGACCGTTGGCCTGCAGCGCGACGGCGCCCTGGCCGAGTTCACCGCTGTGCCCGCCGCGTCATGCACCAACCTGACGGAGCGGTCGCTTGCCGCCGACGTCGCCGCGCTGGCGCAACCCATGTCGATCGCCGCCCACGCGGTGGCGCGAGGCCGGGTGAGCGCCGGCGAGCGGGCCGTGGTGGTGGGCACGGGCGGGATCGGCGCCTTCGTGGTCCATGCCGCCGCCCGCTGCGGCGCCGAAGTGACAGGCGTCGACCTGGACGCCGATCGCCTGGCGGTGGCCCGGGCACTGGGGGCGCACGCAACCGTGATTGCCCAGCGGGACACGCCGTTGGCCGATGTGCTGGCAGGCGACTCGCCGCTGGTCGATGTGCCGGCGGGCGACTCGCCCAGCGTCGTCTTCGAGTGCACCGGCGTGGGGGACATGGTGCGCCAGGCCGTCGACCTCGTGCGTCCGGGCGGGCGGGTCGTCGTGGTGGGGCTGCAGGAGGTGCCTGTGGCCGTCGACCTGCGGTCGCTGGCGCTGCGGGAGAAGGAACTCATCGGCACGCTGGCGCACACCTTCGGCGCCGACTTCGGGCCCGCCGTCGAGATGCTGGAGGCCGGCGGCGACGTGTGGCGGCTGGTGGCGCCGTCGGTGCTGCCGCTCGAAGATCTGGTGACCGGTGGCCTGGCGCCGATGGCCGCCGGCGACCCGACGCCCATCAAGACCCTGTTCGACCCGCGGATCGACTCGCCCCGGCCCACGGTGACGGGCTGAGGCGTTCGATCCGCACCTGCCAGCTCCAGAGAGCACGGAGGCTCCCATGAGCGATGCCATCACACCGTCCGACGAGGTCGAGGGCGACCCAGCCGACGACACACCCGCAGCCGGCGACCCATCCCCAGCCAGCGGACCGCCCGCAGCCGGCGATCCATCCCCAGCCAGCGGACCGCCCGCAGCCGGCGATCCATCCCCAGCCAGCGGACCGCCCGCAGCCGGCGATCCGTCCGTAACCGGCGTTCGGCCCGCAGCCGGGGACCCGTCCGCAGCCGGTGCGTCTGCAGCCGGCGATCGGCCTGCCACGCGGGTCGGATTCTCCGGCCTGGGTCGCATGGGCCGGCTCATGGCCGCCAACCTGCAGGCGGCCGGTTTCGACCTCACGGTGCACAACAGGACCCACTCCCGGGCCGAGTCGTTCGCGGCATCGACGGGCGCCAAGGTGGCCGGCTCCGGGCGGGAGTTGGCCGAGGCCGCTTCGGTCATCGTCACGATGGTCGCCGACGGGCCGGCGCTGGGGAGCCTCCTCGAGGGCCCCGACGGGATCGTGGCCGGGCTGTCGGCCGGGGACATCGTCGTGGACATGGGCACCAGCGGCCCCGAGCACACGCGGCGGGCACGCCGGGCCGTGGAGATGGCCGGCGGGCACTTCGTCGAGGCGCCCGTCTCGGGCAGCACGGCCGCCGCCGAGGCCGCCACGCTGCTCGTCATGACGGCGGGCGACGCCGATGCGGCCGCCGCGGCGGGACCGGTGCTGGATGCGATGTCGGCCCGTGTCCTCCACGTGGGCGGGCCCGGCGCGGGTGCCGCCCTCAAGCTGGCGGTCAACTCGGCGCTCTTCGCCATCATGGGGGCCGTCGGCGAGTCGCTGGTGCTGGCCGAGCGGGCCGGCGTCCCCCGGGAGGTGGCCTACGAGGTGTTCGCCTCCTCGGCGATCGCCGCCCCGGTGGTGAAGTACCGCCGGGCGGCCTTCGAGGCGCCGCTGGAGACCCCGGTGAGCTTCGCCCTGGACCTCGCCATCAAGGACCTCGACCTGACGCTGGCGCTGGCCGACGCCGTCGGCGCTCCCATGCCGCAGGCCGAGACCAACCGGGCCGTGCTGCGCGAGGCCTCAGCGGCCGGACTCGGCGAGGCCGACATCGGCCAGGTCGCCGTCCACCTGCGCGGCGGCCCCTAGCCGAGACGGCCCACCACCAGGTCGGCTACGTGCTCGCCGATGGCGAGGGAGGCCGTCGCTGCCGGCGAGGGTGCGTTGAGCACGTGAACGAAACCGGGTGATTCCTGGATGACGAAGTCGTCGACGAGCCGGCCGTCGGCGCCGACCGCCTGGGCTCGCACGCCGGCCCCGCCGGGTAGCAGGTCGGCCCCGGTTACCTCCGGCACCAGCGCCCGGGCCGAGCGGGCGTAGACCCGCCGGATCCGCGAGCGCCAGAGTTCTGCGCTTCCGGCCCGCCAGTGGCGGCCGGCGAGGCGCCAGAAGCCGCCGAAGCGCAGCATCTCGGCGATGTCGGCGACGTTGGGGCGGGCGCCCCGGTAGTGCTCGCGCCCCAGGGCCAGGACGGCGTTGGGACCCACCTCGACGGTGCCGTCCACCCGGCGGGTGAAGTGCACGCCCAGGAACGGGAAGGCTGGGTCGGGGACCGGGTAGATCAGCGACCGCACCAGCGAGGCGGCGTCGTCACCGAGCCGGTAGTACTCGCCCCTGAACGGCACGATCCGCACCTCCGGCGTGGCGCCGGCCAGGCGGGCCACCCGGTCGGAGTGCAGGCCGGCGCAGTTGACGACCAGGCGGGCATCGACGCTCCCGCCGCCGGCATGCAGCCGGACCCGCTCACCCACCTCGACCGCCTCGACGGGAGCGCCGGTGCGCAGGTCGCCGGGCAGGTCCCTGGCGATGCGCCGAGCCACGGCGGCGAAGTCCGCCGAGGCGGCCTCGGGAACGTGGAGCGCGGCGACTCCGCGGGCGTGCGGTTCGAGTTCGCGCAACCCGTCGCCGTCGAGGCGCCGCAGGCCGCGCACGCCATTGAGGCCGCCGCGCCGGTGCAGCTCCTCCAGGCGCGGCAGTTGCGCCTCGGTGGTGGCGACGATGATCTTGCCGCCGTCCCGCAGCGGCAGTCCCTCGTGGCGGCAGAACTCGGCCATGGCACGGTGGCCCTGCACGCAGAGCCTCGCCCGCAGCGAGCCGGGCGTGTAGTAGATGCCCGTGTGCAACACGCCGCTGTTGTGGCCCGTCTGGTGGGTGGCAGGCTCGGACTCCTTCTCGATGACGGTGAGGGCAACGCCCGGCAGCCGGGCGGCAACCGCCCGAGCCGTCGCCAAGCCGACGATGCCGCCCCCGATCATGGCCACGTCATAGACCTCGGTCACGATCCGAGCGCCCGACAACTCACTGCCACCAACATCGCCATACGAACCTAACCCCGCCAACGCGTCACCCCGCCGCCCCGGCACAGGCCCCGCCCCGGTCTCCGCCCACTCGGCGCCTCCTGCGACGACTGCCCGGGCGCGCCAGGCCGCCCCGGCACAGGCCCCACCCCGGTCTCCCCCTACCGTCATCCCCCTACCGTCATCCCCCTACCGTCATCCCCCTACCGTCATCCCCCCACCGTCATCCCCCCCACTGTCATCCCGGCGAAGGCCGGGATCCAGGGCCCGGCACCCGACCGCCGCCACCACCGCGGCTTCGCCGGGAACGTGTCGCAGCGCCTCGGTAGCCTCGGCCACTGTGACGGGCAGCCCTCTTCCCGGACTCGATGATCCCGGCGCCGGGGACTCCGGCGCCTTGGCGGACGACGACTCCGTCGCCCACCTGCTGGCCGACCTCGACGAGGCGCAGCGGCTGGCAGTGACGTCGCCGGCGGCGCCGTTGTGCATCCGGGCGGGGCCGGGCAGCGGCAAGACCCGGGTGCTGACCCGGCGCATCGCCTACCGCATCGCCACCGGCGAGTGCGAGGCCAGGTTCTGCGTCGCGGTCACGTTCACGCAGCGGGCCGCCGCCGAACTGCGCGAGCGCCTGGCCGAGCTCGGCATCCGTGACCGCATCGCGGTGGGCACCTTCCACGGCCTGGCGGCCCGGCAGTTGCGGCGCCACGCCGAGGACGACGGCCGGGCGCCGCCCGACATCCTCGGTGATCGGTCGCGCCTGCTCGAGGGACTCCTGACGCCGAACGAGTCGCGCCGAGCCATCGAGGCCGAGCTGGACTGGTGTGCGGCGCGCAGCATCGCACCGGCCGACTACCCGGCGGCGGCTTCGGAGGCCGGTCGCCGGACGCCGCTCGCACCGGGGCGCCTGGCGGATGTGATGGCTCGCTACGCGGCCACCAAGCGGCGCCTCGGCGTCGTGGACTTCGGCGACCTGTTGCGGCTGGCCGCCGAACGGCTCGAGAGCGACGCCGCGGTCGCCGAGGCCTGGCGCTGGAGTCGCCGCCACTTCTTCGTCGACGAACTGCAGGACCTCACACCTGCACAGCTCCGCCTGCTGCGCGCCTGGCTCGGCGACCGCTCGGACCTGTGCGCCGTGGGCGACCCGGACCAGGCCATCTTCGGCTGGGGCGGCGCCGACGCGCGGATCCTCGAGGGTTTCGCAGCGCTCTTCGCCGGCGGCACCGTCGTCGACCTCGGTCACAACTACCGCTGCAACTCCGGGATCATCGCCCTTTCCGGCGTGTTGCGGGAAGGCGGCGCGCCGGCGACGGCAGCCGGGAACGCGGCCGGCGCCCCAACCGGCTTCGACCTGGGCCCCTTCGCCGAACTTCCCCCCCTCGTCGTCGAATACCCCGACGCCGCCGCCGAGGCCGCGGGGATCGCCGCGGCGGCGCGCCGTGCCCGGTCCCCCGGGGACCGCTGGGCCAACCAGGCCGTGCTGGTGCGGACCCGGCGGCAGGTCGCCGAGATCCTCGAGGCGTTGCGGGCCGCCGGGGTGCCGGCTCGTGCCGCCGACCCCGACGCCGCTGCAGAATCCGACCCCGACGACTCGGTCTGCGTGTCCACGATGCACGCCGCCAAGGGACTCGAATGGCCCGTGGTGCACGTGGCGGGCCTCGAGGAGGGCCTCGTCCCCGTCGCCGGCGCCGACCGGGGTCCCGCGCTCGACGAGGAGCGGCGGCTGCTGTACGTGGCGCTGACCCGGGCGCGCCACCGGCTGCAGCTCAGCTGGGCACGCGAGCGACACATCTCCGGGCAGCCCACCGAGCGGAGGCCGTGCCGCTGGCTCGCCGCGCTCGACGAGGTGGCCGAGGCGGACAGCCGTCAGGGGCCCCGCAATCCGGGGGCTCGCCCGGCGGGCCGGCGCCCGCCCGCCATGACCGATCCGCCCGACCCGCTGGTCGTTGCGCTCCAGGAGTGGCGCGACCAGGCGGCGCGAGTGGCTCGCGTCGAGCCGGCGGCGGTGCTGAGTGACCGCGACGTCGCAGCCATCGCCGAGAACCGCCCGGCCACGGTCGCCGAGCTGGGCATCATCACCGACCTGGGCGCCTCACGGCTCGACCGGCTCGGCAGCCAACTGGTCGACCTCGTCGCCGAGCACGCCGGCTAGACCGCGCCGCTAGCCGTCTTCCCCTGACGGCACCGGTTGAGACATCGCCGGCCGCCAGTGCAGCCCGCCCGCGGCCTGGCTAGCCATCCTCTCCCGGCGGCGTCGGCACGCCCTGCACGATCTCCAGCAGCAGGTCGCCGGCCTCAACCGCAGAGGATCCCTCGATGCAGACCCGTCCCACCGTGCCGGCGATGGGGGCGGTGACGCGGGTCTCCATCTTCATGGCCTCGATCGTGGCGACCGCCTGACCCTTGGTGACGGAGTCGCCGGCGGTCACGTACAACTCGGCGACGCCCCGGAACGGCGCCCCCACGTGGCCCGGATTCCCGGTGTCGGCCTGCTCGGCCCCTGCGCTGGGCAGGGTGGAGTCCCGCAGGCGGGCGCTGATGGGGCGCAGCTCGCCGTTGAGGCGGAAAATGATCGAACTGAACCCCGCCTCGTCCACCTCGCTGATGGCTTCGATGCCGACGCTGATCCGCTGGCCCGGGCCCAACTCCACGAGGATGTCCTCGGCGCCCTCCTCCAGGCCGTACCAGAACTCCTTGGTGCCGAGCACCGACAGGTCGCCGTGGCGGTCGGTCATGGTCGCCTGCGAGCGGGCGGGCTCGGGGAACAGCAGCGCCGACAGCGTCGCCCGGGCGTCGCCGGAGTCCAGCGCCTGCTCCTGGGCGGCACTCAGGCCCGGCGGCGGCGCGCTGGCGGGCCGCCCGGCCAGAGCGGCGGTGCGGAACGGCTCGGGGAACCCGCCCGGCGGCACACCCAGGGCGCCCTGCAGGAACGACACCACCGAGGCGGGAAGGTCGACGTCCTCGGGGTGCTGCTCGAGTTGGGCTGGCGTGACGCCTGTCGACACCAGGTGCAGGGCCAGGTCGCCCACCACCTTGGAGCTCGGCGTCACCTTCGGGGGTCGGCCCAGGATCTTGTTGCAGGCGGCGTAGAGCTCGGCGACCTCCTCGAAGCGGTCGGCGAGGCCCAGCGCCGAGGCCTGGAAGCGCAGGTTGGAGAGCTGCCCGCCGGGGATCTCGTGGTGGTACACGGCGTTGGTGGGTGACAGCAGCCCGGCGTCGAACGGGGCGTTGAGGCGGCGCACCAACTCCCAGTAGGGCTCAAGGGCGCTGATGGCCGCCGTCGGCAGCCCGGTCTCGCGGGGACCGCCGTCGGTGAGCGCGACGATGGCGCCGAGTGACGGTTGGCTGGTCATTCCCGCCAGCGACGGGACGGCGCCGTCGATGGCGTCCACCCCGGCCTCGATGGCGGCCAGGTAAGTGCCGATCTGGCCGCCGGCGGTGTCGTGGGTGTGCAGGTGCACGGGGGTGTCGAAGCGCTCCCGCAGAGCGCCCACCAGGACGGACGCCGCCGGCGCTCGCAGCAGCCCCGCCATGTCCTTGATGGCCAGAACGTGCGACCCGGCGGCGACGAGTTCCTCGGCCAGCCCCAGGTAGTAGTCGAGCGTGTAGAGCTGCTCGCCGGGGTTGGCGAGGTCGCCGGAGTAGCAGAGCGTCCCCTCAACGAGCCCGCCCACCTCGCGGGTCGCCCGGATGGCGGGCACCATCTGGCCGACGTCGTTGAGGGCGTCGAAGATGCGGAAGACGTCGACGCCGCCGCGGCGGGCCTCGGCCACGAACCGCTCGCACACCACGTCGGAGTAGGGGGCGTATCCGACGGTGTTGCGGCCCCGCAGCAGCATCTGCAGGCAGACGTTCGGGACGGATTCGCTTATGCGTTCGAGGCGCTCCCACGGGTCCTCGTGCAGGAACCGCAGTGCCACGTCGTAGGTCGCCCCGCCCCAGCACTCCATGCTCAGCAGTTGCGGCATGCCGTGGGCGTGGCGCCGCGCTCCCGCCACCAGGTCGATGGTCCGCACCCGGGTCGCCAGGATCGACTGGTGGGCGTCGCGCAGCGTCGTGTCGGTCACCAGCACCTCGGGGGTATCGCGCATCCAGCGGGCGAAGCCCTCGGGGCCCAGTTCGGCGAGGCGCTGGCGGCTTCCGGCCGGCGGCTGCGCCCGTGGCACTGGCGGCAGCTTGGTGGCCGGGTCGGCGAGGGCGGGCACCGGGCCGTGGGGCCGGTTCACCGACACCTCCGCCAGGTAGGTCAGCAGCCGGGTCGCCCGGTTGGCGCTGCGTGCGACCGTCGTGAGGTCGGGTCGGGAGTCGACGAATGCGGTCGACACGGGACCGGCGCAGAACTCCGGGTCAGCCAGTACGGCCCGGACGAAGGAGCGATTCGTGACCAGGCCACGGACGCGCAGCTCGGCGACCGCCCGGAGGGCCCGCCGCCTGGCGGTGTCGAAGTCGGGTCCCCGGCACGTGACCTTGGCCAGCAGCGAGTCGAAGTAGGGCGTGATCTCGGCGCCGACGTAGACGGCGTCGTCGACGCGCACTCCCGCCCCGCCGGGGGTGCGGTAGACCCGCACCCGCCCGGTGTCGGGCCGGAAGTCGTTGCGGGGATCCTCGGCGGTGACCCGCGTCTGGATGGCGTAGCCGTCGACGCTGATGCGCTCCTGGCGAAGGCCGAGTTCCTCGAGCGTGGCGCCGCCGGCGAGCTGCAGCTGGGTGGCCACGATGTCCGCCCCGGTGATCTCCTCGGTGATGGTGTGCTCCACCTGGATGCGGGGGTTCATCTCGATGAACACGTAACGACCGGACCGGTCGACGAGGAATTCGACCGTGCCGGCGCTCATGTAGCCGGTGGACCGGGCGAAGGCCACGGCGTCGCGCAGCAGCCCTTGGCGGACCTCGGGGTCGAGGTCGCGGGCCGGCGCCGATTCGATCACCTTCTGGAAGCGCCGCTGCACCGAGCAGTCCCGCTCGTAGAGGTGGATGACGTCGCCGGTGCGGTCGCCGATGATCTGCACCTCGATGTGGCGGACGTCCGACAGCGCCTCCTCCAGGAAGACGGAGTCGTCGCCGAAGGCCGATGCCGCCTCGCGCCGGGCCGCGTCGACGGCATCGGCGAGGTCGTCGGCATGCTCGATACGCCGCATCCCCCGCCCCCCGCCACCGGAGACCGCCTTCACGAACAGCGGGAAGCCGATGTCCGCGGCCCACTCGGCGGCCCTGCCGGCGGCATCGTCGTCCGACGCCAGCACCGGTGATTGCGCCAGCGTCGGCACCCCGGCCGCGGCCGCCGCAGCCCACGCCTGGATCTTCGAACCTGCCAACTCCAGCACGTCCGGCGTCGGCCCGACGAACGTCAGCGACGCCTCCTTGCACGCCCGGGCGAGCGCAGCGCTCTCGGACAGGAACCCGTAGCCCGGATGCACCGCGTCGGCGCCACAGGCCAGCGCCGCCCCGACGATGGTGTCGATGTCCAGGTAGGGCCGGAGCGGGTACTGCTCCTCCCCGATCTCGTAGGCCTCGTCGGCCTTGGAGCGGTGCAGGCTCCCGATGTCGGCCCGGGTGTGCACCGCAACCGTGGCGATCCCCATCTCCGTCGCCGCCCTGAAGACGCGAATCGCGATCTCGCCGCGGTTGGCGACGAGCAACTTCCGAATCGGCCGCCGTGCCGTGTCGGCAGCGGCAGCGGCAGCGGCAGAGGCGGCAGCAGCGGTAGTAGCAGCAGGTTCAGCGTCCAGGGTTGCGACCATAGTTCGGCCCCAGCCTCCGAGGACGGTGACAGTCCCCGAAGCAGGTCTCCAGTGACGGGCGCTATCAACGATGCCCCGGAGCGGGTCTCCAGTGGCGGGCGCCGTCACCGATGCCCCGTGAAACCTCTCGCAGTGGCAGGCGCCGTCACCGATGCCCCGTGAAACCTCTCGCAGTGGCGGACGCCGTCACCGATGCCCCGTGAAACCTCTCGCAGTGGCGGGCGCCGTCACCGGTGCCCCGTGAGACCTCTCGCGGTGGTGGGCGTGGTCGATGGCCTGTCGGAAGTTCGAGCCGGTACCCACCGTCGGCTCCGCGGACGACCTCGGCGCCCTTGTTGTGCACCAGGTAGTGATGGCAGTGGCTGCAGAGCAGGCACAGGTTGTCGATGTCGGTGGTGCCCCCGTCCTTCCAATGCACGATGTGATGCACCTGGCACCAGTTGGGCGAGGCTCCACAGCCGATGCAGCCCTTGTCGCGCTCGGTGAGCACGGCGCGCTGACCCTTCGTGGCGTGACGGCGCCCGCGGCCCAGCCACAGCGGCTGGCCCTTGCGGTCGAACAGTGCGGGCAGGATGCGGGCATCGCAGGCCAACCGCAGGAACTCCTCGTGCGCCAGCGGGGTGCCGTCCGCCAGGCGCGGGTCGGCGAGTTGCCCGGCGACGGCGTCATAGTCGGCGACGATCAGCAGGTCCACGCCCTGCGCCGCCGCCACGCCCTGCCCCTCGCCACGAGCGACCAGCGACTCCAGTGCGTCGGCGAGACGCTGCGCCGGCGTTGGCCGGCTCTTCGGATCCTCGTTGCGCCAGAGTTTCCCGGCGGCCGCCGTGAGCGCGACCTCGATGCGGCTGCCGGCGACCGGATCGAACCGGCCGAACAGCGTGAACATGCCGTCGGCCTGCCGGCCGAACCGCACCTCCCGGCGGGCACGCTGACGACGACGCCGCTCGGTGAGATCGTCCCCGATGCGGGCGTTGACGTGATCGCGCACGGTGCGCCGGAACAGGTCGACGTGCTCACGCTGCGCCGCACCCACCAACGTCGCCTCGTCGACGTCGACCTCCCCGGCCGCCTCGGCGATCAGTCGGGCGTGCGGCTCACCGATCATCCCCGCGGCCAGTGCTGCGGCCGTGGCAGGCAGCACCGCCAGCCGCGAGGCGAACAACACGTCCCGCTTCGCTCCCGAACGGGCGCGCAGCAGGCCGTCCCGCAGGAACTCCGCCGCGCCGGCCTCCCCGTCGCGTCGAGCCAACTCGGCCACCGCTTCGGCATCCAGCGCGGCCAGGCGAGCCCTCGCCCGAGCCAGCAATCCCAACCGTCCACGCAACTCGCCGTCGCTGAGACCGTCGATCGCAACGACGGACGTGAACAACGCAGCGACCTCATCTCTCACCGGCGGATCTGTGGCCGCACCACGCTGGCCGACCCGCGTGCCGCTGCACCGCGGATCGCCACACCGCTCGCCGCCGACGTCGACCTCATCTCCCACCATCGGGTCCGCGGGCGCACCGCACTGGCCGACCCGCGTGCCGCTGCACTGGGGGGCGTCCCGTGGCGTGGTGGGCTTTGGGGTTGAGCCTCGGTGTTAGTTGCCGACTGTGAGTTCGGCTGTGGCGAGATTATCGCGTTCGGGGTAGAGGAGGCTCATGGAGTCTTCGGAGAGGTAGCGGCGGTCGGTGGTCTGCCATTCGTCGTGGAGGTCGGCGAGGATGGCGCCGACGAGGCGGATGGCGGAGGCCTCGTTGGGGAAGATCCCCACGACCCGTGATCGTCGCTTGATTTCCTTGTTGATGCGTTCGAGGGGGTTGGTGGACCAGATCTTCTGCCAGTGCGCCCGCGGGAAGGTGGCGAAGGCGAGGACCTCGGTCTTGGCGCTGTCCATGAGCGGGCCGATCTTGGCGAAGCGGGCGGCGAGTTGGTCGGTGACTTGGTCCCAGGCGTCGGCGACGGCGCCGGCGTCGGGTTGGGCGAAGATCGTCCGGAACACCGCGGCGGCCATGTGCTGGTGCGATTTGGGCGCCAGGGCCAAGAGGTTGCGGATGAAGTGCACCCGGCAGCGCTGACGGGCCGCGCCTTGGAACCACCGGTCCGCGGCGGCACCGAGGCCGCGGTGCGCATCAGAGATCACCAGTTGCACGCCGCCGAGGCCCCGGTCGCGCAGCGAGGCGAGGAACTGTTGCCAGAACCCTTCGCTCTCGCTGTCGCCGACGTCGCAGCCCAGGACCTCCCGGTTGCCGTCTGCGGTGATGCCGGTGGCGACGACGGTGGCCATCGAGGCGGGCTGGGCGAGGTTGTTGCGGACGTTCAGGTAGGTGGCGTCCAGATACACGTACGGGAACTCGACGTGGTCCAAGCGGCGACAGCGGAACGCGTCGACCATCTCGTCGAGGCCTCCGCAGATGCGCGACACCTCCGACTTGGAGATCCCCGAGGTGGCGCCCAACGCCGCCACGAGGTCATCGACAGAGCGCGTCGAGACGCCGGCCACATAGGCCTCCATCACCACCGCCCACAGCGCCCGGTCGATGCGCCGGCGCGGCTCGAGCAGCGACGGGAAGAAGCTGCCCTTGCGCAGCTTGGGGATCTTCAACTCCACGTCGCCGGCCTGAGTGGCCAACAAGCGGGGCCGGTGCCCGTTGCGCTCAGTCACCCGCGCCTCGCTGCGCTCATAACGCCCGGCGCCGATCGCCTCAGCCGCTTCGGCCTCGATCAGCTCTTGGAGCACCAACTCCACCGCCTCGCGGACCAGACTCGCGCCGCCGCCGGCGCGGAAGCTCTCCCACAGCTGCGCCGTGGCAGTATCAGAAAGGGTCATCGGTGTGTCCTCCTCGATGAGTGAGTAGCTGCTCTCACCGAGGATCACGCCGATGACCCACCTACAGGTGGACCCTCCCAGCTACCTCAAAACCCCACCACCCGGCGGGACGCTGCCTGCACTGCGGATCGCCACACCGCTCGCCGCCGACGTCGACCTCATCTCCCACCAGCACGTCTGCGCCGGCACAACGACGACCCGCCCGAACGCCACCGCCGCCCGGATCGCCACGCCGCTCCTCCCCGATTCCCATGGCGACACTGTACGAAGGAGGTGTGACACAGCTAATCATCCATAGGCATCACCCCTAGTTTCAGCAGGTAGAAAACTGGATCATTCGCCCGAGCTGCGGACGAGGTAGCCGGCTCGAGAGCGGCCAAGTCTCTCGCTCGACCGGAACCCTCGGCACCGACGCCGCCGGCGCCCCCCGCCGAGCCATTGGCGCCCCCCGCACCAGACCCACCGACGCCCCTCGCACCAACGCCGCCGGCGCCTCCCGCCGAGCCATTGGCGCCCCCCGCACCAACACCGCCAGCACCCCCCGCACCAACGCCGCCGGCGCCTCCCGCCGAGCCATTGGCGCCCCCCGCACCAGACCCACCGACGCCCCCCGCACCAACGCCGCCGGCGCCCCGCGCACCAGACCCGCCGGCGCCCCCCGCCGAGCCATTGGCGCCCCGCACCGGACCCAGCGCCGCGAGACCGGGCAGCGGTCGGCACGGGCGACGGCGAGTGTCTCACGGGCGCGCAAGACTCACGTACGTGACCGACACACCGCCGAATCCCGAACTCAACGCCGCCCAGCAGCAGGTGCTGGACCGGCTCAGCCGGCCGGGCTCCGAGCGCCCCACGTTCGACGCCGACCTCGCCGAGCGCCTCCGCACCGATCTGGAGACACGGCTCGCCGGCGTGGCCACCAAGCTCGACCGCGCCGGCGAGCTGTTCATCGACAAGCGGAAGCTCGCCGGCGTGTTCGGTTGCGAGGTCTGGTTCCTCCACGACGAGGAGCAGCCCTTCGCCTGGAGCCCGCCCCTCGCCACCGGGACCGTCGCCCACAAGGCCATCGAGCTGGGGATCAACTGGCGCCCACGCCCGGCCCCCGATCAGCTCCCGCAACCGGGCGCCGCCGAGAGCGAACCGCCCAAGCCCGCCCCCGCCGAACTCGTCGACGCCGCCATCGACTCGCTCACCGCCGGCGACACCGGCCTCGCCGACTGGCTGTACCGCTGCGGCGACGCCGAGCGGGCCGAACTCCGCAGCCTCGCCGTCAGCCGGGCGACCGACTTCTGGGAGGGCTGGCCGCCGCTGTTCCCCAAGTGGTTCCCCACGACCGAGTCACGCTGCCGGGTGGAGCTCTGCGGCGGCCGCATCCAGCTCAGCGGCAAGTTCGACCTCACGCTGGGCCGCTCCGAGGGGCGGCGGGCCGGCAAGGTCATCGTCGATCTGAAGACCGGGCGCCGCCATCGGGGCACGCACCGTGAGGACCTCCGCTTCTACGCACTGCTGGAGACCCTGAAGCTGGGGACCCCGCCGCGCACCGTCGCGACGTACTACCTGGAGTCCGCCGAGATCGACGTCGAGGAGGTCACCGAGGAGCTCCTCGACATCGCCGTGAATCGCACCGTCGACGGCATCGGCCGGTACGCCGCGCTGCACGGCCACTTGGGTCCCCCCGACGAGCCGCTCAAGCGACCCGGCCCGCCGTGCCGCTGGTGCGATCTGCTCGACGGATGCAGCGAGGGCCAGGCATTCGTGGCCGACGGCGACGATCGCTGAGCCCCCGACCGCCCGACACGAACACCCACCCGACACGAACACCCCACCCGACCCGAACACCCCACCCGACCCGAACACGCACCCGGCCCGACCGAACCGGCCCAGGTTCCCGCCGCCGGGGACTCCTCGAGCCCTGGGGCTCCCGGGTCCCCTCCACCGAGCAGCTCCCGTAGCCTCTGGCCGATGAGTGCCGGTCGACCCGACGACGAGCGCTACACGCACGGGTACCACCCGGCGATCGTCGGGTCGTACACCCGGCGCACGGCCGAGACGTGTGCCGCCTTCCTGCTGCCGCGGCTACGGCCCGACGCCGAGGTCCTCGACTTGGGCTCCGGTCCCGGCACCATCACCGTCGGCCTGGCTCGGCGAGCCGCACGGGTGGTCGGCGTGGACATGTCGCCCGAGATGGTGCGGGAGGCCGGCGACCGGGCGGCCGGCGAGGGCCTGACCAACGTCAGCTTCGAGGTCGGCTCGGTCTACGAGCTGCCCTTCGACGACGCCGGCTTCGACGTGGTCTACGCCCATCAGGTGATGCAGCATCTGGCCGACCCCGTCGCCGCTCTGCGGGAGGCCCGGCGGGTGCTGCGCCCCGGCGGCCTCGTGGCGCTGCGAGAGTCCGACTACGCCACGATGATCCACGCCCCCGTCGAGCCGGCCATCGAGCACTGGCTCGACCTCTACCACCAGGTGCATGCGGCCAGCGGCGGCGACGCCGACGCCGGGCGCCATCTGCTGTCGTGGGTGCTGGCAGCCGGCTTCGTCGACCCGGCGGTCACGTCCAGTACCAACACCTTCGCCGACGCCGAGGGCCGGGCCCACTGGGGCGGCATGTGGGCGGTGCGGGTCACCGACAGCGACTTCGCCGACCACGCCGTCTCCGGCGGGTTCGCCACACGGTCGGACCTGGAGGCGATCTCCGCCGCGTTCGGTCGCTGGGCCGCCCGGCCCAACGGCTTCTGGGCCTGGCTCAACGGCGAGGTCGTGGCGGTGGCGCCGGCCTAGAGGGAACCGAGGCTCGGCCACTCGCCGGGCCGGGCCGCTCACCGTGCCGGGGAACCAAGCACCGCCGGAGCCTCGATCGACACTCTCCCAGCGGCCACAAGGCACGCGACTTGGTCCAACTTACCCCTCGTCTCGAGGCGGACGGCGCCTCCCGGTTCATAGATTCCCCCTATGAAATCCATCGCCACAAAGACCACGTAAACCATGGATAAACAGCGAAAACGGGTCTATAAAGGTCGTAGGTGAAGTCCCCGACGAAAGGAGGCAACGATGCTTCCTCACCAGGAAACCGTCGGAACCAAGCGACTCGGCCGCCGGCCGATCGCCCTCGCCGGAGTGGCCTTTGCCACAATTGTGCTGATCGCCACCGCGGTGGTCGGCGCAGGATCAGCGGCCGCCGCGGTCGCAGCCGAAACGCCCGACGCGACGGACGTGATCGCCAAACACGCCTGCCGGCACACAGACGGGTGTGTCGCTGCCGGAGCGCTCGCATTCCACGGGTGCTTCCACGGCGACGACTGCGACGGCGCCACCGCATTCCACACCTGCCGCCACGGCGACGGGTGTGCCGCTGCCGGAGCGCTCGCATTCCACGGGTGCTTCCACAACTGCGACGGCGCCACCGCATTCCACACCTGCCGGCACGCAGATGGCTGCCCCATGACAGCGCAGCCGGGGATCCGACGGGCGACTTAGCGGCTCGACCGGGCGAGGCGCCCCATCAGGCCTGCTGCCGACGACGGGCACCAACCCCGGCTCAACCCCTTGCCGTAGCAGGGCGTAACGCCCCGCCGACATAGGCAAGGTCGGTCGCCGGCTCAACGGCACCGCCGGACTCAAGGCTCAGCAGTCTGGCGGCGCCGAGGGCCGGTGACCGCCGCGACGATCACGCCGCAGACGCCGAAGCGGGACTCGCGGACCCGTGCCGGGGCCGCAATCGGGGCGGCTAGGTTGACCGACGGCTCCGGCGGCTCAGAGGGACCCATGGCCGACACACCAACGGTTCCACGAGTTGCAGCGTGACCTGCTGCCCAAGGCCACGGCGGCCGGCTGGGGAAACCAACCCCGCCCCGACGGCGAGTTCATCCCCGTCCCCGAGGACGCCTAGCACCTGCCCCGCCACGAGCCCCACATGACGCGCATCCCGCTCCGCGATGTCCGCGAGGCGGTCTCGCCGCTCGGCGCGCACGTCCTGCTGTCCGACGAGGTCGCCGGCGCGCTCGCCGGCGCCCAACCGGTCGTCGCTCTCGAGACCAGCCTCATCACGCACGGGCTCCCGCTCCCGCACTGCGTGGACGTGACGATGGACGCGGCGGGTCGCATCCTGGCCGGCGGCGCCGTTCCCGCCGTGATCGCCGTCTCCGACGGGCACATGGTCGTCGGGCTCTCCGGCGACGAGGTGGATCAACTCGCCAGAGCCGGCGACACGGTCAAGGCCACACGGGCGAACCTGTCCGCGGTCATCGCCCGCCGCCAGACCGGCGGCACCACCGTCAGCGCCACCATGCTGATCGCCGACGCCTGCGGGATGAGCGTCTTCGCCACCGGCGGGCTCGGCGGCGTGCACCGGGGCGCCGCGGGCGACGTGAGGCGGTCGCTCTCGGGCACGCTGGACATCTCCGCCGACCTGGAGGAACTCTCCCGGACGCCGGTGAACGTGGTGTGCGCCGGGCCGAAGATCATCCTCGACGTGCAGCTGACCCTGGAGTACCTCGAGACCAACGGCGTGCCGCTCATGACGCTCGGCTCCGACGAGGTCCCCGGCTTCTACACCCGCTCCTCCGGCGCCCGCACCCCGCTGCGCGTCGACGGCATCGCCGAGGCCGCGGCGATCATCGCCACCCAGCGCGCCCTGGGGCTCGGGGCCGGAACGGTCACGTGCGTGCCGCTGGCCGCCGAGGACGCCGTGCCGCTGGCGATCGTCGAGGGCGCCATCGACCGGGCCCTCGACGAGGCGGGCCCGGAGATCCGCGGCGGGGCGGTCACCCCGTACCTTCTCGAACGCCTCCACACGATCACCGCCGGCGCCACGCTGCAGGCCAACCTGAAGCTCATCGGCAACAACGCCGAGGTTGCGGCCGGCCTCGCGGTCGCCCTCCGCGACGGGGTCTGACGAGAGCGTGGACTGGCCGGGCGACTGGCGGCCAACTCCCGGCGCGCCGGCGATGGTCGTCGGCGACCTCGCCGTGGACATGACGGCGACGATGGCCTCGGCGCCACCGGCGTGGGATTCGAACAGCCCCACCATGGACCTCAACGCCGGCGGCTCCGCGGGCAATGTGGCGGGAGCGCTCGGCCGCCTCGGCGTGCCGGTCGAGCTCTGCGCCGGCGTCGGCGATGACGCCTACGGAACCTTCGCCACGAACGCGCTGCGCCACGGCGGCGTCGAGGTGCGCAGCGTGACCGTCGTTCCCGATGCGTTCACGCTCGTGGTGATCGCTATCGCCGACCTCGCCGGCGAGCGTCACTTCTGGCTCTATCCCGCCACCGAGACCGCCGCGTCGCACCGGTTCGTGATGACCGACGAGCTGGCGGGCCGGGCGCGGCAGGCCGGGTGGCTGCACGTTTCGGGCGCGGTCATGAGCGACGAGCCGGCCCGGTCCACGGCCCTTGGGTTGCTGGAGGCGGCGCGAGCCGCGGGCGTGCCGGCGTCGTTGGATCTCAACATCCGCACCAGCGACGGAGTGGTCGCCGAGGACTACCTGGCGAGCATCCGTGCTGGCGTCGCCCACGCCACGGTCGTCTTCGGCTCGGTCGCCGAGGAGCTGCCCGCCGTGGCCGGCGGCGCCACGACCGAGGAGAACCTCACCGCGCTCGCCGGTGACGGCACGATCGCGGTGGGTCGGATGGGGGCCCGGGGAGCGATCCTGGCCGTGCCGGGCCCCAACGGTGTCGCTTTCGAGGAGTTCGCCGCCCGCCACGTCGAGGCGGTGAGCACGCTCGGGGCGGGCGACACGTTCGACGCGGGGTTCATCGCCGCCGCCCTGGCCGGACACTCGCCCCGGCTGGCGACCCGCTGGGGAGTCGATCTCGCCGCCGCCTGCGTGTCCTCGGAGGAGACGTACGCCCATCTCCGCCGCGACATGCTCGACGGGACGGCCAACCCCGCCGGCTAGGCCCAGCTCTCCACGAGCCGCGAACGGGCATGATCGTCATGCCGGCGGAGGCCGGAATCCACCGTCCAGTGGGTTGACCGGCGCCTGCGAGCGACTGCTCAGCAGGCTCCTAGGCCCAACTCTCCACGAGCCGCTCCCGGAGCCCGGCGCGTTCGGGTTCGATCACGAAGGCGGCTTCCAGCGCATCCAGCTGGCGGCGCAGCAGCACGCTTCGCTCCCACCCGAACGCCTCCACCAGAAGGCGCATCTCCTCGATGAGGGTGGTGTCGGTGATGCCCCGCTGGTCGGTGGAGATGCCGATCGAGACGCCCGCCGCCGCCAGCGCGTCGATGGGGTGCTCGGCGATGGAGGGCGCCGTGCTGGTCTGCACGTTCGACGACGGGCAGGCCTCGAGGTGCACGCCCTCGCGCACCAGGCGGGCCACCACCTCGGGATCTTCGATGGCCCGGACGCCGTGGCTGATCCGCCGGGGCGCCAGGCGGTCCAGAACCTCGCGCACGCTCCCGGCGCCGACCGCCTCCCCGGCGTGGACCGTGAACGGGCTCCCGGCCCCACGCACGATCTCGAACGCCGGCAGGTGCGTCGCCAGCGGGTAGCCGGCCTCGTCTCCGGCCAGGTCGAAGGCCACGGGCAGGTCCTCGCTGTGCAGCGCCGTGGCGAGCTGCGCCGTCCGGATGCTCTCGGCCTCGCTGTAGTGGCGGAGCGCGCAGAGGATCACCGCGCAGCTCAGCCCGTCCCGCTGCCAGTCACGGGCCTCCTCCAGCACGATCTCCACCACCTCGCGGGCGCTCAGGTCTCCCTCGAGGTGCAGCAGCGGGGCGAACCGTGGCTCGGCGTGCAACGCATCGTCGACGGCCAGCTGCGCCCGCAGGTCGCGCATGCAGGTGCGCAGCCCACGCTCGGTCTGCAACAGCGCGATGTGATGGCCGGTCGAGGCCAGGAACGAGGCGAGCGAATCGAACCGCTCGGGCCCGACGAAGTCCCGCCGGTAGGCCTCGGCGTCGACAGAGGGGTCCAGCGACGCCACCGCCTCGAAGGACATGCAGATGTCCATGTGCAGGTGCAACTCCACGGTGGCACCGAACCTCATCTGCCGACCCTCCCATAGCCCGCTGGCGCATCACAAATTGGCCCGGTGACGCCTGCATGCCCCGACCTTGGGCAACGCAGACGTCTGCCTATCGGGAGTGCCCGTGCGCGCTGGCGGTGTCAGTCCGCAGTGCCTCGCTCGACGACCCAGCGGTGGGCCTGACCGGTGATCCGAGAGATGGCCTCGAAGTCAGCGTCGTAGTGCAGCACCGTCAGGCCCCGACTCTCGGCCACCCCACGCCCGTTCGGCCGCGTCACAACTCCAGCACGCGGATGGTGTGTTGCTGCGTTACGAGGTCCAGGATGCGGGAACGATGACACTCGCGGTGCTGGCGCTCGTAGCACAGCAGGCCGACCCGGACGGTCTTCGCCATCTCGATGAGTTTGACGAGAACCGCTGATCCATTCTCCCGCAGGTAGTCGTCGTATCGCTCCCGGTCGAACGGGTCACGGTTGTCCCGGGGATTGCCGAGTGCTCGCTCGTGGCGGTACCCGATGCCGGCTTCGGCGAGTGCCCGGGCCAGTTCGATCTTGGAGAAGCCCCTCTTGCGAGAGATCGGGTTCAAGCGAACGTCGACCAGCACCTCCACCTCGGCTTGCCGAAGCGCGTCGATCAACTCGTCGACGCTGCGCCCCTGGTAGCCGACGGAAACGATCGTCGCCGGCTCGCCGGTCACGGCCACGCCACCCTCAGGCGTCGCTGAGGGCGATGCGGAGGCGCTTGTTGGCCTTGCCCTTGGATTCGGTCTTGGTGACCTCGAAGCGGCCCACCTCAGCGGTGGAGGCCACGTGGGTGCCGCCGTCGGCCTGGCGGTCGAGGCCCACGATGTCCACCACGCGGATCTCGGTCACCGACTCGGGGATCAGGTTCACCTTGGTGCGGATCAGGTCCGCATCCGCCAACGCCTGCGCCCGCGGCCAGAACGACACCTCCACCGGGCGATCGGCGGCGATCTCGGCGTTCACCAGCTCGGCCACCTCGGCGCCGAACCCCTCCGGCAGCGGACCGAACTCGAAGTCCATACGCGCCCGCAGCGGCTCCATGTTCCCCCCGGTGACCGCCGCCCCCCAGCGGTTCCAGATCACTCCGCAGAGGATGTGCAGCGCCGTGTGGGTGCGCATCAGCGCAAAGCGCCGCTCCCAGTCCAGCGTCCCCCGCACCTCGGCCCCCGCCGCCGGCACGTCGCCGTCGAGTGTGTGCCACACCACCGGCCCATGCCCCCGCACATCGGTCACCGCCGCCGAACCCCCGTCCCAGGCCAGCGTCCCCGTGTCGTGCGGCTGCCCACCCCCGGTGGCATAGAACGCCGTGGCGTCCAGCGCCACCCGCCCATCCTCCACCGCCACGACAGCGGCGTCGAACGCCCGGCACTGGGCATCACGCAGGTCGATCCGATCGGTCATGAGGGCCGCAATCATGGCCCCCCAAGTCTGGCCCGCCCGAGCCGGCAGACCCAACCGGCCGGACAGTAGCCACAGGCCACAACGATCCCGTGAGCCCCGCACCAAGGCATGGACAGTGCACATTGTGCGGTATTCCATCCGCGTATTTTGCGGGATTATGATCACATATATTGCGGTATCCATATGATATATTTTGCGGTATGGCCTCATCGCTCCTCACTCCGGCGGGATATCTGCCCCGTGTGGTCGACGCGCAGATGGAGCGCATGCTCCGTACGGCACCTGCGATCGTCGTGGAGGGCCCCCGGGCGTGCGGCAAGACGTGGACGGGCAGGCGGTTCGCCACCAGCGAGGTCCGCTTCGACGAACTCGAGGCGGCACGGCTGCGGCTGGAAATCGAGCCGGCGTCGTTCCTCGCAGGCCAAACGCCGCGCCTTCTCGACGAGTGGCACCTGGCCGGCGGACTGTGGAATGCAATGCGCCACGCCTGTGACGACCGGGCGCTCAACGGCCAGTTCATCCTGACCGGTTCGGTGGATCCGGCCCGCGTCCGGACCGACCACAGCGGAGCGGGGCGGGTCACCCGGCTGCGGATGCGCCCCATGTCCCTGTTCGAATCGGGTGATTCCACCGGCGCCATCTCGCTGGGCGGGCTGCTGGAGGGCGACCTGTGCGCTGCCGACGCCCCGGGACCCGATGCGACCGGCACCACCGCAGCGGGCGCCGCCGCCGGAGTCGGCGGGGTCCTCGGGGATCGTCCCTCCGGGCTGGCGCGGGTGGCCGAGTTGGTGTGCCGGGGCGGCCTGCCCGGCCTGATCGCGCTCGACGCTCTCGACGCCCGGGACCGCATGCGCGACTACCTCACCGATATCGCCCGGATCGACCTCGCCACGAACCAACCGGCAAGCCACGATCCCTCCAAGATGCTGGCGCTCATGACCTCGCTGGCCCGCAACGAGGCGACAGCCGCATCGGCCCGCACACTCCTCGCCGACACCGCCAACGCCGGAGGCCCCGCCGATCGGGACACGGTCGGGCGCTACCTCGACCGGCTCGTCGCGGCGTTCGTCATCGAGCCGCTGCCCGCCTGGTCAACGCACCTGCGCAGCAGCGCGACGCTGCGCATCAAGCCCAAGCGCTACTACGCGGATCCTTCCATGGCCGCGGCCGCACTCCAGGCCACCCCCCAGGGCCTCCTGGACGATCCGGAGACGCTCGGCCTGCTGTTCGAGTCGCTGGTGGTGCGCGACCTGCGGGTCTATGCGCAACGATCCGGCGCAGAGGTGCGGTACTACCGCGACAGCGCCAACCACGAGGTCGACGCGATCATCACCCGCGGCCACGGCGACTGGGCTGCTGTGGAGGTCAAGCTCGGCGGCCCCCGCCTCATCGAGAAAGGCGTCGAGGCGCTGCGCAGACTGCGGGAGAACGTGGACACCGGGCGTGCGGGTGAACCACGCCGTCTGATGATCATCACCGCCACGGGCCGGGCATTCGAGACCGCCGACAGAATCGCCATCGTGCCGATCACACACCTGCGCCCGTAAGTCCGACCCGCAGCCCAGGCAGTCGGCCGCCGTCGCAGCCGACGACTAGGCGTTCATCGACGCGCTCAGCCTCGACGACGCATGAGGTGGGGGGAAGATCTGGCCCGCGCCATCGTCGTGTTCTTCGGCCTCGCCGGCAACTGACCGGACCGTGGTAGACAATTCGACGATGACACCTGACGAGGAGTACGAGTTCTACGCCAGGCCGGAGAACCAAACCCCCCAAGGACAACCCCGGCGACGCAAGGAGCCGCCGCCGAACCCGATCCTCCCCGACGACTTCGACGAGGAGGAGTACTTCCGCAGGTATGGCCTCTAGGACACCGTCATGATCGGTCACGAAGAGTACGAGTCGCTGCTCGAGACGCTGAGCATCCTCAACGATGCGGCCACCATGAGCGCCCTCGCCGAGGCCGAGCGGGACCTCGCCGCCGGCGACCTCACCCCGTTCGACTGAACCACCCGTGGCCGGATCGGCCCGTCGCGCACACAAGGACGCCGACCGCTAACCGCCAACAGAGTGGACCTACACCGGGTCGCACTCGAAGGCCATATGGGTGCCGTCGTCGGTCCACGCGCCTATCGTGGGAGATGCCTGTCGGTCCGGCTAGTACGCGACCGCCGAATGCAGCCGGCATACCGCGGCAACGGGACCCCGGAACGCACGGGGTCCCTTTCCTTTCTCCTACACGCCATCGCGGCTCGATTGGCGCCGGCGCGGATGGTCAGCCAGCGGCAGGCTCCGGGGCGGGCCAAAGCAGGTTGGCGTATTTCTCCAGCGAGAAGTCGGTCTCGAAGTAGATCGGGTGCGTGACGCGGATGGCATCCTCCGATTCCGCGCCGAGCAGGACCACCTCGATGTGCGGCTGGTCGGCGAATTCGCGCTCCCTCTCTCCGTATGCGTCGACGGCCCTTCTGCCGTCGCGGAAGCGCTCCATGTTCACCAGTCGCCGCTCGGAGCGGTCGTAGGTGAGCAGGAAGTGGATGGTCTTGCCCCTAGCCATGGATCCCGCCTCCTTGCCCCGCATCGGTGTCGAGCAGAGCCCACGCTGCTGCCTGCAACTCATCGTACTCCGCCCTGAAGACCCTGCTGACCGGCCGGTCCGCCTCGTTGATCGCATACCCCTCGGACAGCCGCCGGAGCCAGTCGTGCACGACCTCATGGCCGTCACCGCTCTTGTAGTCGACGCCGCTTATTACCACGAGCGTCTCGACGAGCTTGGCCCATTGGTGCTGCAGCCGTGTGCGGAGTTGCACCTCGATGCGCCGACCGTCGTAGCGGGTCCAGACGTGGACGCCGCGGTAACCGGAGGAACGAGGGTTCGCCGCGTAGTCGCGAACGGTGTCCTCGACACCGTTTCGGTTGAAGCTGTTGCGGGTGAACCTGTCCCGCACGTGCGCGACCTCCGTGGGCGTCGCGAACACCGCTCGGCAGCCGCCGATGTCCTGCATGCTCGACAGCTTCATCGTCGGAAGCCGCCGCAGCTTGTCCACAATCGTCGGTGTCCGCTTGAGACGCTGGCCGAACTCGACGGCCTGCAGGCCCTCCGTGTCCACGCACGACCGGAGGCCCATCCGGGCCTTCCGCAACGGATCACGGTGCTCAGATCGGAACACCTCGACGACGGCGATCTCGGTGTCGAGTTCGGCTTGCGACAGCGGTGGGGCGTCGCCGGTCAGGTGCCGCCGCAGGGCCCCACCGGCCCGGTCGATGCGACCCTTGGAGTACGGCAGGTCGTCTGGCACCACTGCAACCTATCGGCACATCGGCAGCCGGTACCGTGATTTCCGCGAGACGGAAGTGACTATGTGGGTGCAGTTCGCCAGCGAGGGGGTCTGGGGATGCAGCTCGAGGGGCCGAGTTGCCGGTCTCATGTATTGCGACGCCGGCGGCGGGCCGGTGGTGGTGCCGCACGACCTGAGAGCACCAAGCGAATGTCGCGTTTGGCACCAACCGGATTTCCACACCTTCCTCGCCGAGCTCGGGTGACGCCCGGAGAGCGAATCGTCAGCGCCTGGCTGTGCTCGAAGGTCTGCCAGTATTTCGTTACGTTTTCCTGGCATGAAGGACTCGACCTCGGAACAGGTCGCCGGTCTCGTCGGGGCCTGCCGGCGGGCTCGTTCGTGGCGGTTCGCGACGTCGGCGGATCGCGCAGCGCTGTCGAGTCGGCGTTCTCCCGCCTGTGCGCCGCCGGCGACGTCTTGCGAGTCCGCAAGGGCCTGTACTGGAAGGGGACAACGACGCCACTGGGCATGTCGCCGCCCGGGATCGACGAGGTCGCTCTCCGACTCGGTGGGCGGGGCTCGGGTCCCGCCGGGGTCACAGCGGCGAATTGGCTGGGCCTCACGTCGCAGGTTCCGGCGACGTTCCTCGCCGCGGTGCCCGGCCGAGCGCCAGGACCCTGTCCGGGAGTGCGCTTCACACAGCGCCCGATCGATCGGCTGGTCCACTCGCTCACACCAGAGGAGGTCGCCGTGCTGGAGGTCCTGCGCGCCGGTCCCGCCGTTGTCGAGACACCCTGGGAGGAACTCCCCGCTGTGATCGCCCGACTGGCCGCCTCGGGCACAGTGCGTCTTGAGGTTCTGGACGAATCGGCAGCCACCGAACCCCACCGCCAGGCCCGCGCCCGCTGGGCTGAACTCAGAGCTCACCTGTAGAGGCTGTCCCTGCCCGGCCCGGCCTCGGGGGCAACCTTGGTCATCCCCTGTGCTCGGGCGATGTCACCGACCACGGCCGCCACGAGTTGGGGATCGTCCTGCTCTAGAGCCGCCTCCAGGTAGGCGACCATGTCCTCGGTGGTCTCCAGATGGTCGGCCGCGTCCCACGGCCGGGTTCCCGCTCGGCTCATCGTTCTTCCTCCTGTAGACCGCTCGCCGGCGCGAGCGCCTTGCGGGCGCAGGCGAAGAGGGTTCCATCCGGGTACGGGACGAACCTGGTGCTCGGTGGGGTTCCCCGGCCCGGCGAGGCGCGCTACCTCGTGTGATCGCATCAGACCGGTGGACGGTCCCCGAACCCACCCACTGCGCTCAGCCGCTGAGTTGCCGCTGATCGTGACGGACCCACGGGCGAGTCCGGAGCCGAACTACTAAAGACTTCAAAACGACTAAAGCTCACAAAACTCCTAAAGCCCACAAACGGCCACAGGGGAGCCCTGCCCGATCCCGCCGACGCGCTCGCCGAGCACGAGACGGGCCTGCTGATCACCGTCGACGACAAGCAGAGTGGCGACATCGAGGAGATCCGCGAGCGGCGCAGCGGCCGGATGGTCTTCGCCCCCCACCTGGAGGACGCTCTCGGAGGTGGACCGACGATTCCTGCTGGCGATGGCTCAGGACGACACCGACTCGAAGCTCACCGACATCGCCGACCGCCTCGGCATCGCTACCGGGTATTCCGGCGTCTACCGGCAACGACTCCTGCGCGCCGGCATGATCCTCCCCACAGGCTGGGGCCGCATCACCCTCGCCCACCACGCCGCCCGGTGCTGACTCCCCGGACTCCCGGGCCGGATGCTGTGCGCCACCGCAGCGCTGCGCGGCGGCACCCTCCTCGCCTCGCAGGTACGTCACGCTTCACGCCTTCGAGACCGGTGTCCCGCGCCGACACCGCCGTGCCGAGGATCGACACTCAGGCCGGGATGAGGTCCTCGATCGTTCAGCCGCCTTGCGCCACGGCTTACCGTGCTTGACGTCACGGGCGGCGGTCAGGCCCCAGCCCGTCGGCTTCACAGTCTCGGCAGACCAGCGCTCCCGGCCGTAAGGGATTCTCAAGATGGCATTCGGGGCAGACCGGGTTCTCGATCGGTTTCTGGCAGCCGCACCGGCGACACGTTCGGCATCTTCGCCCACGGCAATAGTCGCACCACCCGAAGTCGCGCTCGTCACCGCACCATTCGCACGACTGCTCCCGCGTTTTCCACGTAGGGTCGACAGGCTCGAGGACCGTGAGCCCGCCGTCGCTGCGTTGCGGTGCCATGACCGCGACCGCGAGACGATGGTCAACCCGCGCGGTGTCGCAGTACAGATTCTCCGCTCCCGCGAGGCCATAGCGGTAGACATCGGGCCTGCACTTGGAGTCGTATCGAAGCGCCCGGTCAAGCGGTCCTCTCGGCTGGACCAACCAGTCGCGAGGCCATGCCTGTAGACCGTTCCTCGCCACGAACGACACCCGTCCCTGCTCCCGGATCAAGACGACCGCTGTCCGCCTCTCCGGATAGTTCGCCACTCGGACGGCGACTGCTTCCCAACTCGCGTTCGTCAACTGGCGCGCTTCTAGGACGTGCCTCGGCTTCACTGGGCCATTGCCGATGATCTGCTCCAGTAGCTCTGTAGGCACAAGCACCTGTCCGGCAAACTGGTCACACGCCTCTTCTTCGACCTCGTTGGGATCACCCCGGGCACCGGCGACTTGGTCCACATGACTGAGGAGCCCGTCTCCGGGGGTGACGAAAATGTGGTGTCCGAGTTCGTGGAGGATCGTGAACCGCGCCCGCTCCGGTGTGACCGCGCTTGAGTAGAGGATGCTCGGCCGCGCCGGGTCGAGGAATTGCTCGTAGTAGCCGTGTACGGAGCAGTCCCCGCTGGTGATGTTCTCGGGTGGCAGAGGAAGGACGCGTACGGGTGGGTAGTGCACCTCGACTGCGGTGGCGGGGTCCTCGTCCCGCAGGTCCTCGAGTACCTCAGGGGGAACGGCGGCGAGCATCCGCTCGACGATTCTGCTGATGGCGGCGCGCGTTGGCACAGCCCGTGGGCTACCGGTCGCTGAGTATCAAGGAATACGCATCAAGTAGGCGGCGCCAGTCGTCCTCGGCCGGCTGACCCGTGCTCCGTCGCGGCGCGGATGCCATGCCGATCATCAGGCGCCTGCGCATCTCTGCCTCCGGGAGATCGTGCTGGGATGCCAGCCGAGCCACGGCGTCCCGGAATCGGACGGTCTGTGTGAACGTGCGCAGTGATGGCGGGGCTTGGTCGAGAACGAGATCCTGTGGGTCGAAGCTGCTCTCCGTTGCGTCGTCGCCGAGGAGGTCGGACAGCGGCTGCTGTAGCGCTTCGGCCAGCGACCTCAAAGCGTCGAGGGTCGGATTGCCCCGGCCTCGCTCAAGGTTCGACACGTAGGGCAGCGACAGCCCTGCCGCTTCGGCAACCTCCGCGAGTGTCATGCCGAGCGCTAATCGGCGGGCACGGAGTCTGACTCCGAGGCCTCTGCCATCAGCCATCGTTCCTATCCTAACAGAATAGGTCGTTTGATGTGTTCTCCTAGAGGTGCTATCCTCAGGGAATAGTAACCCTGCTCGTCTATTCCAGGAAGGAATGCAGCATGTCAAACCCAGTTGAACTCGAGGTGTCCGGGCGCCGGATCCCGTTCACGATCGACGGCAAACCCTACGAGACCGACCAACGCACGCAGCGGGCCGAAGACCTGCTGAAGCTGGCCGGCCTCGATCCTGCCTTGTTCGATCTGGCCGAAGTGCCCAAGGAGGGCCCGCCGAGGAAGCCGTTCAAGGACGACGAACCCGTGACCATCGACAAGGACGAACGCTTCGTGTCGATCCGCACGAGTGCTCCGGTCGCGTGATGGGATCCGGTCCCGACGGGTTCGTCGAAGCGATGTCAGATCTCGGCCTCTCGCCACGTGTGGAGGCCGGGCTCGTCATCTGCCATGTCACACCCGTCGCGGGGGCACGCGCCGGGAGCTTGGTGGAGGTGGGTGTCGCCGTTGACGAACTCACGGCATGGCCCCTGACGCCGCCACATTGGGTTCATCTGCCCTGTGAGGTCGGGTTCCCAAATACGAACAGCCAGTCCTCGCCGAAGGGCGGCTGGCTGAAACACAGCCGGAACATCCAGAACTGGGGTTCCGCCCCGGCGGCGCATGATTGGGCTGCTCACATCCAGGCCGTCCTCAAGGACGCCACGTCGTGACGACCAGCACCTCGGTCGCCATGACCGCAGCAACCGAACGGCACCTGCTGGATCGGCTCGTGCGCCCCGACGGTCAGGAAGACCTCTGCCTGGCGACCTATCGATCGTCGACCGGCACCACACGCCGCACCGCCCTGATCACCTCGGTGATCGTGCCCGAGCCCGGAGAACGCCACGTCCATGGAAATGCCACGGTTACCGGCAACTACGTCTTGCGCGGTGCCGGCATTGCCCGAGCGAAAGGCTGCGGTTTGGTTCTGCTGCACAGCCATCCCAACGCCACGCGGTGGCAGCCGATGAGCGGACCCGACCGCATCGCCGAAGCGAGCTACGCAAGCCTCGCCCGCGAATTCACCGGTCTGCCCCTCGTGGGCATGACCCTGGCCACCGGTGACACAACGTGGTCGGCCCGGCATTGGAACCGCGGAGCGGGACAAGACGTCGACTGCACCCATGCCACGAACGTCCGGGTCGTCGGCGACCAACTCTCCGTCTCCTGGAACGACACCCTGGTCCCGCCGCCGATGACGACACACCGCCAGATCCGCACGGTGAGCGCGTGGGGTGACCGTTGTCAGGCCGACTTGGCGCGGCGCCGCATCCTCGTCGTCGGCGCCGGCAGCGTCGGCCTCGATGTCGTCGTCCGGCTCGCTGCCTCCGGCGTCCGCCATCTCACCGTCATGGACTTCGACCTCGTCGAGGACCGCAACCTCGACCGGCTCATTGGCGCCACCCCCCGCGACGCGCACCTAGTGCGGCCGAAGATCCACGTCGCGCGCCGCCAAGCGCTCGCCGCGGCAACCGACGCCGATCCGAAAATCGAAACCTCAGACCTCTCCATCTGCGAGCCCGCCGGCCAGCAACTGGCGCTCGACCACGATCTGATCTTCTGCTGCGTCGACCGCCCCTGGCCTCGAGCCGTTCTCAACGCCTTGGCCTACAGCGACCTCATCCCCGTCCTCGACGGCGGCATCGCGATCGACACCCTCGACGACGGAACCATGCGCAACGCCACATGGCGAACCCACGTCATCCGGCCCGGTCGACCCTGCATGAGCTGCAACGGCCAACTCGACCTCAGCCTCGTGCTGCCCGACAAAGAAGGACTCCTCGACGATCCCGAATACATCGCCCAGATGGACCGGTCAGCGCCACCACGGGGTCAGAACGTCGCGACACTGTCGGCAAGCGTCTCCGCTGGTCTGCTGGCGCAGTACACCAGCTTCAGCGTTGGTCCCGGAGGCGTCGGAGACCCTGGCCCCCTCAGGTACGGACTCAGCACACACCTCCTCGAACACGTCGGCGGTACAACGCGGTCGCACTGCCCGGTCGAGCCAACCGAAGGCGTCGGCGACCGCCGCGCAACACTCACCGACCGCCACATGGAAGCGGAACGACAGCGGGAACGGGCCTCGTGTCGGGGCGCCCGCGTGCGCCTGCGCCGCTGGATCGACGACAGAACCCAGGCGGTCTACCGATGGTTGGACAGGCCACCCGGGCATCTGCCGTGGCAACGCTCATGAGGAGGAGCCCAGCAGAAACCACTTGCAGAACTACGTCGAGTCGATAAGATGCTGACATTCCTCCCCGCCTTCCCGGCTCGCCGGGAATGGCGGGGCTTATCGTTTCGGGGTGAGGTGATGAGCCAATGACGCGCGTCGCGGTGTTCATTGACTACCAGAACGTCTATCACGGGGCACGAGAGGTCTTCGGCAGCCCACGAACCGCCCCGCCGACGATGGGACACGTCAACCCGTTGAGGCTGGGCGTACTCCTCACTCAACTTGGCGAGGAGGTCGACCCGAACCGTGAGTTGACCAGTGTGACGGTGTACCGGGGCCAGCCCGGCTCGAAGAGCCATCGGAACCTGCAGGCGGCCTTCGCCCGCCAGGTCGACGCGTGGAAGCAAATGCCACTGCTCACGGTCAGGACCCGACCGCTCCGCTACCAGCCGATTGCCTGGTCTTCCGGGGCTCCGTCCGAGTGGCGCGGCGAGGAAAAGGGCATTGATGTACTCATCGCCCTTGACGTCGCTCTGGGCGCCCGAGACGACCGATACGACGTCGCCGTCGTCGTATCGGCTGATACCGACCTGATCCCGGCGATTGAGGTCGCCCTCGAGGCTGGTCGGCGAGTCGAGACGGCCACATGGGTAGGGCCCGGCTCTCGGCAATGGCCGCTGCGCGTCCCAGCTCGACCCCTCTGGAATCACCAACTGGACGAACGACGATTCGGCTATGTGCGGGACGACACGAACTATCTCAAGTCCTGACCGCGCCAGCGAATACCGGTGGTGACCCCCAGATGTTCACACGCCATCACGCCCCGACAGCGAGGGGGTCCAGGGATGCAGCTGGAGGGGCCGACGACCGCCGGCCTCATGTATTCCGACACCGGCGGCGACGGGCCGGTGGTGGTGTTGCTGCACGGGGTGTTGATGAACGGCACCCTGTGGGACGCTGTCGTCGCCGGCCTCGGGGATCGCTACCGCTGCGTCGTCCCGGAGTTGCCGTTCGGCGCGCACACCACGCCGATGCCCGACGACGCCGACCTCTCCCTCCCGGCGCTCGCCACCAGCCTCGCCGAGTTCCTCGCCGAACTGGACCTGCACCAGGTCACCGTGGTCTGCAACGACCCCTTCCCTCTTCGGCGCCCTGTCCAAGCAGCGGGTTCCCGAGGACCTCTTCAGGAGCTGGATCGGTCCGCTGCGCCAAGACCCCAAGGTCCGCCGCGACCTCGCCAAGTACCTCCGCAACGTCCCCAAACCCCAGCAGTTGCTCGCCTGGGCCGACCAGCAGCGCACCTTCGCCGGCCCGGTCCTCATCATCTGGGCACGAGAAGACAAACTCATGCCCCCCACCCACGCCGAACGACTCGCCGACCACTTCCAGAACACGCAAATCGTGTGGATCGACGACAGCTACACCCTCATCCCCATCGACCAACCTGAACTCCTGACCGACCACCTCCGCGCCTTCCTCGCCACGCGCACCTGACGCCAGCGAAGTCCAAGCGCCTACGAGCACAAACGCTTCGCGGCGTGCCCGTGGAGTGGCTGGCCGCGCCGCCCGGCGACCACGCCAGAGCCACCGCTAGAGGTCAGGCGACCTCGAGGAAGCGGCGGAGCGCCTCGCGGATGATCTCACTCGTGGTGGTGTCGTTGGCGGCGGCCCGGGACTCGATCGCCGCGCGCATCTCCGGAGCGAGCCGCACCGGCACGACCGACGCCGGCGCCGAACCCATCGCCGGCCGACCGCGCCGGCGTCCCTTGAGCGCCTCGACGTCGTAGTCGGCCTTCTCCACCTCGGCGGCAAGAGCGTCGAGTTCCTCGTCGGTCAGGACACGACCACTGCGAGTCCGGCGAACGTCAGCGCCGCTCATCGAGATTCCTCCGGGCCGGATCGCATGGAGGATCTCCTCGTCCCCGAGGCCGTGCTTGTACGCAGACCGGTGAATCTCCACACGTCAATATCGTAATACACAATTGCGGCCGCAGAGCAACCGCCATACGACGTCGACAAGGCGCCGTCTCAACTCCGACGTCGGCGGGTCGCGCAGCGCTGTCGAGTCGGCGTTCTGCCGCCTGTGCGCCGCCGGCGACGTCTTGCGAGTCCGCAAGGGCCTGTACTGGAAGGGGACAACGACGCCACTGGGCATGTCGCCGCCCAGAATCGACGAGGTCGCTCTCCGACTCGGTGGGCGGGGCTCGGGTCCCGCCGGGGTCACAGCGGCGAATTGGCTGGGCCTCACGTCGCAGGTTCCGGCGACGTTCCTCGCCGCGGTGCCCGGCCGAGCGCCAGGACCCTGTCCGGGAGTGCGCTTCACACAGCGCCCGATCGATCGGCTGGTCCACTCGCTCACACCAGAGGAGGTCGCCGTGCTGGAGGTCCTGCGCGCCGGTCCCGCCATTGTCGAGACACCCTGGGAGGAACTCCCCGCTGTGATCGCCCGACTGGCCGCCTCGGGCACAGTGCGTCTTGAGGTTCTGGACGAATCGGCAGCCACCGAACCCCACCGCCAGGCCCGCGCCCGCTGGGCTGAACTCAGAGCTCACCTGTCGAGGCTCTCCCCGCCCGGCCCGGCCTCGGGGGCAACCTTGGTCATCCCCTGTGCTCGGGCGATGTCACCGACCACGGCCGCCACGACCTGGGATCGTCCTGCTCCAGAGCCGCCTCCAGGTAGGCGACCATGCCCCCGGTGGTCTCCAGATGGTCGGCCGCGTCCCACGGCCGGGTCTCCGCTCGGCTCATCGTTCTTCCTCCTGTAGACCGCCCGCCCGCGCGAGCGCCTTGCGGGCGCAGGCGACGAGGGATCCATCCCGGGTACGGGACGAACCGGGTGCTCGGTGGGGTTCCCCCGGCCCGGCGAGGCGCGCTACCTCGCGTAATCGCATCAGACCGGTGGACAGTCCCCGAACCCACCCACTGCGCCCAGCCCCCGAGTTGCCGCTGATCGTGAGGAACCCACGGGCGAGTCCAGAGCCAAATTACTAAAGCTGACAAAACGACTAAAGCTCACAAAACTCCTAAAGCCCGCCAACGGCTACAGGGGAGCCCTGCCCGATCTCGGCGACGCGCTCGCCGAGCACGAGACGGGCCTGCTGATCACCATCGACCAGATGCAAAGTGGCGACGTCGAGGAGATCCGCGAGTGGCGTATCGGCCGGATGGCCTTCGCCCCCACCCGGAAGACGCTCTCGGAGGTGGACCGACGATTCCTGCTGACGATGGCCCAGGACGACTCTAAGTCGAAGCTCACCGACATGCCGACCGTCTCGGCGCCACCACCCCAAGGTCCGCCGCGATCTCGCCCAAGTACCTCCGCAACGTCCCGGGACCCCTGCTGCTGCTCGACTGGGCCGCCCAGCAGTGCGCCTTCGCCAGCCCGGTCCTCGTCATCTGGGCACGAGAAGACAAGATCATGCCCCACCCACGCCGAACGACTCGCCGACCACTTCCAGAACACCGAACTCGTGTGGATCGACGACAACCGAACCCTCATCCCGATTGGCCAGCCGAACTCCGTCGCAGGTCACCTCCGTGCCTTCCTCGCGCCGCACGCGTGGCATCGATCGGACTGACCTCATCCGCGCACTACTCCAACACCACGTCAGTCATCTCCCGAGACCGCTCGGGATCGCTATGCTGCGCGTCCCCCCACAGACCACTTGTCACAGGTGTCTGCCACACTGAGGATGTCAACGCTGGGCCGGTGCCAGAAGCCGGCGGGTCGTTGGGCATTCGCAGATCCGCCGTCCCGCTTGCAGACACCATCTGACAAAGGAAACCATGCCAACATCGTGCGCCCCATCGGACGGTCAGAAGCTGCTCATTCTTGGCTGCTCGGACCTCAAGCGAGATTCCGCAGGACTCCTGCCCGCCCTTGATCGCTATGACGGGCCAGCGTATCGAGTCTTGCGGAAGTTCTTGAGAGAACATCACTGGCCTACCAACGTGTCTGTCGGTGTCCTCTCCGCGGAGCACGGATTGTTCGGCATCTTCAAGCGCATCCCCAACTACGACAAGAGGATGGATCGGCAGACAGCTACCGCTCGAGCCAACGAATGCTCGAGGGTGCTCACAAAATGGGCTGACACCCATACCACGATTGATATCGCACTCGGGCGAGATTACTTGCCCGCTATCCACCCGGCGCTCGATAAGATTGCCATAACCCCGACAATCTTCGCCGGCGCAATCGGCGAGAAGCTGTCTCAAGTCAAGACTTTCCTCGAACACTCACACGCCATACGTCGAGCGAAGCTCCACATGAGGGGGGGTAGTGGCAAGTATCTGTATTTCTTGCCGGATTGGGATGACCTACTGGACCCCTATTTCGACTTCGAGGCCGACAGGTTCTCGGCCCCCACGCGGGCAGAACGGGTTGATCGACACTGCGCCGACCTAATCAGACCAGCAAGAATCGCAGACGGCATTCTCCTCAGTCTTGCCCAATGTCAAGCACAGAAAGGTCTCCTCCGAAGGCCAGAAGGTACTGAGAAGACTGCCCTCGCGCCACCACCGATTCGGCAACACTTCGGCCTGAAGGAGGATCAATATCTCTTCGGCGATTGCGGAGCGTTTAGCTACGTCAACGAGGACTATCCAACTCTCGAAGTCGACAACGCGGTGGCATTATACGAGTCATACGGATTCGATTTTGGTGCGTCAGTGGACCATATGCCTGTTGCGACAATCACGAGGGGCGGGAGGAAGATCCCGCTCTCATCCGATGAGCGATCTGAACGAATCAGGATTACGCGCCAGAATGCAGAGAGGTTTATTGCAGCGACAAGGCAGCGAAAGGCACAATTCACGCCCGTCGGCATCTTGCACGGGCTTGACCCTGACGACTACGCAAGCTCCGTATACCACTATCATGATCTCGGCTACCGCCACATGGCCGTTGGTGCCCTCGTGCCTCTGCCCGACAAAGCAATACGTGACATTGTCATGAGTGTGATAGCGGCTGCGGAAAGACTGCCTCAACGCCCATGGATTCATCTCTTCGGCATTTTCCGGCCGAAGCTGCAGAGCCTCTTCCGAGAACTCAAGGTGGACAGTTTTGACAGCGCCACATACTTTCGTAAGGCATGGCTACGCTCCGATCAGAACTATCTGAGCGCAAGAGGCGAATGGTACGCGGCGTTGCGCGTTCCAATGACCACGGATGGCCGTGTCCTGCGGCGATTAGAAGAGGTCAATGCCGATCTTGACACAGTAAGGCAAGAGGAACGCGATGTTCTCAGACTGCTCTGTCAGTACGACAGGGAGGAAGTACCGCTTCGTTTCGTGCTGGACGCACTACTGAGCTACGACAGCAACTTGGCTAGACGCAGCGAGACCCAATCGATGCGGAGCAGATACCACCGGACCCTACTAGAACGACCTTGGCGCCACTGCGATTGCAACTTCTGTAGGGACATTGGTATCCACATTGCGATCTTTCGCGGCGCGAATCGCAATCGAAGGCGAGGGGCACACAACACGTTGATGCTTTACAGTCAGATCGGACGGGGTTCTCGGGATGATTAGTAGTATCGACTTCCTCGCGCTCATTGACGAGACTCTAGGGCGCAATCTTCGGGATCCAGGGAACCGGGCCCAGGCTGAGGCGATCACGCAGGGGCTTGATCCGATTCTTCATCTCGTGGCGGGGCCGGGGTCGGGCAAGACGAGTGTCCTTGTACTGAGAGCCCTTCACTTCGTCTACGTCGACAATCTCCTACCTGAGAGCATTCTGATGACAACGTTCACGCGGAGAGCCGCTCGTGAACTCCGCAGCCGCTGGTTGGATTGGGGCGGCACCTTGCATAAGGAGCTTTCTCAGCAGCATGATCTTGATCATGTCGACTTGAACAGGTGCAGAATCGACACCTTGGATAGCACCATCCATAGCGTGCTTACAGAATTCCGCGAACTCGGCACGACTCCGCCCGGCGTCACCGACCCAGCCACGAGCCTCCTGATTCTTCGACGCGGAGCATTCGCACGCCACTACTACACCAGACGAGACGCTATTGCCGCATTGTTAGCGCGGCACTCTTTCGACGGCCGTCCGCCTCGCAATCAAGCAGCAGCCCTAGGAGAGACCAAGCGCCTCTTGGAGCGCCTTATCCAAGACCGTGTCGATCTGGACAGCTATGCAGCAGAAGGTGAGGCAGAGGCCACAGTCGTCGACATGTTGTTTGACCACAAGGACGAGGCATCTCGCACAAACCTCTTCGACTTCTCACTGCTCGAAGAGCAATTCCTGAACCGACTTCAAGCAGAAGCCTTGGACAATTGGCTCACGGATCTCCGAGCTGTTCTCATAGACGAATACCAGGACACCAACCCACTTCAGGAGGCGATCTACTTTCACCTCTTACGCAATCCCGCGCTATCCGGGACAGTCGTTGGCGACGACGACCAGGCGATGTACAGATTTAGGGGTGGATCCGTTGAGTTGTTCACGGAGTTTGCGTCACGGTGTCATGCTGCCACCGACCGGACACCTCGCCGAGTCGACCTGACCCGGAACTTTCGTTCCCGTCCTGAGATCATTGAATTCGTAAACGCGCACATCTCAGCGGATCCCGGATATCAGACAGCCCGCGTACAGCCCGGCAAGGCTCCAGTACTCGCAACGAGACAATCCGGCAGGATACCAGTCCTAGGTATGTTTCGCGGCGATGAGCAGTTGCTCGCACGTGATCTAGCCAAGTTTCTTGGGACACTTACCCAAGAACGAGCCGTGCATCTTGATGATTGCGACGAGGAACTCGTACTCCCCGATGGTGGGGACTTGGGCGATGTCGTTTTCCTATCTCACTCAGTGAATGAGCTCGACTATAATCGTTTCAACGGCGACCTAATCGTTCGATTTCCAAGCCTGCTGAGAGAGCAGATGCACAGGCGTGGGTTACGCATCTTCAATCCGAGAGGTCAAGCGCTTCGGACAATTGACGACGTTGGATGTCTGCTGGGACTCTTGCTCCTAGCGATCGATCCTCTGGGTTCTACCGTCGACGAGATGCGGGCACGCAACCAGTTGACCAATGAGGCCCTTTCCGCTCTCACGCGCTGGCGGGATTTAGCCGACCTGTTCATTGATTCCAATCCGATACCGTCCGAACGCAACGGACTCGGTGGCTACATCGGAGCGTGGCAACACGTTTCTTCGGGTGGAGTGGCAAGCTCCTTCCCAGCCGACTTCCCGGTCTTGGAACTGATATTCGCTCTAGTCACTTGGTTCCCTCAATTCCAGCGAGAACCTGAACATCAAGTTTGGCTAGAAGCTATTACTCGGATTGTTGCGAGTTCAGCTGGCATCTCTCCATATCGAATGCGTCTTCTCCAGAACGACGGAAGGCACAATCAAGGAGTCCACTTGATCCGTAGCAGGCAAAGCTTGATCAGGGATGCTCTCGTTCCGATTGCTCTAGATGAAATCCAGGTAGACGAGGACATTATGCCAAGCGTTCCGCGCGACATGCTGCAATTGATGACGATCCATCAAGCCAAAGGTCTTGAGTTTCCACTAGTCATCGTCGATGTCGGCACACGGTTCCGGACCGATCATCCGATGCATCGATTCAGGCGATTCCCCGATGACATATCGAACGTTGTGGTAGCCGAGGACGACATGGAACCCCATCTCAGTGCTGAGCTTAGAGGTCAGCGCACTGCGATGGACCGTACCTTTGACGATCTAACACGGCTCTACTATGTCTCGTTCAGTCGTGCCCAGTGTGTCCTTTTGCTCGTGGGCCATGACAATCAATTGCGCTACAATACCAATACCAAGAATATTGCACTGGGTTGGCGACGCGATGAGACTTGGTCGTGGCAACAGCCTCACGACCACAGGAGGCCGCCTGTGACAGTATCGACACCATTCTTGGAGATTTAGAAGTGGAACTGCAACGTAAGTCTGCTGATCACATCGTTCCATCGTATTCGCTCACGGGTGATCTCCTCTCATATCTTCGATGCCGGCTGCAGTACCGCTATCACAACGGCAGCGCACTTCCCCCGTCACGACCGGTGCAGTTGTGGTTCGGGGAGTTCTTGCACGGAACACTTGAGATGGCCTATCGCTTCTGGTCCGATCAACAAGCGACAGGAGCCGAGGTCCCTAGCTTTCCCTGGCCATGTACGCCACGTCCATGGGGTGCGGATCCGCCTGCATGGATCGACCACGACATCGGGCGATTTGCCGATACGGTCGAGCAGGCGTTACAGAGGCAAGGAAAACAGGCTCGGAGTACGGCGGCTCGAGACTCAGCGTACGAACGGGTCGAGCATGCCGTTAATCAACTTGGACCCCATCTGTTTCCGCTGATTGTAGATGCCGAGCAGCAGGTAATCGGTACTCGAAGGGTCGGCCAAAGCGCCGTAGAGCTACGCTGTGAAAACTACGAGGTGCACGGCGTCATCGATGTGTTGACCAACGTCAGTCTATCGACCGATTCAGACGAGAATCCGATTTGTCGACAGATCCGGACCTTGTGCCCAGAGCTAAGTGGCGAGTTCGAAGTGATCGTTGACTACAAGGGAACTCGACGGCCTCTCGTCGATGAGAGTTACTGGGAACAGGGAGAGTGGCAGATCCAGACATATGCGTGGCTACGGCGGCGTCAACCTTCCGCTCCCCAAGTCGCGGCTGGGGTCTTGATCTACATCAACGAGTTGTCGCCAGGCGACGAGGAGATGGTCAAGCTCAAGCAAGGGATTGAGCGTGGCACAACAGACGTGATTCCCGCGCAGGGTTCGGCTGATGAACGCGTGATTCGACGATGGAGGCGCGGGGAAGGGACCAGTCAATTGTCGCTTGACTACCGTCTGCGTCGCGCGATCAGGGTGATCCCGATTTCTTCCGACAGTGTCGAAGTAGCTCTCGAGAAGTTCGACGATGTCGTTCGGCGGATTGAGGAAGACATCGTTTCAGAAGCCGACGGTCAGGACATTCTCGGCTCGTGGTCTCCCAACTGTCGTGATGACGCAACTTGTGCGGCATGTGATTTTCGAACCTTCTGCCCAAGCCCGAGTCACGCACCTGCGAACTACCAAATCACGACACCGAGGGCCCCCTAGTCTCCTGAGTGGGCCGGTGGGCGGCAGCGCGCTTTCCGCTTACCGGCCCCCGTCGTCTCGGTCGCTCCTACGGGTCCCAGGTCAACCGCGCTGCTACCGTTGCGTGCCCGACAGGAATCCGGCAACCACCAGGGCACGGTGAGACTCCGAGATCTTGAACATCGGGGCAGAGCGAGAAGGCGGACAGTGGTAGCGGTGCACACGACGACCGAAGGCGCGGGCGGGCAGCCGGCTCAGGGGATGCTCTTCGAGCCTGAAGTCTTCAAGGCCCTGAAGCGAGTGAGCGACTCCCCACAGGAGCGGGGCCGCATCTTCGAGCGGGTGATGCGTGCGGCGTTTGAGCGGAATCCGCAGTACAGCGATCGTTTCGTACGGGTGTGGTTGTGGGCGGACTGGCCGGGCCGCGCCCGGTTCGGCTACGGCCCCGATTCGGGTGCGGACCTCGTCGCGGAGGAGTCTGGCGGTGGGGTGTGCGCTATCCAGTGCAAGTTGTACGGGGCGGGCGCGAAGGTGCCCAGCAGCGATATCGACAGCTTCCTGGCGGAGGCGGGCAAGGAGCCGTTCACAAGCAGTCTGCTGGTGAGCACCGGTGGGTTGACGGCGCAGTCGTGGAGCAAGGTCGAGAGGGCGACCAAGCGTTGCGAGGTGCTCAGCGGCTACGAGCTGGATCGCTGGCCGGTGCGTTGGTCGGAGTGCTTCGAGGATCCTGACGCCGTGGAGTTCGGCGAGCGCGCCGAACCTCGCAGCGACCAGGTCGAGGCGCTGGAGAAGATCGCCAAGGGCTTCGAGGAGCACGACCGGGGGCAGGTGCACATGCCGTGCGGCACCGGCAAGTCGCTGGTCGCGCTGTGGGCCGCTGAGCAGCAGGCCGGCCGGGGCGGGCGGGTGCTGTATCTGGTGCCGTCGATCGCGTTGATGGCCCAGACGATGCGGGTCTGGGCAGCGCAGCGGTCGGTGCCGCATCGCTACGGCGCGGTGTGCTCCGACGTGACTGCCGGTCGGCGCGCCAGCGCCACCAAGTCGGATCTCGCTGAGTTGCTCGCTCCGCCGAGCACGAATCGGGAACAGATCACCGAAGCTCTGCAGTCGCCGGTGACCGATGAGGCGATGCATGTGTGGTTCTGCACGTACCAGTCGGTGCCGCTGCTGTCGGAGGTGCTCGCGGAGCACGCACCCGAGGTCGTGTTCGAGCTTGTCGTCTGCGACGAGGCGCATCGCACGACGGGGATCGGCGCGGCGAGCAAGGAAGCGGCGGCGTCGGCGTTCGTGATGGTCCATCGCGATGAGCACGTGCCCGCACTGAAGCGGCTGTATCAGACAGCGACGCCGCGGGTGTTCACCGAGCGGCAGCGCCGCAAGATCGAAGAACGCGCCACGGCGGAGCCCGGCGCGGCGGGCGATTCGTATTCGATGGACGACGAGTCGGTGTTCGGGCCGGTCTTCTATGAGATGAGCTTCGTGGAGGCCATCGAGCGTGACCTCATCTCGGACTATCGAGTGCTGGTCGTCGGGGTCAACGAGCGAGAAGCCGCGATGCACGGCGCCGGCAAGCGTGTCACCGAGATCACAGCGTCGGATCGCGCCCGCAAAGCCAAGGTGGACTCCGATTACGCCACCAAGTTGCTTGGCTGTTGGGACGCCATGGCCACACCCACCAGCGAGATTCGCGCTCCGGGCACCGTCGCGGGCGAGATTCCTGACGACGCAGCGCATCGGCATCTGCGCACTGCGATTGCGTTCACCAACACGGTCAGGTCTTCCCAGGCGTGCTCGGAGGACGCGTACTTCGCCGACGAGGGCCTGGAGGGCCGGCTGTGGGAGGCCATCGCCTCCGATGTCCGCCAAGCCAACACCGGCCGCCGGTTCCTCGGCCTCGACGTGGACCACGTGGACGGCACCACACGCGCCGTGGCGCGCTCAGAGGCGCTCAGCGCGCTCGAACGCCAAAGTCGCGACACCACAGGCCCGCCCCGGGGCCGCGTGATCAGCAACGCCCAGTTGTTCACCGAAGGCGTGGACGTGCCCGCGCTCGACGCTGTGGTCTTCCTGGAGCCCCGCCGCTCCCCCGTGCAGGTGACCCAAGCCGTCGGACGCGCCATGCGCAAAGCCGAAGGCAAGGACTTCGGCTACGTCGTCATCCCTGTCATCGTGCCCGAAGGCTCCGAGATGACCGACGCCGAAGTACTCGACAGCAGCGACTTCAAAGCTGTCTGGGAGGTGGTGCGCGCTCTGCGGAGCCACGACGAACGCGTCGACTACTGGGTCAACAACCCGCGGGTTGCCTCGCCGATCATCATCCAGCCCCCGAGACCCGAGGACCCCGAGATCGTCCCCGACGGCGACTTCGGCGACCAAGATGAACTCCGCCTTCGCGTCGTGAGACGGCTCGAAGAAGCGGTCGCCTCCAAGATCGTCGAAGAATGCGGCGACCGCCAGATGTGGCCCACTTGGGGACAGCGCGCCGCCGAAGTATGCGCCCGCGTGGAACGCAAGACCGCCGCCCTGATCGCCGAGCCGTCCTGCCAGGCGGCGTTCGAAGAGTTCGTGGCCGCCATGCGCCAAGCCGTCGGAACGCACCTCACACACACCGAAGCGCAGCAAATGGTCGCACACCATGTCGTCACGATCCCTGTGTTCGACCACCTGTTCGCCGACGCGCAATTTGCCGCCCGCAACCCGATCTCCCGAGCAATCAACCGGTTCCTCAACGCGCTCGCCGACGCCCACGCCCCCTCCACTACAGACCCCGACGCGTCCAGCGCTGACCGCGTATTCGGCGACCTACTCGTACCCCTCGCGCGCAGCTACCGCACCATGCAAGGAATGCTCGCAAGTACCCACAGCGCAGCGGAAACCGTCGACCTGCTCCGGCAGATCTACGAAGGATTCTTCACACACGCAATGAAGTCCACCGTCACCCGGCTCGGAATCGTCTACACCCCAGTCGAGATCGTCGACTTTATGCTGCGCTCTGCCGACGCAGCCTGCCGCAAACACTTCGGCCACGGCCTCACCAGCGAGAACGTCCACATACTCGACCCGTTTACCGGCACCGGCACATTCCTACACCGCCTGCTCACCGGCGCGAGAACCGACGGCAGTCCACTCATTGAGGACGGCGACCTCATCCGCAAGTACAGCGGATTCCGTCGCCACGGTTCTCCGGGCGCCTGCGCCAGCGGAGGTGCTCACCAAGACTGCGCGCCGCCCGAGCTACACGCCAACGAGATCGTGCTGCTCGCATACTACATCGCCGCCCTCAAGATCGAAGCCGCCGCCGCCGAACGCGGACTCGACGCCAACTATCGCCAATACCGCGGCATCGTCTTCGGCGATACCTTCAGCGGCGACGCGCGCCAAGGCAGCATCCCAGGGTTCGACGACAACTCCGCCCGCGCCCGGACCCAGAACAAGCTACCCATCCGAGTAATTCTCACCAATCCGCCATGGTCATCAGGACAAAGGTCATCAGGCGACGACAACCCCAACATCGAATACCCCGAGATCGAACAGCGCGTACGAGAGACCTACGGTGTGAAGCACAGAGAGATCACCGGGGTCGGCATGGGTCCCGCCGCTGGCAACCTCTACATCGAGGCGCTTCGGTGGGCATCCGACCGAGTCCAGCAGTCCACTGACGACGGAGAGAAGCCCGGCATCATCGCCCTTGTACACCCGAACTCGCTGTCGAATGCTCCGTCACTGACCGGTGTGCGAGCGGCCCTGCGGGATGAGTTCAGCGACATCTACGTAATCAACCTCCGCGGTGACGCTATGAAGTCCGGAGAAGAGAATCGAATGGAGGGCGACAAGCTCTTTGGTCAGCACTCTCGCAACGGGGTGCAGGTCACAGTCCTCGTCCGCGACCCCAAACGCCTCGGACCCAACAACGCAACTCTGCACTACACCGAAGTTCCGCCGTACTCAAGGCTTGATGAGAAACTCCAATGGCTGAACGATCTCGGAGATATTAGCAACGATCTGTTCAAGAAAGTCGCGGTCAACGACCAGCATGACTGGGTGAATGTCACAGATGGAAGCTTCGCCGAATTGCCAATACCGGTGTGTCTGCCCAGCGACGACCACGGCGCGACAGCCGCAGTTCGAGTCAACGCCCGCGGTGTCGCCACAAGTTGCGACACCTATGTATACGCGTTCAGTCGCGATGCACTCGAAGCCAAACTTACAAGACTAATCTCCGCATATGAAGCAGCCCGACGCGAGTACGTCGAAAACAGAAGGAGCCTTGATCTCCTAACACGAAACGACAGTCTGGATTCGATCAAGTGGACAGCGACCCTGAAACAGTCGCTCAAGCGCAAAGACAGGATCACGTACTCGCCTGAGCGCATCCGAAAGGTGTTGTACCGCCCATTCGTCACACTTTGGCTATATGACGACGACCGCATCCTCTCCCAAAGCAAAGCATCGACAGCACTCTTCCCGAGTACCCCAGTGGATGAGAATACTATGCACGAAGGTCCGTCCGTCCGTCCGTCCGTCCGTCCGTCCGACCGTCCGACCGACCGACCGACCGACCGACCGACCGACCGACCGACCGACCGACGCAATCCTGGTCACGGCTCCCAACAACAGGGCAGTATTCGGGACTCTCGCCAGCTCGCGAGTCAGCGACCTCTGCGGAACCGGAACGAATCAGCCATCACGAATCATCCCGCGGAGGCGATCATCGTGACCGGCCGATCGAACATGTCGGTCTTCGGCGTTCTAGCAGTGGCGGAACTTCCCGATCTCCACACGATGGGGCCAGGCCAGCAGTCCCGCGCCGCGCCGAGGAAGCGATCATGGTGAGCAGTCCGTCGACTCGGACCACATTCGCCACGATCGCGATAGGTCAACTCCCGGACCTGCATCTCGTGGACCCGGCAGGGCGTGTGTTCGTCCGCCGCAGCCGAGCAAAAGGGTAGACGCCGTCATGACCGAGACTCTCGATTTCGGCTTGGCAGACTCGTCTGCGGATGGCGGCGACAATGTGACAGATTGGTGCTTGGAGCAATTCCAAACCAGATATGGCCCCCAAATCACGAAGGACGACATCTGGGAGTATCTGTACGGCGTAATGCACGCCTCCGACTGGCGCGACAAGTACAAGCACGACCTACAGCGGAACCTGCCGAGGGTGCCGTTCGCGCCGGACTTCGAGGCGTTCCGCTCCGCGGGCCGCGTGCTCATGGACCTTCACATCGGTTACGACGATGTCCCCGAATACAGGGTGGATTGTCATCTCGACGGCTCAATCGACAACGACGGGGCCGCCGACCCGACAACCGATCCCCGCGCCTACCGCATAGAGAAGCTCACATGGGGCAGAGGGCCGAATCGAACGCAGGACCGCAGCGTGCTCGAGATCAACACTCGCTGTCGCCTCGTGGGCATTCCGGATGACGCTCACGAGTACACGATCTCGGGACGATCGCCGCTGCAGTGGGCGATCGACAGCCTCAGACATAAGCACGACAAGCCATCAGGGATCACCGACGACCCAAACGAATGCGAAGCCTGGGCATACGAGCCCTACAACTTGATCCGTCACCTACGCCGGCTCGTGTACGTCTCGGTCGAGAGCGCCCGCATCATCAGTGACCTTCCGCCGTCGCTGCCGCAAGAGAACTGACGATTGAAGTCACTCCGGCTACTCGAAGGTCCGACTTGAGACTCCGCTAGAACGGAGCCCCTCGGCATCTATCGCGGCGATTACTGGCGCTTCGGAAATTAGCGGGGAGTGACGGTGGTGAGGATTGCCCAGTTGGGTTTGCCGGCGTAGAGGAGCGCTCGGATGCGGTAGTGGGCGAAGCGGCGGAACCCGACGGCGGCGCGCTTGACGCGTTTGACGAGGTTGTTCACGGCTTCGGTGGGACCGTCGGTGACCCGGGCGCGGTGCCAGTTGATGATTGCGGTGTGCCAGCGGCCCAGTGTCCGGCCTAGGCGGCGCAGCTCGGGCGGGCAGTCGGTGCCGGTGAGGTCGTCGGCGAGTTCGCCGAGATAGGCGCCGGCGAGCTGCGGGCAGTCGATGTCATAGAGGCCGCGGAGGGTTTCTTTGGCGTGCCACGCCAGGCGGACCTCGCCGCGGGGATCGCCGGCGGCGAGCAGGCCCCGCAGCTTGGCGTCGCCACGCTCGCTGAGACGCCCATGGGCGGAGATCAACAGCCGCCGCGCCCGCCACAGCGGGTCGTGTTTGCGGCCGCGGTGGCCAGAGTGTCGTTCTGCACCCGTCGGCGCACCTCGTCGATGCTGTTATTCGCCAGGCGGATGACATGGAACAGATCGGCGACCTGGCCGACGTGAGGCAGCGCCACCTCGAAGCTGCGCCGATACGCCCCCGAGAGATCCAACACGCCCCAGTTGATGCCGTCGCACCACGCCTGGGGCTGATCCAACAGCCACCCGATCGGAGCTTCGGCGTCGCGACCGGGGACAATGTCGAGCAACTGGCCTGGCGACGTCCACGATCGAGGTGCACCAGGCGCGTCGCCGCCAGGGACCACAACGGCCGAACAGGGTCTCGTCGAGACCGAGAGCCTCCACGGCGCCCACCCGGTCACGATCGGCGGCCGGCAGCGCCTCGCCCCAGGCAACCACCGCCGGGTTGACCGTGTGCCAGTCACAGCCCAACTCAGCGGCCACGTCGGCGACGGGACGGGCGTCCCGTCCGACCTGCAAGGTCGCCCAGCGGCCCGCTCGCGCCGTCAACGCGGCGCGCGCCGACGCGATCTGCTCATCGATCTCGGTGAACGAACCGATCCCACAACTCGTCATCGGGCAGCGCCAGCGCCACTTGTGCCAGATGAGGCGCACCGAACGCCCGAAGGCGGGCAGGTCCACCAAGCTCACCGGGCTAGTTCCCTTGGGCCACACCGCCCCACCGCAGCCCCGACACGCCGGCCGGCGCCGCGTTCGGATGTGCAACGCCAGCGGTCCGGCGGCCTTGTCGTCGACGCCGAGGACCTCCACATCGCCCAGACCAACCAACAGCTCACAGACGCGCGTAGGGTTCTCCTCCACCGGGGTCCTCCTCCGAATCGGTGTGTGTCAAACCCGATTCTGGAGGCCCCCACCCCGCCGCTCGCGGACCCAGTGCCCGCTCAAATCTGAAGAGCCACTAAACTCATCGCTCCTCTGCAACGATCATCATTGAATCACTCGTAGAACTCAAAGCCGCCTACCAGACTGCCGCCTGCCCGAGCATCAAAGCGATACCGTTCAGAAGACGCTCTGCCAACTGATCTCCATGTCCGCACCTCCGGCACATCGGATTCGAATCCTACGACCTACGCTCAGCTGGTATCGTCGTGACTATTGGAGCCAGCAAACCCACTATTCAGTACCTGCTATCAGGCTCGAGCGCAGCTTCGGTCGCCTCCAACGCACCGGCATCTTGCATTACAGTGCGCCATCTTGTTCGTAGCTCATTGCGAACGCGATCATCGCTCAATCGTCGGTCAATATCGAACCGCTCACCGAACTTCCATCTGTCCGGACCCTCAATAGATAGGCACATTCTCGCCAAGAGCGCGCGGCGCAATAGATCTCGTAGCCGATCAATGGCCAGGTGATAATCGCGAAGCCACGATGACTGATCAGATGCAGTTGACAGCTTCTTGATTTCCTTGTCGAACTTGCGAAGATCTATGTCGGAGCCATGGGCGATTCTTGAGCGGAGACCATAAAGCACACCGACATCTCGATAGATCGTACGTGGAGGATCGTCATCGGTTGCTAGAAGTGCCGCAGCTCTAGTCTGAAGGCGGAACGTGACACTCTCAGTAGCTTGATCTATATCGGACATTGCTGCCTCTAGTCCAGTCGTAAGATCGACGAGATTCCGATGCCAGAATAGCTCACCATGTGATTGCGAGAAGTTCCGGAGTGCAACTTGCCACGACGTGACCAGAATCTGCCCGCTACGACGTCTCGCTGAGGCGTCAGCGCGGTCTGAAGAGCAAGAAGTGTGTCTTTCGATACTTGAGAGCATCGAACCAATCGTCGAAAAGACTGTCGACGTCGACTGAGTCACTGTCGCGGTCCTACGGACGGGAGAAAGTCGAATGAACTGATCAGTCGGATAGTACAGCGGCTCTACGCGGCTCAGTCGGCTTGTAGGTCCAATGATCCAGAATAGTGATCTACATGTAGTAGGCTGTAGAAGTTGCAGAATCAGAAGGAACGTCCTTAAGGCTTCCTGCGCTTCCAGTGACTTGAGTTCAAACATTGTACTATGCGCTCGAACATCCGTGAACAGGAGTGTTGTGTCGAGCGGGAGATCGAGATACCAGTTCTCCCTCTGGGCAGCTTCAGCACCTGCTATGCTTGAGCCAACTCGGTCGATAATCTGTCTTTTATCGTCGTAGTGTTCTGGAACAACGAGCACATCGCCAACGAGTGCCGACTCGCCATCAGTAGTCGAAAGGTCACTTACCCCAAGACAGCAAACGAACTCGTGCTCCTCTGCCTCCAACTCCAACAGCATCGACTGGATACACTCAATCACTGATGGTGATCGCTGCGAGTAGGCTTCCTCTCGCGCGGTGCAGAGCGCTACACATGCGTCGATCAGTCTGCATATGTAAGAATGCGGTTGCTCGATTGTGCGGCCCGGTTGTGTAGGATCATGATCAAAAGATGAAGGAAATGTGGATAAGATCGCCTGTTCGAGGGCGATGTAGCTCTCCAGCTCACTTATCCAACGAATCAAGTAGTGTCTGCCCCATCGAACGAATGGCATGTGACGCGGACGGGGGATTACGCGATGAGTCTCAAGAACTTCGAAGACTGCGCCGATACAATCAGCCGCCAGTGCCTGCAAGTCTTCTGATTCAGGGCGACCGTTCACTCATCTGCTCCTAGCAATCACTTCGACCTCGGCTGCCGGGTGTACCTGATCGCCATCTAGTCTCTCCCGCTCGACCTAGAACTCCCCGGCCCTAGCGACGGTCGATGATGACCACACACGAGACTAGGCGTCGCTGGACCCCTGCCCACGCGAGGCCGACGATGATCCCCTACCGGTGACCGAGAACATCCGGATCTGTCGTCTCCGCGACTCGGCCCATGCGCGTGCGCAGGTCCTCACGCCGGTCTCGTACAATCCTGTCTCCGACTCAGAGTTGGTGTCCCGGGTCGGGGAGGATTCTGGTGCGCGTTAGCAAGTCGGAGGAGACTGAGCGCAAGGCGTTGCGCGATGTGTGTGATGACTTTGAGGCGATCGGATGGGGTCCGGTGCGCAACGCGGACCATGACTTGGGGACGGATCTCTTGGTGCAAGCGCGCGACGAGAGGCGTTTTGATCGGGGCCTGATTGTCGGAGTTCAGGTGAAGGCAGGGCCGAGCCGCTTCAGGAGGCGCAAACGCGACAAGGGCGGCCGGGTTCTTGGGTGGTGGTACTACGAGCCAGATGCGAGGCACTTCGACGACTGGGTGACCCACAGTCTGCCACATCTGCTGGTCTTGCACTGCCTCGAGGAGCGCATGTCCTATTGGGTACACGTGACTGCGGACCGGGTTGCCAGCGCCCGGAGGGGATGCAAGATCTTGGTGCCCGCGGACCAGACGATCGACGAAGAGCACGCCGGCGAGCTGTTCGCTGTGGCTTGCGAGCAGAAGGTCGCCCCGGTGATCGAAGGCACCGCCCTGTCCGGTTTGCCCGGCGGCATTCCGCCGGCGCGGCGACTGCGGTATGCGCTGGTGGCGCCGAGGTTGCTGGCGCCAAATCCCAACGCCCACCAGGAGGACGAGATCGACGCTGTAGACGGCGCTGCTCTCTTGGCAGAGGGGCGCTTCTTCGATCTCGTCCAATTCGCGGAGAAGCACGAGAGCGTACCTGATCCGAGGCGGCCCTACACGGGCCAGGACTGGGGGTGGCTGTTCGTGGCCGCTCTCTGGGACTGGGCACTCACAGATTCGATCCAACGTCTGGAGGCCGCGTTCGCCGCGGCCCGCTCCCCAGAGGAGAGAGCGGCGAACGGTGTGGTGCTGGCGTGTGCCCTACACCGCTTGGAGCGGTACGACCGCGCACTGGAGACGCTGGACGGTCTAGTCGACTATGACGACCTGCCGCCGGTGGACCATGGGTGGGTTCTCGTACAGCGGGCCCGGTTCAGAACCGAGGTTGGCGACTTCGACGACGCGCGACGTGATGCGATCAGCGCGCAGCGCTGCTTTCTCGGCGACCGGGATGACACCACCGCGTCTGCTTTGGCCGCAGCAGCGGCCTGGCAGCTCTATGCCGCCGCCTGCCTCGCGGACCCGTCGGACTGGGCAGAGAGGACTCGGGGATTTAAAGAGCTGGTCACTGCGTCAGACACGGCGGTGTCCTGGTGGCGGGCCCAGACCGTCTCGTGGGGACTCGGTCGCGTGGAGAAGACCCGGTTCGAGACTTGGGCCGATCCCCACCTCCGTTACCTGATCCGGTGGGAGAGGCCCCGGACACAGGAGCTGTTCGCAGCCGAGTTCAGCGCCGACATCACTGGCGAGCACAGCAGTTGGAAGCAGGCCTGCGCCCTGTACGGCAGACAGCGGCTCGTGGACGCCTCCGACGCCGCCAACAAGACTCTGGAACTGGTCGAGGGCCTCAGAGCCCTCCGCCGAAGCGGCGACCACAAGTCGCTGGCGAAGGCGATCCGCCGGCTCCGCTATGACGGCCCGCTCGGGCCGGTCGCCGAGGCAGTGAACGACATCCCTTCGGCGGGTTGGACGCACACCACCTGCGATGCCAATTTCGCGGCGCTGGCCGGGGCCGGCGACCTCATCGAAGAGGCGTCGGCCACCGAGTTCGCTTGTTGGGTCACCGAGCTGGTGCAAGATCCGGTCGAGCTGACCGAGCGGTTGATGCCGTCGCGGACTGTGCCGATGGCCGCCTTGGAGGCGGTCACCGGCCTGCTTCCCGCCGCCGGCAACCGCGCCCACACCGCGGCCGCCCGCCTTATCGCCGAACTGCCCGACCCGCCGCCGTCCCTGACGACCCAGCAGGTCTGCACAGCCATCGGCACGCTCGACTACGGCAAGGTCGATCAAGACGCCCGGGATGCGCTCTGGGAGAAGGCACGAGAGCAACGCGGCTCGATCGCGGTCGCCGCGCTCGGCTGGCTGGCCGACAACCGCTACCTGGGAGCCGACACTGAGGCAACCAGCCGCGCCGTCGCCGGAGAACTACAGGCCATCGGGGCGGTAGCCGACCTACCAGCGCTCGACCAAAGCGACGCCGTATCCGTCATCGCCCGGCTCGCCGACGCCGCAGACGAGATCCTGGCCGCGGCCCGCAACGGAACCTACGGCGGCGACAGAATCGACGCCGCCCTTTGGCTGGCAGCAATGAGTCTTGAGTTCCCCGACCACGCCCGCTGGGACAACGTACTTGAGTTGCTGTTGGAACCCCTAGCAGCAGGCCACGACAAACGACAGGCGTGCCTGCTGATGGCTCAGAACGCTGACAGGCTGCCCGCCGATGTTCGGTCCGCTCTCGCAGCGAACACCGCCGCAGTTGCCGAATCCAAGCCGGGCATCGGCCTCGAAGCCGACATCGGCGGCATCGAGACCATGCTCGGAATCGTGTTCGGCATGCCAGACGGCCAAGACGCCGCCACCGAAATGGAGAAGCTCGCCGTCGGCACACCAGAGCAGCGACGGGACGCCGCGATGCTCCTGGGCTGGGGGCAGCAGCCTGACCAGCAGCCGCTGCTCGCCGCCCTCTCCACCGACCCGCATCACCAAGTACGACACGAGGCAGCCCGCGCAATCGGCAAGCTGGCCGTCACCGACCCCCGCCCAGCCATCCGCGCTCAGGCGTGGGAGTTGGCCCGCAAGGACGGGATCCTGCTACCCGCCGCTCTCCTCTCCGGCCTGGCCCTAGCCAGCTCGCCAACATCGGAATCCGCATCCGCGATCGCGCAACACCTCCAAGAACACCCGTCGGCAATAGTCCGGCGATGGACACAGCACATCCTCCAGTAGCCGGCTCCTCGAACTCAAGCGGGTGCTGGCTCCGGTGACGCGCGGTTCTCCTAGTACCAGGCACTGCCGTCGTGCGCCCCGGCGGTCACTCACCGGTGGGTTGGCGCGATTCCGACGACCTCCTCGTACGTCTCCGGGTCGCTCAGGTAACGGACGAGCTTCTCAATCCATGCCTGCGTGTACCCGTACCCGCCGAGCAGCCGATCCCAGCGGCAGTAGCGCTGATCCGTCGCTTCAGGCTCGGACGAATCGCTGGACGGCCGCACTTTGAAGTGCTTCCAGCACACCGTGTGGGTGCTCATCGTGAAGCGGTACGGCAACCGCTCTGCCACAAGGCTGACGACCTCCTTCGGCCTGAACAGGTCGTCCGATGCCACCGGCGTGGTCCTCCGCTTGGTTACGACTCCCATCTTCGCAAGCTCGGCCTCCAACTCAGGCGTGACCGTGCCGGGAGGCACGAATCGGACCACCGCGTCGGCGGACCGCTCCCGATTCGCGGTGACTGGCACGAAGAAGATCTGGAGGCAGTACTTCGGACTGGCCAACACCTCGTCGTCTACACCGGCTCGGTGCTGAGCGAGGAAGTCCGACACGTTCACGGGTAGTCGTGCCTGCGCCTTGCGGAGTGACTGCAGGGAGTCATCGCTTCTGAAACCGCTCAACTGCAGCGGGACAGCCAGTTGCTCACCAAGAGCGGCCTCCTCCCCGAATTCGGCGAGCAGCAGTTCCTCGAAGTTGAGCAGCATCGCCTGCGCCTCGCCGGCGATCTCGGTGTCGAGTGCCGGCAGGTAGCGATGCGCGATCTCGTTCCGCAGCTTCAGGAAGAAGTCGAGGTTCGCCCGAACGGCTCGGTTCTCGTCGTCGGCCAGCGCCAGATTCACGAGTTCCCATGTACCCAGAACCTTCGCCCGACCTCCGATCAGCACCTGGGCGCCGCTCTCTTCCCGCTCGTAGTAGTCGACGCCGGAGCGCTCCAGGATCGCTTGGAGCAGGGAGTTCCAGGCGCCCACCATCAGAACGACGAAGGTCTCGGTTCTGTAGCCGGCCACCGGGTCGTTGTAGATCCGGACTGCGGCGAGCGCACTCTCCCGGGCGTTAGCCAGGAGGCGGTACTCCTCGGGCAGGTCGCCTGCTGCGGTCGGCGAGATGCCTCGGGCGCGGAGGAGCGCCTCCAACTCCTCGATCCGGGCACTCTGGTGTGACCTGCGTTCAGTTTCGACGCCGAGCCATTTCTTCACGTATCCCGTGAACTTCTTCCCGTGAGCGGTGGCATTGCCCCAGTACTCGATCTCGAGACGCGACTTCGGCTCGCCCTGCTGCCAGCGCTCGTACATCTCGGTCGCGATTCGGATGTGTTCCTCGTCGGGGAGTTCCTCGTCGTGTCCGTCCATCTCTGCACTCCAGCTGCTTCATCGGCTCAATCGAGTCATCTGTGACGCCTTGTGGAGTCAGGGTCGCACGTCAGGACGCCCGGAGGGAGGAATCTGAGCGTAAGAGCGCTCGGCTGTGACTCGCGACTCCTGCAGCTAATTGAGGCAAACGGCGGACAAACCTGCAGACGACAGCGACCCGCCGGTTGCGCCAGCAGGCTGTCCATCGGGTCGCAAGACACGTAAGCCTCGCCCGGATTGTGCGCTTTAGGCTTCGGTTGTGGTCGGCGGAGATTCGCCGCGGTTCTTCAAGGACACCGAGCCGTTCATCGTTCATCCCGGTGGTGCGCTGGAGTCTCGGCTCGAACTCCAGTCGGGCTCGATCACGCCGAACCGGCTCTTCTACGTGCTGCACAACGGGGAGCGGGCGGTCGATGTCGATGCCTCGTCGTGGCGCCTGCGGGTGGAGGGCGATGCTGTCGAGCGGCCGCTGAGCGTCACCTATGAGGACATTCGGGGCATGCCCCGCCGCAGCCTCACCTGCTACTTGGAGTGTGCCGGCAACCACCGGGCGATGTTCGACCTCCTGGGGGGTCGGCGGGCGGGGAGCCCGCCGTGGGGCACCGGCGCCGTCGGCAACGCCGAATGGACCGGCGTGCCGCTGGCGCACGTGCTGGGCGAGGCGGGGATCGCCCCCAGCGCCGTGAGCGTGCTGCTCGTGGGCCTCGACACCACCGCACCCGAAGGCGGCTTCCGGAAAGTCCTGCCCGTGCACAAGGCAATGGATCCCGACACGCTGCTGGCCTATGAGATGAACGGCGAGGTCCTGCCCCGCGATCACGGCTTCCCGGTGCGGGCCGTGGTGCCCGGCTGGGTGGGCGCCAACAGCATCAAGTGGCTCGGGCGCATCGTCGTCTCCGCCAACGAGATCTGGACGCGCAACAACACCACCAACTACGTGCTGATCGGCGAGGACTACCCCGCCGAGGGACCCGCCATGGGCCGGCCGATCACGACCCTGGTGATCAACAGCGCACTGGCGCTGGCGTGGCCGGCGGAACTGCACGCCGGGGCGCACCTCATCGGGGGCTACGCCCGGTCGCCCCACGGCGCCATCGGTGCCGTGGAATGGAGCGCCGACTCCGGCGCCACCTGGTCGCCCGCCGAGATCGAACCGCCGCCGTCGCGGTACTCCTGGACCCCCTTCACGTTCCGCTGGACCGCCGAGCCCGGCGAACACACCCTCACGATCCGAGCCACCGACGCCGCCGGCAACACCCAACCCGACACCATCCCCCACAACACGCGGGGCTACCTGTTCAACCAACCCCTCCCCCACCCCATCCGAGTCACCTGACCGACCACCGGGCCAACCAGCCGCTCACCGCGGCCGCGAACCCATCCCCGGCCCCGCCAGCCCCCGGCAGACCCCGCCAGTCACGCCTCTCAGAGGTGTTGGCGGCGGCGACACCCGGGCCGGCCCTGCGATGGCCGCGACTCAGATGCTCTTGCGTTCGTGCCGGTCGAATGGTCACCCGATGGCATCGCCCGGCGTCTCGACCTCAGCGTCCCGGATGGCGCCTAGGAGGTCCGACACGAGCACATTCATCGAGGCGGCTATCACGTCCACCTCGGCATTAGCGCCAGCTGCTCGAACAGCCATCTCGACTCCCAAAGCGTCGGCGCGACTGAACAGATTCGAGAGATGTGCAACCGCATCGGCGGTCACGCTCGAACTGAGTTCGTGTCGTGCCAGTCGCGTGATGCGCCTAGCGAGATCCGCGGTGTCCGTCGCTCGCAGGAGGCGGAGGACATCCAATGCGTCCTTGTCCTCCCTCCGGCTCGCGGTTTCGGCACGGTCGGCGATCTTGTGAGCCTTCGCAACAAGGAGGGCACCGGGACCGGCAACGTACATCCTCACCGACCGATGGTCCGCGGGGTCGAGCGCAGGGAGTTCCCGACGGTCTCGGTCAACGAGCGCACCCTCCAGACCCTTGGCTCGCCGGGCCACTCGGTTACCGTGGGGACCAAGGTCAGCACTTCTCGAACCAGCTCCAGCAAGAGCCTCGGGAACCATCAGATCGATGGCAATGCCGTCCGGGCTCAACCAGGCCCCGGGATGTTCGCCACGGGAGAAGCCGCGTTCTACCAGCACCCTTGCGACAGTCGGCGAGTCGCTCAAGTCCTCGGGGCTGAGCGAGAAGTCTGCGTCGGTTGTGTACTCGGGGGGAGGGGGGTGCGCTATATCAGCAAGGTCCGCCTCTTCGGTGTGGACATAGATGGCCTGAGCGCCGACGAGCACGACCGCGTCACGATGCGCAGCCAGGGCATCGGTGGCGTCGAGCAGCGCCTTGCGGGCCTGGACGTACAGCGGGTCAGGTACGCCAGGCATTCTCGTTCTGCTCCATCCAGGTCAGCATCTCTTCGCCTTGCGATGGCTCCCGGCCCGGACCTGTCAATAGATCCACGGCGAGTTGGCTGGCTGCGACGCATCGGAGCCCGTCACGCTCAACGGTCCGATCGAAGACCACCGGATCGAAGGGCTCCAGGAGCAAGACGTTGGCGCCGGCGTCGGTCTCGCGCAGGCCGAGGCTCTCGGCGGCCTCGACCGCATCCGTGACATAGAGCGCGGCCACCCGGGCAGGGGCAATGGGATCGAAGTGCTGCGCTGCGAAGGCACCCGTCGCGGCATAGGTGAACGTCGTCGCCCGCAGTTTCCTTGTGACTGACTCCAGCCCGCGCGGTTCGAGGCACGCGATGACCGTGTTGGATCTGGCCTGGTCGTAGTCCTGCACCCATCGGCGAATCACACCTTCCCAGTCCACGGCCACGACCTTGCCCCGTCTTTGGCGGGTCACTACTCCCTCACGCTCCAGCAACCCCAGGACGCGCGACAGCGTCGGTGCCGAGGTTCCCGTCGCTTCAGCCAGTTCCCGGACACCGAACGGGGGAGCCACGTCCACGATGGCCCGCACCGCGCGGGCGGCACCTCGGCCCCGCAGCGACTGCAGCCCATCGCGCCGCGGCCAGGGGTCCTTGTCGTCACCGTCGGCGCTGATGAACACGCCCGGAGCGCTCGCTGTGATGCGAACATTGCCGGTCGTGTCGATGTAGCCGACACCGGACTCCCGAAGTATCTCCCGTGTCCGAGGCGAGAGGTAGGCGGCGCCAAGCACCGGGACGGCACCGGGCAGTTCCGCGGTTGTGAATTCCCAGACCCGTCTGGCCAACTCCGGGACGCGGCGGGGCTCGATTCGGGTCTTGATCCCGACCGCGAGCAGCGCAGTCTCGCCCGCAGGCGACGTGAGACTGAACAGCAGATCCACTCCGGGCCGATCGGAGACCCTCGAAGGCTCCGAGCAGAACGTCCAATCCCGTGGCACCCTTCGGGCAAGAGCCACTTCAATGTCGCGAGCGATGCGTGTCCCGGTGGGCAACTCGTTGCTCATCCTGGACGACCTCTCCTCATCGAGTCTTGTGTTTCAGATTGTAGCGTGTATCAGCGATGCCGAAAACCGATAATTTATGAAACACAGGCACAGAGCCCAGCCGTCATGAGTCGCACACCAGTGACATCACCCGCCGTGTCACATCCCCTCCGTAGTGTGCCGAGTATGGAAGTTGAACCGGCTCGTCGATCTACAAGACCCAGAGCCGCCCCACTCGCGAGGATGATCCAATGGCACTAGGAGACGTTGCGGCCGTCGCAACCGTTGTCGCCCTGCTGATCGTGGCATACGTCCATGCCAAGCCGGCGATCAACCGCTGGGCGAGCGTCAAGTTCCTCCGCATCCAATGCGAGATCGACTGGGACGATCTCCTCGCCCGTGAACAGGCGCGACAGCTCCCCTGGCGGAAGAGGCTCCGGCGATGGCGACGGACTCGCATGTTCCGCCTCGTGCAACGCCTGATGACGAGGACTCGCCGCATCGCCAAGCGCGATCTCTTTCTGCAACTCATGGCCGAACTCAAGCGGTCGGAGCACCTGCCGGTGCCGCCCGACCGCGATCCACTGGTGGTGGAAGCAGCAGCCCTTGCCAAACACGAGCGGGACAGACGGCAGGACCGACAGCGGGCGCGAGTCCACCGGAAGGTGGTGTGCGCCAGCGGTTGTGGCACCCGGTACGGCAAGCGACGACCCGACCACAACTTCGTTGGTGGCAGTGGCATCGAAGGGGGATGGCTGTGCCCGTCGGACGTCTCGTGTCGCGATGGGCCCACAGGAGATCACTACTGCGGCATGTGCGCCTGCCAGGATTGGCTCTCCACAATCGGGGTGCTGCCCGATCAAGCGAGCGACCGCACCGCCCCTCCTGCGGACGCCGAAAGCACCACGACAAGCTCGCCGAGACCCGCCGAAGCCGCCGACGATCAGCCGTCGGTGGCACCGAGGCCCTGCTCCTCAACGGCCACGTAGACCTGGAGTGTGCCGGCAACCACCGGGCGATGTTCGACCTCCTGGGGGGGTCGGCGGGCGGGGAGCCCGCCGTGGGGCACCGGCGCCGTCGGCAACGCCGAATGGACCGGCGTGCCGCTGGCGCACGTACTGGGCGAAGCGGGGATCGCCCCCAGCGCCGTGAGCGTGCTGCTCGTGGGCCTCGACACCACCGCACCCGAAGGCGGCTTCCGGAAAGTCCTGCCCGTGCACAAGGCAATGCATCCCGACACGCTGCTGGCCTATGAGATGAACGGCGAGGTCCTGCCCCGCGATCACGGCTTCCCCCTGCGGGCCGTGGTGCCCGGCTGGGTGGGCGCCAACAGCATCAAATGGCTCGGGCGCATCGTCGTCTCCGCCAACGAGATCTGGACGCGCAACAACACCACCAACTACGTGCTGATCGGCGAGGACTACCCCGCCGAGGGACCCGCCATGGGCCGGCCGATCACGACCCTGGTGATCAACAGCGCACTGGCGCTGGCGTGGCCGGCGGAACTGCACGCCGGGGCGCACCTCATCGGGGGCTACGCCCGGTCGCCCCACGGCGCCATCGGTGCCGTGGAATGGAGCGCCGACTCCGGCGCCACTTGGTCGCCCGCCGAGATCGAACCGCCGCCGTCGCGGTACTCCTGGACCCCCTTCACGATCCGCTGGAGCGCCGAACCCGGCGAACACACCCTCACGACCCGAGCCACCGACGCCGCCGGCAACACCCAACCCGACACCATCCCCCACAACACGCGGGGCTACCTGTTCAACCAACCCCTCCCCCACCCCATCCAGGTCACCTGACCAACCGCCAGGCCCGACAACGCCCCCGACCCCGTCAGAGACGCCTCCCTCAACCGCTGACGCCTGGCGGGGACGGCCCGTCTGTAGAGCCGTCGCGTTCAGGCGACTTGCGTGTTCCTGGTGGTTCCTGCGGCCGGGAGGCCGGAGTTCACGGTCGGGCCCTCTTGCCGGCTCCCATGGGGACTAGTGGACACCATCTCCTGCAGTCGGGCAGAGACGAGCGCCGCGTCCGGAACGCTTCGGGCGAGGAGGTCCGTGACCTGCGCCATCCAACTCGGATCGGTAACGGTGAGAACCTCGATACCGACGATGTTGCCCGACCCGTCCCGATCCACATGGAGCGACGCGGTGAGTGACTCGGTTCGGGCCACGTCGCCGTCACCGATCCGGATGTAACCGCAGTCGCTCTCGCTGTCGTACGAGTACCGCAGGGTGCTCACCTGGCTCAACTCCACATCGCTGTGACGACGATCACTCGTCGCTCGGGGTCCGTCGGCGTAGTCACCACTCTAAGGGTGTCCCCCGCCGCGGGGCCAACATGGATCAGGCGCGCCGGGCATCCTCGTTGTGCTCCATCCAGGTCAGCATCTGCTCGCCCTGGGACGGCTCGCGGCCGGGACCTGTGAGCAGGTCGGCGGCGAGTTGGCTCGCTGCGACGCATCGGAGCCCGTCACGCTCAACAGTCCGATCGAAGACCACCGGATCGAAGGGCTCGAGGAGGATGACGTTCGCACCGGCGTCGGTCTCGCGCAGGCCGAGGTTCTCAGCGGCCTCGACCGCGTCCGTGACATAGAGCGCGGCCACCCTGGCCGGGGCAATGGGATCGAAGTGCTGAGCTGCGAAGGCGCCCGTCGCGGCGTAGGCGAACGTCGTTGCCCGCAGCTTCCTTGTGATTGACTCCAGCCCACGCGGTTCGAGGCACGCGATGACCGTGTTGGATCTGACCTGGTCGTAGTCCTGCACCCATCGGCGAATCACACCGTCCCAGTCCACGGCCACGACCTTGCCCCGACTCTGGCGGGTCACCACTCCCTCACGCTCCAGCAACCCCAGGACGCGCGACAGCGTCGGTGCCGAGGTTCCCGTCGCTTCAGCCAACTCCCGAACACCGAACGGCGGAGCGACGTCCACGATGGCCCGCACAGCGCGGGCGGCACCTCGGCCCCGCAGCGACTGCAGCCCATCGCGCCGTGGCCAGGGATCCTTGTCGTCACCGTCGGCGCTGATGAACACGCCCGGAGCACTCGCCGTGATGCGAACGTTGCCGGTCGTGTCGATGTAGCCGACACCGGACTCCCGAAGGATCTCCCGTGCACGAGGCGAGAGGTAGGCGGCGCCAAGCACCGGGACGGCACCGGGCAGTTCCGCGGTTGTGAATTCCCGGACCCGTCTGGCCAACTCCGGGACGCGGCGGGGCTCGACTCGGGGCTTGATCTCAACCGCAAGCAGCGCAGTCTCGCCCGCAGGGGACGTGAGACTGAACAGCAGATCCACTCCGGGCGGATCGGAGAGCCTCGAAGGCTCCGAGCAGAACGTCCAATCCGGCGGCACCCTTCGGGCGATAGCCGATTCAATGTCGCGAGCGATGCGTGTCCCGGTGGGCAACTCGTTGCTCATCCTGGACGGCCTTTCCGTCTCAAGTCTCTTATTTCAGAATATAGCGTGTATCAGCGATACTGAAAACATATCATTTATGAAACACAGACCCAGAGCCCTACCTTCAGTACAGGTTTTCCGCGCCTGCTAGTACCGCTTTCACGCGACGATCGGTGCATCATCCACGCGTCTCGCCACCTTCGATCGCGTCTAGGAATCTGTGCATCCCCGAAGACGGGTTGTCACGGGGGAACTCGGTTCCGTTCCGGCTGTGGCGCTCATCGAGCGCCCGGGCTCGGCGAGCTGCGTCCGCTCGACGGGGCATGTAGGTCTCACCGTCCAAGTCCTTGCCTGTCGTGTCGTCGAGAATCCGGCGCAGGCGGGTGGCCGCGGCGGTGTCGAGCCAGGCAGTCTGGTCCTCGAAGTGCAGCGCCAGCCAGAGTTCGAAGCACGGATTCGACACGGCGACACCGACGCCGCTCTCTCGCGCACGGGCGAGGGCTCTGCGAAGATTCGGGTGGTTCTGGGGCCACTCCACGTCGAAGACGCACCAGACCTCGTCGATCTCACCATTCTCCCCCGAGGAGCGTGCACGAGCCTTGGCCGCCGCCTCGACCAGGGTCAGCGGTACAGAGCCGCTCGTCTCGTCATCGACGCGGATGTCCACTGAAGCGACATCACGGATCGCAGGGTCACGCTTCAGGGCCTTGAGATACGCGGGTTCGGTCTTCTCGCCCTCACAGAACACCAAGAACGTGCGCTTCGGAGTGCGGACTCCGACTTGGCGGCGCAGCGAACCACCCTTGCCTCGACCGTGACGCGACTTGGCCATCAATCCCGCGCGCCTCGGGCCACCTCGAGAGCGACCCCGATGGCGTTGCGCAGGTCGGCTTGATCCACGTCAGGGATCGCCCCGAAGCGGCCCTGCAGGTAGGCCCGCTCGAGGTTCAGCGACCTCCGGACACGGTCTCCCCCGAATTCGGCCAGGGCGATGAGCCGGGTGGCCCCGCCGGGCGCCTTCTCGGTGAACCACACCTCGTCACGGTTCAGGGCCCCCAGGAGCGACGTGTCGTGAGTCGTGAAGATGAGTTGCGCGCCGTATGGGTTGGTCTGCGGGTCCTGGAACAATTCGATGAGCCGGGTCGACAGCCGAGGGTGCAGACTGGCATCGATCTCGTCGAACAGCAGAACTTGGCCCTCCACGAGAGCTTCAAACGTCGGCCCGAGGAGGTTGAACCAGGCCCGCGTTCCCGCCGACTCCTCGTCGATCTCAAGTAGGACTGGCTCGCCATCATGCTGACGCACAAGACGCAGCGGGTCGCCACGATCCGAAGTGTCGCGATCGTCGCCGCTACGAATCGCCACGTCGTCGATTTCGGGGTCGGCGAAGCGCAGCAACTCGACAAGCGCCCGCCGAGCGGCGAGATCGGGGCCGGATGCAGCTGTGCCGTGATCACGCTGTGCCATGAACATGAAGGTCGACAGGTCCTCACCTGAGACCACGAACAGCGCCGCCCCACCCTCCTTCGGGCCGCGTGCCCTGAACCCTGACAGGACACGACCGGCGGCCCCGATGACGGGGACGTCCAATCGCGCAGCGGCCGAGAGCGCCAGCGTCGTGGGTGTCAGCAACTCCTGCATTCCGCCGACCCTGCTGGTGCCCCGGCGGAAGTTGATGTCGTCGCCCTCACGCTCGAAGAGCGTCCGCCGCCTCCGCTCGGGGTAGCTGTGCAGGCTCTCGTACAGCACGGCCAAGTGATCCACCTCCAGCCGGTAGCCGTGGCGGACACCGTCGACCACGAAGTCCACCTCGAAGGTGGAAGGCCGATCCGGGCCGTCGCCGAAGCGGTGCGGGAAGCGGGGAACGAAGTCATGCCAACTGTGCAGTGACGTGCGGACCGCGAACGACAGCCAGGCCAGGGCCTCCAGAACGGTGGACTTGCCCGAGGCGTTCGGGCCGTAGATGCCAGCGACCGTCAACACCCGCTCCGACAGCTCCTCGAAACCCCGCGTGGCCACACGATCCTCGTCCACGGCGATCATCGACAACTCCACCGGATCCAGGATCGAGCGATGGTTGGAGACCTCGAATCGTAGAAGCATGGGGCTACCTCCTCGCCCCAAGATAGCAGGTGCATGGCGATATCCGTCGAATCACGACGGAATCACAGATCTACGTGTCTATAGTTGACCCGCAAGCACTATCGTCGGGGGAAGGCTCACGCTGATCTTCATCCGACCACCGTAACCCGAGCGTTGTCGGCATCTGCTGCCGTAGCCGGGTGGGATTGGACGGATCCTGCGACACGAAGATCGGCGCGCCGCACGACGCGCAGAGCGTCGCTCAGATCGTGTGTGTGTGCCTCGGCGGACGGCCCGCACCTCGGCGACGGCCAACTCCATGGCTTCCTCCTCCGAGAGGTCACCATCGTTGGCGCCGGCGTTCTCGGCGAGGTCTCGTCGAGCATCGGCAAAGTAGTACTCCAACACCGCATCCTCGCTAACGCCCAAGGCTTGCCCGACTTCGCCCCAACTGGCCCCGCCGGCGCGCGTCGCAGCGACCTGCTCGCGGCGCAGCCTGTCGAACCGCACAGTGCTCACGTGGCTCAACTCCACATCAGGGTCGGAAAAAGAGAGACCCGGCCCCCGTAGGGACCGGGTGGGTTATGTCAGTCACTATAGCCAACTGGCCGCGGTCGGCGCGAGCAGCCGAGGCCAGCCGGAGCGGCCGCTACCAGGCTGCCGGCTTCCGGGCACCGCCGACTACCTCGGGCAGTTGGTGGTCGAAGAAGTCCTCGGCGGTTAGCCGGTACCACCAGTGCCCGCCCACACCGTCGTGCGGCTCACCCCTGAGATGTCTCGCAGTGGACCCTCCCCGCGGGTTCACCGTGCCGGTCGGCACATGGGTCCGAGCATGCTGGGCTGGCAGCCGCAAGTCGCAGCAGTTGATCGCCGATGGTCGCGTCGATGTACGAGTAGCTCTGCGGTGGGCGGTCGATGCAGCGGCTCGCTCGCAGGTCGGCCAACGGGACCTGGCGAGCGAACCGGCGCGCCCCCGAGAGGACCAAGGCGGAACCCACGTCGCGACCCTTGAAGTAGCTTCGGAATTCCGCGTGGCGAAGCCCGGTCCTCGAGCCGTACGCCTTCCAGAGAACGGCGAGCCTGTCGGTGATCACACTCTCCACGATGCACGTTCCGACGAGGGCCTTCACGGGCGTCGTCGCATAGATCAGCGCCCGCGTCTGAACACGAATCTTCGGCTCGGTGCGCCGGAGTTCAACCGTCTTCGATCCCGAGAGGATCACCTCGGCGTACCGAGGCTTCAGGGACAGGATCATCATCCGGTCCGGATCAACCAGGCGATCATCTCGCGTGTTCTCAATCATGACCTTCCTCGCTTCGACACTGAATGCCATCACAGGTGCCTGCCGCCGTGGCACACGTTCAGGCCGTCGATGTACGAGTAGCTCCAAGGCGGCCGGCTCGGCCACACGCGTGTGCGCACGATGCTATCTCTCTGCTAGCATTCTACGACATGAGGACTCTTTACCTGCGGAACGTTCCCGAGGAAGTGGTGCGGGGACTCGGCGTGCTGGCTGCACGGGAGGCGATGTCCGTGTCGGCCTTCGCTGTGCGGGAGTTGGCCGTCGTGGCCCGGTGGGCCGATAACGCCGCCCTGCTCGGTGATCTGCCGAACGTGGACGTGGCGGTCTCCGATGTCGTCGCCGACGTGCAGGAGGGGCGCGACGAGCGGTGATCGTCGTCGATGCCTCCGCCGCCGTGCTGGGCCTCCTCGCCGACGGCGACGCCCGCCGGCGGCTGGGGGCCGAGCCCCTGGCCGCCCCGCACCTCGTCGACGCCGAGATCCTGCACACCCTGAATCGCCAGGCACGGCGAGGCGCCATCGACGCTGCCGGCGCCGAGCGCGCCTGGCGGACCTGGCAGCAACTGGGGCTGAGACGCTTCCCCGTCATCGGGATGCTGGACCGAATGTGGGAACTCCGCCACAACGTCACGACCTACGACGCCACCTACATCGCCCTGGCAGAGGAACTCGACTGCCCGCTGCTCACCGCCGACGCCCGCCTGGCGAACGCCTCGGGTCCGCGCTGCAGCTTCACCATCGTCCGTCGCTGAACCCCGCGGCGGCGGTCGGGTCATGGTGCCGGCGGCCGACTTCGGCCCCGCCGTGGACCCAGACCGTGCGGCGTGGTGTCGACGCCGCCGGCTCGGGCGCCGCTCGTGGCGCCAGCGGGTAGTTTTCGGGGCGTTCCCGCCGGCGACCTACGGACCCGACCCCATGGCCCAACACACCAACGCCTTCCCCGAACTCCACCGTGACCTGCGGTTCATCCCCCTCGGCGTCGACGACCCGCAGGTGCTGTCGCCCGCCCAGGTCCGGCGGTACAACGAGGCGGGCCACCTCTTCCCCATCGACATCTTCACGCCCGGCGAGATCGCCGAGATCCGGGCCTACATCGACGACCTGCTGCCCCGGGCGATGGCGGCCGGGTGGGACAACTACCAGGTCGTCAACTGGCACAAGCACTGCCGGGGCCTCTGGGACATCGTCACCGACCCCCGCATCATCGACGTCGTCGCCGACCTGCTGGGCGACTCGGTCGTGCTGCGCCACAGCCACCTGTTCGCCAAGCTGCCCGGCGACCCCAAGCGGGTCAGCTGGCACCAGGACGCCTCGTACTGGCCGCTGACGCCCAGCCGGGTGGTGTCGGCCTGGCTGGCGATCGACGACGTCGACATCGACAACTCGGCGATGCACGTCATCCCCGGCTCGCACCACCACGCCCAGCTCACCTTCCGCGACAGCACCGCCACCGAGAACAACGTGCTCGTCCAGACGGTCGACAACGCCGCCGACTACGGCGAGCCGCCCGTCGCCCTGGAGATGCGGGCCGGCCAGATCTCGCTGCACAGCGACTGGATCCTGCACGGCTCCGAACCCAACCGCTCCGACCGCCGCCGCTGCGGGCTGGCGATGCGCTACCTCTCCGCCGATGTGCGCGCCTACGACGGCTGGAACGCCAACTCGGTGTGGTGCCGCGGCACCGATCCCACCGGCCACTGGGCCAACCACCCCCGCCCCGACGGCGAACTCATCCCCACCGTCGACCACGCCCCCGCCGACCCCGTCAGAGACGCCTCGCTGAGCCGCTAGCTGTGACAACCGGGGACGTTGTCCCTGGGTGAACGGGATCGGCGGGTCCTCGTTGGGGTGAGCCCCCCGAGCGATGCTGTGGGCAAGTGACAGCTCACGGCTCGCAGGGAGGGCTCATGGCACAGGTTAGGCAGCATGCGAACGCGCGGTTGACGCCGCGCCAGCAGTGGACGTAGACCGTCCGGTCACGGGCCATGGCGTCGTCGATGGCGTCGAGGATCGCCGTCATCTCGCCGGGGTTGCGGGGGATGGACATGTCGCGGATCGGATGAGGCTCCCACCACACCATCACGCCGGCGGCTTCGGCCTGTTCCTGGGCGATCCGCACGTACGGCGCCAAGCCGTCGTTCCGGCGGGTGAGGTCTATGAAGTGGTTGATGCCGGCCCGCAGCAGGGTCCGCAACCGGGCGGCGGCCTCGCGGCGATCCTTCGCCCCCGGGTACTCACCCGCCGCGAAACGCCCCGGGACCACCCAATAGCTGTTCGCCATCGGGCGGTCGATTCCCTGCGATGCGCCTGTGTTCACCGGCCCTCCGTCTGCGCCGTCCCCGGCGCCTGGCCGCCTGCGGCGTTCGCCGGCAACAGTACCGATGCCGGTGCCGGGGCGTTCGAGCGCCGGGAGCCGGGGGCCAGTCACCGGGGCCGGGCGCCGGTCGCCGGGGCGTTCGAGCGCGGGGCACGGGGGCCGGGCGCCGGTCGCCGGGGCGTTCGAGTGCTGGGCGGCGGGCGCCCGGGCCGGGCGCCGGGCGGTTGCGGGCGCATTGCCAGGTGGGAGCACGTCGGCGACGGTGACGGCCCTCGGCTTCGGGCCGGCGCAGCATGGCTGTCACACGCTCTTCGTATCTTGTGAGCCATGACGAGGCGACGAGGAACGAGAGGGCGGCGATGAACCAGCAGGAGGGCGCTGCAGGATCCGGCGACACCGGTGGGGCCGGCGGGGGCGATCCGCACGGCAGGCCTCCGGCCAGGGCCCGTTCGCCGCGGTGGTTGGTGTGGGTTGCCCTGGCGGCGGCCATCGTCGTCGCGGCGGTGTGCGCCACCAACGACCCGGAGGAACCCGGCCAGCCGGCCGGGGGCGAACCGCCCGGGGAGTCAGCCGGCAGCGATCCGGGCGGGGCGCCGGGTGGGGGCGATCCGGGCGACTGCTACACCACCGAGGCCAACCAGCCGCAGCATCCCCGCGACACCAACCGGTACCTGGTGGCGTTGACCGCCGGTGGCGCCCAGGCCGGCGCTCTGGACGAGTACGCGTACTGCCGGCACCTGCCGGCGCAGAATCCGGACTCGGCCGATGGCGACTGCTACAGCACCGGCGACGACAACGAGTGGCGGCTGACGGGAGTGAACCTCTATGCCCTGGCCCTGCTGGAGGGCGGTGCTTCCGCGGGGGCGCTAGACAAGTACGCGAAGTGTGAATTCATGCCTGCGGTGCTCGGCGGCACCGGCGACGGAACGGAGTGAGTGATGCGGCGGATGCACGTGGGACTGCGGGTTGAGGACCTTGACGAGTCGATCGACTTCTACACCAAGCTGCTCGGCTGCGGGCCCACGCTGGTGCGGCCGGGCTACGCCAAGTGGCTGCTGGACGACCCCCGGGTCAACTTCACGATCGACACCCACGGCGAGGGGCCGCCCGGGTCGGCCCACTACGGCATCCAGGCCGAATCCGAGCAGGAGCTGGCGGACCTGCGGGGACAGATCGACGCGGCCCGCGTCCCCCGGGCCGACCAGGACGGCGAGGTGTGCTGCTACCACCTGCAGCACAAGTCGTGGGTCACCGACCCTGACGGCGTGCTGTGGGAGGCGTTCTTCACCGAGGAAGCGCAGGATGGCTACGGCACCACGCAGGTCCCCAGCCCGGCCATGGCTTCGAGCCCCGCCGCCGACTGCTGCGCCCCAGGAGCAGCGACGTGAGCAAGACCGTGTCCAACACCGCGACGGGCCACCTCGCCGCCTCCCCATGCGGGCCGGCGCCGACGCCATGAACAAGACCGTCCTGATCACGGGGGCGTCCGCCGGCATCGGGCGGGAGGCGGCGATCCTGATGGCGCAGGAGGGCCACACGGTGTACGCCGGTGCCCGGCGGGCCGACCGGCTGGCCGAGCTGGCCACCCACGGTGTCGTTCCCGTCGAGATGGACGTCTCGGTGGGCGCCGACAACGAGCGGGCCGTCAGCCAGGTCATCGAAGCCGAGGGACGGATCGATGTCCTCATCAACAACGCCGGCTTCGGGCTCTACGGGCCCGTCGAGGACATCCCGCTCGACGACGCCCGCTACCAGTTCGAGGTGAACCTCTTCGGCCTGGCACAGCTCACCCAACTCGTCCTGCCGCACATGCGGGCCCAGGGCTCGGGGCGGATCATCAACGTCTCGTCGGTGGGCGGGAAGATCTTCGTGCCCCTCGGGGCCTGGTACCACGCCACCAAACACGCCCTGGAGGGCTGGTCCGACTGCCTGCGGTACGAGACCAAGCCGTTCGGCATCCAGGTGGTGCTCATCGAACCAGGCGCCATCAAGACCGAGTTCGGCGACGTGACCAACGCCGGGCTGGACAAGCACACCGGCGACACGGCGTACAAGGATCTGGTCGGCCTGTTCGTGAAGTTGCGGGACAACTCGCGCACGATGGACCGCGCCACCGACGCCTCGGTGCTCGCCAAGGTGTACCTCAAGGCCGCCACCGCCCGCCGGCCACGCCGCCGCTATGTCAAGGGGGCCTTCGCCCGGCCTGTCCTGTTCATCCGCAAATGGTTCGGCGACGGCGTCTACGAGTTCGCGCTTCGCGGCATCGTTCGCTGACCCATGGCCGCTTGGGAGGCACCCCTTCCGGAGACTGCTGAGCAATGCGACGGATCACCGAGTGTCATTCCGGCGAAGGCCGGAATCCACTGTCCAGCGGTCCGATCCGGGCTGCTGAGGGATTGCTCAGCACCCTCGGGGAGCCTGTCGACGAGGGCGGGCGGACGGTAACGGCGCCGGGGGCACGTGGCGGCGTGCCTGCCGCCGGCTTCCCCGTCTGGCAGGATCACCTCTACGCGACACAGGGAGGAGCGCGATGAGCAAGGTCGTCCTGATCACCGGCGCGTCGGCGGGCCTGGGGCGCGAGACGGCGATCCTGCTCGCGGCACAGGGACACACCGTGTACGGCGGCGCCCGCCGGATGGATCGCATGGCCGGCCTGGCCGACGCCGGCGTCACCGCCGTGGAGATGGACGTCACGGTGGCCGGCGACAACGAACGTGTGGTGCGCCAGGTCATCGAGGCCGAGGAACGGATCGACGTCCTCATCAACAACGCCGGCTTCGGCCTCTACGGACCCATCGAGGAGATCTCCATCGACGAGGCCCGCTACCAGTTCGAGGTGAACCTCTTCGGCCTGGCGCACCTCACCCAACTCGTCCTGCCGCACATGCGGGCGCAGGGCTCGGGGCGGATCGTCAACATCTCCTCGATGGTCGGGCGGGTCTTCACGCCGATGGGCGCCTGGTACGTCGCCACCAAGCACGCCTTGGAGGGCTGGTCGGACTGCCTTCGCCTTGAGACCGCGCCCTTCGGCATCGGTGTGGTGCTCATCGAACCGGGCGCCATCCACACCGAGTTCGGCGACGTGATGGTGGGCCAACTGAAGAGGTTCCCCGACGACAGTCCCTATCACTCCCAGGTCGAGGTGCTCAGCACGCTGATGGAAGACCCGGGTGCCATTGAGCACCGCACCGGGGCGACGGTCGGTGCCAAGGTGTACGCCAAGGCCGCCACGACCCGCCGCCCACGCCGGCGCTACGTCGTGGGAAAGCTGGCGCGGCCCTGGATGTACACCCGGAGGTTGTTCGGCGACGCGGTCTACGAGCTCACCGTCTGCCGGGGACTCCGCTGAGCGGGTGACGCTCTTGATAGCGGCGGCAGATCTTCGCGTTCTACGAGTTCACCGTCTGCCGGGGCCTGCGCTGATCGATCCAGCGGTGGGCTCTGTGTGACAGTGGGGAATGTTGCTGGCGGGAGATGTTGCCGCCGGCGGCGGGCGGCCACGCCATGCCGGCGGCTCGGTCCGGTGCGGTCGGCCACCGGACAGGAGGTAACGAGATGAGCAAGGTCATCCTGATCACCGGGGCCTCGTCGGGCCTGGGCCGTGAGGCGACGCTCCTGTTGGGCAGGCAGGGGCACACCGTGTATGCCGGCGCCCGCCGGGTGGACCGCATGGCCGACCTCGCCGACCACGGCGTCACCGCGTTGGAGATGGACGTCGCCGTGGCCGGCGACAACGAACGGGTCGTGAACCACATCATCGAGAGCGAGGGGCGCATCGACGTCCTCGTCAACAACGCCGGCTCCGGCCTCTACGGACCCATCGAGGACACCCCCATCGACGAGGCCCGCCACCAGTTCGAGGTGAACCTCTTCGGACTCGCCCACCTCACACAGCTCGTGCTGCCGCACATGCGGGCGCAGGGATCGGGGCGGATCGTCAACGTCTCGTCGATGGTCGGTCGGGTCTTCATGCCCCTCAGCGCCTGGTACCTCGCCACCAAGCACGCCCTGGAGGGCTGGTCGGACTGCCTGCGCCTCGAGGCTGCTCCGTTCGGCATCCAGGTGGTGCTCATCGAACCGGGCTCGATCAAGACCGAGTTCGGCCGCTCGATCGGCGCCCAGCTGCGGAGACTCGAAGGCGCCAGCGCCTACCAGGCGCAGATCGATCCGTTCCTCGAGATGCTGGACAACCCCGACGCCGGCTTCCGCCAGACCGAGGCCAGGGCGCTCGCCAAGGTGTACGCCAAGGCCGCCACGGCCCGCCGGCCGCGCCGACGGTACGTCGCCGGGAAGCAAGGCCGATCGACCATGTTCACCAGGAGGTGGTTCGGCGACGGCGTCTACGAGTTCATGCTCCGCTACGCCTTCCGCCGACCGATGCCCCCGCGAACTCGCAGGCGGAGGGGCTGAGGGGACGATCGACCGAGGGGTGTTGGGCCCGGCGGAGGGCCGTCACCCGGCCGTCATTCCGTTGGTGTGACCTCGAGGGCGTCCTCGCTGAAGAGCTCGCCGTCCCGGAGCACGAGGCGCACCACGTCGGGGATGGTGGGTTCGGCGACGAACGGCTCGTCGTCGGCCCGGACGAGGACCGACACTTCGATCATCGGGCCGCTCAACTCCACGCTCGTCACGGAGATGCGGTCGCCGATGAACACGCTGCCCACGTCGCTGAACCCGCCGTCCCCGTCGGCGAGGATGGCGTGGACGGTGTAGAAGAACCCCGTGCCGCCGGTGTTCGTGGCGAGCACGGCCACCCCGTCGAGCAGCCCGTCGCCATCGAGATCGCCGGAGGCCCCGGTGATGTAGCACGAAGTGATCCTGCCCTCCTCGTCGAAGAACTCGCCGTCCTCGTCGAGGCGCACCTCCTCGTCGATAAAGTCGCCGAGGCTGTAGGTGACGTCGGGGAAGGCCAGCCGGAAGACCTGGAAGTCACAGGCGGTCCCGAGCACGACCGCGAGCACCCCCACGAGCAGAGCGAGCGTCGACCCCATTGGTCGCCGTGGCTTCATGCCCGGAAGGGTACCGACCGGCGTCGCCGCGTTCCTCCACCCGGGGCATCCTCCCGCCCCGACTTCGCCGAGGTGCCGGGACAAGTCCCCAACCTCAGGTGAACGGATCCGCGAGGGCCGGAAACCCTCAACGGCCGATCGCCCCAATCCGCTATTCCCCCCAGATCCCGTCATGCCCCGCAGCTGGGGGGTAGTGGGGGTGGGTCCCCGCAATTCCCCCCAGATCCCGTCATGCCCCGCAGCCCCGCCATGTCCCCAGTCCCGCCAGTCCCCTCCGACCCCGCCGCTCCGCTATTCCCCCCAGATCCCGTCATGCCCCGCAGCCCCGCCATGTCCCCAGTCCCATCAGTCCCCTCCAGACCCCGCCGCTCCGCCATGCCCCGCAGCCCCGCTATTCCCCCCAGATCCCGTCATGCCCCGCAGCCCCGCCATGTCCCCAGTCCCATCATGTCCCCAGTCCCGCCATGCCCCCAGTCCCATCATGTCTCCAGTCCCGCCATGACCCGCAGCCCCGCCATGACCCGCAGCCCCGCCATGACCCGCAGCCCCGCCATGCCCACAGTCCTCGCCATTCCCATAGTCCCGCCAGTCCCATAGTCCCGCCAGTCCCCTCCAGACCCCGCCATGCCCACCCGTCTCCTCATTCGGGCCGAGGCCGGAATCCAGGCGGCGTCGGGCGCGTGCCGGATGTCCGACGGTTGAAGCATCGGAATTATTTCCCAACAATCGACGAACATGTGTTGTGGCTGTCACTGGGGGTCTGTAGAGTACGGGTACCGGTCAATGAACCCCGTTGCGGCGGGGGTCGTGCTTCCCCAACCGGCTCGTCGGCTCCGCCGACCCGAACCCGACGATGATGCGTTCCCCGGGGGAGCCACCGATGACCGAGTCGAACCTCTTCTCCAACCAGGCACCACCGGCTGGCTCCGGTGGTGTCGATCCGGCCGGTGCGCCTCGTGGCGGCGAACCCGCCCTCGAGCACTTCCCGGCCCAGGCCGAGACGCCGGCGCCGCCCACCACCGCCGCCGACGGCGAATCTGTCTGCCGGGAGCCTTCGTCGAAGCGCGAGCCGGGCCGGCTGGAGACACCCGCCAAACGCCCCATCTCCGGGACCGGTGCGCCTCGTCGCGGTGATGCCGCTCCCGAGCGCCTCCAAGCCCAGGCCGAGGCACCGGCGCCACCGACCACCTCCCCCACGAGAAACAGCGGTCGCGGTGGGCCCTCCTCGGAGCAGTTGTCGGCCCAAGAGGCCGAACGATCCGACCGCCGGCATCGACCGGGTCGCGGTGGGCTCTCCCCAGAGCAGTTGTCGGCGCATCAGGCCGAACGATCCGACCGCCGGCATCGACCGGGTCGCGGTGGGCTCTCCCCAGAGCAGTTGTCGGCGCTGGTGGATGCGCTGGTTGATGGCCTGCGCGGGTTGGGCGGCGTGCGCCTCGAGGAGTGCCTGCGCCTGCTGGGGCGTTGCGAGGCCCGCCTCGCGGCGGTGAAGACCGACAAGGTCGGCGAACTGGCCCAGTGGCGCGGCGAGGTGCACGCCGCGGCGGTGCTGCGGGGCGACTTGAAGCAATCCCGCGGCGGCGCCAAGCGCGAGGTGCGATTCGCCGGACGGCTCGCCGATCTCCCCAAGACGGCCCAGGCGCTCGCGGCCGGCGACGTGACGCCACAGGCCGCCCGAGTAATCGCCGACGCCGCTGCACACACCCCGATCGACGAAGCCGAGTTGCTGGGCGCCGCGGCGACCGAACCGGCCGACGTCTTCGCCCACACGGTGCGCGACCACGTCAACGAACGCACCGCCGCCGAGGACCTCGAACAGCGGCGCCGGCGCCAGCGCGCCCGACGCGAGGCCAACATCAAACAGCAATCCGACGGCATGTACAAACTGTTCGGCACCTTCGACCCCGTCGCCGGCGCCCGCATCGAAACCGCCCTCGCGGCGATGGCCAAACAACTCTGGCACGCCGAGGACCCCAAGGGTCGCGCCACGCCCGCCCAACGCCACGCCGACGCGCTCGAAACGCTCATCACCCGCCACGGCACCGGCATCAACGCCAAGGCCCAGCGCACCACCCTCGTCGTCGTCGCGGACTACGACGACGCCGCCGACCAACTCGCCGACGCCCGCCTCCTCGACGGCACCCCCCTGACTCCCAGCGAGTTGCTCCACATCGCCCTCGACGCCGACATCCTGCCCGCCCTGTTCGACTCCAAGGGCCATCCCCTCTGGCTGGGCCACAAGGTCCGCACCGCCAGCGTCGCCCAACGCGTCGCCCTGGCGATCCGCGACCGGGGCTGCGTCATCTGCGGCGCCGCCAACAGCTACTGCCAAGCCCACCACGTCCTGTTCTGGGAACACGGCGGCCCCACCAACATCGACAACCTCGTCCTGCTGTGCAGCGACTGCCACCACAAACAGATCCACGAACTCGGAGCCGAACTCCTCCGCCACCCCGACGGCACCTACACCCTCGAACCCCCACCCAACCGGCCAGCGACCCCGAACAGGCGCAACAGCAAGACCCGCAACGGCGAGAGACACAACAGTCAGGCTCGCAACAGAAAACGCGACGCCTCCCGTCGCCAGGCCGCGACAACCGGCACCCCCCGAACCATCAACCAACCCCTCCAACGCTGAGAGCCGCTCCCACCGGACCGCCGCCCGCGCCGAGCCCGCACCAGCCAGACCGTCAACCAACCCCTCCAGCGCCGAGAGCCTCCCCCATTGGGCCACCCGCTAGGGCGTGGATACCAGTGGACGCCATAGGGGACGTTTTCGGAGGCCGCCGGAGCGCCATCGGCAGCACCGCGCGGACAGCCGTTCCACGGCAAGGAGGCCAGAGACCGTCGACGGCTTTCTATGCTCCAGCGATGCGCCGGATGACTGCTCGACCCTTTGCGCAGGTGGACGTGTTCACGGCCGTGCCGTACATGGGGAACCCTCTGGCCGTCGTCGCCGACGCTGAGGGACTCACGACCGAGGAGATGCAGCGCCTCGCCGCTTGGACGAACCTCTCGGAGACGACGTTCCTGCTCGAACCGAGCCCGGATCCGGCCAACCAGGCCACCCACACCGAACAGGCCACCCAGACCGAACGGGGCAGCGAGACCGAACGGGCCACCCAGACCGAACAGGGCGGCGAGACCAGCCAGGCCGTCCAGACCGACCAAGCCAACCAGAGCAACCAGGGCAGCGAGACCGGCCAGGCCGTCCAAGCCGAACAGGGCACCCACACCGAACAGGGCAGCGAGACCAGCCAGGCCGTCCAGACCGACCGAGCCAACCAGAGCAATCAGGCCGACTACCGGGTGCGGATCTTCACTCCGGACCGGGAGTTGCCGTTCGCCGGCCACCCGACGCTGGGCACGTGCAGGGTGTGGCTGGATCAGGGCGGCGTGCCCCGCCGGCCCGGGGTGATCGTCCAGGAATGCGGGGCCGGGCTCGTGAGCATCCGGGTGGGCAACGGCCCCGGCAACAGCGCCGCGAGCAGCCGCCTGGCGTTCGCCGCACCCCCGCTGGTGCGCTCGGGGCCGGTCTCGGCTGAGGACCTGGCCCTGGCCTGCGAGATCCTGGACATCGATGCCGGCACGCCCGGCACGCCCGACTCGCTGATCGTGGACGCCAACTGGGTCGAGAACGGGCCGCCCTGGATGGCCGTGCTGCTGCGATCGGCCGAGGACGTGCTGGCATTGCGACCCCAGGCGGCCAACCCTCACGACCTGTTCATCGGCGCTGTCGGACCGTATCCATCCAGCTCCACCGCCGACCCCACCGACCGCGCCGCGGACCCCGCCGGCCGCACCGCGGACCCCGCCGACCGCGCCGCCGACCGCGCCGACTCCGCCAACCGCGCAGCCGATCGCGCAGCCGACCGCGCCGACTTCGAGGTGCGGGCCTTCTTCCCCAAGCACGGGGTGCTCACCGAGGATCCGGTTACCGGCAGCCTCAACGCCTCGCTCGGCCAGTGGCTGACCGCCGCCGGACACGCCACCGCTCCCTACACAGCCAGCCAGGGCGCCGCACTCGGCCGGGACGGGCGGATCTACGTCGACAGCGACGCCGACGGCACGATCTGGGTCGGCGGCGACGTCGTGACCTGCATCCAGGGAACCGTCGACATCTAGCCATCGAGCCGACCAACTCGCCCCGGCCAACTCGTCCCAGCCACCTCATCCCAACCGACTCGCCCCTCCGAACTCGTCCACACGAACTCGTCCGCACCGGGTCCCGACCACCTCGCCCCGACTGACTCATCCCAACCGACTCGCCCTCACGAACTCGTCCGCACCGGGTCCCGACCACCTCGCCCCGACTGACTCGTCCCAACCGACTCGCCCCCACGAACTCGTCCGCACCAGGTCCCGGCCACCTCGCCCCGACTGACTCATCCCAACCGACTCGCCCCCACGAACTCGTCCGCACCGGGTCCCGACCACCTCGCCCCGACTGACTCGTCCCGACTAACTCATCCCAACCGACTCGTCGGCAACATCGTCGGCAGCGCAGGGCCAAGACGGGTGCTTGTACCCCGCGGCCACAGCGACACCTCGCCGACCGGCCGGGGCGCTCAGGTGACGGCCGGGTGCTCCAGGATCTCGGGATCGATCCGGCGGGACTGCCACTGGCCATAGTCCTGGCCGACCTGGAGCCTTCCGTCGGACACGATCGGCGTCCCCCGCAGGATCGTCATCACCGGCCACGCCGAGACCTCCCAGCCCTCCCACGGGCTGTAGTCGCCGTCGTGATGCAGGTCGGCCATGGTGATGGTCCGCTGGGTGTCCAGGTCCCAGATCGCCAGATCAGCGTCGGCGCCGGGCTGGATGACGCCCTTGCGGGGGTACAGCCCGAAAATCCGGGCCGGGTTGGTGGCGAACAACTCCACGAACCTGCGCAGCGAGATCCGGCCCCGCTTGTAGCCCTCCGACAGCAGGATCGTGCCGCGGGTCTCGATCCCCACGTGGCCGCCGGGCACGGTCTCGATGTCGTGGCCCCCCAGCTTCACCTCCAGCGACGTCGTGTACTCGTCGGTGGCAACCGTGGCTATGTCGCCAGCGGTCACGCCCGTCCAGAGCTGTGAGCGGTCCTCCGGCGACGGCAGCCCCATGCCGATGTGGTAGCGAGCGCCGTCGGGTTTCAGGTAGTCCTCCTCGGAGAAGCACAGCAGGTTGTGCAGCGTCTCGGCGTAGACGGGCCGGCCCCGGCGGCGCTCGGCGGCCACCACGCCGACCGACTCGCCGGCGGTGGTGTGCACGAAGTACGTGGCCGCGCCCGCCTCGGCCGCCAGCGCCGCCACCTGCCGGAACGCCAGCGCCTCGCCGAAAGGCGTGTGGGCGCAGCGGATGTTCTGGAGTTGGTTGCGGCCCTCCCGGCGCAGGCGGGCCTCGTTGTGCTTGATGAGATCGTCGTCCTCGGCGTGGACCATGACGATCCCACCCGCCTCCTGGGCAATCCGCATGGCGGCCAGCACCGACCCGTGGTCGATGCGGATACCGGCCTGCCCGGTGGTCACGTCGGTGGTGAACACCTTGAACGAGGGCGTGCCCTGCTCGACGGCGGCGGCGATGCTGGCCAGGGTCTCCGGCGAGGCCGAGCCGGTGATGACCGGGTGGAAGGCGAAGTCCACATACGACCGGCCGCTGAAGATCTCCCGGCGCTGGGCCACCGCCTCGGTGGTGTCGTAGGCCCGGTCGGTCACGTGCACGTCCAGGAAGGCGAACGACAGCACCGAGGTGGTGCCCCCATGGGCCGCCGCCCGGGTGGCGCCCTCCGGAGGCTGCAGCCAGACGTCGGTGCCGCCGGTCCAGCCCCGGTACATGGGCTCGTGGATGTGGGCGTGGGACTCGACCCCGCCCGGAGTCACAACCTTGTCGCCGGCGTCGATCACCGCCACGCCCTCGGGCACCGGCACCGACCCCGGCGACGCCACGTAGGCGATCCGCTCGCCGGCGATGCCGATGTCCAGGCGACCCTCGCTGTGCGGCGTCACCACCCAGCCCCCACGGACAACGGTGTCGACCATGGACCCGAAGCTACGCCCCGGTCAGCCGCGCCGGACAACCGGCGCGGGACTCGACACGGTCGACGCCGGCCATGAGCGCCCAGCGGCCCCGGCGCGCACGCCCGACACGCCACACGAGCCCACCAACACCCGCATCAACCACCGGTGCCCACCAACTCCGGCACCCACGCCCAACGCTCGAAACGAACCCACCGGCACCCGCATCAACCATCGGCCCCGCCTCGACGTCCGGGCCAAGCGCGCCGCACGCTGGACACGAACCCACCGCCACCGGCGTCAACCATCGGTACCGGTGCCCGTACGCGGTCCCCGGCCAAAGCGGGGCAGCACCAGTTCGGCCCAACGAGCGATGCGCCGGCGCCGCTCGGGGAGGTCAGCATCCAGGGCGCCGTCGAAGTTCCGGGCGCCTGCCGCCATGGCCGCCCGGATCTGGGACTCCACCTCGCCGGGCGTGCCGCAGAACATGAAGCGGCTGCGGACGTAGTCGCCGATGCCCAGGGCGTCGGCGCGCTCCACGTAGCGGCGCTTCAGGTCGTTTGTCACCTTGCCGTGGGCCACCAGGTCGTACTGCTCGCCGAGGCGGCCGATCCCCTCCCGGTACTCCTCGGGCACGAACTTGCCCTCCACCCGGCCCTGGGAGAAGTGCATGGCAAACGCCGTCGCCGCCCAGGCGCCCTCGGCCAGCGCCACGCCCGGCCGGGGATCCACGAACCAGAAGCACGTGAACCAGACCTCCAGGTCGGCGAGGGTCCGGCCGGCCGACTCGGCGCCCTCGGCGATCAGGTCCAGGCAGCCCGAGACCACCTCGGGCGAGATCCCCAAGCCGCAGATCACCCCGTCGGCGACCTCCCCGGCCAATCGCAGCGCCCGCGGGCCGTGCGCCGACATGATGATCGGGACCGAGACCCCCCGGCCCCACTCCATGCGGCACGCTGAGAACCGGTCGCCGGCCGCGCCCCCGGCGCCCTGGTAGCCGGCCGTGGCCCCGGAACCCCGGTCGCCGGCCGCGCCCCCGGCGCCCTGGTAGCCGGCCGTGGCCCCGGAACCCCGGTAGCCGGCCGCGCCCCCGGAGCCTCGGTAGCCGGCCGCGCCATCGGCGAGCAGCCCCCGCACCGCCGAGATGTACTCCCGCAGGTCGGCGAGCCGGGCCGCAGGGTGACCCAGGTGCCACACGCCGGTCCCGCCCGAGCCGATGCCGAAGTAGGCCCGCCCGGGCGCCAGGTCCTCGAGCGTTGCGATCGCCGAGGCGGTCACGACGGGATGGCGGCTGACCGGGTTGGACACCCAGGTGCCCAGCCGGATCGTGCTGGTCTCCCGGGCCACCGCGCCAAGCGTCATCCATGGGTCCCGGAACAAGGCCGGCGAGTCCCAGACACCCATCCGGTCATAGCCCAGCGCCTCGGCGTCGCGGATCTCGGCCGCCACCCCGTCCGGCGGCCCCGGCGTGACGCCGAATCCGAAGCCCGGAAGACGGCCGGGCGCGCTCACAGGGTCGATCCTGAATTCGCCGCCGGTTCCTGGAGACGGACCACGTGCGAGAGCTGGCGCCCGCGACGGCGACGCCCCGACTCAGGCACCGTCATCGCTCCGACCACGGGAATCAGCGCCCGAACACGATCGATCGACAACTCGTGGCAGCGCGGCATCATCGATCCGACCCGCCAGAGACCAACCCCCGAACACGATCGATCGGCAACTCGTGGGCGGTGATGCCGTCATCGCTCCAACACACCAGAGACCAACCGCCGAACACGATCGATTCACAACTCGGGGGCAGCACGGCATCATCGATCCGACCCGCCAGAGACCAACCCCCGAATACGATCAACCGGCAACTCGTGGGCGGTGATACGGCGATGCCCCGACTCAGACGCCGTCATCGCTCCGACCCACCAGAGACCAACGCCCGAACACGATCGATCGGCAACTCGTGGGCGGTGATGCCGTCGCGGCCAGTCATGGTCTCCGCCGCGAACAGGGCGTTGACGATGGCCTCCTCGGTGGCGTCGACGGTGGCTTCGTAGAGGGCAACGAGGGTCCCGGCGTCGACCAGCGCCGGCTGCGCTCCCGCAGATCCGGGCGCCGGCTGCCCGGGACTGCCCATCCGGCCGCTCTCCAGTTGCCCGCTCCCCAGTTGCCCGCTGCCCAGCAGGCCGCTCTCCACTTGCCCGCTCCCCGGTAGACCGCACTCCAGTTGCCCGCTCTCCAGTCGGCCGCTGCCTCGCAGGCCGCTCTCCACTTGCCCGCTCCCCGGCAGGCCGCTCCCTAGTTGCCCGCTCTCCAGCAGACCGCTGCCCAGCAGGCCGCTGCCCAGGTCGCTGTGGCCAGTGGCGAAGGCGATCGACAGGTCGCCCGACCAGTGCTCCCCCACCCCGCCGGCGCGGCCGATGCCCAGCGCGCACCGGGCGGCCAGGCTGCGGCACTGGTGCGGCAGCAGCGGGGCGTCGGTCGCCACCACCGAGATGATCGATCCCATCCCCTCGGGCAGGTCACCTCCCGGCAGCGGCACCACGTTCTCGTCCAGGTGGCGCCCCACTGGGAAGCCGTCGATCACCAGCCGCCGCCGGGAGCCGTGGTTGGCCTGCACCAGCACGCCGACCGTGTAGCAGCCGGCCGCATCGCCGGCCACGCCGCCAGCCACGCCGCCGACCGCGCCGCCAGCCACGTCACCGACCGCGCCGCCAGCCACGTCACCGACCGCGCCGCCAGCCACGCCGCCGACCACGTCGCCAGCCATGCCGCCGACCACGTCACCGACCGCGTCGCCGGCCGTGTTGCCCGCAGACCCGCCAACAATCCGCGACGACGTGCCGATACCGCCCTTGAAGCCGTGGCAGATCATGCCGGTGCCGCTGCCGACGTTCCCCTCTACCACCCGGCCCACACCCCCAGTCGCAGCTACGCCGCCCGCACCGCCCGCACCGCCAGGCCCGCCCGAACCGTCCGCGCCGCCAGGCCCGTCCGCGCCGCCAGGCCCGCCCGAACCGCCCACGCCGCCAGGCCCGCCCGAACCGCCCGCGCCGCCAGGCCCGTCCGCGCCGTCGGCACCAGCCACACGAACCGCCGAGGCGGCCTCGAGCGCAGCGCGGACATCGCCCGCCCGCACATGCGCACCGTTGATGTCGTTCAGCAGCCCGTCCCAGGTCTCGGCCACCACCGGCAGCGACCACCAGTCCGATCCGGACCGCTGCGACCGCTCGACCTGCACCAGGGCGTCGCGCACCACCCCCACCGAGTGCGTGTTCGTCAGGGCGATCGGGGACGTCAGCAGCCCCGACTCCTCGATCCAGTGGCTGCCGGTCAACTCGCCGTTGCCGTTGAGCCGGGCGATGCCGGCGAACACCGGGTTCAGCGCCACCGGCTCGGGTCGCGGCACCACGACCGTCACGCCGGTGCGCACCGGACCTTCCCCTACCACCAGCGGACCCTCGCCGGCGATGCGCGTCACATGCCCGACCGCCACCCCCGGCACGTCCACGATTGCATTCAGCGGCCCGGTCCGCCCCGAGGCCGCGAACAGCCCGATGTCGCGCGCTCGCATCTCAGTGCCTGGAGGGAGTCGCCATGCGTCGGGGTGTATGTCCGGTGGGAAGCCACGGAGTCTCAGCGGTCAACGGAGACCAGTGTGTCACGCCCGGCGGAGGGGACGCCCAGAGGCGCGGCCCGGGACCGTCGGAATCGGGACCGTCGGAATCGGGACCGTCGGAATCGGGACCGTCGGACTCGGGACCGTCGGACTCGGGACCGTCGGATTCGGGGCCGTCGGATTCGGGGCCGTCGGATTCGGAACCGTCGGCTTCGGGGCCGGCGCCTTCGGGACCGTCGGATTCGGGACCGGCGGATTCGGGACCGGCGGCTTCGGGACCGGCGGCTTCGGGACCGGCGGCTTCGGGGCTGCTTGGGCGTGCCCTACTCTCAGCCAGTCCGGCGGAGTGCCGCCCTGGCGCTCGTCGAGTCGGACACGTAGCACAGGTAGGACAGGAAGCACGAACAGGACGAGCCAGTGCTCACGAATCCGATCAGGTCCAGGAGAAGGCGTCTCATCGCCACCCCGATGGCGGTGCTGCTCCCGGTCCTTATCGCCGTCGGCATGGTCTCGGCCGGCTGCGGCTCCGACGATGGCACAGGGCCCGTCCGGCCGGTGCGCCTGCCGCCGACCACGATCTCCGAGGGGGAACCGCCACCGAAGATCCAAGAACCCCCGCGGCCGGTCGAACCGCTGCCGCCCCCGGAGGCAGGCCAGCCGTAGCCCTGTCACAGCTTGCCGCGGCCTGCGACGGCTTGTTACAGGTCGAAGGGCACCAGCACCAGCGCCACGGTGGCGTCGCAGCGGCGCAGCACCGTCTCGACGGTGTGACCCAGGAAGGGCCGGTCGCGCAGGCGCCGCAGGTTGGCGCCCATGACAACGAGGTCGGCCTGGGTCTCGTTCGCCAGATCCAGCAGTTCGATCGCCACCGACGTGCCGGGGCGGGTCACCAACTCGGGCTCCACCCCCAACCCCTCGACCAACTGCGCCGCCTGGCCCAGGACCTGCTCACCGATCCCGGTGGCCCGTGCCGGCGACCGCAGCCTCGCCAGACGCCGGGGCCGCAGCAGATCCAGCGGCGCCTGCAACAGCCTCGCCATGGTCGCACCCAGCGACCCGCCGGCGGGGACAGGGCCGCGTCCCGGCGGCGTGCCCGGCTCCTCGCTCGCCTCCCATCCACCATCCGCCTCGGATTCGGTGCCGGCCAGGTCCTCGGGGCCGACCGTCGACGCCGGCGGCCCATCGGCGGCCAGCACGCTGACAGCCTCGGCAATCTCGTCGTCGTCCTGCCAGATCCCCGGCCACATCATCCCGGACTTCATCGTGGGCAGCCGCCGCAGGCCGCCCATCATCTCGGCGGAACCCACGATGTGGGCCAGCACGATCTGCGTACCGAGCTGCGAACTCAGATGACCGGCCACCTCGGCCGCGGCCCGGCTGGCCGGCCCGCCCGAGGCCGGCACCAGAGCCTTGGCGTAGGCCCCCGGCAGCGGGCGGTCCAGGTTGCGGGCCCGGCGCACCACCACCACCGGGATGGGGCTCACACGCAGCACCTCATCCACTAGCGGCGAGATCACCTGGCCGATCTCCTCGCTGCTTTCCACGCCCATGCCGATGGCCCCGTAGCCCAGGGCGGCCTCCTTGGCGATGCGCTCGGCCACGTCGCGCTCCCGCACCCGCTCGAAGTCCAGCTCGCGCCCGTGCAGCGCGTTCTCCAGCGGCTCGAAGTCGAACGTCGCCCGCCGCTCGGCGGCGGTGAACACCGTCACCTCGGCCTCCGGCGGCCACGAGTAGTGCATCAGCTGGGCGGCGGCGATGGACGCCGCCCCCCCACGGGACGGGATCAGCAGCCGCGACGTGCGCACCACCAGGTTCTGGCTGAGGGCCTCCTCGCGCTCCAGCCGGCGGATCTCCGCGGCGTCGCCCCGCCAGTTGAACACCACGATCCGCAGCGCCACCGAGGCGAAGATCGACGTCACCAGCGGCACCAGCACGATGATCGTGAACGAGGCCGTGTTGAAGACCCCCAGGCTGAGGCCCACCGAGGCGATGACGATCTCCAGCGTGCCCCGGGCGTTGAGCCCGGCCCCCAGCGCCATCCCGGCCCGGTGGCTGCGCCCCGCCACCCGGGCCCCGCCGTAGGCGCCGGCGAACTTGGCCACGATCGCCACCGCCACGATGACGACGGTCCAGGTGAGGATCGTCGGGTCCTCCAAGAGCAGCAGGTTCACCTGGAGGCCGGCGGTGGCGAAGAACACCGGGGCAAAAAAAGAAGAGGTGAGCCGCTCGAGGGAGTGCTCCAGCCGCTCGTCCACGAAGCGGGAGCGGTGCAGCACTACGCCCGCCACGAACGCGCCCACCACCGCCTCCACCCCCAAGCCCTGGGTCACCACCCCGAAGCCCAGCATCGTGACCACCGCCACGGTCACCGCCGCACCCAGGCTGTCACTGCTGCGGCGGGTGCGGCGCAGCCAGCGATCCACCAGCCACTGGCCCACGGTGAGGGCCAGCACCATGAACAGCACCAGCCCGCCCACCGAGATCAGGATGTCGGTCGCGGAGACTCCGCCGGCAGCCACCACGCTGGTGAGCACGCCCAGCAGCACCCAGCCCACCACGTCGTTGGCCATTCCCACGGCCACAGTGATCTGGCCGAAGTCACGCCGCATCAGACCCAGATCGGAGAGGATCTTGGCCACCACCGCCAGCGCCGAGACGCTGACGGCCAGGGCCACGAACAGCAGGAACGTGCTGCGGCTGGCCTCCGGGCCGAGGAATTCCCCCGGGATCAGCCAGCCCACGATGCTGCCCGCGCCGGCCGGCACCAGCATGCTGCCGACCGCCACCAGCACCGCCGGTCGGCCCAGCTTGGTGATGAGGCCGAGGTCGGTCTCGAATCCCGCCAGCACCAGCAGCAGCGCCACGCCGATCCAGCTGACCGTCAGCAACGCCGCGGCCTGCTCGGCACCGGCGGGCAGGAACCAGGCGAACTGCTCCGGCCAGTAGTGCCCGAACACGGTCGGGCCCAGGATCACACCGGCCCCCAGCTCGCCGATCACCCGGGGCAGCCCCAGCTGCACCATCACCCAGCCCAGCGTGCGGGCGCCGACCACCAGGGCCAGCAGCTGCACCCAGAAGACCAGCAGGTCGTACTCGGCGTGTGCCAGATCAGCGGTGGCGGCGAACATCAGCGATCGCCCAGCCAGCGCGCGGGTGGGCCGGCCCGTGTGGCGTCAGTGCGGACCATGCCTGCGGGACGTGGATTCCGGCCCTCGCCGGAATGACAGGGCTTGTGACCCGCAGGACTCGCCGGGACAGCGACCATCGCTCTCACAAGTCGAAGTCCACCACGAGTGGGGCGTGATCGGACGGTTTGGAGCCCTTGCGGGCGTTGCGGTCGACGACGATGCCGCCGGCCCGGGACGCCAGCGTCTCGGTGGCCAGCACGTGATCGATGCGCATCCCCTGGCGCTTGTGGAAGCGACCCGCCTGGTAGTCCCAGAACGTGTACAGGCCGTCGACGCCCGGGTAGCGCTGCCGGAACACGTCGGTCAGCCCCCAGTCGCAGACCGCCTGCCAGGCCTCCCGCTCCGGCCCGGTCACATGGGTGGACTCGGCGAACACATCGATGTCCCAGACGTCACGATCCTCGGGCGCCACGTTCAAGTCGCCCGCCACGACGACCTCGCCGCCCGGATCGCACTCCGCCTCCAGGTGCGCCCGCAACCAGCCGAACCAGGCCAGCTTGTAGTGGTAGTGGTCGTGGCCGACCTCCCGGCCGTTGGGCACGTACACGCTGGCCACCCGCACACCGCCGCACGTGGCCCAGACCACCCGGGCATCGGGGTCGTCGCCGGCCCCGTCGGCGAACCCGGCCGCCACGTCCTCCAGCCCCAGCCGGCTGCAGATGGCCACCCCGTTCCAGCGACCCTCGCCGTGGTGGACGCACTCGTAGCCCAACGCCTCGAAGGCCAGATGCGGGAAATCCTCGGTGGCCAGCTTCGTCTCCTGCATGCACAGCACATCGGGCTCGACGGCCGCCAGCCAGGGCTCCACACGCCCCATCCGCGCCCGCAGCGAGTTCACGTTCCACGTCGCCAGCCGCACGCCGCGCAGGCTAGCCGCCGTGCCATTACCGAACCGCCAACCGACCGACCCTGAGCCGGCGAACGAGGGCGGGGGTCGGGGACCGGGCTGCGACGACATTCGCCTGCCTGGAGGAGCAGAGCGGCACCGCGGCCCACGCCCGGACCGCCACCGGCCGACGCCGGGCCGCAGCGCTGACTCGCGCCCAACAGGGCGCTCTCGTAGACTCGGCCCGTGGCGTCAGAGGAGACCCCACCTGAGGCGTTCCCGACCGGCCAGAACGCCTGGCTGATCGAGGAGATGTACGCCCGCTACCAGGCCGATCCCCACTCGGTCAGCGCAGGGTGGCGGGACTTCTTCGCGGACTACCGCTCGTACGTCCACGAAGCGCCACCCCCCGAGCAGCGGGCGCCGCACACACCGCCGACCGGTCCCGCGGCCGTCCCCGCCCGCAGCGACCTCGCCCCCGTCGTCGAGATCGCCCCCGAGGGCCAGCCGCTGCGCGGACCCGGCGCCCGGATCGCCGCCAACATGGAGGCCAGCCTGTCGGTGCCAGTGGCCACCAGCTACCGGGAGGTCCCCGCCAAACTGCTCGACGTCAACCGCCTCGTCATCAACGGACACCTGCGCCGCAGCAGGGGCGGCAGGGTCAGCTACACGCACCTCATCGCCTACGCCATCGTGCGGGCCATCGCCGACCACACCCCCGGGATGAACGCCTCGTTCGTCTCCGGCGACGACGGCGTCCCCCGCATCATGCGCCACCCCCACGTCGGCCTCGGCCTCGCCGTCGACCACGAGCGCTCCGACGGCACCCGCACCCTGCTGGTGCCCTGCATGCGCCACGCCGAGCAGCTGGGCTTCCGGGACTTCGCCGAGGCCTACGACGAGCTACTGCGCCGCACCCGCAACAACCGCCTCACCGCCGACGACTTCGCCGGCACCACCGTCACGCTCACCAACCCCGGGATGCTGGGCACCCGCTGGTCTGTCCCCCGGCTCATGGAGGGTCAGGGGCTCATCGTCGGCGTGGGCGCCATCGACTACCCGGCGGCGTTCGCCGGCGCCGACCCCCACACGCTGGCCGGCTGGGGCGTCTCCAAGGTCGTGGTGCTGTCGTCGACCTACGACCACCGCATCATCCAGGGGGCACAGTCGGGCGACTTCCTGACCACGGTGCACGACCTGCTCGTCGGCAAGCACGACTTCTACCACGACATCTTCCGGGACCTCGACGTCCCCTACAAGGAGGTGGAGTGGCGCCGCGACGTCATGGGCGCCGACTCGACGACGGCCATGACCGCCAAGCAGTCCCAGGTCGACGCCCTGATCGCCGCCCACCGCGACCGGGGCCACCTGATCGCCGACCTGGACCCGCTGGCGCTCAACGAGCCCGAACTGCACCAGGACCTCGACCCCGCCGGCCACGGACTCACCATCTGGGACCTCGACCGGGAGTTCGAGGTGAGCGAGTCCAACGGGCTCGCCGCCGCAGCCGGCGGCCGCGACCGCCTGCCGCTGCGCGAGATCCTCGGCATCCTGCGCGACGCCTACTGCCGGACCCTCGGCGTCGACTACACCCACATCCTGGACCCCGACGAGAAGCGCTGGATCCGTGAGGAGATCGAAGGCCCCCAGGAGCCCCTCAGCCACGACGAGAAGTGCCGCATCCTCGACCGGCTGAACGCCGCGGAGGCGCTCGAGCAGTTCCTGGGGCAGCGCTACGTGGGCCAGAAGCGCTTCGGCATCGAGGGGGCCGAGAGCGTCATCCCCACCATCGACACCATCCTGAGCGAGGCCGCCGATGCCCGCATGCACTCGGCCATCGTGGGCATGGCGCACCGGGGCCGCCTGAACGTGCTGGTCAACATCGTCGGCAAGACCTACGGGCAGCTGTTCCGGGAGTTCGAGGGCGCCATCGACCCCGACGACGTGCAGGGCTCCGGTGACGTGAAATACCACCTCGGCATGAGCGGCAAGTTCACGAGCCCCGCCGGCAACCCGCTGCGTGTGGACCTGGCGGCCAACCCCTCGCACCTCGAGGCCGTGGGACCCGTCGTGGTGGGCATGGCGAAGGCCCGGATGGACCGGTTGGAGACCGAGGGGGCGACGGAGTGCCTGGCGGCCCCCGCCGACGAGGCGCCGGAAACCGGTGCCGCTGCCACCCACGGCGGATCGACGCTCGATCCGGCGGCGGCCCGGGCGCCGGGCACGAGTGCGATGACCGGGCCCTGCAGCACCAGCGTCCTGCCACTCGTGCTCCACGGCGACGCCGCCTTCGCCGGCCAGGGCGTCGTCACCGAGAGCCTGCACATGTCCCAGCTCGACGGCTACTCGGTGGGCGGCACCATCCACCTCGTCATCAACAACCAGGTGGGCTTCACCGCCACGGCCACCGAGGGCCGCTCCAGCCCCTACCCCACCGACGTGGCCCGCATGATCCAGGCGCCCATCCTGCACGTAAACGGCGACGATCCCGAGGCCTGCGTGCGCGCCGGGCGCCTGGCCTTCGGTTACCGCCGGCGCTGGGGCAAGGACGTCGTGATCGACCTGTGGTGCTACCGCCGCCACGGCCACAACGAGGGCGACGACCCCAGCGTCACCCAGCCGCTCATGTACAACCGCATCGACAATCATCGCCCGGTGCGCAAGGTGTACGTCGAGCGGCTCGTGCTGCAGGACGAGATCGACATGGACACCGCCACCAAGGCGCTCGACGACTTCGACCGCATGCTCGCCGACGCCCTGGACGCCACCCGGGCGCAACTCCCCGACGGCGGATCCATGGCGCTGCCGCCCAAACCGCCGACCGGCACGCTGCCCGACATCGACACCTCCGTCGGCACCGGCGAGCTGCGCGGCATCCACGAGGAGCTCACCAGGCTGCCCGACGGCTTCTCGCTGCATCCCCGCCTGGCGAAACACCTGGCCACACACGACCGGATGTTCGCCGACGGCGAGGTTGACTGGGCGCTGGCCGAGTCGCTGGCGTTCGGCACCCTCGTGCGGCAGGGCGTGTCGGTGCGCCTCACCGGCCAGGACTCCCGCCGGGGCACGTTCTCCCAGCGCCACAGCACCTACGTGGACAACGTCACCGGCGCCGAGCACACCCCGCTGGAGGCGTTGTGCGCGCCCCGCACCGGCCTGTGGATCTACGACTCGCTGCTGTCGGAATACGCCGCCTTGGGCTTCGAGTACGGCTACTCGCTGGGCGACCCCCGGACGCTTGTCCTCTGGGAGGCGCAGTTCGGCGACTTCGCCAACGGCGCCCAGATCATCATCGACCAGTTCCTCGTGGCCGCCCAGGACAAGTGGCGCCAGCGCAGCGGCCTGGTGATGCTGCTGCCGCACGGGCTCGAGGGCCAGGGGCCGGAGCATTCCTCGGCCCGCATCGAGCGCTTCCTGAGCCTCGCGGCCGAGGACAACATGACCCTCGCCCAGCCCACCACGGCTGCGCAGTACTTCCACCTGCTGCGGCGCCAGGCGCTGTGGGACCTCGGCCGGCCGCTCGTGGTGTTCAGCCCGAAATCGCTGCTGCGTGCCCGACCGGCCCGGTCGGCGCTGGCGGACTTCGCCGAGGGTGGCTTCCGGGCCGTGTTGGACGATCCGGGGGCACCGTCGCGGGTCGAGCGGGTGGTGCTGTGCAGCGGCAAGGTCGCCCACGAGGCCCTCGCCAAGCGGGACGCCCTGTCGGCGCCGGCGGCCGTCGTGCGCGTCGAGCAGCTCTACCCGTGGCCGGAGGCCGCGATCGCCGAGACGCTGGCCGGCTATCCCGACGCCACCGAGTTCGTCTGGCTGCAGGACGAGCCACGCAACATGGGGGTCTGGAACTTCGCCTGCAGCCGGCTGGCCGAGTCCGTCGCCGGTGCTCGGGTGCTCCGCGTCAGTCGCCCCGAGTCGGCCAGTCCCGCCACCGGCTCGCGCCAGATCCACCTCCAGGAGCAGGCCCAGCTCCTCAACGCCACCTTCGCCTCGGCCGGCGCCATCGAGATGCTGACCGGCTGAACGCCGGGACGCGGCGCGCACCCGGGCTCCGCGAGCAGCCAGAAGCTGAGCCCACCCGGACGCGGCGCGCATCCGGACTCAGCGAGCGGCCCGGACCGACGGGCCGGCCTGAGCGACCGGGCTGATGAGCCGGGCTCAGTAAGCGGCTGGGCCCAGCGAGCGGGAGGCTGAGCGGCCGGGCCCAGCGAGCGGGAGGCTGAGCGGCCGGGCTCAGCGAGCGGCCGGGACCCCTCGCAGCGGCAACTCCACCAGGCCGCGGAAGGCCACGTTGGGGTGCCAGCGGTTCTCGAAGCCCTCCGCGATCTCCAGATGCTCGAACCGGCCCAGCAGTGTCTCGAATGCGATGCGGCCCTCCAGGCGGGCCAGCGCCGCGCCGATGCAGTAGTGCGGGCCACCGCCGAAGCTCATAGGGAACACGTCGGGGCGGGTGACGTCCAACTCATCGGGGCGGTCCCACTGGGCCGGGTCGCGGTTGGCCGAGCCCAGGAACGCCGTGACGGGTGTGCCCTTGGGGATCTCGCGGCCGCCGATGACGATGTCCCGGGTGGTGATGCGGCGCACCCGCTGCACGGGGCTGTCATAGCGCAAGAGCTCCTCCACCGCGCCCGGGATCAGGTCGGGCTGCCGGCGCAGCACCGCCAGCTGCTCGGGGTGGCGCAGCAACGACAGCGTGCCGTTGCCGATGAGATTGGTCGTGGTCTCGTGGCCGGCGAAGAGCAGGTTGATCGACGTTGCCACCAACTCGTCCACGGTGAGGCGCTCGCCCTCGTCCACCGCGACCACCAGGTCGCTCAGCAGGTCGTCTCGGGGCTCCCGGCGGCGGTCGGCCACCAGAGCGCGCAGGTAGGCCCGGAACTGGGCCAGGGCGGTGTCGAGTTCCCGAGCCAGGTCGGGATGGGCGACCGAGGATCCGGTGTAGGCGACGACCGCCTTCGACCAGCGCTTCAGGTCGGCATGGTCGTCATCGCCGACGCCGTAGAGCTCGCCGATCACCGCCACCGGCAGCGGGTAGGCCAGCGCCTCGATGAGATCGAAGCGCACCTCGTCACGGGCACCCGCGCCCGCGCCGTCCCCGCCCGCGCCCTCGCCGCGGCTGCCGGACCCCCCTGCGTTCCCGTCGCCGGCGCCACGGCCGTTCCCGTCGCCGGCGCCGCGGCCGTTCCCGTCGCTTGTCCCACCAGCGCTCTCGCCGGCAACGCCACCGCTGATCCCACCCGCAATCCCACCGCGGTTATTTTCGCCGACCCCGCCGCTGTGCCCGCCGCCGACCCCGCCGTCCAGATCGTCCAGGAGTTGCTCGGCACGGGCGCGTATCCGGTCCTCCAGCGTGGCGATGCGCCGCGGAGTGAACGCCTTCGACAGCAGCCGGCGCAGGCGAGTGTGCACCGGCGGGTCGGTCGTGGAGATGTTCACCGTCTTGTAGTGGTCGATCACCGTGGGGATCTCAGGGCGCAGGTCGGCCGGCAGCTGGCTCAGGAAGAAGGCGTCCCAGCCGACGCTGGAGAAGATCTCCCACGTGCGGGCGATCTCGGTGACGAGTTCGCCGTGGGTCACCAGCCACTGCTGGAAGTACGGGCTCCAGTAGACGGGGGCCTCTTGGCGCAGGCGCTCGTAGGTGGGGTACGGATCGGTGGTGAACGCCGGCGGGCGCAGGGCCGCCTCGACCGCCTCGTCGCCGTCGGGCAGCGGACCGGGCGCCATGTCAGCAGGGCCGACGACGGTCGCCGAGGTCATCGGTCCAGCGTAGTGCAGCCCCACCCGGCGCCCGCAGGCGAGATGCGCTGACAGAACGGCGGCAAACCGCACCCCGGCACGGGAACAGGACCACTGAGGCGCAGCGGGAACCAGGACGGCGCCGGCACTCCAACGCATGGGCCGCCGGAGGTGCCAGGAGAATGGGCGGCGACGGCATCAACCCCGACAGCGGACCAGGACCACTCCGGAGCAGCGGGAACCAGGACTCGCGCCGGCACTCCGAACCAGGGAACCGCGGGGACGCCACGGGAACCGGCAACAGGAAACCGCAACCCGGCGCGGCGATGGAGCCGGGCAACCGAAGGGGACGGCAGGGCGTCGGTACGATGCGGTGCGTGGGTCGCCTTGCCGAGATGATCGCCGCCTCGGCCGGCTCCCTGTCCCGGGCCACCGGGCGCGGCGGGGGCACCAGCCTGCCGGGGATGGTGCTGAACAAGCTGGAACCTGGCGCTCTCGCCCGGCTCGGCGGGGGGCTGGGCGGCGGCGCCGTGTACATCTCGGCGACCAACGGCAAGACCACCACGGCCAGGCTGCTGAGCGCCTGCCTGCGCGCCGACGGCCGGGACGTGACCGCCAACGCCGCCGGCGCCAACCTGGCGAGCGGCGTGGCCACGGCGCTGCTCGCACGCCGGCGCAGCAGGCGCAGCAGGCGCAGCCGATGGTTCCGGAGGTCTAGTCGGTCTGGGCAGGCAGGCGCCCCGGGCGGCATGCAGGGAACCGGGCCGGCCGGCATGGGGGCCGCACGGCCTGGCGGGCACCACGGGCGAGACGCCGCCGCAGGGTCGGCAGATCCGGCAACCCGCTGTGGCGGCATCGGCGTCTTCGAGGTGGACGAGGGTGCCCTCAGCCCGATAGCCGGTGCCTTGCAGCCGCGGGCCGTGGTGCTCATGAACCTCTTTAGAGACCAACTCGACCGCTACGGCGAGCTGGAGACCATCGCCGAGCGCTGGGACGAGTTGGCCCGGAGCCGCAGCCTGGGTCCGGCGACCACGCTCGTGCTCAATGCCGACGACCCGGCCCTCGCCTACCTGGGAACCGGCCGACTCGAGGGGCCCACGGACCGGCCCGACCGACTTCAGGAGCCCACGGACGGGTCCGACCGTCCCGAGGATGCACCCGCTGGCGCCGGTGCAGAGACGTCCGAGCCGACCCGGCCGCCTGCGATGGAACGCACCGGTGCTGACGCGCCGAAGGTCGTGCTGTTCGGCATCGACGATCCGGCCGCCGGGCGCCCCGACCTGCCGCACGCCGCCGACACGGTGCGGTGCGGCAACTGCGGCGGCCCGCTGAGCCACGACCTGGTGACGGTGGGCCACCTGGGGCATTGGCGCTGCGAAGGCTGCGGGCTGGCGCGGCCCCGCCCCCACATCAGCGCCCGCCGTGTCCGACTCGACGGCCTCGACCGCCTGGAGCTGACCATCGCGGGCGCCGGCGGCCCCGACGGCGCCGACCTCGAGGTGAGCGCCGACCTGGGGGGCCTGCACAACGCCTACAACGTGACCGCGGCCGTTGCGGCCGCCACTGCTCTGGGGGTGCCCCTCGAGACCGTCTGCTCGGGCATCGCCGGCGTGCAGGCGGCGTTCGGCCGTGCCGAACAGATCACGCTCGACGATCGCACACTGCGGCTGCTGCTGGCCAAGAACCCAACGGGCGCCAACGAGAACATCCGCTGCGTGCTGGCCGAGCCCGGGCCGCTGCATCTGCTGGTGGTGCTCAACGACCGCACGGCCGACGGGCGCGACCCCTCGTGGATCTGGGACGTGGACTACGAGCCCCTGTGGGACAGCATCGGCAGCGTGACCCTGGCCGGCGATCGCTGCTGGGAACTGGCGCTGCGCTTCTCCTACGGCGGGCTGGACCCCGAGCGGCTCGATGTCCGGGAGAACCTGCCCGACGCCCTCGACGCCGCCGTGGCCGCCACTCCGCCCGGCGGGGTGCTGCACGTTCTTCCCACCTACACGGCGATGCTGGGGCTGCGAGCCGAACTGGTGCGCCGCGGCGTCGCCCAGGACTTCTGGCACGAGACGTGAGCACGCCCACCGAGAGGCCCCGCCAGCGTCGTGTCCACGTACGACGGCGCCGGCGGCGACGGACCGAGTCATGACCACACCCACCGTCCGGCTCTGCCACCTGTACCCGCGGGAGATGAACATCTACGCCGACCGGGGCAACATCGCCGTGCTGGCCGCCCGGCTGCGCCGCCGGGGCCTGGAGTTGGAACTGCACGAGGCGGGTCCCGGTGAGGCGATCCCGACCGGCGGCGCCGACCTGCTGTACCTGGGAGGCGGGCAGGACCGCGACCAGCTGGCCGTCGCCTCCGATCTCCTGGCCTCCAAGGCCGACGACGTGCGCCGCTTGCTTGACGGCGGGGCCGTGGGGCTGTTCGTCTGCGGCGGCTACCAACTGGCCGGCCACGACTACCGCACCGCGGCGGGCACCGCAGTGACGGGCATTGCGGTCCTCGACATCACCACCGCGGCGGGCAAGGACCGCCTCGTCGGCGACATCGTGCTGCGCAGCGACCTCGTGGCCGGTCAGGGCCAACTCGTCGGCTACGAGAATCACGCCGGGCGTACGACCCTCGGCGGCGGCGCCCAAGCCCTGGGGCGTGTCATTGCCGGCCACGGCAACAACGGCCGCGACCGCACCGAGGGGGCCGTCGCCAACCGCACCGTGGGCACCTACCTGCACGGCCCGCTGCTGCCGAAGAACCCCTGGCTGGCCGACCTGCTGCTGGCTTGGGCGCTGGAGCATCGCTACGGGCGGGCCTTCGACCTCGAACCGCTCGACGATCGGTTCGAGCAGGCCGCCCATCAAGCAGCCGTCGCCCGCGTCGCCAACCGCCGCCGCTAACCCACGGCAGCGCAGAACCCTGGATTCCGGCCTCCGCCGGAAAGACGGTGCCGGCCCACCGTTCCGACGTCCGCCGCACCCTCGGCACCCGACCCGGCGGACCCGGCGGACCCGCACAACCATGGATTCCGGCCTTCGAGGGCAGGCGCCTCGCGTTTCCTTCGCCCGGCCAGTGGCCGCATCGTTAGGGTTAGAGGGTGACCGGCGGCGGAGATTCTTCCCCAGATCGCGCCGACCCGGCGGCGAGCCCCGACGACCATCGGCTGGCCGCCGAGTTGGCGACACAGACCGGGGTTCTGCTGGTCGACCTCCTCCGGCAGTACCGGAGCGTGGCCGGCGACTCCCGCGACGGCCTCGAAGACCTGCAACGTGCGGGCGACACGGTGGCCCACGAGTTCCTGGCCGCGGCGCTCGCCGAGGCCCGGCCCGACGATGCGATCCTCTCCGAGGAGGCCCCCGACGACCACCGGCGCCTCGCCCACCGGCGGGTCTGGATCATCGACCCTCTCGACGGCACCCGCCAGTACGGCGAACCGCAACGGGCGGACTGGGCCGTGCACGTGGCGCTCGCCGTCGACGGCGTCCCGGCCGCCGGAGCCGTGGCACTCCCCGCCGAGGCCGTCACGCTCAGCACCGCCGATCCCCCGGCACTGCCCCCATGGCCACCAGGCGACGACCGCCCGGGGACCAGGCAGCGGGTGATTACCAGCCGCAGCCGGCCCATCCCCGACGGCCAGGCGGTGGCCGCGGCACTCGGCGCGGACCTGGTCACGCTCGGCTCGGTCGGCGCCAAGGTCGCCCAGGTGATCCGCGGCCGGGCCGTCGCCTACGTGCACGCCGGCGGCCAGTCCGAGTGGGATTCGGCCGCCCCGGCCGCGGTGGCGCTGGCCTGCGGGCTGCACGCCTCCCGCCTCGACGGCCGGCCCCTGCGCTACAACCGCCCCGACGTCGAACTCCCCGACCTGCTGATCTGCCGCAACGAGGTCGCCGCAGCGGCCCTCGCCGCGACCGCCGCCCGAACCACCCGAGCGGCCGGCTGAACGCCGATGCGCATCGTCATCGCCCGCTGCACCGTCGACTACGAGGGGCGCCTGGCCGCGGCCGCCGCCCGAACCACCCGAGCGGCCGGCTGAACGCCGATGCGTATCGTCATCGCCCGCTGCACCGTCGACTACGAGGGGCGCCTGGCCGCACACCTGCCCGAGGCGGTCCGCCTGATCATGGTGAAGGCCGACGGCAGCATCGCCGTGCACGCCGACGGCGGCGCCTACAAGCCGCTCAACTGGATGAACCCGCCCAACACCCTGACCGAGACCCCCGAACGCTGGACGGTCACCAACACCCGCTCGGAGACGCTGGTCATCGACCTGCTGGAGGTGCTCTCCGACATCACGCACGAGCTCGGCAGCGATCCCGGGCTCCGCAAGGACGGCGTCGAGGCGCACCTGCAGGAACTCCTGGCGGCCGACCCCTCGGTGCTGGAGGACGGCTACAGGTTGGTCCGCCGCGAGTACCCCACGGCCGTCGGCCCCGTCGACATGCTGTGCCGTAGCGCCGACGGCGCGGCGGTCGCCGTGGAGATCAAGCGGCGCGGCGAGACCCAAGGGGTCGAGCAACTCAGCCGCTACCTGGAGTTCCTGGACGCCGACCCTGCCCTTAGCCCTGTTCAGGGGCTCTTCGTGGCCGAGGAGATCAAGCCGCAGGCACGGGTGCTGGCCGAGGCTCGGGGCATCCGCTGCAAGGTCGTGGACTACGCCGCACTTCGCGGGGACAAACCCGAAGACCTGCGCCTTTTCTAAGAATCGGCAGGATCTCGCGGGATTCCCGCCGTCTAGGTGTACCCGGCCATGACGTTGGTTACATGTTGGCCGGGGGTGGGTCCTTGACGTAGTGAAGACCGCCGAGTGGTGTGGTGCTTGACAACCAGCCCAATCCACTCGGAGGTCTTCATGTCGCATCGTAGAGCCCGCTTGACCGTTGAGGGTCGTCGTCTGTTGGTGCGCCGGGTGCGCGTCGAGTTGATGCCCGTTGCTCATGTGGCGGCGATGATGGGTGTGTCTCGGCAGTGCGCGCACCGTTGGCTGCGCCGCTTCGACGCCGAAGGCGACGGGGGCCTGGAGGACCGCTCCAGCCGTCCTCACCGCTGTCCGGGCCGCACACCGACCCACGTCGAGCAACAGGTGCTGGCCGCTCGCGCCGAGCTGCGCCTGGGACCCGACCAGCTCGCCGCAGCCACCGGTGTTCCGGCGCGCACCATCAGCCGCATCCTGGCGCGCCACGGCGTCGCGCACCTCGCCCACTGCGATCCGCTCACCGGCGCCCGCATCCGCGCCTCCAAGGCCACCGCGGTGCGCTATGAGCGCGAACGCCCCGGTGAACTCGTCCACATCGACGTCAAGAAGCTCGGCCGCATCCCGCCAGGGGGCGGCTGGCGCGTCCACGGGCGCGCTCACGCCGGCCCTCGCGCCCGCGTCGGATTCGACTACGTGCATTCCGCGGTCGATGACCACAGCCGCTTCGCCTACAGCGAAGTCCATGACGACGAACGCGCCGCCACCGCCGCGGCGTTCATCGAACGCGCCGCGGAGGCGTTCGCCGCCGCCGGCATCGCCCGCATCGACGAGATCCTCACCGACAACGCTCTCAGCTACCGCCAAAGCGCCGCGGTCGCCGACGCCGTCGAGCGCCTCGGCGCCCGCCAGCGGTTCATCAAACCCCACTGCCCCTGGCAAAACGGCAAAGTCGAGAGATTCCACCGCACCATGCAAACCGAATGGGCCTACCGCCAGCCCTGGAGCACCAACACCGAACGCACCCAGGCCCTCACCGCCTGGCTCTGGATCTACAATCACACCCGACCGCACCGCTCCCTCGGCGGACAACCACCCACCAGCCGACTGTCACCAACCTGATGGCCGCGTACATCTAGGACAGGGGCAACCGGCGGTACCCTCAAGGCATAGCCACGCCTGATTTGCCGCATCCGCCGCGGATGCCCCCGGGTGGTCGCCCACCTCCGCGGCCGAGGTATCTCCGCTTGGTGGCGATCCTGCTGGGCGCCCTCGTGATGGGGTTCCTGGGCGTGTACATCGCCGACGTGGTCGTGCGCTCGGGTCGCTCCGCGAACAACATCGCTCTCGAGGGCAGGGAGGTGGGCGGACTCTCCGAGGCCGAGATCCGCAGCGAGGTCGAGAAGCTGGCAATCGATTTCGGCGGGCGCGAGTTGCCGCTGCTCACACCGGCGGGCACGATCCCGGCGACGCCCGCCCAGCTGGGATTCAGCGTCGACGTGGAGGCCAACGTGGCCGCCGCCCTCGCCGCGGGCCAGACCGGATCATCGCCGATCGGCTGGGTGTCATCGTTCTTCGGCAGCCACGACCTCGACGCCATCGTCCGGTGGGACGAGCCCGTGGCACAGCAGTTCACCGAGGGACTCGACGTGGTGCTGATCCGCGAGTCCGCGCCCGCCCGCCTGGAACTGCGGGACGGCGTCTTCGTGGTCGAACCCGGCATCACCGGCCAGAAGGTCACCCCCGAGGACGTCCGGACGGCCATCCGTCAGGTGGCCGCCCAGCAGAGCCTGCCCGACGTCGTCATCGTCGAGCCGTCGTCGTTCCCCCCGCAGGTCACCGCCTTCGACCTTCAGCCGACGGCCGACTATGTGAACGCCCGGACCGCGCGGGGCATCGTGGTCTACGCCGAGGACACCATCCGTGACTTCGTGCCGTTCGAGGTGCGGAGCTGGCTCCGGGTGACACCGGGCGATCCTCCCGCCATCGACATCGACACGGCGTTCGTCACGCAGGTCGTCGAGGGGCGCCTGGCCAACATCGGCACGCCCGGCGACCCCGGCCGGTTCGACGTCGTCGACGGCGTGCCGGTGGCCGTGGATCCCCGCCCCGGGCGCCGCTGCTGCGCTCCGAACGCGGGCGAGGCGGTTCTCGCCGCACTGCACGCCGGCCAGCACGAGATCCGCCTGCACCTCACCGACGTGGTCGGCAGCGAGGGCGACCTGCTTGCCGAGACGGGCATCCGCGAGCTCGTCGGCGAGTTCACCACCTACTACACGCCCGGCCAGTCGCGGGTGACGAACATCCGGCGCATCGGGGAGCTGGTGCAGGGCGCCATCATCGCCCCCGGCGAGAAATGGTCGGTCAACGACTACGTGGGTCGCCGCACCGAGGCGAAGGGATTCGTCGACGGCGGGGTGATCTACCTCGGCAAGTTCCAGAAGGACATCGGCGGCGGCGTCTCGCAGTTCGCCACGACGATGTTCAACGCAGCATTCTTCGCCGGCCTGGACTTCGGGGAGTACCAGGCGCACTCCATCTACATCAGCCGCTATCCCTACGGGCGCGAGGCCACGATCTCCTACCCGCACCCCGACCTGCAACTCATCAACAACACGCCGTACTCGATGCTGCTGTGGCCGACCTCCACGGAGGAGTCGATCACCGTCCGGATCTACAGCACGCTGCACATGACCGTCACCCAGAGCGACCAGTGGGAAGAGGAGGAGGACCTCTGCGTGGAGGTCTTCACCGAGCGCACCCGCACCTTCGCCGACGGCAGCAACACGACCGACATCGTCAAGGCCCTCTACCAGCCGGCCGAGGGTCTGAACTGCCAGGGCGAGCCGTTCGTGCCCCCGCCGGAGTGCGCGCCGGGCGAGGGGGCGGTGGACACCGACAACGACGGTTGGGTGGAGTCGTGCCGGGCGCTCTGCCCGGTGCCGTCGCCCACCGACGGCGCGGCCACTGACGGGACCACCGGCACGGATGCGGGGGACGAGGGAGACCCCTGCATCCCGGTCTGCTCCGATGTGCCCGCGGGCGACGGCGACGGCGCCGAGGAGCCACCGCCCTGCATCCCGATCTGCGGTCCCGACGACGCCGACGCCGCGCCGGGCACGTGCACCTGGCCCGAGGACATCCCGACGGCGCCCGGCGCTCCCGACGAGCAGCCGGCCGAGGGTGCCGAGCAGCCGGTTGAGCAGCCGGCCCAGCCGCCGGCAACCACCGAACCGGGGGACGACGCCGAGGCACTGCCCCTGGAGCCCGACGCACCGGCGGAGTCCGAGAGCAACAGCGGGGCGTGAGGCCGCTCGTGCCGCCGGCGGTCGCGCATCCCGCCGGCTCCGGAACAGTCGCCGGTCGTGGCGGGTGCCGCATGACCGCGGGGACCGGCCGGTGAAGCCGCTCATGCCGCCGGCGGTCGCGCATCTCGCCGGCTCCGGGACCATGAAAGCCGGTGGCGGGTGTCGCGCGACCGCGGGGACCTGCGGGTGAAGCCGCTCACCGCCGATGTGGCCGTTGTCGGGGCGGGTCCGGCGGGCGTCGCCGCGGCCATCGGGCTGGCACGGGCCGGGCGCGACGTCATCGTGCTGGACCGCACGAGCTTCCCCCGCGACAAGTACTGCGGCGACGGGCTGACGACCGAGGCGCTGCGGCTGCTGGAACACCTGGGCCTCGACCCGGCCGCGGTCCCGTCATGGCACGTCGCCCGGAGCCTGGTGATCCGCTCGCCGTCGGGCCGGGAGGTCACGTACCCGTTCCCCCGCGACGGCCAGTACGCGGCCACTGCCCAGCGCCACGAGCTCGACGCCGCCCTCGTGGCCCTGGCGCGCCGGGCCGGCGTGCGGGTCCTCGACGGATGCGCCTGCGAGGGCGTGACGCTCCGGAGTGACCGCGTCGTGCTGGCGACGGCCACGGCGGGGTCCTTGCATGCCCGCTACGCCGTCGCCGCCGACGGCATGTGGTCACCGGTCCGCCGCATGCTGGGGTTGGCGCCGCCGTCGTACCGCGGCGATTGGCACGCGTTCCGCCAGTACTACACGGGCGTCGGGACCAGCGCCGGGGGCGGCGTCGGGACCAGCGCCGAGTCCGAGATCGGGACCAGCGCCGGGTCCGGCGCCGGGGGCGGAGTCGAGGGCGGCGCAGGGTCCGGCGCAGGGTCCGGGATCGAGGGCGGCGTCGGGACCAGCGCCGGGGCCGGTGCCGGGACCAGCGCCGCGGCCGGCGCCGGGGGCGGAGTCGAAGGCGGGATCGAGTCCGGCGCAGGGTCCGGCGCCGGGTCCGGGATCGGGGCACAGGTCGCCCGGTCGCTGCGGGTCTGGTTCGAACCCGAGATCCTCCCGGGATACGTGTGGATGTTTCCCCTCCCCGATGGCACCGCCAACGTGGGGTTCGGGGTCTCACGCTCGACCCACGCCACCGGCAGCCTCGCCCGGCTGTGGACCGAACTCCGTAGCCGCCCGCACATCGCCGCCGTGCTGGGCCCCGACGCCACCCCCGCGGACCGGCCCCGCGCCTGGCCCATCCCCACGCGGCTGGGCGAGTTGCCGCTGGCGGAACGGCGGGTGCTGTTCTGCGGCGACGCCGCCGGCGTGGGTGACCCGATGACCGGCGAGGGCATCGGCCAAGCGCTGCTGAGCGGGTTGCTGGCCGCCGAGGCGCTGGCTGACGCCGGGCCGTTCGACGGCGACGCGGCGGTGGCCCACTACCGATCAGGCGTGGCGCGGCACCTGCTGCGGGACTTCCGCTTCACCCGCGGCCTGGGGCGCGCCCTGCGCAGTCCCCTCGGCTGCCGGGCGGCCGTTCGGATCTCCGGGGCCACTCCGTACACGCGCCGCAACTTCGCCCGCTGGCTGTTCGAGGACTACCCGCGCGCACTCCTGCTGACGCCGGATCGTTGGCAGCGAGGCGCGCTCGGGGGCGGCGCCTTCGGGGGCCGGACCGCCGGCCCGACCTAGGCGGGGTGGGGCACCACGGCGCGCCCCATCGGATGGACTTCGCCGGCGCCGTATCCCTCGGGCGGGTCGGCCATGCCGTTCGCCCGCAACTCGGCGGTGGCCTCCTCGTCGACCTCGTAGCCGGAGGGGGTCTCGGTGAGCACCACGCCGTAGATCTCGGTGGCCAGATCAGTGCCGAAGTACCCCTCCGAGACGTCGTGCGCCACCGCTTCGGGCGCCCGCTCGCGGGGCGGACCGAACCCGCCGCCGCCGTTGGAGGAGTACCGCAGCACGTCACCCTTGCGGATCATCTCGCCCACGGCGTGCATCCCCAGCCACCGCTCGGAGGCGGTGCCCGGATTCAGCACGAGGATGTTGCCGCCACCGTTGCAGCCTCCGGCGAGGCCGAACGGGGTGACCTCGGCCCGGTCGCCGTGCATCGTGAGGATCATGTCGCCGGTCGCCTCGAAGGATCGGTCGATGCCGAACCCGCCGCGGTAGGTGCCGTGACCCGCCGAGGCCCCCACGGCCTCGCACGACAGCGCCCGGATAGCGTTCAGCCTCTCCAGAACCTCGATGGGCTGGTTGGTGGCGCCGCCGATGAAGATCATCAGCTGGAAGCTGTTGCCGTCCTTGTAGCTGCGCGCCCCCTGCCCGCCCTCGTTCCACAGGTACGACACGAAGGGCACCCCGGTCTCGGGATGGTTGCCGCTGAGGGCCAGGTTGGCCAGGTTCACCGTCGCCGCATGCATCCGCGTGGGGTCGATGGTGGCGAAGGCCTGCGCCCAGCACGCCATGGTTGCAGCCGCCACCTTCTCGTAAGCCCCCGAGGCGAACCCCAGCACCGGCGTGGGGGGCAGCACATCGACGCAGGAGCCCGGCACCGACACCACCTCGATGGATCGGGTGATGCCGTGGTTCAGCGGGACCAGATGGGGGAAGCAGTGCATGGTGCCGTCGTAGACCGACGAGAGCAGCGCCGGGCGGGCGAATCCGAACGGCGAGATGGGCGCCGGGTCCGACTCGCTGAAATCGAAGGTGACCTGATCGCCGGAGATGGTCATGGCGACGTGGACGCGGATGCGCGGCTTGTCGGGATGCAGCACGTCACAGTCGCCGAAGTCCTCGAACTCGTAGACACCGTCGGGCAGTTCGCGGATGCCCTCCCGCAGGAGCGTCTCGCTGCGGTCCATGAGCGCATCCATGGTGTTCTCGACAACGTCGGCGCCGAATTGCGCCACGTACTCCAGCAGGCGGCGCTCCATCAGCTCGGCGGCCCGCTGCTGGGCGTGCAGATCGGCCATCCTCTCGTCGGGGACCCGCACGTTGGCCTTGATGATCTCGAACGTGGAGCGGACCGGACGGCCCTGGTCCACCAGCAGCATGGGCGGAATCCGCAGGCCCTCGGCGAAGCACTCCCGGGCCAGGGGATTGAACGACCCCGGGATGGGCCCGCCGACATCGGCCCAGTGGCCGCAGGAGATCGTGAAGGCGAAGAGCGATCCGTCCACGAACACGGGCCGGATGACCTTCACATCGGGCTGGTGCGTGCCCCCGTGGTACGGGTCGTTGAAGACGAAGACGTCGCCCTCCCGGAAGCCGCCGGCGTGCTCGATGGTCGTCTTGACGGACTCCTCGAACGTTCCGAGATGGGCTGCCTGGTCGCGCCGGCCGTGGGCCACGAGACGGCCCTCCCGCGTCAGCAGGGAGCCGGAGTGATCGTGCCCCTCGCTGATCGTCGCGCCGTAAGCACCCTTGGCCAGCAATGCACTGGCCTCGTCGCAGATCGCCCGGAAGGCGCTGGAGAGCACCTCCACGGTGATGGGGTCGACGTTCCGGGATGTGTCTGCACGGCTCATTCTCTCGCTCCAATCTCCATCACCAGCTCCCCGAGCGGAGCCACCCTGGCCACGACACCGGGCGGGACCACGGTCGTGGAGTCCCACTCCTCGATGATCGCCGGGCCCGACACGACATCGCCCGGTGAGAGCCCCTCGCGCTGCACGAAGGCGGTCGGTACCACCCCGCCGGACTCGAAGAAGTACGCCTCACCCGACTCGTGCGCTGACGGCGCACCCGCCGGGCGGGCCGGGAGGCTCACCGGCTCGACGTCGCCGACCAGCACCGCCCGCAGGTTCACGATCTCGACGTCGGTGACGTCCTCGGTGAGCACGTAGCCGAACTCCCGCTGGTGCTCCTGCTGGAATCGCTCCAGGCTGTCACGGCCCATCAGGTAGTCGATGCCGTGGGGCAGATCCAGCGTCAGGTAGCCGGAGATCTGGCCGTAGTAGCGCATGTCGGCCCGCCAGTGCACCTTCCAGTCCGTGGTCAGCGTCTCGCTGGCCCGCAGTTCGTCGATCTCGGCGAGCAGCTCGGCCTGTGCCGCCTCCAGCACGGAGCGGTCCACGCTGGAGTGCAACTGGAACACCGGCCGCACCAGGTCGTGGCGCAGCATGACCTGCAGCGCGCCCATCGCCGACACCAGGCCGGGATAGGTCGGGATCACCACCGTGGGGATCCGCAGCTCGCGGGCCAGGTCGGCGGCGTGCAGGGGCCCCGCGCCACCGAACGCCACGAGGGAGAAGTCGCGCGGGTCGTAGCCCCGCTCGACGGTCATGAGCCGGACGGCGTTGAGCATGGAGGCGTTGGAGAGCCTGATGATGCCGGCGGCGGCGTCGCCCACCGAGCAATTCAGGACCGGGGCGATGGTGCGCTCGATGGCCGCGAGCGCGGCGGCGGCGCTGAGCGTGATGTCGCTGCGCCGGCCGGTGAACGCCTGGGGCCGCAACCGCCCCAGCACCACGTTGGCGTCGGTGTTGGTGGGTTCGGTGCCGCCCCGCTCGTAGCAGGCCGGGCCGGGGTCGGCGCCGGCGCTCTGGGGGCCGCTGTGCGGCGTGCCGCTGGCATCCACCCAGGCGATCGTGCCGCCGCCCGCGCCGATGGTCACGAGATCGATGGCGGGGAAGATGATCGGCACGTTGAACTCGGCATGCCACTCCGAGCGGAACATCGGCGCGCCGCCCACGATCACCGAGATGTCGGCGCTGGTGCCGCCCATGTCCAGCGTGATGACGTTGTCGAACCCCACCCGCTCGGCGACCGCCAGGCCACCCATGACGCCGGCCGCCGGTCCCGACTGGCAGACGCGGGCGGGGATGCGCGTGGCCGCCCGGGAGGTCATGAGCCCGCCGCCGGAGTGCGTGATCAGCACATCGCCGCCGTAGTCGTGGGATTCCAGCAGGTCGTCCAGACCCCGCAGGTAGGTCGCCATCGGGGGACCCAGATAGGCGTTGACGACCGTCGTGCTCATGCGCTCGAACTCGCGGATCTCCGGCACCACCTTGCTGCTGGCGCAGGCGAAGATCTCCGGCGCCTCCGCCGCGATGATCTCCAGGGCCTCCAGCTCATGCGCCGGGTTCACGAACGAGTTCAGGAAGCAGACCGCCACCGCCTCGATGCCGCGGTCGCGCAGGATGCCGATCGCCTCGCGCACCTCGCCGGTGTCCAGCGGCGTGACCGTGCGCCCCAGGTAGTCCAGCCGCTCGGTGACGGTCAGGATGTCGCGGCGAGCCACCAGCGGCGGCGGCGGGTCCCAGACCGAGTCGTAGAGATCGATGCGGCTGGCCCGCGCCGCCAGGAGGATGTCCCGGAACCCCCGCGTGGTGATGAGCCCGATGCGAGCGCCCTTGCGCTGGATGATGGCGTTGGTGCCCACGGTGGTGCCGTGGCGGAAGTCGACGATCCCGACCGCGCCGAGGTCGCCGAGGGCGACGTCCACGCCCCGCAGGAAGTCCGCCGGCACCGAGGGCTGCTTGGCCAGGACGATCTCCCCGCCGGCACCGACGGCAACCAGGTCGGTGAAGGTCCCCCCGATGTCCACCGCGACCGCGTAACCGGCCGCGGCGCGGTCCTCGCCGTTCTCGCTCATAGCGACCCCCTCCGCATCAGGCACCCACCATCACCGTCCTGCGATACGCCCGGAACCCGTAGACCGCGGCCACGATGATCACCGGAGCGGCGACGAGGATCAGCACCAGGTTGCCGGGAAGGCCCAGGATCGCCTGGAGCCGGACCTCGCCGTTCTGCAGGAACCCGAAGTAGAGAGCGAAGGGCACCACGGGCAGCATCTTGCCGCGCGCCAGCAGCGCCACCGCGACGGCGGTGAATCCCCAGCCCGGCGAGAAGTGGGCGCCGATGCGGTACTGGTTGCCCAGCAACTCGACGACCCCGCCCAGCCCTGCCAGCCCCCCGCCCAGAGCCATGGCCACCGTCCGGCTGCGCGCCAGGTTGATCCCCTGGCGGACCGCCACGGCGTCGCTCTGGCCCAGCACACCCAGCCGCCATCCCAAACGCGTGTAGTCCACGAAATAGGTGGTGGCTAGCACAACGACGAGGGCGATGAAGATGCCGTAGGGAATGTCATCGCCGGCGAAGCGGCCCAGCCGGAACCCGTCGGACACGGCCCTGCTGGCCGCATACGGGAGGTCGGGGTCCTTCAACCCGCCGCGCAACAGGAACGTGAGGGAGAAGAACGCGATGAAGTTGAACATGATCGTCGTGACGATCTCGTGCATGCCGCGGGCCTTCAGCCAACCGGCCACGGCCCCGAGGGCGGCAGCCGATCCGAACCCCGCCACCAGCGGCAGCAGGAACGCACCCGGTCCGCCGCCGAAGGCCGTCCCGATGTAGACCCCGACGAGGGCGCCTGCCAGCAGCTGGCCCTCGCCTCCGACGTTGAACAGGCCGGCCCGGTAGGGCAGGGCCACACCCAGGCCAACGAGCACCAGCGGGAGCGAGGAGGTGAGCCACGAACCCACCCCGACCATCGACCCGAACGACGCCTTGAAGAGCTCCCTGTAACCCTCGGCGAATCCGGCGCCGCCGATCTGCACTAGGGGCGCCAGCACCACGAGCGAGGCGAGGATCGCCAGGACGGGAATGACCGCCTCGGGCACACGCAGGCGGCCGCCGAGCCCGAGTCTCATCGTCCCGCCCCTTTCTCGTCATCCCGGCGGAGGCCGGGATCCACGCTCAGGCGGCCGCCGAGCCCGAGTCTCATGCGCCCTGCAGCATCAGATTGCCGATGCCGCCGATGGTGATCGCCTCGCTGAGCACGCCGGTGATGCGCCCCCGGACCATCACCGCCACGCGGTCGCTGACCTCGATGATCTCCTCCAGTTCGGTGCTCATGTACACCACCGAACTCCCCCCCTCGGCGAGACGGCGCACCCGGGCTCGAACCTGCTCGGCGGACCGGACGTCGAGGCCCCGCGTGGGATAGGTGGCGACCAGCAGCGCCGGATGCTTGCTCAACTCCCGGGCGAGGATGACTCGGCGGCGGTTGCCGCCGGACAGCTGGCGCACCGCGGCATTCACACCGGCGGTCCGGATGTCGAATTCCTGCACCAGGTCGGCGGCCGAGCGACGCCGGAGCGCCTTGCGGCCCGGTGTCGGCGCCTCCTGCCAGGCGAAGGTTCCCAATGCCAGGTTCTCCCAGACCGAGAGTTCGCCACAGGTGGCCAGGAAGTGGTCGTCGGGCACGTCCCCGACGAGCTTGGAGCGCTCCGGCGGCGGGTAGTCCGCCAGCGGCCTGCCGTCCAGCAGGACTGAACCGCTGCCGGGCGACCACGAGCCGGCGAGCAGGGCGGACAGTTCCCGCTGGCCGTTGCCCTCCACGCCCGCTACGCCGAGTACCTCGCCGCGGCGGATCGTCAGGTCGACCTCGTGCAGGGCGCGGCCCCACAGCGGTGCACCCGAGACGCGGCGGACCTCCACCCGCACCTCGCCGGCGTCACCCGCCCCGTCGCCCCCCGCCCCGTCGCCGGTCGCCAGCGCGTCCGGGACCCCGAGCGGACCTCCGCTCACATCGCCCACCACCGACGGGTGAGGGGCGTCGTCCCCGACGATGAGCCGCACCAATTCCCGCTCATCCACCTGATGGCCGGACTCGAGGCGCCCGACGACGCACCCCGCACGCAGCACTGTCGTGCGGCTGCTCTCGGCAAGCGCCTCGGCGAGGTGGTGGGTCACGAACACCACGCCCACTCCCTGGGCGGTGAGCGAGCCGAACAGGTCGAAGAGGCTGGCGCGCTCGGCCGGAGCCAGGACGGCGGTCGGTTCGTCGAGGATGACAAGCCAGGCCTCCTGCATGAAGGCCCGGGCGATCTCGGCTCGCTGGAGATCGCCGACCGAGAGCCTCTCGACCCGGGCCCTCGGGTCGATGGAGAAGCCCAGCCGGTCGCCGCTTTCGACGAGGCGGTCGGCGAGCTCGCTGGGGATCCGCCCGAGGCGTCCCTCCTGCAGGACCACGTTCTCCAGCAGCGTCAGGCGGGAGATCAGGGTGGAACTCTGGTGCACCACCGCGATCCCGCACTGCCGTGAGTCGGCGGGGTCCCGGATTGCCACCTCCCGGCCGTCAACGGTGACACGTCCCGAATCAGGCCGGTAGACGCCCGTCAGACACTTGATGAGGGTGGACTTGCCGGCCCCGTTCTCGCCGAGCAGGGCGTGCACCTCGCCACCCCGGAAGGTGACGTCGATGCCGTCATTGGCCCGAACCCGGCCGAAGTGCTTGTGCAGGCCGGTGACGGCCAGGGTCGAAGGTTCCCTGGCCGTCACCGGCCCCGCCTGATCTATGGCCGCTCCCACGTACCGGAGACGCTAGTTGCGACCGTTCACCGGGTTACGGGGTCTTCTCGCGCGTCGGATCGACGACGATGTCACCGGCCTCGACGCCGGAGATCACAGCGTCGATGGCTGCGTCGACGTCGGAGTCGGGGTTGCACTTCGAGGCGATGTCGATGCCGGTGTTGACGACGTTCATGGAATAGATCGCGGGCTCCAGCGAGCCGTCCTTGTAGAACTCGCCCATCTGCTCGTAAGCGACGTCGAAGTTCATGATGACGCTCGTGATGATGATGCCCGGCGCCTGCTCGCACTGGTCCGACACGCCGCCGACATACTTGACGTCGTTCTGCACGGCGGCCTCCACCGCTCCGGCGCCTGCGGCATCGGCGGCGTCGAAGAGCACGTCGGCGCCCCCGTCGATCAGGGCCTGCGCGGCCTGCTTGGCCTTGGCGGCGTCGAGGAAGTCACCGGTCCACACGTCGTTGAACTCGCACGGGTAGCCCAGGACGTCCGAGGAGTCCTCGCTGAACTGGTAGGAGCCGCCCGTCCAGCGGGTCATCGCCGGGATCGGGGCACTCACGATCATGCCGATGCTCTTGGCGTCGGAGGCGGCGCAGCCGATGGCGGCGGCCATGTAGCCCACCTGGTTCCAGTGGACCGCCCAACCCGCCACGTTGGGCAGGTCGTTGGTGGTCGACAGGTCGGAGTAGATGATGAACCAGGTCCCCGGGTATTCCGGAGCCACCTCCAGGACCGCGGCCTCGTACCCGCTGGAGTGCGGGACGATGATGTCGTAGCCGTCCTCGGCCAATTGCCGCAGCGTCTGGGGCGCCTGGTCGTAGGAGATGTGCTCGAGGACATCCGGCTCGGAGTCGAGGATGGCCGCCATCTTCTCGAAGGCGGCGAAGCCGTCGCGGTACCAGCCGGCCGCGTTCACGGCGTCGGGGTGCAACTGGGCGATCCTCGGCGAGTCCTTGCCGACCTGGGTGCCTTCCTCCTCGTCGTCCCCGCACGACACCGCCACCAGGGCCAGTGTTGCGAGTAGGGCCAGGAGCAGCGTCATCAGCCTCCCGGCGGGTGTCCGTCTGGTGATCATGGGGTCCCCCTTGTGTTTGTTGCCGAACTAGTCGGATGTTGGTTGCCGGTCGCCGCCGAGCGGGGACCGGAGGTGAGTGACGATCCGGCCGTCCCCCTAGGCGGCGGCGCTCTCTGCTCTGAAGTGCGGCATCACCTCGCGAGCGAACAACTCCATGTTGCGGATCGTGTGGTCGTGCGGCATGTCCCCGATGTGCAGCAGGGCGTTGACGAGGCCGAAGCCGAGCTCCTCGGCGAGCTCCGCCAGCCGCTCCCGCACCGTGGCCGGGCTGCCCACGACGGCGTATCCCTGGGCCACCAGGTCCTCGTAGCTCACGTCGGAGTAGGCGCCGAGGCCCGACTGCAGGAACCTCCCCCAGGAGTGGTCGGTCATGTAGCCCGGCGGGAAGAGGTGCTCGAACTTGTGCTTCAGGCCCTTGTGGTAGAGCCATGTGACGTACTGGCGCCCCTCGGCGTGCGCCTGGCGGTCGGTCTCGGCCACGTAGATGGGCAGGAGGATGCCGATCTTGTCCCGCGGCGCTTCGTAGCCGGCCGCACGAGCGCCCTCCCGGTACCCGTCGAACCAGCGCTTCAGCAGCTTCGACGGGGCGAACACCGACAGGTACGTGTAGTGGTTCTCGGCGGCCCAGGACATTGTCTCGGTGCTGCCGAAGGCGGGGATCCAGATGGGCGGGTGCGGCTGCTGCAGCGGGCGGGGCCAGACGTTGACGTAGTTGAGGCGGTAGTGCTTGCCTACCCAGCGGAACGGGCCATCGGTGGTCCAGGCTTTGATGATGAGGTCGTGGGCCTCGCTGTAGCGCTCCCGCGAGGTGGATGGGTCGATGCTCATGGAGAAGTACTCGTCGCCGATGCCGCGCACGAAGCCCGAGATGATGCGTCCGCCGGAGATGACGTCCAGCATCGCCACCTCCTCGGCGACCCGGAGGGGATGGTCGCGCAGCGGCAGCCCGTTGCCGACGATCGCTATCTGGAGCTTCTCGGTACGGCGGACCAGGGTGGCGGCCATGAGGTTCGGCGAGGGCATCGTGCCGTAGGCGTTCTGGTGATGCTCGTTGACGCAGATGCCGTCGAAGCCCAATTCCTCCGCGTACTCGAGTTCATCCAGGTAGCGGTTGTAGAGACCCGTGCCCACCTTGGGGTCGTAGTTGCTGTTGGACAGGGTCACCCACGCCGACTCGCGCTCGTCGAAGTCCTCGGGCAGGTACGGGTACGGCATCAGGTGAAACATGAAGAACCGCATCAGCAGACCTCCGTCGTGGCGAGTTCGGCGTGGAACCGCCCGATGGCTGCAACGGTCCGCTCGGGCTGCTCCAGCAGCGGCGCGTGACCGGAATCCTCGATGATCTCCAGGCGCGCATCGGCAATGAGTTCCTGGTAGCGCTCCCCGTGCGCCAGCGGCACGAGGCGGTCGTCACTGCCCCAGAGGATCAGCGTCGGCGCGGTGACACGATGCAACCGGAGGTGGAGCTTCGGATTGCAGCAGAAGGGGTTCCACGCCAGGCGGGCGAAGCTCGTCTTCTCCTTGAAGGCGCGCATGAGCGTGTCGAGGTCGGGCTCGGGGGAGATGAACTGCAATGCCAACTCCTGGTCCAGGAACAGCGCGGCGCGGAGTTCGTCGGGGTTCATACCGAAGATGTCCTCGACGGGGTGCTCGGGCAGGTCCAGGCCGATCGGATCCACCATGACCAGGCTGCGCACCTTCGAGGGCTGGTGCACGGCCAACTCGGCGCCCAGCCATCCCCCGAGGGATGTCCCCACCACATGCACCGACTCCAGCTCGAGCGCGTCCAGGAGGTCCAGGTAGAAGTAGACGAGATCCTCCATACCGTCGATCCACTCCAGCCGGTCCGACTCGCCGAAGCCGGGATGATCGGGGGAGATCACATCGAAGCGCTCGGCCAGCAGATCGTGGAACGGCAACCAGAATCCGGCGCCGGCGGCGGGGTGCAGGAAGAGCAACTCCTCGCCGGCGCCCCCACGCATCAGGTGGATACGCCCACCCCCCAGATCAAGGTGCTGCACAATGTGCTGGCCGTTCTGACCGTTCATGCGCCTGGTCCCCCGGCGGGGGACTATACACCGCGCACCGATGCCAGAATAATCTCGCAGGCCCAAACGGCTCCGGACGCTGTCTGTAGTATTCGCCCCATGGGGGGAATCCGGGTCCCCGGGGACCGGATTGAGTCGGCGCCAGGAGCCGCCGCGTGAGTAACGTCCTGAACGCCACGGTCGTGGCCGGCGTGCCGCTGCTTCTGGCCGCCCTCGGGGGCGTGATCGCCCAACGCTCGGGGGTGCTGAACATCGGCCTCGAGGGGTTGATGCTGGTGGGTGCCTGGGTGGCAGCCTGGGCTGCGGCCGCCTTCGGGACAGAGCAGGCGGGATTCTGGTTCGCCCTGCTGTTCGGGGCGGCCTTCGGGCTGCTCCTGGGCTGGATCACCGTTGGGCTGCGGGGTGACCAGGTCGTCGTCGGGATCGCCTTCAACATCCTGGCGCTCGGCGCGACCAGCTACCTGTTCGACGTGCTGATCCGGCGCGGCGGGCTGGAGGCCATGTCGGTGCCGCGTGGCTCGATCACGCAGCGGATTCCCGGCCTTGCGGCCATTCCGGGCATCGGCGTGCTCGCCGATCAGCACTGGATGGCCTACATGACCTACCTGTGCGTACCGCTGGTCTGGTACATGATGTTCCGGACGGGGATCGGCGTGCGCCTGCGCGCCTGCGGGGAGTATGCCGAGGGCGCCCAGGCCACCGGGGTCAACGTGCTGCGGGTCCGGCTCGTGGCGATGACGGTCAGCGGCATCCTCGGCGGTCTCGCCGGCGCCTACATGATCCTGGCCGACATCCGGCTGTTCCTGCACGACGTGGTGCGCGGGCGGGGCTACATCGCCATCGCCATCGTCATCCTGGGGCGCTGGAATCCCTCAGGTGCCGCTGCGGCGGCGGTGATATTCGGCGCCTCCTATGCCCTGGGATTCCAACTCCAGGCCCGAGACATCCCGGTGGCCGGTGAGTTGCTGCTGGCGCTGCCGTACATCGTGACGATCGTCGCCATCGCCGTCTCGGGGCGGAAGGTGCTACCCCCCCGCGAGGAGGGCCGTCCCCTCTACCTCTTCAAGTGATTCAAGTGAGCGGTCCCGGGAAGTGAGCGCCGCGCCACCTGCCTTCGGCATTCGCATCCCCCCCTGCGCCGACGTCCGGGCGGCCGGCGCCGCGGCCCGGGCCGCCGAGGAGGCCGGGTTCGACATCGCCTGGTACCCGGACTCGCAATTCCTCTGGCGCGATGTGTGGGCGACGCTCGCCGTCGCCGCGCTGGAGACCCGCAGCATCCGGGTGGGCTCATGCGTCACGACCTTCGAGACCCGGCATCCCAGCGTGACCGCGGCTGCCACCCGCACCGTCGCCGAGATCGCCCCCGGGCGCACGATCCTCGGCGTGGGCAGCGGCGACAGCGCCATCAAGTTGCTCGGCATGAAGCCGACCCGCCTCGCCGAGATGCGCCGGAACATCGCGGCGGTGCGCCGGCTGCTCGACGGCCGGCCGGCGGACTACGGCGGGCGGGAGATCCACCTCCACGGCGCCGAGCCCACGCCGGTGCCGGTCTACATGGCCGCCACGGGCCCGAAGGCCCTGCAGTTGGCCGGGGAGATCGCTGATGGGGTCATCGTGCTGGCCGGGCTGGCTCCTCCCCTGGTCGAGCGGGCGCTCGACCAGATCCGCAGCGGCGCGGCTCAAGCCGGCCGGTCGCTCGATGATCTCGACATCTGCGTCGGCACCTTCTGCCACATCACCGACGACCCGACCGAGGCGGCGCGAGTCGCCAAACCGGTCTGCGTGGGCCTCGCACAGGTCGGCGCGACCGGCGCCCTTCAACTCGCCGGCATCGACATCGACGTTCCGGCGGTGGTGCCCGACGTGTACCCGGACATGACCCACGCCGAGGACTGGATGCACGCCGCCGAGGTGGCGGGACGCTGGGTGAGCGACGAGGACGGCCGCCGCTACGCCGAGACGTTCTGCCTGGTGGGAACGGCGGCGGACGTCACCGAGCGCCTGCAGGAGGCACGAGACGCCGGAGTCCGGAACTTCTACATCCGCGGCTTCCCGTCCTACGACCTGCCCCTGGATCTGATCGACGCGTTCGGATCCGACATCATCCCGGCGATCGCATGAGCCCCGGCGACGTGCTGATCATCGGGGCGGGGGCCTCCGGAGCCGTGGCCGCCAGGCGGCTGGCCGAGGCCGGCTTCGACGTGGTGTGCCTCGAACAGGGCGACCGGACCGACCCGGGCGCGTACCGCGGCGCCTACGACGACTGGGAGCTCACGGGGCTGAGGCAGTGGACCTGGGACCCCAACATCCGCCGGGGGCGTGCCGACTATCCCGTCGACGTCAGCGAGTCCGACATCGACCCGCTGATGTTCAACGGCGTCGGGGGCAGCACGGTGCAGTTCGCCGCCCAGTGGCCCCGCCTGGCGCCGTCGGACTTCCGGGTCCGGACGCTGGACGGTGTGGCCGACGACTGGCCCCTCACCTACGAGGAACTCCAGCCCTTCTACGAGCGCTCCGACGTGGACTTCGGCGTCTCGGGGCTGGGCGGTGACCCCGCCTACCCGCCGGGCGCCGACCCGCCCCTGCCTCCGCTGCCGATTCCCGACGTGGCGGCCGACATCGCCCGGGCGCACAACCGTCTGGGCTGGCACTGGTGGCCCGGCAGCAACGCCATCGCCTCCCGGCGCTACCGGGGGCGGCGGCCCTGCGTGCAGCGCGGCACGTGTGCCTGGGGCTGCGGGGAGGGCGCCAAGGGATCCACCGACCAGACCCACTGGCCCGACGCCGAGCGCTCCGGCGCCCGGCTGGTCACCGGTGCCCGCGTACGCGAGATCACCATCGACGGCCGCGGCCTCGCCACCGGCGCGGTCTACATCGACCGCCAGGGACGGCAACAGCACCAGCCGGCGTCGGTCGTCGTGGTGGCCGCCAACGGCATCGGGACTCCCCGCCTGCTGCTGCTCTCGGCGAGCGCTCTGTTCCCCGACGGGCTGGCGAACCGCTCGGGCCTCGTCGGCAAGCGGCTCATGATGCATCCCTTCGGCACGGTCATCGGCCTGTTCGACCGCCACTGGCCCAGCTGGCAGGGGCACTGGGGGCAGAGCCTGCAGTGCATGCAGTTCTACGAGACCGACCCGCAACGGGATTTCGTGCGGGGCGCCAAGTGGGGACTGCAACCCACCGGGGGTCCCCTGGGGGCGGCGCTGGGCTTCGGCGGTGATCCGGTCTGGGGGAACGCCCTGCACGAGCGCGTCCGCACGAATCTCGGCCACTCGATCATGTGGGGCATCATCGGTGAGGACCTGCCCGACGAGGGCAACAGGGTGACCCTCGACGGCGAGCTGGTGGACCCCGACGGCGTCCCGGCACCCCGGATCCAGTACCGGGTGTCGGAGAACTCGCGGCGGCTCCTGAAGTTCCAGGCGGCGCGGGCCGCCGAATCGCTCAGCGAGGCGGGCGCCTACGAGACGGTCGTGACCCCCCAGGTGCGCGGCACCGGCTGGCACCTCCTCGGGACCGCCCGGATGGGCGACGATCCGGAGACCTCCGTCGTGGACCGCTGGTGCCGGAGCCACGACGTCGAGAACCTGTACGTGATCGACGGCAGCGTGTTCGTGACCTCCGGCGGCGTGAACCCCACCGCCACGATCTCGGCCCTCGCCCTGCGGGCCACGGAGCGTCTGATCGAGACGCGCCGCGAGCAGCGAGTCCCATGACGGACATGCCCTCCGAGGGCTTCGACGATGCGCTCCGGGACCGCCTGGCGAGCATCGCCGACGTGCTCGTGCCAGCCCTCGGCGAGATGCCCGCAGCCGGTGCCGTCGGGATCTCCGGCGACCTGCTGGACAAGGCGCTGCGAGCCCGCCCCGACCTGGCCGGCGACTGCCGCCGCGCCGTACAGAACTGCCCCGAGCCTCCCAGCCTCGATGGGCTCGACCAACTCGCCGCAGATGACCCGGAGGGCTTCAGCGCACTGCTGGTCCTGGTGCTCGGCGGCTACTACATGAGCACCGAGGTCAAGAAGCTGCTTCACTACGCAGGGCAGGAGGCCCTCCGCATCGACATCGGGGAGCTGCCGGCCTACATCGAAGAGGCGCTCCTCGACGAAGTGATCGACAGGGGCCCGATCTATCGACAGATACCACCGGACGGCTCGCAGAGCTAAGGGGGACATCGTGGTCACGACTCGTTATGGCACCAGGCCGGTGCGGATCGAACAACTCACCGGACCCTACGAACCGAACGGCCAGCCGGATCCCCACCTCGGCCAGCCACTCCAGTTGGGGCTCTTCGCCTGGAACATCCAGGGGGGTTCCACCGGCTCGAAGGCGGTGCTCAGAGATCCCGACCGCTACCAGAACTACTGGAAGTGGCCGCTGGGCTCCCAGTTGATCACCGAGGCGGAGAGGATCGGATTCGACTACCAGGTGCCGTTCGCCCGCTGGATCGGCCAGGGAGGCGACACCGACTGGAGCGAGACGTGTCTGGAGTCGCTGACGGCTGCCGCGGCGGCCTCGGCGATCACGAGCCGCATGCTGCAGTTCTCCACGGCCCACAGCAACTACGAGTTCCACCCGTTCCACTTCGCCAAGTTCGGCGTGACCGTCGACCACATCTCCGGCGGGCGCTGGGGCCTCAACATGGTCACCGGCTACTCGGCCAAGGAATACGCCGCGTTCGGCCACCTCGAACCGCCCGAGCACGACGAGTCCTACCGCCGCGCGGATGAGTTCTTCACGCTCGTCAAGGCTCTGTGGGCCTCCGATGTGCCCATCATCTTCGAGGGCGAGTACTACCAGTGCTACGGCGCCTACGTGAACCCGAAGCCAACCCGCAAGCCACGACCCCTGCTCATGCAGGCGGGCCAGTCCAAGGTGGGCATCGACTTCGCCTGCCGGCACGCCGAGTGGATCTTCCAGATCCAGCCCACCATGGAGCACTACCGGAACATCGCCGCCGAGATCCACGACAAGGCGGCCTCGTACAACCGCAGGGTGCTGGTGGCAACGCAGCTGTGGCCCATCATCGACAAGACCGACGCCGCCGCACAGGCCACCGCCGAATGGATCGCCGAGGAGGTCGACCACAAGGCCACGATGAACTTCATCGAGTCCGCCAAGCGGCAGCACGTCTCCTCGACGTTCGGATGGGACGAGGCCCAGGAGGAGAGCGCCGACCCCTACGGCGGCATCGGTAAGGAACGGTTCCTGCGGATGGCCCTCGGCATCGGCGCCCACCAGGTCGTCGGCAGCTACGACACCGTCGCCGAGATGCTGCGAGAACTCCACGAAGCCGGAATCGAGAGCGCGTTGGTGTCGTTCTTCGACCCGTTCCTGGGTCTGCGGCAGATGGAGGAGGAGATCTTCCCCCGCCTCAAGAAGATGGGCCTGCGCCGCTAGCGGGAGTCCGGGCGGGGGTGCCGGGGTGCCGCTCTGCTCCTCCACGCACGGCGAAAGGCGTCGCAGCCCGGCCCCCCGGCACCCCCGCCCTCGCGTATTGGTTCCCACGAGTGCAGCCCGACTGGAGAGGATGAACTCAAGTGATCGGGATTCACGGCTTCGACATCGGCAGCGTTGAGCGGGTTCTTCGGCCGTTGCTGGAGACGCCTTCGGAACAGACGGATCTGTTTGAGGACGATCCACAGATCAGGGCGTTTCTGCAGACAGTCGTCACCGGACAGTTCCGGGAGTTGGGCCTGGAGACCGTCACTGACGACGCCGGCAATGTGATCTGTGAGATCGGCGGCGGGGAGGCGCCGGGGTTGGTGCTGTTCTGCTATGCGATGACCCACCCCGCGGGCCGGATGACCGATCCGTTCACGGCGAGCCGGATCGTTGGTGATGACGGTGCCACGCGGCTGCGCGGGCGGGGCGCCAGCGAGCAGATGGGGGCGCTGGCTGCGGCTGTGCTGACCGCCGGAGCCGTTGCCGAGCGGGCGGCGGACCTGGCGGGGCCGCTGGTGCTGTGCGTCTCGCCGGCGGGTGAGACCGGACGCCACGACACGGCCCGCAGCTTCCTGGCCGGGTACGAGGGACGGACCCCGCCTACGGCGTGCATTGTGGGGATCGGCACGGACAACGCCATCTGCGTGGCCAACAAGGGGCGCGTCGACGCCACGATCCGGGTGGCCGGGCTGGCGGGCCACAGTTCCATGCCCTGGCGCAGCAAGAACGCCATCGAGGGAGCCCGACGCGTCCTCCGGAGTCTGGACGGGATCGCTCTCGCCGGCGACCACCCGCACCTGGGGCGGCCGACGCTCACACCCACAGCCGTACACAGCAGCCCGAACGCCACCCACACCATCCCCGATCTCGTCGAGGTCACCATCGACCGGCGGCTGCTGCCCGGCGACGATCCCGAGGCGGCCCTGGCGGACATCCGCCGGGCCATGCAGGGCATCGGAGGCTGGGACATCGACGTTGAACCGGGACCGCTGATGTATCCCTCCGAGGTCGCCCCGGACTCCCCCTTCGTGGACACATTGCGGGCGGCGTTCGCGACCGCCGGCCACCCCGATCCCCCGCTCACCTATTCCCACGGCTGCATCGATGCGGGCCTGTTCTCGAGCCGCGACATCCCAGCAGTCATGCTGGGAGCCGGCGAGCAGGAGATGTGGCACACGATCGACGAGTCCGTCTCCCTCGACGCCGTTGCTCTCACGGCGGAGGTCTACACCGCCACCGCCCTGGATCTCCTTACCTGAGCACTAGCCGGGGCTGCGACGGTTGCCGCGCAGCGACTCCGCAACGCCGGCGACGTCGTAGTCGCCGAAGCCGGCCGCCGACGCGGCTTGCAGCGCGCGGTGGTTGCTGGCGATCTGCGGTAGGTCCAATCCCACCTCCGCGGCCAGGTCCAGTGCCAGGCGGAGGTCCTTGATCGCCAGGTCCAGGCGGAAGATGGCGGGCTGCTCGCCGGGACGCTCGTACCAGTCGCGGCGGTACTGGAAGAACGGTGAGCCCAGCGGGCTCGATGCGAACACGTCGTAGGCCACCAGGCGATCGATCCCGGCCCCCTCGGCGAGCACGAGACCCTCGGCAATGCTGTTCACGAGACCGTGCACCAGCGTGTTGAGGGCCAGTTTCATCGCCGCGCCGGCTCCCTGACCGCCAACATGGGCGATCCTGCCGCTGAAAGGCTCGAGCGCCGGCCGGGCCTGCTCGACGGCGGCACCGTCGCCTCCGGCGATCATGAGGAGAACACCGGCCTCGGCCGTTGAGACGCTGCCGCCGGCCGGGGCGTCGACGAGTGCGGCGCCGGCGGATTCCATCACAGCGGCGAGGCGGCGGACGCAGGTGGGGCTGATGGTGCTCATCTCCACTCCCACGGCTCCCGGCGAGATGCCGGAGGCGACGCCGTCGGGCCCCGTGAACACCTCCGTGGCAGCTGCGTCGTCGGACACGATGCTCAACACGGCGTCGCTGCCCGCCGCCACCTCGGCCGGCGTCTCGCATATCTGCACGTCGGCCCCGCCGCCGGTGGCAGCGACGTGGCTGACGAATGCCTCTGCCTTGCTGCGGGTCCGGTTGTGGACGCGCAGCGGCAGTCCCGCTGCTGCGACGTGGGCCGCCATCGGCCATCCCATGTTTCCGAGGCCGATGAATCCGACCCGCGGAACGCTCGGAGCGCTCCCTCCGGCACCCGAATGGTCGCCCCCGCCGTCGGCCATGACGTCCCCCCAAGCCGTGGTCCCTTCTCGCGACACCCTATCGGGCATCGATTGTCCGAGTCAGTGGGATGCGGATCCGAGGAAGGCGGCGGCCTCGGCGAAAGGGGCCGGCGGCAGGCGCAGCAGGCATGCACCCACCTGCCCTCGGCCCGGCTCGCGGTGCGCCAATCCGGCGTTCGCGAGAGGCGAGACGCCGGTTGCGGCCACCTTGTGGACGTCGATCCCGATTGGCGTCCCGGCGAAGCCCTCGGCGGGGATGAGCAACCGCGAACTGGTGCCCCGGCAGATGCTACGGAGCTCCTCGACGGTGTCCGACGCGGTCAGCGGATCGCCGCCGACGAACGAGACGATGGCCGGCGACGCCGAGAGGGCGAAGGCGCCCAGACCGACGGTCTCGGCGATGAACGAGTCGCCCAGCACCGGTGAGGCGTCGGCCGGCTCGTAGCCCTCGAACAGCTTCGGATCGCCGCTCGGGGAGTCGGTCAGGAACCAGCGGTCGCCCGCGCCGCTGACCCTGATGCCCAGGCTCGCACCGTTGGACGACATCGCCGTGACGACACCCGGGTCACCGGCGACGTGCACCGCGTCGGCGACCGCCTTGGCCGCGGCGATCGACAACGCCAGGAAGAAGTGCGGGTTGGCGGACATGTACGACAGCACGTCGACCGCATCGTTGCGGTCGGCGGCCGCCACGATCGCCGGCGCCAGGCGAGCCAGCACGGCGGCGCTGGAGGCCACGTTCCGGTTGTGGCACTCGTCGCCCCGGCGCAGCCCCTCGGCCCAGAGTTCGACCATGTCGAGGCCGCCGACGGCGCTGATCGCCTCGTCCAGAACGGGTCCGGCGGCCGCGCTCATCCAGCGGAGTCGCTCCAGGGTCGCCGGATCGTAGGAACCGAAGCGCAGCGCACGACCGAGACCCTCGTTCAGCGGCGAATACGCCCGGGTCCCGCGGTCGGTCTCCATGATGACGACAGGGATGGACGGGGTCACGACGCCCGCCAGCGCCCCGACGCCGCCGTTGTCGTGGCAGGAGGCCAACTCCAGATCGCCCCTGTCGAGAATCCCGGCCGCCTCCTCAGGTGATCCGGCCTCGCCTTCCAGCATCAGCGCCCCGATCAGGGCACCGCGCAGGGGACCCACCATGGCTGCGGCACCCAGGGGCGGTCCGGCGTGCAGGTAGCGGCGCCGGCCGACCGCGTCGGTCACCTGGCGTGCCGGCCGGACACCGATAGCCGTCACTCCCGTCGAGTCGAGAGCCTCCAGGGCGGCCCCGGCGGCCGGTCCGGTCATCGTCGCTGAGTCACTGACTTGCCCGCAGCTTCGACTCCTCGATCAACTCCACGAGCCGCTCCGGGCTGAGCGGGGTCTCAGTGAGTTCAATGCCCACGGCGTCGGATATCGCGCCGATGATCGCCGCCGCCGCGGGGACGCAGCCCGCCTCTCCCACTCCCTTGACACCGAGCGGGTTCAAGGGTGAGAGGGTCTCGACATGTTCCACTCCGAACGAGGGCAGTTCCGCCGCGGACGGGATGAGGAAATCGGCGAAACCTGCGTTCCGGAGTTGCCCGTCCCTGTCGTAGTGCATCCGCTCGAAGAGCGCCCCGGCGATGCCCTGCGCAGTCCCTCCGTGGACCTGGCCCTCCACGACGGCCGGGTTGATCATCCGCCCGCAATCGTGGACGATCACGTAGCGGAGCAGGCTGACCTCGCCGGTCTCGACGTCCACCTCCACGACGGTGGCGTGGGCGCCGCTGGCGAAGGTGGCGTGCCTGGGGCTGTTGTAGGCGGTTGCCTCCAGGCCGGGGGCGACCTCGGAGACCGGTGGGGCCTCCGCCGCCGCGCCGTCGCCGACGAACTGGGTGGCCGCCAGCGCCTCCTTGCTGAAGGCGTAGCGCAGCGGGTTGGCGAGGACGGCGATCTGGCGAAGCGGGACACGTACGTCCGGAGAGCCCCGCACCGACACCTGGCCGTCGGTGAACACGATGTCGGCCACGTTGGCCTCGAGGATGCGTGCGGCTATCTCGGCGGCCTTGTCCCGTACCTGCTGCGCCGCCTGGGCGACGGCGTTGGAGGCGACGACGCCGATGCGGCTGGCGAACGTCCCGGTCGCCCACTTGAACTGCCGCGTGTCCCCCGTGCGCACGACCACGTCCTCGAAGGGGACCTGCAGGATCTCCGCCACCACCTGGGCGAGGATCGTGGCGTGAGCCTGGCCCTGCGTGGAGATGCCGGTCGTGACGAAGACCTTGCCCGTGGGTTCCACTTGGACGCGGGCGCCCTCGTAGGGTCCGCTGCCGGTTCCCTCCACGTAGCAGCCCAGACCGATGCCGATCCGCCGCCCCTCGGCACGAGCTGCGGCCTGCTCGGCGGCGAACCGCTCGTAGTCGATTGCGTCGAGCAGTTTGTCGAGCCCCGCGGGATAGTCGCCGCTGTCGTAGGTGGTGGTCAGGCCGTCCTCGTCCATCAGCCCGACGACATACGGGAACTCGTCGGGCTGGATGAAGTTCCGTCGGCGGACCTCGGCCCGGTCGATTCCCAGATCCCGGGCAATCAGATCGATCACCCGCTCCATCACGAAGCCCCCCTGCGGCATGCCGGCGCCGCGGTACGGCGTGACCGGCACGGTGTTCGTGTACACAACGTGCATCTCGCTGCTGTAGTTGGGGAGCTTGTAGGGACCCGGCAGGCGCGAGGCGGTGACGATCGGGATGATGATCCCGTAGGGGCAGTAGGCGCCCGCATCGTGGATGAACCTGTCGTGCAGGGCGAGGATGCGCCCGTCGGTATCGAAGCCGACCCGCACCTCGTGCCACTGGGCCCGCTCGTGGTTGGAGGCGACGAAATGCTCGGAACGGTCCTCGATGAACTTGACGGGCCTGCGGAGTCGGAGGGCCGCCCACGGGACCAGGATCTCCTCGGGATAGAAGACGGGCAGCTTGACCCCGAACCCGCCGCCCACGTCGGGAGCCACGACGTCCACCTCGTGCTCGGCAAGGTTCAGATAGGTGGACAGGCCCGCCCGGATCGTGGTGGGGGCCTGGGATGTGTCGTAGACCAGCAGGTGCCCGAACTCGTCGGGTATCGCCACCACGCCGCGGCACTCCATGGGTGCCGCGGCGCTGCGCTCCACCCAGAATTGCCGCTCGAGGGTGCGGGGCGCGGCCGCCAGGGCGGCCTGAACGTCTCCGTGCTCCTGGACGAAGTGCGCCGCCACGTTGCCGGACATGTCGGCATGGACAAGATCGTCTCCCTCGAAGGCCGCCACGGGACCCACCACCGCGGGCAGCGGCTCGTAGGTCACCTCCACCATCTCGGCGGCGTCCTGCGCCGCGGGCCGGCTGGTCGCCACAACCATCGCCACGGCCTCGCCGACGAAGTGCACGTATTCGGCGGCGAGCAGGACCTGGGTGCGCGGCTCGGTGAGATTGGGGTTGGGGATGAGCAGGGGGAGGGACTGCCGGCCGAGTTCGCCGAGATCGGCGGCCGTGTAGACGGCAATGACACCATCTCTGGCTGTCGCTGCGGAAGTCTCCACGCCCCGGATGCGACCGTTGGCGCAGGTGGACCGCACCATCGCCACGTGCAGGCATCCGGCCGGCGCGATGTCGTCGATGAAGGTGCCGCGACCGGCCAGGATGCGTCGATCCTCCGAACGCGCAAGACGCTCGCCGATCAGCCGCGTCGTCACTGCTTCCCCCCGCCGGTTCGCCTACGCAGTGGCCCGACCGCTGACCGCCCCTCGACGACGCTGCAGACCGGACACGTGCCCGCCGCCGACTCCCCCCGGATTCGCCTCGCAGGTCAGTTGACCGAAACCGCCTCCGGGTCAGCCGCCAGGAGCAGACGCAGGTCCAGCAGCACGTTCGTGAACTCGGTGCGCGAGACCAACTCGCGCATGGCGATCTCACCCAGCTTGCCGTCAATGAGGGCCAAGGCCTGATCGCGTGTCGTGGAGTCTTGGGTGGCGGGCTCGGCGGTATCAGTCATGGTCCGATCCTATTCCCTTGCACCTTCACCGTGCGGAGCGCCGTTCGCCGCCTGTCCCCCCGCAGGCCGGCGACCGTCCGGTTCGGTGGTTGTCCATCTGGAATGCCACAGTATCGGACAGGGGTAAGACAGGGGTAAGAGATGCGTGAGGAACCGAGCGTTGCTGTCTATGAGTCCCGCACGAGGGAGTGGATGGATCGCCGGGCGCGGGTGTACGGCGATCGTGTGGAGCAGTTCGCCGAGCGGGTGGCGGCCGGACCGCCGGCAGCCCCGCCCGCCGAGCCCGGACCCACCACGGCCGGACCCGCCGACACCCCGCCCGGCGACACCCCTCCCGGCGACCCCGGACCCACCGCAGCCGGACCCGCCGACACCCCGCCCGGCGACCCCGGACCCGCCGCGGCCGGACCCGCCGACGCCGCTCCCGTGGCGGATCTGGGCTGCGGGCCCGGGTGGCACGTGGGCGACCTCCCGCAGCCCGCGGTGGCCCTGGACGCCAGCCGCTCGATGCTGGCCGAGGTGCGTCATCCGCTGCGGGTCGCCGGCGATCTGCGCGCCCTGCCGTTGCGGGACCGCTGCCTGCGGGGCGCGTGGGCGTCGCGGTCGTACATCCACCTGGCCCGCTCCGAGGTGCCCGTGGCGCTGGCTGACCTGCACCGCGCCCTCATCCCCGGCGCCTCCGTGGAGTTGCACCTCTTCGCCGGCGACGCCGAGTGGGACGAGAGTCCCGACGACGACTTCCCGGGGCGGCGGTTCTCGCGCTGGCCAGAATCCTGGCTGCGCGACGTGCTCGTCGGGGCGGGCTTCGGCGTCGACAGCATCGAGCAACGCAAGAAGGTGCTGCTGGTGGCCGCCCGCCGGCTGCACACGCTTCCCGACACCGTGGCGCCAGGCATGCGCCTGCTCGTCTGCGGTCTGAACCCCAGCCTGTATGCCGCGGACGTGGGGGTCGGCTTCGCCCGCGGCGGGAACCGGTTCTGGCCCGCCGCGCTCGCCGCCGGGCTGGTGAGCCGAGACCGCGATCCACGCCACGCCCTCGTCGCCCACGGTGTGGGGATGACCGACCTGGTGAAGCGAGCAACCCGCCAGGCCGCCGAGTTGACCGCAGACGAGTACGCCGAGGGACTCGAACGCCTCGAACGCCTCGCCGAACGCCTCGAGCCACGGGCCGTCTGCTTCGTGGGCCTCGCCGGCTGGCGGGCCGCCGTGGATCGCCGGGCCACGCCCGGCCTCCAGAACCGCCGCATCGGCGGCCGCCCCGCCTACGTCATGCCGTCCACCAGCGGCCTGAACGCCCGCACCTCGCTCGCCGAACTCACCGCCCACCTCCGAGCCGCAGCCGGGTGAGGGCCGCCACCGCGGCACGGTCGGCAACGACAGTGACCTGGGGGTGGAGTTGCAGGGCCGACGCCGGCACGGCGCTCGTCACCGGACCTTCCAGGGCGGCACGAAGCGCGGGCGCCTTGGACTCGCCCGTGGCGACGAGGAGAAGATGCGCCGCCCGGCGGATTGTGCCGATGCCCTGGGTGATGGCGCGGTGCGGCACGTCGACCGGGTCCGTGAAGAACCGGGCGTTGTCGCGCCGGGTCTGCTCGCTGATCGTCACGACGCGGGTGGTGCCCGTCAGTGGCGAGCCGGGCTCGTTGAAGGCGATGTGGCCGTTGCGGCCGATGCCCAGGATCTGCAGGTCCACGCCTGCGGCCAGCAACGCGTCGTAGCGGGCGCACTCGGCCTGAAGGTCGGCGGCGGCAGCGTCGGGGCCGGCTACAGCCCCGGGCGCGAAGTCGATGTGATCGGCCAGCAGCCGGCGGATCGCATTGCGGTAGGCCTGCGGATGGTCGGCGGGCAGACCCAGGTACTCATCGAGTAGGAACGCCCGAACCGCCGCGAAGCTGAGACCCTCTTCGCGGTGGCGACGGATCAACTCGGCATAGAGCCCCGCCACAGAACCACCGGTCGCCAGTCCCAGCACCGGCGCCGCCGAGAACTCCAGGGTCTCCTGCACCACGTCGGCGGCCAGCACCGCCAACTCGTGGCCGTCCCGGGCCTCCAGCAGCCGCCGTCGCGTCGAAGTGGGGTGATCACCCACAGAACCGGGGCCGGGCTCGAGGCTCCCCCACCGGAAGGCGCGGGCAGGCGGGCCGATTCCCCGCCGGGCGAACCCGGACCTCGTTGACGCACCGGCGCAGACCTGCTGCCGGGCGGCGCGGGTCACTCCGTTGCCGCTGCACCGGTGATGAAGGCGACGAGATCGTTCTTGGTGACCTCGCCGACGGCGGCCTCGGCGGTCTTGCGGCCCTGGCGCAGCACGACGGCGTGATCGCAGACGTCGATCACCCGCTCCATGTTGTGGGTGATCAGCAGGACGGCCACGCCGCCGTCGCGCAGGTTCCGGATGAGGTCGAGGACACGCGCCGTCTGCTCCACGCCGAGAGCCGCAGCGGGCTCGTCGAGCAGCACGATGCGCTGACCCCACGCCACCGCCCGGCCGATGGCGACGGCCTGGCGCTGCCCGCCCGACAGCAGCCCGGCGGCGCGGCGCAGCGACGGGATGCGGATGTCCAGGCGCCCCAGCGTGGCCTCGCACTCGGCGCGCATGCGCTTGTGGTCCAACAGCCCGAGGCGGCGGCCGATCGGGCCGCCCCGCAGGTACTCGCGGTTCAGGAACAGGTTGGCCGCCACATCGAGGGTGTCGATGACGGCCAGCGTCTGGTGGACGGTCTCGATGCCGAGCGTGCGGGCCGCGTCCGGCGTCGGGATGGCCCGCCGCACACCGTCGACGCTGATGACGCCGGCGTCGGGCTGGTACACGCCGGCGAGGCACTTCACGAGCGTGGACTTGCCGGCGCCGTTGTCGCCGAGCAGGGCGGTGACGTGGCCATAGTGCAACTCGATCGACACGTCCTCGAGGGCCTGCACAGCCCGGAAAGCCTTGGAGATGCCCTCGGCGGTCAGAGCGGGACCGGCGGCGCTCACCGGCCACCCCGATCAGGGAGCCCCGCCCGACGGCGGTGACCCTCGGGGCCACTGCGGAGGTCGTGCGCCCCGCGGCGACCACACCCGGCCGGCCGGGGCCGCCGTACGTGCCGCCGATCCGATCGGGTGGTCATCGCGCCCCCCTGTCGACGGGCCGGCCGAGGGTGTCCCAGACACCGGCGACGGCAGGCGCTCCCGACCGCACGCCGGTCAGGCCGGCGACGGTGGCCCGTGTCACGAACGCCTGCGCCCGGAACCCGCAGATCACCGTGTCACCCTCGCCGACGTGCCTGGCGGCTGGTGGGTGCAGCCGGGCGTAGTAGTCGATGCCCGCCGGGTCGGGGAAGTCCATCGCAACCGGCGCCTCGTCGAGATCCTCCGGGTCGGCCGCGATCAGCGCCTTCGGGCCGTACGGCTCGAAGACCGGATCGACGTAGAACCCCCCGCCGAAGCAGAGCGGCACGCCGGCGTGGAGGTGCGACACCTCGCTGAGGTAGCAGATCGCCGGCTCCTCGGGCAGGTCGGCCACGGCGTGCAGCGGCGTGGTACCGGTGAGGCCGTGACCCGGTTCCACCTGCGTGGCGCCGATCCCGGCCAGTTGGTCCAGGACCGCGACCGAGGTCGTGCCGGGGGCGTTGATCTCCACGGCCGCATCGGAGCCCAGCCGCCGGCGCGCCGACTCGGCCGCGCGGGCCAGGGTCTCGACGTTGCGGGTGGTGCGGACGCCCCCGGTGGCGGGGTCGAACAGCAGGGCCGGGAAGGTGGTGAGCCCGGCGAAGCGCGCCCCCGGCATCGCCTCCAGCCGGTCGATGAGTTCGGTGAGTTCATCGAGTGGCACGCCGCCCTCGTGGCCCGGGTAGAACTCGTCGGTCGCCGCGCAGACGCGTACCAGCAGGTCCTGGGTGCGGCCCGCGGCCCCGGTAGCCGTCGCCGCCTCGGCAGCCTTCCCGGCACTGAACACGGTCCAGAAGTCCGGTTCCAGCGCCGCCGCCTCGGCTGCCTCGGCCCGCGGCACCTGCACGAGGTGTCCGAGGTGGCCCAACCGGTGGCCGTTCGCCACGATGGCCCGGGCACAGGCCATGTCCACGGCCACGAACCCGTCGGTGCCGCCGCGGGCCATGGCGTCGAGAGCACCGGGCGCCCGGCCCACCTGCTTGGTCATGGCGAGGACCGTCATGTTCCGCCGGTGCGCCTCGTCGCAGAATGCCCGGCTATTGCCTTCGATGGCGTCGAGGTCCAGCACGTAGCTGCTGGCGGGGATCTCCCTGGCCTGATGGAGAGCCACGGCCGCCTCGAGGAAGGCCCGGTTACGCCGCAGCAGCACATCCAGGAACATCGCCGAGCCCTACCCTTCCGAGCCGTCCGCCGGAGGAGCCGGCCGGCCGGCGACACAATGGATTCCGGCGTGTGTCGGAACGACGGTAGACGTAACGAGCAGCATGAACGGCACCCCTACCGTTCGCGGCGCTCGCGCATGCTGAGGGCGACGGCCAGCACGATGATGACGCCGCGGGCGATCATCTGGTCGGCCACCCGGAGTCCCATGAGGATCAGGCCGTTGTTCAGCATCGCCATGATGGCGGCGCCGACGACGGCGCCCGCGACCGAGCCCCGCCCGCCGAACAGGCTGGTCCCGCCGATGACCACCGCGGCGATCACGGTGAGCAGGTCGTTCTCGCCGAGATCGTGGCGGCCGATGGCCAGCCGCCCGGCCAGCAGCACCCCGGCGAACGCAGCGGCGGTTGCGCTGGTGACCAGGGCGCTGATGCGGACGCGGTCGGCGCGGATGCCGAGGGCGTTGGCCGCCTCGCGGTTGGCGCCGGTGGCCAGCACGTGGCGCCCCCAGCGGAGGTGCCGCAGCGCCACGTGCCCGAGGATCAGTGCCACCACCGTCCAGATCAGCAGCGACGACACCGGACCGGCCGAACCGGCCCCGAACACCGCGGAGAAGGCGTCGTTGCGGATGGGGTAGGACTGCAGGTTGTTCATGTTGCGGGCGATCCCGCTGATGACACCCAGCATCCCGAGGGTCACGAGGAACGACGGGATGCGGACCTTCACGGCGATGACACCGTTCAGCAGGCCGGCGGCCACACCCACGCCCAACGCCGCCAGCGCCCCCGCCAGGAACCCGGCCGCCGTGACGACCTCGGCGGCCACCAGCGACGACAGCGCCACGACCGAACCCACCGAGAGATCGATCTCCGCCGCCGCCAGCGCGAACGTCATGCCCACTGCCATCACAGCGATCGGCGCCGCCTGCCGCCCGATGTTCAGCAAGTTCGCCGACGACAGGAAGCCGTCGTTCCGCAGGATGATTGCGAAGGCCGCCAGGATCAGCGCGAACGCCAGGTAGACGACGTACTGCTGCAGGTCACGGTCGCCCCGGCGCGCCCGGCGACCGCCGGGGGGAGGCGGCCGGCAGGCGCGCCGGGCTCGGAGACCACTCACGAGGGCGATCCCCGAGCCGGGCATGGGGTCAGGTCATCACCCGAGAGCGTCGAGCACGACCTGCGGCGGATCGGTGGCGAGTGACTGCCGATAGGCCTCGACGATATTGTCCGCGGTTACGGCGATGGCGGGCACCACGACGAACGCCGGCGCAGGCTTGCCCAGCAGCCCGTAGGCCCCTTCGACCGCCATCGTGCGACCCAGGTCGTAGGCCTCATCGGCGGCGATGCCGACGATATTGCCTCCCTCGACGAGGTCGAGCGAGACGTTCGTGTCCAGGTCGAGGGTCACGACCGCCACCTCGGAGGCCCCGGCGGCCCGCAGCGCCGCCAGCACGCCGTCGGCGGGGCCCGCCGACCACGGCGCGTAGATGCCGTCGAGGTCGGGGTAGCGCGTCAGCAGCGTCGAGGCGATCTCCTCGGCGGCGGCCGGGTCGGCCAGACCCTGCTCGGCCACGATCTCCATGCCGGGGTAGTTGCCCTCGATCCACGCCTTGAACGCCTGGTCACGCTGGTTGGTGACGTAGTAGGGGGCGTCGTGGAAGATGTACCCCACCTGGCCCTCCCCGCCGAGCGCGTCCGCCAGCAGGTCGGCGGCGGCGATGCCCATGGCGGCCAGGTCGTCGGTGACCAGGCCCACATAGTCCACGCCCTGCACGTATCCCTCGGGCACGTTGGACAGGAACACCAGCTGCACGCCGGCGTCCACGGCCGGGCGGAACGCCTCGGCGCCGGACACCGGGTCGAGCACGAGGCTGATGATGATGTCGGGACTCTGCGCCATGACCGTCTCGACGTCGTTGGCCTGCTGCGCGGCGTCGAAGGAGGCGTTCGTCTCGGCGATCACCTCGATGCCCAGGTCGGCGAAGGCGTCACGGGCGCCCTGGCTGACGGCGTCGGTGAAGGCTCCCGCGGTGTGCCACAGCAGCGCGGCGGTGTAGCCCCCGGCGCGCACCTCGTCGGCTTCGGCGTCTGTCAGGCTGATCTCCGCCGACGAGGTGGCCTCCTCGCCTCCGGGTCCCTGCGTAACCGGGGCCTCGAAGGCGGGCGCGGGCGGCGGCTCGGGCGGCGGTGGCGGCTCCGGCGCGGGCGCAGGGGGTTCCGGCGCCGGCGCGGGCGGTTCGGGTGCGGGCGCCGGCGGTTCCGGCGCGGGTGGCGGTGGTTCGGGCGCCGGCTCGGGAACCGGCGCGGGAGCGGGTTGCGGAGCCGACGTCGCGGCCTCGTCGTCTCCCCCACAGGCGGCGGCGAGCAGGCCGATGGTGGCCAGCAGCGCAACAGCCGTCAGCAATCGCAGTCTTCTTGGTTTGGCTTTCATTCACCCCTCCTAACCAGGTGTTTTCCGCAGCTTCTGTACGCCGCACCATGACGCCACGAAGTGCGCCAGGCTGCGGGTGGCAGATATGAGTTCGTCGATCTCGAGGCGTTCGAACGGCGTGTGGCAGTCGGAGATGTCGCCCGGCGCGAAGTAGACGCCCGGAATCCCCAGGGCACGCAGGAACGGCTTCTCCGACCAGTAGGGCGCACCCTCGACACGGGCCGTTCGCCCCGTGGTGGCCTCGATGGAGCGGCACAGCTCGGCGACTCCCGGGTGGGTGTCCGGCACCTCGTCGGGGGTACCCCCGACCGCGTGGTCACGGGGCGCGGTGAACTCCAGCTCGGCCGTCACCCCGTGGCGCTCGGCGACCTCGTCGGTGATCGCGGCGATCTCCGAGGCCGCATCGGCCAGGTCCTCCCCCGGCAGGATCTTGCGGATCAGCGACAACTCGAAGCGGCCCGGCACGGCGACGTTGCCGCCCGCCGACACCCTCGTCACCAGCAGGAACGCCTCGCCCAGCAACTCGTGGCCGCCCCGGGTCCCGATCTCGGCGGAGTGCCGCCACAGTTCGGTCAGCAGGGCGTGGCCGGCGCGCAGGGCGTCCACCCCCAGTTCGGGCGTCCCGAAGTAGGCCGAACGTCCGACGAGGGCGATGTCGGCGATGCAGAAGCCCATCTGCGCCGTGTAGACCGCCGAGGTGGTGGGTTCGGTGTAGATGGCGAAGTCGGCCGGCGGGCCGTCGGTGCCCACACCGCCGAACACGTCGCCCATCGCCGCCTGCATTCCCGCGGAGGTGCCAGTGCCGGGCCGGCCCGATTCCTCGTCGCACACGAACAGTCCCGTGACCCGGCCCCCGGGGCGGTACCCGCAACGGCGCACGGCGCGCAGGGCCTCGATGACCGCGCAGATGCCGGCCTTCTGGTCGGCCACCCCGCGGCCCCAGATCTCTCCGTCGATGACGTGGGCCCCGAACGGATCGGCGCGCTCGGTTCCCTGCCACTCCTGGTGCCAGTCGTCGACCGCCACCGTGTCGAGGTGGCCGGCGAGCACCAGTGAGCGGCCGTCGCCAGGCTCACCGGCGAGGGCGTAGACGTTCGGGCGGTCCGGAGCCACCTCTGCGGCACGCACCTCGTCCCACCCCCCGGCGGCGAGTTGGTGTCGGACCCAGCCCGCGAAGTCGGCCTCGGTGCCGGTGACGCTGGGGATCCCGACGGCGTCGCGTACGAGTTCCACCAGCGCTTCGGCATCGACGGCGTTTGCGACAGCATCGGCGGCAACGGCGTCCGCGGCGGCATTGGCAACAGGTACCGTGGCCACGTCGCTCACCGGATGGCTCCCTGCGGGTGCGCGGCCTGCCGTCCGTCCAGAGCCCTCTCCACCAGGGACTCGCGCAGGGTGCGCAGCGCCAGCGAGACGGCACCCAGGAAGGTGGCCCGCCGGCCCAGCGTGGAGGGTGCCAGCGCAGGTGGATGCGCCAGCAGTCCGGCCAGCTCACCGGCGACCGCCTCCACGAACGCCGGGTTGGCGCCGACGCCGCCGCCGAAGACGACCAGCGCCGGATCGTTGATGAGGCACAGGTGCGTCACCGCGTACGCCATGGCCCCGGCTGCCTGCGAGAGCGCATAGTCCGCCGCCTCATCGCCTTCGGCCGCGGCGGCGAGGATCTCCGCCACGTCGGCACCCGCGGCGAGAGCCGACGACCGCCCGTTGCCGACGGCGCCGGCGAACGTCCGGCGGATCGCCGGCGCCGAGGCCAGGTCCTCGAGCGTGGCCGGTCCGTTGCCGTCCCCCGCAGCGCCCGCCAGGGGCAGGAGCAGCGAGCCCAACTCCCCGGCCGCGCCGGTCCCGCCCCGGTAGAGCTCGCCGGAGATGATGAGCCCTGTGCCGATGCCGGTGCCGATGGAGACGGCGGCGAAGTCGGTGTGGTCCGTCTCAGCGTCCGCCTCCGCCACGGCGGCCAGGTTGACGTCGTTGTCGACCTGCACCGGGACGCCGAGGCGCTCGCTGAGATGGCCGCCGACCGCAAGACCGTCGAATCCGGGGAGGTTGAGCGCCATCTCGACACTGTCGGTGTCGGCGCGATACACACCCGGCACCCCGATGCAGGCGTTGCGGAGTCGATCGCGGCCACCGTCGCGCCCGTCCAGCAGCCGGTGCGCCGTCTCCACCACCAGGTCCGCGGCAACGGTGGCGTCGGGCGGCGTGTCGAGCATCTCCTCGGCCACGGGGCGTCCCAGCAGGTCGGCCACACCGACGATGATCTTGGTTGCACCGATGTCGGCCCCCACCACGAGGCTGGAGTCCGGCACGATCTCGTAGAGCGCCGCCGGGCGACCGATTCCCCCGCTGGGGCTGCCGGGATCGGCCATCCGCATGAGACCGGCCGCCTCGAGGTCGCCGACCAGCGCCGAGACCGTGGGCTTCGACAGGCCGGTCGCCCGGGCCACGTCGGCTCTGGAAATCCCCCGGGGCGCAACCTCCAGCACCGCGTCGACGATCTTCCGGCTGTTGATCAGCCGCAGCAGGCTGGAGTCAGACCGGCCACGCATCGTTTGTCAGTCTAACTAACTAACTATTCCTGTCAAGGCGCCCCACTTGAGAGCGGCGCCGGCTCAGCTGGACCAGAGCGAATTCACCAAGCGGGACCCGGCACTCGCCCGGGTGCGGCGATGTCGTCAGTAACGGATGGCGCGGCTGGGGCAGAGCGTGGCGGCCTCCTCGACCGCGGCACGCTCGGAGGCGGGTGGATGGACGTCCAGGACGTGCGACCGGCCGTCGTCGCCGAGGCGGAACACCGCATCCGCCACCCGCTCGCAGTAGCCCACGCCCTGGCACATCTGGTGATCGACCGAGACGTGCAGTTGCTCGGCGCCGGCGGACTCGCTCACAGCTTGGTCAGCAGGATCGGGAAGCGGCCGTAGGCGTCGTGGTGGCTGGCGGCGGTGTAGGTCGGCGGGTCGTCCGGGTCGATCTCGACTCCGGCGTCGTACAGCGCCCCGGCGATGTTGACCAGCGTGCCGTCGGTGCCCTCGTCGTTGTCGGTGCGGGCCGACAGCCCGGTGACCAGCGTGCGCCCGATGCAGATGTGCTGGCCGCCCCCGAACGTCAGCCCCCAGGGCTTCACGGCGCCGACCTCCCGGAACGGGTTGAACTCCCCGGCATCGGCGCCGAACACCGCATTGTCGCGATTGGCCGGCGTGAACAGGCAGGCCACCCGCTCGCCGGCCGCGATCTTCTTCCCGCCGGCGAGCTTGAAGTCCTCGTTGGCGATCCGCAGCAGCGCCGGCGACGGGAGGTGCAGCCGCAGGGCCTCGTGCGCGGCCCGCTTGATGAACTCCCGGTCGGCGACCTTCGCCCGATCCTCGGGTTGACTCTCGAACCACTCGTCGAGGTGCGCGATGAGGTGCGGGACCGAATGCGTGGTGGTCTGCGTGGCCGCCACCAGGTAGAGGCAGGCCTCACGGATGGGCAACTCGTCGTCCCAGTCGTCGTTCCAGTGCAGGTAGAGCATGGTGATGAGGTCGACGGGCAACTCGTCGTCGCCGATCTCACCCCGGCGGTGACGCTCGATGAGCTCGCGCCGGCGAGCCACCGAAGGGGCGAAGAACTCCCGGTCGAATGCGTCCCGGACCGCCAGGATGCGCTCGATGACCTCATCGTGGTCCTCGGTCGACCACTCCACCGTGGCCCCGGTCCCGAGGAGTTCGACGTACTCCCGGAACGCCTGGGTGCGTTCGGGGGTGTCCACCCCGTCGATGCCGGTGGTGGCCGCGGCGATGCGGGCCAGCATCGTCCGCAGCAGCACGCACAGGTCGGCCCGCACCAGGCCGTCGTCGCCCCGGTCGTCGCGGCACTCCTCCAGCGTCTTGCCGATGAGCGGGATCAACTCGACGTGCTCGTAGTACTCGAGCGCGACCTTGGCGAACAGGGGAGCCTCGAGCCGCCGGCGCTCGAAGTGCTCGTCACCGTCGATGGTCAGCAGGGAACGCCCGAAGAACGGCTGGCTCTCCTGGTGCGATCCCTGGCGGAAACTCCGCGACCGCAGGATCTCGTCGATCTCGGCGTACCGGGTGAAGTGCTGCAACCCCACGATGTGCGGGGGCGGCGGCATTTCCCGGATGGTGGGCTCGCGACCCTGCACGGTTCGACCTCCCTCGTCGTCCTGGCCGGCCCGACGCTAGCCGGTGCCGTCCGAGCCTCGACACGACCGATCCCATCGGCTACGAAGGCAGGCACCGCATGACGCACACCGGCTGTCCGGACCGTCCGCGACCCCGAGTCCGGTGCGCACAGGAGGTGGCCATGGCGACGAGGGAAGAGATCAGGGTCGAAGGGGCGAGCGAACCGATCAGCCACTACACCGACGCGGTCCGTTTCGGCGACCTGCTGTTCGTGTCCGGGATAGCCCCCTTCGACGCCGAGGGCAACGTTGTCGCCGAGGGCGACGTGGTCGCCCAGACCCGCCAGGTGCTGCAGAACCTCCTCGACACCCTGCGCACGGTCGGCGCCGACATGAGCGACGTCCTCAAGGTCACGGTGTTCCTGACCGACATCAACGATCGAGCCGCCATCAACCCGGTCCGCCAGGAGTTCTTCGGCGACACCCGGCCCGCCAGCACACTCGTCGAGGTCAGCGCCCTGGTCGACCCGAAGATGCTCGTCGAAATAGAAGCCATAGCCGGCATCCCCTAAAAGCGGCGCGGACGCCCCCCGGGGGTGCTCAGCGGCTTTCCTGGACGACGACCCGGTCGGAGGCGGAGCGGCCGAAGACTTCCGGCGCGTAGATCTCCTCGGCTTTGGCGGGCGGCACGACGAAGGAGCCCGGCGTGGTGGCCCGCACGACGTAGCTGTACTCGTGGGTTCCCGGCCAGAGATACGTCGTGAAGGCTTCGGCGCGGTCGTCGCGCAGGTTCTGGTGCCGGTACCAGGTCCACCACCACCAACCGGAGTTGCTGCGGACGTCGACGTCGCCGGTCACCGCCAGCGCCGGGTTGAGAATCTCGAAGCCCGCGGCCAGGGGATCGATCAGCACCATGTTGGTGCGCCGGCTGTCGTTGACCATGGTCACGTTGACCCGCACCTCGGCGCCGGCTCGCACATGCCAGACGCCGTCATCGTCGAGCCACACGTCACCGGGATCGTCGACCGCCTCGTAGCTGCGCTGCACCACGAAGCCGCGATCCAGCGGATCCAGATCCAGGTCATCAGGGGCGTAGCGAAGACCGAGGCGGTAGTAGAGGCGGCCCTCGCCCTCCTTCTGGACGACGAGGTCGGAATCGCCCGCATCCAGTAGCTCGGCCATCGGCACCAGGGTGGAGTTCCGGTCGGTGCTGCGCCCGGAGTACTCGTGCTCGGCCGCGTAGAGGTCGCCGAGCCACACCCGGGCGACGAAGTCGGGATCGGTCGCTTCGAACGTGTCGAAGTAGCGCTTGAGGGCCAACAGGATGAACGTGTTCTCCTGGCAATTGCCCCAGCGCCCCCGGACCCGGTGGGCCAGCAGGCCGGTCACGACCTTGGGAATGAGATCCGACTCCGGCGCCATCCTGATGAGCGCATCGAGCACGATGCCGTCGGTGCGGCGACTCGAATACAGCAGCAGGTAGGCATCCTCGCCGTAGTCCGTGACGAACGTGGCCGCCCCGGCGGTCTCGACGGCTCGGTTGTTCACGAGCCGCTCGATCTCGGCTTCGATGCCGTCGTCATCGACCAGGGGCCAGAGCCAGGCCAGGGCGTCCAACTCGAGAGCTTCGCCCTGGCGGTTCCACAGGGCGCGAGCGTCGTCTGCCACCCGCTCCCCGCCCAGCGAGCGCACAGACAGCGCGTAGGCCATCAGCATGTCCTTGCTCCGCTGGCTGTACCAGGTCGAGATCCGGCGTTCGATGGTTCGCAGGTACCAACGCCCGCGATCCTCGACTCTGGGTGGAACGTCGAAGCCATTGTTCTTGGCAATGAACAGCGCGTGCATCGCCTGAATCGATGAGTACGGGTGCGAACCATACCTCCGCGACAACCACCCGAACCCGCCGTCGGAGTTCTGGAGCGCCGACAGTTCGGCAATGTCGCGGCGCACTGTGGCGTTGAGTTCGCCGGGGCTGGCGAGACCCTCGGCCTCGAAGGCCGAGAGCACACCCCGGAGCGCGGAGATCGCCATGATGCGGCCGGCGTAGGCGTCGGAGCTCGCATACCTGTAGCGGGCGAGGTACAGCACGGCGTCGGTCAGAGCCTGCAGCGCGGTCGACGACGTGTTGACCTCGAGCCCGCCGAACTGCGGGAAAACGCCGGTGGGAGCAACGATCGGCTGGATCACCGCGCCCTCGTCGACCACGCCGTAGGTGGCGAAAGCCTCGCTGGTCGCCGGGGTGTACACGGGCAGGGACACAACCTGGGCGTCGGCATGGGCGGCCGACACCGCCACCGCCCGGAAGCGGGCCACTCCCGGTGCGTCCGTTCGCGCCGGGAACCGAACCTCGACCCGATCGTTGGCCGGAACAACGACCCGCCTACCCGCGGAGCCGACGAGTTCGAGGTTGGCGGTCTGCACGACCACATCGACCTCCATGGCGACCTCGGTCTGGTTCTGCACCACAATCGGCAACTCGAAGCGGTCGCCGAAGTTCAGGAAGCGAGGCGCCGATGGCCGAACCTGCAGCGGAAGCCGCGCCGTGATGGCCGACTCAGCGGTACCGAAGCGATGGGCGCCGTCGACGGCGACGGCCATGACCCGGTAGCGGGTGAGGTTGTCGGGCAGCTCGAACTGGACAGTGACCCGGCCACTGGCGTCGGTGACCGCATCCGGGTCGAACAGCGCCAACGGGTCGAGGTTCTGGCGGACCGTGACCTGGGATCCGGCCGTGGCGGACGCACCAGATTCACCTCCCATGTCGTCGGTTGCCACGTCAGACAATGGCCCCAAGACCCCCCGTTCGACATCCTCCTCGATGTCGCCGTACAGCCAGTGCGGATCCTCGAGCACGATCGTGCCCCTGCTGCGCGATGCGTCGAGGCGCGCAGTCCGGGGACGATAGAAGACGGCGATGGGATCGAGCAGCTCGTAGCCCGACAGCGCCAGCACCGCCTCGTCGACGGCGATGAGCAGGACGCCGGCCCCCTCGACCGGCTCCCCGCCGGCGTCGGTGACCTCGACGGCGATGCTCGTGGCATCGCCCGGCTGCACGACGGCCGACGCGGGTGTCGCCGTGACCGCGAGAGTCTGCTGGACGGGCGGGACCAGCAGCAGGATCTGCCCGGTCGCATGGGCGGGACGAGGGGGCACGCCGGCGACGCGGGTGCCGTCGTCGGCGGTCCTGGCGGTCACCGAGGCGAGATCCACCCGCAGTCTCAACTCGGGGACATGATCGGCGGTGATCGGTACTTCCAGGACAGCGGTGAAGTCGCTGATCTCGAAGGGGCGGGTCTCGATAATCCGGTCGTGGGCGACGGTCAGGAGGCCGGTGGCCGAGGCGAAGGGGGAACTGACGAGGATCTCTGCCGTGTCCCCGACGGCGTACGTCTCGGCGTCGGGGATGAGCTCGACGGCCTCGAGTGCGACGCCGCGGCTCGTCACGACGGACTTCGCGCCCGAGACCCAGCGGGTCATCTCGGTGCGGCTGGTCCGCCCCGAGTCATCGGTCACCCGGGCCGCGATGCGGTAACGGCCGCCGGCCTCGGCGGCGAACTCGCAGTCGACGGGCACCAGCCCGGAGGTGACCTCACAGGTCTCGGTGTCCAGCGCGACCAGGGCCCACGCGCCGTCGACGAACCTGTAGTCAAGACGTTCCGCGGTCACGTCGAAGGTTCGGCCGGCAACCGGGTCGCCGTCGAGGTCGGTGACCACAGCCTGGACGTCGATCCCATCGCCGGCCCTCACGAAATAGCGGGCAGAGCGAAGACCGACATAGAGATCGGCGGAATGGACCAGGAGGTTGGTGGCCGCTCCCCACTGCTGGCGGTTCACGTCGGTCACCTGTGCCCGGGCGGTCACCGACGTGGGGAGACTGTCGCCATCGCCTTCGAGGTCGATACGCAGGTAATGGCTGCCGTCGGCGTCGGTCGTCCCGGCGAACTCCTCGACCCCGTACGCGGAGCGGCCTCCGGACGGGTACCACCACGGCCGCCATCCGCCGAATGTGAAATCACGCCAGTTGGGAGGGCGGTAGTAACCCCGCCGCGTGGTAACCCGCCAGGTGACTTCGGCGTTGGGGAGCGGGCCACCGGAGTAGTACCGGGCATCGACCGCGACCAGAGCCGGCTGGTCGATGAAGTGCGGGCCGGCCGAGTCGAGGCGCGCCTCCACTTCGAACTCCGGCCGGCGGAACTCCTGGACCTGGAACCAGTGGGTGTACCCGCCGCCGCCCGCGCGCCGCAACTCGATCCGGCTCCGGCCCAGGTTCGCCCCCAGAGGCAACTCGAAGGCGAGATCGAAGCCGCCGAGGTCATCGGTCCGCACCTCGCTGCTGGCGAGCTCGTTGCCGAACGGGCCGTAGGCCGTGTAGGTAATCAGCGTGCCGCTGGGGAAGAACTCGAGATCGCCATCGCCGCTCACGTCGATGTTGCGCACCCAGCCCTTCAGGTGCAGCGTCTCAGCGGGGCGGTACAGGCCACGATCGTCGGTGGCATACCAGACGGTTCGATCGTCCTGCGGCCACGCTCTGATGTACGCGGGGCTGAGAGCCCGGTCCTCTCCCAGCGATGCGACGACCCACGAGCGCGAGCGCCCATTGAGCGGAGCGCTGCCCAGGCCGTTCTCGTCGCTGACGAGCGTCGAACCCCGGCCCTCGAGTTGGATTTCCACACCGGCCAGCGGATCGCCGGAGCGCAGGTCGGTGGTCCACACCACCACGTCGCGATGGTCGGTGATGGCGTCGACGCCGATATCGGTGTCCTGCACCCAGGCGATCTTCGGGTATCCGGCCGGATAGCGGTTGTAGACGCCGGACATGTCTGCGTCGTCAGACATCTCTTCGACGTCTTCAAACCCTCTTGGCCGGCCAGCCCCTTCGACGATCATGACCACGTGACCGTGCTCACCGTTGAGGGCATTGGCGAGATGGATGGGAACCTCGGCGGGATCACCGTGGTCGATCCCGGTGTCGATGGTCTGTACCGATGTCAGAGGCCACGGCACGTCGAGCGCAAGTGGGTCAAGGTCATCGCGGAAGCTCCACGCGAAGTCCACATACGACCCGTAGTCGCTCGGGTCGACGGCATAGAAACTGACGTGAATCCTCTCCCACTGGCGCACGATGACCGGAACCGCCTGCGTCTCCCCGAGCGGATCGATCGTGCTGAAGCCGCCACCCAGCAGGTGGATAAGGGGGTCTGCCTCCGCAATTCGGAACTCAACGGTCTCGGGCTCGCCCAAGCTCTGGCCGAACACGTCGCCCAGCGTCCCGGGGATCACCACCTCGTAGACGGTGCCGGCCAGCGTCGGTCCGGAGATGGTCAGGGAGCGGCCGGAGACCGAGATGTCGGCATCGGGGATCTCCGGTGTGACGGAGATGTCGGCGGCGTCCAGCGTTGCCGAATCGAGCGGGTTGTTGAAGTAGGTCCTCAGACGACTCCCCGGCCGGCAGGGCCACCTTGTTTCTCGTGGGCAATTCGTCTCCGTTACCCGCAACGGCGCGTAGGTACGGGCCTCCACAGTCCTGGAGTTCTCGTTGGTGTTCGGACCCTCGGCCGACGGCACGTGGGGGCCGACCGTGATCGCGATCGCGGAGTCGGGCTCGAGCGGCACCACGGGGCGGAAAGCGACCCACGTTCCGTCGAGCGCCCGCCTGGCCCGGTACCCGATGAGTTCATCGCCCTCGACCTCGGCGGCACTGGCGAGACGGATCTCGCGCTCCTGGCCATCGGCAAGGAGCGTGATGGTCTCGAGCACCGCGGAGGGTTCGACCCGCTGGTCGAAGGTGGCGAGGAAGACCGGGTAGAGCTCGAGCGAGTCTCTGTGCGCGCGGTCCTCGGCGGGGCTGATCCGCAACAGGCTGGGGGGAGGGGTCTCGAACTCGAAGCGGAACGCTTCGGCCAGTGCGCTGCCGGTCTGCGACTCGGTCCCGGCCGGGACCTTCACGGTGTAGCTGGTCGCCATCGGCAGGCGGTCGAAGATTTCCTGGTCGTGCTCGAAACGGAGCGTGCGGGTGCCGATCCACTGCCAGCGACCCGGTAGCGGCGGCGATACCACCACCGGCACGTCGAGGGCGTCGAGTTGGCCGATCGTGGCCAGCGGCACCATCGGCTGGTTGAAGGTGATGCTGATGAAGGGAGCAATCCCCACTTCACCGGTGGGTTGGACCCTCAGGACCTCCAGTGGCCCGGGATCGACGACCGGTGCTGGGACATCCGGCCCCGCCGGGAACGGCTGATCGACGGTCCTGCCGATGCGGGGCGGAGGAAGCGAGTCAACGGGACGGTGGAAGCCGACCTGACTGCCGCCGTCCTCGTCCCATGGCGGCAGCCGGTCGATGACCACGCGGATCTCTGCGTCGTCGAGAGCGACGCCATCGACCTGGCCCGCCGCCGGCGAACTCTCGCCGTCGCTCTCGTCGCCTTCACTCAGGCGAATGGTGAGATTGGCGTCCGGCCCCGATCCGGATGCGCCGATCGCCACCGGGGTGGGGACTTCAGGAGCCGCAAGCGTGGGATCCGCCGGGACCGCAGGCTCCGAAGCCACCGCCTTCAAGACGGTGGGAACGCCCGGAGGCACCGGTGTGGGTGCGGTGGCGGACCGGCTGCCCCCATCGACAGCTTGCGCGCCGACGTCTGCGCTCGCGCCGGCCAGCAGGGCGGCAATAGTGACGACGATCAGCGAACGGCGCAGAGACCGCCTCATCGCTCAGCGCAGTTCCAGGAGCGTGCCAGGTAGTCCGCTCGCAGCACCGGTCGGGTGGCCACGTCCTGGATTCCGACCTCCGCCGGAATGACATCGGGTCGAGCCGCTCGCAGCATGACTCACGAGGCTCCTAGCCGGGGTCGTTGGGGTGGCCGGCGAGGGGGATGACCTGGATGTCGAGCCAGGGGAAGAACGGCAGCGACGCCAGGGCGGCGTGGAGCTCGTCGGGTGAGGCGGCGCGCCACACGCCCCAGTTGGCCCAGCGTCCCGGCACCCGCCAGAGCCGGCGAATGGTCCCTTCCTCGACGAGTTCCCGGCCACGTGCCCGCTCGGCGGCCATGAGTTCGTCTCGCTTGACGGGGTCGCCGTCGGGCGGCCAGTTGACCTGGATGTGGACCAGGTACTCGGCTGCGTCACTCATCTGCACTCTCCCTCTGCTTCGCTCCTGCATCCACCACCGCACCGCCGGGTGTGGCACTCCCCCGGCCGTCGCCCGACGGGTCTGGTTCGGTGACGGCGCCCGTTCCATCGTCGCTCGCCGCCTCACCGGTCGGGCGTGCCTGCGCCTGCAGTTCGGCCAGCACCTCGTCGGTGTCGGCACCCAGCGGGCGCCCGACGAAGTTCACGTTGCCGGGCGTGCGCGACAGGCGCGGCGACACCGCCTGCATCACGATGTCCTCGACGGTCGTGAACAGGCCGCGCCGCCGGAAGTGCTCATCGGCGAACAGGTCGGCCATCGTGTACACGGGCGCGATGGCGGCGTCGGCCTCCTCGAAACGGCGGATCACCTCGTCTGCGGGCCGCTCGGCGATCCATCCCGCCACGAGAGCCTCGAGGGCGTCCCGGTTCTCGAAGCGGCCGGTGAAGGTCGCGAAGCGCTGGTCGCCGCCCGCACCGATGAGCTCCAGCACCCTGTTCGCCACGGTGTCGCTGGAGGCCGACAGCGCCACCCACTCCCCGTCGGCACACTGGTAGGTGCCCCGCGGCACCGAGTAGGGAATGCCGGCGCCCAGGCGCGGCTGCAGGTAGCCCAGGTGGGCGAACGCCGAGGGCAGTGGGCCCATGACGTGCATCACCGACTCCACCAGCGAGAGGTCCACCACCTGTCCCTTGCCGCTGCGGCGGGCCTCCCAGAGCGCCGCCATGGCACCGAAGGCACCGAGCGTGCCCGTGAGTTCGTCGGTGAGCGCCACCGGGGGCAGCAGCGGCTGCCCGTCGGCCTCGCCGCTGATGGCCGCGTAGCTGCTGAGCGCCTCAGCCAGGGTGGCGAAGCCAGGTCGCTGCGCGTACGGGCCTTCCTGGCCGAAGGCGGTGATGCGCAGGATTACCAGCCGCGGGTTGCGCGCGTGCAACACCTCGGGTGCCAGCCCCAGAGCCTCCAGCTTGCCCGGGCGCAGGTTCTCCACGAGCAGATCCGCGCCGTCGACCAGGCCCAGCATCGCCTCGAGGCCCTCGGGAGTCTTGAGGTCCAGCACCACGGCGCGCTTGTTGCGTCCCGCCAGCTTCCAGAAGTAGGAGTCGTCGTCGCCGTCGGGCGGCATCCATCCCAGCCGGCGGACCGAATCGCCACTCGGCGACTCCACCTTGATGACGTCGGCGCCGAAGTCGCCGAACAGCCGGGCCGCACCGGGACCGGCCACGACGGTCGCCATGTCCACCACCCGTACGCCGGCCAGCGGCCCCTGATTCTCTCCGGCTCCGGTCCCCGCCCCGGACCCGACCCCCTTAGCCGCCATCGACCGTACGCCGGCCAGCGGCCCCTGATTCTCTCCGGCTCCGGTCCCCGCCCCGGGCCCGACCCCCTCAGCCGCCATCGACCGGGCGGCGCGGCAGCAGCACCGAGCGCTTGTAGGTCGTGACCACGGCGCCGTCCTGGTTGCGCCCGACGGTCTCGACGGTGACGATGCCGGCGTCGGGCCGCGAGCGGCTGGCGCGGGTCTCGAGCACGGTGCTCGTGCCGTAGAGCGTGTCGCCGGGATACACCGGCGCCGTGTGGCGCAGGTCGGTGGTGCCCAGGTTCGCCAGCGCCCGCCCGGAGATGTCGGGCACGCTCATCCCCAGCAGCAGCGAGTAGACGTGCGGGCCGGCAACCACGGGCCGCTCGAACGGGCCCTGCGTGCCGTCGAAGTGCGCCGAGTCCACGTGCAGCGGATGGACCGACAGGGTCAGCATGCAGAACAGGTGGCTCTCGGCCTCGGTGATGGTCTTGCCGGGCCAGTGGCGGTACTCGTCGCCCACCTCGAAGTCCTCGAAGCAGCCGCCGAAGCGCCGCTCCCGCGCTTCGAAGACCCGGCCCCCGCCGGCCGCGGATTCCGGTTCGCCGCCCATCAGCCCTCCCGTGCCGCCGCCTCGTCGATGATGCCGGCAGGGTCGTCGTGGGGCACGCTGCGCAGCCAGTCGGGGTTGACGAGGCGCCCGAAGCCGGGCTCGTCGGGGAGCGGGTCCATCAGCCCGTCGCGCACCACCGGCTGGCGCAGCGAGTCGGCGAACTGGTCCACGCCGCTGCCGACGATGCCCCACTCCAGCGGCAGGTCGGGACGGCCGAGCCCGCCGAAGATCTGGGCGTGCTCCAGGGCGTTCATATGGGGGCCGATCCGGAGACCGGCCGCGTCCACCTGAGCCAGGATGTCGCCGAGCGCGGTGATCCCACCCATGGTCGTGACGTCGATGCGCACGAAGTCCACCGCGTTGTGCGCGATCAGCGACTCGGGATAGTGCGCCCCGCCCTGCTCGTCGCCGAAGGCGATGGGGAACGGCGACCGCTCACGCAGCGCCGCGATGATGCGGGCGTTGCCCGGCGCGAAGGCGTCCTCGAACCAGCCCAGGTTCATGTCCAGGCTCTCCAGGAAGGCCACCGCATCGTCGACGTTGTTGAACACCCAGGCCCCGTCGCAACCGACCCAGAGGTCGTCGGCCACCGAGGCCGCCGCCTCCAGGCGGGCCTTGGAGCGGGCCACGTCGGGCGCCATCGGCAGCTTGACGCGCCGGTAGCCCCGCTCGTACAGGCTCGAAACCTGCTCGATCACCTCGGCGGGGCCGATCGACGGCGGGTAGCCGGCGATCCCCGTCACCGGCATCGCCACGTTGGCGCCGCCCAGCATCACGGCGATCGGCAGGCCGCGACGCTTGGCCTCGGCGTCCCAGACCGCCAGATCCACGATCGACAACGCCCGCAAGCCGATCCCGCCGACCAGGCAGGACAGGTTGGAGCGCTGCACCGAGGCGAACGCCTGCTCCGGCTCATCGGTACGGCGGCCCACGTAACGAGGTCCGATGTAGTCGTGCACCATCTCGGCGATCGGGCCGTCGCGGCTCAGCGTGAAGCCGTACCCGCAAATGCCGTCACGGGTTCGGACCCGCACCAGACCGAACTCCCGGTACTCCATGACCCAGTCGCCGAAGCGGATGACCTCCGGCACCGGGGCGCGCACCGTCAGGGCGTCCACCGCCTCGATCTGCCGTCCTCGTTCGTCACTCATACGCAGAGATACCCCCCGTCGACGCTCAGTATGTGCCCGGTCACCATGGACGCGGCGTCCGAAGCCAGGAAGATGGCCGGGCCCACGATCTCCCGTGGCAGCCCCCGGCGGTCGATCGGCGTGCGGGCGGCGATGAACTCGCTGGTGAAGCTGCGTTTGCGGTCCGACGCCAGCACCAGCGGCGTCTCGAAGATGGACGGCGCAAGGGCGTTGACCCGTACCCCGTGTTTCATCCACTCCAGCGCCAGGCTGCGGGTCATCTGGATGACACCGCCCTTGGATTGCAGGTAGGCGGTGGTCTCGGGATAGGCCCGGCTGCCGCCGATGGAGGCCATGTTCACGATGACGCCCTGACCCCGCTCGATCATCGTGCGGCCGACGATCTGGCACGACAAGAAGGTGCCCCACAGGTTGAGGCGCACGACCCGCTCCCAGACCTCGTCGGGGAAGTCCTCGGCCGGGTGCCGGGCGGCGGTGCCGGCACAGTTCACCAGCACATCGATGTGGTCGTGGGCCGCCAGCACCTCACCCACGGCGCCCTCCATGGCGTCGCGGCTGGTGACGTCGGCCTCGATGAACCGCAGACGGCGGCCCTGCTCGGCGGCCGCGGCCACCAGCCGCTCGGCGCGCGCCACGTCCACGTCCAGGAACGTCACCTCCGCGCCGCAGTCGGCGAACCCCACGGCGATGGCCTCGCCGAGGCCGCTGGCCCCACCGGTGATGAGCGCCACCTTGCCGGACAGATCGAACAGGCCGCCCACATAGTCCGGCGGGACGGTGACGGCGACGGCGTCAGGATCACTCACGATTGCTCCTTGGGTGACGTGTCCAGAACGGGCAGCCCGTCGAGTCGGCCTGGCCGCTGGACGGTGGATTCCGGCCCCGGATCGAGTCCGGGGCAGGCTCTTCGCCGGAATGACGGATATGCACTGATCCGGACGGGCACGTCATTCGGAGCGGCTCCCTACCCGTCGCCGGCGATGCGGGCGGCGCTGGGATAGAAGGCGCCCACGCCCCGGTACGAGCTGCGGAACCTGCTCATGTGCCAGCGACCCAGGTTGGGCACCACGAGAACGTCGCGATCCGCTCCGGTGAAGACCGCATTGGTGGGGGCGGAGATGGTCGCCCCCCGAGGATCGTCGGCCAGCACCTGCAGGCCCACCTCCGCGTGCCAGACATAGATGGTGTCGGGCCGGTAGCAGGAGACCACGAGAGAACCGTCGGTGGTCTCGACGATGCCGTCGGGAACCGCCAGCCCCAGATCGCACAGCTCCCGCCGCGGCCCGGCCGATCCGTCCGCGGTGATCGGGATCTCGACGATCGCACTGGGATAGCTCTCCACGATCCAGAGCCGCGAGCCGTCGGCGGAGACTGCACAGCCGTTGGGGAAGTTGACCGACTCGGTGCTCCACACCTGGGCCTGCTCGCCGGGGCGCTGCACCCAGACATGGCCGTTCTGCTCGCCCCAGCCACCGGAGTCGGTGAGGTAGTAGTTGCCGGCGGCGTCGAACGCCCCCCAGTTCGGCACGCCCAGCGACTGCTCGTCATTGCCGGTGCAGAAGGCGCTCCGCTCGCTGCCGTCGGGGCTGAACCGCCACACCGTGCTGTGCACCAGATCGATGCCGTAGATGTTGCCGTCGGCGTCAGCGGCCAAGCCCAGCATGAACCCGCCCGTGTTGGCGATCTCCCGGGGTGTGTCGTCGGGGTCGATCACGTAGATCTGGCCGGCCTCCCCCCCGCAGTAGATGGTGCCGTCGAGAGTGACGCAGATGCCCTCGGCGTGGTCGAGCCCTTCGGCGAAGGTCTCGACATCGGTCAACGGGACGATCGGTTCCATGTTCATCCTCCTTGCTCGGTGGCGGCAGTCCGGCGACCGCTAGCGCGGCGTGCCGTCGAGATTGCGCTTCGTCTCCACGAGTTCCACCCGGTAGCCGTCGGGGTCGATGAGGTAAATGGCCAGCGCACCCTTGTTGGGTCCGACCGTGGGCGAGACCGGCTCGCTCACCGCCTGCACCCCGGCCGCCTTCAGCCGCTCCCACAGCGCCTCGAAGCCCTCCACGAACAGGCAGATGTGGGCGGTGCCGGGATTGCCGTTGGACGGGTCGATCTCGTTGCGCTGGATGTTGCGGTACTCGAGCAACTCCAGGAACACATCGGCCCTGTCATGGCGGAGCACCGCGGCGTGCATCTCGACGGTCGGGTAGCCCACGAGTTCGCGCAGGTACTCCTCGGTGCGGACCCAGCGGGCGATGACCTCGTAACCCAGCAGGCCGTAGAAGGCGATCGAGCGATCCAGGTCGGAGACGGTGATGCCGGCGTGCGAGAAGCCGCAGACGGCGCCCTCGGAAGCCGTGGTGGCTGGGTCGGTCATGGTGGGGGCGGTCGTCATCGGATTGTCCTTCCCGAGTCGATGTCGAACAGATGGAGGCCGGTGCCGCCGATTTCCAGCGCCACCTCGTCGCCCGGCGTGAAGACCCGGTCCGAGCGCACGCGGGCCACAAGTGTGTCACGGGGCGGCGCATCGGGATCTCCCGGATCCACGCCGGAGAAGTCGCCAGCCAGATGGACGTACGTCTCGGGCTCGACGAGTTCGGTGAAGCGCACCCGGGCGCGAGGCAGGCCCTCCGAGGACGCCGCCGCGGGATCCCGCAACAGCAGCGACTCGGGGCGGATGCCGGCCACCAGTCCGGTGCCCTGGGGCGCCGAGGCGCACAGCTCGGTCGCCGCCTCGGGCACGGCGACGGAACCGGCCGCCCCGAAGTCCAGCATCGGACCGCCCGAGGCTCCGGACCGCACCCGGGCCTTGAGGAGGTTCATGGAGGGGCTGCCGATGAAGCCGGCCACGAACAGGTCGGCGGGCCGGTGGTACAGCTCCTGCGGCGTGCCGACCTGGCGCAACTCACCGTCGTTCAGCACGGCCACGCGCTCCCCCAGCGTCATGGCCTCGGTCTGGTCGTGGGTCACGAACACCGTCGTGACGCCGAGTTCGGCGTGCAGCTGGGCCAACTCGGCGCGCATCTGCACCCGCAGCTTGGCGTCGAGGTTGCTGAGCGGCTCGTCGAGCAGGAAGGCCTTGGGTTGGCGCACGATGGCCCGGCCGATGGCCACGCGCTGGCGCTGACCACCCGACAGCGACGCCGGCCGGCGCTTGAGATGCTCGGTGAGCTCGAGCGTCTCGGCGACCTCGGTCACCCGCCGGTTGATCTCGGCGCCCGGCACCTTGGTCTGGCGCAGCGGGAAGGCGATGTTGGCGAACACCGTCATGTGCGGGTACAGGGCGTAGTTCTGGAACACCATGGCGACGTCGCGGTCGCGGGGGTGCACCTGGTTCACGACCTCCCCGTCGACGAGGATCTCGCCGGCGGTGATGGCCTCCAGCCCGGCCAGCATCCGCAGCAGCGTCGACTTGCCGCAGCCCGACGGCCCGACCAGCACGACGAACTCCCCGTCGGCGATGTCCAGGCTCAGCGACGTGACGGCCTCGGTGCCGTCGCCGTAGACCTTGGTGACGCCGCTGAAGGAGATCTCAGCCATGGAGACGCACCGCTAGAAGGCTTTCACCGCGGTGAAGCCGGCGTCGATGACGATGTTGGTGCTGCTGATGTAGCCGGCCACGTCGGATGCGAGGAACACCACCAGGGCGCCGATCTCCTCGACGGTGCCGACGCGGCCCAGCGTGTTGGCGGCGTAGACCCGGTCCATGAAGTTCTCCGCCTCGTCGACGTTCATGTCCTCGAGATCCCGGGTCAGCATCGGCGTGTCGATGGTCCCGGGCGAGATGGCGTTCACCCTGATGTTGTCGCGGCCCACCTCGAGGGTGAGCGAGCGGGCGGCCGCCACCACCCCCGCCTTGGCCGCCGCGTACACCACGCAGCCGGGCAGCGAGTGGGAGGCCTGCACCGATGAGGTGAAGATCATCGAGCCGCCGCCGCGGGCCCGCATGGGGGCGATGCTGTACTGGGCGCACAGCAGGACGCCCTTGAGGTCCACGTCGAGGAGCAGGTCCATGTCCTCCTCGGTCATCTGCTCGAGGTCGACGTAGCGCTCCACCCCGGCGTTGGCGTGCAACACGTCGAGGCCGCCGTAGACCTCGACGGCGCGCTGGATCATCGCCTTCACGTCGGCCACCCTCGACACGTCCCCGCCGTCGGCGGTCGCCACGCCGCCGGCCGCGGCGATCTGGTCGACCGTCTCTGTCGCCGTCTCGATGTTGAGGTCATTGGCGACGACCGCCGCGCCGGCGCCGGCGAGGGCGATGGCGCTACCCCGGCCGATGCCCGAACCCGCTCCGGTCACGATGGCGACCTTGCCGTCCAGCACTCCCTGCGTCGTCATGCGGCGCTCCTCCCTGTTCTCATGCTCGTTCGTCCGGACGGCCCGGTCCATTCCCGGCCCTCAGCCCTTCAGTGCGCCCGCGGTCACGCCCTGCTGGAAGCGGCGCTCCAGCACCAGGTACAGGATGAACACGGGCACAGATCCGATGATCGAGGCCGCCGCAATCAACTCATGGGGTGTGGCGTACTGGCCGATGAACTGGCTGATTCCCACGGGCAGTGTGTAGGTGTCGGCGTCGCGCATCAGCACCAGGGCCAGGATGAAGTCGTTCCAGTTGGCCAGGAACAGCAGGATCGTCACCGTCACCACGGCCGGGCGGGCCACAGGCACGATCACCCGGAACAGGATCTTCCACTCGCGCGCGCCGTCGAGGCGCGCCGATTCCACCAACTCGCCGGGGATGCCGGCGAAGAACCCCCGGAAGATCAGGATCGAGATGGGCAGGCCGAAGGCCACGTACACCAGGCTCAGGCCGAACAGGTCGTTGTAGAACCCCAGGTGGCGGGCCTCGATCAGCAGCGGCAGCACGAGGGCGGCCGGCGGGATCATGATGCCCAGCAGCAGCAGGGTGAAGACCACGTCCGATCCCCGGAACCGCAGCCAGGTGAAGGCATGCGCCGCCAGCAGCGACACGAGGATCGTAAGGACCACCGAGACCACCGTCACGAAGACGCTGTTGACGAAGTAGCCGCCGAGGCCGAACTCCTGCCAGGCGGTGATGTAGTTGCCCGGCACCCACTCGTCGGGCAGGAACTTCTGGTTGTAGACCTCCCGGCCGGTCTTCAGCGACAGCGCGCCGACCCACGCCACCGGCAACACGATGACCACGGCGATGACGACCGCCAGGATCGACAGCCCGGCCTTGGCCCACCTCGAGTGGAGATCAAACAAGGCGCCTCGCCAACCGGAAGCGGGCCACGCTGGCGATCACGGCCAGCACCACGATCACGATGGCGATGGCCGAGGCGACGCCCATGATGCTGAAACGGAAACCCTGCTCGAACATGTAAGTGGCCAGCACTTCGGAACTGCGGTTGGGGCCTCCCCGGGTCATCACGAACACCACGTCGAAGATCTTGAGGCCGCCGATGATGTTCAGCAGCGCAACCACGCCCACGATGTGCCAGATCGACGGGATGATCACCCGGAAGACGGTGGCCGGCGTTCGAGCGCCATCAAGCGCCGCGGCCTCCAGCATCGACCGGTCGACGCCCTGCAGGCCGGCGTAGTACAGGATCATGTCGTAGCCGGCGAACTGCCAGACGGTCACGCCGATGATCGCCCACAGGACCCACTGCTCCTCACCCAGGAAGAAGATGGGCTGATCGGCGACGCCGAGCCACTGCAGGATCTGGTTCACGAACCCGAATGCGTCCAGCACCCGCTGCCACATGAGCCCGACGAGGACCGAGGGCAGCAGCGCGGGCAGGAAGATGACGGCCCGCAGCAGGCCCGTGCCGCGCACCCTCGTGGAGATCAGCAGCGCGGCGCCGAAGCCGATGATGTTGAGGAACAGCGTCGTGAGACCCGTGAACAGCAGGGTGTTGCGCAGTGCACGCCAGAAGATGTCGTCGCCGGCGATCGTGCGGTAGTTCTCGAGGCCCAGCCAGCGGACGTCGGCGATGTCGAAGCCGGTCCACTCCGACAGCGACACCAGCCCCACCACGACGATGGGAACGGCGATGAGCCCCAGGAAAACGGCGAGACTCGGCGCCACCATGGCGACGCCGAGACTCGATGCGTAGTTGCCACCGCGACGGCGGTCGGCGGCGCGGACGGCGCGCCGCGACAGGGTTGTCCCTGCCGCCGGCGCCGCCGCGGTTGACAACTGTCTGTTTGGTGCCGGGCTAGCCGGCGTCAGCCATGGATGCGACCACCTCGGCCGGCGTGACCGAGCCGCTGAGCAGACCCTGGACGCCGTTCATGAGCGCGGTGTACACCGGGGTGGTGTAGATCGTCCGGTTGCGGACGGTGGCCTGCGCCGCGATGAGGTCGCGGTAGAGGTCGCTCACGTCCGGCGGCAGATCGATGCCCCACGACGGGATGAAGTCGTTGGCCACCAGGATCGCCTCGCCATCGGCGTCGGTCAGGTAGCGCATGAACTCGATGCCCAGGTCGACGTTGGCAGCGTCCGACGGGATCGAGAACATCTCGGCCACGCCGCCGGTGGCGAACCCCTCGCCGCCGTCAGGCGACGGGAAGGGGAACAGACCCCACTCGAAGCTGTCCTCCACCTGCGCGGCGATGCCGCCGGTGATGAAGTTGCCGACCGGGTAGAACATGGCGGCCTGCTGCGCCACGAACAACTCCAGCGCCCCGACGAAGGAAACCATGGAGTTGGCGCCCGGCGCGAACACGCCGTTGTCGATGAGGTCGGCGAGGTTCTCCGCCGCGCCCAGGAACTCGGCGTCGTCCCAGGAGGCGCCGCCGGCGTCGGCCTGCACGATGATCGTGTTGGTCGGGTCGGTGTAGGCGAGCTGTGCGAAGAACAGGTCCGCGCCGGCCCACATGTCGTTGGTGCCAACGGCCACACCGAAGTAGCCGGCGTCGTCGAGCGCCACGGCCACCGCCTTGAGGGCGTCGGACGAACGGGGCACTTCGAGGCCCAGCTCGGCGAAAATGTCCTTGTTGTAGGCGATCTGCAGCGAGTTCACGTCCAGCGGGATGGCGTGGGGCACGCCGTCGACGCTGGCAATCGACGCGATCGGCGGGAAGAAGGCGGGGAAGCCGGTCGTGAACTCGCCCTCCAGCGAGGCGAGCGCTCCGCCGTTGACGAGGTCGGTGTACTCGCCGGTCCACGGCACCTGCGCCACGTCAGGTGGCTCACCGGCCGCGATGGCCGCCCGCAGGTTGGTCATGTAGTCGGCGAAGGGCGTGTAGGTGCGCACCACGTCCACGTTCGGGTGGGCTGCCTCGAAGAGCTCCTCGGCCTGCTCGTGGACGACCGGGTAGGCGCCCTCGTTGTTCCATGACCAGAACTCCAGCGTGACCATCTCGTCGGGTTCGTCCGCCATCGGCGCAGCTGCAGCGGCCGCCTCGGCGTCCTCGGCAGCCTGCCGTGCGTCTTCGGCCTCTGCCTGCGCGGCTGCCGCATCGCTGCGTGCCGCGTCGGCTGCAGCCTGCGCATCGGCCAGGGCGGCCTCGGCAGCCTCTACTGCGGCCTGGTTGCCGGTCGCCGTCGCCTGGGCCAGTTCGGCCGCGGCCTGCGCCGCGTCGGCGGCTGCCTGCGCGGCTGCGGCTGCGGCTCCGGCCGACTGCGCCTCACTCGCCGCCACGCCCGCGTCGGCGGACGCGGAACCGGCGATGTTCATCGCCTCCGCGGCGGTGTCGGCACTGCCGTCGTCGCTCGCACAGGCCGCTCCCAGCAGAGCCAGCGCCGCGAGCAGCAGCCCGGCGCGCGCGAGTAGCCCACGTCGATTCGTTCTCATCCCCATCTCCTTTCGTCTCCCCAGATAGGGGTGGACCGCGAGTATGTCACATCGGGACGGAACAGCCCCGGCGAGAACCGGGGCCGGAAGGGCTCAGAGGAGCCGGCGCATCCAGTCGAGGGTGACCCGGTTGAACTCGTCGGGGCTTTCCATCCCCGAGAGGTGGCCTGCGCCCTCGAAGACGTGGAAATCGGAGCCACCCAGGGCTTCGTGGATCTCCTCGGAGCACTGCACGGGCAGGACCACGTCCATCTCGCCGACGGTCACCAGCGTGGGGGCGCTGACCTTGTGGGCGTCGTCACGCATGTCGTAGGAGAGATTTGCCTCGATCTGGCCCAGCAGGCCGTCGTAGCTGGCCGCGTTGGCGCGCATGTGGTCGAGGATGTTCATGAGCATCTCGAAGTTGCGTGACATGAAGCCGGGGCTCAGCAGCATCGGCATCGTGGCGGCGTAGTAGTGCTCCACGCCGCCACTGACCAGATGCGCCTTGAGCAGCCCCAGGGAGAACTCGCTGAAGCCGTGCGTGCCCAGCCACGAGGAGTGCGTCTGCAGCGACAGCACCCGTTCGGGCACGTCCGCGGCCATGCGCAGGCCGATGGCGCCGCCCAGCGAGGAGCCCGACAGGTGCGCGGCCCCGATGCCGAGCGCGTCCATGAGGTCGAACGTGTCGCCGGCCATGCCCTCGACGGTGTACGGCGGCGGCGTGGTCTCGCTGCGGCCCACTCCCCTGCCGTCGAAGATCACGCAGCGCAACTCGGACTCGTACGCCTGCACCTGCGGCATCCAGCGCGTGCCGTCGGCGCCGGTGCCGCGGATCAGCACCAGCGCCGGCAGCGACTCGTCGCCGTGGCTCTCGTAGTAGATGTTGGTCCCGTCCCTGACGGCCACGTGCGGCATCCTCAGCTCCCTTGGTTCGGTGTGACCGGCGCCCGCGGCGCTTCGGCCCCCAGTACTTGCTCCACCACGCCCGCCACCCGGACGGCCACGTCCTCCCGCAGGCGCCCGGCCGTGAACTGCATGCCCACCGGCAGGCCGTCGCCGTCGAAGCCCACCGGCACCGCCACCGTGGGCAGCCCGGTGAGGTTCTGCGGCACGGTGAACCCCATGACCACCTCCCGCAGCGCCCGCCGCTCGCCGTCGACGACCACCGTGTCGGGATCTTCGACCGTCGAGGGGCCGACCGCCGAGATCGGTGTGAGCAGCACGTCGAGCGACTCGAATGCGTGATCGAACGCCCAGATGAACTCCCTGCGGCGGCGCCACGACGCCATGTAGTCGCCGATGGTCACCTCCGACGCCATCTGCAGGCGCCCCCGGACGTCGGCTCCGTAGTCCGACGCACGCTCGGGGAACAGGCCGAGCTGCCGGCTGTGGAAGTCGTAGGCCTCGGCCATCTGCAGGGGCACGAACGCGGCCAGCATGTCCTCCGCCGGGGGCAGGTCGACCTCGACGAGGGTGGCGCCGACCGCCTCCAGCGCGTCGCAGGTGCGGTCGAACCCGGCGATCGTCGCCTCGCCCCAGGGCACCGACCCCCGCAGAGCGGGTGCCAGGCCGACCCGGACACCGACCAGGCCGTCCCCGAAGGACGCCGGATCGGGCGCGGGGGGCAGCGGCCCGGCCAGCGTCGCCGCATCGCCGGCGTGCGGCCCGCTCATCGCCGCCATCAGCGGCCACAGGTCCCCGACCCGGCCCGCCACCACGCCCGGCGTGTCCAGCGAGGGCGCCAGCCCCACACCGCCGGCGCGGCTGATCCGCCCCAGCGTGGGCTTGATGCCGGTCACGCCGCAGAAGGTCGCCGGGATCCGCACCGACCCGCCCGTGTCGCTCGCCACCGCGGCGGGCACCATCCCCGCGGCGACGGCCGCCGCCGATCCCCCGCTGGAGCCGCCCGGCACCCGCCCGAGGTTCCAGGGGTTGCGCGGGCTGGATCTCGTGGCGTGCTGGGAGGTGATTCCCCAGCCGAACTCGTGTGAGCGGGTGACCCCCACGATCACCGCACCCGCCGCTCGCAGGCGCCGCACCAACTCGGCGTCGGCCCCGGCCACCCGGCCCGCCAGAACCTCCGAGCCGTAGTCGCCTATGGCGCCGGCGACCTCGAACAACTCCTTGACGCCGACCGGCACGCCGTGCAGGGGTCCGCGGGACTCGCCGCGGTGCAACTCCTCCGTGCGCTCAGCGGCCTCGGCCAGCGCGCTCTCGGCGGTGACATCGGTGAAGGCCCCCACGGCGCCGTCGAGACGGCTGATCCGCTCCAGGGTGGCGGCGAGGACCTCGGACGGGCTCACCTCGCCGGCGGCGTACAGCGAGCCGAGCCGCGCGGCGGAGAGGCCGGAGACGTCCATACCGGTGCCCGCTCGATTCAGCCCGTTGGGATCCCGGGGAGTTCGGGCACGGACTCGTAGCCGGCCCGCTCGAGCGAGGGCACGCCGCCCAGCACCCAGAGGATCACCATGTCCTCGGGACCGATCGAACCGGCGGAATGGGCGGTGTTGACGGGCACGAACACAACGTCGCCGGGGCCGATCTCGTAGTACTCGTCGCCGACGCGGTGCCAGCCCCGCCCCGACATCACGATCACGACCTCCTCGGCGTCGGGATGCAGGTGATGCTCGTGGGTGCCGCCGCCACCCGGATAGATCGTCTGGCCCACCATGACCTTCTCCGAGCCCTGGCGGGCGTCGGACACGAGCGTGCGCACATCGAGATGGGCGAAGGCCGTGCCGGTGAGGTCGTCGAGCGGGGTGTCCCCGGCGCTGACGACGAACTCGATCACACCGCCGGATGTCCCCGCTGCGCCCGTCCCCTCGCTCTCCGCCATTCCCGGAGTATAGGAGTCGGGTCCCGCCCCCTCCGGAGCGGAGCGGGCCGGCCCCTGCTGCGAGTCACCGGGGTCGGTTCGCTCAGGAACCGCCCTCGACGTGGACCGTGACGATGTCGACGCCGTGGAACTTCTGGTGGCGGACAGCAGAGGCATGGAAGCGCAACAGTCGCAGCGACAGATCATCGACCGTCGGCACGGCGGCTTCGTCGGTCAGGAACGCCAACTGGTCCTCGATGTTCTCCTGGCGAGTGGTCGCCACGAACTCGAGTTCCACGGACCTGGCCTGCGGTCGGGCGTTGACGATCAGGCGCGGATGCTCGGTGGACTCTGTGTCGTCCTGGCGCATCAGCAGGCTGGCCGGCGTTTCCTCGCCGGCGGAGCGCAACCGTTGCGCGGCAGGCTCACCCCATCGGAGTCTGGATGCGAGCCCGTCGAGGAAACTGTCGATCGCGGGCAGCGAGGCCATGTCCAGCGTGACCTCCAGGCGTGTGCGACCCCTGCCGGTGGCTTCGAGCAGGAGCGTCATGCCCACTGCGACCACTGCGCCGATCGTGACGCCGTTGCCGAGCAGTCCACCCAGCTCATCACCGAAGATGCTCCGGGCGACGGGATGACCGTGGAGCCCCAGGCCAAGCGCACTCGCCAATGCGACGACCAGCACGCGCTGGGAGTCGAGCCCGTTGCGGAGGACCGTCTGCAGACCGCTGACGAAGAGCATGCCCATGGCGAGCATCAGGTAGGCGCCCAGCACCGGGCCGGGAATCGTCAGCAGGATCGCGGCGAACTTGGCGAAGAACGCCAGCACCAGGGTGACGGTCGCCACACCGACGCCGACGCGGCGGGCCGCGACGCCGGTGAGGCGGATCAGCGACAGGCTGTATGACGAGTTCGCCATTGTCGGCAGCGTGCCGCTGAAGCCGGCGAGCAGCATGCCGAGGCCGTTGGCGCTCACCATTCCCTGGATCTGACGGAACTCGATGGCCCGGGGACGCCGTCTGGAGCCTTGCTGGATCACGATGCCGTCGCTGATGGTCTTGAGCCCGAGCACCAGCGAGAGAATCGCGAACGAGGGCAGGAGCGCCCAGAACTCCTTGCCCGGCGTGAAGTCGTAGCCCAGGTCCGGCAACTCGGGAACGCCGAACCAGGGGGCGCTGGCGATCCGATCCCCATCGAGCACACCGAATGCGGCGGCGACGGCGCATCCGGCGACGATGCTGATGAACGGCGCCACGAGGCGCCAGCGACCGCGGGTGCGCAGCGTCACGATCACCGAGATCACCAAGGTGACTGCGGCGATCGTCGGCCCGGCTCCCGCGGCTGTGTCGGCCGGCACGTCCTCGACGCTGTCGAATGCGATCGGCAGCACGCTGACCGCGATCAGCATCGTCACCGTTCCGGAGACGACCGGCGTCACGATCCGGCGCAGTGTCGGCAGCCACCAGGCGAGCCCCATCTGCATGACGCTGCACACGATGAGCAGGCTCGTGAACGTCGCCGGACCCGCCGTCGAGACGGTCTCCACCATGATCGCGATGAACATCGCAGCGGGCCACGCCAGCACGACGTGACCGGCGCCGAATCGCCGCAGTTGGACCGCCTGCAAGGCCGTGATTGCCGCGCAGATCAGCATGGCGGCGAAGACGGCCCAGGTGAGGTAGCCGTCACCGAGGCCCGCGGAACGCACCGCGATCGCGACATTCAGCACCGTCGGGGCGAGCACGAGTGCAGCACCCTGGAATCCGACGGTCAGCGCGACCGACGGAGGGCAGGGTTCCTCTGGCTCGAAACGGATGGGCTGGTCGTCGTCTGCCGTCGTCACTGGTTAGCCGGTCGCCTGATCGCGCCCCAGGACGCCTTCAGCTCATGGAACAGGTCCGAACGCGGGGTCAGGAATCGGACCCTTCGGCGATCACGATCCTGGAATTGAAGTTCGCCGCTCGCTGCCGGACGTCGGAGAGGGCCATGTACTCGGCGGAGTTGAGGAACCCCCGGGCCGCGTCGAGGCTCTCGAACTCCAGGATCACGAGTCGTTTCGGTGTCCAGCCACCCTCGATCGGCTCGGCGTCGCTCGTACGGACGACGAATCGGCCGCCGTTCGCTTCGATCGCCGAGGGCATGTTCGCGAGGACATCGGCGTATGCCTCCGGGTCATGGACCTCGGTGTCGATGACAACGTAGCCCTTCGCCATGGCTGCTCCCTGCGTCGCGTCCTGTACGACCGGCCAGTGTAGATACCCGTGAACCACCATAAGCCTCAGGGCAGGTCGGACTGTTCAGGAGACCGGAGCGTGGCGTTGCCGGGACTCGCCGGCAACCCCAAAATCGGAATACAAGTATGATTTCTGCACGTGAGAGGGCGGAAGCGAGGCACGGAATGAGGGCGCTGACCGACGCAGGCCCTGCGGGGAGCCACGGTGCCGCAGGCGACGTCGCCCCGGCGGAGGCTCCCGCGAACAGCGCCGGCGGCGTGCGCACGTCCCCGCTCACCGCTGCGGAGATCACGGACTTCTACGAGAAGGGCTACACGCGCCCGGGCAAGGTGTTCAGCGATGAGCAGGTCGAGTCGCTGCGCGCCGTCGTGCAGCGCCTCACCCGCTCCGAGGACGAAGCCGGCCGCCGCTACGACCTGCTCGACCCGTCGCTCTGGCCCGAGGAGGGGGAAAGAGACGCTGACGGCAACGGCGCCGGCGGGGCCCGCGACCCGGCGCAGAGCTTCGACTTCCTGTTCAACATGTGGCTGATCGACGACGACTTCCGCGCCGCCGCCTTCAACCCCACGACGGCTCGCTGGGCGGCGCAGTTGCTCGGTACGACGAGCGTGCGACTCCTCGAGGACAACGCCCTCAACAAGGCTCCCAGCCCCCACGAGCTGCGCTGGCACCAGGACTACTCCTACTGGCCGCTCGCCCAGCCCAACGCCGTGACCGCCTGGGTGGCCCTCGACGACACCACCCGGCACAACGGCGCCATGCTGATGGCCTGCGGCAGCCAGCATCTGGGTGAGCGGCTGCCCGTTGTGTTCGGCACCGGCACGCCCTACCTGCGCGAGTCGCGACCGCCGTCGGTCGCCGAGGTCGGCGACCCCGCCGAACTGGACCTCCCCGTGGAGGTGGTGGAGTTGGCCGCCGGCGAGGTGTCGATGCACTCGTCGCTCACCTGGCACGCCTCGGGCCCGAACCTGTCCGAGCGGGGCCGGCGGGCGATAGTCATGCGTTACGTGGCCGACGGCACCATCTGGCTCGGCGAGCAGCGCTACGAGTACAACTACACCGACGAGGAGGTCGGACTCGCTCCCGGCGAGCCGATCGGTGGCCGCTACTTCCCCGTCATCCCCTTCTGAGGCGCCGCCACCGTGAGAGGAGCGCCATGACCCACCACCAGACACACGGTCCCGACGGACTGCGACGATTCGACGCCGCCAGGGTTCTGCCCTGCGAGGACGAGACCGTGCTGGCCGATGCCACCGTCGTGGTCCGCGACGACCTGATCGAATGGGTCGGCGCCCGGGCCGAACTCCCCGCCGCCTACAGCGACCCCCGGATCCCGGTGACGGACGCCGGGGAGGCCACGATCCTCCCCGGCCTCGTGGACGGCCACATGCACATCAGCTTCGGCGAGCCGCGCACCGAGGAGGAACTGTTCATCTACACCCCCGCGCCGTACCGGGCCATCCGCGCCGCCATCGACGCCGAGAAGGTGCTGCTGGCCGGTGTGACGTCCGCCTGCGACCCGGGCGGCCCCAACGGCGTGGCCCCGGCCGTGCGCGACGCCATCGACGGCGGCCTGGTGCAGGGGCCCAGATTCTCCGCCGCCGGGCGCCAGATCACCACCCAGTTGGGCATCGGCGACACGCTCCCCCGCTGGATCGACGTGCACGAGTCCTCCTTCGGCGCCCTCGTGCTGTGCACCGACGACCTGCTGCAGGAGATCCGCAACCAGGTCAAGGACACGGTCGACCTCATCAAGATCGCCGGATCGGGCCCCGGGACCACCGAGTACGCCGCCTTCAGCCGCGCCGAACTCGCCGTGGCGGTCGAAGAGGCGCACCGCCTGTGCCGGCCGATCACCATGCACGCCCGCTCACGGCAATCGGTGGCCGACGCCGCCGCCGTGGGCATCGACTGGATCATGCACGCCTCCTACATGGACCCGGCCACACTGGAGGTGGTGCTGGAGAAGCAGATCCCGCTGCTGCCGGCCATGACCCTGCTGGTGAACAGCCTCGAGGCGCCGGGCCATCGGCCGTTCGTGGCCGACGCCATGAAACGCGAGCTGGATGCCGCCGTGGCGATCCTCTCCAAGGCCCACGCCGCGGGCGCCACCCTCATCGCCGGCTCGGAGACCGGTTTCGCCATGACCCCCTACGGCGAGTGGCACACCCGTGAGATGGAGTTGTTCGTGAGCCATCTGGGGATGACCGACATGGAGGCACTGCTGTGCATGACCCGCAATGCGGCGATGGCCGCGCCGCGTGACACCGACCGCATCGGCACGCTGCGACCGGGCAAGTACGCCGACCTGCTGGTCGTGGATGGGAATCCGGACACCGACGTCCGCATCCTTGGCGATCGATCCCGGCTGGTCTCGATCATCAAGGGCGGCCGGAGGGCGGTGCCGTCCGGGCGCGGCTCCCAGACCCGCCAGCGCTTCGAGCAGGCCCGCCAGTACACGCATCACCTGCACACGCGGGCCGCCGCAGCGGCGCTGGATTGATGCGCCGGCCGAACCGCGGTCTCCAGAACGACACCGCCGCCCCACACTCCGGCCCGATGCCCGACCACAGGACTCACACCGAGCACGCGGCGCCTCCGGGTAACCGAGCGCACTCGACAGATCGTCCTGGCGGCTGCCGCCACGAGCCATGACCTTCGATCATCCCTCCCTGGCGACTCTCGCAGACCTCACGGGCCGGCTCGCCGTCGTCACCGGCGCCGCCCGCGGGTTCGGCGCCGCCATCGCCAACCGTCTCGCCGAAGCCGGGGCCACGGTGGTCATCGCCGACGTACGGCTCGACGACGCCGCAGCCACGGCCACACGGATCGCCGACCGCACAGGCGCCCGCTGCATCGCCCAGCGCCTCGACGTGACCGACGAGGAGGCCGTGTCGGCGGCCTTCGCCGGCTGGCTTTCGGAACACGGGCCGGTGGACATCCTCGTGAACAACGCCGGCGTGTTCTCGAACCACCTCGCCCACGAGATGCCGATCGCCGAGTTCGACCGGATCCTCACCATCAACGTGCGGGGCGCCTACCTGTGCGCCCAGGCCGCCCTCCGGCAGATGCGCGCCGCCGGGCGAGGGGCGATCGTCAGCGTGGCCTCGGTGGACGCCTACTCGACCTCGGCGGAGGGGCTGACTCACTACACGACGTCCAAGCACGCCATCGCCGGCATGACCCGCTCCCTGGCCGTGGAGGCGGCTCCGACCGGCGTACGGGTGAACGCCGTGTGCCCCGGTGCGGCCATGACCGAGGGCGCTGTTGAACTGGTGACAGGCGGCGAGGCGACCGGTATCGACGTGGAGGCCCAATGGGAAGGGATCGTGGACCGGACGCCGCTGGGGAGGCTGTGCGACGTGGACGACGTGGCGCGGGCCGTGGTGTTCCTGGCCTCGGACATGGCCGCCTTCGTGACCGGCGTGCTGCTGCCCGTCGACGGCGGGATCCTCGTCCAGCCGCTCGAGGGCTACGTCCCCCACACCGACGGCGCCTGATGGCCGCCGGGTCCGCAGCCTGAACCGTGTTCGAGGTGGTCCTCCCCAAGACGGGGATCTACGAGGGCGACGTCACGCTCGTCGAGTGGCTCGTGGACGAGGGCGGCGAGGTGTTCGCCGGCGATCCGCTGTTCCTGATGGAATCGGAGAAGATCGAGATGGAGATCGAGTCCGATGTGGACGGCCGGCTCCACCGCGAGGCCGAGGGCGGCCTCGAGGCGCCGATCGGCACTCGCATCGGGGTCATCGCCGAGACTCCCGAGGAGTGCGCGGCGCTGTTCGGCTCATGACCGAAGCCGGCACGACCCCTGCCAGCGCCGAAGCCCCCGGCGGGGCTGCGGCGGACCCGCCGGTGACTCCCGAGCGGGAAGCGCTGCTCGCCGGCCTGGCGATGATGGTGCGCATCCGCAGCTTCGAGGACCGGGTGCAGCGGGAGTTCGCCCGCGGCGAGATGCCCGGTTTCGTCCACACCTACCACGGCGCCGAGGCGATCGCCGCCGGGGTGTGCGCCCACCTCACCGACGCCGACCTGATCACCAGCACGCACCGCGGCCACGGGCACTGCATCGCCAAGGGCTGCGACCTCGACGGCATGGTGGCCGAGCTGTACGGGCGCGAGTCCGGGCTGTGCGCCGGGCGCGGCGGCTCGATGCACATCGCCGACTTCAGCCGGGGGATGCTCGGCGCCAACGCCATCGTGGGCGGCGGGATCTCCCTGGCCAACGGGGCGGCCCTCGCAGCGGACGTGCTCGGCGACGGCCGGGTGGCGGTGGCGTTCTTCGGCGACGGGGCCGCCAACCAGGGCATCTTCCACGAGTCGTTGAACCTGGCCGCCATCTGGCGCCTGCCCGTGGTGTTCGTCTGCGAGAACAACGGCTGGGCCGAGTCCACGCCGGTGACGTATTCCACCAGCGTCGCCGACATATCCGCCCGCGCCGCGGCCTACGGGATTCCCGGCGTGACCGTCGCCGGGGAGGACTACGAGGCGGTGCACCGCGCAGCCGGCGAGGCCGTGCGCCGCGCCCGCGCCGGGGAGGGGCCCACCCTTCTGGAGGTCAAGGTCGCCCGCATACGCGGCCATTACATCGGTGACCACCAGCAGTACCGGCCCCGCGACGAGCGCCAGGAGGCGCGCGGGCGCGACCCGGTGGCGCTGCTCGCGGAGCGGCTCGGCGCCGACGTGGCCCCGTATCGCGACGCCGTGGCGGCCGAGATCGACACCGCCTTCGAGACCGGCCCGCAGGGCGCCTGGCCCGATTCCGCCACCGTGGAGCGCGACGTCTACGCCCCCGATCCGCCCGGCCCGCCACCGCCCGATGCAGCACCGCCGGCGGAGCGGGAGATCACGTTCCTGGAGGCGGTGAACGAGGCGCTGGACCAGGCCATGGAGGCCGACGACTCGGTGATCGTCCTCGGCGAGGACATCGCCGGGGGCGCGGGCCTCGGCGGCCGGCACGAGGGGGCCATGGGCGGCACCTTCGGCGCCACCCGGGGTCTGCTGGGGATCTACGGGGCCGACCGGGTGCGGGACACGCCGATCTCCGAGGCGGGTTTCGTCGGCGCCGCCACCGGCGCGGCGCTCGCCGGCCTGCGTCCCGTCGTGGACGTGATGTGGGCCAGCTTCATGCCGTACTGCTTCGACCAGGTCTTCAATCAGGCCGCCAAGATGCGCTACATGTTCGGCGGCCAGGCCACCGTGCCGCTGGTGCTGCGCATGGCCGTCGGGGCCGGCCTGCGGGCGGCGGGCCAGCACTCCGACACGCTGTACCAGGTATTCGCGGGCGTACCGGGACTGAAGGTGGTGGTGCCGTCCACGCCCGCCGACGTCAAGGGGCTCCTGCTGCGGGCGATCCGCGACGACAACCCGGTGATCTTCCTCGAGCACATGGGCCTGTACCGGACACAAGGGTTCGTCGCCACCGACCCCTACGAGATCGCCCTCGAGCGCGCCGCCTGCGTCCGGCCCGGCGACGATGTGACTCTGGTGGCCGTCGGCGAGTGCACCCTGCGGGCGCTCGCCGCCGCGGAAGAGCTAGCAACCGAGGGCATCTCCGCGGAGGTGATCGACGTGCGCACCATCGCCCCGCTCGACGCCGAGACGATCTGCGCCTCGGTGGCGTGCACCGGCCGGGCGGTGGTCGTCGAGGAGAGCCCGAGCCGCGGCGGCCTCGCCGCCGAGATCGCCGCCGTGATCACCGAGAACTGCTTCGCCGCGCTCAGCGGGCCCGTCGCCCGAGTGACCGCAGCCAACTCCCCCGTCCCCTTCAGCCCGCCACTCGAGGACGCCTGGCTCCCCACAGCCGCCGACATCGTCGCCGCCGTGCGCTCCATGGACTGACGGCAACCCGCACGTCGAGGACGACCTACGCCGCACCGTCATCCGGGCAGAGGCCGGCAATCAGTCCCGGCACCCGGGCGTCACCAGCCACCCGGTGCTCGCCACTCGCCTCCCGCCCGCAGTGGTAGCGTTCCGCGTGCTCCGGCCGCAGCCAGCCCGATTCTCTCGGGTCTCTCCCGGCCGGTGGTGGTGCCGCCGGCCACCCAGGTGGCTGGCGGTGGCTGGCCGCACCGGCTTGTCGGCGCTGCAAGGGCCCGCATTTTGAGAGGCCGCGAGTTGCGCACTTCTAGGCCGGGGCGCCACCCGAAGAGGCTTCCATGCGCTGGTCCAACCTATTCGTTCCCACGCTGCGCGAGGCACCGGCGGAGCCAGAGGTGGCCAGCCATCGCCTCCTGCTGCGGCCCGGCTTGCGGTTACGACAACAGGCTTCTGCGGGTGAGGGCCTCACCGAGGCGCTCAGCTAGCGCGTCCTCGCCGATTCGACGCAGCTGGGCTGCGAGCTCCGGGCGCGACTGCGGGAAGACACCCGAGCGGGTCAGCGCCGCACGGGCGCGGTGAGTCAGCGCCGCGAGTTGCAATTCGGCTGCCGCGTCGTCGTCGCCCGCGGCCGCGAGCCCGTCACGCTGGCGCTCGGCGCGCTGCGCCCGTTCGATGGCCTCCGCGGCTGACGGCAACAGCAGCCGGTCGTTCCATTCGGTCCGCAACTTGCTCCACCACTGGTCCCGCTCAAACAGGACTCGCCCGAAGCGCACCGCCCACGACACGTAGCTGTGACCGGCGGTCAGGCGGGCGGCCACGTCAGCCATGTCATAGCAGCGCAGATCGACCGAGATCGGCGGCCTGGGTAACGATGGCCTCACCGCACGGTAGAACAGCACGAGATCCAGGTCGTCGCTGCGATCCACGTCCCGCACCGCCGATCCCGTGGCTACCACGGCGTTGACGGTGCCGTTGTGGCGCGCAGCCTGCATCAGGTCGCGGGCCCAGTCACGCGCTTCGTTGTCGGGCCACGAGCACACGGCGGCCTCCCAACGGGCTAGCGCCACATGGGGGCGCTCTGTCGTGGCCTGGCCGTTCACGACCCCAGAACCGCCTCGACGGCCTCAAAGTAGGCCCGGATCTCAGCGGCCACGTCCTCGGCGTCGCGATCTTCGTCCTCGGGCAACTCGATATCGCCGTAGGCTTCGAACTTGCGCCTGTCGTTCAACTCGACCAGAAGATCATTGATGTCTGGGAGGCTGTGCGCCGCGGTGAGCTGGCGGGCCTGTTCGACTTTCGCGGGGTGGGTCCTCTTTGTCGGCGGCAGCCCCAAGTGCAGCGCGGCCGCTACGACGCACGCCTCCAGACAATAGAACCCATACAAGGCCAAGTCCGCCCAGTCCGGCTCCCACCACGCGTCATCGACCTTCTCCAAGTGCCGGCGCGCCACCTCCAGAGCCTCTCGCGCCGTCTGTGCCATCGCAGACCCCCCGTTGCCTCAGCAGCGACCGGACCGGTCTCCCGGCTCGCGGGCATTGTACCGTGACACCCTCGAAGCCGAGAGCCCCCACACCACGGACAACCACCCGAAGTCCTCCCGCATACGAACCCTGCAAGCACGGTCTGTCAGAGGCTCCCATTAGGCGGCGAGTGGGATGGACTGACGACCGAATCCACCTCGTCACCCGAACCCTCCCTCCCTCGGGCCGCGAACCGAGGGAGGGGGTCGGGAGGCTGATTTGCGACGCCTTGCGCCCGCGCGAAGGAGCAAACGGCACCCCCGGACCCCGAGCGGACAGCCACCGACCAGCCGCCCGTAGCCAACCTCACGGGCGGGTACTCCCTAGGCTGGGGCGGCACCCGAGGAGGAACTCATGCGCTGGTCCAACCTGTTCGTTCCCACGCTGCGCGAGGCGCCGGCGGAGGCCGAGGTTGCGAGCCACCGGCTGCTCCTGCGGGCCGGCTTCATCCGCCAGTTGCACTCCGGGCACTACTCCCTGTTGCCGCTGGGCCTGCGGGTGCACGACAAGGTGGCCGACATCGTGCGGCAGGAGATGGATGCCATCGGCGGCCAGGAGATGCTGCTGCCGGCAATGCACCCCGCCTGGGTCTGGGAGCAGAGCGGGCGCTGGACGTCGATGGGCGAGGAGATGTTCCGCCTCGAAGACCGCAAGGGTGCCGAGGTCGCCCTGGGCATGACGCACGAGGAGGTGATCGCCTTCTGTGCACGGGAGATCCACTCGTACCGCGAGGTGCCCCAGATCTGGTACCAGATCCAGTGGAAGTTCCGCGACGAGCCGCGGCCCAAGAGCGGCCTGCTGCGCGTCCGGGAGTTCGCCATGAAGGACTCCTACAGCCTCGACATCGACGACGACGGCCTCGACCATGCCTTCGACCTGCACCACGGGGCCTACACCCGCATCTTCGAACGCATGGGGTTGCCGGCCATCGCCGTGGAGGCCTCCTCGGGCGCCATGGGCGGCAGCGCCAGCGTGGAGTTCATGGTGCCGTCGGCCGCCGGCGAGGACGACATCGTGTGCTGCGGGAACTGCGGCTACGCCGCCAACGTGGAGCGGGCGGTGGCCGTGGTGCCGCCCGTCGACGACCCGCCGGGGGGAAAGCTGGAGCAATTCCCCACGCCCGGCATCCGCACGATCTCCGCCCTGGCGGCGGCCGAGGAGAGCGCGCCGCCGGAGCGCCAGATCAAGACCATGGTGTACGTCCTGGACGGGCAGATCACGCTGGTTCTGCTGCGCGGCGACCACGCGCTGAGCGAGCAGAAGCTGCTCGACAACACCGGCGCGGCGACCGCCCGCCCCGCGGGGGCCGCGGAGTGCGTCGCGGCCCTCGGCGCCTCTCCGGGCAGCCTCGGCGCCGTCGGCGTGAGCGACCTTCCCATCCTCGCCGATGCCGCCCTGGCAGGTCGCAGCAACCTCACCACCGGCGCCAACGTCGACGACTTCCACTTCCGCGGGGTGGACATCGAGCGCGACATCGACGTGGGCGAGTGGCTGGATCTGCGCCAAGTGAGCGACGGCGAGCCCTGCACGCGCTGCAGGAGCCCGCTGGAGTTGCTCCGCTGCATCGAGACCGGTCACATCTTCAAGCTGGGGCGGCGCTACGCCGAGGCGTTCGAGACCACCGTCATGGACGCCGAGGGCGCCCCCCGGACCCTGACCATGGGCAGCTACGGAATCGGCATCGGGCGAGCCGTGGCCGCCGTCGCCGAGACGCACCACGATGAGCGGGGACTGTGCTGGCCGGTGTCGGTTGCGCCGTACGAGGCGGTCGTCGTCCCGATCTCCGGGCGCGACGAAGCGGTGACCGAGGTGGCCGAACGCATCTACGGCGAGCTGCGCGACGCCGGTGTGGAAGTGATCATCGACGACCGGGACGCCCGCCCCGGCGTGAAGTTCAGCGACATCGAACTCGTCGGCATCCCCTACCGGGTGACCGTCGGCCCCAGGGGGCTCGCCAGCGGCGAGGTGGAACTCACCGAACGCGCCACCGGCGAGACCGTCAACGTGGCTGTCGCCGACGCCGCCACCCGGGTCCACAACGCCCGCAACGCCGCCCTGTCCGTCCTCTGAGCGCATGGGTCGCCGACGGCGAGCACCGTCCGTGCGAATCCATTGCTGTGCGAAACCGCTATCGAAGTACGTGTGAAATGGGGAACAAATACTGTGTGCAATCGGGAACAGAATCTGTGCTAAAGCAGGAATCCATCCTCCGAACAGCTAGACTGCGAGAGTGTCCGAATACCTTCCCAGAATCCTGGACGTACTGCTGGAGGGGTATCTGACCGAGTTCCCGGCGCTCATGCTCGTCGGGCCACGCGCCTGCGGGAAGACCACAACCGCCGCTCGCCATGCCGCGACCGTCGTCCGGTTGGATTCCGACACCGATACGGCCGCTCTGCGAGCTGACCCCGATGCCGCACTGCGCGACCGCGCCGAACCTGTCCTCTTGGACGAGTGGCAACTCATGCCGACCGTGTTGCGTGCCGTGAAGCGGGCCGTGGACACCGAACGCCGGCCAGGGCGCTTCCTGATCACTGGTTCGGCGCGTAGCGACACGGCCGACCAATTCTGGCCCGGAACCGGCCGGGTCGTGATGATTCCCATGTACCCGCTGACGGCTGCGGAGCGGATGCGGAGAACCGTCCGACCGTTCGTAGACCGAGTCGTGGCCGGGGAATCGCTGCGCGGCGACACCTCCGCTCCGGATCTACGCGATTACCTCGAGTTGGCACTCCGGGGTGGTTTCCCCGAACCCGCGCTGCTGTTGGGCGATGAGCCCGCCCGGGACTGGCTCGAGAGCTATGCCGATCAGATCGCGTTCAGAGACGCCCGAGCCTACGGAGCGACTCCGGACGCGGAACGCATGCGACGCTACCTGTCAGCCTTCGCGATCAACTCCGCAGCAACGCCTCAGGACAAGACCCTGTACGACGCCACGGGCATAACCCGAAAAACTGCACTCGCCTACGAACGGCGTCTGGTGGATCTCCAAGTGGTTGACAGAGTGCCAGCCTGGTCCACGAATCGTCTCAAACGCTTGAGCCGAACACCTAAGCGGTACGTGATCGACTCCGGACTGCTCGCCGGAATCCTCCGCATTGACATCGACGACGTGCTGGCCGGCGGCACTCTCCTGGGCGCCGTGATCGACACCTTCGTCGCGGCGCAGCTGCGCGCCGAGGCCACCGTGGCCCGCACGCGTTACCGGCTGTCCCACCTGCGCGATCAGAACGACCGTCGCGAGATCGACCTGATCGCCGAACTGAGCCGTGGTCGCCTAGTAGGCATCGAGATAAAGGCCGCTGCCGGAGTGCGACGATCCGACGCCCGCCACTTGATGTGGCTGCGAGACTCCATGGAGGAATCGTTCGTCGCCGGAATCGTGTTCCACACAGGCCCGGACACCTTCGAACTCGACGACCGGATCGTCGCCACACCCATATCAACGCTCTGGGCCGCATAGCCCAAGTCCCGGATCACGGCTCCGCAGCCGGGACCGCCATCAGGCCGTGCGTCTGCGACAAAACGACCCCGACTACCGTGCGACCACAGCATCGGATGCCGCTATCACACATCTGCGCGGCGGGCGGTGCGATCAGATGCGACTGGCCGGCCGTCCCATGGGCGAAACCGTGCTCGGTGCCCGGAGTGGGATTTGAACCCACACGCTCCTTCGAGCCGAGGGGTTTAAGCCCTCTACGTCTGCCAGTTCCGCCATCCGGGCCGGCTCTCAAACTACCCGGCCGACCGGACCCGAACCCGACGTGGCACAGATCGCCCGAGCAAGGCGTCACGCGGCACGGCATTACCGCCGGGCGGCGTCGAGGAGTTCGGGATCGGTCCGACCGTAAGCGGGCACGACGCTCCGCTGATCCCCGCGGGAGAGCGACTCCGAACGTTCCATCCAGCGGTCTCGGGAACGCCCGCGTACAACCACGGCCGAAGACACTCACCGCGGCCGCCGACCGCGGCCTGCTCGATCAGTCGTTGTCGATGATCGTGCCGACCGCCTCCCTGTCGCTTAGCTTCGCCTGGACCGCGCCGTAGAGGGAGAAGACAAACGTCTCGTCGCCCTCCGAGTGACTGTCGTCGGTCAGGCTCACCGCGATCGTCTTCGACGTCTCGCCGGGATTGAAAGTGAGTGTCCCGTAGACGCTGACGAAGTCGGCATAGTTCGCGGACGTTGCTGCGCCGTACGCGGGACGCGCGTAGTAGTTGACCCACACGTATCGGCTGCTGGACGGACTCAACGTCACCGTGAACGTGATCGTGTCGCCTTCGCTGCCCGACGCATCGCTGATCGAGAGCGTCGGCGTCGAGTTCACCGGCTTGGGTGGAGGCGGCGGATCGTCGTCGTCGGAGACTGCGACCGTCGCCGCTCCGTTGCCGGACGACACGTCGTATCCCGTACCGGAGTTGATGGTGACCGTGACTGAGCCGTCCGACTCGTCGACGGAGTCGTCCGACGTGGCCACGCTCAGCGTCGCGCTGCCAGAGGTCGGGATTGTGACCGTCCGCTGGCCGACCGTGACGCCGTAGTCGCCAGTGGCCGATACCGAGACGGTGACATCCACGGCGGCCGAGGGCGATGGGTCGGCGCTGATCGTGAACGTCGCGACGCCGCCCTCGATGATGCCCGAACCGGCGCTGATGCTCACCTCCGGCGTCGGAGGCGGCGGCACCACTGTGTCGGTGGTGTCGGTGGTGTCGGTGCCCGTCGAGGCTTCGCAGTCCTCGAGCGCTTCCACGATGGGCGTCCAGCCGGGCCACGATCTGCCGGCGCTGTAGCTACGCACGTCGGCTGCGGAGATCGTGTCGGCGGTGACCCCCGACGGCTTGGCGGGCAGGTTGTCCGCGCCGAGCGTGTTGAGGATGCGCCAGAACAGCGGCGCGTCCGAACCGTGGCTGATGTGCCACGCAAATGCCGCCCGCGCTCTCTCGATCGCCGCGCCCGCAGTGCTCTGGTCGCACGACGCCGCAGCCGCCGCGGCGGTGCGCTGGTACGCAGTCGGTGTCACCTCGTCGTAGTCCTGGGAATAGACGATGACCGCGTACTCGGTGTCGGCCTTCAAGCCGGTGATGGTGTACGTGAGCGTGCCCGCGTCGACCTGGGCGTGCTGCACGTCGCTGTTCTCGACGTTCTCGCCCCAGTACACCAGGTAGTGGTCAACGTCCCGCTGCGACCACGACAGCGTCATGCTGCCGGCGGTCACGTCCGAGAAGCCGACAGCTCCCGGGTCGGGGAAGGGGTCGTCGTCCTGCCGCTGGTCCTCCGAATTCTGTCCCCGGGTTTGCATCTGCGGATTGGCGCACGTGCCGTCACCCCGCAGGAGATACGGGCTGTGGTTGTGATGCGAGTGGGCACCGCCCCGGCTGTCCGAGTACGGGTGATGGCTGTGGCCATAGTCCACCTTGCAGCTGGTCCAGACCTTGAAACCGAAACTCTGTTGCTCAAGCTCGCCCTTCGTCAGGCAGTCGCTGATGCCCATGCCCGCCGGAGCGTACACCTGCTCTCCATCGACGGTGATCAGCCGCGCCGTACGGTGGGAGTGGCCGTACCAGCACGCCGCTGCCGCCGGGTCGAAGACGGTCGTCTCCACCTCAGCCCCGGCGCCGCCGCCGACACTGTAGGCGACGTCGTCCTGGACCTCCGCCCAGTAATCACGGCCCGTGATGTTGCGAGGGTCGGCCCGGAAGACCTTGGTGGGCGTCGTGAAGACCGCAGACCCGCCCGAACCCACATCCACATGGGTATAGGCCGTGAACTGCACCTTCCGAGCCTTGTTGCGAGGCGGGGGATCGCAGTGCTTGTAAGGATCCCAATCCAGGTATCTGCTGTTTGGTCTGCCCACGGGGATCGCGAAATCGCCGAATCTCGCACAAGGCGGGTCGACCCCCTCGATGAAGACCTCCCAAGTCTTCAGATACACACGCCGCGTCTCACCCGCCCCCGGCGCCGGACTGACCGAAACCCGGAAACGGGCGTCCTCCCCCGACATGACCGAGCCGTTGTCCAAAGCAACAACAGTGACGACAGGCACACCCGGCCACGCCGACGGACACGCACCGCCACCCACCGGCATACAGGCCCAACCCGCAGTCGGATGCGGAGCGATGTTGCTGCCGGCAACCGACCGCATGGCGATCCAGCCGTCGCCGACCGCGCCGCCGGCCTCTTCGCTGTTCTTGACATGGACGCGAAGGTCGAAGCTCTGCTCGCCGGCCAAGATGGAATTCTCCAGCCAGGGGCGCACGTAGACGCCGTGTCTACTCACCTTGACGCTATTGTCCGGCTTCCATCGGGGATTCACCTTGTCGCGGTCCCACGTCGTCGGGCGGTGGTCCGAGCGCGGGCTGAGCACGTCGCCGCCCCAGGCCAGCTCCGTCCGGATCCCGTGCAGCCCTCGCTCTGCCAACGGCTCAGGGAGCGAGAAGGTGAAGTCCACGTTGGCGCCGGTCTGGGCAGGCCCGGCGTTGCCGTTGCCCAACCTCACGCCGGCCGACAGCTCGTTGAACTCCTCTTCGCTCTCGATCACCGTCGAGGCCGTGTCTTGGGTGTAGTCGGGGTCGTAGCCGGTGCCGTCGTTCACGGTGACCGTCACCCCGCCGTCGCGCTCGCCGAGGTCGTTGTCCTCCGTGCGGACCGTGAAGATGACAGTGGCGGTGTTGGCCGGGACGATGACGGTGCGGTCGCCGCGGTCGGAGGCGGGGACGAAGTTGCGGCCCCCGCTGGTGGTCTCGTCCACTGTGATGCTGACTGACTTCTGCGTCGTCGGAGGCGGCTGGGACATCACGGTGAATCGGATCGTGTCGCCCTCGGTGACCTTCGGCTGGGTGGCCGCGACGCTGATGGTGGGATTGGCGGCGTCGCCGCTCTCCACCTCGAAGATGCCGGACATGGCGATGTAGACGGTGTTGTTGCCCTTGGCGATGTTGCTGCTGCCGCCGGCGTTGATCGGGTTCCCGGTCGGGTCTCCGCCGCCCTTGCCCCAGCGGACGTAGTTTGCTCCCAGCCAATGGTTGTTGACTTTGACGCCCGCCGTCGCGTGGGTCGCGCCGGTTCGGGTGCCGGTATTGGGCCCGCGAGTATTGGTGGCGGCCAGACCGTCGGCGTGGCGCTGATCGGCACTGGTGTTGGTGTCCCAGGAGCCGTCCCAGAAGTCGTTGTAGTCATCGGCGATCTTGGGGCCGTTGAGCCAGTGGACGGCATGCGAGAACGGCGTGTGGCTGGGCTGGCCGCTAACCATGATGCCCGTCGCGGTGTGCCAGGCGGCATTGACTGCTTGTGTGCTGCCCACAGTACGGAAAGTGTCGCGGTACGGCTGGGCATCGGCGTGCCACGGGTGCGCGGCGGGGCGATTGCGCAGCCAAGTGTCGTAGTCAGCGATGGCGGTGGGGGATCCGTTGCGCTCGTTTCCGCTCTTGAACAGCAGTCGGAACTGGTCGCCGGGGTTCATGCCGCTGGGCTTGAGGCTCCAGTTGTCCGGGACGACGCTGACGTTCACGATCTGGACGTTTGCGGTGGACGCCGAGCCCAGCGTGAAACCCGGCGGCGGCGATGCCAGTGTGACAGTGAAGTCCTCGTAGTCCTCGATCTGGTTGTCGGCTACGACGGGTATGTTGCAAACATGGGTGGTTCGGCCCGAGGGAACCGTGCAGGTGTGAGGGCCGTCGATGAAATCGGCAGCAGCGGTGGCCGTGCCCGCGTTGGTGTTGATGGTGAACATCGTCTGCGACGTGGTCGCTGGGCTGAAGGTCAGCTTGACGCGCGCCGAGTCGCCCTCGCGTGCGTTGTAGCCGACTTGACCCGATGTACCGGTTCCGCCTCCGCTGAACTGGACGGTGATGTTGCTCTGTGCGTCGGCTTCAGGTATCGGTGGGACCACTAGCAGCGCGGCCAGCACCGCCAGCGCAACCGCGAGTCCGAACAGCGGCAGCCGCCGTGTTGAGTGCCTCATGGCAGAACCCCCAGTTCCTCGGGGGGGGGGGGGACAGTAGCAGGTCGGATGATCATGATCGGAATCCTCTCATGCAGATCGCTGTCGGGTCGGGCCTCAACACAGCACGCGAACGAACTCTCGAACAAGGGCGCTGACCGTTGGCCATTCGATCAGGATAGAGGCTTGCGAGTGTAGAACGCGGAGAGGCGAGTGGCGGAGATTGCACTCTCGCCGGATCAGCGGCGGCGGAGGAAGCCGCGGAGGTCGGGATCGGTCCCACCGCGAGCGGATACGACGGTCCGCGGACCGGCCCAGGCCCGCTAGGCGGCTCGTGGAACCTCGGCGTTCTCCGACAGCGGCAGCTCGAGACTCTCCGCCGGCGCCGTCTCCGCCGCGTCAATGCCCTGGGTTGCGCGCCACAGCTCGTTTCGCGCCCGAGCCGCCTCGGCCGGGTCGAGCCCGTTGGCTACCACCACACCCTCGATCATGTCGGCCAGCACGGCAGGCCACGGACGGCCACGGCTGCGCACCGACACCAGCATCGATCCGTCGGCGCCGCGGCGGATCGTGCGATCCGGCCCGGCGACGCGGGGCGGCGTGCGGAACGCCGGAACCCGCAGCTCCATCACGGTGGCCGCCGCAGCCAGGCGGCGCCCCGCCTCGGCGAACCTCCAAACGTGTCTCTCACTCATGCCAACACTCTGGCAGGGGGGTGTGACATCAGCCCGCGCGGGGGCGCTCGCTACAGACGCAACCGGCGGCGCTTGAGTTTGCCGTCCACAGGGTCGACCGCGTAGCCGCCCGACTCCAGAGCCGTGAGCCCCAGCAGCGGCTCGGCGTCGTCCTCTCCGAATATGACGGTGCTCCCGAGGATCCTGCCCATGAACTCGAACTCGGCGGCGGCGACCTCCGCGCTGAATTGCCGACCATCTGCCAGGATGTAGTCGCAACTGTCCAGCGGCCGGAGTCCGATAGCCTCCAGATGCCGCCGCGGAACCTGACTGTCGGTGGCGCCCGTGTCCACCAGGAAGCTTCCCTGCCAGCACCGATGCCGCTCAGCGGGGTTGCGGATGATCACTTCCACGTGCGTTTCGCCCACGGTCGGTTCCTTCCCTTCGCCGGCCATGCCGGGCCCGTCTGAGATCGGCTCAACGCCCGGATTCGGATACGTCCGCACTGCTGCAACCACGAGCCCCAGGTAACCCAGCCGCGGTACTACCGACCATAGGACGTGTTCCTATCAATGTCAAATATCTATATTGGATTAAAATAGATCAAAAATGATCATTGATAGCCGGACACTCGATCATCGGTCCTGCGGTCGGTGCCAGCTGCGAGCCTGCCGAGGCGGTTAGGCGATCACGGCCCCAGGAGGGCGACGAACAATACCGTCTGCCGGACAGCTGCGATACCAAATGTCAGCCATCTGCCATACCAACTGACGGAGTGACGGCGAGGATCCAGGCGCTGCCCGCTCCCGGACACAGAACGCGCTGATTCGAGGCCAGGTGACACGTCCACGCGGATCGAGAGCGCACGCAAGACAGGAACAGCCCACCGGTACGCTCGACCAGCCGGTGCCTCACCACCGCTCCCGGTGCACTCCGGACCTACGATCCCGGCGGGCGACGCCGATGCCGCCGGCGCAACTCCGGTGGTGACCTATATTCCCGGTGGCATGGGCGATGGGGTGACCTCCGGGTACGTGGTCTTCGACCTCGAGGCCAACGCCGACCGGTCCGATCCGCCGGCGCACGAGATCATCGAGATCGGCGCCGTGGCCGTGGAGGGCGGCAACGAGATCGGGCACTTCGAGACTCTCGTCCAACCCACTCGACAGCTGCGACAGGTCTCCCGGGAGTTGACCGGCCTCAGCGACACCGACATCGCCGGAGCACCGGCACTGCACGCGGCTCTGGCAGACTTCTACCGCTTCGTTGCCGGACGCCCCCTGATCGCCCACAACGGCTTCGGCTACGACTTCCGGTTGCTCGACGCCGCCGCGGACCAGACCGGCGTGCACCCTCCTGGCGCGGCCCGCCTCGACAGCCTGGAATTGGCACATCTGGTGTTCCCCCGCGCCCGCCGCGACGCCACCGTCGACATCGACGGCCGCAGGCCGCCGCAGGGCCGCAGCCTCGACGAGTTGGCCGGGTTCCTGCTCGACGAGGAGCCCCGTCCGCTGCATCGAGCCCTCGACGACGCCCGCCTCCTGCACCGGGTGCTGATCGGGTTGTTGGAGATGCTGGACGCCGACGAGCCCGCGCGCCGTCTGCAGCGCTGGGTACTGGTGACGACCGGCCATCCGTGGGCCGGCCACCTGAGTTCCGAGAGCGATCCCCCGCCACCGCTGGAGCGGGTGGTCCCCCTCGCAGCGCCGCCGAGGCGGGCCGAGCCCACCGGCGTCTTCGATCCGGTCGCAGTCGGCGCCATGTTCGGCGACGGGGGTGCGCTGATGGGACGCGCCCGGCGTCCCCGCACCCAGCAGATCGATATGGCGACGTCAGTGGCCGCCACGCTGGCGGCCGGTGGCCGCCGCCTGATCGAGGCGCCCACCGGCACCGGCAAGACCCTCGCCTACCTGGCGCCCGCCATCGAGTACGCCCGCGCCAGCGGCGAGACCGTGATCATCGCCCCGCACTCGAAGGTCCTGCAGGACCAGATCATGGCCACGCTCGAGGAACTGGCCGACGAACTCGACCCGTTCGAGGCGGTCCTGGTGAAGGGGGCCGCCAACTACGTGAGCCTGGAGGCGCTGGCGGGCGAACTCGACGCACTCGTGGCAGCGAGTCAGTCCACCGAACGTCGGGCCGGAACCGGCGGTGGCGCTGCTGGGTCGGGCGCATCCGCCGAGCCCGAGAGCAGCGGACTCGAGACCGCCCGGCAGCACGGCGACGATTCCTATGGTCTCGCGCTGGCGATCATCTGCGGCTGGGCCGCCCGGACTCCGACCGGTGACTGGGACGATCTGCGCACCGGCGCGCTGGAGACGAGGCGCGCCGAGATTCGCAGGCTCAGGTTGCTGCTGCGGGCGGAGGCATCACCCGGTCCGGCACTCACACCTCTCGACGACCGCGACTTCCACCGCAGGGCGCGCGACGGCCTGCGCCGCGCGCACGTCGGCGTCCTGAACCACGCCCTGTTGGTCACCTGGCAGGAGTGGCTCGACAGATCGAAGCGTCTGATCCTCGACGAGGCACACAACCTGGAGGACGCGGCCACGGGTGCTCTGACAGAAGAGGCGGACCGGGAGGGCCTGCTGGCGCTGGCCGACGCTCTCTGGAACCCCGGGACTCGCCGCGACACCGTGCACCGCCTCGCCGGCGCCACGGGGTGGTCGCTGCGTTCGGAGCAACTAAAGGCGCTCCGCGACGCCGCCGACGACCTGAGGGCGAAGGTCGCCACCTTCGGGGAGGCGTTCGTGGAGTACGTCCGCATCCGCACGGGGACAAGCCGAGATCACCGGTACGCGACCTCGTACGGAATCAGGCCCCACATAGACACCGGCCATGCCGACTATAGCTACCCCATCCGAACCGGTGGCGAACTGAGACAGGCGCTGCGGGGCGTGCGGGACGTTCTGAACCTCGTGAACCTGCCCGCCGACTTGAATCCACCGTACCGTCGCCGCCGCAGGGAGGACGAGATGCGCCACCTGGGGCGCCGTGCCCGCGATCTGGCGGAAATCGTGGACAAGGTGCTCTGGGTCGAGGATCCCGAGCGCTGGATCGCAATCGGCGACATCGACCACACGCCCGACGGCTGGCAGTGGGTGCTGCGCCGGGCGCCGATCGGCGTGGACGGCCGGCTGCGCGCCGTCTGGGAGTCGCTCGACGCCGCCGTGCTCACGTCAGCGACGCTGCGCGTCGGTGACGGCTTCGGCCATGTCATCCAGACCCTGGGCCTCGAGTCGGTGGAGACCGAGGCGCTCGGCAGCCCGTTCCCCTGGATCGGCGAGAACCACCTCGTGCTTCTGGCCGACTACCTTCCGGCGCCGCGGGCCAGGGTGATGGATGAGTTCAAGCACTCAGCCGCCGCGGAGATCCCCCGCCTGCTCACTCTCACCCGCGGCCGCGGTCTGGTACTCATGACAGCGAAGGCCAGGATGCAGTTCGTGCGCGACCACGCCCGCCGCGTCCTCGACGGCCGCGGCATCCCGCTGCTGGTCCAGGGTGACGACTCCCCGGCGGCCCTCGTGGAACGGATGCGGGCCGAGCGGACCACCAGCCTTCTGGCCCTGCGCTCGTTCTGGGAAGGTGTGGACGTGCCCGGCGATGCTCTCAGCCTGCTCATCATCGAGAAGATCCCGTTCGACTCCCCCGCCGATCCGATCGTTGGCGCCCGCATGGATGCGATGGAGCGCCGCGGCAAGGACCCCTTCGCCGACTACCTGGTGCCGCGGGCGGCGCTCCGGTTCGCCCAGGGGGTCGGCCGCCTCATCCGCACCGAGACCGACCGCGGGGTCACGGTGGTGCTCGACAACCGGCTGTGCCGGGCAGTGCCGTACCGCGACCGGATGCTGGGCTCCCTGCCTGGCCCGCCGCGCCGGGCCAGGGCGAGGCGCCCCGAGGACGCCTACGAGCAGATTGCCGCCCACCTCGGCGACGTGTCCTACGACGACGAGGTCCGCCGGTGGCTGGCGGAGGTGCCGAGCGCCGATCCGTGGAGCGATCTGGCCGGGCTGGAGGTGACTCCCGCCGACCTGGCGGATGACTCCGTCATCGAGGACCGCCTCGAGCGAGTGCGGGAGCGCTTCGGCTTCGAACGGTGGCGCCCGGGGCAGCGGGAGACGATGCAGCGCTTCCTCCGCGGCACCGACGTGCTGGCGGTTCTGCCGACCGGCTCCGGCAAGTCGATCACCTTCCAGATACCCGCGCTGCTGTCGCCGGGTGTGACGCTGGTGGTCGCCCCCCTCACCGCGCTGATGAACGACCAGGTCGAGAACCTCCGCGCACGGGGCGTGACCGCGGTGGCGGCCATCCATAGCGGCGTCGGCCAGGCCGAGTGGCGCGACGTGCTGCGGGGCGCCGAACAGGGCCGCTACAAACTGCTGTACGTGAGCCCCGAGCGGCTCTGGTCCCAGGAGTTCGTCGAGCGGCTGTCACGGATCGGAGTGGCCCGGATCGCCGTGGACGAAGCGCACTGCATCTCGCAGTGGGGCCACACCTTCCGCCCCGAGTACGCAGCCATTCCCGAGGCACTACGGCGGCTGAGAGGCAGGCGCCCCCCGATCCTGGCGGTCACCGCCACCGCCACGCCGCGGGTGCGAAGCGACATCCAGAGGGCACTCCGGCTGGATCCGGCTTGCGGGGAACCCGTCGCCGTCTCTCCCGACCGCCCCGAGATCCGCTACTACGTCGAGCGCTGTGTCGACCCTCGTGACCGCGACCTGCGGGTGGCGCAGATCGTTGAGGCGAACCGGGGACGGGCGGCGATCGTCTACGCGCCGACGCACCGAGCGGCCTCGCACGTCGCCGGGCTCCTTCGGGCCGCCGGCCATGCCGCGAGCGCCTATCACGGCGGCATGGAACAGCCGGCGCGCCAACACCTAGAGGACGCCTTCCGGCACGGCGAGTTGGACGTGGTCGTCGCCACCAAGGCCTTCGGGATGGGGATCGACAAGCCCGACATCGAACTCGTCGTTCATCTCGAGATGCCCGCCACCATTGAGGAGTACATCCAGGAGACCGGCCGGGCCGCACGCGGGGCCCGCGACGGAACGGGGCCGGCGACGGGAACCGCCGTGCTGCTGAAGACCTCGCGTGACTGCTCGATCCACCGGCGGATCATCATCGGTTCGGCACCCGATGTGACGAGGGTGCGGGAGGTCTGGAACCGGATCCACCCCGGGCGAGGACCGTACGACCCCGAGGAGTTGGCCGGTGGCGACGACGAGACCGACCGTGAATCGGTGGACGTGGCTCTTGCGGTGCACTACCTCCAGGAGGTCGGAGCGCTCGAACGTCACACCAATTCTCCGTGGCGGGGCCGGGTGACGGTCACCGGCGACACCGCAGCACACATCGGAGCCTTGGACGAGACCCATCCCGGGCTTGCGGCTCGAGCCCGGCAGTTCATCGAGTTGCTCCGCCGCGGCGACACCGACGAATACCGGGCCGAGACCTGGGCGCGGGAACTGGAACGCCCCGCGCCCGACGTGGCCGCCGATCTGTTCGATCTGAACCACCGCGACGTGCTCGGCTTCTCGGTGCACCGGCACGCCTGGGTGCTGGAACGGCCTCCCCGACACGAACCCGACTGGGACGCGGTAGCGCGGATGGCCGAGCAGCGCCGCGCGGAGGTCGAATCCAAGTCGGAGGAGGCCAAGCGGTTCGCCGCCCTCCCGGCGTTGCCGGCCGTCGACGGCGGCGAGTCGACCAGCGCCCGCGGGCCCGCCGGCTCCCCCCGTTGCCGCCGGCGCGCCCTGTTGGAGTACCTGGGCGCCGACGGCCACATGCGATGGGACGACCCCGAGCGCTGCGGCGCCTGCGACGGCTGCACCGGCCTGCCCCGCCCCTGGGACGGCAGCCATCTCGGCCGTGAGGACCTGCTCAAATCGCTTCCGGCGCGCACGATCGTGCTTCGACTCGTCGCCGACACGAGCCGCGGCACGCTGCACTATTCACGTCGGAACCTTGCGCGCACTCTCCTGGGTGACGGCGCGGGGCCTCACGCCCTACCGGACCGGCTTGCGAATCATCCCGCGTTCGGAGGCTTGGCGTTCATCGGCCGCAAGGGTCTCGACGAGATCATCGACGGGCTCATCGACGAGGGTCTCGTTGACTCGGCCCGAGGCGAGTACGAGGACGCTTCCTACGAGACGCTCTGGATCACCGATGCGGGGCGGGAGTTCCTGGGCGACCGCTGAGAGGCATCCGGTCCCCGGCCGGTGCGCCGGCTCGCGGGGCGTTCGCAGCCCGGAAGACGGCTTCGCCGAGCGTCCACTACCGTTCGCGGGTCTCGAGAAGCGGGGGCGCCGCATGGCCTATCTGCAGCCTGAGAACATACCCAGCCGCAACGACCTGCCAGACCGTTTACAACAGGTGGCGAGAGCCTTCAGAGACCTTGTAGCCGACGAGGTCACGGTCTGGCTCGAACGAACGGGCGACGGCGAGGGAGACGCGTTGCGACGGGAGTTCGACGCGACGGACAGCGGGGCGACCCGGAGCACCACCGAGCCGTACCTCGTGGTGCTGGACCCCGAAGCAGGCATCGCCGTCGTCGAGGCGCCCGCGCCATCGCGCCGCAGGCGCCTCGCGGCCCGCCGGATCGCCGGCAGCACCTTGCAGGTGGAGATCAGCCGGCGCGCCCGGGAACTGCGCAAGGGACTGAATGCCGGCCCGATCCGTGATCTGCCCGTCGTGTGTGTTGAGGCCCTGCCCGACGTGCCCCGCGCCGAGTTGCCGACGGGCACAGCCGGCCGCGTCCTGAGCGGGGAGGACTTCGCCCCCGGCGCGCTGCGCCCGGCCTTGCAGAGTCTCATCGGCGGCCGGAGCCTGCCGCTCAACGCGGCGCAGGAGACCGAGGCCCGTGTCACCGTCAAGCCCTCTATCCGCATCGGTGACGAGCAACGGCTCATGTTCCGCCCGCCCGACGACGAGGAGACCGTGCGTGCGCTCGACCGCCGGCAGGAACGGCTCGCCGAGCATCTCGGTGGCGGCTACCGGCTGATCCGCGGCGTGGCGGGCAGCGGCAAGACCCTCGTCCTCACGCACCGGGCCAAGCACTTCGCCACGCTCCTTCCGCAGTGGCGCATCCTGCTGCTCTGTTACAACCGGGCGCTGGCCAACGCCCTCGACTACGAGGTCGGCGCCGTTCCGAACGTCGAGGCGATGACCGTGGACACTCTCGCATCGCGTCTGCTCAAGGCTGCGGGGCTGCCGCGCGACCACGACGGGCGTCGCGCCACCGACGATGACTACGAGAGATGGCGCCGCGAGGCGCAGGACGCCGTCGGCACCCTGGCCGATCCCGAGCGTTACGACATGGTGCTCGTGGACGAGGCGCAGGATCTCGGCCCCTCGGGGATGGACCTCGCCTGGACGGTGATACGCGACGGTCGCGACCATTTCGTGATGGCTCTGGACAGCGCACAGAACGTCTACCGCCGCCGCATGGCCTGGAACCCCCCTGGCATGACCGCCCGGGGCCGCTCGACCGTTCTGGCTGCCAACTATCGCAACACCCGCGAGATTCTCGAATGGGCTCTGGGCGTCCTGCCGACTCTCGAGGATGCGGGGACAGGCGACCCCCAGTCGGACCAACTCGACGTGCTCGTGGTGCCGGAGTCGGCGGTCCGCCGGGGCGAATTGCCGCAGTCGATCGTCTGCGGCGACCTCGGCGGGGAGGCCGAGGCGATTGCCGCGAGAGTCCGAGAGCTGCTCGCGGACGGCGCCGAGCCCGAACAGGTCGTGGTGCTCTCGGGATCGCGCGAGCTGCGAGAACTCGTGCTGGAGACCGTCCCCGATGCCGTGGATGCCAACAGGCTCCGAGACAGAGGGGTCACGGCCCGCGGCAAGGTTCGGGTCGCCACCCTGCACTGGTCCAAGGGCCTGGAGTTCCGCCATGTGATCGTGGGCGCGTCGAACGACGTGTGGGTTCCCAAGAGCGATGAGGACTACCGACTTGAGCAGACACGACGCCTGCTCTACGTAGCCATGACCCGGGCGACGCGCACCCTCACCGTCACGCGCTCGGGGGAGGGACCGATGGACTCAGTCCGCCGGGTCCCGGTGGTGGGACTCGACGATCTGAAGGACGTTCTCGACGCCGACGCCTCAGCGGACCGCCGACAGGTCACGGCCGGCGACGGTTGATCCTTCCGCAGACGAGGTCTCGTCGGTGGGAGTCCGACTGCGATACAGTAAGATTGTATTTATAATATATAACCTTAGTTTTCAATTGATTTCATAGACTTAGGAGGGAGGCGGTCGTGCTCGGACTGACGGCTGTGGTGTGGCGGGTGGATTCCGCCTGCACTCGTGGACGCGTGTGCAGCGCCGTGTGCCCCCTGGCGGGGCCCTGTCACACCCCCTGACCAGAATGGAATCATGACAACACAGCCAATGCTCATCCCTGAATCGGCGGCTCGGCCGCCGTCCGCCGACGGCGCGAGGCCGGCGGCAGCCTGGGTGCTGGACGATGAGACCCGCGAGATCGGGCGTCAGGGCGTCGCCGAGGCGCGAGCCATCCTCCGGGCACGCCGGCGCGCCGCAGCCTCCTCCGCTCGTCCCGACGCCACGGCCCGGCCCGCGGCCTAGACACCGCATGCGACGGCGGCCTCTGTGGGTGCTGCCGCTGCTCGCCTGCATCGCGGGTGGCGGCGGAGTCGCCTGCGGCGCCGGGGTCGACATCGCCGACACCGCGGGGGCGCCGAGCGCCACAGCCGTCGTCCTCGCCGGGATCGACCCTGAGGCGATCAGGTCGCGCCACCCCACGTCGCTCTTCGCAGCGCCGTCCGCCGCCGTCCGGGCGCAGGTCGAGCGGGTCGTCGACGGCGACACGATCATCGCCACCTTCGACGGGGGTCGCAGCGAGAACGTGCGCCTCATCGGAATCGACACCCCCGAGAAACCCGGCGGCCGCCTCCCTGCCGAGTGCTTCGGCGCCGAGGCCACGGCCTTCACCTCGGTGCTGCTGCCCCCGGGCACCGCGGTGCTGCTCACCGGCGGCGCCGAGACCCGGGACGTCTACGACCGCCTGCTCGCCTACATCCACCGCTCCGCGGACGGGCTGTTCGTGAACATGGCGCTCGCCCGGGAGGGCTACGCCGTCGAGTTGCCGATCCCGCCGAACAACGACTACGCGGCCCACTTCGCCGCCGCCACCGCGGCCGCCCGAGCCGAGAACCTCGGTCTCTGGGCGGCCTGCGGCGGAGCGGACAAACCACTGGAGGGCTGAGACCACGCGGGCAACCGGGCCGGCCGGGCCCAGCCGCGAGCCGGCGCCGTCCCGTCCGGACTCCCGCGTTGACCCGAACAGGAACGCCTCGCAGGAACCTTGAGGGGCCGGATAGGGTCGGAGCCGTGAGTGCGCTGGTCGAACGGCTCGGTCATCCCGCAGACACGCGGCTCCTCATCATCACCTGCGAGAACCTGGGCTGCGCGCACGCCACCAACGTGGGCTCCTACGACGTCCTCCGGGCGGGCATCGGCACCAGCGCCTCGCTCATGGTCCCCTGTCCCTGGGCCCGCGAGGCGGCTGCCGCCTACCGGGGCGAGGACGTGGGCGTCAACCTCACCCTCAACGCGCCGTTCGACAAGTACCGCTGGGGCCCCATCACGCTGGCGCCCTCGCTGCTCGACGGCGACGGCGGCTTCCCCCGCACGGCCGGGGATCTCTGGGACCACGCCGACACCGACGAGGTGCGCCGGGAGTGCCGGGCGCAGATCGAGCGGGCGATCCTCTGGGGCTTCGACGTCAACCACCTCGGCTCGCACCTCGACGCGCTCAACGCCCGTCCCGAGTTCTTCGACATCTACCTCGAGTTGTCCGTGGAGTTCAACCTCCCGCTGCGCCTGCAGAGCGAGCAGAACGAGTCGGTGTACGGGTTCCCGTTCCGCAGCCGGGCGCAGGAGCACGGCGTGCTGAGTCCCGACCGCGTGCTGCGCCCCCGCACCGCCGAGGCGCTGGAACAGGCCCTCGCCGAGATCGAGCCGGGAGTCACCGAACTCGTCGTCAACCCCGGCATCGAGACCCCCGAGTTGCGGGCCGCACACACGAGTTGGAACGACTGGGTCGCCCAGTACGAGTTGCTCACCGATGCCGTGTCCATTCCCAAACTGCTGGACCGCACCGGTGTCATCAGGATCGGCTACGGCGTCCTGCGGGCGGCGCAGACCGCGGGCGGCATCTGAGCGCCGGGACACTCCGGCACCCGGTACCGTCCCCCGGGTGGGCCGGGCAGGCCTCCAGGAACCACGAACAGGAAGTCCCAAAGCATGAACCCCCTGCGAGAGAAGTGGCAGAACGACGAGTGCACCATCGGGGCCTGGCTGTCGATCCCCTCCCCGGTGACCGCCGAGATCATCGGCCGGGCCGGCTTCGACCACGCCACGGTCGACGTGCAGCACGGCATGGTGGACTACGCCGACGCGCTGGCGATGTTCCAGGCCATAGAACTCGGCGACAGCGTCCCGTTCGCGCGGGTCACGTGGAACGAGCCGGGAATCATCGGGCGGATGCTGGACCTCGGCGCCGGCGGCGTGATCGTCCCCATGGTGAACAACCCCGCCGACGCCGCCGCGGCGGTCGCCTCGTGCCGGTACGCCCCCGTCGGGCGGCGCAGCGTCGGACCCACCCGCGTCCGCATCGGCAAGCCCGACTACTTCGAGGGGGTCGACGACTGGGTGCTCTGCATCCCGATGATCGAGACCGCCGAGGCCGTCGGCAACATCGATGACATCCTCGGCGTCCCGGGAATCGACGCCGTCTACGTGGGTCCCTCGGACCTCGCCGTCTCGATGGGCGTCGGCGGGCCGGGCCTGCACAACGACCATCCGGCGTTCAGCGAGGCACTGGCCAAGGTCGTCGACTCCTGCCGGCGCCACGGCGTGGTGCCCGGCATCCACACCAACGTCGACCTCGTCGCCAGGCGTCACGACGAGGGCTTCCGCCTGATGACCGTGCTCATCGACGTGCCGACTCTGCAGACCGCCGTCGGCGACCACCTCGCCGACGCCCGCGCCAAGACCTCCCGCTGAGGGCCGGACGCCGAACGGATAACGAGTTCCGCCGGGCGCCGCCGGGCAGCGCCCGGCGGCTGAACTCAGCCGGCCGCGCTGTCCTCGACCGGACCCGCCTCCTCGGCCGGACCCGCCTCTGCGGCGGGGGCCGGCATGCCGGGGCGGATCACGCCGCAGGCCACGCGGTCGCCCGCACCCGGGTCCTCGCCGTAGCTGTCGGGCCCCGCGTGGATGATGATCGCCGAGCCGTCGGCATCGAAGATCGAGTTGTCGGCGCCGGGCGCCAACGTCACCGCCGCGGTGAAGACGTCCGCTCGCGCGGTGCCGTCGGCGGCGGCGTAGACGTTGGGCAGATCGCCGGCGTGCCAGCCCCCCTCCACCGTGAACCCGTGGCCGATTCCCTCCGGGTTGAAATGGCCGCCCGCAGCGCCGAAGTCCGGTCCGCACGCACCCACGCCATGGATGTGGAATCCGTGGCCGCCCGGCGACAGGCCGGTCACGTCGGCCTGCACCAGCACCCCGTTCGGACCCTCGATCAGCACGACGGTCCCCATGCTCCGACCGTCGGGACCGACAAGAGCGGCCGAGGCGGCGCCCTCCGGCCCCGCATCGGTGCTCTCAGCGCCACCGTCCTCCTGGGCGGTGGCAACCGAGACAGTCAGGCTCAACGCCAGGGCGGCGACAGCGGGGACAACAAGACGGCGGCGGATAGTCATCGGACGATCCCTCCCGGGACGGCGGCACACGAACGCGCCGAGGCTAGCGGGTGCGAGGTCGACCGTTCAGGGAGCGGCGGTCCCAGCGGAACCGACCGCCCGCCTCCGGGCGAACAGGCAGGCGAGACGACGACCGTTAGCCTGACGGTCCCCGGGTCAGGTCCACCGACGGGCCACCGGACGACTCGCTATCAGGAGGCCGCCATGCGTGATGCCGTCATCCTCGCCACCTCCCGCACGCCGATCGGCCGGGCTTTCAAGGGCTCGCTGGTCGATGTGCGGCCCGACGACATGTCGGCGTTCGTCATCGACGACGTGCTGTCGAAGGTCCCCGCCGTCGATCCCGAGACGGTGGAGGACGTCATCTGGGGCTGCGGGCAGCCCGCCGGCGAGTCCGGCTACAACATCGCCCGCGTGGCGGGGATCCTGGCGGGCCTGCAGGCTCCCGGGGTGACCGTCAACCGCTACTGCTCCTCCTCGCTGCAGACGATCCGCATGGCGGGCCACGCCATTGCCGCCGGCGAGGGCGACTGCTTCGTGGCCGGCGGCGTGGAGACCATCAGCCGCTACGCCGCGGGCATGGCCGACAACATGGCCGACACCCACAACCGGCGCTTCGCCGAGGCCGAGGAGCGCAGCGCGGTCCGCACGGCCGGCGGGGAGGACGACTGGTCGCCGCCCGACGGCCTGTCGGACATCTACATCGCCATGGGGCAGACCGCCGAGAACGTGGCCGAATTCAAGGGTGTCTCCCGGCAACGCCAGGATGAGTTCGCCTGCCTGTCGCAGAACCGCGCCGAGGCGGCCCGCGATCGCGGCTTCTTCGAGCGGGAGATCACGCCCTACCCCCTCGACGGCGACAGGCTGCTGCAGTCCGACGACGGCATCCGCTCGGGGACGACGATGGACGGCCTGGCGGATCTCCTGCCGGCGTTCCGGCCCGACGGCACGGTGACGGCCGGCAACTGCTGTCCCCTCAACGACGGGGCCGCAGCCGTGCTCGTCGCGAGCGCCGAGCGAGCCGCCGAACTCGGCGTGACCCCGCTGGCGCGCATCGTCTCCAGCGGCGTCTCGGCCCTCGACCCCGAGATCATGGGTCTCGGACCGGTGGGCGCGGTGCGCCAAGCGCTGGATCGCGCCGGCATGACCATCGACGACATCGACCACGTGGAGATCAACGAGGCCTTCGCCGCGCAGGTGATCGCCTCGGCCGACGAGCTGGGCATCGACTGGGACAAGCTCAACCCCAACGGCGGCGCCATCGCCCTGGGGCATCCGTTCGGCATGACCGGGAGCCGCATCATGGGCACGCTCCTGAACGGGCTGGAGGATGCCGACGGGGAGATCGGCCTGGAGACGATGTGCGTGGGCGGCGGCCAGGGCCTGGCGATGATCGTCCAGCGCCTCATCTGAACCCCCGGGGCGGTCTCCTCTAACCGCCGGACTCCCCGGTCCCCGAGTCCCCGGAGGACGACGCCCCGGTCCCCCGCTCGACCGGAGGATCGAGGCCCAGCCGGGCCGTCGCCTCGAGGTCGAAGAGGTTCTCCGGTGAGCAGTCGAACGTCCCCGGCTCGACGGGGTGGAACCGGAGGAGCCTCCCGCCGTTGACACCCATGACCACGCCGCAGGGCGTGGGGTCACCGGTGCCCGGGTCAGTGGCGCCGTGGAGGCCGTGGCCGTGCCAGTTGACGATGAGTCTGGCTGCGGCGGAGACCGCGGCGGGGCTCAGCGCATTGGGATCCTCCTCCGGGGTGCCCGCACCGATCGCCCGTCCCACCGCTTCCTCGAAGAGCCGTCCCGCGACCCAGGCCGCGAGGCCCTGGAGATCGGGCGTCGCGCCGGCGTCCACCTCTTCCAGCCACCGGCGGTAGGCGGCCAATTCGGGGTTGTGCGCCTCCTCGCGCAGGGGGAGGTACGGGCTCCAGATCAGCACGCCGTCCGCCCCGCCGCCGACGGAGAACAGGAAGAGGGCGCTGTGACAGGCCGATCCGCAGTTCACGCCGACCGCCATGCCCGCCGCCGACGTGGAGGCCAGGAGGTCCACGAGCCGCAGGGCGTCACCATCCCACAGGACGTGGTGGACACCGGCGGCGATCATGTCCTCCACATAGGGGTCGAAGCTCTCACCGATCGACACCGACGGGTCGTAGACCAACTCGAATCCCAGGCTGCGGGCGGCCTCGGCGGTCTGCTCGGCGGCGATGACGGTGGTCGGGAAGTCCCCGAAGAACGTGGCCGTCGACCTGATCCGCACCGGCTGGCGATCGGCGACCCAGCGCAGGGCGCCGATGTTCACGATCTCACTGGACACCGGAACGGCCTGGAACGTGCGCGGCGCCGCGGCTCGCCGCGGGGAGTGGACACGGGCCGGGAAGTCCACCAGGTTGCAGCCGGGCTCCTCCAACAACTCGATGCCCTCGTCATCGAACAGGGCGTCGCTGCCCACGAGGGCGAAGATGTCCCCCGCGCAGGCCTCCGCGAGGGCCGAGGTGTGACCGAACAGTCCGGCGTCGAGTGTCACCACCTCGATGGTGCGTCCGGCCAGGCCGCCGGCCGCGTTGACCGCCGCGGCCCAGGCCTCGACGGCCACGTGCACCGAGCGGGAGCGGCCGTCGGCCACTCCACCCGTCTCCACATCGGCGATGACGCCCACGCGGAGCGTCGCGTCGGTCAATCCCCGGATCGCTGCGCCGGGCTCGGGAACAGGGGGTGCTTCCGTCTCCTCGGGAACCGGCTGAGGCTGATCCTCCACCGGGGCGGCGGGCGACGGTTCGGGGGGCGGCGTGGGCTCCTGCGGGGGCTCGTCCGGCCCGGTGCTCGGCGAGTCATCCGGCGACGCCGGCGCCGCGTCCCCCGGGGACTCCGACTCCGCGCCCCCGCCGGATGCCGGCGCGGGCGGCGTCCCGGCGGGGTCGGCCGGCGGAGACGGTTCCGCCGCATCCGCATCGCCCGGCGGGTCCGCCGACGGGGCGACCGGTGCGGCCCTCACCGTGGTGTTGGGAACCCCGACGGTCAGGTCGGGTTCGGCGCAGGCGGCGAGCAGCGCCGCCGAGGCGGCGACGGAGAGAGCGAGAGTGAATCGGCGCCCGGGGCGGGCCATGTTGCGAGCCTAGGCAGTGGATTCCGACCTCCGCCGGAATGACACAGAACGGCGACGGTCGCCGTGGACGGACCCCCACCCGGGCGGTGGGAGGCGACGGCCGCGGGCGTGGAGCACCCTGCGGCGCGGCCCGTTCAGCCGGCGCCGCCGGAGGCCTCCTGCACCGACTGCTTCCCGGCGCTGATCCACGGCATCATGGCCCGCAACTCCCTGCCGACGTGCTCGATCTGGTGGTCCTGACCGGCAGCCTCCAGGGCCCGGAAGCGCTCCCGGGTACGGCTCTCGGCTATCCATTCGGTGGCGAAGGCGCCGGACTGCACCTCGGCCAGGATCTCGCGCATCGTGGCACGCACGTGGTCGTCCACCATCCGCGGGCCGCGGGTCAGATCCCCGTACTCGGCGGTGTCCGAGACCGAGTAGCGCATCCCACCGATGCCCTCCTCGTACATCAGGTCGACGATCAGCTTCAGCTCGTGCAGGCACTCGAAGTACGCCACCTCGGGCTGGTATCCGGCCTCAACGAGGGTCTCGAAGGCGGCCTGCGTGAGAGCGGTCAGGCCCCCGCACAGCACGACCTGCTCGCCGAACAGGTCGGTCTCGCACTCCTCGGTGAACGTCGTCTCGATGACGCCGGCCTGCGCCCCGCCGATGGCGTCGGCGTAGGCCAGTGCCGTCTCGCGGGCGTGACCCGTGGCGTCCTGCTCGACGGCGATGAGGCACGGCACGCCGCCGCCCTCGACGAAGGTGCGCCGCACGAGGTGTCCGGGACCCTTCGGCGCCACCATAGCCACGTCGATGCCCGCCGGGGGCACGATGCAGTCGAAGCGGATGTTGAAACCGTGGGCGAAGTAGAGGGCATCACCGGGGTCCTGGTTGGGCTCCACGTGCTCGGTGTAGACCTCGGCCTGCAGCGTGTCGGGCAGCAGCATCATCACGAGGTCGGACTCGGCGACCGCGTCGGCCATCGAGAGCACGCGGACCCCTGCCTCCTGCGCCTTGGCGACCGAGGACGACCCTTCGCGCAGACCCACCCGCACGTCGATGCCGGAGTCCTTCAGGTTCAGCGTGTGGGCGTGGCCCTGCGACCCGTAGCCGAGGATCGCCACCTTGCGGTCGGCGATGAAGCCGCGGTCGGCGTCGGCGGAGTAGTACATCTTGGCGGCCATCAGGGTTCCTTCCGTTGTCGATCGTGCGTCGGTCGTGTGACTCGCGGCGGCCCGGATCCGGCGGTGCGGCGGGCTTCGGCGCCGGCGGGGCCCGGCCTCAGAACTCCCCGACCTCGCCGCCCGCCTTGGCGAGGCGCGGCAGGGCCACCTTGCCGGTGCGCTGCAGTTCCACGATGCCGTAGGGACGCAGCAGGCTCTCGAAGTCGTCCACCCTGTTCGGGCCGCCGGACATAGAGACCATCAGCTTGTCCGGTCCCACGTTGAGCACCCGCCCGTCGAAGATCCGCACCAGGTCCATGATCTGGCCGCGGGTCTCGGGTGTGGCGTCGACCGTCACCACGAGCAGCTCCCGCTCGACGGACTCCGACGCGGCCAGCTCGCGGATGCTGACGACGTTGATCAGCTTGTCCAGTTGGTTGATGACCTGCTCGAGCGGGGCGGAGTCGGCGTCGACCGCCAGCGTGATGCGGCTGAGCCGGGGATCGTCGGTCGGTGCCACGGCCAGGGACTCGATGTTGAACGCCCGCCTGGCGAACAGCCCGGCGACACGGGCCAGGACGCCGGCCTTGTTCTCGACGAGGACGACCAGTGTGTGATGGTTCGTTCCGGCGGCCATGGTCTCGCTCCGCGTTCGCTGCGACTCGCCTACCGGCGAGGGGGATCCTGCGACGGGTCCAGCACGATGTCGTCGTTGGACGCCCCTGCCGGCACCATCGGGAAGACCTTCTCGGTGGTGTCGATGCGGAAGTCGATCACCACGCTGCGGTCGTCGATCTCGTTGGCCTTCTCGATGGCCGGGCGCACCTCATCGGGGGACTCGATGCGCATGGCCTCGCAACCCATCGCCTCGGCCCATCCCTTGTAGTCGGGCAGGTCGGGCGAGAGGTAGACCTCGGAGTAGCGCTCCTCGTAGAACATCTCCTGCCACTGGCGGACCATGCCCAGGTAGGCGTTGTTCAGGATCGCCACCTTGATGGGGATGCGCTCGGTGTTGGCGGTGACGAGTTCCTGCGCCGTCATCTGGAAGCAACCGTCGCCGTCGACCGCCCACACCATCCTGCCGGGCTGCCCGGCCTTGGCGCCGACGGCGGCGGGCACCGCGTAGCCCATGGTGCCGAGGCCGCCGGAGTTGATCCACGTGTACGGGTGGTTGAAGCGCCAGTACTGGCTCGCCCACATCTGGTGCTGACCCACACCCGCGCAGACGATCGTGTCGTCGGGGGTGGCGTCGCGCAACTGCTCCAGCACGAACTGCGGCTTCAGGGCGCCGCCGGGCTCGGTCGTCTCGTAGACCAGCGGGTAGCGACGGCGCCAGTCCGCCAGGGTCTCGTGCCAGTCGCGGCGGTCGGCCTGCGCGGCACTGCCGCCGCGCTCGGTCAGCGCGTCGATGAGGGCCTCGATGCCCAGGCGGCAGTCGGCGGCGATGGCCACGTCTGCGTGGCGGACCTTGCCCAACTCCGCCGGGTCGATGTCGAGGTGGATGACCTTGGCCTCGGGAGCGAAGGCCCCCACCTTGCCGGTCACGCGGTCGTCGAACCGGGCGCCGAGGGTGATCAGCAGGTCGGCGCGCTGCATGGCGGTGACGGCTGTGTAGTTGCCGTGCATGCCGGGCATGCCCAGGCACAGCGGGTGGTCGTCGGGGAACCCGCCGCGGTTCATGAGGGTCGTGACCACCGGCACCTGCACCAACTCGGCGAAGCGCGCCAACGCGTCGGCCGCCCGCGCCTTGAGGATCCCGCCGCCGGAGTAGATGACCGGCCGGCGCGCCGCGCAGATCAACTCGGCGGCAGCCTCGACCGCCGCCGCGTCGGGCTGCGTGCGCGGGTTGTAACCCGGCAGGTCGTGGCCGGTCGGCTCGTACCACTCCAGGGCCGAGCGCGGGTTGCGCGGGTCGACGATGCACTTCGGGATGTCCACGAGAACCGGACCGGGGCGACCGGTGGTGGCGATGTGGAAGGCGTCGTGGATCACCTGCGGCAGATCCTGCGCATCGGACACCAGGAAGTTGTGCTTCGTGACCGACATGGTGATGCCGGTGGTGTCGCACTCCTGGAACGCGTCGGTGCCGATGGCGGCGTAGGGAACCTGGCCCGAGATGACCACGAGGGGAACCGAGTCCATGTAGGCGTCGCACAGCGGCGTGACGATGTTGGTGGCGCCGGGACCGCTGGTGACCACGGCGACGCCCGGCTGGCCCGTGGCCTGCGCGTAGCCCTGCGCCATGTGGCCGGCACCCTGCTCGTGGCGGACCAGTACGTGACGGATGGTGGAATCGATGAGCGGGTCGTACGCCGGCAGGATCGCCCCGCCCGGCAGCCCGAAAACGATCTCCACACCCTGGCGCTCGAGGCTGCGCATGAGTGCCTGCCCGCCGTTCATCTCCATGATTCGCCTTCTCCCCGGTTCAACCTGCGGGGCGTCCGCAGGGCCTCATTCCGCCTGCAAAATGTCAACGACCTCCCGGGCGGGAGGTCGGGGCAGCGAGCAGCAAAGCTGCACGCTCAGCGGGATACGAGGGCCTGGTGTCGCTGCGTCACGCCGCCAAGTATAGCCCCCGGACCCGTCACCAACCCCTCTCAGGCTTCGGTGATGGCACCCTTCTCGGCCCCCTGGGCCAGCCGGGCGTACTTCGCCAGGAACCCCGACGTGTAGCGCGGCGGCGGGGCCTTCCAGTCGGCGAGCCGTTCGGCCAGGACGTCCTCGGGCACCAGCAGGTCGATGCTGTGGGTCCGCACGTCGATGCGGATGCGATCGCCCTCGGCCACGAGGGCCATCGGGCCTCCGTCGGAGGCCTCCGGCGCCACGTGGCCCACGCAGAAGCCGTGCGTGCCGCCCGAGAAGCGCCCGTCGGTCACCAGTGCGGCATCGGCGCCGCGCCCGGCACCCTTCATGGCGCCCGTGATCGCCAGCATCTCGCGCATGCCCGGGCCGCCCTTGGGGCCCTCGTAGCGGATGACCACGATGTCACCGGGGTTGATGCCTCCCGACAGCACCGCCTCCATGGCGGAGTCCTCGCCGTCGAAGACCCGTGCGGGCCCCTCGAAGCTGTCGACGTCGATGCCCGCCACCTTCACGACGGCGCCGGACGGCGCCAGGCTGCCGGTCAGCACGGCGATGCCCCCGATGTCGTGGATGGGATCGTCGAAGCGGTGAACGACCTCGCCGTCGGGGCCGGGCGGATCGATTGCCTCGAGGTTCTCGGCCACGGTGCGCCCCGTCACGGTGATCTCGTCGCCGTGGAAGAGGCCCTCGTCGAGGAGCAGGCGCACCACCACCGGCACGCCGCCGATCCGGTCGATGTCGGCCATGTGGTAGCGACCGTGCGGCTTGGTGTCGGCGAGGTGCGGCACCCGCGCCGCCACCTTGTTGAAGTCGTCGAGTTCGAGTTCCACCCGAGCCTCGTACGCGATGGCCAGCAGGTGCAGGACCGCGTTGGTGGAGCCGCCGAGCGCCATGACGAGGGCGATGGCGTTCTGGAATGCGCCCCTGGTCATGATGTCCCGGGGCCGGATGCCCGCACGCAGCAGATCGATGACCGCGGCGCCGCTGGCACGGGCGATGTCGTCGCGGCGGCTGTCGGGCGCCGCCGGCGAGGCACTGCCCGGCAGCGACATGCCGAGCCCCTCACCCACCGAGGCCATGGTGTTGGCCGTGAACATGCCCGCACAACTGCCCTCGCTGGGGCAGGCGTTGCGCTCGATCGTCGCCAACTCGTCGCTGTCGATGGCGCCCACGGCATGGGCGCCGACGGCCTCGAAGACACTGACGATGTCGATGGCGCGCCCCCGGTGGAATCCGGGCAGGATCGACCCGCCGTAGACGAACACGCTCGGCAGGTTCAAGCGGGCCGCGGCCATGAGCATCCCCGGCAGCGACTTGTCGCATCCGGCGAAACTGACGAAGGCGTCGAGCCGCTCGGCGTGCATGACCGCCTCCACCGAGTCGGCGATGATCTCGCGGCTGACGAGGGAGGCTCGCATGCCCTCATGGCCCATGGAGATGGCGTCGCTGACGGCAATGGTGTTGAACTCGATGGGGAACCCGCCCGCAGTTCGTACGCCCTCCTTGGCGCTGCCGGCAAGGCGTGAGAGCGAAAGGTTGCAGGGCGTGACCTCGTTCCAGGAGGAGGCCACCCCCACCTGCGGCTTGTCCCAGTCGTCGTCGCCCATGCCGACGGCGCGGAGCATGGACCGCGCAGGCGCCCGCTCGGGTCCCGAGGTGACGTCGTGGCTGCGGATCTTCAGGTCTTCGCTCATGCCGCAGAGCCTACGCCCCGAGGGCCGGCCGGCACTATCGGGGCCAACCGATCCGACCTCAAACCTCCGCGGCCAGCACGTTCATCACCGAATGAACTTTCAGGGCAAGATCGAGGTTGATCCGGTCCTCATGCTTGCTCAGATCGAGACCACTCAGTTGCTCGATGCGCGTCAGCCGGTACCGGACCGTCTTGTGGTGCACGAAGAGCTTGTCCGCCGCATCCTGCTGAGAGCAATTCGATTCGAAGTAGACACGCAAGGTTTCCAGCAGCTGCCCGTCTTTCCTCTTGTCATACTCGATGATGTCATCAAGCATCTGGGCGACGAATTCTCTTATGCTGTCGTCTCCTTGCGACGCCGCAAACAACCGGACGACACCTAGCTCGTCGTAGCTGGCAACCGTTCCGGCCTTCAGCCTCTCGGCCGCCCGCAAAGCGGTTGAGGCCTCACGGCTAGCGCGGTCCAGACTGAGCGGCCGTTCACAAACGCCGCTTACTCCCCATACTGGATCAAGTTCAGGAATGAAATCGACAACAATCGCACTGATGTCATCGACGACTCGGCGCACTTTGGGCAGGAGCGTGAACGGTAAGATCGCGGCGAGTTCGTTCCCCCGCAATGCCACCAATTCTCCTGCACCTTCTGCTGCCATGTAGTTTCTCAACTTCGCCAGCAGCCGATATCTCACTTGTCCTGATCGAACCAGTTCCACTCCTGCGCCCGCCAACTCAACCTCCGGATCCCAGAGTCTTCCCCGCAGCACTCTCTGCGGTTGAGCAAGCTGTAACCGTAACCATTTGGAACGATCGACCGCCATCAGCCGACTTGCAGTACTACCTTCGATGAGATCCCAAAGAATCTCTTCACGTTCTGATGAGCGCACGTAGTCGACTGTTCTTTGCATCACCTGGCACAGTGCGATATGCAAAGACGCTTCACCGATCGCGAGTTCAACCGACATATCCGGGTCATAGTCCAGCGCCACGTAAAGCCAACCCAGCTGATCGTCGCCGGCGGCTACGCTCTGGAGCATCACCCACTTGTCGTCGCACTTCTGAATGTCCAGATCGGCGATTCTGGGACCCCTCGCCTTCGCCAACGTCGAGACTTCACTTCTGATGTCGTCACCCGATTCCAGCAGAGGATAGGAATCGATCACATCGAACTCGTTCGACAGAACAACCGTCGTCGCTCCGAGTTCCGTCGATGTGAGCCGGACTATCGCGGCGAGACCCGCACCTTGGAGTAGGAGTTCACCGAGGGTTCGCTGGAAGGATCGGGCGCCTTGGATTGCAGACAGGCGACCTTGCAGAGTGAAGCGATCCTCACTCAACTCCCTGACGTCCTCCTGCTGCCTCTCGAATTCTTGGGCGTTGTTGATTGCGATCGCGACGAGCTTCGCTACTTCCAGGATGCGTCTCTCGTGGCTCTCGCCGAAGACCGAGCGCCGCCTCGCCCAGACCTCCAGGACGCCGATGATGTCGCCACCGATTGCCAGGGGAGCCGCGAGTGCGGCGTACGCCCCCTCCTTCTCCGCCAGGGTGTCGAAGTCGTGCGTGATGAGCGCGCTGGCGAAGTAGTCGTCAACCGCGCAAGGCTGCCCGGTGGCGAGCACCTGACCAGCCAGCCCCTGTCCCTTGTGCATCCTCAGGTGAGCTGTCTGCGCGGTCCGGTGCCCGACGCAGCTTCGCATCACCAACTCGCCCTCCTCGAGGAGGAAGACGCCGGCCATGTCGGCTTCGACGATCTGGAGGGCGGCGTTGACGCTGGAGAGCAGGAGCTGGTCGACGTCTCGCATCGAGAGAATCTCGAGGGGCAGGATGGGTCCGTCGGAGACCTCGTCGATCAGGAGCCGCAAGTTCTCGATGCGTTCGGCATCCCGCACGAGGATGTCGCACATCTCTGCGGCGATGCTCGTCGTCGTGGCGATCTCGGATGCGGGATCCAGGAGTTTGGGAACGATGGCGGCGAGCGCGCCGGGGCGCAGGGGGACGAACGTCATTCCCGGGTCAGGGATTTCTCGGCGGGTGTTCCACTCCCGCGACTCTTCCGGCAACTTCTCGATCACGCCGACGGCGTCGACGGGCACGTCATTGTTCAGAGCGTTCTGCCAGGAGTCCCCGACGTTCTCGACGATGATCGCGTAGTCGCTGCCCGAGAGCCGACCCAGCACGGCGGCGACCGCCTGCAGGACAGCCTCAGTGCCGCGCAGCGTCGCCTCGCGGAGCAGGGCGAGATGGCTCTCTTCGGAACTTCCGTCGTACCCCATGATGCGACTCGGCGAACCCACTATCTCCCGACGACGTTCACGCGCAGCAGCAACTCAATCCGTCGGCGCACCTGTGAAGACCTCCACGTCCGACGCCTGCCGCAGCGCCGCCTTGCCCAATTCGACGATGCCGACCCGCAGATCCTCCGGCTCCACGATGAATGTGCGAGCCCCCGCCCGGTAGTACGCGTCGAGGAGTTCGGGCGACTGCGCGCGTCCCATCCGCACACCGATCCGGCAATCCGGAACGCCGATACGGACCATCGTGAGCGAGCTGAAGATCTTCTGCTGCCAGCTGTCCTGACCCAGTCGTGGGTCCTCGGCGAGCCACCCCTTCCGCATGTACTCGTCGAGGGGCTCGGCCGAGGTGAACACGACGGCCGGGTAGCCCGAGGAACTGACCATCAGCCGGTGCGCACCGAGCCATATCACTCTGGACCGCTCGGCCAGTTCCGCCGCCTTCTCGACGCCGAGGGGCGTGCTCACCAGCGCTCCGACCTCCAACTCGCCACGACCCTCCTGTGACTGGTGCTGCGCAGCGAGTTCCTTGAGCATGGCCAGTTCTCGCGGGTCGGAGATGTGGCGAACGACGAAGTGGGGAGCCGGCATGTCACCGACCTCGCCGCTGGCCTGAGCCAGGGCTGCGACCTGAAAGCGGAGCAGTTCGTCGAGGCCGACCGGCAGACCGGCACCGGGATGCGCGACCAGCAGCGCCTCCAGGTCCAAGAGTTCGCCCGCATCGCCGTCGATGAGGTCGAGCGCGCGCACCACGATGGGAACGCCGCGGGCGGCTTCGAACACCGGAACCAGCAACTCGGCCAGCACCGGTTCGAGACGACTGAGGTCCATTCGATCGCGGTTGCGCTGTGCGCTCAGCTCGTCGGCCAGCTGCTCGATCGCGCCGCTGGCCACCAGCGGATCGATCAGCCGGATACCGATGCCGTCGGCGCCGCGCTCGAGTGTCTCAGCGACTTGACCGGGCGTCGTGCAGAGTCCCAGAATGCGGCAGTTGCCCGCCGCCTCCCGGGCCACCCGCAACACGTCACCGAGCCCTGTGCTCGACGAGGCCGGCTGCGAGAGCGGCACGATCCCCTCGAACACGTCACCGGTGTCGCCATCCACTGAGAGGCCCGTTCCCTCGACGAAGCGCCTCGACCCGATGCTGAAGGTGCGCCCCTCCGGGTCGATGCCGAGATCGGAGCAGCCGACGACGGCGGGCCTGCCCAGCGCCCGCGCCACCACCGCTGCATGGCTCGTGGCACCGCCACGCGCCGTCACGATGCCCGCCGCGGCGATCATCCCGTGCAGGTCGAACGGGCTCGTCGTCTCCCGCAGCAGGATCACGTTCTCACCCTCCGCCGCGACCGCCTCGGCGCGGTCGGGATCCAGCACCGCCACCCCGTGCGCATGACCCACCGACGCGGCGATTCCCTTCACCAGCAGCTTCCCGCTCGCCTGTGCGTCGGCGAGCGCCGCGGCCGCGAAGCGGGGTCGCTCCACATCGCGGATCTGACCGGGTGTCACGCCGCTCAGGGCCTCCAGCGGGCCGGCCACGCCCTCGGCGAGAAGATCCGCGGCGATGCGCACCGAGGCGCTCGGCGTGCGCTTGGCGCTGCGCACCTGCAGCAGATACAGGGTGCCCCGCTCGACGGTGAACTCCAGATCCAGCACGTCCTTGCGCTGCTGCTCGAGCCTGAGCGCCATGCGCTCGAGGCCGCCGAAGAGTTCCGGGAGCCGACGTGCCGCCTCCTCCAGCGGCTCGGGCGTCTCGGTGCCCGCGACCACTTCCTCGCCCTGACCTCCTTCGAGGTATTCGCCGTACAGCCCGGGCTCGCCCGTGGTGGGGTTGCGGGTGAACGCGACACCGCTACCCGATGGAGAACCGAGGTTGCCGAAGACCATTGCCTGCACGACGACGGCGGTGCCGAGCGAATCGGGAATCCCGTTCAGGCGGCGGTAGGTGGTGGCGCGCCGGGTGTTCCAGGAGCGAAACACGGCGGCGATGGCGCCACGAAGCTGATCCATCGGATCCTCCGGGACCGCGGCACTCACATCCTCGATCTCGACGTCGGTCATCGCCGACCAGAGATCCCCGAACGGCACCGCGTCGGACCGATCCGCAGCGACGCCGTCCAGGAATTCCGAGCCGCGCGCGGCGACCTCGTCGCCGTCGGCGTCCAGCACGATCTCGGCATACATCCGGTGGAACCGGATCATCACCTCGGCCGCGAATCTCGCCGAGCCGGACGCCGCGGCGAGCGCACGCGCCCGCCCCGGATTGATCCCGAGGTTCAAGACCGTGTCCATCATCCCGGGCATCGAAACGGGCGCCCCCGAGCGGACCGACACAAGCAGGGGGCCGGCTCCGTCAGCCGGCTCGCGGACGTCCCGGAAGCGGCACGAGGTCGTCTCCTCCAAGGCGCTGACGTACCGCTCGAGCCGGCGACCCAACTCCGGCGGCAGGCTGCCGGCGCGCATGAACTCGCGGCACGCGGCCGTGGAGATGATGAAGCCGGCAGGAACCGGGAGTCCGCTATTGACCAGTTGCGCCAGCCCGGCGCCCTTGCCGCCGAGGAGCGCTAGGTCAGACGGGTCGGCTTCGCCAAAAGAGAAAATGAGCTTTGACGAATCCACAGCGCTCCTCGGGTACTCGCCTCAGTCCTCCAGAGACTCTCGAGGTCGACCCAGCACCGCCAGAAGATCCTCGTGGAACTCGAACCAGATGTTGTGGAGAGAGTCCACCATCGGACTGCTGACGTAGTCGGACCGGCCGGAATCGACATGCTCCAGGCTGCGCTCGAAGCGCGCCGCGTAGTGGCCGTAGCGGGCAATCCAGCGCGCCGCGACCTTGAGCGCCTCAACGTGTCGCTCCACAACGCGCTCCAGGCGCGAGTAGGTGCGTTCCTGCGCCCCGTCGGACTCTGTCTGCCAGGCGCTCATAAGGCTCAGGAAACGCGAGTTGTAGCCCTCGAAACGCTCGTACCACTCCAGGAACTCCGGCTCGCCGCGCAGACCGGCGTACTCGCGGTCGTAGTGCCCCAGGATGGCGCGACGTCCGGGGTCGGTGAGGACGTAGTAGTCGCCCAACTCTCGAATGAACTCGAGTTCCTCGACCGACTGAACGACCGACCCCGCGGCAACGGCGGACAGGCCGGCGTTCTCCTCCATCGTCCCCCGCGTCGCCATCTTCCGCAACCACAGGGCATTCAACAGGAGGAACTGCTCCTCCGACAGCGACGTCATGCCGCCGCGTCCCACCAGGTTGTCATGACCGCGACGGCGCGCGGCGCCCGGATCGCCCGGTGGGAGCGCTCACGAGGCGCCGCACGCCGGCAGCGTCTAGGCCCAGAGGTACTTCGAGGCCCGCAGGTCGGCCTCGTCCGAGAAGGGGAGGTAACCCTCGCCGGAGAAGATCTTCTGGGGGACCACGACCTGCACGAAGTTCCGCTTCGTGATCTCGTAGTAGTAGTTCATGACCCGCTGGTCGATCTCCCAGAAATCCTTCTTGGTGCAGATTTCCTCATACATGCCGGCCTTGCGCATGTGCGGCAGGATCATCTCGATGTAGTAGCTGTAGATGCCGTTGAGGCAGAGTGTATGCCTCGACATCTTGGCAGTCTTCTTGTACATGCGGTACGTGGAGTCCCGGAGCCGCTCCATGTGCGGCTCGAGTTCCGACAACGGCACCGCGTAGACGTCGCCCATCGGCGTATCCCACTTCTCACGCACGAAGACCGCCCCGCCGGTGACGTGGGGAACGTAGTTCTTCGGGATGGTGAACGACGTGGAGATGTCGTTGACCCGGATCTCCTGGAGTCCCATCAGGTCGGGATCGAGGACGACGGCCAGCGTGTAGCAGTGCGGGAGACCCTCACAGACGTCGCTCCAGTGGAAGACCTCCTCGTTCACGAAGAGATCCCGCACGATGAGGACCCGCCCGTCGGGCAGCGGGTACGGTCCGGTGTCCCCGAGGCCCAAGCGGCAGTCGTAGTGGTCGAAGAACGCCAGCAGCTCGGCTGTGGCGTTGAACTGCTCGAAGGTGTGCTGATCCGAGGATCCCGGCTCGAAGTTCTCGACCTGCCCCATCAACTGGTCGATGAGCGACTGGTCGTGGATCTTGCAGCGGTAGCGATCCTGCGAGTTCAGGATGTAGCCGTCCTGGCGCTTGCCCCAGAGCACGCGCTGCATGAACTTGAGGATGATGTTGCTCTCCTCGACGTAATCGTCCGCCTTGATCCACTCCCCGGCGAGGAGGCCGCAGCGCCCCATGCCGAACGCCACCGCACCCAGGCACCAGTCGTGCACGCAGTTGATCTTGGTGCCGATCTCGGAACGGGCACTCTCGCCGATGTCGATCACGCCCTGCGCCCCGATGCGGTCGGTGATCATGCGCATGAACTCCGGATACCGGTAGAACTCGTTCATGAACGCCAGGATCTCGTACTCCTGACGGGGGATCATGCCCGAGACGCCTTCGGTGGCCCGCATCACGAGCACGTCCCAGATGTTCCAGGCCAGGTAGTTGTTGAGGTCGTTGAGTTCGTCGAGCGTGAACTGATCGCGTAGGACGTCCTCGTGGCTCACCTTCTCGAGCACGCCCGACTTGGCGCGCGTCCGCATGATCTTGTCGCCCAGAATGCCGTCAGGAACCGGCTCGAGTCCCTTGAAGTTCCCGACGTACTCCAGCGGCTGGAATCGCAGCCCGTCATCATCCGGCTCGTAGCGCTTGGTGTACTCAGCAGCTGCCTTCTCGACGATCGCCATCGCTTTTCTCCTTCAGGGGATTTGGGTTCGGTCCTGTCAGTTTGCGGGAATGCTGTCCCCGGTCAGCTGGGCTGCGGGGCCGTGCCGGCGGCTCGGTGGGCCCGAGCGGGCAGCCACCGGGCTCGTGACTCGTCCGGATCAGTCGAGCAGAACGACCCTGCCGACATCGTCGTCGGAACAATCGAGCTTGACGTTCTTGCCGTCGAGCGCCTCGACGATCTCCTCGAAGTGTTCGTCGCCGGTCTCGCCGGGCACGTAGCGGGATCCGCTCCCACCGGAAAGATGTGCGGTCATCACGCAGGGGGTCTGGAACTCGCGCGAGAGGATGCCCAGGTGGGACTCGGGTGCCCCCGACATCGTGATCACGCCGATCGCCCCCATCGTGAGAGCCGGCGCCAGGAATGTCGTGGTACCGCCACGAACGAGCAGGATGTGATCGCGGAGCTTGCCGCTGTCGATCAGGGAAATGACGTCCATGGGGCTCGCCAGGTAGTGCACAGTCCCCGAGGGCTGCTTGTTTGTTTCGAAGACGTTCATGCCTTCAGCGATCACGGTCACTCGGATTCCTCCTCATGGTTCTCTCGGAACACGGCCAGAATGCCCATCGCACGGCACCGCGAACCGCGAATTCCCACCGCGCAGGTCTTCTGAACGCGGACCAACCGCGCTTCAGTGGCCATCGGCCTCAGCATCGCCCACCGGCTCCCGGCGCAGGGCTGTCCTGACGAGATAGATTCTTCCCGAAGTGCTATCCGTTGGAGCACTGCCTTCTGTCGTTCCGGCCCCGCTGCGGGCGCGATCTTTCTCCGCGCGAAGACATCCCGGATTGTGCTCCGAACACCACCCTGGTCGTGCTGTGACCCGGCGGTCGCGGGTTCGACCCCGTCTCCCGGCAGCCGGCGTCAGTTGCCGATGACCGCCAGCACGCCGCGAAGGAGCTCGTCCGGACCGTCCCGGTCGTCGCTCTCGATACCCTCGCTCTGCCGCGCATCCACCGCAGCCACGGGATCGCAACAGACGCCCTCACCGGTCGTCCCGCCGCGATCGCAGCATGCCCCGCAGGCGACCGCTGCGGACGGCTCCGTCGCGCAGCCGGCGGCAACACCCGCGGCGAGCACGCCGTGACGTGCCGCCGGCTTCGCCCTCCGGGCTCGGCGCAGCGCCGCCGCGGTCTCGGCGGCGCTGCGGGCGACGTTGCGCGGCGCCGCGCCGGGGAGAGGCGCCGCCGAGACCGCCGTGCAGGCGCTCTCCTCCGAACTCCGGCCGTCACGGAGATAGACCAGCAGTTCCTCCGGCCAGACGCACACGAACTCCGCTCCGGCCGCCTCCAATCGATCGGCGCTGTGCATGCCCCATGCCACCCCGCAGACCCGGATCCCGGCTTTGAGCGCTTCGGTCACATCCCCCACCGTGTCGGTGATCAGCATGACCTCGCCGGCGGCATGCTTGTGGGGTGCAGCCGCCTCGTTGTAGTAGGGAACGCACTGGCGTCCGCACGCGTAGGTGGCGTCCTCGAGGACATGCGCAATCGCACCTACCTTGCTCGGGGCAACCTCACCCGAGAACACGTGCGCGAAACATGACGCGAGATCGTTCTTCTCCAAGACTCGTCGCACCGACTCCATCGTGTTCGAGGAGACAATCATCAACGTGTACGACGACGCCAGCCGGCGCACGATCTGGCCTATGCCGGGCACTACCTCCGGGAGATAGTCGGTGCGAAGCCTGCCCTGGAAGTGCTCCCGCACGAGCGCCGGATCGGCGACGCCCCGCTCCCGCGCCAACGCCTCCAGCGCATCGAAGAAGTTCTCATCGAACAACTGGAAGAAATCCGCCGCGGAGTTGACCCCGAGTCCGAACTTCGAGTTCGTCTCCTGGAAGATCTGCCAGGAACTATTCCGCGTCTGGACGAGGGTGCCGTCGAGGTCGAACAGCAGTGCTCGGAGCGTGGACATCCATCAGCTTCCTTATGCGCCGAGATCTGTGACGGTCGACAGCCCAAGGAAGTCCTGCGTCTCTCCCTTGCCGACCTTCCCGTCACCGTCGGTCCAGTCCATCAGGGCGTTGAACCCGATCACGCCGGGCCACGCCTGCCAGGGGAAAGTGGTCAACCCGGTGCCGGTGAACCGATACTTGCGGCCGATCCGGTCCTCCACCTCGAGGTGCTTCTCGGTGGGATAGAAGCCGTCCCTGATGGTACGGCCGCTCCCGCCGCGGAGGCCGTAGACCTCCCCATGATCCATGATGTAGCCGTGCGTCAACCGCAACCCTTCGAGTTCGTGCGGGTCGTAGTCGAAGATGGCATGGAGGGCATAGTCCTCGGAGAAGTGGGCGTGCAGCCAGCTCATGGAATGGGCGTGGCGCTCGGCCCTCACCCCCCAGCTGTGGTCCATGGTGGAGACGCACCGGAGAGGGATCTTCTTGCCGCGGAGGATGATCTCGCCCTCGAAGAGGCCGGTCTCGTCGAAGTGGCCGCTGTAGGCCGTTCCCCACTGGAAGTCTGAGCCCGCCACCTTCGCCGCCAGCATCGGATCCTGCTCGGGGTCGTTGATGTCATAGGGCTCCATGAGCGAGCGATAGCTGAAGTGGATCTCGGTGCCGTCACCGTCGTCGTAGTCGACCTCCCAGTCCATGTTGGGCTTGGTGCAGCGGACCGCCAGCCCGTTGTCGAGCCTGTAGTCCTGGAGGTCGAAGTCGGGACCCATCGGCAGGTGCATCTGCATGTCGCAGTACTCGGCCTCCCAGTGCGCGTACGCCCGTCGCGAACACATGTGGATCGTCGACAGCGCCACGCCCAGATTGGTCCGGCACAGGACATAGACACCGCAGTTGAGGTTCAACTCGGGGACGTAGAAGCCGAAGAAGTTCGTCTCCGCCCAGTGCGGGCTGTCCGACGTCGGAACATGAAGTGCCGCATCGCTGTCCGGAATCATGCCGGCCTCCCTGGAAGTCTCCGCTCTTTCCCCGGACCCTGGTCTAGTTGTCCCCAAGCGCTGCCGTACCGATTCTCGGGACAGCGACCGGTGGTCAGAGTTATCCACAGGGGAGTGTTCCAGCCGCGTATGGCGATCGTATTGTGCCGTCATGGTGTATTGGCGGCCCTGTTCCGAAGCCTCCCCGGCACGCCCGGGCATCTCCGGGACCTAGTTGCATGCAACTCGCCAGAGTCATCGGTCAAGTCGTGGCGACGGTCAAGGAGCCCGGTCTGGACTCGTTCAAGATCCTGATCGTGCGGAACATCGACCCCTCGGCGCCGGACGACGAGACGACGGCGTCTCCGTACGTCGCCGTCGACCTGGTCGGCGCCGGCGAAGGTGAGATCGTCACGGTGACCCACGGGAGCGCGGCACGGGTTCCACGAGCCACCGCGAACACCGCGACCGACAGCGCCGTCGTGGCGATCGTCGACACCCTGAACGTCGATGGAACCGTGACGTTCCAGAAGTGATCGCTTGCTCGACCAACCGGCAACGACCGCTCCCGACGACGAATCGAACAACCGCAAACAAGCATTGATGGAGGTAGGACAAGATGGCGACACGAGGATCAGGAATATCGCTCACGGCTCTCGGCCTCATTGAGACCCGCGGGCTCGTCGGCGCGATCGAAGCCGCAGACGCAATGGTCAAGGCGGCCAACGTCCAACTCGTCTCACGCGAGCAGATCGGGGGTGGTCTCGTAACCGTGATGGTTCGGGGAGACGTCGGTGCGGTCAAGGCCGCCACGGACGCAGGGTCGGTCGCCGCGGGCAAGGTGGGCGAGGTCATCGCCGTCCATGTCATCCCGCGACCCCACGACGAGGTCGAGATGATCCTCGGCGATGCCGCTGCCGGAGCTGCCACCACCTGACCGCTGCCCCTGAGCAGACCACCAACCCGGCACTGCCATGACGGCCATCGTTGACGCCGACTTGGACGCCCTGGCCGAGGCTCGCACCAAGGCGCGCCGGGCCGCGGCGGCGTTCGAGGAGTTCGCCGGCACGAGCCAGGAGCGCCTCGACGCCATTCTCCGGCAGATGGCTCGGGCGGGAACGGCCGCTGCCGAGGAGTTGGCGCGCCTGGCCGTCACCGAGACCGGCTACGGGGTCTACGAGCACAAGATCCTCAAGAACCGCTACAACACGACGTTCGTCGCCAAGTACATGCTGCGCCAGAAGGTGGTCGGCGTGCTCTGGGTGGACGAGGCCAGCAGGATGACCGCCGTCGGTTGCCCCATGGGGGTGATCGCCGGCCTCATCCCGCGCACCAATCCCACCTCGACGGTGCTCTTCAAGGCGCTCGCCGCCATCAAGTCCGGCAACGCCATCGTCTTCTCGCCACATCCGCGCGCCGTCGAGTGCTGCGTGCGAACGACCGAGGTCCTGGCTGAGGCCGCGGTCAAGGCGGGCGCACCGCGCGGCCTCATCTCCTGCCTGGAGACCCCCACCCTGGCGAGCACCCAGGAGCTGATGGGCCATCCCGCGGTGTCACTCGTCCTCGCCACCGGCAGCGGCGAGATGGTCCGGGTGTGCTACTCGTCGGGCAAGCCCACGATCGCCGTGGGAGCCGGCAACGTCCCGGTGTACATCCACCGCAGCGTGCCGGACATCGCCGAGGCGGCGCTCATGGTCGTCGAGTCGAAGGCCTTCGACAACGGCACCGCCTGCGTCGCCGAGCAGGCCATCGTCCTGGACGAGCCGATCGCCGATCAGTGCCTGGACGCGTTGCGGGAGGCGGGCATGGCCATGCTCGACCCGTCCGAGCACGAGTCGCTGCGGCGGGTGATCTTCGACGAGCGCGGCGGGCTCCGGCCGGATCCGGTCGGGCAGTCGGCGGTCACCCTCGGCCGGCTTTGCGGCACACCGACGGCTCCCGGCACACGGGTGCTCGGCGTGGAGTTGGACACGGTCGGCACCCACGAGCCGCTGTCGGCAGAGATCCTGGGGCCCGTCCTGAAGCTCTACCGGGCGCCCACCCCGGCTGCCGCCTTCGACAGATGCCTGGAGGTGCTGGAGTTCGGCGGCGAGGGACACACCCTGGGAATCCACGCCACCGACGTGGACATCATCGAGCGCTTCTCCACGCTCCCGGCGTCGCGGTTCCCGGTGAACACGCCGACCCTCTTCGGCGGAATGGGCTACAGCGCCGACATCGACCCCTCGTTCATGCTCGGGACCGGCACCTGGAGTGGCTCGATCAGTTCGGACAACATCACCCCGCTGCACCTCGTCAACATCAAGCGCATCGCCCACGAGGTGCGTCCCTGGCGCCAACTCGCCAGCGACACGGCGCTCCCGCCATGATCGCCACTGCCACCCGACGCACCCACTCCACCGACTTCTACCTCGATCGCGTCGCGCAATGCCTGGATGCGCCTCCCGAGACCACCGAAGGTGAACTCCGAGCCGGCATCGACCTGGGCACCTCCACGGTCGTCCTGACCGTCGTGGATACCGACGGGCTGCCGGCGTACGTTGCGTCGACGCCCTGCGAGGCCCTGCGGGACGGCGTGGTGCTCGACTTCGGTGGTGCCGTCGACGCCGTGACGAGCCTCGTGGAGACCGCGGCGGACCGCACCGGTCACAGGATCAGCGCCGCCGCGGCGGGTTATCCCCCGGGCATCGGTCCCGCCGAGAGCCGGGCCTGCCGCTTCGTGCTGGAACGCGCCGGACTGGATTGCACGGCACTCGTCGACGAGGTGAGCGCCGCCAACTCCGTTCTGGAGATCGGTGACGGCGTGCTGGTGGACGTCGGCGCCGGCTCCACAGGCGTCGGGATCCTCCGCGACGGTGAACTCGTGGCGGTTGGCGACGTGCCAGGGGGCGGCCATCATCTGAGCCTCATCCTGGCCGGAGCGCTCGGCACGACGATCGAGGAAGCCGAGGCGCGCAAGCGCGACGAGGACGGAGACTTCCTGGCGATCCTACGCCCCGGATTCGAGCGCGTGGCCGTCTCGATCGAACGGCTGACCAGGGGCCACGGCTCACTGCCGTTACATCTCACCGGGGGCGGGTTGATGACCCGCGGCGCGGGCGGGGTGATCGCCCAGTACCTCGAGCGACCGGTCGTCGAGTACCCGCACGCCCTGCACATCACACCGCTCGGCCTCGCCTGGAGCTCGCCATGACCGACGTCACCCTCCGTACCTACGCATTCATCGACCGGCTGCAGCCCCAGTGCGCGGCCCACATCGCCGCGACCTGCCAGGGCGACGTGCCCGTGGCGGGCATGGCGGAACTGTTCGTGGAGATGTCGCCGGGCAACGAGGTGTTCCACGTCGCCGACGTGGCGCTCAAGGCAGCCAGCGTCCGCCCGGCCCTGCAGATCATCGAGCGGGAGTTCGGACTCCTGGAACTCCACTCGGAGAGCCAGGCCGAGGTGCTGGCCGCCGGGGGCGCCGTTCTGGAGGAACTGAACCTGCAGGAGCCGGACCGCCTGGCGCCGACGATCGCCTCGACGCAGTTCATCACCAACATCCACCCCTACCAGGCGCAGCTCCTGAACAAGTTCCGCAAGGGCGCGCTCCTCATACCGGGTGAGAGCCTCTTCGTCCTCGAGGTCGCGCCCGCGGCCTACGCCGGCCTGGCCGCCAACGAGGCGGAGAAGGCCGCCAACATCAAGATCGTGGAGATACGTGCTGTCGGACGATTCGGCCGCACGTTCCTGGCTGGCACCGAGAGTGAGGTCGCCACCGCACGGGACGCCGCCGTCGGGGTGCTGTCGAGTCTCGAAGGCCGGAGATGAGAGTCATCGGCGTCAAAGACGTCGAGGAAAACGCAGGGGGAGAACTCCACGTCGCCGTCGGCGACGTTGTCACCCCCCTGGCACGGGACCGTGCCCGCGAGTTGAACGTGCGCTTCATCGCCACGCCCGCCACCGGGAACCGCCCGGATTACATCGGCACGCCTGCGGCGGGCTTCGAGGATCCGGCTCCGAACGGCCGGCAAGCGGCGAACGACCCACCGGCCGGAGCCCTCTACCGGCGAGGCGCCCCGGTCGTTGCGGCCAATCAGGACCCGGCGTCGGTGGCCTCGCGCCGCGGCGTCGCCACGGAGCCACTCCGGGGCCCCGGTGGGCGCCTGACGGTCGTGGGAGCCGGGCACGTGGGCGTCACGACCGCCATGCGCCTCGCCGAGGCCGACGTGTTCGGCGAGGTCGTGATGATCGACACCGTGGAGGGACTGGCCGAGGGACTGGCGCTGGATCTGACCCACAGCTCCGGCCTGCGGCGATTCGGAACCGCGCTGCGGGGCACCAGCGAACCCGCCGACGCCGCCGGCGCCGACTACGTGGTCGTGACCGCCGGACGGCCGCGCCAGCCCGGCATGTCCCGGAGCGATCTGATCCGAGTGAATGCCGAGATCATCAGCGCTGTCTCCGCCGACATCAGGCGGCACTCGCCCGACGCCACGGTGCTGGTCGTCACCAACCCCCTCGACGAGATGACCGCCCTGACCCAGCGGGAGACCGGCTTCCCGCCCGAGCGCGTCCTGGGCATGGCCGGCGTGCTGGACGCCGCTCGCTTCTGCGCGCTGGTCGCCCTGGCCACCGGCGGCCGCGCCGAGGACGTCTCGGCGCTGGCCCTCGGCAGCCACGGCAACGAGATGGTGATCCCTCTCAGCCAGGCCCGCATCGCCGGCCGGCCGATCACCGCGGTCCTCGACGAGGCGACCCTTGACTCGATCACCGAGCGGGTCCGCAACTCGGGCGCCGAGGTGGTCGGGTTGCTGAAGAAGGGCAGCGCCTATTACGCCCCGGCCGCCTCGGTGGCCAGGATGATCCTCGCCATGGTCCAGGGCAGCGACGAGGTGCTCGGTGCCTGCGTGCAGGCGGACGGCACCTTCGGCATCACCGGCACCTATCTCGGGCTACCGGTCCGTCTGGGAGCCGGCGGGGTCGCCGAGATCGTGAACCTCGACCTCACCGCCCCGGAACTCGAGGAACTCAACGTCGCCGCACGGAGGATCGAAGAACGGTTCAGTGAACTGGCAGGCGCCTGATGCGCGCCGTGGTGTTCGACTCCCCCGGCAAGGTCGCCCTCGCCGACGTCCCCGAGCCTCGCATCGAGCACGCCACCGACGCCCTCGTGGCCATCAGGGTCGGCGCCATCTGCGGGACCGACCTGCACGCCCTCGGTGGAATTCCGGGCATCCCGCCCGGCACGGTGCTGGGCCACGAGTTCACCGGTGAGATCGTTGCCGTCGGCTCGGCGGTACAGGACCGCAAGGTCGGGGAACTGGTCAACGCCAGCGACTTCACCGCCTGCGGGCGCTGCTGGTGGTGCCGCAACGGCGACCACTGGGAGTGCGAGGACCGCAGCTTCTTCGGCTTCGGGTCGGTGTTCGGTGAGCCATTGCCGGGGGCGCAGTCGGAGATGATCCGCGTGCCTCACGCCGATGCGGTTCTCTGCCCGGTGCCCCCGCACTGCTCCCCCGAAGCCGCTGTCTTCGTGGGCGACACGCTGGCCTGTGGTTTCGCGGCGGCCGAGCGCGGCGAACTGCGGCCGGGTGAGACCGTCGCCATCGTCGGCGGGGGCACCGTCGGGCAGATGGCCAGCCTGGCCTGCCAGACCCTCGGCGCGGCAACCGTCATCGTCACCGACCGGCTCCCCGCACGACTGCAGGTGGCGGCCGACAACGGAGCGGTCACCGCCACCCCCACCGACGCCGGAGCCATAATCGCCGAGCTGACCGACGGGCGAGGCGCCGATCTGGCGATCGACGCCGTCGGGGGGCAGGCCCCCCTGCTGGCGGCCTGTGACCTGGTAAGGCGCCGCGGCCGGATCGTCTCGGTGGGGGCACACTTCGACGCCACCCTCCCCTATCCGATCGCCAAGGCCTTCGCCGACGAGTTGACGCTCAGCTGCGCCATTGGGGACTCCATCAGGCTGCGCGACCGGATCTTCCCCCTGTTGTCCGCCGGGGTCCTGGACCCCACCGTCGTCGTGACCGACACTGTCTCGCTCGAGGGAGTCCCCGAGGCGTACCGGCGGATGGCCGCCCACGACGAACTCAAGGTGCTGATCCGCCCCTGAGGCGGCCCACCTCCCCCGGGTCTCCCTAGGGGGTCAGGCTGCCGATGGACTCGCTCAGGATGTGGGTGTACTTGAGGATCGTCACGCACACCACGATGACGACGCCTCCCAGTCCGATGGTGGCGAGGCTCACCCTCGGCACCGTCAGCAGCCGCGCGCGTCCAGCGGCCCGCCGAGGCTGGCGCGACTCTGCGGTGGCGCCACGCCGGCCACGCCTGGAGGCCCATCTGTCATGGGTCCCGGCGCGGCCCACGGTCCCGCCTGCCGACCGGCGGGCGGCGCGGCTGAGCGGTATGAGCAGCAGTGTCATGACCGAGTACATGGCGATCTTCAGGTAGAGGGAGATGGTGTAGGGCTGGGCGTACGGGAGCGTGAACAGCACCCGCGCCTGGTCGGCCGACAGCGGCGGCGGGTATGCCACCGAGAAGTTGAGGTTCAGGATGCCGGTCAGCCACATGACGAAGGTCACCGCGATCGCCGTTCGCACGAGCCGGTTCACGTTCCGCTCCAGGAAGTCGTTGGCGCGAACCGAGAACCACCTCGACCTGTTGGGATAGCTGATGCACACCAACCCCAGCGCCACGGCGAACCACAGCACGCCGAAGATCGAGTGAACCGTCAGGAGGATCACCTCGCCCGGATTCGCCGACGGCAACTCCCTGACCTCCCCGAACTCGGCGGCGCTCAGAAGGGTGTTTGCTTCGAGCACGTTGATCGTCAACTCGGCGTGGCCGAGCGAAGTGGGTACCTCGCTCTCGGCTTCGTCAATTGGGTCGAACACGTTCACCACGACGGTCCAGCGGCCGGGTGCCGGAACGATCACCGTGCCCTTGTAGACGCCGACCGGCTCCGTGTCCGGGTAGTTGAGATACGGGTAGCTGAACCCGTAGATGGCCGTGCCCCGGCGGCCGGCGGCGTCGGTCAGGCCGGCGAGGACGACGTAGTCCAGTCCCACCGGTTCGTTCGTGTCGGAGTCGAGCAGGCGCGCGATCATCGGAACGAAGTTCGGGGACAGCGCCTCATATCCCACCGGATCCTCTTCCAGGACGACCGTGACCGGACCCCGCGGTTCGTAGTACCCGCCGATACCCCGGTTCACGTCGTCGTCGGCCTGGGCGGCCACGCTGCCGGCGATGCCAGCGGTCAGCACGAGCAGCAGGATCGCGCCGGCGAGGACACGGACCCACCCGCGCGCCGGGTCACGGCCGAACGCGTCGCTGGAGAACGATCTCATCGAATGGCCTCAATCGCTCGCCGGATTGCGACCGGTCTCGGGCGCTGCGGAAACGTCCCCGTCGGAGTCACCATCGGCATCCGCACCGTCGTCGGCCGCCGAGCGACGGCGGCATAGGACGACGGTGAGAACGAGGACCACCGCGCCGATCGGCAGGACGATCGCCAGCACCGTCGTCGCCCCCGACCCGCCGCTCGCCGACACCACGAGCCGGCCAGTCTCGTCGATCTCCAGCGTCCTCCGGTGCGCCGACTCGATTGCGGGCAGCGAGGACGTGCCCTGGTGGGAGGTCACCAGCATCCCCCAGGTCCCCGGACCCAGCGAGAGCGTGCCCTCATAGACGGCGAACTCCGATTCCTGCAGTTCGATGGGCCCGATCCGGGTGCCACCTCCCGTGGCCGCAACCCTCACGCCGAAGCCCGAGACCGACTCGCCGGACTCTCGCTCGACGAGCAGGACCGACACCAGAACGCCGTCGGGAGCCTCCCGGAAGTCGATCCGCGACGCCCACAACTGGACCTCGCCGGTGAAGTGGTGCGCCAGGGCAGTCGGGGCGAACAGGACCGGCGAGAAGGCCAGCGCAGCGGCGAGCGCGACCAGACGGCCGGAACCGACCCGCCGGCGGGCAGGCGTGCCGGGGTTCGCGACCCGGCTAGGTCGGAACTTCGTCAGGAGCGTCGTCCTCTTCTTCCCTGTCGTCGCTCTCATCGCCCCCCTGTCCGGACGATCGCACGGTTCCCGACTGCGGGTTCCAGCGCCCGTAGAACCCGTCGATCTCCACCTCCGCCTCCATCAGCCGCTGCTGGAACCAGTCGTCGAAGAGTCGCTGCCGCTCCTGGTCCTGAAGTACCTCCAGGATCTGCAGCCGCGCCTCGTCGTAGGGCGTCTCGCCGATCTCCTCACGGGACTCCACGAAGAACAGCAGCCAGCCGATGGAGGCCGGGACCGTCTCGCTGACCTCGCCCGGGCCCAGCGAGCCGATCACCTCCAGGATGTCCGGAGGCAGAGGGCTGGTGGAGGTGACGACACCCATGCTGCCCGACTCGAGGGCGCCGAGCGCCGCTGCCGTCTCGAGGAAGGAGGCGCCCTCCTCGGTGGCGCTGCGGAGGCGCTCGGCCTCCGCGATCGAACCGAAGAACGCGGTGTGCACCGTCGCCGACCACCCGGACTGGTAGCGGTACGACTCCTGCTCGAAGATCCGCCTGACCTCGTCCTCGGCGATCGCCACTTCGGGGAAGAGCGCCAGCGCGACCCGCCTGGAGATGCCCCCCGCTCGCTCCGCAACACGCAGGTCATCGGGTGTCAGGTTGGACTCGGCGAACTCCTCCGGCGAGACGGACTCGAGGGCCAGTTCGAGTTCGGGGTCCACCTCCACCTCCAGGCCGAACTCACCGGCGACGATCTCCAGCATCGAGAGCCGGATGAGGTAGTTGAGGACGAATCGCAGCGCCAGCGGCCGCTCGAGCGGCGGGATCGTCGAGCCCGTCTGCCCACTCGCGGCAGGTGCCGCCAGGTAGCGATCGGTCAGCGCGTTCACCTCGGCGGCGAGGATCTCCTGCCCCTCAACGACCGCGGCCACCTCGCTCGGTTCCGTGGCCGCCTCATCACCGCAGGAGGCGGCCAGCAGCGCCACCACGGCGACCGCCGCCACGAACCGGAGCAGGCGGCGGCTCATCGATCCTCGTGCTCCAGCACCTGGGCCAACCACGGGTTGAGGTCCTCCTCCTCCATGGTCACGAGTTGCAATTCGTTGAGCGCTGCTGCAAAGCGCGGGTCGATGCCGCGGTCGATCTTCTCGCCTACCGCGACCGACTTCAGGCTGTCGATCACCTTCGGGATGACCACATAGACGTGCGGGTCCCCCTCGAGGCTCGCATAGTGACCGCCGCCGCTGAACGTCCCGGCGCCGAATCGGACCCGCCAGTTGTCCCCGGCAGCCGTGCGCACGCTGACCCCGAGCGTCGAGTCGCGCAATCCGAACGCCGGGTCGTCGCCGTCCACCACCAGCCGCCGGTAGGAGCGCAGCGGGAAGAGCACGCGTTCCACCTCGAACATCAGCGACTGGACAACCGGGTCGGCGTCGTCGCTGGCCCATCGCCCGGGGCCGGCCTGAACCACCTCCACAACACGGCCCTCGAACTCGACCACCACGCTACTGACCTGCTCGGCGCGCAGCGGCACGACCTCCCAGATGGTCTGCGCCTCCTCGCTGAGTTGCCCCTGGAGTTCCCGGTAGTCGGCGATCCGATCCACATCCGAGCAGCCGACCGTTACGAGCACCACGGCGGCGACCGCGGTCGTCAGGTGTCGGCCCGGGACGCTCATCCCGCCCGCGACCTTCGCAACGTGACCAGCAGCAGGGCGAACGCCGCCAACGCCGGGAACACGATCGCATTGCGGATATAACCCCCGCGATCGTCCTCGGTCAGCTCGAGGCGGGGCACACCCCGTACGGGACGCATGGCGCTGATGAGGTCGTCCTGGCGGGCCACCCACGAGACGAGGCGCGTGGAGAACTCGCCGTTGCCGAGCCGATCGAAATGGCCGTTGGCGGCAACCTCCACGGTGCCGACGACGCCGATTCGGGTCCGCGCGATCTCCAGACCCTGCGGCTGCTCCTGAACACTGCTCCAGTCGGTGATCAAAGCCAGCACGAAGGGGCCCTCGGTGCCGTCGGCAATCGAACTCCGCGAACTCGACAGCACCAGCGGAGAGATCCAGGCCTGGTCCTCGAACGCCAGACCAACGAGTGCCGACTCCACCGGCTGGGCGGCCACGAGGAGGGTGGGGATGTTGTCCCGCGTCAGTGAGGCCGTGACCGGGCTGCCGCTGGGGTACCGGTACGCCACGATGGACTCCGGGTCGTCCTTGAGCGAACTCCGGTCCGACACGACGGCGTCGCGGACGGCCACCCCCCACGGGCGGAGCAGATCGTTGAGTTGCGCCATGGCGGCGCCGCCGGCGGAATCGGCGAAGACCACGAGGCGCCCGTTGGCATCGGTGTATTGCCTCAGCAGTTCGATCTCGGCGGGCAGGAAGTTCACCCGCGGGCCGCCGATCACCACCACCGAGCACGTGCCGAGCCGCTCTGCGCCACCGACCGCACCCAGTGCGAGCGACTCCACCTCATAGCCCAGTTGCCGGAGTTCGGTGGCGAACTGCGCAAACCCGCCGGGGAGGATGTCGCCGACATCGCGCTCCCCGTGGCCCACGGTGAAACACGCCACCGGCGGGTCGATCCGCGCCAGCCGCTGCAGCGCGCTCGTCACCTCGATCTCCAGGATGTCGTCCACGAGTTCCCGCCGCCCGTCCATCTCGACCATCATCTGCCCGTACGTCCGGGCGCCCACCGCCTTGGTGAGGGCGGGTTGGGCATCGGGGTCCACGAACTCCAGGCTGATGTTGTCGTTCGCCAACTGGTAGCGACGGATCAGGGAACGCATCTCGACGTGCTGCGCGGAGCCCGGCTCCACGAATCCGTACACCGTCGTCGGCGAGGTGACCTCGTTGAGGACGAAGCGTGAGTGGTCGGTGAGAGTGAAACGCTTCTCGGGTGTGAGATCCACCTGGCCCTTGGCAACGATTGAGGCGCCCCCGACGCCCGCGGTCACCACGACGCCAAGCAGAACGCCGGCAAAGCGGCCGGTGATCAACCCCTCCAACGACCGCGGGCGCGGTTCCTTCAACCACAGCACGGCAAGGCTCAATCCCAAGGCCATCCCTGCCACGAAATAGAGACCGTCGCCGAGATCCAGGATGCCGCGACCGCTGTTGGCAATGTGGTTGGTCGGCGCCAGGTACGCGATGACGCCTTCGAAGCGTCCGCCCAGCCAACCGGGCACGAAGTCCAGCACCCACAGGGCGATCAGGATGCCGAACCCCACGAAGGCGGCCGCCGCGGGCGATCGTGCGCGCGCCGAGACGGCCAGGGCGATGGCGTTGAACATCAGCAGGACCATCAGCAGACCGATGTACCCGGCGGTGTTCTTGCCGAGCTCGACGTCCACCTCCCGGTTGAGGAGCCAGATGTAGAGCCAGACGATGCTCACGATCAGCCAGGTCAGGAGCGTGTTGGCGACGAACTTCGTGATCACCAGCCACCAGCGAGAGGTGGGCCACGACAGGGTGATGTCCAGCGCGCCGGTGCGTCGCTCCTCCGCGAACGAGCGCATGGCGACGATCGGTGCGAGAACCACCAGGGTCGTCTCGATGTTGGAGTAGTAGGCCTCCAGGTCGGCGATGCCGCGGCTGAAGAGGAGTACGACGAAGAAGATCCCCGAGAAGACGATGTAGCCGGCCACCATCGCCCACGTGACCGGCGAGACGAGGAGTGCTCTCAACTCATTGCGCAGACTCGTCATGCCCGAACCGCCATCACTTCACTCCGGCGAGGCATCCGCATGGCTGATCCCGGCACGCTCGAAAGCGGCGCCGATGAGATCCGTCAGGGGCTCGAGGTGCGCCACGGACCAGCCTCGGGAGATCGTGACCTGCACGAGAGCGCTCACCGATCGGGGGTCATCGGCGTCGATGACCAGGTTGTTGCTCGTGCCGCTCCCGGCCTGGTAGATGATCGACGCACCGACCGAGATGACCTCGCGCCTGAGTTCGTCGAGAGTCGGCCCCAGCACGCCGATCCGCCAGCGGCGCGCCACCCGGCCGCTCAACTCCGCGCCGATCAGGGAGCCGTCGTAGACCAGATGGCCCTCCGAAACCACCAGAACGCGATCGCAGAGGATCCGGGCCTCGGGGATCATGTGTGTGGAGAGCAGGATGGCGTGCTCGGAGGCGTACTCCGCCAGGACGTCGCGGAAGTCCCAGATGTGGAGTGGGTCGATGCCGGCCAGGGGCTCGTCCAGCACGAGCACCGGCGGTTTGCCCACCAGCGCCTGCGCCAGGCCCACCCGTTGCCGGTAGCCCTTCGACAGGTTCCCCACCAATCGCCTCGCGACCGGCCTCAGATCCAGATGGTCGAGCGCCGTCTCCACGGCGCCTGCCCGCTCCGCGCGCGGCACCTTCTTCATGTGTGCGGCGTACTCCAGGTACGTGGTGACGCGGAGGTCGTTGGGGAACGCGGCACGTTCAGGGAGGTAACCGATCTTCGAGCGGGCGAGCTGCGGGTCAAGGCGGCAGTTCACGCCGCTGACCGTGATGTCCCCCTCGTTCCAGTCGATGAGACCGCCTATGCAGCGGATGATCGTGGACTTGCCCGCCCCGTTCGGGCCCAGCAGCGCCGTGACACCCTTGCCGATCCGGAACGAGACGTTCTGCACAGCGGGCCGGTTGCCGTACAGCTTGGTCAGGTTGCTTACCGTGACATCCGGCTCGCCGGCCGCCGACTCGTTCATGATCGCTGACCGATCGCCCCCGGTTCACGCTGCCGTCGCGGCCTCACCACGCGGGCGCTAGGCATCCGACGCAGTGAGCGAGACGATCCGGCCCTTCTCGATGACGCAGACCCGGTCTGCGGCTGAAATGGCCTCCGCGGACCGTTCATCGACCACCACGATGCCGATCTCCTCGCCGGCCAAATCGTGCAGGACCCGGTACAGCTCTGCCACGATGAGCGGGGCCAGACCCATGGAGGGTTCATCGATGAGCAACATCCGGGGCGCGGAGATCAGTGCCCGGCCGATGGCGAGCATCTGCTGCTCGCCACCGCTGAGGGATCCCGCCTCCTGCCCGGTGCGCTCCAGCAGGATCGGGAACAGCGCGTAGATCCGCTCCAACTGTTGCTCGACGACGTCGGGAGGGGTCCGCGCCGCGCCGGCAAGGAGATTCTCCCGCACGCTCAGGCTGGCGAAGATCCGGCGACCCTCGGGAGACAGGGCCATTCCCCGCTCGACCCGCATATGCGGCGGCTCGTGGGTGACCCGTGCCCCATCGAAGACGACCCGTCCCGCCGTCGGGGAAACGACGCCGATGATCGACTTGAGCAGGGTCGACTTGCCCGCACCGTTCGGGCCGACGATCGCCAGCACCTCGCCCGCCTCGACGGACAGATCGATGTCGAACAGCACCGGTAGGCGCCCGTAACCCGCCCGCAGGCCCTCGACCTCAAGCATCGACCGTGCCCTCCTACTGCTCACCCAGGTAGTGCTCTTGAGCGGCCTTCGAACTGCTCACCTCATCGGGCGTGCCTTCGGCGATCACCTGCCCCTCGGCGAGGGCGTAGACGATTGCGCAGTGGTCGAAGACGATGCGCACGAAATGCTCGATGAGGCACACGGCGAATCCCAGGTCGGACTGCAGCCGCGTCACGAGGCGGAGCAGATCGCTCGCCTCGTGCGAGTCCATCCCGGCGCTCGGCTCGTCCAGCAGGAGCAGCCGCGGCCGGCTCATGATGCTCCGGCCGATCTCGGCACGCCGCTGCCAGCCGAAGGAGAGCACGCCGGCCCGCACGTCCAGGACCTTCTCGAGATCGACCAGCCTGGCAACGGCGCGCGTCAACTCGGCGGCCTGGCGCTGGTCGCGTCGCGGCTTGGGGAACTGGAGCACCGACGTGAACACCCCGCCACCGATGCTCAGGAATGCGCCGGTGATGAGGTTCTCGAAGACAGTGAGATTGGGATCGATGTGATTGGCCTGGAATGTCCGGCACATCCCCAGGCGTGCCCGATTCCACGGGTTCATGTCGGTGATGTCGGCGCCGAAGGCGCGCACGCGCCCCGAGTCGGGAACGGTGAACCCGTTGATGACGTCGAAGAGGGTGGACTTGCCCGATCCGTTCGGACCGATCAGCCCGACGATGTTGCCGGCGGGGATCCGCAGCGACGCGCCCCGTAGCGCCCGGACGCCGCCGAAGGAGACATGGATGTCGGTCGCCTCCAGAACCATGCCCTCGGTGACCGGAGGTGGCAGCGCCGCCTCGACCACTTCCAGAGCGGCGAGTTGACCCTCTTCCCAGGTCTCGTGTCCGTTCCCTGCCACCTGCGCGGTCATACCGACCCCTCGGACTCCGCCGGCCCGGGCGATTCGTCGGTTTCCTCCTCGGTGCCAGCGGCCTCGCGCAATCGAGCCACGTCACGCCTCTGCTGGAGCATGTCGAGCAGCGTTCCCGCCATGCCGCGCGGGCCGAGGAGGGTTCCGCCGATCAGCCCGGCGCCACCCAGCAGGTACACCGACAGCCGGTGGCTCTGCAGGGCCGCGGGCAGGATCTGGAAGGCGACCGCCACGCTGGCCAACCCGACGATCGTCTGCGTGCCGGCCACGACCGGAATCGCCAGCAGGAACAGCGACTGGAAGAGGATGTACTGCGTCAGCGCGGGAGGCGACTCGAGGAAGGGGGCCGTGAACGCTCCCGCGATCCCGATCAGGAACCCGCCGATGGCGAACGCGATCACCCGGTAGCGCCACGGTGAAATCCCCACAGCGGCGGCCGCCTGCCTGTCGGTTCGCACGAGATGGATGGCGCGACCGTGGCGGGAGCGCCGGAGAGCATGCAGCAACAGACCCGAAACTGCCATCACGCCGAAGGCGAGGTAGAAGTACCGCATGTCGGTGTCGAACTTGAAGCCGAAGACCGCCGGGCGGGGGACGCGCACGTCCGATCCGGCCCCGCCGGTGACCCACGTATAGGTGAACAGCGTGCGTTCCATGGTGACCTGCAGGCCCATGGTCAGAACCATGACGTAGATCCCCGAGAACCGGGCCGTGGGAATCGCCACCAGCGCCGAGAGCACGGTGGCGCAGGCCACCCCGCCGATCATGGCGGGAATGAACGGCCAGGGCGCCGAGCCGGCCAGACCCTCCCTCAGCAGGTAGCCCGTCATGTAGACCGAGGTTCCCAGGAGTGCCGCACCGGCCAGCGTCACCTGGCCCGCCCAGCCGATGATGACGGCGAGCCCCATGACCGTGATCGCCGTAAGGAAGCCCGCCGTGGAGAGGAAGATCCAGTACTCCCGGACGAACTGCGGGACGATCCCGATGACGAGCGCCAGCACCAGCACGCCCATGAACTGCGGGGAGGGCTGGAAGCCCGAGAGCGCACCCGGCAACCGCAGCGGCGTCTTCGCGGAATTCAGCGACACGGACTCACGTCTCCGCAAGCCGGAACTGCGAGCGCTTCCTCCGCACCACGATCATGACGCCGAGGAAGAGAACCGCCATGAGAATGACCTCGCGCCATCCGGAGCTGATCTTGCCGAACGTGCCCCCGACGGTGTGCGCCTCGACCTGCCCGAACAGCATCGCCCCGAGCAGGGCGAGCGGAAGGCTCCTGAACCCGCCCAGGACTGCGCCCGCCAGCGACCTGATCAGCACGAAGAGGATGACGCTTGCCCCCAGCCTGGTCATGGGCGTCAGCAGCACGCCGCCGAGGCCGGCCAGCGCCCCCGTGAGGCACCAAACGCCCATGGAGACCTTCCGGACGGGGATGCCGACGATCTCGGCAGCTTCGGTGTCGTCTGATATGGCGCGCATCTGCACGCCGACCTTCGTCCTCGTCACGACGAAGTGCAGCACGATCACCAGGAAGACGAGTATGGCAATCGTGGCGATCTGGTGGTGCGACACGTTCGCCTCCCAGATGGTCACGCGACCACGCCCGAACGGGCTGGGCACGATCTCGAAGGCGCCGGGCCAGATCTCCTGGGTGATGCCGGTGAAGATCAGCATCCCGCCCAGGGCGAAGGTGGTCACCGTGACCCGCGGCCAGCGCGCCATACGCCCCGTCGCCACCCAGGCGAACAGGGCGGCCAGGCCGACGCCCAGCAGGACGGCGAGGATGACCGCGGGGGCCTTGGGCCATTCCTTGGTGGCGTAGGCCAGGTTGGTGCCGTGGCCGGATGTGCGTGCCGGGTCGGCCGTGAGGTACCAGTAGAGAAACGCCGAGCAGAGCGCGATGCCCCCGTGCACGAATGCCACGATCCTGCTCATGCGGAAGGAGAGCACGAGACCGACAGCCAGAATGCCGTAGAGCGCACCCAGGGCAACGCCCGTGACAAGTGCTGCCTTGACTATGAACGGCTCAAACACCGAGAACCTCTAACCATCCGTCCAGTGACCGCTCGGGGCACCCGACCGGAACCAGGTTCGGCAAGGTGCCCCGATGCATTTCGCTAACTGTCCACCTTTCGATCGTTCGAAAGGCGCCGTCACTCAGAAGTCATAGGAGGCGCAGATCTCGTACTGCTCCGGAGCCGGGATCCACACCGCGAAGTCGGTCGAAGCCGCGGCCTGGTTGTACTTGAACTGGTACTCGCAGCGCAGCGTGTCGTGGGCATCAGTCGTCTGCGTTCCGGCAGCGCGCTCCGCGGACGCATCACCCCAGGTGAAGGTGATGCCCATGCCCGGACCGGCGTCCCACGGCTGCGACTCCCAGGCCTCCATCATGTTCTCCCGGGTGATGTCCGGGCCGACCTGCTTGGCGGTCTCGATGAAGATCCGAGCGCCGGCGTAGCCGGACTGGGTTATGTGGTGGATCTTGAGGAGCTGGTCCGGGTTGTACTTCTCGAGCGCCGCGAGGTACTCGGTGTTGTCGTTCCAGACCTTGAACGTGGTGATCGTCCACATGCCCTTCAGCGGCCAGTCGCCGACGAACTCGCCCAGAGCCTCCGCCGCGAAGTGGTTGCCGCTGACACCCAGCGGCGGCCAGTAGCCCTGCTGCTCGGCGGCGATCATCCAGCCCGCCATGGGGGCCGCCCAGGCGAAGTGGATGACATGGTCCGGGTTGGCGGCCTGCATCTCGATGACCGCGGGCGTGTGGTCCGGGGTCTCGATCTCGATCGGCTGCTCCAGAACGACCTCGATACCCGCAGCGTCGTAGACGGCGCGCATGGCGTCGGTGGCAAGACGGTCCTCGGGGATGTTGAGGTAGATGATGCCGACCGACTCCGGATCCAGGATGTCCCGCACCCAGATGGAGTTAGCGGTCGCCTCGTGGATGGTCGCCATGTGCGTCGGGAACATCCAGGGGTCGCGCCACTCGCTGGTGAAGAAGCCCCAGGAGCCGAACCACGGGACCTGGTCGCGGGCCAAGTCCTGATGCAGTTCGCCGGTGCCCCAGGTGATGCTGGTGATGAAGCCGAAGATCTGGTCCTCGTCCACCAGCTTCCTGAAGCAGGCTCGGGCACGAGCCACGTCGCCTGCGGCGTCGCAGTTCGTCACGGTGATCTTGCGCCCGTGGACGCCGCCCTCGTCGTTGACCGAATCGAACATGGCGACGGCCGAGGCAACGACCGGGATCGTCACGATCTCGGGAAGCGGCAGACCGTCGTCACTGATCGCGCCCAGCTTGATCTCCGTGTCACTCACGCCGGGCGCTGTCGAGCCGCCGGCCGGCGCGGGTTCCGGTGCCGGCTCATCCGGCTCGGGCTCGGTTTCCGGTGCCGCCTCCTCCGGTTCGGGGGCCGGGGCCGGCTCAGCGGCCGGTGGCGGCTCTGCAGCCGGCGGCGGTTCGGGGGCCGGCGGCGGCTCTGCGGCGGGCGGCGGCTCGGGAGGAGGAGGCGCGGCGGCCCGACCTCCATCGTCCTCATCACCGCCGCAAGCGGCGGCAATCACCAGAACAGCAGCCAAAACACCCAAGACTCTGAATGTCAACTTGCGCATCACGAAGCCTCCTCCCCGCTACTCGTCGAGCCGGCTCTCGTATGTTTCAGTCGGCTACACATCGATGCGCGTGTAGCCAACGCACCAGAAAGTAGGTCTCGCCTCCGGGCGGCTGTATGGCCCGATGAGACAAGGAGCGGGAATCGGCTTGTCCATTGCTGACAAGACGACGACATGCCTTCCCTGCCGGGCGAGAGCCGCGATCCCGGCGGCGGTATCGTCGACCGCGGCACGGGTGGCCGTGCAGCGGAAGCAGCAGATCCAACGGAAACCGCGGAGCCGACGGCCCCGCTAACCTTCCGATCCGCGGGCCCCAACGACGAGTTCAGGCCGGCGACGTCACGGAGAGCGGCGATGAAGCACGAAATCACCATCACCTACTGCGTGGCTTGAGATTATTCCGACCGCGCCGTGAGCGCGGCCCAGGAAATGCTCAACGCCTACCAGCACGTGATCTCGGAGTTGCGCCTCATCGGCGGAGGTGGGGGTGTCTTCGACGTCACCGTCGACGGGCAGAACATCTTCTGCAAACACGCCTGCGCCGACCGCTTCCCGGAACCGGGGGAACTGGCGGGAACGCTGTCCCGCATCGTCGCCCCGGGCACCCGCCGCTACGGAACCTAGGGGCCGCGCAGGCGGCTTCGAAACCAACAAGGAGGGCACGCCATGGCAGGCTTCAAGTCGGTCGATCACGTCGGGATCGTGGTCAAGGATCTGGAGGTGTCGATCCCCTGGTGGAACCACTTCCTCGAGGAGGAACCGTTCTGGGTGGCCTCGTGGCTGGCCGCCGACATCGACGACTACGTCGGCAAGATCGTGGGGTACGAGAACTGCGACATGACCTGCGCCTTCTGGCGGCTGCCGGGCGGCACCGTGCTGGAAATGCTGGAGTACCACAATCCGGGGCCCGGCGAGGTGGACATGGAGTCCTACAACGCCGGCAACACGCATCTCTGCCTGGAGACCGACGACATCTACCGGGACTACGAGCGCCTGCGCGGGCACGCTGATTTCCGGTCACCGGAGCCGGTCCGCTGCGCCTGGGGCAAGTACAAGGGCAACCTCGCCTGCTACCTGCGAGACCCCGACGGCATCTCCATCGAGTTGGTGCAGTTCGTCGGCCAGCCGCGCCCGTTCCAGGAGCAGAGCCCGTTCGGCGATCCGTACGCCTAGCCGGCGCCGGAATCAACCGCTGCCGCTGAGACTCCGCACCTCGGCTGCGAAAGCGCCGAACGCCGCTCCGGCCAGCACCGGCCGCAGACCGAAGAGCACCCGCTCGTAGGCGCCGTCGACCTTGAGCCGCCCCTGCATGTAGGCGACGGCGGGATCGAGGCGGCCGGCGAGAATCTCGCGGGCGTCCCCACGGGCACAGGAGACGGTGCAGTCGGCGCCGGTCAGGCGGCCCGGACTCAACCCGACGAGACGGCCGTCGGACACCACGACCCCGAACCGGCGCGTCCCATCCGGCCCGCCGGCGACCTCCACCCCGACAGCCGCGCTGCAGCCGGGGAACTCCGGCAGATCACCGGACGCGTCCTGAACGGCGCGCAGCCAGGCGTCGCTCAGGAAGTCATCCATCTCGCCGCCGTTCTCAACCGGCCGCGGAGTGTGCGCGCAGCCCGGCGAACAGGTCGTCCTCGGGCAACTCCGTCGGCACATCGGACCGAGCCAGGATGTAGTCCTCCCACGGATACGCCTCGGCTGCGACCTGGCGCGGCAATCCGAACCAGAACGGCGAGGTGGGATCCACCTGGGTGGCGTGGGCCAGCAGGGCGTCGCAGCGCCGGTCGTACCACTTGGCGACCTCGATACGGGTGGTGATCCGGTGGTCCTGCCAGGCGCGGTCGAACCACCACTCCTCGTACGGCGACTCCAGTCCCAACTCGCCGAACGCCTCGTGCAGGGCGACGATCCGACCCTTCGACCACAGCGAGTAGTAGAGCTTGGCCGGGCGCCACGGCGCGCCGGCGCCGGGAAACGCCTGCGGATCGCCCGACGCCTCGGTGGCGGCGAGACCCACATCGTGCACCCGCAGATGATCGGGATGGCGGTATCCCTGCTGGTCATCGGGGTAGATGATGACGACGTGCGGGCGCTCGGCGCGCAGGATGGCGACGAGCCGCTCGGTCGCCTCATCGAGCGGGGCGGCTCCGAACGACCCGGCCGGCAACTCCTTGGCGGGTTGAGGCCCCTCGCTGACGTCGGGCGACTCGGGATAGCCCGAGTCCCGGTAACCCAGCCACCGCAGCTCGTGGTAGCCGATGATCGCCGCGGCGCGTTCGAGCTCGGCCCGCCTCACCTCGGCCAGGCGCCCGCGCACGCCGGGCAGGTCGGCCGCAGGATTGAGAACGTCGCCCTCCTCGCCGCCGGTGCAGCACACCAGCACCGCCCTGACCCCCTCGTCGACGTAGCGGGCGACCGTCGCCGCACCCTTCGAGGACTCGTCGTCGGGATGCGCGTGAACCGTCAGGAGCCGTAGCGGCTCGCCGCCGTCCGGCGTCGCGGCAGGGGACATCGGAGCCCGGGGGTTCACGCTGCCAGTGAGGTCAGGCCGGGACACCGAGCGCGCCCGTCCGGGGCAGCAGCCGGTCGGCCCCCGCCTCGGGGTCGCGCTCCAGATCCCAACCCAGCAGGGCGGCTAGAGCCTCACAACCCTCGTCGGGCCCCGAGGCGATCACCTCGTCGCCCGCCTGCAGCACGGCGCGCCCCCGTGGCCGGTACACGTAGCGCCGGCCGCGCACCAGCGTCAGCACCGTGAATCCGGGCTCGATGTTCAGACCCAGCTCGGCGAGCGAGCAACCGTCGACGTCGGAGCCCTCGGCCACGGGATAGTTGACGACGACCTCGTCGGAGTCACCGAGGGCGATCTCCAGGATGGGGTGGAGGTCCTCGCCCTTCTCGACGAGCCACACCATCTGGTTGGCCTGATCGCCGAGGTCCTCCGCCGCGTTCGAGATGTGTATCAGCCCGCGCAACGGGCCCGGGTCGGCGGCGTCGGCGGCGGCTCGCAGCACCCACAGTTCCAGCCGGTCGTTCATGTCGTCCAGCCGACCCTCGAGGTGCCGGACCTGCGCGGCAAGACCTGGATCACGGAGCACCAGCGTCGAGTAGGCCAGATCAACGGCCACCTCGGAGAGGTTCTTCATCTCGACGAGCACGTCCATGGCCCGATCCAGATCGGTGATCCAGGGGTCCTCCGGTGGCGACGGCGGCGCCCACACCTCGTCGCCGGCGAGCTCCCGCAGGCGGCCGATGCCATCGGGCGAGCCGCGCATGAAGAGGGCGTCGCCGGGCATCAGCATGTGATCGCCGCCGACGCCGGTGATCCACTCCCGGCCGCGGCGAATCGCCATGATGCGCATGCCGGTCGCGACCGGCAGCTCGAGGGCGGCCACGAGGCAGTGCGCCATGTCGGAGCCCTCGTGCACCTGAACCCGGTGCGAGACCTCCTCCGCCTCCGACAGCGCGGCCACCAACTCGGCGGGAATCCCGAGGCGGTGGGTCACGACGCGGGCGATGTCGACCGCGTCGTTGGCGATCCGCTCGATGGCGCTCACCACCTGCAGGACCGACGACATCCCCTCCGCATCGCGCGGCCGCCGCGCCGCCTTCACGCAGACCGCGCGCATGTCGTGCACGAGATCGCTCATCCGCTCCTCGAGATGGCGCACTTCCGTGGCCATCTCCGGGTCGGCGAAGTAGACCGACGCGTACGCCAGGTCGACCATCAACTCGCTGAGGTCCTTGGCCTCGGCGAGCATGGAGCGCAGATTCCGGGGGCGATCGTCCATCGGTGTCTCCGTGAGGCTATCGCGGCGCCGCCTGGGCGCCCTCTTTGTCGGGGCCGGCACCCTCCGGGCGGCGGCCATCACAGGATTCCCAGCGCCGCCAGCGCCGCCACGAGCGTGAGAGCGCCGACGAGGTCCATCGCCGAGGAGACCAGGGGGATGCCGTAGGTGTCGGGGTCCACCCCCACCCGCTCGGCCAGGATCGTGCCGTAGTACGCCACGAACGAGGCGACGGCCACCGCGACCACCCCGCCGAGAAGTGCGGCACCGATCAGGCCACCGGCACCGGGTCCGGCCAGATCCGCGAGCCGCGAGGCACCGAAGGCAAGCGCAGCGGTGCCCGCCAGAACGGGGAGCCCCAGCAGGAACGTGTTGCGCACCTCGCGGCGAGCGTCGCGCCCCGGCAGCGCCGCCGGCTCGATGAGGCCGAGATGCAGCTTCGAGGCCAGGCGACTCGAGAGGATCCCCCCGAGGGCCCCGCCGACAGCCAGATACCCCGGCAGCAGCACGAGCAGGCTCGGCAGGCGCCCGAGGAACGCCTCCTGCTGCTCGACGATCACACCGGCGGCCAGATCGAACAGCAGTGCGACCACGAGAACTCCGAAGGACTCCCGCAGGATGCCGCGCAGCGACGGCCGGCCCATGCGCCAGACACTCACCGCTGTGACCGCGGCCGCCGCCCCGCAGACGACGGCCACAGCCCCCGCCGCCGAGGCGGAGGAGGCCAGCGGCACGACGAGCAACAGGACCGGCAGCGTGATCACGTCGGCCGCCGCCGTCACCAGGGGCGCGGTCACGTTGTCGGGATCCCAGCCGAAGCGCACCGACCCCGCTGCCATACCGAGCGCCACGACCAGCACGAACAGTGACGAGACCACGCCGCCGAGGGTGCTGATGACGATGAAGGCCTCCAGGCTCATGGACTCGGCGATGTTGAAGAGCGAGGCCGTCGCCTTCGCCAGCATCGCCAGCACCGCCGAGGTCACGACACTGAGCGCCAGGCCCGCGACGATGTTCTCCCCGACGACGGTCGCCGGTCGCAGGCTCAGCCGGAAGGTGCCCGCGTGGATGGCGGTGCCGAGGCGCGACCCCAGCGCCCCGAAAATCTTCCCCTGCAGGGCGATTGCGGCCGGCACCATCAGCAGCAGCCCGCCCAGTTGCTCGAGGCGGTCCGCGCTGGCGCCGAGCAGGATCCCGACAACCACGCTGACGACGGCCAGCAGCGCGAGCGCCACCAGAGCCTGGAGGCCCGTCCAGGACCGCTCCTCGGGCGCGCCCCGGCCAGGTCCTGATGCGCGCCGCAGATGGAGGCTCCGCAGCAGCGGGAAGGTTCGGGCCATGCCACGCTCCCCGGGGCCGAGTCGGGTCCAAGTCTCGCCCAGCGTGCAACCGCGGGCGGGAATTTCCGACCGGAATCCCCGGCGCACCGGGGAAGGGTTCCTACGCTGGCGTCATGCAACGCTGTCCGGCGCAACCGCACTCCCGGCGGATCGGCCGGTCGAGACGGCTTCTGAGATCCCGCCGCGCCTCGCGAGCCGCGGCGGCGGCCTGCCTGGCCCTGGTCGTCGTGGCCGCCGGGTGCGGCTCATCGGGACGGGAGTTGCGCGTGCCCTCCGGATTCGCCGCCTCCCAACCCCGCTTCGTGCCGGTGAATCAGAGCCAGGGACCCGACGGCATGCTGGTCGAGGGAGCGGACTTCGCGCCGGGCGGCGACCTGCCCGTCGCCGCGCTGGAGGCCGATGAGCCACCCACGCTGGCGTGGTGGAACATCCCCCCCGCAGCGACCGAGTTGGTCGTCCTCGTCACGGCCTTCGACCCGGAGAGCCCGCCGATCCTGTGGGCGGTCACCGGGCTGGGGCCGTCCAGCGCCGGGCTGTTCGGACGGCTGCTCCCCCAGGGAGTCCGCCCGCTGCTGCGCGCCGACGGATCGGGGGACTGGCCGGGCTACCCGGCGGCGGGAACCCGGGTGGTGTTCACCCTGTGCGCGCTCGGCGCAGCACTGTCACCCGATGCGGTGGCGTTGGATGCCTGGAACCTCTGCGCCACCGATGCGCTCGGCACCGCGACGGTCAGCGGGATCGTCCCGGAGCCCACGCCGTGAGCACCCCGGCCCGGCCACACCGGATCTGGATCGAGGGGCCGCCTCCGGACATCGAGCCACCTGCAAACGTGGATCTCGTTGACGGCCCGGCGACCGCCGAGGCGGTGATCGCGGGGTCACGGGAGCGGTGGGACGGCGCCGCCTGCCGGCGACTGCCCGAGCTGAAGGTCGTGGCCCGGCGCGGCATCGGCTTCGACAATGTGGACGTGGCGGCCCTCGCCGCTCATGGCGTCGCAGCCTGCAACACCCCCGATGCGCCGACGGTCTCGACCGCCGAACACGCCCTGGCACTGCTGCTGGCGGTCGGCAAACGCCTCGAGCCCGCCGGACGCCGTCTCCGCGACGGCGACGGGCTCGTCGGGATGCCGGCGACCGTCGGCGGGCTCGAACTCGACGGTCGCACGCTCGGACTCATCGGCTGCGGGCGGATCGGGAGTCGCCTGGGCGGCTATGCCGAGGCGCTCGGCATGCGGGTGCTGGCACACGATCCTCACGTCGACGCCGCGCCGGTGGGCAGACTGGTCGACCTCGAAGAGCTCTGGGCGGCCGCCGATGTCGTGTCGTTGCACGCCCCGGCCACATCCGCCACCCGCCACCTCGTCAACGCCGGCTCACTGGCGGCGATGCGTCCCGGCGTGGTGATCGTCAACTGCGCGCGTGGCTCTCTCGTGGATCATGACGCCCTCCTCGCTGCTCTCGAGTCCGGCCACGTCGCCGGAGCCGGGCTGGACGTCACCGATCCGGAGCCGCTGCCCGCCGATCACCCCCTGCTGCACCGGGACGACGTCCTGGTCACCCCCCACGTCGCCTCGGCCACCACCGCCGGCTCGAGGCGGATCACGACGCAGGCGCTGGCGCAGGCGCTCGAGTGGTTGCGCGGCGGCAGCCCCGAGCACCTGCTGGATCCGTCAGCCGCCGACCCCGCGGTGGATCGCCGCCGCCGCTAGCCGGCGGGAGCCGCCGCGCCGGCGCCAGGCACCGTGACCCCGACTCCCGGCGCCCGCCGGCGGCCAATCGTCCCGGACTAGTCGCGCAACCCGTCGCGCAGCACGTATTTCTGGATCTTGCCGGTGCTGGTCCTGGGGAGGTCGCCGAAGACGATCCGCTTGGGCGCCTTGAACCGGGCGATGGCGCCGCGGACGAACTCGATGAGTTCCTCCTCGCCGACGGCGCTTCCCGGACGCCGCGCCACGAACGCCACGGGCACCTCGCCCCAGACCTCGTCGGGAGCGCCCACCACCGCCGACTCCAGCACGCCGGGGTGACGGGCGAGAGTCTGCTCCACCTCGATGGAGGTGATGTTCTCGCCGCCGCTGATGATCACGTCCTTGGCACGGTCGCGCACCTCCATGTAGCCGTCGGGGTGCACCACCCCCACGTCGCCGGTGCGGAACCACGTGCCGTCCGGGCGCTCGAGGGTGGCAGCGGCCGTCGCGGCGGGGTCGCGGTAGTAGCCGATCATGACGATGTTGCCGCGCAGCACCACCTCACCCGGGGTCACCCCGTCGTCCGGGACGTCGCGCCCGTCCGCACCCACGACCCGCAGGGGAGAGCAGGCGATGTTGGCGACACCCTGGCGGGCTTTGAGCCGAGCCTGCTCGTCGAGGGGTAGGGCATCCCACTCGGGCCGCCAGTCGCAGATGGCGGCGGGTCCGTAGCTCTCGGTGAGCCCGTACAGATGCGTCACGTGGAGATTCAGGTCGGCGAGCCGGGCCAGCAGGCTCGGCGACGGTGGCGCGCCCCCGGTCGCAACGTGCACCGGGACCGGCGCGGGAGCGGCATCGGGATCGGCGGCGAGCATCGTCAGCACGGTCGGAGCCGCGTTGAGGTGCGTGATGCCCTGGCCCCGGAGCGCCGACCAGACATCGGCCGCCCCAACCTGACGCAGCGCCACGTGCGTGCCCCCGGCGGCGGTGACCGCCCACGGGTAGCACCAACCGTTGCAGTGGAACATCGGCAGCGTCCACAGGAACCGCGTGGAGGCGTCGAGTCCGCCCTGGGCCACCATCGCCAGAGCCTGCAGGTAGGCGCCGCGGTGGGAGTACATGACCCCTTTGGGATGCCCGGTCGTGCCCGATGTGTAGTTGAGGCTCAACATGCCCCACTCGTCACGCGCATCGATGTGCAACGGGTCGGCGGCGGCGAGGCGCCGCTCGTAGTCGCCGCCGGGCTCGCCGCAGCGGATCAGGTCGATCGGGTGATCGGCGCTCGAGACGATCGCCTCACCGGTCTCGACCAGGGAGTGGTCGCAGATAACCACGCGTGACCCGGCGTGGCTCACGATCCAGGTCAGCTCGGCCACTGCGAGGCGCGTGTTCAGAGCATTCAGCACCCCACCCGCCCAGGCCACGCCGAAGTGCGCCTCGAGGGCCACGTGGGTGTTCGGCACCAGCACCGACACCCGGTCGCCGGCGCCGACCCCGGCATCTCGCAAGGCTCCTGCCAGACGCATGCAGCGGTCGTGCAGCTCCCGGTAGGTGAACGTCAGCGAACCGTCGACGACCGCGACCCGGTCGCCGAAGACATGCGCGCTCCGGTCGAGGAAGTGCAGCGGCGACAGCGGCTCGGGGCCGAACACCGGCTGAGGCTCTGCCGCATCGTCGGCGGGAGGGCTCGCAGCGGGACGCACGAGCCGTAGTGTCGCAGACCCCGGAGCGCAAAACGAATAAGGCGGGTTCGTACCCCGCTCCAAAGGGCCGAACCCGCCTACTCCACCGGCTGCAACCCTGCTGCTCCAACTGCTCGGGCCGCAGCCATCCGGAAGATCCCGGCGATCTTTGACTGACAGACGCCTCAGTCACCGGTTCGGTTGACAAGATCCCGGAAAATTTTCCGGAGGCCATTGCGCCACGATCGAACGGCACCGTGCCCGCCGGCGCGGGCATGACCGGGCGCGGCTCGCACCGGGACCTGCCTCAGAACAGATCGAAGCGGAAGCGGACCCCCCGGGAGCCCCGCTGCAGGTCGGCGGCGCGTGTCGCCAGCAAGTCGGCCGCCTCGTTCCAGCGATCCCCGCCGTGGCCCTTCACCCAGCGCAACGAGACTCCCCGAGCGAGGACCTCCTCGATCAGCGGCGCCCACAGGTCCTGGTTCTTCACCGGCTGCTTCTTCGCATTGCGCCAGCCCCGCCGCTGCCAGCCCTCCCACCACCGCTGGTCGAAGCAGTTCACGATGTAGCCGGAATCGGTGACCACCTCCAGCGGGTCGGAATCCTCCAGCGCCGCCAGTGCCTCCAGCACGGCCTGCAGCTCCATGCGGTTGTTGGTCGTGTCGGGCGCGGCTCCGGCGGCGTACGGGCCGTCGGGTACCACCCAACCCCAGCCGCCCGGCCCCGGGTTTCCCCGGCAGGCGCCGTCGGTGTAGACGACCGTGAGATCCCGCTGCCCGGCGGCGACTTGCGACACGCGCACCATCCTCGCACGGCGATCAGCACACCCGGCGGCTTCACCTCAGTGATCCTCCACACCACGGCATCGGTTCCGCTTGGTCGAAATTCGCTCCGCCGTGCGACAATGAACGCTCATGCGCGGCCACTACTCGCACCAGTTGCCCGACACCGATCCGACCGAGACCGGTGAGTGGATCGACTCGTTCGACGGCCTGGTCCACGAACGGGGCAAGGAGCGCGCCCGGCTCCTGGTGGCGAGGCTGCTCGAGCGGGCACAGCAACTCGATGTGGGCATACCCGCCACGGTCACGACACCGTACGTCAACACCATCCCGGCCGACAGCCAGCCGTTCTTCCCCGGCGACGAGCACCTCGAGAAGCTGATCCGGCGCTACATCCGCTGGAACGCCGCCGTCATGGTGATCAAGGCCAACAAGGCGGCCGACGGCATCGGCGGGCACCTGTCGACGTTCGCCTCCTCCGCGTCGCTCTACGACGTGGGGTTCAACTGGTTCTTCCGGGGCAAGGAGGACGGTCTGCCGGGCGACCACGTGTACTTCCAGGGCCACGCCGCCCCCGGCATCTACGCCCGCGCCTTCCTCGAGGGCCGTCTCAGCACGGAGCACCTCGACAACTTCCGCATGGAGATCGGCGGCCGTGGCGTGTCCAGCTACCCCCACCCCCGGCTCATGCCCGACTTCTGGGAATACCCCACGGTCTCGATGGGGCTCGGCGCCATCAACTCCATCTACCACGCCCGCTTCAACCGCTACCTGCACCACCGGCACATCGACGACACCTCCCAGTCGCGCGTCTGGTGCTTCGTCGGCGACGGCGAGATGGACGAACCGGAGACCCTCGGCGCCATCTCCCTCGCCGGGCGTTCCGAACTCGACAACCTCATCTGGGTGGTCAACTGCAACCTGCAGCGCCTCGACGGGCCGGTCCGCGGCAACAGCAAGATCATCCAGGAACTCGAGGGCCTGTTCCGCGGCGCGGGCTGGAACGTCATCAAGGTCATCTGGGGCTCGCGCTGGGACGAACTACTCAAACGCGACACCAGCAGCCTGCTGTTGAACAAGATGAACTCGACGGTGGACGGCGAGTACCAGCGGTACGCCACCGAGTCCGGCGCCTACATCCGCGAGCACTTCTTCGGACCCGACCCGCGGCTGCGCGCCATGGTCGCCGACTACGGCGACGAGGACCTCGAGAACCTGCCCCGCGGCGGCCACGATCACAAGAAGCTCTACGCCGCCTACAAGGCCGCCACGGAGAACGCCGGCTCGCCCACGGTGATCCTCGCCAAGACCATCAAGGGCTGGAGCCTGGGCAAGGGGTTCGAGGGTCGCAACGCCACCCACCAGATCAAGAAGATGACCACCACCCAGCTCCTGGAGCTTCGCGATCGGCTGCGGCTCTGGGAGGAGATCCCCGAGAGCGCCCTCGTCGACGACGCGTCCCCTCCGTACTACCGGCCACCGCCGGACTCGCCGGAGATGGAGTACATGCGCGGGCGCCGCCAGGCCCTCGACGGTCCGTTGCCGTCACGCACCGTGCGGGACCGCCGGGCGCTGCGCCTGCCCGATCGCAAGATCTTCGCCGCATTCGACGAGGGATCGGGCGGCCGCGAGGTCTCGACGACGGTGGCCTTCACGACGCTGCTGCGGGCCCTGCTGCGCGACAAGGACTTCGGCCCACGGATCGCCCCGATCGTGGCCGACGAGGCACGCACCTTCGGCATGGACTCGCTGTTCCGGGAGTTCGAGATCTACGCCCCGCACGGACAGCTCTACGAACCGGTGGACCACGACCTGCTGCTGTCCTACGCGGAGGACACCGACGGCCAGATCCTGGAGGAGGGCATCACCGAGGCCGGTTCGCTTGCCGAATGGATCGCGGCGGGCACCAGCTACGCCAATCTCGGCGTGCCGATGGTGCCGATGTACACCTTCTACTCAATGTTCGGATTCCAGCGGGTCGGCGACTTGATCTGGTCGGCCGCCGACAGCCGGGCGCGGGGCTTCCTGCTGGGCGCCACCGCCGGGCGCACGACGCTCATGGGCGAGGGGCTGCAGCACCAGGACGGCCACAGTCACCTCCTTGCCGCATCGGTGCCGGCATGCCAGGCCTACGACCCGGCCTTCGCCTACGAGATGGCCACGATCATCGCCTCCGGGCTGGAGCGCATGTACCCGCCGGCGGGAGCGGCGCACGGCGAGGACGTCTTCTACTACCTGACGATCTACAACGAGAACTATCCGCAGCCCTCCCGCGCCGACCATGTCAGCGAAGCCGACATCATGAGCGGGCTGTACCGCTGGGACGCCGGCCCGCCCGGGGCGCGCCACCGGGCGACCATCCTGTTCTCGGGTCCGGCGCAGGGTGCCGCCCGCGAGGCGCAGGCGGCTCTTGCCGAGCACTACGACGTGGGTGTCGAGCTGTGGAGCGCCACCTCGTACAAGAAGCTGCGGGAGGACGCCCTCGACGCCGAGCGATGGAACCGGCTGCATCCCGGCGAGCCACAACGCACACCGGCGGTGACCGCGAAGCTGGGCGGGTCGCCGGGCCCGGTCGTGGCCGTCAGCGACTACCTGACCCTGGTGCCCGACCAGATCTCCCGCTGGGTGCCGCGGCACTACTCGGTGCTGGGAACCGACGGTTTCGGTCGCAGCGACACCCGCAAGGCCCTGCGGCGGTTCTTCGAGGTGGACGCCGCTCACGTGGTCGTGGCGGTCCTGGCCGGTCTCGTCGCCACCGGGGAGATGGGCGCCTCAGCCGTCGACGACGCCATCGAGCGGTTCCACATCGACCCCGAGGCGGTCAACCCCGTCGACCACGAGTCCAGGCCGCTCAACTAGGCGGGTCGCCATCGCTGCCGCCTGATCCCTGACCCGCCCGCCGCGCGGCGCTGCCGGCGGGGAAGAACAGCGCCATCGTGATGCCCGCGAGGCCGTAGGACGCCATGAGCCAGATCCAGGCTCGCTCGTAGCGGGCCGGATCCACCGTGCCGCCCGCTCCGAGAAGCGCCACGACCGCGGCCACACCGACCGCGTAGCAGAGCTGTTGCACCGTGCGCGTCGTGGCGTTGCCCATGGCGAACTGGTCGGCTCCGAGGTCCGACAGCGGCGCACTCGTCATGCAGGTGATGGCCAGACCCGCTCCGGCACCCAGCATCAGCATCGCCGGCAGGAAGTCCGCCACATAGTCGGGCTCGATGCCCACGCGCCAGAACTGCCAGGCGAAGGAGGCGACGCAGAGCGCGCAACCCACCAGGGTGATCCAGCGGTGGCCGAGACGGTCGGCGGCGCGGCCCGACAGCCACGAGGCCACCACCGACATCAGCGGGCTGGGGGTCAGTCCCAACCCCGCCTTCCACACCGGCCAGTCCCAGAGGCGCTGCAGCAAGATCGAGTTGGCGAAGAAGCCGCCCAGGAAGCCGAACCCGAAGAACAGCGATGCGATGGTCGCCACCCGGAACGACCGGATCTTGAACAGCGCCAGGTCCAGCACGGGCGACGGGTGCCGGTGGGAACGCCAGACGAGCACCGGCAGCAGCACGAGGCCCACCACCAGCAGCGTGAGCGTGCGCGAGCTGGTGTAACCCCAGTGCTCGGCCTGCACGACGGCCAGCAGGATCAGCGCCACACCCAGCACGCTCACCGGGACACCGAGGAGGTCGAGGCGACCGGTGTCGTTGGCGGATCGCGACTCGATGAGGATCCGGCGTCCCAGCAGGATGACGATGACGCCGATCGGGACGTTCACCCAGAAGATGCCCCGCCAGCCGAACAGCTCGATCAGCAGCGCGCCGGTCGACGGACCGGCCGCCCCGCCGAGACCGGCGACCGCGGCCCAGATGCCGATGGCCATGGAGCGGCGCCCCATCGGGAACTCCGGCAGCACGAGCGCCAGAGAGGCCGGGAAGATCGCCGAACCACCGGCCGCCTGCACCACCCGGAATGCGATGAGCCAACCCGCTCCCGGGGCCAGGCTGCACAGCAGCGAACCGATCGTGAAGACCGCCACCGAGGCCAGGAACACCCGCTTGCGCCCCAGCCGGTCGGCGGCACGCCCGGCGAGCAGCACGAGTGAGGCGACGGTGACGTTGTAGGCCGTCAGGATCCACGAGAGGACGGCGTCGCCGGCCCGCAAGTCCTCCGCGATGGACGGGAAGCCCACGTTCACGATGGAGGCGTCGATCACGACCAGGAAAATGCTGGTGCACACCACGGCCAGAACCACCCACGCCCGCCGCGGCACGTCGGACATGCCGCCTGTCCGGCGGCGCGGACGCCCGGAACGCCCCGCTGGCCGCGTACGGCCTTGGGCTTCGACCACCATCGCCTCCCTGCAGGCGTGAAGCGCAGGCACAGCAGGGCCGATACGCTCGGAGTATGACGACCGGAACGCTAGCTGTCACAGGCGATGACACCGCTGACGCGCTTGTCAACAACGATCCCCTGGCACTGCTACTGGCGATGCTCTTGGATCAGCAGATACCCATGGAGTGGGCCTTCAAGTCACCCTCCCGCTTGGCGGAACGGCTCGGTGGCGAACTGGACGCCACCGCCATCGCCGCCATGGACCCGGCCGACCTCGAGGCGGTCTTCGGCACGAAGCCGGCACTGCACCGCTTCCCCGCGGCCATGGCGCGGCGGGCCCACGAACTCTGCCGGCACGTCGCCGACAACTACGATGGCGACCCCGAGGCGGTCTGGACCACCGCTGCCAGCGGTCAGGAGCTGTACGACCGCATCCGAGCGCTGCCCGGCTACGGCGACGAGAAGTCCATGATCTTCCTGGCCATTCTGGCCAAGCGCTTCGCCGTGCGCCCCGCCGGCTGGGACGGCTACGCCGGACCGTTCGCCGACGACACCCCCCGCTCGGTGGCCGACATCGACGGCCCCGAAGCCCTCGCCCGGGTGCGCGCCTGGAAGAAGGCACAGAAGGCCGCCGGCCGCTCCAAACAGGACTGAACCGCTCGCGCACCCGCTGTCCGGAGGGGTGATGGACCGCTACAACCGCGATGAGGGCCGCTACGACAGAGGCGAGGGCGAGCCCGAGCCCTCGGGATCTCTGGAGGATTTCCCGTGGCAGGATGCTCCCGGGGCCGCTCAACCAGCGGACGTCTGGGAAGAATCCCCCGCCGAACCGGCTGGCGGCGCCGCCCCAGGACGCCCGCAGGATGGCGGGCGGAACAACATGGCGATCGCCGGGTTCGTCCTCGCGCTCATCATGTGGATCCCGCTCCCGGGGGCCGCCGGCATCCTCAACGTCCTCTTCTGGGTCATGGCACTCACCTTCTCGTCGATCGGCCTCAGCCGTTCACGCAAGCGCGGGCTGAACCAGAAAGGGCTCGCCATCGCCGGGTTGTGCATCTGCCTGATCGGCGTGGTGCTGATCATCATCCTGGTGGCCCTGTTCGCCGCCGGGGTGATCGGCCTGTTCGACTGACGGCAGTACCCGCTCAAGAGGCGGTCGGGGTCTCCGCGAGCGATTCCTCGTCGAGTTTCGCCGGCTCCGGCGGCGAGTCGTGGCCGTGGCGGTCGAGCCAGCCCAGGACCAGGGAGATGCAGCGCGGGTCGTAGCGCAGCCGGTGCCCCCCGGAGGCGATGATCCGCAGATCGGCGGCGCCGTGCGCATCGGCGATGGCGCGGGCGTCCAGCGCCGGAACCAGCTCGTCGTCGGCACCGTGCACGACCATCAGCGGGCGGGGCGCCAGCCGGTCGGCGGCGTCGGTCGTGCTGAAACCGGTGAATTGGTCCTGCCACGCCCGGTCGTTCGGGGGGAACGACTCGCTGCGCACGATTCCCGTGTCGCGGGCATGGCGCAGCAGGCGTTCGGCGTTGGCCGCCCACTCGGAGAACTCCACCGGCGCCCCCACCGACACCACCCCGCGCACACTCGGGGTGTCAGCCGCGGCACGCACCGCCACGGCGCCTCCCGTCCCGAACCCGGCGACCCACACACCGGTGGCACGAGTCCTCACCGCGACGTGTTGAACGGCGGCCCGTACGTCCTCCACCCATCCCAGCAGTGAGAAATCACCCTCGGACCTCCCGCAACCCCGGTAGTTGAGAACCAGCGCCGACCAGCCCATCTCGGTGGCGATGCGATCCGCCAGCACGTGGTATGAGCGGCCGGCCGTGGCCGCTCCCCCGGGCGCCGCCGGCAGGCCGTGGCAGATGACGACGGCGGGCCTCGGCGCCCGCAGGACCTCGCCGTCAGCGCGCAGCGGCCGGGCGAGATAGCCCGACAATGTCAGCGGGCCGGAGGAGATCTCCTCCACTCACCCGCCTCGCAGGCGATAGCCGCGGTTGCGCGCCTCCGCCAAGGTGTCCGGAGCGAAGCAGAGATACATCCCCGACGCCACCAGGTCGTCGATCACGGCGCGCGGTGTCCCGCCCGAGGCCGGGGCTGCATCATCGGACACTGCGTCGAGGTCATAGACGGCGCCCGTCCGCTTGTCACCGATGTAGCGGTGATCGGCCACTCCCTTTGGTCGGTACACCCCGATGATGCTAATCCCCGCCGGTCTGGTCGCCGCCCGCCGGCCCGTCGCTCACCTGCTCGCCGACGGCACCGATCGACGCCAGGTATTGCGCGTTGAGGTCCAGCACCACGACCGCATCGAGAGCGTCGACCCCGATGCCTTCGGCCGCGGCTCGCCGCAGCAACTCGTCGACCGCCTCGTCGACCTCGCTGCGGCGAGGCAAGCGCGCTGCGCCCGGCGCCATGGCATCGGCCCGGCCGAAGGCGGCCACCCCCCTGCGGCGGAGACGGTCGAGATGCCAGGCCAGCAGCAGCGCCACCGTCTCGCGCCCGACCCTCGCGGCGATCTCGCCCGGCAGGCCCCCGCAGACATACTCCGCCGCGGCGTTCAGGTCGTAGACCGCCACCGCCTCGGTATTGGCCAGGCGGTTGCTGACCCTCGCGACCGTGTAGCGGGCAACGGCCGCCACGAGAACGGCGGCGATTGCAACGAACAGCCAGATCAAGACCGATACCTCCTACAGCGGACGCCCCGGGGTGCAGCGCCGGACCGGCGCGGCCGGCTTAGAGCCCAACCAGGTCCGCCAGCCTCTCCCTGTGGTGGGCGGCGTCGCCGAACATCAACTGGCTGCTCTTGGCCCGCTTGAAGTAGAGATGGGCCGGGTGCTCCCACGTGAACCCGATGCCACCGTGGATCTGGATGTTCTCCGCCGCCGCCCGGTAGTAGGCGTCGGAGCAATGCGCCTTGGCCATCGCCGCGGCGACGGGCAGATCGTCGTCGCCGGCCGCAGCGCACCAGCCGGCGTAGTAGGCGGCCGAACGGGCCGTCTCGGCGTCGAGGAGGATGTCGGCACAGCGGTGTTTGATGGCCTGGAAGCTGCCGATGGGTCGCCCGAACTGCATGCGCTCCTTGGCATAGCCGACCGCCATGTCCAGGCAGCGTTGCGTGCCTCCGACCTGCTCGGCTGCGAGGGCGACGGCGGCCAGATCGAGGACTCGCTGCAGGATCTCCCCGCCGGCTCCGGGTGGGCCGACGGCCACCGCCGGGGTGTGGCTGAACATCAGGCGTGCCTGTTTGCGGGTGAGGTCGAGTGTGGGTAGCAACTCGCGCCGCAGTCCCTCGGCATCGCCGGTGCAGCGGAACAGACCGGGCCCTTCCGGCGCCTGCGCCACCACCAGGACGGCATCAGCGGTATGGCCGTCCAGCACGTACGTCTTCTCGCCGCTCAGTCGCCACCCCGAGCCGTCGGCCGCCGCGGCGGTCTCGAACGTGACGGCGTCGAACCCTCGTCCGTCCTCCTCGAAAGCCAGCGTGGCGACGCAATCGCCCGCCGCGATGGCCGGTAGGAACTCCTCGCAGGCCGCGTCGTCGCCGCTCCCGGTGAGCGCACCCGTCGCCAGCACCACCGTGGAGAAGTACGGCGCACACAGCAGCGCCTGGCCCATCTCCTCGAGGACGAGGACCAACTCGCGGAAACCGAATCCCCCTCCGCCATGGCGCTCGGAGATGGCGATGCCCTGCAGTCCCAGTTGCTTGGCCATCTGCCGCCAGACCGCCTCGTCGTAGCCGGTCTCGCTGTCCATGAGCGCCCGGACATCGGCCTCGGAGGACTTCTCGGTGAGGAACTGGCGGACGAACCGCCGCAGTTCCTCCTGATCCTCGCTGTATCCCAGTTGCACGGCCGGCCTTCCCACACGCAACGTCAACCGGAGAAGATAGCCGCCCCGCCCTGGGCAACACCCTCGGGCTCGCGGGCATGCGGGCGGGCAACGCCGGCCCGGATGATCCTCAGGCCACCACGACGACCGTGCCGGCGACCTTGTCGTGCCAGCCCCGCCGCGAGGCGTCCCTCGTCAATGAGGAGAAGCAGAGGGCCGCGAGGAAGTACCCGACGCCCGGGATCGCAAGCAGTACGCCTGGGAGTGCCCACCGCGCGAATGACGCCCCCAGGGTGGGCAGTTCCCCGTTGTCGGCTCGAACCACCCTGATTCCCGCCGCCTTCTTGCCGATGGTCTGGCCCCGGATCGCGATGAGCAGCGGGTCGTAGAGAAGGCTCGCCAGAACGATCAGCAGGGCGGACAGGAAGACACCCTCGACAATCCCGATCCCAACGCCCAACCCCTCGGCGACGAGCGTCACCAGGACCAGGACCACCCCGCCGACGATGACCGCGACGAGGATCAGGAAGTCGATGATCTTCGCACTCAAGCGGGCAGAGGGTTCGGCCAGTTCCAGTTGCTCACCGGTGTCGAGCGTGACCCATCCTGTCGACACCCCACGCCGGCCGAAGGCCCGCCGGGCGCCGGCCCAGGACCCATCGTGGCGAGGCGGGCGCTCGTCGCCGTTAGCCATCAGTCTCATGCCTCCACACCGGATACCGGCAGCAGCCGACTCTAGTTGGGCCATCAGTCGGATCTGAAAAAGCGGCACAACCGACACAACCCGGGGAGTCTTGCTGTGCGCGCGGTGGCACAAGCGGTTAAACATCGTCGTCAGCGACGACGATGCACAGCCGCCAGGGAGGAACGCAGATGAGCGAGACAGCCGCACATGCCGACAGGGCCGGCATCGACCACTACTGCTGGCCGCAACTCGGGATCGAGCGGAAGGCCTCTGACGCCCGGCCCACGCTGCACTACCGCGACACCCAGATGGAGATCCACAGGGTGGTTGTGGGCCCCTTCGACAACAACGTGTTCATCGTGCGGTGCCGCGCCAGCGGCGACGCCGTGTTGATTGACGCCGCCAACGAGCACGAACTGCTGCTGGACCTCTGCAGCCAACTCGGCGTGCGCACCGTGCTGGAGACCCACGGCCACCACGACCACATCGGGGCGGTGCCGCAGGTCCGCGACGCCGGCTACGACGTGCTCGTCACCGCCGGCGACGCGCACATGCTCCCGTCCTACGACCAGATCCTGGAGGACGACTCGGCTGTGGAGGTGGGGCGGCTCCGCCTTCTGACGACCATCACGCCGGGCCACACCGCCGGGTCGATCTGCTTCAAGGTGGACGGCTCGCCGGTTGCCTTCACCGGCGACACACTCTTTCCCGGCGGTCCCGGCCTCACCCGCGACGGATTCGAGTTCCGCGAGGGCAAGCCGCCGCCCGCCGAGTTCCCCTGCGGCGACTTCGCCACCATCATCGGTTCGATCGACGAGTTGCTGTTCTCGCGCCTGGCCCCCGACACGATCGTGATGCCGGGCCACGGCGACGACACCACCATCGGCCACGAGAGCCCCCACCTCCAGGAGTGGATTGACCGCGGCTGGTAGGCGCAACCCCAAAGGGAGGGGACGCCGGGGGACGGCTTGCGACGCCTTGCGCCTGCGCCGAAGGAGCGAACGGCCACCGGTGCCCCCGACCGGACGACCACCAATCGAGGGAGGGGACGCCGGGGGACGGCTTGCGACGCCTTGCGCCTGCGCCGAAGGAGCGAACGGCCACCGGCGTTCCCGACCGGACCACCAAGGGGAATCCGGGCTTCGCCGGAATGACGGGGAAGGTGCGCCCGTAGACTTCCCCGCGTGAGTTCGACCACCGAGGCTCCGCTCTTCGCCATCGAGGACCTGCACGCCGGCAGTGACGACGCGGAGATCCTGCGGGGCGTGAGCCTGGACATCCGCCCCGGCGAGATCCACGCTCTGATGGGCCCGAACGGCTCGGGCAAGTCCACGCTGGCGGCCACCCTGATGGGCAGCCCCGAGTACGAGATCAGTGCCGGGCGGGTGCTGTTCCGGGGCGACGACATCGGTGACTGGAGCCCCGACGAGCGGGCCAAGGCCGGCCTGTTCCTCGCCTTCCAGTACCCCCAGTCCATCGTGGGCGTCTCGGTGCTCAACTTCCTGCGCCAAGCGGCCGGCGCCCGCAGTGGCGAGGAGATCAGCATCTTGCGGCTGCGAATGCAGATCATGGATTGGATGGATCGCCTGGGCATCGACCCGTCGTTCGCGGACCGCTTCCTGAACGAGGGCTTCTCCGGCGGGGAGAAGAAGCGCAACGAGATCCTGCAGATGGCCATCCTGCGCCCGGCCATGGCCATCCTGGACGAGACCGACTCGGGGCTCGACATCGACGCCCTGAAGATCGTGGCCTCGGGCGTGCACGCGGTGCGCGAGGAGAATCCCGAGATGGGCACCCTCGCCATCACGCACTACCAGCGACTGCTGGAGTACCTGGTGCCCGACCACGTCCACATCCTCATCGACGGGCAGATCGTGGAGTCGGGCGACATGGCCCTGGCCGAACGCCTCGAGGCCGACGGCTACAACGCCTGGCGGTGAGCGGAGCGGGTCGATGAGCAGCCTCGCCACCACCGCGAAGGCCGACTTCCCGCTGCTCGGCCGCGAGGTCTACGGCAAGCCCATCGTCTACCTGGACTCGGCGGCCACCTCCCAGAAGCCGCAGTCGGTCCTGGACGCCATGGACGCCTACTACCGCACCGTCAACGCCAACGTGCACCGCGGCGCCTACCACATCGCCGACATCGCCACGCAGGCCATGGAGGAGGCACGGGCGAAGGTTCAGCGCTTCATCGGCGCCGGCTCGCCCCGCGAGGTCATCTTCTGCCGCAACGCCACCGAGGCGATGAACCTCGTGGCGCACAGTTGGGGGCGCAGCAACCTGTCCGAGGGTGATGCGGTGCTGCTCACGCACATGGAGCACCACGCCAACATCGTGCCCTGGCACATGCTGGCCGCCGAGCGGGGCGTGGAGTTGCGCTGGCTGCCCCTCGACGCCGACGGCCGCTTGGACCTGCGCGACCTGGACCGGTTGCTCGACGGCGTACGTCTCGTCGCCTTGACCGCCATGTCGAACGTGCTGGGCACGATCCCGCCGGTGCGCCGCATCGCGGACGCGGCACACGAACGCGGCGCCGTGGTGCTCGTGGACGGCGCCCAGTACGTGCCCCACATGCCCACCGACGTCGCGGAGATGGGTTGCGATTTCCTGGCCTTCTCCGGGCACAAGATGTGCGGGCCCACCGGCATCGGCGTGCTGTGGGGGCGCGAGGAGTTGCTGGAGGCCATGCCGCCGTTCCTCGGAGGCGGCGAGATGATCCTCAACGTCACGACCGAGGGATTCCTGCCGAACGAGTTGCCGTGGAAGTTCGAAGCAGGCACCCCGGCCATCGCCGAGGTCGTGGGGCTCGGCGCGGCCGTCGACTACCTCAGCGGCATCGGCATGGAGGCTGTGCGCCGCCACGATGTCTCGCTCACGGCATACGCGCTGCGCACCCTCACCGAGCACCACGGTGATCGCCTCACCATCCACGGCCCGCCCGAGCCGGCCGCCCGCGGCGGGGTGCTGTCCTTCGAGTACGGCGACGTGCACGCCCACGACATCTCCCAGGTGCTCGACGAGCAGGCGGTCTGCGTGCGCGCCGGCCATCACTGCGCCAAGCCGCTGATGCGCTGCCTGGGGGTCGTGGCGACCGCCCGGGCGTCGGTCTACATCTACAACGACACCTCCGACATCGACCACCTGGCCGAGGCGCTGGATCGCGTGGGCGATCTGTTCGGCCCCCAATAGCCTGCGACCCACCATGCCGGGCCTCGAAGACCTCTACCGGGAGATCGTCCTGGATCACTATCGCAACCCCCGCAACCGGGGTGAGTTGCCGTGCCCGCCCGCACGCCGGGCCGAGGGATTCAACCCGCTGTGCGGCGACGAGGTGGTGGTCTACACCGACATCGCCGACGGCGTCGTCCGCGATCTGCGCGTGGGCGGCCAGGGCTGCTCGATCAGCCAGTCCACCGCCTCGATGATGTCGGTGGCGGTGAAGGGTCGCAGCCTCGCCGAGGTCGAGAAGCTGGAGCGCTCCTTCAAGGCGATGATGTCGATCGTCACCGACGGGGGCGAGGTGGCCCCGCCGGCCGATCTCGGCGACCTCGAGGCCCTGCGTGGCGTCGTGAAGTTCCCGGTGCGCATCAAGTGCGCCACCCTCTGCTGGAACACCCTCTCCGAGAGCCTCCGCGCCTAGCCCGCGGGGAAGCTCCCGCGCCGGACTCGCTCCACTGCCGGCGCCTGAGGCGGTGGCACTTCCCGGCGGACATCCCGCTGCGGGATCACCGTCCGGGTGCTAGACAACAGTGATCGGTTCTCAACTTAGGAGGGGAAGGACATGAGAACATCGATGATCCTCCGACGTGCCGTCGCGGCGGCCGCTTGCACATTCGTACTGCTGGCGGTCGGCCTGACCGCGTGCGCCGCTGACGACGGGGCGTCGGACGTCGCCGACGCCGCTCTCGCCGAGGCGAGGGCCGCCCAGAGTGAGGCGGATACGGCACTTGCCGACTCCTCGGCCGCCGGTGCCGCCGCGGAGGCAGCACTGCGGGCCTCGGAGGCCGCACAGGCCGCCGCCGATCTGGCGCAGGCCACCGCCGAGGGCAACCAGGAAGCGGTCGCCGCGGCCGAGGCGGCGCTTGCCGACGCACAGGACGCAGCCGCAGCGGCGCGCGACGAGGCGGCCGCGGCGCAGGCCGAGGCCGACGCGGCGCGCGGTGCCGCCGAGGCAGCCCAGGCAGAGGCCGACGCGGCGGCTGCCGCGGCCGCCGCACCGGCACCGGCACCACCCGAACCGCCGCCACCACCTCCCGAGGACACGGGTCCGGTAACGATCTCGTTCCTCGGGTTCTACGGTCCCGAGGGGGTGGCGCCGCTGCTCGACGCGTTCCACGCCGAGAACCCCGGCATCACCGTCGAGTACCAGTCCGTGCCGTTCGGCGAGTTGAACCAGGTCATCCAGAGCCGCCTGGCGAACGGCGGCGAGAGCCCAGACGTGTACATCGCCGACCAGCCACGGGTTGCGGCGCTGGACAACCAGGGGTTCCTGCTCGACGTCTCCGACGCCGTCGGCGACGCCGCGAACGACTGGGTGGACACGGCGCTGACGGCATCCACGGTCGACGGCAGGCTGATGGCGCTGCCGCTCAACACGTCGACGCAGATCCTCTACTACAACAAGTCGCTGCTGGATCAGGCGGGGATTCCCTACCCGTCCACGTCTCCCGACGATCGCATGACCTGGGACGAGGTCATCGACCTGGCGCGCCAAGCCCAGGAGGGCGGCGCGACCTACGGCTTCCAGTTCGACCAGGTGAGCCGCTTCTACCAGTTGCAACCTCTGATGGAGTCGCTCGGCGGCGGACCCGGCCTGACCGGTCCCGCCAACCTGCAGCCCGACCTGGTGAATGACGGCTGGATCGAGGCCATGGAGTTCTACGCCGGCCTGTTCGCCGACGACGGCGTGGCGCCTCGCGGCATGCCACCGGAGGAGACTCCCAACGCCTTCGCCGCGGGCGAGGTCGCCTTCTACCTCGGCGGGACCCACTGGGGCGGCATCTTCGAACTCTTCTGGCCCCTCGAATTCGACCTGGGCTTCGCGCCCCACCCGTACTTCGAGGGCCACGACCCGGTCACCCCGACGGGCGCGCTGTCGCTCGGCGTGAACCCCAACAGCCCGAACGCCGAGGCGGCGACCACCTTCGCCAAGTGGGTCACCACCTCGCCGACGGGAACCAACGTGTTCCTGACCGTCGACGTCGCCCCGCCGGCACTGACCGGTGCGCTGCCGGCCTTCATCGTCTCCCCACCGTGGGACCGCGGCGAGGGAGGCACCACGGCCGGCGAACTCGTGGAGTACGAGTTGGCCAACACCTCGGTGGTGCGGCCGCGCAGCATCGGCTACATCGTGTTCGAGGAGATCCTGGGCGCGGCCTTCGAGGACATCCGCAACGGGCTCGACGTGCGGGAAACCCTGGAGCGCGCCCAGTCCGAGTTGGAGGCACGACTCCCGAGCGGCTGATAGCCCTGGACCTGGGGAATCTCCCCGGGGCCCATGACCCAGTCCCAGACGCAGGTGGCGCCGCCTCGGCGGCGCCGCCCGCGTTCGGGCGCCGCGGTCGCCATGGTCTTCCTGGCGCCCGCCCTCGTCACGCTGATCCTGACCCGTCTCGCCCCGGCGGTCGACACGCTCATCGCCAGCCTGCGCGACGGCGGGGCCTGGACTCTCGCCCACTACGCCGAACTCGGAGCGACGACGTTCCGGGAGGCCGTCGTGACGACGGTGGTCTTCAACGCCATCATCAATCCGGCGCAGGTGGTGGTCTCCTATGCCCTGGCCGTCGTGCTCAGCCAACGCCTGCCCGCCGTCGGCCTGTGGCGCACGCTGATCTTCCTGCCGATGGCGGTGCCGCCGGCGGTGTCGACGGTCGTCTGGGGCATCTGGTTCCGCCCCGGCGACGGCATCGTGAACAGCCTGCTGGGCGTGGTGGGCCTCCCCGACCAGCCCTTCCTCACCTCGCCGGGCCAGGCCCTGTACGTGATCATGGTCATCGCCAGCTGGATCGGGGTCGGCTACTGGATGATGTTCCTCATCGCCGGCATCAAGAACGTGCCGGTCGAGATGGTCGAGGCCGCTGCCATCGACGGCGCCGGCTGGTGGCGGCGGCTCATCACGATCGTCACGCCGATGGTCCGCCGGCAGTTGAGCTTCGTCCTCGTCGCCGCCACCGTGGCGAACTTCCTGCTGTTCGTGCCGGTGCAGGTCCTGACCCGCGGCGGCCCCGCCGGCAGCACCAACCTCGTCATGTACGAGGCGTACACGCAGGCCTTCGTCTTCAACGACCCCGGTCCGGCGTTCGCGCAGATCACCGTTCTGGTCGTGCTGGTGGCGGCGATCGTGGCGGTGCAGTTCCGGCTCATGAGCGGCCCGAGGGAGCAGGTCCGCCATGCGTCTTGACATGCCGCGCTGGGGCCGGATGCCGCTGGTAGTGCTGGTGCCCGTCTTCTCGATCCTGTGGCTGGCCCCGCTGGCCTGGACCGTGGCCTCCGGGCTCCGCCCCGGCAACGCCGTGTTCCGGTCGTTCCGGGGCCTGAACTGGCGCACGTTCATCCCCGACGCGGTCACAGCCGAGAACGTGGCGGCGGTCGCCGACGGCACCCTGGGGCGAGCAATCCTCAACTCGCTGATCGTGGCGGGCGCCACGGTCGCCGTGGGCGTGCTGATATCCGCCATGGCGGCGTACGGGCTGACGGCGTTCCGCTTCCGGGGCCGCGGGTTCGTCTTCGCGCTGGTGGTGCTGGCCTTCATGGTGCCGTTCGAGGCGCTCGCCATCCCCCTGGCCGACACCGCCCGGAGCGTGGGGCTGGACAACAGCTACATCGGGCTCATCCTGCCGGGCGTGGGCAACGGGCTGGCGATCTTCCTGCTGCGCCAGTTCTATCTGGACATCCCCGGCGAGCTCGCCGAGGCCGCCTCCATCGACGGCGCCGGCGCCTGGCGGGTCTTCCGGCACGTGTACCTGCCACTGACCGGTCCGGCCATGGTCGGCGCCGGCATCATCATCTTCGTGTTCCAGTGGCAGGCCTACCTGCTGCCGCTGCTGCTCACCACCGATCCGTCCATGGACGTCGGGGCCGTCGCACTCGCCCGGCTCTTCGGGCAGTACGGCGTGGACTGGGGGATGCTCTTCGCCGGCGCCGCGTTCCTGTGCCTGGTCCCGGCGATCGTCCTGCTGGTGTTCCAGCGCACGTTCACCGAGTCGGTCGTGGGCTCGGCGGTGAAGGGATGAGCCGGGTGCTCACGGCCGCCGAGCCGGGCACCTGAATCGAAGTAACACGTCACCGATGGCCCGACGGAAGGAATCCACGCCATGACCCAACTGCTCCTCGACACCGACATCGGCACCGACGTGGACGACGCGCTGGCGCTGGGGCTGCTCATTGCCGAACCGGCCGTGGACCTCGTCGGGGTGACGACGGTCCACGGCCACGCGCCCCTGCGGGCCGCCATCGCCCGCTCGCTGCTGGACGTGTCCCCCAAGGCGCACGTGCCCGTCGTCGCGGGGCGCTCGGCGCCGCTGCGGCGCAGCAGCGTCGACGGGTTCCACTGGAACGAGATGTGGGGCCACGAGGGGGCCGGGGTACTGACCGACGTCGAGCGGCAGGTGCCGGACGGCGATCCGACCCGTGAGGACGCGGCCCGGTTCATCATCGATGCCGCCGAAAGGACCCGGGACCCGTTGGCGGTGCTGACCGTCGGGCCGGTCACGAACCTGGCGCTGGCGCTGCAGATGGAGCCGGGACTCGCCCACGCGCTCGGCAGTGTCACGATCATGGGCGGGATCGTGGAGCGGCACATGGTCGCCTGGCCGGCGAGCTTCGAGACGAACCTCAACTCCGACCCGCTCGCCGCCGCCATCGTGTTGGGGTCGGGGCTGGACATCACGCTCGTGCCCCTCGAAGTGACCCTTCAGGTGTACCTCGACCGGGCCGACCGCGACCGCCTCGAGGCCAACGGCGGGCCGGTCTCGCAGAAGCTGGTCCGGCTCATCGCCGAGATGCGCGAGCCATTCCTGGGGTTCGCGGCGAAGTACGGCCTCGACGGGTCACACTTCGACGAGCGCACCTACCTGCACGACCCGCTCGCCGTGCACGCCGCCCTCGGGGGGCACCACGTCACCCTGCGTGAGGCGAGCGTCGCCGTGGAGTACGAGGGGCAGATCCTGCGCACCATCGACCACCCCGAGCGCCGCCCGAACATGCACGTCTGCTTCGCCGCCGACGGTCCCGCATTCGTGGCCGATTGGATGGACGCCGTCGTCGAGGTCTGAGGTCGGCAGGACCTCAGCCGGCCAGCTTGTTCACCCGGGCGGCAAAGTCGAAGTCCTTACCGGTGATCCCGCCGGCGGCGTGGTTGCTGATGGCGACGGACACCTTGTTCCAGACATTCGACCACTCGGGGTGATGGAACAGGCGCTCGGCGACGCAGGCCACCGAGGCCATGAACCCGAACGCCGCGGTGAAGTCGGCGAACTCGAAGTCACGGTGCAGGGCATCGCCGCGTCGCTCCCAGCCCGGGATCTCATCGAGTCGGGCGTCGATGGTGGCGTCGTCGAGGAGTTCGTTGAGGTTGCTCACGGGATCACGGTACCGCACCGGCCCCAGCCGGTTCAGCGCGGACGTACCGGTGGCGCGTCCCCGGCGATCCGTCCGGTGGCTGTGGTGACCGGGGGACTCTCGAGCGACGAGTGTCGGTGCCCGTCCTGACGCGCGGGAAACTCTACCGACTCACAACATAGTCACTATGATGTAGAGTACGATCGTTATCTGGATACCTAGATTTTTGGCTGTCGGGGCATGTGGCTACCCGCAGGTCAGCCACATGCCCCGACAATCGATCACCGTGCGAGGGCACATCGGCGTGATCTGCCCGGATGCCGCTCCGGGGTCGCGCTAGAAGGCGCCGCCGAGTGTGACGGCAACCTCGGCGGGCGGGGACTTCTCCCAGGGCTCGTAGCCCGTCTGCTCCAACTCTTCCGCGAGTTCGGGGCCACCGGAGGTGACGATCTCTCCCCGGATCATGATGTGCACCCGATCGGCGCGCAGCTCACCGAGCAACCGGGTGTAGTGCGTGATCGCCAGCACGCCAAGACCCTCGTTGGTCGCTTCCTCGATGCGCCGTGCAACGGCTCGCAGAGCGTCGACATCGAGTCCCGAGTCGATCTCGTCGAGCACGGCGATGCGGGGACGCAGCACGGCGAGCTGCAGCGCCTCCCCCCGCTTCTGCTCCCCGCCGGAAAGATCCACGTTCACGGCCCGTTCCAGTAGCGCCGCCGGAACGCCCAGACCCTCGGCCTCGGCACCCAGCAGTGCCTCGAGACCGTCGGCGTCGCGGCCCCCGGCGCGCAGCGCCGCTCCGAGCACATCGGCGAGATTCACCCCCGGCACCTCGGTCGGATACTGCATCGCCAGGAACAACCCGGCCCGCGCCCGCTCGAAGGGACTCAACGCCAGCAGGTCACGCCCGTCGAGCAGGGCGCGGCCCGCGGTCACCGTGTAGCCGCGCCGGCCGGCCAGCACATGCGCCAGCGTGGACTTGCCGCAGCCATTGGGGCCCATGACGGCGTGCACCTCGCCGGCCGCCACCCGCAGGTCGACCCCGTGGAGGATGGCTTCGCCACCGGCGTTCGCCCGCAGACCCTCGACGACCAGTTCGCTCATCGCGCCGCCCCTCAGTTCCCCGCGCTGCGCAGCGTGACGAACACGCCCTCGTCCGACACCGCCAGGTCGTGGGCGGCAACGGGTGCGATCGCAGGCAGAGTCAGGGCATCCCCGGTGCGCAGATCGAACAGGCTGCCGTGCGCGGGACACTCCACGGCGCACTCGTCGATGTCGACGTCGCCCTCACTGAGCGAGTAGTCGGCGTGGCTGCACGTGTCGTCAATGGCGAAGAACTCGTCGCCGACACGGGCGAGGGCGACCTTCCGGCCCGCCACGTCGAAGCAACGTGCCTGACCGGCCGCCAGGTCCTCCCTGCCGCAGAGCCGCACGCTCCCTCCCGGACCCTCGGTGCTCACGCCCGCTCCCTCCTCGTCGCCGTCCGGGTCGGCACCCTGCGCCGCGCCGCCGGCTGCCGGGGGCGCGGCGCGGCCAAGACGCCGCAGAACCCGCCCGATCATCGGTCCGGCCCGATCTTGGCGCGCACCATCTCATCGAAGCCGGCCGCAACCGACTGCACCGGCAGGCGGCCGCGGACCTCATCGAAGAATCCCTCCACGATGAGCCGCTCGGCCACCTCGGGCGGCACGCCCCGGCTCTCGAGATAGAAGCGGTGATCCTCGTCGATCGGTCCGACCGAGCTGGCGTGGGCACAGCGCACGTCGTTGTTCTCGATCTCCAGGTTGGGCACCGAGTCCGCCCACACGTCCTCGGAGAGCTTCAGAATGCGATTGGTCTGCTGGGCGTCCGTTCCCCGGGCGTCGGGTCCGACCCGGATGAGGCCCGAATAGATGGAACGGGCACGATCCTCGACGGCGCCCACGAAGAGCAGATTGCTGTTCGTGTCGGCGGCCGCGTGGTTCTGGAAGGTCCGGAAGTCCAGCACCTGGTCGCGATCGCCGAAGTACATGGCGGAGATGTCGCCGGTGGCGCCGCGCCCGGACAGGGTGCAGTCCACCCGGCAGCGGGCATAGGTGCCGCCCAACGCGGCCAGCCCGATGGCCAGATGGCCCTGGGAGGCGACGGACGCCGCCGTCTGATCGATGCCCACGGTCCGGGGACCGAGTTCCTGCAGCGTCAGGTACTCCAGCCGGGCCGCGGGGGCGACGTCGATCTCGGCGACCGGGGCTATGAGCCCCTCCCCCTCGCCGGAGACGAGCGCATTGACCAACCGCGCCTCGGCCCCGTCCCCGATCACGACCCCCAGGCGCGGGAAGATCGCCGTGGCGGGCGCCTGCACGATGTTCACAACCGCCACGGGATCGGCGAGTCGCACCCCGCCGGGAATCTCCACCACGAGCGGCGCGGTGCAGAAGGCGTCGTTCATCAGGCCGAAGGCATCGACCGGCTCGGAGATCACCGCTCCCAGGCCGCCGGCAGGCGTTGGCTCGTCGGCAAGCACACGCACACCCACGCCTGCTCCGGCCGCCTCGGGGGAGATGTCCGTGCTGACGAGGTGACCGTCGCACGTGACGACGAGCGCACTGACCGAGCCGAGACGGCGGCGCAACGAGCCGAGCAGATCATCGGCGTCAGCCGTGCCGGACACGAGGTCGTCCGCGCCGTTGGGCGGGCGGTACGCCCCCAGGTCGACCTTGCCGACGGGGCTGTAGCGCCACTCCTCCTCGTCAGCGGTTGGAAGCGCCGTCGCCTGGAACAGCTCTGCGGCGCGGGCACGCCTCTGGCGCAGCCAGCCCGACCCGGGCAGGGAGGCGGCGTGCGCGACGGAGAACGTCTCGGAGAGTTCCGGCATCGGGATCCGCCGGTCAGTCGCGCTCACCGCGGTCACGCCCGCGGCGGCGCAGCGTGCGGCGCAGGAACTTACCCGAGCGCCGCTTCTCCTTGTCCAGATCGGCCATGATCTCCCGACCGGCCCGGTTCACGACGTCCTCGGCCTCGTCCAGGAGCGCGGCGATCGAGTCATCGGCCCCCAGCGAGGCGGGCTCGTCAGGGGTCTTGGGCGTGACGAGCGTGCCGTAGGACCAGTTCACGTCGGCGCGCCGGCGTGTGTACGCCTCACAGTTCTCCGGGCACCGCCACGGCGCCTCGGGGGCAAGGTCGAGGTCGCACTTGCGGACGGTGTCGCCGTTGGGATACGTGCGACTCTCGAAGTACTTGCAGTCCTGACGCATCGGCATGGCGCGCCCATTCTACGGGTCGGCGCACGAGCGCCGGTTGCCGGATCGGGGGTTCGGAAGGACCGGGTACCTGGCGCGGCACTCAGCCGACGGAGCCCTCCATCTGCAACTCGATGAGTCGGCTCCACTCGACGGCGTACTCCATCGGCAGCGTGCGCGTCACCGGCTCGACGAAACCGTTGACGATCATGCCCATTGCCTGTTCCTCGCTGAGGCCGCGGCTCATGAGGTAGAAGAGTTGCTCGTCGGCCACCTTCGACACCGTCGCCTCGTGGCCGATGACGGCGTCCTGGCTGCCGACCTCCATGTAGGGGTAGGTGTCCGAGACGCTGTCGGGGTCGAGGATCAGGGCGTCGCACTGCACGTGGCTCTTGCAACCCGTGGCGTCGGGCTCCACCCGCACCAGACCGCGATAGCTGGTCCGACCGCCGTCCTTGGAGATGGACTTGGAGACGATCTTGGAGGTCGTCTCGGGAGCGGCATGGGTCATCTTGGCGCCGGTGTCCTGATGCTGGCCGTCGCCGGCATAGGCCACCGAGAGCACCTCGCCCGACGCCTTGGGACCGACCATGACCACGGCCGGGTACTTCATGGTGAGTTGCGAGCCGATGTTGCCGTCGATCCATTCCATGTGGCCCTCGGCCTCCACCCTGGCCCGCTTCGTGACCAGGTTGTAGACGTTGTTCGACCAGTTCTGGATGGTGGTGTAGGTGACCCGGGCGCCCTCGCCGACCACGATCTCGACCACCGCGGAGTGCAGAGAGTCGCTGGTGTACACCGGCGCCGAGCACCCTTCGACGTAGTGCACCTGGGCACCCTCGTCCGCGATGATCAGCGTGCGCTCGAACTGCCCCATGTTCTCGGCGTTGATCCGGAAGTAGGCCTGCAGCGGCAACTCCACGCTCACGCCCGGGGGCACGTAGATGAACGAACCGCCCGACCAGACCGCCGAGTTGAGCGCCGAGAACTTGTTGTCGTTGGGCGGGATGACGCGCCCGAAGTACTTGCGCACCAACTCGGGGTGCTCGCGCACCGCGGAGTCCATGTCGCTGAAGATGACGCCCTGCGCCTCGAGATCCTCGCGGTTGCGATGGTAGACGACCTCGGACTCGTACTGGGCGGTCACGCCGGCAAGGTGATGGCGCTCGGCTTCGGGGATGCCGAGTTTCTCGTACGTGTTCTTGATCGAGTCGGGAACGTCGTCCCAGTCGCTGACCTGCTCCTCGGTGGGCTTGATGTAATAGAAGATGTTGTCGAAGTCGATGCCGCCGAGTTCACCGCCCCAGGAGGGCAGGGGCCGCCGCTCGAAGCGGTTCAGCGACCTGAGCCGGAATTCGAGCATCCACTCCGGCTCGGACTTCATGAAGGACATCTCGCGCACGATGTCGGCATCGAGGCCCCGGCGCGGCTTGAAGACGTAGTCCTCCTCGTCGCTCCAACCCAGGGCGTAGTTGCCGAGATCGACGCCGATGGTGCTCGCTTCGGTCATCGGGGCTCCCAGCTACTGGCGGCTTTCGTCAACCCAGTCTATCGGTGCCGGCCGGCAGCGGTCACGGGCGATCCTTTGGCGGCGCGGCGGGTCGGCCCGGTCAGTCCAGCCGCCGGAGTTCGGCCCTGTACCGGGGGCCGCGCTGCACGTAACTCTGCGCGGCGTCCACCAGCATGGCGCCCTCGGCGGCGTTCGGGCGGATCTTCGCAGGCACGCCGATCGCCAGCGCGGCCGGCGGGATCTCGGTGCCGTCGAGAACGACCGCGCCGGCACCCACGAGCGCTCCCTCGCCGACCACCACGCCGTGGCGGATGACCGCGCCGACACCGGCGAGCGACCCGTCGCGCAGGGTGCAGGCCTCGAGGTGGACGAGATGACCCACCGTGCAGTCGTTGCCGATCGCCGTGGGCCCGGCCGGGGCCGTGTGCACGACGGCGCCGTCCTGGATGGATGACCGCTCACCGACGATGATCGGCCCGTCGTCGCCGCGCAAGACAGCCTGCGGCCAGATCGTCGAGCCGGCGCCGATGGTGACATCACCGATGATCGTGGCCTCGGGATGGACGTAGGCGTCGGGGTGGATGCGCGGCACCAGGTCGCCAAGGGCGTAGACGGCCATCGTTCACCTCCTGTGGTTAGGGGAACCGGTCATTGCCGCAAGGAGTATCGGGCATTCGCGCCGCTCTTGCGCGCCCCAGCGAGGTCTGCGCGGGCCCGAGGCGGAGGGGCTTCCTACCCCGAGGGCGATCGGACCTCGCCGTAGCCGCCCTTCAGGAAGATCAGCGGCCCGATATCCGGGCGCTCGACCGCCAGATCCTCGACACGGCCCACGACGATCCAGTGGTCACCGGCATCGTGGGCGACCTCGATCGTGCAGTCGATCCAAGCCAGGCAGCCGTCGATGACGGGCGAGCCGGTGGCGCGAGTGCTCCACGTCACGCCGGCGAACTTGTCGGGGTCGCGGCCCGCGAACAGCGAGCTGACATCGGCTTGGTCCTCGGCGAGGACGTTGACGCAGAAGCTGCCGCTGCTCTCGATGAGGGGCCAGCTGTTGGACGACCTGCCGGGGCAGAACATGACGAGGGGAGGCTCCAGGGACACCGAACCGAACGACCCGATGGCGAGGCCCACCGGGTCGGCGCCGGCAACGGCGGTCACCACGGTGACGCCGGTGGGATAGTGGCCGAGGACGCGCCGGAACTCGGCGGGATCGACGGCGCCGGTCATCGCTGTGGCGTGGCGGTGGTCAGGCCGCTTCGGCTTCGGCGGTTTCCGTTTCGGCCTCCCCCGCCGAACCGATCGACCGGGTGATCGCCACAGCACCGATGAGCGCCAAGATGGGGCCCGACCCGATCAGGACGGTCGTCATGAGGCCCCCGGCGATGTCAGCCGTGGCGAGCGTCGCGACGGCGATCCCCGCCACGCGGACGTGCATCGCCGTGTTGCCGGCGAGCGCGGGCGAGGACGTCGGCGCCAGCAATCCGAGCAACAACAGCAAGACCGCCCCGGCGAGGATCAGCACCGGGTACCCCGTCAGGACGTCGTCGTCGAGGCCGGAGGTAAAAATGCCGCCCGCGCTCTGGCCGAATATGTTCGCCGGCCAGTCCATCCAGAAAGAGGCGACCACCGCGAGCGCTGCACCCAACGTCGCAACCGCCGCGTTGGTGACTCGCCGCTGGGGCCGCCGGCTCGGGTCCATCACCCCCACGGCAATCCCCGCGAGGGCCAGGAGTGAACCGACCATCGCGACCCACGGCCCGGCACCCATCCCGTATTGCGACTCGTCCACGAGCTTGAGGACCGTCAGCAGGGACGCCACGAAAGCGCCGAGGGCGACACCCTTGGACGTGTCGATCTGGGGACGCTTCGACAGCAGGGCGACGCCGACGAGCGCGACGACGAGGCCGACGCCGCCGCCGCCCGCACCGATGCCGGCGAAGTTGGGGAAGGCGTCAGGAGCGACCTCGATCCAGCTCAGCAGCCCCGAGATCACCATCGCGCCGGCGCCCACCAGGATGAGCAACCGCTCGACGGGGGGTAGCGCCAGAGTGATCTGGAGCCTCGAGGCGGCGGCCGGGGCGGTGTCCTCGGCAGCCTCCTCCACGTCGGATGAGCCCTGCTCTTCCTGATCGTTGACGACTTCGTCACTCATGGCCGTCCTCCCCGGATGGGTCGACAGGAAACTCTCCCGATCGTAGCCATCCATCGCAGCCGCAGTCCTGATGGGCCGAGGCGGTCACGGCGACCGGGCGCCTTCCGGCATCCCCCAACCCCCGGGTCGGCCGGCGCCACCGGTCAATCCGCGCCGAACCGCAGGTGCCGGCAGTCCCCGGCGGCGATCTCCACGGCGCCGTCGCCGGTCGCCACGACGAGCTTGCCCTCCGGGCTCAAGTCCGCGGCGCGCCCGGCGACGGCGCCGCCGGGCGTGAGGACGTGGACGTCCCGCCCGATCGTGGCGCTGTGACGTCGCAGTTCGTCGACGAGGTCCCGCTCGCCCCCGGCCTGGTGCAGACGCCGGTACCAGGTGTCGAGGCGCAACAACACCGATACCAGCAGTTCGTTGCGGTGCACCGGGCGTGCCACGAGTTCTTCGAGGCAGACCGGTGGCAGCGGCGCGAATCCGGTGCCCCCGGTGGCAGCCGCCTCTGCGGCCACCGCGGAAGCCAACTCCCCGGTCGACCGCAGGTTCACACCGAAGCCCACCACGACCGCCGCCCCGCCGGTCGCCGGGGCATGGAGTTCCGCCAGGACACCCGCCAGCTTCGCCTCACGGGGATCGGTGACGATCACATCGTTGGGCCACTTCAACCGGGCGCCCGCTCCTGTGGCCGCGCAGGCGTCCCGCACCGCCAGCGCCGCCACCGGGGACAGCAAGGCCGTGCGACCGGCCGGCAGCCCGGGCCTCAGCAGCACCGACGCCAGCAGGGCGGTGCCCGGCGGCGCCACCCACGATCGGCCGCGGCGGCCGCGCCCGGCCGTCTGGTGGTCGGCGACGATCACCTCCCCCTCCGGCGCCCCGGCGCGGGCCGCAGCCATGAGGTCGGCATTGGTCGAGCCGGTGCTCGACACGAAGCGCACGGGCCCGAAGCCGGTCCCCGCAAGCCGCTTGCGGACCTCGTCGGGGGTCATGACCACGTCCCCCGGGAGGCGTCTGTTGACCACATTGGCGTAATCCGGGCCACGATCTGGCACGATATGGCGGTGTTTGCATCGGTGCTGATCGCCAACCGGGGCGAGATCGCCGTCCGGGTGATCCGGACCTGCCGCGAGATGGGGATCAAGTCGATCGCCGTCTACTCCGAGCCTGACAGCGACGCCCTGCACGTGCGGCTGGCGGATGAGGCCTACGCCCTCGGCGGGCAGTCGAGCGAGGAGAGCTACCTCAACACCGCGGCCATTCTCGCCGCCATCGAGACCTCCGGCGCCGAGGCCGTCCATCCCGGATACGGGTTCTTCAGCGAGAACGCCGACTTCGCCCGGCGGATCGTGGAACGAGGGGTGACGTTCATCGGGCCGCCGCCCGAGGCCATCGAGGTGATGGGCGACAAGATCTCCGCGCGGCAGGCAGCCGAAGTCGTCGGGGTGCACAGCGTGCCGGGAACGCCGCTGGTGGACACCGCCGACGACGTCGCGGCCTTCGCCTCCACCCACGGCTACCCGGTCGCGGTGAAGGCGGCCTACGGCGGCGGCGGGCGCGGACTCAAGGTGGTGCACGCCGCCGGCGAGATCGACTCGGCGCTGGAGTCGGCGCGCCGCGAGGCGCTGGCCTACTTCGGGCGCGACGAGTTGTATCTGGAGCGCTACCTGCCCAAGCCTCGCCACGTGGAGGTGCAGGTCCTGGCCGACACGCACGACAACTGCGTGTACCTGGGCACGCGCGACTGCTCCGCGCAGCGCCGTCACCAGAAGCTGATCGAGGAGGCGCCCGCACCGGCCATTCCCGCAGCGATCACGACGGCGATGGGTGAAGCCGCCGTCACCGTGGCGAAGGGTTGCGGCTACACCAACGCCGGCACCGTGGAGTTCCTGTACCAGGACGAGTCGTTCTGGTACCTGGAGATGAACACCCGCCTGCAGGTGGAACACCCCGCTACCGAACTCATCTGCGGCCTCGACCTCGTGGAGCAGCAGATCCGGGTCGCCGCCGGTGAGCCGCTGGGCTTCGCGCAAGGTGACGTCGAGTTGCGCGGCCACGCAATCGAGGTGCGCATCAACGCCGAGGACCCCGCAGGCGGGCACTTCCTGCCGTCTCCGGGGACGATCACCAGACTGGTGACACCCGACGGCTTCGGTACCCGGTTCGACACCGGTTACGAGGCGGGAGACGAGATCAGCCCCCTGTACGACAACCTCGTCGGCAAGCTCATCTGCTGGGCCCCCGACAGGCCGGCGGCGATCGCCCGCACGCTGCGGGCCCTCGGCGAGATGCGGGTGGAGGGCGTCGCCACGACCATCCCCGCCGATGAGGCCATCCTGGCGCACCCCGACTTCGCCGCGGTGACGCATTCCACCCGCTGGGTGACCGACGAGCTGGATCTGACGGGCCTCATGCCGATGCAGGTCGCCGAGGAACTGGCCCTCGCCGAGGGCGCAGAGAAGGTGCATCACACCGTCGACGTGGAGGTCAACTCCAAGCGCTACACCGTGAAGCTCTGGATGCCGGAAGGTGCCGCGGCGGCGCCGACGGACCAGCGGCGCTCCCGCCGCCCGCGGCGATCCTCCGGCAGCGGGAGCGGCGCCGGTGCCGGTGGAGGCAGCGGCGAGGTGCGCACGCCCATGCAGGGCACCGTCATCAAGGTGCTGGTGGCCGCGGGCGACACGGTGGAGGCCGGCCAGCCGGTCGTCGTGCTGGAGGCCATGAAGATGGAGAACAACCTCCTCGCCGCCTGCGACGGCACCGTCAGCGAGGTGCGTGTCGCCGCCGGGGACCAGGTCGGCGGCGGCGACCTGGTGGTACTGATCGAACCTGTGTGAGGTGGGCCGCGGCGACCTGCGCTCGCGGCCGGGAAGATCACTTCCGGGTTCGTTCGCAACGACTTCCGCTGCGAACGACGAATCGAAGGGCCGAAGCCCAGGAACTTGCAGGCGTCATTCGGGCTCCCAGCGCACGACCGCTCAGGTCGGGTCGGATTAGGCGGCGTACGCGTCGAAGGTCTCCTGGTTGAAGGCGACGAAGACGACGTCGCTGACCTGCGTGGACGTGGAGCGGACGGCGTCCACGGCGATGGCGGCGGCCGCTTCGATGGGATACCCGTAGACCCCCGTCGAGATCCCCGGGAAGGCCACGGTCTCGGCCCCGACTTCGTCGGCTCGGGCGAGCGACTCCCGGTAGCAGGAGGCCAGGAGTTCGGGCTCACCGTGGTCGCCGCCCTGCCACACGGGTCCGACGGTGTGGATCACCCAGCGGGCCACCAGGTCGAACCCCGGCGTGATCTTGGCCTGCCCCGTCTCGCAGCCCCCCAGGGTGTGGCAGTACGCGACGAGTTCCGGGCCGGCGGCGCGATGGATCGCCCCGTCGACTCCCCCGCCGCCGAGAAGGCTGGAGTTGGCCGCGTTCACGATGGCATCGACGTCCAGTTCGGTGATGTCGCCCATGTAGAGGTGCAACTCGGGGCTCTCCGTCTCGTCGACGCGCGGGAAGAACATCTCCTTCGGGATGTTCGGGACGGCAAGTTCCCAGCGCTGAAGCGGGTGTAGACCGACCGTCTCCGGCCCCGACGTTGACACGCGGAGCAGGTGACCGGTGATGATCATCTCCAGGATCAGCGACTCGTCCTGATCCGAGGAGCGCTTGTACTCCGACCTGTCACCGGTAACGACCGCTGACTCGATGACATAGCCACCGTCGACGGGGGCGAAGGTCGCCTCGTATACGCCCAGCCCCGTCCAGCTGCGATGCAGAAACAGGCGGTCCCCCTCCATAAAGATGAACCACTTCTCTTCCATCATGTGAGGGACATAGCCGGCTCGGATCTGCGCCATCTCCTCCGATGTCCAAGTCCGGGCGGGCGCGGGGATCGACTCCGGGGTCGTGAGCGGATGGGCCTCCCAGTCGCCCCGACTTGCGGCCCGTCGAGGTTCAGTCATGTCGCCAACGATAGATCTGAGGTGTGACAGCCCTCACCGAGACGCAGCGCGGCCCGTGGCGGCGGTCGGATCCGGGGTCATCGACAGTCACCCATCCCGGTCTGGGAAGAGATAGGTCAAGATCCTGACCTATACTGGCGTCCGTGAGTGAGACGCTTCCCTTCTCCGAGGCGAAGGCGCATCTCTCCGAGTTGGCCGACCGGGTGGAACGCCAACACGACCGGATTCTGGTTACCCGTAATGGCCGACCCTCGTTCGTCCTCGTGAGTCCTGACGATCTCGAGTCACTCGAGGAGACCATCGAGATTCTCGGCGACGACGAGTTGATGGACTCGCTGCGCAAGTCGCAGTTGGAAGCCGCTGAAGGACAGTTGCTGCCGCTGGACGACCTGCGCTGAGTCACCGGGGTGTATCAACTCAGGATCACACCGGAGGGCGCGCGCTCACTCAACCGGCTTCCCGAGAAGGTGCGACCGGCCGTCGCGGCGACCATCTCCGGCCCGCTCGCTGAGAACCCCCAGAGGCTCGGCAAGCCGCTCGTCGGCCAGCTCGAAGGTCTCCGAGTCGCCCGCCGTGCCGACTACCGCATCATCTACGAGATCGACGAGGGAGAACGACTCGTAATCGTGCACCGCATCCAACACCGCCGGGACATCTACCGGCGAACCTGACCAGTGCCCGCAGGGGCGTCCAGCGAGTCCAGCACCTCGCGGGGCATCTCGTCGAATTCGTCGGTGATCGTGATCGTGCCTCGAAGCTGCCCGAGGCGGCGACGCGCCGGTGGTCGGGCGCCGAGCTTCAGTCACGCCACCGACGATAGATGCCGCAGGTGCTGGAGAGGGTCGCCTACCCCCCGGCGGACTCCTCGGGTGGTGGGAGCAACGGACCCGGCGGCGTAGTCCGCTGGCGTGGCTTTCTGGCGGCACTGATCTTCTTCATCCGGTTGCGGGCTAGGCGAGCCGCCTCGTCGAGATCGAGCGAATTTGTCGTGCTGCGCATCGCTCGCAGGCAGATTGGGCCGTCGGCCTGCGCCAAGCGCGCCTCCCAGTCGTGGATGTACTTGAAGACAAGAAGGACCATGTCCGCACGGCGGAGCTGGCGCCCACGGGGATCAACCCAGATCACACTCTGGTCAGCCTGGGTACAAAGGATGATCATGCCGATGTCAGAGGTCACCACGATCTGGTTCGTGAGTCGGGCGTGATCCAGAACGTCCTCGTCCAAAGATCCGCGTGGCAGAGCAGGCGCGTCGCCTTCTTCCATTCCCACGTAGGAGACCTGGAATCCGAGAACGCGAAGGGCCTCTGCCACTCTCCAAGGCAGCAGTTCGTCAAACAGGAGCCGAAGCCGAGAGTCGCGGTTCGACACCAGGCGCGTTCAGTTGCGGGCAGTCAGGCTGAGCTCGAACTCGAGCGCGGCTCGAACCTGCACGACGGTGATCCGATAGTCGCCGGACACTTCAACGATGTCCTCATCCGACGGCGCCTCGTCTTCGCCGGCGTGGAGCAGTCGAACAATCAGATCAGTAGGTACCCGCGTACCGTCTATGCACGGCTCACCCGCCTGCACTGCGGGGTTTATCCACACCCCTGAGCGCGGGCGCCAGATCGCCGCCATCCCCTCGTCGTTGAACTCGATCGGCTCCAGAAGTGGGACAACCACGGCCTGAAACGCGAGCTGACCCCCCTGGCCGACGTTCTCCCAGCCAACGCCAGGCTCGACGTCGGCGAAGAATCCGGCGCCCAGGGTGGCCAGACTCTCGTGGGCGAATGGCCGGTCTGTCCCGAGGCGCTGCCTCAGATATTCGGCGCCGGTGCGAATGTGATCCCGCTTCACCCCCCTGTCGAGCAATACAGCGATCACCCGCAAACTCATCAGGTCCCAGAAGCTGAAGAGACCCGCCAACTCGCCGGTGAGCAGCGGGTTCGCGCTGGAGGCCGATCGTGTCCAGCCCTCGACTCGCTGCCTCGACTTCCTGAGCAGGCGCGCGACTTCGGCAACGTCGTATATTCCCCGTCCGAGGTACGAGTCGCCGGTTGAAGCCTTCGGAGTGACGGCGGCAGGCACGGGACCAGCGTAGTAATGCCCGCCGACAGCAGTCACCTCCGCCCCGCGTAGCGGCCTAGGGTGACCGACCGCAGCAAGAGGACAGAGAACCGTCACGATGAGCGCAGGCCTCCTGGAGAATGCAGGTAAGTCGATATCGCTACACGGATCGGGCCGTGACTGACAAGCCCGGAGGCGGGTTGCCTCCCGAGCAGGAGGCTCGGCGGGAGATCGACGCGCAGTTGGTTGCGTGCGGGTGGGTGGTGCAGGACCACAAGCACGCCTCGGTTGCGGCGGCTCGCGGGGTGGCGGTGCGGGAGGTGCCGACCGATGCTGGGCGCGCTGACTATGTGCTGTTCGTGGACCGCCAGGCGGTGGGCGTGATCGAGGCCAAGCCGGTTGGGACGACGTTGACTGGTGTGGAGTCGCAGACGCTGCGATACAGGGTCTCGTTCCCCGACGAACTGCCCGCCGTCCTGGTCGAGGAGACGCTGCCGTTCGGCTACGAGTCGACCGGCGTCGAGACGCGTTTCACCTGCGGGCTGGATCCGGTGCCGACGTCTCGGCGGGTGTTCGCGTTTCACCGCCCTGAGACGATGGCTCGCTGGGTCGACGACCACATCGAGAGGAACGCCGGAACTCTGCGGGCTGGGCTGCAGTTGCTGCCCGACCTCGACCCGCGCGGGCTGTGGCCGGCCCAGGCCGAGGCGATCCGGAGCCTGGAGGTGTCGCTGGGAAACAACCGGCCGCGGGCGTTGATCCAGATGGCCACGGGGGCGGGTAAGACGTTCACGGCGGTGAACGCGATCTACCGGCTCGTCCGCCACGCGGGGGCGCAGCGTGTCCTGTTCCTGGTGGATCGGGCGAACCTGGGCGTTCAGGCGGTTCGGGAGTTCGACGGGTTCGACACACCCGACGATGGTCGCAAGTTCACCGAGTTGTACAACGTGCGCCGGCTCGCCTCGTCGTATCTGGACATGGCCGCCGAGGGCGCCACGAAGGTGCACGTCTCGACGATCCAGCGGCTCTACTCGCTGCTGCGGGGCGAGGAGTTGGCGGAGGATCTCGACGAGAAGTCCGGCTTCGAGGTCGAGCCGGATCGGCCGGTGGAGGTGGTCTACAACCCGGCGGTTCCTATTGAGTCCTATGACGTGATCGTCGTCGACGAGTGCCACCGCTCAATCTACGGGGTGTGGCGGCAGGTGTTGGAGTACTTCGACGCGTTCCTCGTCGGTTTGACCGCCACGCCGGGCATCCAGACCTTCGCCTTCTTCGAGCAGAACCTGGTCACCGAATACGGCCACGCCGAAGCCGTTGCCGACCGGGTGAACGTGGACTTCGACGTGTTCCGGATCCGCACCGAGATCACCGAGGGCGGCGGCACGGTGCCGGCGGGGTTCGTGACGGAGTTCCGGGACCGCCTGACCCGCGAGCAGCGCCTCGTACTGGTGGACGAGGACGTGCCCTACGACGCCGCCGAGTTGGACCGCAGGGTGGTGGCGCCCGACCAGATCCGCACCATTGTCAAGACGCTGCGGGACTCGCTGCCGACGATGTTCCCCGACCGGAAGCAGCGCGCCGCCGGCCTCCTCGTCAACGTCCCGAAGACGCTGATCTTTGCCAAGGACGACAGCCACGCGGATGACATCGTCCAGATCGTGCGGCAGGAGTTCGGTCTCGGCAACGAGGGTGCAGCGAAGATCACCTACCGTTCCGGGGATTCCGGCCACAGCCCCGAGCAGTTGCTGCAGCAGTTCCGCAACGCCTACAACCCCCGCATCGCCGTGACCGTCGACCTCATCGCCACCGGCACCGACGTGAAACCCATCGAGTGCGTGGTCTTCATGCGACGAGTGAGAAGCCGCAACTACTTCGAGCAGATGAAGGGCCGCGGCGTGCGGGTCATCGACCCCAACGACCTAGTGGCTGTGACCCCCGACGCCACCGTGAAGGACCGCTTCGTGCTCGTGGACTGCGTCGGCGTGACCGACGACGACCTGCCCGAGACCGTGCCGCTGGAACGCAAACGCCACGAGAGCTTCGACCAACTGCTGAACCACATCGGCCTCGGCTCCACCGACGAGGCCACAGTGTCGTCGGTGGCGTCCCGCCTCGCGCGCCTCAACCAGCGGATGACCGCCGAGGACCGCGCCGGAGTGGAGCAGGTCGCCGGGCTGAGCCTCAGCGCGCTCGCCCACCGACTCGTCGACGCGCTCGATCCCGACCGCCACATCACAGCCGCCGCTGAGGCCGCCGGGACCGACGACCCCACCGACGAGCAGGTCGCCGACGCCCGGGAACAACTGGTCCGCGAAGCCCTCCAGCCCCTCGCCGGCAACCCCCAACTGCGCGAGAAGCTGATCGAAGTGCGGCGCAGCTACGAGCAGATGATCGACTCCGCCTCGGTCGACATAGTCATCGCCGGCGAGTTCTCCGTCGACGCCACCGACCGGGCCCGCCGCCAAGTCGAATCGTTCCGCACCTTCATCGACGAGAACCGAGACCAGATCACCGCCCTCCAAGTGCTCCACGACCAACCCCGAGACAGCCGACTCACCTACGAAGACATCAAGGAGTTGGCCAACGCCATCACGCGCCCACCCCACCGCTGGACTACCGAGGATCTCTGGGCCGCCTACGAGACCCTCGACGCCAACAAAGTCCGCGGCTCAGGCCACCGCGTCAACACAGACCTTGTCAGCCTCGTCCGCTACGCGCTCGGCGTGGCTGACGAACTGGTCGCCTACCCCGACCTGGTCAACGAGCGCTTCGAGGCGTGGCTAGCGCAGCAGCGCAACGCCGGACACACCCTCACCGACGAACAGATCGCCTACCTCGGCCTCATCCGTGACCACCTAGCCGCCAGCCTCACCATCACCCCACCCGACCTCCAGCACCCACCCTTCAGCAGCCACGGCGGCCTCGGCCGAGCCCGCCACCTATTCGGAGCAGAACTGAATCCGCTGCTGGATGAACTAGCCGAGGCTCTAGTCGCATGACGCTACGTCTCTCTCCAGACGCGATCGTGGCAGAGTCAAGCTCACCGCTGTTGACGATCGCGCCCTGGTGGGAACGATGTCGACTCGGCGACGTTGCCGAGGTCACGAACGGTGCTGCGTTCAAATCAGCGCACTTCAACACGCAGGGCGACGGACTGCCACTGATAAGGATTCGCGACGTGGGACAGGCGCAAGCGTCGACGCACTACAGCGGCGACTACGAGCCTCGTCATTTGGTTGAGTCCGGTGACCTGCTCGTCGGGATGGACGGCGATTTCCGAATCGCACGATGGAACGGCTACCAGGCGCTACTGAACCAGCGAGTCTGCAGGATCCGCGTACGCACACAAGACCTCTACTCTGACAGGTTCCTCGAGTACGTAGTCCAGCCATATCTTGAGGAGATCCACAAGGTCACCTCAGCAGTGACCGTCAAGCACCTGTCGTCTCGAACGGTCAACGACCTGCCGATTCCGCTACCCCCGCGATCAGAACAAGAAACACTCATTACCGCTATCGAAGAGCGCTTCTCCCGCCTCGACGCCGCCGAGGCCACCCTGGGCGCAACCAGTCGCAAACTTGACGCCTGGCGCACGTCATTCCTGACGGATGTGTGTCGAGGCGCATGGCCAAAGGCGCAGCTATCCGAGGTCATTGTCGGCGGCCATGAGATCCTGCCCAGTGGCGGCCATGTAGCTGCCCGCTGGCGGCCAACAGTTCTGCCCAGTGGCGGCCAACAGAACTGCCCGCGTTGAAGTCCATCTCCCGTCGGGGTCCACCGCGGCGGGGTGCTCCTCCTACTCGAATGGCCGGTCACCACAACCGTGACCATCGAGCAGGAGGAGCGAGTGAAGTCTCGCGAGGAGATCATGAACATGTTGGAAGCGTTCGACCTGACGGGGTCGTTCCGGGATGCCGGCGAGCTGGCCGGCGTGTCTCATCACACCGTGGCCCGCTATGTCGCCAAGCGCGACGCCGGCGAGCTGATCGGCGACGGCCCGCGGCGCAGGGAGCGGATCATCGATCCGTGGATGGCGAAGATCGAGGAGTGGGTGGAGCGTTCCTGCGGCAAGATCCGCGCCGACCGTTGCCACGCCAAGCTGAAGGTGTTGGGGTTCGAGGGCTCGGACCGCACGGTGCGCCGAGCGGTGGCGGAGGCCAAGAAGAGCTTCGCGGCGGGCCGGCGGCGCGTGTATCGGCCGTGGATCCCCGAGCCGGGCATGTGGGCGCAGTGGGACTGGGGCGCGGGCCCCGTCATCGCCGGGCGGAGGACGAGTCTGTTCTGTGCGTGGCTGGCGTGGTCGAGGTTCCGGGTGGTGATCGCGACCTGGGACCGCACCCTGCCCACGGTGGTCGCCTGTGTGGATCGGGCGATGAGAGCCTTCGGCGGCGCTCCGACCTATTGGCTCACCGACAACGAGCGCACCGTCACGATCGACCACGTCGCCGGGGTGCCCGTCAGGCATCCAGAGATCGTCGCGGTCGGCGGCCATTATGGGATCACGGTGGCGACGTGTGTGCCGGCGGACCCCGAGTCCAAGGGCGGGTCAGAGGCGACGGTGCGGGTCGCGAAGGCCGACTTGGTGCCCACCGACGCCAATCTGCGCGGCGACTACACCAGCTGGGCCGAACTGGTCTGCGCCTGTGAGGCGTTCACCGCTGAGGTGAACACCCGGGTCCATCGGGTGACCCGACGGCCACCAGCGGAGATGCTCACCGAGGAACGGCATCGGCTGCATGCGCTGCCCGAGGCCCCCTACACGGCCGCGCTCGGGCAGACCCGCAAAGTCTCCTGGAGCTCCACGATCAGCTTCGGCGGCGTGACCTACTCGGTCCCACACACCCTTGCCGATGAGACAGTGTGGGTGCGCGTCGACGGCGACTGCATCGTCGTCGTGCACTGCGCACCGTCAGGACCTGTCGAGGTCGCCCGCCACCAGCGCTCGACACCTGGGCGCCCGATGATCGACGACGCCCACTACCCGCCGCGCCCGGCCGGGCCCCTCGCGCGGCGTCCGAAACCCACGAGCGCGGCCGAGGCCGAGTTCCTCGCCATCGGAGACGGCGCCCGCACCTGGCTGGTCGAAGCCGCCGCCGCTGGCACGAGCCGCATGAAGACCAAGATGGCCCAAGCCGTCACCCTTGCCCGACTCCACGGCACCGAGCGGCTCGACTGGGCGCTCGGCCACGCCGCGATGTTCGGCCGCTTCGCAGACGGCGACCTGGCCTCGATCCTGGATGCTCACCCGCCCGGACACCGCCGGCGCGCCAATGATGTGCACTCGCTGCAGCCCGGCACCGCCGCCTGGGGCCGTCTCGGAGGTGACCGATGAGCAGCACCTCACCGGTCGACGAAGTCGTCGACTTGTTGCGCGAACTCCGACTGCCGCACATGCGCCGCACCGCGGCGGACCTGCTCGCAACCGCCAAGGCTCAGCGATGGGACCCAGCCGAAGCGATGCGAGCGCTGCTGACTGAGGAGCTCGCCGGCCGTCAAGCGTCCTCGATCCGGGCCCGACGCAAGGCAGCCGGGTTCCCCACCGGCAAGACCTTCGACGCCTGGGACGCGACCGTCAGCTCGATCCCGGCACCGACCCAGCGGGCGCTGCGCACCCTCGAGTGGATCCATCGCCGCGAGAACCTCGTCGTGTGCGGACCATCAGGCACCGGCAAGACCCACTTCTGTGAAGCGCTCGGACAGGCCGCCGTCGATGCCGGCCACAAGGTCACCTGGTTCAGTCTCGAGCACCTCGGAGCGCTCGTGCGCCGCCACAGCGCCGACGACACCGCCGCCAAAGCCATAAAGCGCATCATGCGCGCCGATGTCATCGTGATAGACGACATCGGCCTGTTGCCGGTCACCACCGAGACCGCCGAGGCGCTCTACCGCGTCGTGGACGCCGCCTACGAGAAACGCTCCATCGCGCTGTCCAGCAACCTTCACCCGGCCGGATTCGACGAACTCATGCCCAAGACCATCGCCAACGCCACCGTCGACCGGCTACTGCACCACGCCCACATCGTGCTCACCGCCGGCGACAGCATCCGCCTCACCCAAGCCACCGCCGGAAAGGGGGTGACGCCACTGACCAACTGAACTGTGGGCAACTCTGCTGTCCGCCACCGGGCAGTTCTGTTGGCCACGGCTGGGCAGTTCTACTGTCCGCCACCGGGCAGAACCCACTGGCCATTGACAGGTCATCACGTCACTCAGGAATGGGGTCTTCGTGTCGAGACCGTCTGCCGAACCGCCGGGATGCCCGATCTATCGGATCAGCGCCGTCCGCCCGCTGGCTCTCCGGACCGATGACCTCAGGTTCGCTGATCCAGTCCCCAAGAAGGCTGACGCATACAAGGTCGAGAGCGGAGACATCCTGGTTACCCGATACAGCGGCAACCCGAGCTACGTCGGCGCGGCTGCCGTCGTGCCGCCCGGAGGCGCTGGAATCCTTCATCCGGACAAGCTGATTCGCGTCGTCGCCGATAGGGACAAGGCTCTTCCGGAGTGGATCGCCGCGTATCTGACCGTGGGCGAAGGCCGTCGCGGAATCGAGCAACGACTGAAAACGACGGCTGGCCAGGTCGGAATCTCAGGTTCGCAACTCAAGACGGTCCAGGTCGCGGTCCCACCGCTGAGCCATCAACAGGATGTGGTTGCCAAGATCGCCATCCTCCAAGAAGCTCAGGGCCGAGTGCGGCAGCAACTCGATGGCATAGCAGCCCAAGTCCAAGCGCTACGCCGGTCGGTGCTCGCCGCGGCATTCTCCGGGCGGCTAGTGCCGCAGGATCCTGACGACGAGCCTGCGTCGGTGCTCCTCAAGCGCATCGCCGAAGGCCGCTCATCCACGCTCAACCGACCCCGTCGGGCCGCTCGCCGTCCCTGACCGCCGCCTGTTGGCCGGTCACAGTTCGGATCCACCGCCCCGCAACACACAACCGGACTCTAATATCATATAAATAGGTGAAAGATAACGTACTAACGATAAAGTTGGACTGTGGACGACCCTGGCGAGCGGTTGGAGGATGCCTACGCCACCCTCCTCACGGCAATCGACGCGGCGATGGACGTGGTGGATCAAGCCGACATGGCGGTCAGGCAAGCACGGGCCGCGAGCCTGGCAGCGGACCGCGCCGCCAGAAGCGCGGCCGACGCCAGGCGGAACTCCCGGAAGGTCAAGCAGAGATTGGACACCGCGTTGGGTATTCTGAGGTCCGACGAAGGAACAACACCGTGACCGCGCCCGCCGATATTCCGCTACCTCGCCTGGAGTTACCAACCCTCCTGCGGCGCGCATCGGGCCATCTCCCCGACGGACCGCACCGCGATGCCCTGCTTGAGTTGGCCGGCGAACTGGAGGCCGGTGGCGATCCGGCCCCGATCTCGCATGCGACCGTCTGGGCGGCGTTGAAGGCGTTCGGGTCGCCCGAACTGCCACCGAACTCCGACTTTCGATTCGGCGCCGGCGACCTGAGCCCGCCCGCGGAGCAGCCCAAGTACCTCCGGCGGGCAGCATTCCTGAGACGCGAAGCCGACCACCACCCCGACGGCCCCGCCCGCGACGCCCTACTCCGCTACGCAGAAGAACTCGAGGACAAACGCGACAACAGCCTCGTCTCGAACGCCACCATCGTGGCCGCCCTCAAGGCCTTCGGATCACCCGACCGCCTGCCGGACATCGACGGAGCAGTCGCTCTGTAACCCAACTCCGACCGTCACGACATCCGACCTGCCTCATCCTGCCACCTCTTGCCACGTCGATCCGGACCCTGTGCCAGCAGGACGTCGATCACCGGCTGAAGCCATGCTGCGATACCTTCCCCGCCCATGACCGCCGATTCGAAGGCCTTGGTGCAGAGGCTGTGGGATTTCTGTGACGTTCTGCGTGATGATGGGTTGTCGTACGGCGAGTATCTGGAGCAGCTCACCTATCTGCTGTTCCTGAAGATGGCCGACGAGCAGCACGACCAACTCGGCGGCGAGCGGGTGGTGCCGGCGGGGTTCGATTGGCCGTCGCTGCTGCGGCGCTCGGGCGTGGAGTTGGAGCAGCACTACGGCGCGGTCCTCGAGGAGCTCGGCACCGGCAAGGACATGTTGGGAGTGGTGTTCGGTAAGGCCCGCAACCGGGTGCAGGACCCGGCGAAGTTGGAGCGGCTGATCAAGGAACTCGTGGACCGTCACGAGTGGTTGAGCCTCGACGCCGACCTCAAGGGCGACGCGTATGAGGGCCTGATCGAGAAGACGGCCCAGGAGGGCGCCCGGGGTGCGGGCCAGTACTTCACGCCCCGCGCGTTGATCTCGGCGATCGTGGACGTGATGCTGCCGGGCCCCGACGACCGGATCTGCGATCCGGCGTGCGGCACCGGCGGCTTCTTCCTCGGCGCGTATGAGTCGATCCTCGAACGCTTCCCGCACCTGGAGCCGCATCAGACGGTGCATCTGCGGTCGGGGGCGTTCACCGGTTGGGAGATCGCGGATCTGCCGGCGCGGCTGTGTGCCATGAACCTGTTGCTGCACGGCATCGAGAGTCCCGAGTCCGACTCGCCGATCCACGTCGACGACGCCCTCCGCGACTCGCCCGCCGCCCGCTTCGACATGGTGTTGACGAACCCGCCGTTCGGGCGGTCCTCCTCGGACAGCTACGAGCGCGACGACTTCTGGGCCACTACCCGCAACAAGCAACTCAACTTCGTGCAGCACATTGCCGGCCTGTTGCGCATCGGCGGCACCGCCGCGGTGGTGGTGCCCGACAACGTGCTGTTCGAGGCCGGCGCCGGCGAGACGATCCGCCGCCGCCTGCTGGCCGACTGCGAGGTCCACACCCTGCTACGCCTACCCACGGGCATCTTCTACGCCCAAGGCGTGAAGGCCAACGTGTTGTTCTTCCGGCGCCGCGAAGGCGCCGAGGCGGCGTGGACCCGCGGGTTGTGGGTCTACGACCTGCGCACCAACAAGCACTTCACCCGCAAACAGAACCCCCTCCGCCGCACCGACCTCGACGACTTCGTCGCCTGCTACCGCCCGGGCGAAACGCACCGCCGCGAGCCCTCCGAGCGCTTCAAGCGGTTCACCTACGAAGAGCTGCTGGCACGCGACAAGGTCAGCCTCGACATCTTCTGGCTCCGGGACGACAGCCTCGCCGACACCGACGACCTACCCCCACCCGCCGTCCTCGCCGCCGAAATCGCCGAAGACCTCCAAGCCGCCCTAGAAGAAATCCAAACCCTCGCCGAAACCCTCACAGCCACCGCGGGTACGGACGACACCGAGATCAGGAACTAACGCGGGCCCATGGATCTAGATCTCCTGATCGAGTCGAAGAAGCTGGCCTCGCGTGGTGATCAGCGATCGCCTCGCCGAAGCAAGGTCGCGGAGCGCCAAGTCACGTAGAAACGCAAGACCCGACCGCTCACCGTCCGGAGAGGAGTCGGGTCTACTTCCTCGAGCTACTGCTCTCGGCGTGACCAGTCTCGCCGCAGAAGCAGCGAACTTCAATGTGTCTGATTGGCCTGGCTGTCCACGCTCGGTAATGCTGTCACACCCCGCTCCTAGGGTCGGGGTCGTGAGTAGTCGAGCTGGGAAGAGGGCCGTGGCAGACCGTTCGGGCATCGAGTGGACCGAGACGACGTGGAATCCGAGCACGGGTTGTGACCGCACGTCGCCGGGCTGCGATAACTGCTACGCGCTCGCGCTCGCGAAGCGGCTCAAGGCCATGGGCCAGCCCAAGTACCGCAACGACGGCGACCCCCGCACCAGCGGCCCCGGCTTCGCGCTGACACTCCACCCCGACACCCTGGCCATTCCCTACACATGGCGGTCGCCGCGCCTGGTATTCGTCAACTCGATGAGCGACCTGTTCCACCCCGATGTGCCGCTCGACTTCATTCGACGCGTGTTCGACGTGATGGCAGAGACGTCGCAGCACACCTACCAGATCCTCACCAAGCGCTCCCGCCGGCTGCGCAACCTCTCCGACGAACTCGACTGGCCCGACAACGTCTGGATGGGCGTCAGCGTCGAGACCGACCGCTACGCATTCCGCATCGACCACCTCCGCAACGTCGACGCCAATGTCCGATTCGTCAGCGCCGAACCGCTGCTCGGTCCCCTCCCCCGACTGGACCTCACCGACATCGCCTGGCTGATAGCCGGTGGCGAGAGCGGCCCCGGCGCCCGCCCGATGAAGCAAGAGTGGGTCCGCAACCTCCGCGACCAGTGCGAAGACGCCGGTGTGGCCTTCTTCTTCAAGCAATGGGGAGGCCGAACCCCCAAGGCCAACGGCCGAGATCTCGACGGCAAGCACTACGACGAGATGCCAATCGACCTCATTCTCGCCGTCTGATGAGAGGGCCGCCAGCAGATTGCGAGATGCCTCTGCTGAGCGAAGCCGTGCTTGACGAGTTGGCTGTAGAGAGTGAGTCCCGTCGAACAATCCCGACGCCGCGTGACCTCGCGACCGAGGTTCGAGAGTTCCATGGCTGGACGCTTGACAAGCTGGAGGTATTCGAGAACTACCTGAAGCTCTACCGGCGTGTTGCCGGGGGCGGTGCGTTCATCGACGCCTTCGCGGGCACCGGCAGGGGCTTCTCCTCCAAGAACGGGGAGCAATTCGAATGCGACGGGTCATCGCTGATCGCCGCGAAGAGCGGGGCGTTCGCCAGCCTTGACCTGATCGAGAAGGATCCAAACCACGTCGAGGCGCTGACTGCCGCTGTCGAAGCGCTGCCCTCTCGCATGTCGGACCGGATCCGCGTCCACTCCGGGGACTGCAACATTCTGATCCCTGAACTGCTAAGACGCGGACAACTCGACGAGACTCGGCCATGTTTCGCATTCCTCGATCAAGAGTCCACTCAACTCGACTGGCAGACGATCGAGGCCCTCGCCAATTGGAAGACCTACGAACCGCCTCCCGCGGGCAGCGGTCGCCCGAAGACCTGCAAGGTCGAACTCTGGATCCTTTTCAACTCGCATCAAGTCATCTACAGACTCTGGCCCCAGGACCGCACGCGCTACCCCGAGTCCTTCAGCCCCGAGACGCTGGATCGCATCCTTGGTAGCCGCGGCGCCTGGTGGGATCTGTGGGAGGACGATCAACCAGCTAGTTCGCTACTGCAGAGGTTCTCGGATCGCCTGTATGGACTGGGGTACCAATATGTCGTCTCACAGTTAATCAGGAGTCCCGACGATGGTCGCCCGCAGTACCACATGATTCACGCCACTGACCATCCAAGCGCGATCTCGCTGATGCGCTGGGCGAAACGCGTCACGGACGGATTCGAGGACGTGCACCTTCCCGGCTTCGGTACCGCTGTCGATTCCTAGTTCGAATGACCCGAAGGCCGGTTGGCCGCTGACCCTCTCGCGCTCTGGGTCGCTCGACCGGCCTAATAGGCCGGAACACAAGCGACAACGGAGTTAGTCACGTACTTCTTCTTGGTGTCGGTCGACTTCGGCCCTGAGGTCAGACCAGCCAACCGACACTACTAGCCGGTTCAGCGTCGAGAGGCCGACCGTCTTCTGTAATCCGAGTTCGTCGTCGAGCGTCTGCTTCGATACGACCCAGAATCTCCAAGACGCAGGGATACGGACATTCTCATCCGTAGCTGAGGTCGGCTCATGGAGGCAAAACACGTAGATGTCCGCGACCCTCGCCGGGGGACGGTGATCCGTCCACTTGTTGGTCCGCTTATCCCATGTCTGCTTGATCGGCCGGATATTGAACTTCGGCGTTGACGGCCCGTCTTGCTTCCAGGCCTGGCCGCGGCCGGAAGCCTTCACTTCGATCTTGATGCCGCGGTAATAGAGGTCACACTCGCCCCACTCGTCCCGCGCCTCATCCTCGCCGATGACTTCGAGCGCTTCACCCACGAGCCACTCGGCGAAGATGCCACGGTTCGTATTCCAGACGAGATTCCCGAGCGCCCAGCGCCGGAAGCGGGCGATCTCAAGCCTGTGCTCCCCCACGTCGACGACACTACCGCTGAGATGGAAACCGAGTGGCTCGTCGACAAGCAGTTCGGTTCGCTGACAGCATCGCCGATCAGTGGCAGGCTGCACGCTAGATTCTCGATATCTTGTACATTGAGTACTCGATAAATAGTACGTCAGATTGCCATCATCTGATACATTGACGATCCGACATCTGATACATTGATGCCAATGAGCGCCGGAGAGACCAGGCAGGTCGATGACTGGTACGTGCCGCGTGTGGTGGATGCCCAGATGCAGGCCGCACTGCGAGCGTCGCCCGCCGTCGTCCTCGAAGGGCCGCGGGCCTGCGGTAAGACGTCGACGGGCCGGGTGCACGCGCGCAGTGAGGTCATGTTCGGGTCCGATCGGAGCGCTCGACTGGCGGCACAGGTCGACCCGCTCGAGATCCTGGCCGGACCGGAACCCCGGCTGCTCGACGAGTGGCAGATGGCGCCGGAGATCTGGAATCAGGTACGGGCCGCCGGCGACGAAGGACGCAGGCCGGGACGGTTCATCCTGACCGGCTCCGCGTCGCCCGCGGACGACATCACACGCCACACAGGCACCGGACGCATCACACGGGTCCGCATGCGCCCAATGTCGTTGTTCGAGACGGGACTGTCCTCGGGGGCGGTCTCCCTCGACGGTCTGTTCTCGGCGCACACCGGCTTCGTCGCCGCTCCGGCACCCGGCCTGCGAGACGTGGTGGAGGCCGTGTGCCGGGGCGGATGGCCTGCCTCTCTCGGCATCGACCTGGCGGCGGCGCAGGACTACGGCTCGTCGTATCTTGCTGAAGTCTGCCGGACAGACATCCCGCAACTGGACGGACCGACCCGCGATCCCCTCGGGGTCACGCGTCTACTGCGATCGCTGGCCCGGAACGTGGCGACCGAGGCGTCGGAAACGACACTGGCGGCGGACACCGGAGGGGAGCGGCCGTTGGACCGGCGCACCGTCGGTGCCTATCTGAAGGCCCTCGAGCGGCTGTTCGTCGTGGAGGACGTGCCGGCCTGGTCGGCAGAACTGCGATCCCGTGCCCGGCTCCGGCAGTCCGCGAAGCGTCATCTGACCGATCCGTCGCTGGCGGTGGCCGCTCTCGGAGCCAACCCGGAGCGTCTGATGAGCGATCTGAGCACCTTGGGACTGCTGTTCGAGTCGCTCGCCGTCCGGGATCTTCGCATCTACGCCGAGCGGGGTCGCTCTCACCTCGCGCACTACCGGGACAGCCACGGCTTGGAGGTGGACATCATCATCGAACGCGGCGACGGCGCCTGGATCGCGCTCGAGATCAAACTCGGCGGCGAGGCCGCCATCGAACACGCCGCCAAGTCGCTCAGCAAGCTGCGCAATACCGTCTCGGACAGTCGCATCGGTGACCCGTCGAATCTCGTCGTCGTGACCGCCACCGGCTACGGCTACCGCCGAGAGGACGGAGTTCAGGTGGTACCACTGACGGCCCTCGGCCCATAAGGAGACTCAACCGCCCGCCAGCTCGATGGGTGTCGGCGGGCGGTCCCGTGGGATGCTGGCTGTGATGACGACTTGGATCGTGCTCCTGCGGGGCGTGAACGTCGGTGGGCATCGGAAGCTGCCGATGGCTGCGCTTCGCGAGCTGCTCTCTGAGGTTGGCTTCGGGAACGTCCGGACCTACATCCAGAGCGGCAACATCGTCCTCGACTCGCCGGACAGTGACAGCGACTCGGTGGCCCGGTCGATCCGGGACGCCATCGAGGGGCGCTTCGGGTTCGCCCCCCACACGTTCGCCCTCGACATCGACGCCTTCGATGACGCCATCGCCGCAAACCCGTTCCGCCAGGGCAAGCAGGACCCGAAGGCGGTCCACTTCTTCTTCCTCGCCGAACCCGATCCGGCCGCCGATCTGGGCGGTCTGCGGGAACTGGCCACACAGGGCGAGGAGTTCGTCCTGACCGAGAGGGTCCTCTACCTCCACACCCCCAACGGGTTCGGCCGGTCCAAGCTGGTCGAGCGATTGCACCGGTACATCCGGACCGAGACGACGGCCCGCAACTACCGGTCGGTACTAGCCATACGGGCACTCGTCTGACCCGCCGCCCCCAAGGGACCCCAGGTCACACCCCAAGTCAGGCTGGAGCCTGGCCACCGGCCAGTTCCCACCGAATCTTGAGTGTCTCACCCCGGTCGTAGGGTTCGCATCATGACGGATCGCTCAGCAGCACCGGGATCGGCGGGCCATTCTGCGGCGGGGCCGAGCCTCGCCGACGAGGCGCTGGAGTTGCTGCGGCAGCTCACCGCCGACCCGGCGGCGGACTTCCGGCCCAACCAACTCGACGCGATCGAGCGGCTGGTGGGGCGACGGGAGCGGGTGCTGCTGGTGCAGCGGACCGGGTGGGGCAAGAGTGCGGTCTACTTCATCGCCACGCGCATGCTGCGCGACCGGGGCAGCGGGCCGACGCTGCTGGTGTCGCCGCTACTTGCGCTCATGCGCAATCAGATCGAGGCAGCGCAGCGCATGGGGGTTCGGGCCGAGACCATCAACAGCGCGAATCGCGACGACTGGGATCTGGTCTTGGAGCGGCTCGAGGCGGACGCCGTCGACCTGCTGCTGATCTCGCCGGAACGGTTGGCCAATCCGGAGTTCCGATCCGACGTGCTTCCGGGAATCGGGCGCCGCAGTGGCCTGCTCGTGGTCGACGAGGCGCACTGCATCTCCGACTGGGGACACGACTTCCGCCCGGACTACCGGCGGATCACACGGGTTCTGGGGCTCCTCCCAGCGGGTGTGCCGGTGCTGTGCTGCACGGCGACGGCGAACGACCGGGTCGTCGAGGACGTCGTGGCGCAACTCGGCTCGGGTCTCAGGCCGCTGCGAGGGCCGCTGCCACGCGACGGACTGCGGCTGCATGTCCTCCAGATTCCCTCGCAGGCCGAGCGCCTGACCTGGCTCGCCCACGTGCTCCGTCGTCTCGAGGGGACCGGCATCGTCTATTGCCTCACGATCGCGGACACCGAGAGGGTGGCGGGCTGGTTGCGCTCGGCGGGAATCAGCGCCGTCGCCTACAGCGGTTCGACGGACCCCGACATCCGGATAGCGACCGAGCAAGCGCTGCTGGCCGACGACGTGAAGGCCGTCGTTGCCACCTCGGCACTCGGCATGGGATTCGACAAGCCCAACCTTGCCTTCGTCGTCCACTACCAGTCGCCGGGATCGCCGATCGCGTACTACCAGCAGGTCGGGCGTGCCGGCCGAGCACTTCCGGAGTCCTGGGGAATCCTGCTGCACGGCACCGAGGACGCCGACATCCAGGACTTCTTCATCCGCACAGCGTTTCCGTCCGCCGATCTGGCTATGCGAGTCGTGGAACTGCTGGAGCGCATGGCCGGGCCGCTGTCGATCTGGGAGTTGCTCGAGTCCTTCAACGTTCAATTCAAGACCCTGGAGTCGCTCCTCAAGAACCTCGAGGTGGACGGCGCCGTCGAGCGGGTCGGGAGTCGCTGGCAACGGGCCTTCACGGACTGGTCGTTCGACCACAGGCGCGTCGAGGAGGTGACCGCCCTGCGCAGAGCCGAGCAGGCGCAGATGCTCGACTACATCCGCACCGACGGTTGCCGGATGCAGTTGCTGGGCTCCTATCTCGATGATGTGATCGCCGAGCCGTGCGGGATCTGCGACAACTGCAGCGGTGAGAGCCTGGCAGCACGGTTCGAGCCGGCGACGGTGCAGCCGGCGGTCGAGCACATCCGCCGAGCCGAGCGGGAGATCGAACCTCGCAAGCAACTCCCGGATCGGCAGCGGATCCCGGAGGATCAACGGCTCGAGCCGGGGAGGGCACTGTCCGTGTGGGGAGACAGCGGGTGGGGACGCCTTGTGCGTGATGGGAAACAGACGCAGGGCCGACTCGACGACCAACTCGTCAGCGCCGCGGCCGATCTCGTTTCCGACCGGTGGCAGCCCGAGCCGGACCCGACCTGGATCACGTTCGTACCCTCGCGGCGGAATCCGGGGCTGGTCGCCGACTTCGCCGAGAGACTTGCGGATGCGCTCGACCTTCCGTGCGAGTCCGTCGTCGTGAAGGTCAGGGACACGGAGCCGCAGAAGACCATGCAGAACAGCTTCGGGCAGTACCGCAACGTGCAGAACGCCTTCGAGGTGCGCGGTGCCGTACCCTCGGGGCCGGTGCTACTCGTGGACGACGTCGTCGATTCCCGGTGGACGCTCACCGCCGTCGGCGGGATGCTGCTGGCGGCGGGCTCGGGGCCGGTGTTCCCGTTCGCGCTGGCCGATGCGGCGGGGAGGTCGCCGTCATGAGGAACGACGACTCGCTGGCGACCATTCTGCTGGTCGGGCGGCTGCTCGGCGACGACGGCGTCAAGTCGTTGAAGTCTTCGGACTACTGGAAGCTGTGCGATCTCGTCGGACCTCCCGGCGGCTTGCTGGGAATGACGGAGGAGCATCTGGTTGCCGAACACGGCCTTGCCGGCGAGTTGGCTGCTCGGGTGGTGGCTCTGCTGGATCAGGCGACGGGGATGGCCTTCGAGTTGGAGCGGCTGGACCAGGCGGGCATCTCGGTGCTGACCCCGGTCGACGAGCCCTATCCCAAACGGCTCGTCGAGCGGCTCGGGACGTCTGCGCCGGTGCTGCTGTACGCCGCCGGTGCCATCGAGTTGCTCAGTGAGCCGGGCGTGGGGGTCGTCGGGAGCCGGGACGTCACCCCCGAGGGTGCCGACGTTGCCGGGGCGTTCGCGGCGGTGGCGGCACGGCTGGGAAAGCCACTGGTGTCCGGCGGTGCCCGTGGCGTGGATCAGATCGCCATGAACGCTGCCTTCGAGGCAGGCGGAGCCGTGGCGGGCGTGCTGGCGGAGTCGCTGACACGCAAGCTCCGCGGTCCGGACATCCGCCGAGCGATCCACGACGGGCGCACCGTGCTGTGCACGCCCTACAGCCCTGCGGCTCCTTTCAGCGTGGGCAACGCCATGGGCCGCAACAAGCTGATCTATGCGCTGTCCGATCTCACGCTCGTCGTCGCTGCCGAGGTCGAGTCGGGCGGAACGTGGGCCGGTGCGGCGGAAACCCTGCGCCGTGGCTTCGGACGGGTCGCCGTGTGGCGGGGAGCGGGTGAGGGACCGGGGAACGTGAGGCTCGGGGAGCGGGGGGCGGTACCGGTCACATCGCTGGACGAACTCGAAGCGGCCGTGCTGGAACCTGCAGAACGTGCCGGCGTCGAGGCGCTCCAAGCAGAGCGGGTGTCACCAACGTCCCAGCCGACCCTCTTCAACTGAGCTGACAGCCGTGGGCGCCACATGGCGGAGGCCATCACGCTTCAGGGGGATGTGGCTTCCTGCGCGGGCGGTGGTCGAGCGCATCGGCGCAACGCTCGTCATCGGGTTCTGGATCGGCCTCGCGGTCTGGCTCGTCTTCTTCGCGTAAGCAGGGACTGGTCATCCACGCGGCGCTCGGCGGCGCAGTTGGCGGGTGGCTCACGGCCGGGTGGGGTCCATTAGGCTCCGCGGCGTGCTGTTGCCGACTGCTGTGGTGGGGAGCTATCCGCAGCCGGACTGGCTGATCGATCGGCCTGCGCTGTGCACGCGGCTGCCGCCGCGGGTGCGGGCGAGGGAACTCTGGCGTATCCCGCCGGAGCATCTCGAAGAGGCGCAGGACGACGCAACCATCGTGGCGATCGGGGAGATGGAGGCCGCCGGCATCGACATCATCACCGACGGGGAGATCCGGCGCGAGAGCTACTCCAACCACTTCGCCACCGCCCTGGGGGGCATCGACCCCGAACGCCACGGCAGTGCCATGGACCGCACCGGCAAGCCGAATCCCGTGCCGCGCATCGCCGGGCCCATTACGCGGCCCGAGCCGATCGGCGTGCGCGACCTCGAGCTGCTGCGAACCCACAGCCGCCGCACCGTCAAGCTCACGCTGCCGGGACCGTTCACGCTGATCCAGCAGGCCCAGGACGATCACTACGGCGACGAGCGGAAAGCGGCCTCCGCCTACGCCAAGGTCGTCAACCGGGAGCTCAAGGACCTGTTCGACGCCGGGGCCGACGTGGTGCAGCTCGACGAGCCGTACATGCAGGCCCGGCCCACCGAGGCCCTCCAGTACGCGGTCGAGGTGCTCGACGAGGCGCTCGACGGCGTCACCGGCACGACCGTGCTGCACATGTGCTTCGGGTACGCGGCCATCCACGCCTGGCGGGGACTCGGCAAGCCCGACGCCTACGCCTTCCTGCCGGAGCTGAACGTCAGCGCCATCGATCAGATCTCCATCGAGGCCGCCCAACCCGGGATCGACCTGGACATCCTGGAGCGGCTGCCCGACAAGACCGTGGTGCTGGGCGTCATCGACAACGGCGACCCCACCGTGGAGACGCCCGAGACGGTGGCACAACGGATCCGCGACGCCCTGCAGCACACGTCGCCGGAACGGCTGATCCCCGCACCCGACTGCGGCATGAAGTACCTCACACGCGAGGTCGCCTTCGCCAAGCTGTCGGCGCTCGCAGCCGGGGCGGCCATCGTGCGGGCGGAACTCGAAGCCTGAGCGGCGGCCGCTCTCGCCCGCCCACCTCGGAGACTGCCGGGAAACGGCCGTTCTCCGAGCTCGCAACTCTCTGGCCTGGGGGTTCGTCAAGGAGAACCCGGCGAGCCAGGGATCGTTCGGCGGACTCCTAGCTCCGGGGCGGTTTCTCCCAGCGCTTTCGGCCCTTGCGCAGCGCACGCGTCTCCCGGACGTCGCGAACGTCATCCCGGCCCGGCCCGGTGCCCGGACCGGGTCCGGATCCGCCGAAGCCGCCGCCCGGGAAGCCGCCGAAGAATCCCTGGCCGGCCGACCAACCGGCGACCCGTAGCCGCTTGCTGCACCGGCGGATCACCAGTGCCCGAACGGCCAGGCGGGTCGGCGGGACGAGCAGCAGCAGCCCCACGCCGTCGGTCAAGAAGCCCGGCGTCAGCATCAGCAGCCCGCCGACGAGGATGAGCAGACCGTCGACAAGTTCCCTGGCGGGTATCTCGCCGCGGGCGAGGCGCTCCTGGATCTGACGCAGCACGCCGAGGCCGGAGCGGCGCACCAAGAGCGCCCCGACGACCGACACCGCCACCAGCAATCCGATGGTCTCGAGGACGCCGAGGTCGCGTGCCACCCGGATGATGAAGAAGATCTCCGCCACCGGAATCCCGAGGAGCGCGACGAGCAGGATGATGAACACCGCCCTCAGCGTAGGCAGTGCGATGGGCCTCGCCGTCTCGAAGTCACCACGTGAACCGAGCAGCCAGGCAATCCGGGTGCGGACCGGCCCGCCTCTGCGCCACACCTGCCCACGGGTCCGAATCGGCCTCGCCCGGTATCGTTTCGGTCATGACGCTCGCAGCAGCACCCCCACACACAGCAGGTCTCATCTCCGATGATCATCGGGCCGGGTACGAGGCGAACGGCTACCTGTGCCTGCCCGGCTTCATCGGGGCCGACTGGCTCGACGAGCTGAACGCCGTCACCGCGGAGTTCATCGAGGCCAGCCGCTCGGAGACCTCCTCAGGGGTGGAGTTCGATCTGGAACCCACGCACACGGCGGAGCAGCCGAAGCTGCGGCGCCTCAACTACCCGGTCGACCGGCACCCCACGTATGCACGATTCACGTTCGAGGGTCCGCCCGCGCAGATCGCCTCGGCGCTACTGGGTGGACCGGTCCGGTACCACCACTCGAAGCTCAACTTCAAGTGGGCCGGTGGCGGAGCGGAGGTGAAGTGGCACCAGGACATCCAGTTCTGGCCCCACACCGATTTCACGCCGCTCACCATCGGCGTCTACCTCAGCGACGTCGACGCCGACATGGCGCCGATGGGCGTGCTCCCCGGCAGCCACCAGGGTCCGCTCTATGACCAGTACGGAGCCGACGGATCCTGGGCCGGCGCCCTGAACGATGCCGACGTCTCGGGGCTGGACCTCGACCGGATGGTCTATCTCAGCGGCCCCGCCGGATCGGTGACCGTCCACAACTGCTGCATGATTCACGGCTCGCTGCCGAACAACTCGACACGGCCTCGCCCGCTGCTACTGCAGACCTATTCGGCCATCGACTCCTACCCTGTCAGCCAGATCGGTCTCAACAGCATCCTCGACTCGCACGGTGGGCGCATCTGCGGCGGCGACGCTTCCCAGATGCTCACCGTCGACGGCCGCCGGATGCACGGCGCCCCGGACTTCTCCGTCAAGGGTCCACCGACGATCTTCGGCTCGCAGCAACAGGACGACGCCGACGCCTGATCTGCGGCACCGCACCCGCCGGCCGGCTCGGAGCCGTAACCGGCGACGCCGGGAGTCGGGAACCGCCGACGCGGGGCGGCCGGGCGCGCCTCAGCCGGATCCTGCTGCGGATCGGGCCCCCCAGGGCCGCCGGCGCTGGACGACGACCGTGCGGGCGATTCGATCCTGCATGCTGCGCTGCAGGCGCGAGTCCCCGAGCATCGGCAGGATGCACACCGCCATCACGATGACCGCGATCTGCGGGCCGGCCCCCAGAATGCCCGCCGGGGTGGCACGTGTCAGCGACGGCAACCACTGCGGGCGACCGCCGTCGGAACGCCGGACGATGTGCAACCCCATGATCATCTTGCCGGCCGTCCGCCCCGTCGCTGCGACCATGACGGTCTCGTAGAGGATCGGGACCGCCACCAGGAAGGCGATGCGCCCACTGTTGGGCAGGGGCACGCTGGCCAGGACCGCCAGCAGCATCAGCGCCGCGTCGAACAGCCGGGCGGCGAGCCGCGCCAGCACGGTCCCGAGCGGCTCCTGCACAACGAACTCCCGAGGCTCGCCGGACGGCGTGTCCAGAGGTTCGTCGGGCGGGGTGTCCCTGGACTCAGGCGGCTGCGTCACGTCGATTCAGGGGCTGGGGGTCAAGGTGGGGGTCAGGGATCAGGGGACTACTCGGCGGCGTCACCGAGCGCCTCCGACAGGGTCGGGTGCGCGAAGAGGGTTTCGGAGATGTCGGTGACGGTCAGTTCGGCGGTCACGGCGAGCGCCACGACCGAGATCAACTCGGCTGCCTGCCCCCCGACGATGGACCCGCCCAGTACGACCCCGGTGGCCGGGTCGGACACTAGCTTCAGGAAGCCCCGAGGATCGTTGTTGATGAGCGCCTTCGGCGTCACCGAGAACGGCATCTTGGTGACCCGGATCTTCCGACCCGTCGCCTCGGACTCGGTGAGGCCCACCTCGGCGATCTCCGGCTCGGTGAACACCGCGGAGGCGGCCTGGCTGTAGTCGATGTGGCGGTGCGGGCGGTTGCGGTGCAGGCCCATGGCGTGCTCGGCGATCTTGCGCCCCTGCATGGCGGCGACCGACGAGAGCAGTGCCTTGCCGCTGAGGTCGCCTGCGGCGTAGATGTGCTCCACCGAACTGCGGCAGTTGTGATCGATCGTCACGTAGCCGCCATCGGAGCGCACGCCGGCTGCTTCCAGGCTCAGGTTCTCGGAGTTGGGGATGGCGCCGACGGCCAGCAGGGCGTGCGTGCCGCGGGCGACCCGCCCGTCGTTGCAGCGGACCGCCACCCCGTCCCCATCAACCTCCACGGCGCCGGCACGGGCCCCCTTGTAGAGGTTCACCTTGCGAGCCAGGAAGCTTTCCTCCAGGACGGCGGCCACCTCGGGATCCTTGCCCGGCAGGACCTGCTGGCGGCTGACGATGAGGGTCACGTCGCTGCCGAAGCTCTTGAACATGTGGACGAATTCCACGCCGGTGACGCCCGAGCCGATGATGACGAGATGCTGCGGCACCTCCGGCGGCGGGTAGGCCTGGCGTGTGGTGAGCACCCGCACACCGTCGGGCGTGCACCAGTCGGGGACCCGCGGGCGGCTACCGGTCGCCAGCACGATCACATCGGCGGCGATCTCCTGGCGACCGTCGGGCGTCTCGGCAACGACCTCGTGCGGTCCCGCGAGCGACCCTGCGCCGTTGATGATCCTCACCCCCTGACTCGTCAGCATCTGGCGCAGCGATGCGTTCAGCGTGTCCTGCGTGGATTCGATGTGATCCCGCAGCCCGTCCAAGTCCATCGTGGGAGTGACGGGGTCGAGGCCCATCCCGGTGGCGCGAGAGACGAACGACATCACGCCGCCCGCGGCGATCATGGCCTTGGACGGGATGCAGTCCCACAGATTGGCGGCACCGCCGAGGACGTCCTTCTCGATCAGGGTGACGTCGGCACCGAGCCGGGCGGCGACCGACGCGCACGAGTTGCCCGCCGGGCCACCCCCCACGATGCAGAATCGCAGCGCCCGCACGTTGCCAGACTAGCGACCGGCGATGTCAGGCCGGATCGCGCCCCCGAGTGAGCGGATCTAGGCGCCGAGCAGGGCCCGATCGGCGTCGAGCATCATCGAGACGAGATTCTCGAAGTCGACCTTCGGCTTCCAGCTCAAGTCCCGCTCCGCCTTCGTCGGATCGGCCACGAGATGATCCAACTCGGCAGGGCGAACGAACCGTGGATCGGTCCGGACATGGTCGGTCCAGTGCAAGCCGGCCTGCTTGAACGCCAACTCGCAGAACTCCTGCACCGAGTGGGAGATCCCGGTGCCGACGACATAGTCCTCCGGCTCGTCCTGCTGCAGCATGAGCCACATCGCTTCGACGTAGTCGCCGGCGAAACCCCAGTCGCGGCACGCGTGCAGGTTGCCGAGCCGCAACTCGTTGGTCCTCCCGGCCAGGATCGATGCCACCCCGCGGGTGATCTTGCGCGTCACGAACGTCTCGCCGCGCCGCGGGCTCTCGTGGTTGAACAGGATGCCGCTCACGGCGAAGAGACCGTACGCCTCCCGGTAGCTGCTCGTGACGCAATGACCCAGCGCCTTGGCACACCCGTAGGGGGACCGCGGCCGCAGCGGCGAGTTCTCGTTCTGCGGCACCTGCGCCGAGCCGAACATCTCCGAGGAGGACGCCTGGTAGAAGCGGGTGGACGAGCCCAGCGAGCGAATCCCCTCGAGGAGGCGAAGCGGGCCGAGGCCGGTGGTCTGCATCGTCTGCTCGGGCACGTCGAAGGACACCGCGACGTGGCTCTGGGCAGCGAGGTTGTAGATCTCATCGGGCTCGACGGCGTCGAGCAGGCGCACCAGCGACGCGCCGTCGGTCATGTCGGAGATGTGCAACCGGAACCGCTCCGCAGTATCCGGATCGCCGAGGATCCCGCTCAGGCGCTCGGTGTTGTCCAGGGAGGATCGCCTCGTCGTGCCGTGCACGTCATAGCCCTTCGCCAGCAGGATTTCGGCCAGGTACGAGCCGTCCTGGCCCGTGACGCCGGTAATGAGAGCAACGGGCACGGGCGGAGTGTACTTGCGGCGACCGCCGGTCCCGGCCGCGGCGGGCGAACCGGGACCGCCGGCCGAACGGCCGATTGACACGATCGCGACCCGGGCCCCACATAGTCTCGGGGTGGATTTCCCTTCAGGCGGGCCATGACACGGTTCCCGCGAAACGACCCGAAACAGGGTCTCAACTGTTGCAAAAGTGGTGGATGTGGGCGATGATGAGTATGGCAAGGGGTGGTGACGCTTTCGGATATAACTCTCCATGAGATCTCGTGGCCGGCGCGAAAGGTGTGCCGGTCGTCCTCCCCATGCGCCGCGAACCCGCTGGCCGCGCCGTCACGGACGCCGGTCAGCAGCGCAGAACACCAGGTCCGTCGCCTCTTCCCACCTCACTGAGCGCCCCCCACCGCAGATCCCGACGCGGTCGGCGGCCGGCTTGGTCCGGGCCGGGCGCCGGCTCGCGGCGGGGATCGCCCTGGGGGCCGTGCTGGCCACCGTGCTCGTGTTTCTCCCCGCATCGGAGCCGGCCGCCGCGCAGAGTGCCGGATTCAGCTCCGCCACGCTGGCCCCGGGCGACGACCTCGCCTTCCGCGGCGCCGGCTGGGGCCACGGTGTGGGGATCAGCCACCAGTCATTGCCGGCGCGGGCCGCCGCAGGCCAAGCGGCCCGCGACATCCTGAACTTCTACTACCCCGGGACCGTGCTCACCGGCGGCTGGCAGATGGACGATCTGCGAGTCTTCCTCGCCGGGACCCGCAACAGCCGCTTCCGCCCCCGCGGCCCGTTCGAGATCGTCGTCGACGGCTCCGCGGTCTACAGCTCCTCGACCAGCCAGCTGTTCAGCGTCGTCCGCGACGGCAGCAGCTGGACGGTCACCGCCAGTGGCGGCGCGCTGCTGTGCCCCGGGCAGGCCTGCCGCGGCGATGTGCTGCAGATCCGCACGGCCGACGGCGTGGCGGTGGAGTCCTCGGCCACCGGCCACTCCTACAACCATGGGCAGATGACCCTCACCAAGCTCTCGGGAGACTCGTGGTACCGGGTCGTTCTCACGAACCTGGAGATCGAGGACTACCTGGGCGGCGTGGCCGAGGTGCCACCCGACTGGCCGGCGGAAGCGCTCCGGGCGCAGGCCATCGCATCGCGGACGTACGCCCTGCACGTCGCCCGCGAGAACCGGACCAGCGACACGTGGCACGCGCCGTTCGACATCTACGCCACGACGATGAGCCAGGTCTACGACGGCAACACCCGTGAGCTCGCTCCCCGCAACGGCCCCTGGCTGCAGGCCGTCGCCGACACCGCCGGCCAGGTGCTCGCCTACAACGGGACGCCCGCCCTCACCCTGTTCACCACCTCAGGAGGCGGGTACACCGAGAACAGCGGCTACGCCTTCAACGAGCAGCACCCCTATCTCGTCGCCGCCGAGGACGCCTTCACGACGGGTGACGCCTACACCCCTTGGACGCGCACGTACAGCGTCAGCGCTCTCAGCCGCTGGCTCGCCAGGGCGACCGACACCGACGTCGGCACGCTGCAACGCATCGACGTGTCCGGCAACATCAGCGTCTCCGGGCGCATCGACCGGGCGACAGTGCGTCTCACCGGCACGGCGGGGACAAAGTCGGTCTCCGGCCAGCGCTTCGTGTTCGTGGTCAACAAGGGCGCCGAGTCCGAGGGCTGGGGACCGCTTCCCAACGCCTCGGGCCGCGGTGGTCACCTGCTGTCGACCAAGTTCATCTTCGCCGAGGCCGGTTCCCTGCCGGCGGATCCGACGACGACCATCACCGTGCCGACACTGGCGTCGGGCAGTCCCCCCTCGGCACCGCAGTCGGTCACCGTGTCCCCCCGACCGAACGAGATCGTCGTGACCTGGCAACCGCCCGCCCACGACGGGGGGAACCCCGTCACCGGCTACACGATCACCTGGGTCTCCTCCACCGGCGCCTCCGGCACGATCCCCACCACCGACACCAGCCGCACGCTCCGGAACCTCGCCAACGGCGCCACCTACACCATCAGCATCGCGGCCGTCACCGCCGCCGGCACCTCACCGGCGATCACGGTGCGGGCCACACCGGGCGCCACGCCCAGCGCGCCGCGATCCGTCTCGGCGACGCCCGGCTCGGGCGAGATCACCGTGGACTGGCAGCCCCCCGCCGACGACGGCGGCAGCCCGATCACCGGCTACACGATCACCTGGGTCTCCTCCACCGGCGCCTCCGGCACGATCCCCACCACCGACACCACCTACACCCTCCGGAACCTCGCCAACGGCGCCACGTACACCATCAGCGTCGCGGCCAACAACGCCGCCGGCACCTCGCCGGCGGCATCGGCAAGCGCCACGACGCGAGGCGTTGCCGGTGCCCCGCAGGACGTCCGGTTGCAACGCGGCGACGGGCGGCTGGGGGTCTCCTGGACCCCACCGGCAAGCGACGGCGGACTCGCCATCGAGTCGTACACCGTGTACTGGACGGCCCCCGACGGTGCCGTGAACTCTGCGTCGGTGCAGGGAACCGGGTACGTGATCGGCGGCCTGACCAACGGTGCCACGTACTCCGTCACCATCACCGCCACGAACCGGGCCGGTACGTCGGCGCACAGCGAGCCCACCGGTCGCCGGCCGGGTACGCCCCCGAGCGAACCGAGGGAGCTGACCACGACCCGCGGGGACAGCAGGATCGAGGCCTCGTGGCGACCGCCGAGCAACGACGGTGGGCTGGGAATCTCGGGCTACGAGATCGCCTGGGTCTCCTCCACCGGCGCCACCGGCACGATCGAGACCACCGGCACCAGCCACACGCTCCAGAACCTCCTCAACGGCGCCACGTACACCATCACCGTGAGCGCCCGCAACGAAGCAGGACTCTCGGCGGCCAGCAGCCCGGCAGCCGCCACGGCCGCGGCGACGCCCAGCGCCCCGACCAGCGTCACCGCCGACCGCGGCGATGGTCGCATCGACGTCACCTGGCAACCTCCGGCGAGCGACGGCGGCAGGCCCGTGCTGTCCTATGTCGTGACCTGGAGGGCGCCGGACGGAACGACCGGCTCCGCGGAGACCACCCGGACCAGCCACACGTTCGACGCGCTCGCCAACGGCACCACCTACACGGTGACCGTCACGGCCGCCAACGAGGTCGGACCATCGGCCGCCAGCGAACCCGCCACCGGGACCCCGGCACACATTCCGGGCGCTCCCGTGGCCGTGCAGACCACCCGCGACGATTCTCGCCTGCACGTGATGTGGGAGCCCCCCGCCAGCGACGGCGGGCTGCGGGTCACCGGCTACACGGTGATCTGGGTGGCGCCCGACGGCACCACCTCCTCGGCGGAGACCACCGACACCGGCTACACCATCGACGGGCTCACCAACGGCACCGTCTACGGCATCACGGTCGTGGCCACCAACGAGATCGGCACATCGGTCACCGCCGCTCCCGTGAGGGCCACACCGGCGCGTGCCCCCGGCCCGCCCGCCGCCGCCGAGATCGTCATCGGCCACGAGTCACTGCTGGTGACGTGGCAACCGGCGATCGACGACGGCGGGCTTCCCGTGCGGTCCTACACCCTCAGTTGGACGGCACCCGATGGAACGGTCGCGTCCGTCGAGACCACCCAGACCAGCCACGCCATCGAGAACCTCATCGGGGGCGCCACCTACACCGTCACGATCGTTGCCAACAATGAGGTGGGCGCCTCCGCCACACCGCTGTCAGCAGAGGTGGCACCGCAGCACGCCGCGCCGGTTACCGCCGACGGAACTCAGACGCTGACGACCGTCGCGCCGGACGGCGACACCGCGCCCGCCGTCTCGCCCGAGCAGCAGGCGGCCCCCGCCGCACCGACCGAGCAGACAACTCCCTCGCCGCCCGCGCAGAGTCGCATCCGGACGTGGCAGGACTCCGTCGCCAACGACACCGTGGTGATCATCCTCGCGGCGGTCGGGGTGGTCCTGATCGCCGCTCTGCTGGTGATCACCCGCAGGCGGCGCGATCTCGCGGAGGAGGCGGCCGCCGACATCGTCGACGTCTGGTAGCGGTCGGCGGCGCTCGGCGCCGCCGCGGTGGCCGCCGGTCAGGCTTGCGAGGCCTCCAACGGGGCCGGCCCGCAGAGACCGTCGAGTTCGACGACGCGGATGCGATCGCGATTCTCCCAGGTGATCTCGTTGGAAGGATCGGGACGCACCCGGTACTCGCGGAAGCTCATCTCGGAGGCGTCGAAGGTCAGCAGCCTGCCGCGCAGCACGTCGCCGTGGTCCAGCACGATCTTGATGGCCTCCAGCGCCTGGATCGAACCGACGATTCCCGGCAGCACGCCGAGCACACCGGCCTCGGCACAGCTGGGCGCCATCTCGGCGGGCGGCGGCTCGGGGACCATGTCGCGGTACGTCGGCCCCCCGCGGGGATCGAAGACGGTGACCATCCCTTCGAAGCGGAAGATCGACCCGTGCACCACGGGGATGCCCAGCTTCACCGAGGCGTCGTTCAGCATGTAGCGCACCGGGAAGTTGTCGGCGCCGTCCACGATCACGTCGTATCCCTCGATGATCTGCAGGATGTTCTCCGCGCCGAGCCGGACGTCGTGGGCGACCACGTTGACGTCGGGATTGAGTGCCGTCAGCGTCTTCTTGGCGGAGTCGACCTTCCGGTCGCCCACCCGGTCGACGTTGTGGAGGATCTGGCGTTGCAGGTTGGAGGCGTCGACCACGTCCATGTCCACCACGCCGAGCGTGCCCACACCGGCGGCGGCGAGGTAGAGAGCGGCCGGTGAGCCGAGACCCCCGGCGCCGAGGCAGAGGATGCGGGCATCGAGCAGGCGCATCTGGCCCTCCTCGCCAACCTCCGGCAGCAGCAGGTGGCGGTGGTAGCGATTGCGCTGCTCGGGACTGAGAACCCGCGGGACCGCCCACGGCCGGCCCTCGTCCTTCCACTTGTTGAAGCCGCCGTCCATCGACGAGACGTCCGTGTAGCCGAGGGTCTGCATCGTCTCGGCGGCGAACGCCGAGCGGACCCCGCCGGCGCAGAACACGACGACAGGCGTCTCGCGCCCCGGTATGCGGTTCTCGATGTTGGCCTCGAGGTGACCGCGCGGGATGTGGATGGCTCCCGGGATGGCTCCCTGGGTCACCTCGTCGGGTTCGCGCACGTCGAGGAGGGCGGCGCCGGCGGCGCGCAGGCGTTCACCGGTCTCGGTGTCGATCTCGGTGATCTGGGACTTGGCGGCGATGAGGATGTCGCGGAACGTGGGCATCGCTTCGGCTCCTTCAACATGTCGGGCGGTCCGGTGCGGCGACGAGGCCGATGGCCCGCGCCCGCTGAACACCCGACTCCGGCTATTCGGCAGTGGGATCGACGTGACCCGCATGGCCGGCCGACCCCCGCGACCAAAAGTCTACCGAGTTGGTCAGGATTCGGCTTGCGGCCGGCCGCGGCGCAGCGCCGGAACCTCGGCGGTGGGCGTCAAACGCCGGACCCGGCATCTCGCACGACCACCGGCAGGACCTCACTGATGGAGCGGCGCAGCACGACATCGGCGAGGTCGTCGAAAGGCGTGGGTTCATTGTTCACGATGATCAGGGAGGCCCCGGCCATGCGGGCGGCCGGCACGACCTGCGCGATGGGATACACCTGCAGCGTGCTGCCGACAGCCAGCAGGAGATCGCACCCGGTCGCCGCCTCCGAAGCCCGCACCAGGTCCTCCATCACGAGGTTCTGGCCGAAGGAAATGGTCGCCGACTTCAACAGCCCGCCACAGGACAGGCAGAGAGGATCCTCCTCACCGGCTCGCAGCCTCTCGACGGCGTGGGACATGGGCCACTCGTCGCCGCAGCCCAGGCACTTCACCCGGCGGCGCGTGCCGTGGATCTCCACCAACCGCCCGGGTGACGTTCCCGCATCGACATGCAGCCCGTCCACGTTCTGGGTGACGAGCGTGTGCAGCTTCTCGCGCCGCTCCAATGTGACGATCGCCCGGTGGCCCGCGTTGGGCCGGGGCCGGGCGCCGGCGTGCTCGGCCAGCCGCTGGCGCCAGATCTCCTTGCGCACCTCCGGATCGCTCACGTAGTTGCTGATGTGCGCCTTCACCTCGGCCGCCGGGTTCCGCGTCCAGACGCCCTGGGGTCCACGGAAGTCCGGGATGCCGGAGTCGGTGGAGATGCCGGCCCCGGTGAGTACGACGACGCGCTCGGCCCGGTCCACGAGTTCACGGGCACGGTGGATTCCCCCGGCGAGTTCCGCAGCGACGATCAGCGGACCCTATCCCGCCCGCCGGGAGGCTTCCGGTGGCGCGGCGCTGCGCTGACGCTTCCGCTCCGCGAGGCGGCCAGGTCTCTCCCGAGTCGGGCGCATCACTTGACAGAGATTGCTCAATACTCTATGAAATAACATCTACTTCTTCTGAAGATGCCCTTGATGCCCCCGGCATCCCACGTGTCGAAACACTCCCAGGAGCATCTGCCATGCAGACCCCGACAACCCTTGACAAGCCCGGCCCTGTTGCCGCACTCACCGCGGCGCCACCCGATCACACACCCGATCGATCCGGCGAGCGAACCGGCCCGCCCACTTACGCCGCGCCGGAGCGAAGGGGCGGCACCTCCGAGTTGTGGATGGAACCATGGGTGGATTTCAGCAACGACACCGAAGGCGGGCACCATCCGCGCTCGCCCTACGTGGAGCTCTTCTGGTTGGGGGTACTCGGGCCGTCAGCCACCTGGCTGGTCCGGCGCCTGGCGATGCGGCTGGAGGAAGCGCCCGAGGGGTGTTCCGTGATCACCGCCGAGGTCGCCGCCGAACTCGGACTCGGCAGCCGGCAAGCCCTGCAGGCGGCGTTCGACCGGGCCTTCGACCGTTGCTGCCGGTTCGGGCTGATGCAGCGCGGGCGCCACAACACGCTGTTCGTGCGCACCCGGCTGCCAGACCTGACCGCCCGCATGGCCGAGCGCCTCCCACCACGGCTACGCGCCACCCACGATCAATGGCGACGTGCCCGTTCCGCCGGCCGGCGCGCCGCCGACGTACCGGCGCGGGCGCGGCACCTCGCCATGGCCCTGCTGGCAAGTGGCGACGAACCCGACTCGGTGGAACGGCAACTGCACTCGTGGCAGTTCCACCCGGCCGTGGCGTTCGAGGCGGCAACCTGGGCCGCCGAGCAGCACAGCCGGGCGAGAGCGGCTCTCGCCGGCGCACCGGGCGGCGCCGGTGAGCCCGCCGGGAACCCGGGCAGGCTCTCGGTGGTCGAGTGACAGGTGCTCGCCGGCTCAGGCCGCTTGGCCGGCGCCGGCGGGTGGCGAGAAGTTGCGGATGAGGTCCACGAGCAGGCGGACGCCGAAACCGGTCCCACCCTTGGCGGCCTCGCCGTCGACATTGTCGGTCCAGGCGGGACCCGCGATGTCCAGGTGGGTCCACGGGATGCCGTCGGCGACGAACTCCCGCAGGAACAGGGCCGCGGTGAGCGTGCCGCCCCAGCGGTTGCCGATGTTCTTGAGGTCGGCGACCGGGGAGTCCAACTGCTTGCGGTAGTCCTCCGGCAGCGGCAGGTGCCAGACGCGCTCACCGGCCCGATCCGCCGCCGCCCGGACCGCCTCGATCCAGCCGTCGTGGTTGCCCATGAGGCCCGCGACCTTGGTGCCGAGGGCCACCATGCACGCGCCCGTCAGGGTGGCGAGGTCCACGATGGCGTCGGGCTCGGCCTCGCTGGCGAGGGAGAGCGCGTCGGCGAGGATCAGCCGCCCCTCGGCGTCGGTGTTGAGCACCTCCACCGTCTTGCCGTTGCGGATGGTGAGGATGTCCCCGGGCCGCGAGGCGTCGCCACCCAGCATGTTGTCGGTGATGGGGACGTAGCCGGTCACCCGGATCGGCGGTGCCAGCACCTTCACGACCCGCATCGCCCCGAGGACCGCGGCGGCGCCGCTCATGTCGATCTTCATGGTCTCCATGCCCGTGGCGGGCTTGATGGACAGCCCTCCGGAGTCGAACGTGATCCCCTTGCCCACCAGCGCCAGGAACCCCTCCTGGTCCGCGGGCGGCCGCCAGGTGATCTCAACGAACCGGGGCGGCTGCGTCGAGCCCCGGTTGACCCCCAGGAGCCCACCCAGCCCGGCCTCGACGATCTCCCCGGTCTCCCAGATCTGTATCTCCAACGCAGCGCCGTCGGTGCCGTCGTCGCCCGACGCCAGCGCCTGGGCCGCGCCGGCGAGCTTCTCGGGGGTCAGCGACCCGCCCGGCTCGTTGACCAGATCCCGCGCGAAGCAAACGGCCTCCGCCACGGTCGTGCCGAGCCTCAGCGCCTCACGCACCTCCCGCCCGGTACCGACGACCGACAGCTTCCGCAGGGAGTTGGGCTCGGGGTCGCTCTTGTAGGCGTCGTAGCCATAGGCCCCCAGCAGGATCCCCTCGGCGTGTGCCTGGGCCGCGGCGGCGAGGTCGCCGTCATCGGGGACGGCGTCGAGCAACGACGAGGCCAGCCAGCGATGCCGCCGCACCACCCGTGCGAGCCCTGCCGAGGAGCGCCGAATCACCGCCGGGGTGACCTCCGCTGCGGGCCCCATCCCGACGACGGCCACGGGGCGGCCGTCGGGTCCCGACACCAACTGCACCTGGCCCGCCTTTCCCTCGAATCCGAGGCCACGCAGCAGCGCCCAGTCCAGCCCTCCGGGCTCGGCGTCGACCCCGTCGGAGCAGACGCCGAGAGCGATCACATCGGCACCGGCCGGGACGGCACGGGCAAGGGTCACGGAAACAGCCACGGTGTTCCTCCTCGATCAGCGGGAAGCGGTCACTGACGTCAAGTCACGCTAGCGGCGCCCACCTGCAACCGAGGGTGGGGGTGCCGGGGGCCGGCGCAGGCGGCCATTTTCAGAGGCCGCCGGAGCGCCACCGGCGGCACCCGCCCGGTCAGACGCAAACCCCGGAGGGTGGGGGACGCCGGGGTCGAAGTCCGGATCGATTACGCAGGCGAGAGCCGGACTCGGCACCGGCGGCACCCGCCCGGTCAGTAGCTACTCGCCGGCGATGAAGTCCTCGACGGCCTTGCGGGCGTCCTCGTCGCGCATCTGGCGGGGCGGCGACTTCATGAAGTAGGCCGACGTCTCGTACAGCGGTCCGCCGATGCCGCGGTCGAGGCCCAACCGGGCACAGCGGATGGCGTCGATCACCACGCCGGCGGAGTTGGGGCTGTCCCACACCTCCAGCTTCAGCTCCACGTTGAGTGGCACGTCGCCGAATGTGGTGCCCTCGATGCGGATGTGGCACCACTTGCGGTCCTGGAGCCAGGGCACGTGGTCCGACGGGCCGACGTGCACGTCGGAGCCGGCCAGTTCGGACTCCAGCTGGCTGGTCACGGCCTGGGTCTTGGAGACCTTCTTGGACTCCAGCCGGTCCCGCTCCAGCATGTTCAGGAAGTCGGTGTTACCGCCGAAGTTCAGCTGGTAGGTGCGATCCACCCGCACGCCGCGGTCCTGGAAGAGCCGGACGAGGTTGCGGTGCACGATCGTTGCCCCCACCTGCGACTTGATGTCATCGCCCACGATGGGGATGCCCCGCCGGCGGAAGCGCTCGGCCCAGGGCTCGTCGCCGGCGATGAAGACCGGCATGCAGTTGATCAGCGCGCATCCCGCCTCGAGGGCCTGGGTGGCGTACCAGCGTGCGGCCTGCTCCGAGCCGACGGGGAGATACGACACGAGAACGTGGGTGTCGGTTTCCCGGAGCACCCCGGCAACGTCGACCGGCGCCTGCGGCGACTCGACGACGACGTCGGACAGGTAGCGCCCGATGCCGTCGAGGGTGGGCCCGCGCTGCACCGTCACGCCGCTGGTCGGCACCTCGCAGAACGCCACGGTGTTGTTCTGACCGTTGCCGATGGCCTTGGCGAGATCCTCGCCGACCTTGGCCGCGTCGACATCGAAGGCGGCCGTGAAACGCACGTCGCCGATGCCATAGCCGCCGAGCACCGGATGCATGAGGCCGGGGATCTCCTCGTCGGCTGCGGCGTTGCGGTAGTACTCCACGCCCTGCACGAGCGACGAGGCGCAGTTGCCGACGCCGGCGATTCCCACGTTGATCGTTCCCATGTTCTCCTCCTTGCGCCGTGTGCCGCAGTCGCGGCGGCACCGGTGGCTCGGTTGTGAATCGGTCGCCGATCCGGCTCCGCGAGGGTCGACGCCTCGATTGCGGAGCGTGCCGGTCCGGCGTCTCGGGTCACAATATATTCGGTTTCCGGAACGGTGCAACTGTATCGATAGGCAAATGGTTATAGGATCAGTTCCATGGCTCCGTACACGCAGCGGCGGCATCCCGGCGGCAACCGCGCCGATCGCTCCGGAGACGGGCAGGTGCCCCCGAACCTCAGCACCCGCTCGCTCGCCTACCTCCAGCGGGTCGCCGAGCTGTCCTCGTTCACCGAAGCCGCAAGCGAATTCGGGATCAGCCAGCCGGCGCTGTCGCAGAGCCTCGCCCAGCTCGAGGCGCGCCTCGGCGTCGTCCTCTTCGAACAGGACGGGCGGCGCAGGAGGCTCACGGACGCCGGGCGGGTGGTGGCGGACTTCGCCTCGGAGGTTCTGGGCCGCACGGCGGAGCTCCAGTCGTGGCTCCGGTCACACGACGAGGGAGAACTCGGCCAGCTCCGGGTCGGGCTCATCGATGCGGCCGCCCTCTACCTTCTGCCCGACGCGTTGACGATCTTCCGGGAGACCCATCCCGGTGTCGATCTGCGCCTCGTCGTGGACTCGACATCCGCGCTGTGCGACCGCCTCCTGCGCTACGAACTGGACCTGGTCTTCGCCGTCGGCACCGCCGTGCCCGGACTCGCCGGCGAGCAACTCGGCGCCGAGGAGTTGCGCGTCTACGCCCGCCGGAGCGACGACGTTTCCGGCTTCGATCCGTCCGCAGTCGAGTGGGCACTCCCGCCCGCCGGCTCGCGCACGCGGGCGCTGATCGACGCCGGCCTCGCCGAACGCGGGATCGAGCCGGTGGTGACCCTCACGTCGCAGAACCCCGACGTCCTGCGCCAGGTGGCCGCAGTCGGGCCGGCGTGGACCGTCCTGCCCGAAGCGGTCGGAGAGCCCGACCCCGACCTCGTCGACGTGCTCGGCGAGGCCGTGGCGCACCGCCCGCTCATCATGTTGCGCCGCGAGTCCGCCCCGCCGGACGCGCGGGTGACCGAACTGAGCCGCCTCGCCCGGAGTGTGGCCCGCGTCAGGGGCGCAGGGACACCCGCGCGATGAGATCCATCCCGAAGACGGTCATGATGGCGAGATACAGCAGGCCGGTTCCGGCCATCACCGCCGCGTAGCGCCGGATCCGAAGCGCCGCCTCGGTGGCGCCCAGCAGCACGGCGCTCCCGACGGTGCACATCACCCAGTACCACCCCAGGAGCCCGCCGAAGTCGTCGTCGACGGAACCCGTCAGGATCGAGACGACACCGGTCGGCCACAGCAGCACAGCGGTCTCGGCCACCCAGATCGCCATGCTCCAGCGCACCAGCTGCACCAGCGGTGCGCGCCGCAGGCCCGGTTGCACCAGGTACCAGTGGCCCAGCAGCATGGCGTCGGAGACGGCCCCGAAAAAGAGGGCCCCCACGAGCACGCGGGCGATCGAGAGCGCCGGCGGCCCGCCGGCGGCGACCCCGCCGGCCACGACACCCGCGAACGCCACCAGCGGCGCCGCCAGATCGAGTGCGGGAGGGAATCCGGGGCCCTCGGGGGCACGGCGCGGCGCCAGCGGCCGGCCGAGCATCGCCGCCACCCGGTTGCGCCGGCGCACGGAGTCCGCGGCCTGCGCCGACTCGGTGGCCTCCCGGCGCCGGAAGGCCACCGCGACGACAGCGAGGGCCACGGCCGCGGCAACCAGGGCGGCCACGTCGCGTGCGGGCCGGAATCCCGCAGTGACACCGATGATCCCGGCGAGCGCCGCCAGCGCCGCGTAGACCGACCGCAGCAGCCACCCGTAGCCGGGACCGACCTCGCGGCGGCGCGTCGTCACCCAACCGAACAGCAGGCCGCCTGCGGCCCACTGCAACAGGACGGTCGCGGCGTGTACCTCGCTCACGACGGTCTCAGCAGCCGGGACGGTCCGCCCGCCGCTCCGGGCGTCTCAGGCACTGCCGGCAGCGGCGCCGACCGAGCGGGCCGCGCCCGCGGCGTGATAGCTGGAGCGAGTCAAGGGGCTCGACTCGACGTGGCCGATGCCCAGCTCCCTCCCGACCCTGGCGATCGACTCGAAATCCTCCGGCGGCCACCACCGCATCACCGGCAGGTGGGCACTGGAGGGGCGCAGGTACTGCCCGACGGTGACGATGTCGCAGCCGACGCCGGCGAGGTCGCCGAGCGCCCCGGTCACCTCGGCGGCGGTCTCGCCCAATCCCACCATGATCGACGACTTGGTGACCAGGCCGGCGTCCTTGGCTCTCGCCAGAACGGCGAGGCTCCGGGCGTAGCCGGCGGACGGTCGCACGAGCCGCTGCAGGCGCGCCACCGTCTCGATGTTGTGGTTCAGCACGTCGGGACGCTCGTCGAAGATGACCGAGAGCGCGCCCGGGTCACCCTTGCAGTCCGGGATCAACACCTCCACCGCCGTCGACGGGCACAGTCGCCGGATCGCCCGGATGCACGCGGCGAAGTGCGCGGCGCCGCCGTCGGCCACGTCGTCACGCGCCACGGCGGTCACAACGGCGTGATCGAGGCCCATCCGGGCGACCGCGGCGGCCACCCGTTCGGGCTCGCCGGCGTCGAGGGGCTCGGGCCGGCGGGTGTCGATCAGGCAGAAACCGCAGGCCCGGGTGCAGCGCTCGCCGCCCAGCATGAACGTGGCCGTGCCCTGCTCCCAGCACTCGTAGATGTTGGGGCAGCCGGCCTCCTCGCACACGGTCACGAGGTCGAGGTCTCGCATGTGCGACTTGATCCGGCGGAACTCCGGGCCGGTGCGGGCCACGACGCGCATCCAGTCGGGCTTGCGTTCACCGGCGACGGCAACCTCCGCCGCCTTCGAATCCCCCGCCGGCCGGACCGTCAGCGACAGGCGCACCCGGTCGGTGGCGGGCTCGGACGCCTTCGCCTGCGAGCGCCGGTCGCCACCCGCCGCGACGTCCGCCCGGTCCCACCCTGCCGATCCCCAACGCCGGGTCGCCTGCGCCACGACAGCGTCGACCACCTCACCCATCGTGGCCGCGAGCCCCTCGACGGCGAGCGACGTCACGGGGTACTCGCGGATCCCGCAGGGCACGATCCGCCCGAACCAACTCAGATCGGGATCCACGTTGAGGCTGAAACCGTGGAGGGTGCGCCCCCGCCGCACCCGCACACCGATGGCGGCGATCTTGCGTGGTCGCGCGCCGGAGGGGTCCAGCCACACACCCCGGTGGCGGTCGATCCGGCCCGCGCCCGGCAACCCCAGATCGGCGAGCGCGTCGATCAGCAGGTCCTCGAGGCTCTCCACGTACGCCGCGGCCGCGCCGAGCCCGGCGGCACGCCGGCCGCCGAGCGACAGGATCGGGTAACCGACGAGCTGGCCGGGGCCGTGATACGTGACGTCCCCGCCCCGGTCGGTCCGGCACAGCTCGGCCCCGGCAGCGGCCGGATCGATGAGAACGTGCGCGGCGGTGGCACGGGGACCCATCGTGACGACATGGTGGTGCTCGAGCAGCAGGAGGTGATTGCGCTCACTGTTGGCGTGCAGGCCTCGCTGCAGCGCCCATGCCTCGTCGTAGCCGACGCGACCGAGCCAGCGCACACCCAGATGCAGCGGTGCGACGAGCCCGAGCCCGGCGGCGCCCGCCCGGGACGCCACGCCGCCCGTCACCGGTGCGGGCACCACTAGCGGATCTCGGCTTCCCAGTCCCGCGTCTGGATGATGTCGCGGAGACGGTCCATGAACGCCGCCACGTAGGCGCCGTCGAAGGCGCGGTGGTCCCAGGCCAGCGCCAGGACCCCGACCGAGTGGATGGCGATCGCCTCGTCGCCCCCGTCGCCGGTCACGACGACCGGGCGGCGCTTGATCCCGTCGGTGGACAGGATGGCGACCTGAGGCTGGTTGATGATCGGGAACTGCATGAGCGTCCCGTACTGGCCGGGATTGGTGATCGTGAACGTTCCACCCGTCACCTCCGACGCCGACAGTTCCTTGCGGCGGGCGCGGGCCGCCAGGTCCACGACCTCGCGGGCGATGGCCCGCAGGCGCTTGGTCTCGGCGTCGCGCACGACCGGCGCCAGCAGCCCCTGGAAGTCCAGATCGACCGCCACCGCCAGGTGCACGCTGCGGTGGACCACCAGGTCGGTGCCGTCGATGCTGGCGTTGATGTGCGGGAACTCGGCGAGGGCATCGCACGTGGCCCGGGCGATGAACGGGAGGTAGGTGAGACCGAAGCCCTCCTGGGAACGCCACGCCGAGCGTTCGCGCCGGCGCACGCGCTCGACGCCCTCGAAGTCCACCTCGACGGCCGTGAGGACGTGTGGCGAGGTGGCCTTGGAGGCGACCATGTGACGCCCGATGGTCTTGCGGATGCTGCTCAGGGGCACGATCGTCGGACCCGAGGGGTCCGGCGCCTCGTCGGGCTCCGGCGCAGCGGCCCGAGCCGGGGTCTGCGGGGGCGCCGCGGGGGCCGCCGCGGCGGGCCGGTCACGGATGAGGCGCTCGACATCGGCGCGGGTGATGCGCCCGCCCACGCCGCTGCCCTCGATGGTCGAGACGTCGATGCCGTGCTCGTTGACGAGACGGCGAACGACCGGCGACAGCAGGCGCGGCGCGGACCGCTCATCGGTGCCGGCCGCTGCGGACGGTTCGGGCTCCGGCGCAGGCGCCGCAGCGGGCTCGGGTGCAGGCTCGGCCGCCGCTTCGGGCTCCGGCGCAGGCGCCGCAGCGGGCGCCGGCTCGGGCTCGGGGGCAGGACCTGGGGCGGGCTCGGGGGCAGGAGCGGGCACGTCCGCGCTGTCGGAGATCACGGCCAGAAGCGCGCCCACCTCCACGGTCTCGCCCTCGGGAACCACAACCTGCGTCAGGACACCGGCCGCCGGCGACGGCACCTCGGAGTCGACCTTGTCGGTGGAGATCTCGTACAGCGGCTCGTCGCGCCGGACCTCCTCGCCGACCTGCTTGATCCAGCGAATGATCGTGCCCTCGGTCACCGTCTCACCCAGTTGGGGAAGAACCACGTCGGCCATTGCGCCCGTCCTTGTGTGCTCGTTGACCGCCCCCGTCGACCGGTCGCTCAGCGACCGGCGAGCCGCCGGTCCCGACGGCGCTGGGGACAGCCGGTCCGTCGTTCCGCCTGTCGTTCTGTTGGCTGAGCCTCGTCCTCTCGAACGGCCCCTCGATTGTGGCCTAGCCGTGGAGTGACCGACCGGTCAAAGCCAGCACCGACTCGCCGAACAATTCGCTCAGCGTCGGGTGGGGCTGGATGAAGCCGGCCACCTCGGCGACCGTGGCCTCCCAGTTCACGGCCAGATACCCCTGGCCGAGCTGCTCGGTGACCCACGGTCCCACGAGGTGCACGCCGAGGATCCGCCCGGCGCTCCCGTCGGCGGCGCGCTCGGCGACGACCTTCACGAAGCCGTCGACTTCGCCCACGATCATCGCACGGCCGTTGGAGGCGTAGCGGTGCTTGGAGACCACGACATCCAGTCCGGCGTCCTTCGCCGCCTGCTCGCTGAGGCCGGCGAAAGCCACCTCGGGGCGGCAGTAGATGCACCAGGGAACACGGGCGTAGTCGATCGGCGCCGGTGCCTCGCCCAGCAGGTCCTGCACGGCGAGTATCCCCTCGGCGAACCCCACGTGAGCCAGCTGGGGTGTGGCGATGACGTCTCCGGTGGCGTAGACGCCGTCCTCGCCGGTGCGGCAATGCTCGTCGACGGTCACGAATCCCCGCTCGTCGATCGCCACCGCCGTGCCGTCGAGTCCCAGGCCGTCGGTGATCGGCCGGCGGCCCACGCTCACGACGACCAGTTCGGCGTCCACCTCGGAGTCCTCACCGAAGCGCACCTTCACCGAGTCGCCCGACGGTTCGCCGCCCGCCACGCTCACGCCGGTGTGCACCTTGATGCCGCGGCGCTCGAAGGATCGCTTCAACTGCCGGCTGATGTCGGTGTCGCATCCTGCGAGCAGCCTCGGCAACGCCTCCAGCAGCGTCACCCGGCTGCCCATGTCGCTCAGCATGGAGGCGAACTCGCAACCGATGGCACCGCCCCCGATGACCACCGAGGTCGCCGGCACCGAGGTCAGCGAGAGCAACTCGTCGGAGGTCACGACCTTCTCGCCGTCGACGGTGAACCCGCCGAGTCCCCGGGGCACCGAGCCGGTGGCGATGATCACGTTGCGACCGGTCAGCGTCATGCTCTCGGCGCCACCGGTGACCGTGACGGTGCGGCCGGGCCCCAGGGCGCCGTTGCCGTCGTAGACGGTCACCTTGCGGCTCCCGAGCAGCTGGGCGAGGCCGCCGGTGAGACGGTCGATGATCCCCTGCTTGCGTTGCTGCGCCACACCCATGTCGAGTGTGGGCTCCGAGGTGGCGACGCCGAATTCACCGGCGTGGGCGACGGAGGAGAAGACCGCCGCCGTCTCCAGCAGCTCCTTGGCGGGGATGCAGCCCACGTGCAGGCACGTGCCACCCAGTTTCGAGCGCTCCACGAGTCCGACGTCGAGCCCGGCGCTCGCCGCGTAGAGCGCCGAGGCGTACCCCGCGGGGCCACCGCCAATCACGATCAGGTCGTGCGAAGTCACCAGATCAGCCTACCGGTCGCCTCCCGGCCGCTTCCTGAACCTGCCGGCACGCCGCCTCGGCGTCCAGGACGTCGGCGATGCAGCAGGTCAGCTTCTCGGCGTAGGGCACGTGCAGGAACTCGTTCGGGCCGTGCGCGTTGGACTCGGGGCCCAGCACGCCGGTCACCACGAACTGCGCCTGGGGGAACATCTCGCCCAGCATGGCGATGAACGGGATGCTGCCGCCCTCTCCGTTGAACTGCAAGGGCCGGCCGAAGCGGGCCAGGGCACTGGAGCGCAGAGCCTCGGCGAGCCACGGAGCCAGATCCGGGGCGTCCCAACCGTCGGCGGACTCCAACCTGTCCACGCGAACGGCCGCGCCCAGCGGGGGCTCGGCCGCGAGCCGCGCGCCGAGTTCGGAGGCCACGGCGGCGGCCTCCGCGGTGGGCGGGATCCGCAGGCTCAGCTGCAGGGCCGTGAACGGTCGCAGAACATTGCCCGCCGAGAGCGTGGACGGCAGGCCGTCGGCTCCGGTGATGCTGAGCGCCGCTCGCCAGGTGCGCGCCAGCAGGGCCTCGGCAGGGTCCGGCTCCATGAGTTGGAGGTCGCCGATGAGACCGAGGTCCTCTCCGGTCCCGCCGAGCAGGTCGGCCATCGCCGTCGCCTCGTCGCAACGATGCGGCGGGACGTCGACGTGCGCCGATTCCAGCAGGACCCGTCCGGTCCCGGCATCCTCGATGCGGTCCAACAGGATCCGCGCCAGACGGAACGAGGACGGCACCAAGCCGCTCACCGACCCGCTGTGCAGGCCCTCGGCGACCACGTCGACGCGCAGTGTCGCCGACACCAGCCCCCGCAACGACGTCGTGAGCCAGAGCGTGTCGTAGGTGGCGCATCCCGAGTCGAGACACACCACCAGACCCACGTCGCCGAGGCGATCGCCCAGCGATTCGAGGTGTGCGGGGAGATCGGGGCTGCCCGACTCCTCGGATGCCTCGATCAGGACCATGCAGCGGCCGTGGCTGCCGCCGGCGGCCTGGACCGCTTCGAGGGCGGCAATGGCGGCGAACGCCGCGTAGCCGTCGTCGGCGCCGCCGCGGCCGTAGAGACGGTCACCCTCACGTACGGGCGTCCACGGGCCGAGACCGGCGCGCCATCCCGACATCTCGGGCTGCTTGTCGATATGCCCGTAGAGCACGACCGCCGGCCCCCCGGCACCGGCCTCGTCGAAGGGCTCCACCTCGACGGTGATCAGCGGCGTGCGGCCCTCCAGCCGCTGCACCCGCACCGTGGCGCCGGTCAGCGGGCGCGACTCGATCCAGGCCACTACCTGGGCGACCGCGGTCTCGATGTGGCCCGTTGCCTCCCAGTCGGGGTCGAAGGCGGGCGACAGCGCGGGGACGGCGATGTAGCGCTCGAGCGCCGGGGTGATCTCGTCTCGCCAGAGCCGGGCAATCGTCGCCGACGCCGCGTCGCGGTCCATGGATCTGCCTACCTTCCCCCGCCCGAGTGCGGTGCCTGCCGTGCCGGGAGTGACCGGTTCAACCGTCGCAATCTAGAGCGGGGTGCGGGGGGCGGGGTGCCGGGGACCGGGTCTAAGGCAGGTACTTGCGGGGATTCACCGGCGCGCCGTCGATGCGAACCTCGAAGTGCAGGTGAGGACCCTGGGAGAACCCCGTGTTCCCCACAGTCCCGATGGCCTGGCCGATCGAGACGGTCTGTCCCGCGGAGACGGCGAACCCGTCCATGTGACCGTAGAGCGTGGTCATCCCACCACCGTGATCGATGACGATCGTGTTGCCGTAGCCACCGATCCAGCCGGCGTAGTCGACCCGGCCGGACTCGGCGGCGTGGATCGGCGCTCCGTGGGCGCCGCCGATGTCGATGCCCTCATGCATCCGCCCCCAGCGCGGCCCGTACTCCGACGTCACGACGTCGTTCAGGGGCCAGCGCACGGCACTCGGGGGTACCACGACACCGACCGAGGGACAGTCGATCCAGGATCCGTCGCCGTCGAGTGGGCTGCGCGGGTTACCGAAGCAGATCCCCCGGAGGCGATCGCGCTCGGCCGCCGCAAGTTCGATGTCGGCAACGCGCTCGGCCAGAATGGCCTCGACCTGCGCCTGTGCCGCGGCGAGCGCCTCGATCTCGCCGTGCAGGTGCTCCACCCGGCCGGCCAGTTCGGCGTGCAACTCGGCCTGGCGGGCACGAGCCAGCTGGTTCTCCGCGAGTAGCTCGGACTGCCGGCGCACCAGCTCGTCGATGGCGCTCCCGACGGACTCCAGGGTCTCGCGCCGCTGGTCGATCTCCGAGACGGCGGTGTCGAGACCCCCGAGCAACTCCTTGTCGTACTCGCCGACCATGGTGAGCAGCACGTGCCGGTTCTCGAGGTCGTGGACGTCGGACACCTTCCACGACAGCGCGGTCCTGTGCTCGGTGGAGTACACGTACATGTTCACGAGCCGTTCGGTGGCCAACCGGCGCTGGCCGGCGTAGGCGGCCTCGGCCTGGGCCAGTGCCCGCTCCGCGGCCGCGTGCAGGTCGGCGGTCAGGGCATGGCGAGCGACGATGCCGCTGAGTCGATCCTCCTGAAGATCGATCAGCTCTGCGGTGCGCGCCATCTCGATCTCGAGTTCGGCGGTCGACAGGTGAAGTGCGTGTATCCGCTCACCGAGGGTGTTCTGCTCGAGGCCGAGTTGCTCGATCTCCCCGCGCGACCGGTTCAACTCGGCGTCGTTGGCAAGCCGGTCCTGCAGGTACTGGTGGTCGGCGGAGTCCTGGGCCTGGGCAGGAAGGGTCAACAGGAGGACAAGCAGGCAGGCGACGAGAAGCCGCGCATGTCGAGACATCTGTCGTTCGGACCCTCAAGTCCACTTGCCACCGCCAACAATAGCAACAGCACTTGACAGCAACAACAAGCCCTGCCTGAGCCGTTCGCGGCCGGAGAGGGCCGGATGGCGGGGGTGCCGCCCGCGGCGCGGAGCCGGCGCGACTCCCCGTCGCCTCAGCGAATCAGCACCTGGAAGGCGAACGCCGCCAGGATCGCCAAGCCACACAGCAGGGTCAGAGCGATCAGCATCCGCGTGCTCACGCAGGCGACGCTAGCGGCGACCGGCCACGTAGCGTGACCCCCGGAACGTTCCGCGGCACGCGAGGAGGCACCATGAACCCCTCGAGCGACAGACCCATCGTGATCGCCGGATCCAGCGGCCTCATCGGTCGTGCTCTCATCGGCGAGCTGCGCCGGCAGGGCCGGCCGGTGCGACGGCTCGTGCGCCGCCCCGCCGCCGGAGACACCGAGGTCACCTGGGACCCCTCGACCGGAAAGCTCGGCGGCGACGCCCTCGAAGGCGCCGCCGCCGTCGTGAACCTGGCCGGCGCGGGAATCGGCGACCGACGCTGGACGGCCGCCCGCAAGCAGGTGCTGCGGGACAGCCGCGTCGAGGGCGCCGCGCTGCTGGCCACGGCCGTCGCCGAACTGTCCCGGCCCCCGGAGGTGGTCCTCAGCGCCTCGGCCATGGGCTTCTACAGCGAGCGCGGCGACGAGATCGTGACCGAGCAGACCCCGGCGGGACAGGGATTCCTGGCCGAGCTCTGCCAGGAGTGGGAGGCGGCGGCCCAACCGGACGCCGGCATCCGGACCATCGTGCTCCGGACCGGGGTGGTCCTGGCCGCCGACGGACCCTTCCTGCGCCGCCAGCTCCCACTCTTCAAGCTCGGCCTGGGCGGTCGCCTCGGCCCCGCCGACCGCTGGGTCAGCTGGATCTCGCTGACCGACACCGTCGCCGCCATCTGCCACCTCCTGGACAGCGCCATCTCGGGCCCGGTCAACCTCACCGCACCAAACCCGGTGACCAACTCGGACTTCACCAAGGCTCTCGGACGGGCAGTGCGCCGCCCAGCGGTCCTCCCCGTGCCACTGCTGCTGCCGAGCCTCCTACTGGGATCCGAAGCCGTCGCCGGCCTGACCCAGAGCGTCCGGGTGATCCCCCAAGCCCTGCTCGCAGACGGCTTCGAGTTCACCCACCCCGACGTCAACAGCGCCCTGGCAGCAGCCCTCGGCCGCTGATCCCGACCCGACAGAGACTCAACCGAGGGAGGGGGCGCCGGGGGCCGGCCGGCGGAGCGATTTCGCCAGACGCTCCCGCCGACGGCCACCGGCGGCCCCGACCGGACGGCCGTGGGTCAGCCGCGGCCGCCTCCCGGCAGGACCCGGTAGGCGTCGTAGACGCTGTCGATGCGGCGCACCGCCTGTAGCACCGAGGAGAGTTGCGCCCCGTCGGAGAGCTCCATGTCGAAGCGCATGATGGAGGCCCCGTCGGCACCGGCGCGGGCGTTCACCGACGTGATGTTGACCTGCTGCTCGGAGACCGCCACCGCCACGTCGCGGAGCAGTTGCGGGCGATCCAGCGACCGGACCTCGACCGCGGCGGTGAAGACGGAGGACGCTCCCTCCTCCCACTCCACGTCGATGATGCGCGCCGCCTCACCGTCGTCGCCGAGGGCCACGGCGTTGGCGCAGTCGGCCCGGTGGATGGACACGCCCCTGCCCCGGGTGACGAAGCCGATGATCTCGTCGGGCATCACGGGCGTGCAGCACTTCGCCAGGCGCACCCACACGTCGCCGAGCCCCTCCACGTGAACGCCCGCCCCACCGGACCGCTTGGGGGTGGATCGCGTGGGCCGCAGGGCGGTGGCGGAGACCCGCTCGGCCGGCTGCCCCTGCCCGGCGTCCTCGCCGCGCAGGCGTCGTGCGACCCGTTCGACGACGGTCTGTGCCGACAGGTGACGCTCGCCGACGGCCACGAACAGGGCGTCGGTGTCGTCGTACTTCAGGGCGCTCGCCACCTCGCGCAGCGTCTCGGAGCGGATGACCGGAGCGATCGGCAGCGACTCGCGCCGCAGTTCGGCGGTGATCTCGTCGCGGCCCCGGTTGAGGGCCTCGGTTCGGCGCTCCCGCATGTGCCACTGGCGGATCCGCGAACGCGCCCGGCTCGTGACGACGAACTGCAGCCAGTCCTGCGAGGGGCCGGCATCGGGATCCTTGGAGGTCATCACCTCCACGGTGTCACCCACCGAGAGTTTGGTCGTGAGCGCCACGAGGCGGCCGTTGACGCGGGCCCCGATGCAGCCGTGGCCGACCTCGGTGTGGATGGAGTAGGCGAAATCCACCGGCGTGGCGCCGACGGGCAGCGTCACCACGTCGCCCTGCGGCGTGAAGACGAACACCTCGTCCTGCTCGAACTCCACCTTGAGGTTGCCGAGGAACTGCTCGGGATCGTCGCTCTCCTCCGACCAGTCGATGATCCGGCTCAGCCAGGCCAGATCGTCTCCGCTCTCCTCCTTGTAGTCCCAGTGCGCGGCGACGCCGTGCTCGGCACGGACGTGCATCTCCCGCGTGCGGATCTGGACCTCCACGACCTTGCCCTGGGGCCCCACCACCGCCGTGTGCAGACTCTGGTAGAGGTTGAACTTGGGCATGGCGATGTAGTCCTTGAACCGCCCCTGCAGCGGCTTCCAGATGGCGTGCACGGCGCCGAGGACCGCGTAGCAGTCCCGCACGCTGTCGGTGATGATCCGGATGCCCACGAGGTCGTAGATGTCGCTGAACTCGCGGTTCTTGAGGACCATCTTCTCGTAGATGCTCCACAGGTGCTTGGGGCGTCCCGTGACCTCGGCCCCGACGCCCAGCTCCAGCAGCCGTCCCTCGACGGTGACGAGGAGTTGCGCCAGGTAGAGATCACGTTCGGGATCCTCGGTGGCAACGAGGTGATCGATCTGGGCGTACCACTTGGGGTGCAGGGCGGCGAAGGACAGATCCTCCAGGCGGCTCTTCAACTCCTGCATGCCCAGCCGGTGCGCCAGCGGCGCGTAGACGTCGAGGGTCTCGCGGGCCACCTGCTGCTGCTTCGCCGGCGAGAGCGCCGCCAGCGTGCACATGTTGTGCAGGCGGTCGGCCAGCTTGATGATCAGGACGCGGAGGTCCTTGGCCATCGCCACGAGCATCTTGCGCAGCGAGGCCGCCTGGTGGCGCTCGCGGGTCGTGAACTCGACACGATCCAGCTTGGTCACCCCGTCGACGATCTTCGCTACCTCGGGACCGAATTCGGCCTCCACGTCGGCAAGCGTGCGATCGGTGTCCTCGATCACGTCGTGCAGGAGGGCCGCCGCCACGCTCACGTCGTCGAGGCCCAACCGGGCGACGATGCGAGCCACGCTGAGGGGATGCTCCACGAACGGTTCGCCGGACTTGCGGCGCTGGGTGCTGTGGGCACTCGCCGCCCACGAGTAGGCCTTCTCGATCAGTCCGGTGCCGGCATCGGGGAAGTGCGCCGAGAACTCCGCCAGCAGCGAGGTAATCGGCCCCGCCGCGGGATGGCCTCGCCAGGGCTGCAGCCGCCCCCAAGCGAGCCCGGCGCTGACCTCGTGGGCGGCCGCGGGCGGCTGTTCGGTAACCCCGATGCTCACGCCGAGGGCCCCACGTTCTGCCGGCGCCTCACCCCAATAGCATCGCAGAGTGAGCGCAGGATCCCTCGCCGGCGCTCAGTCGTAGACGAGCAGGGACTCCACACGCTGGTCCTCGAGTTGGCTGCGACCGCCCAGGAACCCCAACTCCACGAAGAAGGCACAGCCCACCACGTGCCCGCCGGCACGTTCGATGAGGTCGCACGTGGCCCTGGCCGTGCCCCCGGTGGCGAGCACGTCGTCCACGACGAGCACCCGCGCCCCGGCGGGGAACGAGTCGATGTGCATCTCGAGCTGATCGGTGCCGTACTCCAGCTCGTAGGTGATGTCGACGGTGGCGGCCGGGAGCTTGCCCGGCTTGCGGACCGCGGCGAATCCGGCGCCGAGGCGTTCGGCGACCGGGATGCCGAAGATGAAGCCACGAGCCTCGGCCGCCGCGACGGACTCCACCGCGTCGCCGGCGAAGCGTCCGGCGATCGCGTCGGCGCAGGCCGAGAATGCCCGGGGATGAGCGAGGACCGGGGTGATGTCCTTGAACCCGATCCCGGCAACGGGGAAGTCGGGGATCTCCCTGACCAGCTCCCGCCAGAGCGCTTCGATCTCCGCCACGCTCATCTCCTCACCCGCGACACGCCAGGGATCCTCGCGCGGCGCTCACTTCCGGCGCTTCTTGGCCGGCCGCGCCGGGTGCGTCCGGGTGGTGGTGACCCCCGACCGCCCGACGGGCCCGCCGCCGCCGGCACGCTTGGACCGCGGCGTCGTGGCGGGACGGCGCACGTCGCGGGTGGGCGGGGAGCCGGGACGCTCGCCGGTGACCCACACGTGCAGCCAGGCCACGAGCGGCGCCGCCACGAACAGTGACGAGAAGGTCCCTGCCAGCAGCCCCACCAGCAGTGCGATCGAGAACTCCTGGAGCGTCACCGCACCCAGGACGAAACGGCCGATGACCAGCAGTGACAGCACCGGCAGAACCGACGTGATCGTGGTGTTGACCGAGCGCATGAACACCTCGTTGACCGACCGTGTCACGATCTCGAAATACGGATCCTTGCGGGTCCGGGCGTTCTCGCGGATCTTGTCGAAGACCACGAGCGTGTCGTAGAGCGAGTAGCCCAGGATCGTGAGGAAGGCGATGACGGTGGCGGGGGTCACCTCGAAGCCGAACAGCGCGTAGAACCCGACGGTCACGAGGATGTCGTGGCCGACGGCCACGAGGGCCGCCAGCGCCATCTTCCACTCCATCCGCAGCCAGATGTAGACGGCGATCACGATGAAGAAGACGATGAGGGCCAGGCGCGCCTTGCTGGTGATCTCGGCTCCCCACGACGGACCGACCGCCGAGAACGAGACGTCGTTGGGGCTGATGCCGGCCAGATCGGCGAGCGCGGCCGACACGGCGGACACCTCGGCGGTGTTCGTCGGGGCCACTTCGGCACGCACCCGCACGACGCCGCCGCCGAGCTCCTGGATGCGGGCGTCCGCCTGACCGACGGCCGCCAGGGCGTCGCGGATCTCGGAGATCGAGTGATCGCCCACCGGCGCTTCCCAGAACGTCCCGCCCTCGAATTCGATGCCCAGGTTCAGGCCGCCGAACAGCCAGGCGCCCCCGGCGATCAGGAGGACCGCGACCGAGAGCACAACCGAGCGCTTCCAGAGGCGGGCGAAGTCCAGATTCACCTGGTTGGCGTACATGCGCCGCAGTCCGGCGCGGGCCGTCCCGCTCGAGTTGCTCATGACTGCTCCTCGGTGGCCGCAGCCGCCGCCACGACGGCCCCCATGCCCACCAGAGCGGGTCGGTTCGCGTTCCATCGGGCCAGTCCCCGGACGAGCGGGCGCAGGAAGAAGTAGGTGGCCACGAGGTCCAGGATCGACGCGATCGCCAGCATGGCGGCGAACCCGCGCACCGAACCGATCGTCAGCAGCCAGAGGATCCCGGCGCCGATGAGCGTCGCCAGGTTGGCCCAGAAGATCGTCCGGAACGCCACCGGGAAGGCCTGGTCCACCGAGCTTCGCAACGTGCGCCCACCCAGCACGTCCTCCTTGAGGTGCTCGAAGTAGATGACGTTGGAGTCGAGCGACACGCCGATCGCCACGATCAGGCCGGTGACACCCGCCAGGGTGAGCGCGAGTCCCTGTGTCTCGGAGAGGAAGGAGAGGATCACCCACAGCAGCAGACCCGAGACCACCAGGCTTCCGAGCGCCGCCAGACCCAGCAGCCGGTAGTACGCCAGCATGTAGAGCGCCACGAGGGCGAGACCGACGATTCCGGCGATGAGCCCGGCACGCAGGGCGTCGCGGCCGAGGGTTGCCGACACCGTGCGCACCAGCCCGCTCTCGGCGGGATCCTCGAACTCCATCGGGAGTGCGCCGTAGTCGAGTACCAGGGCGAGGTCACGGGCTTCGGCCTCGTCGAACGAGCCCGTGATGTTGATTCGATCGCGCTCGAAGGCCAGCGCGTTGACGACGGGTGCCGATTCGACGACGTGGTCCAGCACGATGCCGAGCTGCCCGGTCGGGCACAGCGCCTGATCGGGGGCCTCGTAGTAGCAGGCTCGCGCCGCCTCGTTGAACTTGTCGATCCCGTCGGCACCCTCGAGGGCGGTCACCTGCACGTTCCACTGGGCGAACTCCAGGACCGCCTGGGCGCTCTCGAGGGCGGCGCCGGTCGCCAGCGCCGGTCCCATCATGAAGTGGAGCACGCGGCCCGTCTCATCGGGTGCGGTGGGAAGGATCACCACGGCGTCGGCGTCGTCGTCGGCGGAGGTGGTCAGGACGCCCTCCAGCAGGTCCTGCACGGTGAGCTCGCCGTCGCCGGTGTCGCCGGGATCGTCGCTGTCGTCGGCGTCCTCGAGGGCCGCCCTGTAGGCCTCGATCTCCTCGGGTGACACCGGTCCGGCGAGGACGGGCCGGAAGCGCAACTCCGCCGTCTGGCCGACGAGGGCGATGGCCCGGTCCTGGTCATCCACGCCGGGCAGCTGGACGACGATGTTCCCGCCCTGGACGGTGATGTCCGGCTCGGCCACGCCGAGGGCGTCGACGCGGTTGCGGACGATCTCCAGCGCCTGGTTCAGCGCCTGATCCCGATCCTCGGAGGCGACGTCGGAGCCGGTCTCCACCGGCCGCAGCACAACCTCGACGCCACCCTGCAGGTCGAGGCCCAGCAGGGGTTCCTGGCCGGTCACGAGGTTCCCCACCAGCAGTCCGGCAGCCACGACCAGGATCCCGAGCAGCGAGCGGTTCTGCTTCAGGACGGCTCTCACGGCGGCGACGCGCTGCATCATGGCGACGGCCCCGTCACCGGCGCCGACCTGGAGGCGTCATGGCAGGCAGGCTGGAGACCCACCGACGACGGTACCCGGCCCGCAAGGGGCTCAGTCCGAGTCGCCGCCGTCCCACTCCTCGTGGTAGGTGATCCTCTCGGCGATCGAGTCCCGGGTCACCTTGATGCGGACGTTGTCGGCGATGTCCACGAGGACGGTCTGCTCGTCGAAGCTGGCGATCCGGCCGTAGACGCCGCTCGACATGAGCACGTCGTCACCGACCTCGAGCTGCGAGAGCATCTCCCGGCGGTTCTTCGCGCGCCTCTGCTGCGGGCGCAGCAGAACGAGCCAGAGGAGGGCCATGATGATGATCAGCGGGAGGAAGCCGCCGAACCCGCCGCCGCCGTCCTCGCCGCCCGTCGTGCAGGCCTGTGCGACGAACAGGATCAGAAGGAGTAGGAAGCTGCGCACGTCACCCGCCTTGTGAGTCGTCTTGTGGGTCGCGTCGATGCCGGACCGAACCGGAGCGCGGGCACCAAGGCTATCCCTTCGGCGATCGTCTGACGATCCTTCGGAGGCGTTGCGGACCGGGTCGGATCGGTGCGATCGGTGACCTCAGGACTCCCAGACCTCGCGCACCGCGGCGGCGTGGGCGTCGAATCGACCCTCGGCGATGGCACGGCGTGTGGAACGCATCAAGTCGAACAGCCAGGCCAGATTGTGCAGGCTCAGGATGCGGGTGGCGGCCATCTCGCCGACCATCAAGAGGTGGCGCAGGTAGGCGCGTGACCACCGGCCGGCGGGATCGCCCTCCAAGGCCGGATCCAGCGGCCCGTCGTCGCGCGCGAACCGGGCATTGGTGACGTTCAGGCGACCCTCGGAGGTGAGGGCGGTGCCGTGGCGGGCCAGGCGGGTCGGGAGGACGCAGTCGAACATGTCCACTCCGGCGCCGATGGCCTCGATGATGCTGAGCGGGTCCCCGACCCCCATGAGGTAGCGCGGCCGGTCGTCGGGCAGGGCGCCGGTGGTGGCCGCCAGCGGCTCCTGGCGCTCGGTCCGCTCCTCGCCGACGGAGAGCCCGCCGACGGCGTAGCCGTCGAAGCCGATCTCGACGGTCCTTTCGGCGCTGGCGCGGCGCAGGTCGACTTCGACACCTCCCTGGACGATGCCGAACTGCGCCTGCGCCGGTGGGGCCACCGCGCGGTGCGCAGCGCGGGCGCGCACCGCCCAGGCGGCGGTCCGGTCGACGGCGGCCTCGACGACGGGGCGCGGCGACGGCAGCGGCGGGCACACGTCGAGGACCATGGCGATGTCCGAGCCCAGTTGCGCCTGGATCTCGACGGCCCGCTCCGGTGTGAGCCGGTGCGTGCTGCCGTCATAGGTGGACCGGAATGTGGCCCCGTCGTCATCGAGTCTCGGCTCGAGGCTCATCACCTGGTAGCCGCCGGAGTCGGTGAGGATGTGACCGGACCAGTCCATGAAGCGGTGCAGGCCGCCGCGGTCGGCGACCAGTCCGGCGCCCGGCCGGAGCATGAGGTGGTAGGTGTTGGCGAGCACCACGTCGGCCCCGAGGTCTTCGAGGTCGGCGCTGGTGAGGGTGCGCACGGCCCCGCGGGTCCCCACGGGCATGAAGGTCGGCGTGGTGAACTCGGCGCGCGCCGTGCGCACGACACCGGTGCGGGCACCGCCGCAGCGGGCGGTCTCGACGAAACTCAGCACCTCGCCGCTCAGCATCTGCCGACCAGCATGGCGTCGCCGAAGGAGCCGACCCGGTAGCCGGCGGCGAGAGCGGTCCCGTACAGGGCGCGCCAGCGATCCCCGACGAACGCCGCCAGCAGCGAGAGCAGGGTGGAGCGGGGCATGTGAAAGTTGGTGAGCAGCACGTCGACGACGGCGAACGCGTGGCCGGGGCGGATGAAGAGATCGCTGGCGCCGCTCAGGTCGCCGGTGGTGGCCGCGGTCTCGAGCGCGCGCACCGCGGTGGTGCCCACCGCCACCACCCGCCGCGCGTCCTGGCAGGCCGCCCACGTCTCGGGGGGGATGTCGTAGTCCTCGGAGTGCATCACGTGGTCGTCGATGCGCTCGGCGGTGATCGGCCGGAACGTGGCGACGCTGATCCCCAGACCGAGGCGAACGACGTCGACCCCGGCGGCGACGATCCCCGCCAGCACCTCCTCGGTGAGATGCAGCCCGGCGGTTGGGGCCGCGGCCGAGGTGGGCCGCCGGGCGTAGACGGTCTGGTAGCGATCGGCCGGCACCGGGCTGTGAACGTAGGGGGGCAGCGGCACCTCGCCCAGTTCGTCGAGCAGGGCGCCGATTCCGGCGTGCGCCAGGGCCTCGACGTCCCGGCGGCCGTCGGCGGAGGCGGCACCGACCCGGAGCACCTCCCGCCCGCCGGAGTCCTGCAGGATCGTTCCCGGCGGGACCCGGCGACCGGGCCGCACGAGTGCCTCGGCCGCCGCCGCGGAGCTGGGTCTGGTGACGAGAACCTCCACCCGGCCACCCGTCGACTTCCGCAGGTGCATGCGGGCGGGCGCCACGCGCGTGTCGTTGACGACGACGACGTCGCCGGGGCGCAGCAGGCCCGGCAGCTCGCGAACCCGGAGGTGGGCGAGGCCGTCGGCGGTGTCCGCGGCGCCGTCGACGAGCAGCCTGGCATCGTGGCGAGGCTCGACGGGCTGCTGCGCCACCGCCTCGTGTGGCAGCAGGTAATCGAGTTCGCGGGTCCGCATCAGTCGAACAGGCCCGGCGTGCTCTCGATCTCGTGGGACCCGCCCTCGCCGGGCACGTGCGCCGGCGGCTCGAGTCCCAGGTGTTCCCAGGCGGCCCGCATGGCCACCCGTCCCCGGGGTGTGCGCATCAGCAGCCCCTGGGTGATCAGGAACGGCTCGTAGACCTCTTCGACGGTCTCGGACGGTTCGCTGACGCTGATCGCCAGCGTGGACAGGCCCACCGGTCCCCCGCCGAATCTCACACAGAGCGCCTCCAGCACGGCACGGTCCTGGCGGTCCAGCCCGCGGGCGTCGACGCCGAAGACGGCCAGCGCCGTCTCGGCGGTCGCCTCGTCGATACGCCCGTCGCCCTCCACCTGAGCGAAGTCCCGGACCAGGCGCAACAGCCGGTTGGCGATGCGGGGAGTGCCCCTCGCCCGCCTGGCGATCTCGACGCCGGCACCCTCGGTGATCTCCACCTCCAGGATCCCGGCGGTGCGCGCCACGATCTGCTCGAGTTCATCGGGGGGATAGAAGTCCAGCCTGGCGGTGAAGCCGAAGCGGTCGCGCAGCGGTCCCGTGATCAGCGATGTGCGCGTGGTGGCGCCGATGAGGGTGAACTCCGGCAGATCGAGGGGGATCGAGCGCGCCGCCGGTCCCTTGCCCAACACGATGTCCACCCGGAAGTCCTCCATGGCCGGGTAGAGCACCTCCTCCACGGCCCGGCTCAACCGGTGGATCTCGTCGATGAACAGCACGTCTCCCTCGCCGAGCTTGGTCAGGATGGCGGCCAGGTCTCCGGCGCGCTCCAGTGCCGGGCCCGACGTGGTCTGCTGGGCCACGCCCATCTCCGTCGCGACGATTCCCGCCAGGGTGGTCTTGCCCAACCCCGGCGGTCCGGCGAACAGCAGGTGCTCGACGGTCTGGGCGCGCTCGCGAGCGGCCCCGCAGATGATGCCCAGGTGGCGCTTCAACTCCGCCTGCCCGACGAAGTCGGCCAGATGCGCCGGGCGGATCCCGAACCGGTTGGCCCGTTCCTCGCTCTGCTCGGCGGGGTCGGCGCCTCCTGCCAGCAACTCGGTGCGCATCGACTCCCTCCCCGTCAGCCCGACCGGCGCGGCGCCAGCACCGCTAGCGCGCCCCGGACAGCTGCCGCAGGGCCTCGCGCAGCAGTTCGGACACGTCGCCCTCCGCCGGCAACCCCGACACCACCCGGTTGACCTCGTCGTCGCGGTAGCCCAGTTGCCCGAGCGCCGCTCGCAGATCACCGTAGGTACCGCCCCCGATGTCGCTCGGTGCCGCCACGGCCACGGTGAACTCGGGCACACCCAGGCGGGCCTGCAACTCGACGAGCAGCCGCTGCGCCGTCTTCGTCCCGACGCCGGGGACGAGGCAGAGGGCATCGATGTCACCGGCGGCCAGAAGACGCTGCAGCGTCGCCGGGTCGTGGACACCGAGGATGGACAGGGCGAGCGACGGCCCGACCCGGTTGGCACCCAGCATGGCCTCGAAGCAGCGCAACTCGGTCGGTGAGGTGAACCCGTAGAGCGTCTCGGCGTCCTCACGCACGTAGTGATGGACGTACAGGAGGATCTCCGAGCCGACCACCTCGAGTGCCCGCAACGTGGCCTCCCCCACCGTCACCCGGTACCCGATTCCCGCCACCTCCACGAGCACCTCGTCGAGATGCCGGTCGAGCAGCCGGCCGCGCAGCGAGCCGATCATTGCGGCACCGTCAACGGGACGCCGGCGCGGCGACAGGCGACTGCGCCAGATGGCACAGCGCCACGGCCGCGGCATCGGAGACATCGGCGGGACGCAGCGGCTCGGACAGGTCCAGCAGCATCTGGACCATCCGGGTGACCTGGTCCTTGGTCGCCGCGCCGTCGCCGCAGACGGCCAGCTTGACCTGGTTCGGCGAGTACTCCACCACCTCGCAGCCGGCGGCGACCGCCTCGGCCATCACCACGCCTGCGGCCTGGCCCACGCTCATCGCGGTGCGCACGTTGACCTGGAACAGGACCCGCTCGATGGCCACCACCGACGGGGAGTGTTCGGCCAGGAGCCCCCGGATCTCACGCTGCAGCGACGCCAGCCGCAACGGGACGGGGTCGCGCGGCGGCGTGGTGATGAGACCGGCGGCCACCGCCCGGGTCGCTGCCCCGCGGCCGGCCAGGCAGCTGTATCCGCAGCGCGACAGGCCCGGATCGATACCGAGAACGAACACTCGTACGAGGTTAGACGGACGCCGCTGCGGCCTGAAGGATTTCGTCGGGGATGTCGAAGTTGGCGTGCACGTCCTGCACGTCGTCGTGGTCGTCCAGGTCGCCGAGCAGGCGCAGGACGGCGCGAGCCTGCTCGGGCGATGACACCGGCACCACCTGCGACGGCAGCATGGTCGTCTCGGCGCTGTCGATGCCGATCTCCGCCGATTCCAGCGCCGCCCGCACGCCGGGCAGGTCGGAGGGGCCGCACGTCACCCGCCACGCGTCGCCCTCATCGATGATGTCCTCCGCGCCGGCGTCGAGGGCGGCCAGCATCAACTCCTCCTCGTCGACCGACCGGGGCACCCCGATCACGCCGCTGCGCCGGAACTGCCACGCCACGGCGCCCGGCTCCGCCAGCGATCCCCCGTTGTTCTTGAAGAGGGCTCGCACCTCCGAACTCGTGCGGTTGCGGTTGTCGGTCAGCACCTCGAGGTAGATCGCCACTCCCGCCGGGGCGTAGCCCTCGTAGGTGCACGCCTCGTAGGCGACGCCTTCCAGCTCGCCGGTACCGCGCTTGATGGCTCGCTCGATGGTCTCGAGCGGCACGGAGGCGTCGCGCGCCTTCTGGTACATCGTGCGCAGTGTGGGGTTGGCGTCGAGATCACCGCCGCCGGCGCGCGCCGCCACCTCGACCTGCCGGATGAGACGGGCGAAGAGCTTGCCGCGGCGCTTGTCCGCAGCGCCCTTGCGGTGCTTGATCGTTGCCCATTTCGAGTGGCCGGACATCTATGACTCCTCCTCGCAGAACAGGCGGTGCAGGCGAGTGTCACCCGACAACTCGGGATGGAACGTGCATCCCCAGACCCTCCCCTGGCGGCAGAGCACGGGATGGCCGTCGAGGCGGGCGAGCACCTCGACACCCGGTCCGGTGCGCTCCACGATCGGTGAGCGGATGAAGACCCCCGCCATGGGCGCCGGCCCCAGGGCGGCGATGGGCAGATCGGCCTCGAAGGACTCGGTCTGGGACCCGTAGGCGTTGCGGCGCGCGGCGATGTCGAGGGCGCCGAGGCAATGCTGGTCGTGACGCCCGTCGGTGACCTCCGACGCCAGCAGCAACAGGCCGGCGCAGGTACCGAGGGTGCTCATGCCGCCGGCGAGACGCTCCGCCAACAGGCCGGTGAGTCCGTTGGCGTCGAGCATCATCGAGATCGTCGTCGACTCCCCGCCGGGCAGGATCAGCCGGTCCACGTCGGCGAGTTCGTCGGGCGTGCGCACCGCCACCGCGGCCGCACCGATACTCGCCAGAGCCACCAGGTGCAGTTCAGAGGCGCCCTGCAGCGCCAGCACGCCTACCTTCACGCATCGGCCTTCACGGATCGGCCTTCACCAGCCCCGCTCGGCCAGCCGGGTCTCCAGGTTGCCCAACTCGAGTCCGGGCATCGCCTCGCCGAGACCGCGGCTGACCTTCAACAGGATGGCCGGATCGTCGAAATTGGTGGTGGCCTCGACGATGGCCTTGGCCCGCGTCGCCGGGTCGTCGCTCTTGAATATTCCCGAACCCACGAACACGGCCTCGGCTCCGAGCTGCATGACCAGTGCGGCGTCGGCCGGCGTCGCGACGCCGCCCGCGCAGAACAGCGGTACGGGCAGCCGTCCCGCCTCGGCGAGCTCGCGCACCAGTCCCACCGGCGCCTGCAGCCGCTTCGCCCAGTCGTACAACTCGGCGCCGTCGGCGACGGTGATCCGGCGGATGTCGCCACAGATGGAGCGCAGGTGGCGCACCGCCTCGACGATGTTGCCGGTTCCGGCCTCACCCTTCGAGCGGATCATCGCCGCTCCCTCGGAGATGCGCCTCAGCGCCTCGCCGAGGTTCGTTGCACCGCACACGAACGGCACCGTGAACTGCCACTTGTCGATGTGGTGTGCCTCGTCCGCGGGGGTCAGCACCTCGCTCTCGTCGATGTAGTCGACGCCGATGGCCTCGAGGATCTGCGCCTCGGCGAAGTGACCGATGCGCGCCTTGGCCATCACCGGAATGGTGACCGCCTCGACGATGGTCTCGACGATCTCCGGCGGGCTCATACGCGCCACGCCGCCGTCGCGGCGGATGTCGGCGGGGACCCGCTCCAGGGCCATCACGGCAACCGCTCCGGCATCCTCTGCGATGCGCGCCTGCTCGGCGTTGACCACGTCCATGATGACGCCCCGCTTGAGCATCTCGGCGAGGCCCCGCTTGACCCGCATGGTGCCCTGCGCCCGTCCCAGGGGCGTCGGCGGGACGAGGTGATCGGATTGCTGAAGCTCGCTGGCAGTCATCTCTTCAGTGTACGGCCCGCCGCATCGGCAGTGTACGGCCCGCCGAGTGGCCGGGGTACGGCCCGCCGCATGGGCAGTGTACGGCCCGCCGAGTGGCCGGGGTACGGCGACGGCCCGCTTGCCGCCGCAGCAGGTCGGGCGCGGCGGCGGGTGCTCAGAGGTTGCTCAGCACCGTGATCCTGTCCTCGAGGTGGATCTCCTCGCGACCCGGGCCGATGGCCTTGTGCATCCAGAGGTGGCGGATCGCCCGGGAGTGCCGCCGGAGTCCCGCTGCGCCGGTGTCCATGTGCCGCAACGCCCCCACGACCCCCGGCGGGAATCGCGTCAGTCGGGCACCGGCGATGTCCGCGGCCACGACGCGTGACCCGTCGAGGCGCCGGGACGCCCAGGCCGCTCCGGGGGGCCCCGCCAGCAGACCGATCGCCGCCAGAAGCGTGTCGCGACGCGCCGTGCCGTCGGCGATGCGCGCCAGCAGGTGCGCGAGGGTGCCCTCGAGGTCGGCCGGCGACAGCGATCCCAGCAGTCCCGTGGTCACCGCGACGGTGGCGGTGCGCGGGCCACGCCCGTACGCCAGCGCAGCAGTGGCGGCGTCGTCGACCACCGCCAGTCGAGGCATCGGCAGGCCCGCGCCGAGGCACAGCGCCTCGACACACACGGTCAGCCGTTCGGCCTCGAATCCGTCCGGGCGACGCGCCCTGGCGAGGCGGGCGACGATGCGTCCCGAGCCGAACACGCCGGCGACGGCCACGATCGCCAGGCCGGCGACGGCGGCGATGATGATGACGAGGACTAACACCCCAGAACCTCCCGGTAGACGGTCTCGTACCGCTGCGCCAACCGGTCCATCGAGAACTGCTCCGCCCGGGCGATCCCGTTCGCGACCAGATCGCCCGGCGTCGACAAGACCTCGCGGAGCGCGCTCGCCAGTCGATCGACGTCACCGGGCGGGATCAGGCGGGCCTCGACCCCCGGACGCGCCACGCGGGAGTAGCCCGGGATGTCGCTGGCGACGATGGGCGTCTCCGCCGCCATCGCCTCGAGCAGCACGACGCCGAACGACTCGCCCCGCAGCGACGGCGCGCAGAACACATCGGCTCCGCAGAGTCGGCTGATCTTCTCCTCCTCGCTGAGGCGTCCCAGCCAGTGGACACGCCGCTCGCCAGCCATCCGGCGCTTGAGAGACTCGGTCTGCGGCCCTTCCCCGCCCACCCAGAGCACGACGTCGTCGGGGAGCCGGCGCATCGCCGCGAGCAGTATGGCAAGGCCCTTGCGAGGCTCGTGGCGACCGACGAAGAAGATCGTGGGCCCGTCGCTGGGGTGCGGCTTGGTCTGGCGGAATCGCTCAACCGGGACGCCGTTGAACACCACCTCGTACGTCCCGCCCAGGAAGCGGCGCGCCAGTTCGGCCGCCTCGGCGGAGACGGCGCCGCGCCAGTCCAGGCGATTGCAGACCCAGCGCAGAACGGGCGAGACGTTCTCGTATGCCGCGGATCCCCCGGCGGCGTGGAACGTGGCGACGAGGGGTGCCCGCTTGGCGACGAGGGCCGCCAGCGAGGGCGCCGGTACCAGCGGCTCGTGGACGTGCAGGAGATCGAAGCGTTGGTCTCGCAGCACCGCGTAGCTGCGCTGGAATGCCGGAACGTCGAAGGCGATCGGGGCGAAGGAGCCGTTGGCGGCGATGAAGAGCGAGTTCCCGATGGGGATGATGTCGGGCTCGGGCGGGGGGCCGTCGCAAGGCCCCAGCAGGCTCACCGAGATCCCGCGGCGGCGCAGGGCCCGCGCCAGGTACAGGGCCTGCATCTGGACGCCGCCAGGCAGTGTGAAGCTGTAGGGGCTGACCATCCCCACGCGCACGTCGTTCACGCTAGCGGGAGCCCGCGCCCGCCGAGTCCCGCACCCCGCTGCGGTGCGCCGCGATCGCCTCCCGGTCGCTCGGCCAGTTGGGTTGCATCAGGTGCCATTGCTCCGGGGCGATACGGATCATGCCCTCGAGTTGGCGCGCCAGCGCCCCGGTGGCCTCGACCACGACCTCGCGCAGGCGGCCCTCGCGACTGACCACCATCGGTTGGGTGGTTATGGCGTGGCACTTCCCGTTGCGGTTGATGACGACGACCCCGACGATCGGTGAACCCGTGCGCCGGGCCAGCACCGCGGCGCCGCCGGGAAGCGTGGTGCGCTCACCGAAGAACTCCACCTCCACACCGCCACCGCCGATGTCGCGGTCGGTGAGCAGGCACACCACGTGACCGTCGTTGAGAGCCTGCGTGAGCGCTCCCAGCGCCGCCGGCCCCGCGGGGACGATCTCCATGCCGATCCGGCGCCGGAAACGTTCCATCCACGCGAACAGCTCCGGATGGTCGATCTCCTCGACGACGGCGGTCACCTTCAGTCCCGGCCGCTGGGCGAGCCAAACCCCTGCCCATTCCCAGCTCCCGACGTGCGGCAGGGCCAGGATGGCGCCCGGACCCATCCGCCGGGCGTCGGCGATGTTGTCGTAGCCCACGAACGTGAAACCGGCGTCCACCTCGGCGGGGGTCGACGCCGCCAGCCGGGCGCAATCGATGTAGTAGCGGGCGTAGGCGACGAAAGTCGCTCGCACGGCACGGCGCAGAGCGGCGCCGGACGGCACGCCGTCGGGACCCGCCACGCGGCGGAGATTGCGCTCGACGATCAGGCGTTGCTCGCCGCGCCGCAACGCCAGGGCGCTCGCGATCAGCCGCCCGGCACCGTTGACGAGCCACGCCGGCAGGCGCGGCAGGACGATCGATCCGAGCCGGTACTGCTCCAGGACGAACCGGCGGCGCAGTCGCTCCGTGAGTGCCGAGCGCGAACCCAACGGAGCGCTCAGAACTGTCGCCAGATCTTGGTGAAGCGCTGCACCACGGTCACCAGGGTCAGGCCGAGCAGCACGAAGAGGACGTAGACCAGCCAGTCCGTCACGAGCAGCCCGAAGCACAGGACCACGAAGCGCTCGGCCCGCTCCATGAGCCCGCCCCTGGCCTCGAGACCCAGCGACTCGGCCTTGGCGCGCAGGTACGACACGAACTGCCCCGAGGCCAGGACGGCCACCGGCAACAGGGCGACCAGACCGTCGTCGAGCAGGTGCCAGGTCAGTGCGCCGAGGATGAGCGTGTCGGAGATGCGGTCGGAGACGGAGTCCAGGAACGCCCCCCTCACACTCATCGTGCCCGCCGCCTTGGCGACCGGGCCGTCGAGCAGGTCGCCAAGGCCCGTGAGCACGATGAACGTGAACGCCAGGGCGAAGCGATCGAGCACCACCATCGCGGCGGTGGCCGCTGACGCCGCCACCCCGAACCCGGTGACGTGATCGGCGCGCACACCGAGGCGGAAGAGCACCCTGCCGATCGGCACGACCACGCGGTCGACGCCGAGCCGCCAGCGCCCGTCGAACACGATCCCCGCGAACTCCTAGCGAACCGGGGCGGCGCGACCGCTAGTCCGGCGGCCCATGGATGTCGCTGTCGGTGAGCTCCGACCAGTCCTCGGGGTTGTCCTCGACGATCACGTCGAGGATCTCCGGCTCCACACCGTCGACGAGCACCAACCCGCGCTGCAGGGGCCGGACCTCGTTGGAGAACACCAGGATCCGCCACGTCGGGCGCGAGAACCAGCCCCGCCAGCCCATCTGTGCCGAGGCATGTCCCACCGGGAATCCCACCGCCTTCACGGCCAGCAGCAGGGCATCGGTCTCCTCGGTTCGCAGTTCCCAGCCGGCCTTGAAGTGATACGCCGCCAGGACGACCAGCGCGATCCCGGCGGCCAGGAATCCCCCGTTGACGATGTTGGGGTCGCTGCGGAGCGTCAACGCCCAGACCGCGATGGCCACGACCCCGAGGAACGCATACAGGGCACCCGGCACGCGGCGGCGGCTGTTGTTGGGGAAGACGTAGGGCCCGACGTAACCGGCGACGTCGAGTTCGGGCGGCAACCGGTCCACCGGACCGTCGTCGCCGCCGCAGGGAGCGGCGCCGGCGTCGCCGGTGCCCGGCGTCATCGCCTCGTCGGTCTCACCACCCATGCCGTGACGCTACCCGGAGGTGTCGGGCCAGGCGCCGCGGAGTTTCCGCCACGTGTCTGCGAGAGTCTCGGGAAGGACCCGCGCACCCCCGACGGTGGTCATGAAGTTGGTGTCGCCGGACCAGCGGGGCAGGCAGTGGACGTGCACGTGGCCGGGCACGCCCGCCCCTGCCGCCCGACCCAGGTTGAGACCGACGTTGATGCCGTCGGGCGCGTAGACCGACCGCAGCACGCGCACCGCGACACGCACCGCCTCCCACAACTCGCTCCAGGTTGCGTCGTCCAGGTCGTCGGGCGAGGCGGACGCCAGGTAGGGAACGACCAGGAGGTGCCCCGTCGTGTACGGGTAGGCGTTCAACACCGCGTAGACGTGTTCCCCGCGCCACACCACGAAGGTCTCGTCGTCCGGTCGATCCCCCCGCCCGATCTCCTCGAACGGCGAGGAGAACATTGCGTCGTCGGCGGAGTCCTCGCCGCTCACCGACGCCACGTACTCGGCGCGCCATCCGGCCCAGAGGCGTTCCAGGTCGCTCATCGTCCGCCGGCGTCGGCCAGTATGCGTGCGACCACCTCGGCGAGCGGGACGTCGCGTTCGGGATCTGCGGCGCGGGCGTTGACACCGGCGGTGCCGGCGGCGACGTCCGATGCACCGACGACGAGCACGTAGGGCACTTTGGCCAGCTTCGCGGCACGAACCCGCCGGCCCAGCGGTTCGTCGCTGGCGGCCACCTCGGCACGCAGACCCGCGGCCTGCAACTCCGCCGCGACCTGCGCCGCGTAGCCGGCATGATCCGCGGCGACGGGAAGAACCTGCGCCTGCACGGGCGCCAGCCACGTCGGGAACGCCCCCGCGTAGTGCTCGAGCAGCACGCCGAAGAACCGTTCGACCGAGCCGAACAGCGCCCGATGGATCATGACGGGGCGGTGGCGCTGCCCGTCGGAGGCCGTGTAGTGCAGGTCGAACCGCTCCGGCAGGTTGAAGTCCACCTGCAGCGTCGAGAGCTGCCACGCCCGCCCGATGGCGTCGGTGACGTCGACGTCGATCTTCGGACCGTAGAAGGCGCCGCCGCCGGGGTCGGTGACATAGTCCAGCCCGGCGGATTCCAGGGCGGCACGCAGACCTTCGGTAGCCAGATCCCACATCTCGACGGATCCGACCGCCTTGCGCGGCGGCCGCGTCGAGAGCTTGGCCTGGAAGTCGTCGAATCCGAAGGCCCTCAGAACCGAGAGCACGAAGTCCAGCAGGGAGGCCAACTCCGACGGCACCTGATCGGGGGTGGCGAAGATGTGACTGTCGTCCTGCGTGAACCCCCGCGACCGCAACAACCCGTGGACGGCGCCGGACAGCTCGTAGCGGTAGACGGCCCCTAACTCGAACAGCCGCAGCGGCAGGTCCCGGTAGGAGCGCTGGCCGGACCGGTAGATCATCACGTGGAACGGGCAGTTCATGGGCTTGGGGTAGTAGGCGGCGCCGTCCAGCTCCATCGGGGGGTACATGCTCTCGGCGTAGAAGTCCAGGTGGCCGCTGGTCTCCCAGAGGTTGGACTTGGCGAGGTGCGGGGTGTACACGAACTGGTAGCCGCCCTCGGTGTGCCGGCGGCGGCTGTAGTCCTCCATGAGGTGCCGCACCAGCGCCCCCTTGGGGTGCCACACGGCGAGGCCCGGGCCGAGTTCCTCGGGCCAGGACACCAGGTCGAGCTCGCGGGCCAGGCGCCGGTGATCGCGCCGGGCCGCCTCGGCGAGGCGATGCAGGTGGGACTTCAGGTCCGCGGCCGACGCCCAGGCCGTGCCGTATATACGCTGCAGCATGGGGCGATCACTGTCACCGCGCCAGTAGGCGCCCGCCACGCGCTGCAGGGCGAAATGCCCCAGGCGACCGGTGGAGGGCACGTGCGGGCCCAGGCAGAGGTCCACGAAGTCGTCGCCGTTGGTGTAGCAGCTCACGACGCCTCCGGCCCCGGCCTCGCCCGCCAGGTCGGCGTCATCGCCGTCGCCGCCGGCATCGGCCGCGCTGCTCACCCGTTCGATGATCTCCCGCTTGTACGGGTGATCGGCGAAGACCCCCAAGGCCTCATCCGTGTCGACCTCCCGGCGCACGAAAGCCTGGTCCGCGGCGACGATCTGCCGCATCCGCTCGGTGATCCGCTCCAGGTCGGCGTCGCTGAAGGTGGCACCGCCGGGCAGCTCGAAGTCGTAGTAGAAGCCGTCGGCCACCGGCGGGCCGATGGCGAAGGTGGCTCCCGGGTACAGACCCAGGACGGCCTGCGCCAGCACGTGCGCCGTGGAGTGGCGCAGGGTGTGCAGGCCACGCTCGCTGGCGGCGGTCACGATCTCGACAGCGGCCCCGTCGGGCAGCGGGGCATCGAGGTCGACCTCGGCGCCGTCGATGACGGCGATGACGGCGTCGCGCGCCAGCCTCCGACCGATCGAGGCGGCCAGGTTCGCCGCCGTGGCACCGTCGGGGAGTTCGCGCGCCGAGCCGTCGGGCAACAGCACCCGGACCATGGAGGGAACGCTACCGGGGGGCGCCGGAGGGGCCGCACCTCGCAGCTGGATCTCCGTGGTCCCCGAGCGGGGACGTCTCGGTGCGCAGATCCACGCCGAGGAGCATGGCGGACGCGGCGACGCCCTGGCCGCCGCCGGCGGCGGCATCGATGTACCCCAGCGCCGCCGGGGTGTCCAGGTCGGCGTCGAGCGCGTCCCGCACATCGGCCAGGGGTCCGTCGCCGTGGGCGGCCACCTGCCAGCGCTCCAGGCGCTCGGCGGCAGTGACCATGATCGACGGGTGCCATTCCCAGGAGTCCCTGTAGTGGTGCGAGAGCACGGCCAGGCGCACGGCACGGGGGTCGTACTCCTTCAACAGGTCGCTCACGAAGACGAGATTGCCCAGCGACTTGGACATCTTCTCGCCGTCCATGCGGACCATGGCCTGGTGCATCCAGTGGCGGGCGAAGGGCTCGCCGGTGGCGGCGGTGGACTGCGCCCGCTCGCACTCGTGGTGCGGGAAGATGAGATCAGAGCCGCCCCCGTGCAGGTCGATCGTGGTGTCCAGCTCGCGCATGGCCAGCGTGGAGCACTCGATGTGCCAGCCCGGCCTGCCGGGACCCCACAACGACCCCCACGAGGGTTCGTCGGGAGCGGACGGCTGCCAGAGCACGAAGTCCAGCGGATCGCGCTTCGCCGGGTCGTCGGGGTTGCCGCCCCGCTCGGCGGCGAGGGCGAGCATCTCCGAGCGGTCCAGCTTGCTCAACTCGCCGAAACCGTCGAAGGTGGCCACCTCGAAGTAGACCGCTCCCCCGGCCACGTACGCGTGGCCTCGATCCAGGACCATGCCGATGAACCCGCGGATGTCGGCGATGGCGGACGTCGCGCGCGGCTCGCTCCAGCAGGCCAGCATGCCGAGTGCGGCCATGTCGGAGTCGAACCGGGCCACCTCCGCGGCCGCCAGGTCCAGGTAGTGCACACCCAGCGAGCGGGCCTTGCGGAGGATGTCGTCGTCGACGTCGGTCACGTTGCGCACGCAGCGGGTCTCGTGGCCCTTGTCGCGCAGTCGCCGCTGCAAGACGTCGTAGGTGAGGTAGGTGGCGGCATGACCGAGGTGCGTGGCGTCGTACGGCGTGATGCCGCACGTGTACATGGTCACGATCGGGCCGACCTCGAAGGGCACGACCTCCCCGGCGACCGTGTCGTAGATCCGCATGGGCTGCGCCGCGCCCTCCGCCTGCCGCGTCCTCTTGGCCGACCGGCGGGCGGTCACTCCTCGTTCAGACCCGTGAAGCGCAATGCCACCCGGGTCTTGTAGCGATGGTTCAACTGCAACAGGACGGCGGCGAACGCCTCGATGGGGGCCGCGTTGGACAACTCTCCGGCGTCCAGCGGCCGCAGGTCGGGGATCTTGGCGACGATCTCGGCGGTGGCGTCGGTGGCGCCGGGATGGTCCGAGCAGATCAGCACGTCGGAATCCACGTGCGCATCGATCTCGCCGAGCTCCCGGGCCGGGACATGGTGCAGCGCGGCCGCCACCTTGGCCTTGGGTATGGCGGCCTGGATGCTCGCCGCAACCGAACCGCGCGGGGGGACGAGCGGCTGGAACTCGTGCGCGACGCGGGCCAGGGCGTTGCACATCGAGATCACGACCTTGCCCCGCAGGTGCGGCTCGACGGACTGCACCGTCGCCGCTGCGGCGTCCCAGGGAGTCGCCAGCACCACCAGATCACAGTCGGCGGCACCCTCGTTGTCGGCCGAGCCGATCAGGAGGTCCCGGTCGGGCCAGACGGCGACGAGCTTGTCGCGTGCCTCCATGGCCCGATACTTCGACCGCGATCCCAGGATCACCTCGAAACCAACACTTGCCAGCCGGACGGCGAGGCCCTTCCCGGCTGGGCCCGTTCCGCCCAGAACACCGATGCGCATGGGGCCTAGGGTAGCTTGACACCGATGGGCCTCTTGTCCGGCAAGCGCCTGCTGATCACCGGCGTGCTGACCGATGCCTCCCTCGCGTTCGCCGTCGCTCGCCTGGCGTCGGCAGAGGGTGCGGACCTGATTCTGACCGGCGCAGGGCGCGGCCTGCGCCTCACCGAGCGCACCGCCCGGAAGCTGGATCCCACCCCGGAGGTGCTGGAGCTCGACGTCACGCAGCCCGAACACATCACCGCCGTGCGCGAGGCGCTGACCGAACGCTGGGGCGGGGTGGACGGCGCCCTGCACGCCATCGGGTTCGCCCCGCAGGTGTGCCTGGGCGGCGACTTCATGGCCGCCGGCTGGGAGGATGTGTCGGTCGCGCTCGAGGTCTCCGCGTACTCCCTCAAGGCCCTGGCCGATGCCGTGGCGCCGCTCATGGACTCCGGCGGCTCCCTGGTGGCGCTGGACTTCGACGCAACCGTGGCGTGGCCGGTCTACGACTGGATGGGCGTCTCGAAGGCGGCCCTGGAGTCGGTGGCCCGCTACCTGGCCCGCGACCTCGGGCCGCGCGGCATAAGGGTCAACCTCGTGGCGGCGGGCCCGATCCGGACGATGGCCGCCCGCTCCATCCCCGGCTTCGCCGCCTTCGAGGACGCCTGGACGCAGCGCGCCCCGCTGGGCTGGGACGTGGGCAACGCGGACCCGGTCGCCCGGGCCTGCGTTCTGCTGCTGTCGGATTGGCTGGGAGCCACCACCGGCGAGATGCTGCACGTGGACGGCGGCTACCACGCCATGGGAGCCTGAACCGGAAGGAGGAGTCATGCAGCGACCGATCGAGGTGATGGCGGGGGGTCTGGGCCACCCCGAGGGCCCCGACATGCTGCCCGACGGGCGGGTGGTGTTCGTCGAGACGTACACCAGCGACGTCAAGGTCTGGGAAGAGGGCAAGGGGGTCTCGCTCTACGGCTACTGCGGGGGCGGCACGAACGCCTGCATCGTCGGCAGCGACGGGGACGTCTACGTCACCCAGAACGGCGGAACGGTCGGAGCGTGGAAGGCCCGCGACCAGGTGACGCCGTCGATCCAGCGGATAAAGCCCGACGGCACCGTCAGCTACGTGGCCACCGAGATCGAGGGCGTGGCGCTCAACGCCCCCAACGACCTGGCCTTCGGGCCGAACGGCTCGCTGTACTTCACGGACTCCGGCGAGTGGGACCAGGAGAACAAGCCCGACCCCAGCCGCATCTTCGAGATCTTCCCCGACGGCACCGGGCGGGTACTGGTGGAGTTGGAACCCGTCTACACCAACGGGTGCGCGGTGGATCCCGACGGCAGCGTCGTCTGGGTCGAGTCCTACACGCTGGACGTCAACCGCTTCCGCCCCGACGGCACCATCGAGCACATCTGCACACTCCCCGAGGGCCACATCCCCGACGGCTTCAAGCTGGACGCCGAAGGCAACTACTGGATCACGGCGTTCATGGCCGGCGTCATCGACGTCATCGCCCCCGACGGCACCTACCTGGACTACCTGGAGTGCCCCCACGTTCCGCTGAACTGCTGCTTCGACGGCACCGACATGTGGGTCACCGACTTCGGCGACATCACCGAGGTGACCGCCGATGCTCCCATGGACGGGCGCCTGCTGCGCATCGACCTCGGTGTGGAGGGCATGACGCCGTTCCGGGGCAGCATCGCCTGAAGCGGACCGGCCGCACCGGTGACGGTGCCGCCGGCGCTACGCGTCCGGCAATCGCAGCACGCCGTCGCGCTCGACGACGAGTCCGTCGTGCTGCAGGGACCGGACGATCCGGCGTGCCCGCGGCGCGTCGGCCTCGAGACCCATGAGCCGCGGTGCCGCCGCCGCGGGCTGCGGGCCGGCGCGCAGCACCTCCACGAGGCGTCCCCGGCCCTGGCGGTCGGATCCCTCGAAGCGGGACTGGGCGACGCTCACTCCCGCCGAGCCGTCGGCCGGATCGGGACCGTCTCCCCGCCAGGCGCAGCCCTCCCGTAGCGGGCAGCGACCGCAGGCCGGAGCGCGGCGGCTGCAGACGCCGGCTCCGAGGTCGAACAACGCCTGGTTCCAGAGCCAGGCATTCCCCTTGGGCACAAGCCGGTCGGCGAGGGCCTGCGCCTCGGGCCGCGACAGCCGCCTCCCTCCCAGGCGTGCCAGCAGCCGACCCACGTTGGTGTCGACGACAGCGGCGTGCTGCTCGAAGGCGAAGACCAGCACGGCCCGAGCGGTGTACGGCCCCACACCCGGCAATGCGACCAAGCCCTCGACGCTGCGAGGGAAGTCGCCACCGTCAGCCGTGATCCGGCACGCCGCGGCATGCAGGTGCAGCGCCCGGCGGTTGTAGCCCAGACCACTCCATGCCTCAATGACATCGCCGGCCGGCGCGGCCGCGCAGGACTCCGGCGTCGGGAACCGGTGGCAGAAGCGCTCGTAGCGATCGATGACCCGGGAGACGCCGGTCTGTTGCAACATCACCTCGGCCACCAGGACTCGCCACGGATCGCGGGTCCGCCGCCAGGGCAGGTCTCGCAGTCCCCGCTGCGCCCACGCCAGCAGCGCGTCCTGGATTCGCGCACCCGCATCCGGGGGGCCAGGCGAGGCGGCCGTGGCCTGGTGACCGGCTGGGACCATCACGTCGCGCACCCCGGCAGTGTCGCGGACGGGACGGGCACGCGCTCGCGTGCTCCCAGGGCACCGCGCGGTAGGCGCCGGGAACCCGCTGAGGGGCGCTAGCTTCGGAGACCGTGGCAACCGCACCCCCGCCCGATCTGATCCTGGAACCGCTGACGGGCAAGCCCCGCCCCGTGGAGGAATGGGTCACGACGTTCCACCTCGTCGTCGTGGCGCTCGACCCCTTCACCTACGAGAGCAGCTGGATCCTGCCGACGGCCGGCCGTGTCATGGGCAACTTCTCCGGGGCCGACTGCCGGGTGGGCTGGTTGGTGTGCGGGACCGGCGACCAGGCACGGCAGTTCCTGGGCACGTGGGCAGACCGGTTCCTGACCTTCGCCGATCCCGACCGCGAGATGGTGCGCGGGCTCGGGCTGGAGCGCCTGCCCGCCATCGTTCATCTGAACCACTCTCTCGAGGTGCTCGGCTCGGCGGAGGGGTGGAGGCCGAAGGCATGGCGGACAGTCACCAGCGGGCTGGCGAGGGCCATGAGTTGGAGCAAGCCCACCATCCCCACCCGGGACGACCCGGCCCCCTACGCCGGCACGCCCGCGGAGGGCTGAGGAACCACCCGTTCACCGGGTACCGTTGACCCTCGAGGGCGGGGATGTCGGGGCCGGCGAAGGCGGCCATTTCGAGGCCGCCGGAGCGCCACCGGCAGCGCCGCCCGGACAGCCGGCAACCCCCGGAGCGACGAGGGCCCGCTATGGATTTCGTCTACGAGGACACACTTCCGACCGGCAGCGACGACCTTCCATTCCGGCTCCTGACCACCGAGGGCGTGCGGCCGGTCAGCGCCGCCGGGCGGAGTTTCCTGGAGGTCGACGACGAGGCCATCCGGTTGCTGACCGCCGAGGCCATGCGCGACATGGCCCACCTGCTGCGTCCCGGGCACCTGCAGCAGCTGCGGAACATCCTCGACGACCCTGAGGCCTCCGCCAACGACCGCTTCGTGGCGACCGAGTTGCTGCGCAACGCCAACATCGCCGCCGGCGGGGTGCTGCCGGGCTGCCAGGACACCGGCACCGCCATCATCAAGGCCCGCAAGGGCCAGCAGGTCCTCACCGCCGGCGACGACCGGGTCGCCATCTCGCGGGGGGTCTTCGACACCTACCAGACGTCGAACCTGCGCTACTCGCAACTCGCCCCCCTCGACATGTTCAGCGAGCAGAACACGGGCAGCAACCTTCCCGCGGAGATCAGCATCGAGGCAGTCCCCGGCGAGGAGTACAAGTTCCTGTTCATCGCCAAGGGCGGCGGGTCGGCCAACAAGAGCTTCCTCTACCAGCAGACCCGGGCCGTGCTCAACCCCGACAGCCTCCTGGACTTCCTCGACGCCGAGTTGCGCAGGATCGGAACCGCCGCCTGCCCGCCGTACCACCTGGCGGTGGTCATCGGCGGCACCTCCGCGGAGTACGCGCTACAGGTGGCCAAGCTGGCCTCCGCCCGCTACCTGGATCACCTCCCCAAGGACGGCTCGCCCGGCGGCCGGGCCTTCCGGGATGTCGGCTGGGAGGAGCGCATCCTGGAACTGACCAGCCAATTCGGCATCGGCGCGCAGTTCGGCGGCAAGTACTTCTGCCACGACGTGCGGGTGGTGCGCCTGGCCCGCCACGCCGCCTCCTGCCCGGTGGCCATCGCCGTTTCGTGCTCGGCCGACCGCCAGGTGCTGGGGAAGATCGACGCCGGCGGCGTGTTCCTCGAGGCGCTCGAGACCGACCCGGCCCGCTTCCTGCCCGAGACGACCGACGAGAGCCTGTCGGCAAAGACCGTGGCGATCGACCTGAACCGCCCCTTGGACGAGGTGCGGGCGGCCCTCTCGGCCCACCCCGTCAAGACCCGGGTGTCGCTCACCGGCACGCTCGTCGTGGCCCGCGACGCGGCCCACGCCCGCATCAAGGCGGCGCTGGACGCCGGCGGCGAGATGCCGAACTACCTGCGCCGCTACCCGGTGTACTACGCCGGGCCCGCCAAGACGCCCGAGGGCTACGCCTCGGGCTCCTTCGGCCCCACCACCGCGGGACGCATGGACAGCTACGTCGAGCAGTTCCAGGCAGCCGGAGGCAGCCTCATCATGCTGGCGAAGGGCAATCGCTCACGCGCCGTGGTGGACGCCTGCGCCGCCCACGGCGGCTTCTACCTGGGCTCCATCGGCGGCCCCGGCGCCCGCCTCGCCGCCGACTCCATCCGCGCCGTCGAGGTGTTGGACCACGCCGACCTGGGTATGGAGGCCGTCTGGCGCATCGCCGTGGAGGACTTCCCGGCCTTCATCGTCATCGACGACAAGGGCAACGACTTCTTCGCCGAGGTCTCCAAACCCCTCAGAATCCGCCGCTGACCGCCACCGCGGGCGCCCAACAACCCAGGGAGGGGGCGCCGGGGGCCGGCTTGCGACGCCTTGCGCCCGCGCCGAAGGAGCAAACGGCCACCGCCGCCCCCGACCGGACGCCCAACAACCCCGGGGGCGGGGGCCGGGCGCGCCGGGGCGGGGTTCGTCAGGCCAGAGCCTCACCGATCGTCTGGACCAGCAGCCTGGTCACCACGTAGGGGTCGGCATTGGCGTTCGGCCGGCGATCCTCGATGTAGCCGTGCCCGTCCTGGTGCACCTGCCAGGGGATGCGCACCGAGGCGCCCCGATCCGACACGCCGTAGCTGTAGGTGTCATAGCGCTCGGTCTCGTGCGCGCCGGTGAGGCGGAGTTCGATGCCGTCGCCGTAGCCCGCGATGTGCTCCTCGGGCTTGCCGGCGGCGCCCAGCGCCTCGGCGGCGGCCACCACGGCCTCGTATTTCCGGCGCATGGACGCGGTGGACACGTTGGTGTGCATGCCCGCACCGTTCCAGTCGCCCTGCATCGGCTTGGCCGCCAGGCTGACCTCGATCTCGTGGTCCTCACCGGCGCGGTACAGCAGGTAGCGGGCCACCCAGATGTGATCGCCCACGGCGAGTGGATCCGCCGGGCCGATCTGGAACTCCCACTGCCCCGGCATCACCTCGGCGTTGGTTCCGGAGATGGCGAGTTCGGCCGCGATGCACCAATCCGTGTGCTGCTCGACGACCTCGCGCCCGTGGATGCGCAGCGCGCCCACGCCGCAGTAGTACGGACCCTGCGGGCCGGGGAAACCGTTGGGCGGGAAGCCCGACGGCCACTTCGTGACCGGATCCAGCATGGTGTATTCCTGCTCGAGGCCGAACCAGAAGTCCTGGTCACCGTACTTGTCGAGGACGGCGCGGGTCTTCGCCCGCATGTTGGTGGGATGCGGCTCCATCGTCTGGGGCAGGAGCGTCTCGTTCATCACCAACACGTTGTCGCCGCCGCGCAGCGGGTCGGGGCAGGTGAAGACCGGCTTCAGCACGACGTCGGAGTCGCTGCCCTCCGCCTGGTTGGTGCTGGAGCCGTCGAAGCCCCAGATCCCGGGTTCCTCACCGTCGGCGAGGACCCTCGTCTTGGATCGCACCTCGGCGGTGGGCACCGATCCGTCCACCCATATGTACTCGGCCCTGTAGACCATCGTTTTTCTCCTTGCGTGCAGCCGACGAGACCCGTCGGCGATGGCGGATGAGGGAAGCAGAAAAGATCACCGCTGATCCCGGGGGCCGCCGGGCGACCGATGGCCGGCACCCCCGCCGCTGGCACGATACAGAGAACTGTGTGAATCAGGCGCCACCGGGCACGCGCCGACACGGCCGGGAGGGGGTCGGGGGGCCGACTTGCGACGCCTTGCGCCCGCGCCGAAGGAGCAAACGGCACCCCGCCCCCCGACCGGACGCCCGTGCCGAGACCGAGCCTTCTCCCCGGACTCTCGTCGCCGCCGTGCAGCGCGCGGCCGCCCGATGACTCGCAGGCCGCGGCGACGACGAATGGCTCAGATGGCGCGCTCTTGGTCGGCCCAGTAGGGGGCGCGGAGCTTGTACTTCTGGAGCTTGCCCGTGGCGGTGCGGAACAGGGCGTCGCGGAACTCCACCGAGGTGGGGCACTTGTAGTGCGCCAGGTGTTCCCGGCAGTGGTCGATCAACTCCTGCTCGGTGGCCTCGGCCCCGGGGGAAAGCACCACCAGGGCCTTTGGGGTCTCGCCCCAGCGCTCGTGGGGGACGCCGATCACCGCCACCTCGGCGACGGCGGGGTGGGCGAACAGGCAGTCCTCCACCTCGATCGAGGAGACGTTCTCGCCGCCGCTGATGATCACGTCCTTGCGCCGGTCGGTCAGCACCAGGTACCCGTCGCCGTCCAGGTAGCCGCCGTCGCCGGTGTGGAACCAGCCGCCGGCGAGTGCCTCGGCGGTGGTCTCGGGCTGCTCCCAGTAGCCCTCCATGACGTGGTTGCCCCGGGCCTCCACCTCGCCGTCGGGCGAGACGCGCAGGCGGATGCCCAGCGCCGGCGCGCCCTGGCGCACCAGCCGCTCGGCCCGCTCGGCGGGTGTCAGGTCGTCCCATTCGGGGCGCACCCGGTTCATCGTGAGGTAGGGCGCCGTCTCGGTGAGCCCGTAGAGCTGCATGCACTCCCAGCCCAGATCGGTCTCCATGCGCTCGATGGTGCGCGTCGGCGGGGGCGCACCCGCCACCGTCATGCGCACGGTGCCCGAGCCGGGGATGGGTCCCGGCCAGTCCTCGGCGGCCGCCAGGACCGCGGCGACCACTGCGGGCGCCCCGCACAGGTAGGTGACGCCGTGACGCTCGATGCGCCGCAGGATCTCGGCGCCGTCGATCTTGCGGATCACCACCTGGGTGGCGCCCGCCCCGGTGAGGGTGTACGGCATCCCCCAGCCGTTGCAGTGGAACATGGGCAGGGTGTGCAGGTAGACGTCGCGGTCGCGCACCCCGGCGCTCCAGCCGAACGTGACCGCGTTGAGCCACAGCGTGCGATGCGTGACCTGCACGCCTTTGGGCCGCGCCGTGGTGCCGCTGGTGTAGTTGATGGCGGCGGTGGCGTCCTCGTCCGGCTCCCAGGGGCGCGGCTCGGCACCGGTCTCGGCGAAGAGGACAGCGTCGGCCTCGGGACCGAGGACGAAGCGGTGCTCGCAGTCCACACCGGCGAGGTCGTCGGCCACTTCGGGGTCGATCAGCAGCAGCCGGGCACCGCAGTGGGCGATGATGTAGTCGACCTCCGCGGCGTTGAGGCGGAAGTTCACCGGCACCGAGATGCGGCCCGCCGCGCTGGCCCCCAGCATCACCGTCGCCAGGCGGGCGGCGTTGTGGGACACGATCGCCACCCGCTCGCCCTCCCCGACACCCAGGCCGTCGAGCGCGCAGGCCAGAGCGCGGGTGCGCGCCGCCACCTCGCCGTACGTCAGCGTCCCCCAACTCGGCGCCGGCTGGTCCGGCTCGTCGATCAGGGCCTCACGGTCGGGATAGACCAGCGCGGCGCGGTCGATGAAGTCACGGACGGTCAGCGGTACCTTCATTCACCCTCCCAACTCGCGACAGGACTCGCAATCTAGCCTTGGCGACCGGTGGTCTCGGGAGGTGGAGGAGAACCCGCCGGACCGCCGGCTGCAAGTGCACGTGGTGCCTCCACGAGGTGGATTCCGGCCTTCGCCGGAATGACACGAGCGAGGAAGAGGACGGGGATGATCGGCATGACACGCACGACGACACGACCGGAGGAACGACGATGACCCGCCAACCCACCGTGGCCGTGGAACCGGACTGCTGGCGACGCACCTCTCTGGCGGCCGCAGTCACCGCCGGCGGCGGCAACGTCGTGCCGGCACGTGAAGCGGAGGGGCTGATCTGGGCCGACCCGGAGAACCCCCACCTGCTGGGGCCGATCCTCGATGCCGCACCCCAGCTGCGCTGGATCCAGCTGCCCTACGCGGGCATCGAGCCGTACGTCGCGTTCCTGGACACCGAGCGCCTCTGGACGTGCGGCAAGGGCGTCTACGCCGAGCCCGTCGCCGAGATGGCGCTGAGCATGCTGCTGGCCGGCATGCGCGGCCTCACCACGTACCTGCCGGCGCGGAGTTGGCTGGGCCCCGAAGGGCGGAACCTGCGCGGTGCCAGCGTCACGATTCTCGGCGGCGGCGGCATCACCACCGAATTGCTGAAACTGCTGGAACCGTTCGACTGTGACATCACGGTGCTGCGCCGCCACCCGGCCCCGATGCGCGGGGCGAACGTCGTGGGTCCCGGCGCACTGACCGCGGCACTCACCGGAGCGGATGCCGTCGTCGTGGCCCTGGCGCTGACGGCCGAGACGCGGGGAATCATCGACGCCGCCGCGTTCGACGCGATGCCGGACCACTGCTGGTTGGTGAACGTGGCTCGCGGTGAGCACATCGTCACCGACGCTCTCGTCGAGGCACTCCGCTCGGGCGCCATCGCGGGGGCGGGACTGGACGTCACCGATCCGGAGCCGCTGCCGGACGGCCACGCCCTGTGGGACCTGCCGAATTGCATCATCACACCCCATGTCGGCAACACACCGGAGATGGGGCTGGAGTTGCTGGACCGCCGGGTCACCGAGAACGTGCGGCGCTACGGGGCGGGCGAGGCACTCCTCGGCCCGGTGGAGGTGGCGCTCGGCTACTGAGCGGCTACGGATCGGAGGGAACGCGCACCTCCACCAGCCGGCTGGCATCGCCGTCGTGGCGGATGACCCGCAGTGCACGCCCGCTGGGATAGTGCTGGGCGGGCCCGAAGGTGGCCGAGTCCATCCAGAGTTCGACCCCGTCGAAGCGCCCGATGTCCGCCGCCAGGACGCCCGGGTCGAGGCTCCCGGTCCGCTGGGCCGCCCGGATGAAGACCCAGAGAGCCTCGGCCCCGGTGATGCCCCAGCCGACCCGGTCCTCCACGACCACCTGAGGCTCGCCGTCGGCGGCGGCCGGCCCGTCGGTGTCGCCGCCGCGGCGGAGGTCGCCGGTGATGAGTGAGGCGAAGTAGGCGTTCACCTGGTTGCTGGGGTCGTCACCGAATGTCGAGGCGTCGGTGACGACCACCAGGCGTTCGGACCCTGCGATGCCGTATCGCCAGGCCGCGCCGTCCAGGGCGGCCGGCGCCAGGACCAGCGAGTCGACTCCCGCAGATCTCATGGTCCGGAAGAACTCCCGACCGTAGCCACCGACGGCTGCACACACCACCGCCGTCGGGTAGGCGGTCATCGGTGAGAGGGCCAGGGCGGTTGCGTCCTCCCCGACGACGGGCTGCGCGTCGATCCAGAACCGGTCGAAGGCGAACGAGAAGCCGACCGTGCCGCCCAGTTCGGTGAACCGGCTGTTGAAGTGGTCGCAGATCTCGACCGCCTCGCCGTCGTCGCGCTCCACGGCGGTCACCACGGACAGGAGCCCGGCGTCGATGGCGTACTCGGCGATCGCCCGCCCGTAGCCCGCCGCCGATGTACCGGCGGAGAACACCAGGGGTTGGCTGCCGAAACCACCAACCGTGGGCTCCGAACCGCACGGCACGATCACGAGCACGCCGGCGGCGGCCGCCACTTCCCGGATCGGGCGGTTGAAGAAGGGGTCGCAGGTGGCGAAGATCACCGGGAGACCCCTGTCGGTGAGGCGTCGAGCCGCCTGGTACCCCCCGTTGAGTTCCGAGCGGGAGTTGATGATCACCAGTTCCAGGGGCCGTCCCTGCAGGCCCCCGGACGCATTGACCTGGCGCACCGCGTACTGGAGCGTGTCGAGCACCGGTCCGTCGTGGGACGCCGTGCGACCGCTGAGTGCCATGGCCACACCGATCCGCACGGGTTCGGGCCCCTCGTCGGCCGGGGGTGGCGTGAGCGCGAGGGGCACCTGCGCCGAGGTTGTCGTCGTCCGGGGAACCACGTCGAGCACGGTGGTCCCCGTCGTGTCATCGGTCGGGGGCGGCCCAAGAAGGTCGATGGAGCACGCCGCGGCCATCAGGACCGTCACCGTCAGGACTGCCGCGACGACGAAGCGGCTACGCACGGATTTGAGGTTAGGCCGGAGGGATGGTTCCCGGTTGCCGACGAGGTGCGGGCGCCGACCAACCGCCCGGACGCGCCGGCCGTCAGCCGGCGACGAGCGCTCGGAGTGACTGGCGAAGCGAGCCCGCGGTGGCGATCACCGCCGAGGGCTCGTAGCCGCAGTGCGCCATGCAGCTCGAGCACCGCTCATCGCGCCCGCGACCGTACTGCTCCCAGTCGGTCATCTCGATCAACTCGCGGTAGGTCTCGGCGTAGCCGTCGGCCATGAGGTAGCAGGGCCGCTGCCAGCCGAACACCGAGTAGCTGGGGATCCCCCACGGCGTGCACTGGAAGTCGGCCTTGCCCTCCAGGAAGTCGAGGAACAGCGGCGAGTGGTTGAGTCGCCACTTCTTGCGCCGCCCGTCGGCGAAGCTCTCCCGGAAGAGCTTCCTCGTCTCCTCGACCTGCAGGAAGTGCTCCTGGTCGGGGGCCTTCTCGTAGGCGTAGCCCGGCGAGATCATCACCGAGTCGACCTCCAGGTCGTCGTTGAGGAAGTCCAGGACACCCCTCACCGACTCCGGCGTGTCGGTGTTGAAGAAGGTGCTGTTGGTGGTGACCCGGAATCCTCGCCTCTTGGCCTCCCGGATCGCCTCGACAACCTCGTCGAAGACGCCCTCGCGGGCCACGGCGATGTCGTGGCGCTCGCGCAGACCGTCCACGTGGACCGCCCAGGAGAAGTAGGGAGAGGGCTTGAACTGGTCCATCTTCCGCCGCAGCAGCACGCCGTTGGTGCAGAGGTAGACGAACCGCTTGCGCTCCAGCAGCGCCTCGACGATCTCGGCGATCTGGGGGTGCAGCAGCGGCTCGCCTCCGGCGATGGACACCATCGGCGCCCCGCACTCCTCCATAGCCCCGACGCATTCGGACACGGTGAGCCGCTTGCGCAGGATCTCGGTGGGGTGCTGGATCTTGCCGCATCCCGGACACTCCAGGTTGCAGGCGAACAGCGGCTCCATCTCCACGATGAGCGGGAACTTGGTGCGGCCGCGCAGCTTGTTGGAGGCCATGTACAGGCCGACCCGGGCGGCCTGGCGGAGTGGGATTCCCATCAGCGATTACCTCCAGACGCTGTTGTCTCCAGCGTTCGACGACGGTCGGGCCCGGGCCGGCGACCCGGGGAGTCCAGCGCTGCGGCGATCCGGGAGAGCACCGCCAGGCCACGGCGCAGCCGCAACGGTAGCCAAGGTGACACCAACTCGGCGCTGGGAGTGTCACAGATCACCCTGATGACCGCCCCCGGCGGCGGCTCGGCGGCGAGCAACCACCAGGATTCCATGTCGGCGGCCAGAGTGCCGTCGGCGGCGAGCCGGGCGCGCTCGGCGCCGCGCACGGCATGGGCGACGGAGCGCACGGGGCCGCGCACCACGTCGATTCCCGCCGCCTGCAGCCCGGCGACGGCGGCCTCGGCCGCCGGACCTCCGGCCGAGCGGTCCGCTCCGGGACCGCGGACGGCATCGGCCACGAGCACGTCACCCGGCGCCAGGTCGTCGTTGAGCGCGCCGGCGAGACCCAGAACGACCGCGCCGGCGGCCGGATGCGCGGCGGCCGTTCGCCGCGAGGCGAAGGCGGCGGCCCGCCGCGGCCCCATGCCGGTCCGCACCACGACGCCGCCCGCGACGCCGCGCCGCGCCGCGGCCGCCTCGAGGCGCAGCGGGCACCAGAGTTCGAGGCTCACTCCGAGGGCCCCTCACCGACGGTGGCACGCAGGTAGCGGCCCAGCGCCATCGTCGGGAATATCTGCCGGTAGAGGTGGTAGTTGATGTAGAAGTAGCCCTGGAAGCCGGTCCCGGTGTACTCCGGCTCGTCCCACCTGCCGTCGTCGCTGCAGTTGCGGGCAAGCCACTCGGCCCCGCGGCGGGTCGGTTCGCCGAAGTCGTCGGCCGCCATGAGCGCCAGCAGTGCCCAGGCGGTCTGGGAGGCGGTGGGGTCGCCCCGACCGCGCCAACTGTCGGACTCGTAGGAGCGCAGATCCTCGCCCCACCCGCCGTCGGGGCCTTGCGTGGCGTGCAGCCAGCGCACGGCTCGGCGGATGCGCCGGTCGCTGGGGGGCACGCCGATGGCGCGCAGCGCCGGCAGCACGGCCCCCAGCCCGTACAGGTGGTTCACTCCCCAGCGCCCGAACCACGAGCCGTCGGACTCCTGGTTGAGCCAGAGCCAGTCGACGGCGCGCCGCAGCCGCCGCACATCGACCGGTATGTCGGTGTGAGCACGGACCCAGCACAGCATCTCCACGACGTGCGCCGTGACGTCGGCGCTGGGAGGGTCGATCACCTCGCCGAAGTCGCAGAACGGCAACTGCTCGCACAGCCGCCGCACGTTGTCGGCGTCGAACGCGGCGTAGCCGCCGTCGGTGGACTGCATGCCCTCGGCCCAGGCGACGGCTCGAGCGATGGCTCCGGTGGCTCGGTCGGGGTCCGACGCCTCGGCGTGACCCAGCGCCAGGACCACCTCGGCGGTGTCATCGAGGTCGGGGTAGTTGTCGTTGTGGAACTCGAACGCCCAGCCTCCCGGAGCGAGTTCGGGCCGGCGGGCCGCCCAGTCGCCGCGCACCTGCACCTCCTCGTCCAGCAACCAGTCCGCCGCGGCCACCATGGCCGGGTCGTCGCGACGCAGACCCGCGTCGCCCAGCGCCACCACTGCCAGCGCCGTGTCCCAGACCGGCGATTGGCAGCACTCCATCCAGCGCATGTCCCCCTCGCGGACTTCGAAGGTGTCGAAACCCGACAGCGCGCGGGCCATGATCGGATGGTCCAGCGCGTAGCCCCGCAGGTGCAGGGCGATGATCGAGTACACCCAGGGGGGCTGGATCCCGCCCCAGCATCCGTCGGCCTCCTGGCGGCGGATGATCCACTGCTCGGCGAGCTTCATGGACATCTCGCGCAGGCGCCACAGCGGCCGCCGGTGGTACTTGTGCAGCACCTTGTCGAACCGTTGGAACAACCCGGCGGGTGTGCGCACCGACTGCTGCCGCCGCTCGGGCGGCACCTCTCCCGTGCGCAGTTCGTCCAGCGAGAATCCCAACTCCACCTGCGGGCGGTAGGTGCTCACGATGGTGAGCGGGACGATCGTCTGCCGGGCCCAGCAACCGAAGTCGTAGATGTTCAGCGGGACCCAGCGCGGCAGCAGGATCAACTCGGGCGGTATCGCGGGCAGGTCCTCCCATGCCCACATGCCGAAGAGGGCCAACCAGATGCGCGTGAACACCCGGGAACACTCCAGGCCGCCGCCCTCACGCACGAATTCGGCGGCCGAGCGCATGTGGTCGGCGTCGGGGCTGTCTCCGGCGAGGCGCAGCGCGGTGTAGGCCTCGACCGCCAGCGAGAGGTTGGACGGCCCGCCGTAGTGCGACGACCATCCCCCGTCGGCGCACTGCTTCGACCGGATCCAGTTGGCGGTGAGGGCGAGCGTCTCGTCGTCGAGGATGCCGAGGAAGGTGCGCAGCAGGAGATCCTCGGCCTCGATGGCGACGTTGGTCTCCAGGTCGCCCTTCCACCAGCCGGCCGGGTCCTGCATCCCGAGCAGCGCTTCGACCGACCGGTTCAATGCGTCGGCGGCGTCGCGCTCGAGGGCGCCCGCCGTCTCCGCCGGGGCGACCCATGGAAGCGCCCGCGCTGCCTGTCTCGCAATCGTCATCCGCCGACCTCTCCCTAGTAGTCGCGGTCCACGATGAAGTCCGCCATGTCGCGGAGTTCACCGGCCGCAGCGGCATCGATGTCCACCGACGCGAGGGCCTCGGAGGCTCGGCTGATGCACTCGCGCGCCGCAGCGGCGGTCACCGCGCGGCCGCCGACCTCCTCGATGAGGTCCGCCGCTCTGGTGATGTCATCGTCGACGATGTCATCGCCGTCGTAGATGCGGGCAAGCTCTGCAGCGGCGGCTGTGTTCGAATTCAGCGCGATGGTAACGGGGAGCGATCTCTTACGCTCCCGCAGGTCGTTGCCGGCGGCCTTCCCCGTCACCGCGGGCTCGCCCCAGATTCCGAGCAGGTCGTCGGTCGCCTGGAAGCCGCGACCCACCTCGTCGCCGAACCGGCGAAGCGCGGCGACGACGGGGCCGGGAGCGCCGGCCAGGATCGCCCCGACCGCGCTGGCATGAGCCAGCAGGGCGCCGGTCTTCAGCGAGATCATCTCCCAGCAGTCCGACACCGAGACCGCGTCGCGGGCGTGCAGCGACATGTCCAACGACTGCCCCCTGATCATGGCGGCATTCGCCCCGGCGAGGTCTGCGGCGGCTGCCGCCCGCTCCGGTGAGCCTTCGGCCAGGAGCGTCTCGAACGCCAGGGACATGACGGCGTCGCCGATGATGATGGCGTTGTCGGTGCCGTAGACCTTCCACACGGTGGGCCGGTGCCGGCGCTCGGCGTCGTCGTCGACGATGTCGTCGTGGATGAGGGAGTAGTTGTGGATCAACTCCACTGCCACCCCTCCCGGCACACCCACCTCGGGCTCCGCTCCGGCCGCCTCGGCCGACAGCAGGGCGAGGGCCGAACGCACGCCCTTGCCACCGCGGGCGCCGGGCAGGGGCGTCCCGTCGGGTTCTGTCCAGCCGAAGTGATATCGCACGGGCACGGCGAGTTCGGGCGACAGGCGATCGACGGCGGCGGCGAGTGCGGGTTGCACGAGGCCGGCGGCTCTGCCCAGCACCGCGGGCGCCGGGCGCCTCATGCAGCCACCGCCGGGGTCCCCGGGAGGTCATCGCCGACCGTCGGCGCCGGCGGGGCCGCGGCGGTGAAGTCCGCCGCCAGCGTCGCCGCTTCGACACCGCTGCGAACCGCACCTTCCATCGTGGCCGGCCAACCCGTGTCGCACCAGGCGCCCGCCAGGAAGACGCCCGCCAGCGCGGTGCGGGGGCCGGCACGCAACCGGTGCGTCCCCGGCGCGCCGAAGAAGGTCGCCGCACGCTCGCGGGTGACGATGGAGTCGGTGACCCGGGCTCCAGCCGCCGCCGGCAGCAGGCGCGCCATCTCGGCGGAGAAGTGTTCGATGAGGTCCGCCGAGCGGCGCCCGATGTAAGACGTCGCGGCCGACAGGGAGATCGTCAGGCACTGGCGCCCGTCGTCGAGCCCGCCGGCCTCGGTGTGGTCGAACACGAACTCCACATCGCTGCCGACGCCGGCGGCCATCGGCAGTCCCATGACCGGGCGGTCGTAGACGAGATGCACGTTCACGATCGGCGAGACGCCCAGATCGCCCAGATCGTCCTGGCCGGGCACGGTGCCGGGGGGCAGGATTCCCCCGACGGCCTCGTGCGGCACCGCCACGACGACGGCATCGGCCTCGATGGGCCCGCCGTCGGTCTCCACGACCGGCCGGCCACCGGTTCCGGTGCACACACCCCGCACGGCGGCGCCTGTCCGGACCACCGAACCGCCCGCCTCGACGGTCCGCCGCGCCGCATCGCCGTGCAGGACCGACAGCGGTACCCGCGACCAGCCGATGTCGCCGGCGCCGGCGCTCGTCAACAGCCCGGTCCTGAACACCATCGCGGCCAGCTTCAGCGACGCCTGGGCCGCCGGAACGTTGACCGTGGGCAGCACGATGAGATCCCAGAACGTCTCGAGGGCCTCGGCATCCTGGCCGCGGGCCATCAGCCAGTCCCCGAAGGTCGTGCGGTCCAGTTCGGTGTCGTCGGGGTCCAGCCGGCGCAGCGCCAGGGCGGCACGGGTGACGCCGAGCCGGCGGCGGCGGCTCATATGGGGGTAGGTCAGCAGCGAAGCCGCAAGGTGCAGGGGGGCGGGGCCCGCCGTGCGCCGGATCGCTCCCACCGGACCGCCCGGGCGCAGCACGGGAACGTCCAGGCGCCGCTGCAGCCGGACGTCGCCGGCCGATCCGATCCGCTCCAGGAACCAGCGGTACGCCTCGCAGCAGCGCATGAACACGTGCTGGCCGTTGTCGAAGGAGATCCCCCGGTGCTCGAACGACCACGTCGCCCCGCCCAGGCGCGGGCGCCGCTCCAGCAGCGTCACCGCCGCTCCCCTGTCGGTGGCCTCGACGGCCGCGGCCAGACCGGCGAGGCCGCCGCCGACCACGACGATCCGCCGGCGCCGGTCGTTCACGGGCGCAGCCCGATCACGCTGCGCAGCGCCACGAGCGCCTTCTCCCGACCGGGCAGCCGCACCCGCACGTGCATCGGCTGTTCGGGGTCGGCCATCATGCGATCGAGCAACCGGCGGTAGATGCCCACCATCGCCGCGGTACAGGCCCGGCTCCGGTGGTCGAGATGGTCGAGCAGCACCAGCCCCCGCTCGAACCACGCCGCCGCCTGGGCCCCCACGTGGCGCACCACGCCGGCCACGCCTTCGGGCGGCGCCCACTCGCCCGGCTGGACGCCGAACCGGTCGCGCTCCTGGCGGGGCAGGTAGATGCGCCCCATCTCGTGGTCCTCACGGATGTCGCGCAGCATGTTGGTGAGTTGCAGCGCCACGCCGAGTTCGTCGGCGAGGCGTGGGGCGTCCTCCGCGGCGCTCGAGCGTCCACCGTTGCGGATGCCGAACACGCCCAGTGAGAGCCGGCCGACCGAGCCGGCCACCAGCCGGCAGTAGCGGACCGTGTCGTCCATGCTGTCGTAGGTGGCCCCCATGACGTCCTGCTGGCAGCCCTCGACGATCTCGTGCAGGACTCCGACGGGTATCGGGTACCGGTCGGCGGCGTGGCCGAGGCCGACGAGCACGGGGTCGGTCGGGTCGGTCAGCTCGCCCGCCTCGAGCGCGTCGATCGAGGCGTGGAGGTCCTCCAGGGCCGAGAGCTTGCGGTCGGTGGGCCAGTCGCCGTCGCCGACGTCGTCGATCCTGCGGGCCATGGCGTACAGCGCCGCCATCGCACGGCGTTTCGGCGCCGGCAGCAACCGGATGCCGTAGGCGAAGTTCCGGGCCTCCGCCCAGGTGATCTCCTCGCAGCGGAGATAGGCCTCCTCGGCGCCGATGGTGTTCACGGTGCACCCCGGCGGCGCAGCACGGCGCCGGCGTACAGCGGCACGAGGCGGCGCAGCAGGCGGGCGGCGCCGGCTTTCACGCCGGTGCTCAGCACGTCGTAACCGGCCGCCTCGATGGCATCGAGGTTGGCGAGACCCCCCGCGGTGAAACCGGCGATGGCCAGGCGGGCATGCCCGCGCAGCGACCTGACGAGCGGCCGGCCGGACTCCAGCATCTCCCGGGCTCGCCCGGCTTCGAAGGCCACGAGCTCGCGCAGCCCCTCGCTCGCCGCCGGAGCGTGCAGATCGGCGGGCACGCAACCGAACCTCGCCATGTCGTCGGCCGGCAGGTAGATCCGGCCCATGGCGGCGTCCTCGCCGATGTCCTGGAGGTGCTCCAGCACCTGCAGCCCGCTGCACACCGCGTCGGAGGCGGCCAGCCGCTGGGGCGTGGAGGCCTCGAAGACGGCGAGGACGAGCCGGCCGACGGGGTTCGCCGACAGCTCGCAGTAGCCCAGCAACTCCTCCCAGGTGGCGTAGCTCGTCTTGGTCTGGTCTACCCGGTTGGCGGCGAGCAGGCCGTCGAAGGGAGCGCGGGGGATGTCGAAGGCACCCACCGTGGGTGCCAGCTGGACGAACACCGGGTGCCGGGGCGCTCCGGCATAGAGGTCGTCGATCTGGGCCTCGAGCCAGTCGAGGGCCGCCGGCCGGTCGCCGGGGTACTCGTCGCCCAGGTTGTCGACCAGCCGGGCATAGCCGTAGATGGCCCGGAGGTGCCGCCGTACCCGCCGGGGCAGCACCCGCAGAGCCACCGGGAAGTTCTCCGTGGCGGCCCGCGCCATGACGCCGTCGATGCCGGCGAAGCGTTCGATCGACGCCGTCTGGCGATCCGCGCCTGGCGAAGCCGGCCGACCCTCCACCCTCAGGCGGTCGGCCGATCTGTCGTTGGACACTTCACCCTCCACCTGTAAGAAGCCCACAGGCCGGGGCCGCTTCCCGCAACGACGCGCACCTTACACAATTCCTGACCGGTCGGTCCAATTGTTGTAGTAGGGCGGCTCCACCTCCGGAGGCTATCCCGGTGGCCACGTCGCGGCCCGATCCGGAACCCGGCGGGACCGGCCGGCCGGGCCGCGCCGGCGTGCTACGCCGCAGCCCCCTCGGTGGACGCCTGCGCCTCGCCACGCCCACCGACGAGCGAGCGGAACACCGTGACGACGGCGTCGAGGATGACCATCCCCCCGGCGGCATGGCTGCCCGCCTCGCCGGGCATCAGGATCTCGCCGGTCTCGGCCGCCAGCTTCCCGAACGTGTCCCTCGCCTCGGCCACGTACTCCGGCTCGAACTGCATCGCCCGCTTGGCGAGTTCCAGCAGCACCGGCAGACCCGGGCGCAGCGCCCCGGCAACCAACTCGGCCGCGGCATGCATGTCGGGCGGCTGGGAGAGGTCGCCGACGCCGCTGCGGAGGCTGGCGAGTGCCTGCTGCACCACCCTCTCGGCGGCGCGCACGAAGACCTCTCCCTTCGAGTCGAAGTGGCGGTAGAAGGTTCCCTTGGCGACGTCGGCGCCGGAGCACAGGTCGGCGATGCTGACCTCGCTGTAGCTGTGCAGGCCGAACGCCTCGATCGCAACGTCGAGAATCCGTTCGGCCACCCCGGGAGCCTGGGCGTCCCCCACCCCGGCACCGCCGGGCTCCGGATTGGCGAGGATCTCCGGCAACACGTCGGCGATCCTCGCCAGCGACAGCCGTTGACGCTGCCGCAGGTCGCGAATCACCCGGAGGGAATCGACGTGCTCGCAGCCGTAGAGGAAGCGCTTGGGCCCCATCCGCTGCGGCGGCGGCAGCAGTCCCAGGCGGACATAGTGATGGATCGTCGACGCCGGCACACCCGTGCGGTCGACGAGTTCAGCCATCGAGAAGCTGTCCGTAAGCTGAACGTCCATCACTTTCCCACCTCGCCGAGTTGGGCGAAACACTACTTCTTCGGGCGGAATCCGGCCGCGCGATCGGGAGATATTCCGCCTGGCGATCCCGGCCTTCGGCGCGCTGGTCGCCGAGCCGCTCTACGTGCTCGTCGACACCGCCATCGTGGGGCATCTGGGCACGCCGCAACTCGGGGGGTTGGCCCTGGCGGGCCAGGTGCTGCTGAGCGTCTACGCCCTGTTCATCTTCCTGGCCTACGGCACCACGGCGGCGGTGGCGCGCCTCATCGGCGCGGGCCGCCGCGCCGACGCCGCCCGCTGGGGGATCCAGGGGCTGTTGATGGCGACGACCGTCGGCGTCGCCGCCGGCGCGGTCCTGTACGGCTTCGCCGACCAGTTGCTGGGACTGCTGGGGGGCGAGGGCGAGGTTCTGGCCCAGGCACGCATCTACCTGGTGATCAGCCTCGCCGGGCTGCCCGCCCTGATGATCATGCTGGCCGGCATGGGGTACCTGCGGGGCGGCCTGGACATGGCGCGGCCGCTGAAGGTCGCAGTCCTCACGGCGGTGCTGAACCTGGTGCTGGAACTGGTCCTGGTCTACGGCCTGGGCTTCGGCATCGGCGCGTCGGCCGCCTCGACGGTGGCGGCCCAGTGGGTCGGCGCCGCCCTCTACGTGCGCTGGGTGCTGGCCGATGCGTGGCCGCACGTGCGCAGCATGCGCCCCGATCCGGCGGTGTTGCGCCGGCTACTGAGCGCCGGCGGTGCGCTGCTGGTGCGGACCGCTTCACTGCAGATCGCCTTCGTGGTGGCCACGTCCGCCGCCGCCCGCATCGGCAACGCCGACCTGGGCGCGCACCAGATCGTCATCCAGTTGTTCGTGTTCTCGGCGCTGGCCCTCGACGCCCTCGCCATCGCCGCGCAGGGCATGATCGGCACCCTGCTGGGTGCGGGAGACGGCGACGGCGCCCGCCACGTGGGCCGCCGGGTCGTCTGGTGGGGGCTGGTGTGCGGGCTGGTGGGCGCGCTCGTGGCGGTGGGGTTGCGGCCCGTGCTGCCGCAGCTGTTCAGCGCCGACCCGGCCGTGGTGACCCTGGCCGGGTTCCTGATGCTGCACCTGGCGCTCATGCTGCCGATCAACGGGGTGGTGTTCGCCCTCGACGGGGTGCTGATCGGCGCCGGCGATCTGCGCTACCTGGCGTGGGCCATGGCCGCGGCGTCGGCGGTGTTCGTGCCCCTGGTGGTGGGTGTGCGCCTGTCCGACGCCGGCATCGGCTGGGTCTGGGGAGCCCTGGTGGTCTTCATGGCCGCCCGCCTGGTGGGCGTGACGGCGCGCTTCATCGGCACCGGATGGATTCGCCTCGGGGGCCAGTGAGTCGGCACCCCGCGCCGGCGGTCGTTCCGCCGCCGCCGGACGCTTCCCCTAGGTGCCGCCGGGCCCGATCCCGGTCAGCCCGTCGAACGGGAAAGCCGGTTCGCTCTCGAGGCGCTGCATGTGGCGCGTTGCCGCGGCTATCTCCCTGCAGTCTCCGGAGCGCCGGGCGGCGATCATCCTCTGCTCGCAGCAGTCCTCGCAGTCCGGCGTGACGGAGAGCCCCTTCAACGTCACCCAGCGGGCGAGGTCGACGCGGCCACGGTCCAGGGCCTCGTCCGCGAGCCAGTGGAACGTGTTGTCGACGAGGTGTTCGACGTGGCTGCGCCAGGAGATGTCGGCCCAGGAGAACGTCCCCCCGGTGCCGCCACCGAACGGCGCACCCCGGACCATCGAGACTGCGGCGACGAGGTACTCGATCGCCTGGGCGGACGGCGCGTGCTCCGCCGCTTCCCGCCACGCGGTGAAACGCTCCAGGTCGGTCGTCACCTGCGGTGACAGGCGGTAGACACCGTCCGCGCCGACCCGAGGGAGGTACGGCCGGCCGCTTGAGTCATGGCCGAGGCAGACCCGGGCCCGCGAGACCACGTTCCCGAGGGACTTGCGGCTCGGCGGCGGCTCCGAGCGTTGCCACAACAGGTCGCAGAGCCTGTCGGCATTGGCTCCGTCTCGGTTGACGGCGAGGAAACACGCCAGATCGAGAGCTCGCTGCGACGTGAACGGAACCGCCGCCCCAATGACCTGCACGATGCCCAGAACCTGCAACTCCACCGGCCCCTGCCTCGTGCCGGGAGCGTCGGCACGACGTCCGGTACCGGGGGGCTCGGCGACCGACCCGTGAGCGTCGCGCCTCGCTCGCGCCACACCGTCACGTCGCACCGCGACCTCGGCGCGGCCACCGCCGATTCGGGCGCCACTCCTCCCCGGCGCCAGGCGGCGCCGGGGGAAGTCAACAACGGGTTCGGGCACCGCCCGCCGGTCGCGACGGTCGAAGCGCAGGTCGACGCCGACAGGGTGCCAGCGGATGTCGGATCCGTTGACCTCCAATGCCCAGGCCCGCCCATGCGGCTGCGGCGATCCCCATCGAGCGTCTCCGGTGGCTGCTGTCACGACAGCCAGCGCCGGACCGGCCAACGTGTGCAGGCGACCGCGCGTCTCCGGATCGCGGGTGTGCGGATCGATGACGACCAGCGGAGGGACCGTCCGCCGAGCGCGATGCACGTGCAGCGCCCGCGGATCGCGGGCACGCGCCGCAGAGGCGCCGAGGCGGGCCCGATGCCTCCGGATGTCGGCCAGCACATCACCGACGGACTCCGCCACCCGGACGCCGCTCACGCCGGCGAGATGCCCGTTGCAGTTCACGCAGATCATCAGTGGACGGGCATCCAGATGGTCGGCTGCAATTCCCGCGCCCAGGAATCCGGCCAGGTCCTCCACATCGTGCGGCTCACCGATCAGGTCGACGGCGCCGAAGTGCTCCAGGTTGGCAAGCACGAGCGATCCATGAGGCCGGACGTGTCCCAGGGGGGCGAGCAGGGGCCAGGGCACGCGCCCAGTCGGTGGCGCGGCCACCGCGGCAAGCGTTGAACGCTCGATCACCCAGGTCATGCCGTCATCGATCGACTCGAAGCCCATCGCCGGATCCGGGTGTGGGGCGGCCAGGAGAAGCCCGATCGTCTGCGGCGAGACGGTGACGGCCACGACCGGCGGCAGGGGACGCCCCCGCAACCTCGCGGGCATGGCGGCCAGGAGGCGACGGAGATCACCCCAGGGGACTTCGCGACCTGCGTTCCCCTCGAAGGGCGGCGCGCCGGTCCGGTGGATCGATGGTGCTGACGGTGGCAACGACGTCCTCTTCTGCGGTATTCGGCCGCAGTCGGGCCCTTCTCCGACCGGGTGACGCTATCCGAGGGGATGGTCGGGCGACGATGCCGGGCTGCTGAGCGTCACCGGCGCGCCCCGGTTGCGCCGGCCGGGACCGGGGAATCAGCCTGGGGCAGGCGCAGCCGCCATCCGGGATGGATGAGGTTCGGGTCGCGCAGAGCGCCACCACCCGGCAATGGCCCGGAGTTCAACTCGTAGATGTCCTCCCAACGCAGGGCGTCGCCGAGGTGCCGCTCCGCCAGGTGCCACAGCGAGTCCCCTGGCTTGACGACGATCCAGCCCACCGCCCCCGGCGGTGTCGCCACCGGAGACGGCGCGCCCGGGGGTGGCGCATCCGGAGACGTGTCCCCCTGCGGCTCCCCCGGGGGCGGTGCCCCCGCGGACGGCGCGGTAACGGGAGGCCTGAGCGCCGGTTCGGTCGGCGGCGCCTCGTGCGCCTGACGCCGAATCCCGCTCAACCGGGAGATCACGTCGGTGCGGGGAGCGGGCGCGGGGCCGGCGGACTGCGCGCCGGTGCCGGCCGGTGCCGTCGCCGGGAACAGGATCGGCGCCGATTCCGCGACGCCGTCGTGCGTCGACTCTCGGCTCCCAATCGGGACCGTGATGTCGGCGAACGAGGGCGTGGCGGCAAGTGCCGGTGGAGCCAATGCCGCGAACGCGCCCGTCGTGGTCACCGCCACCGCCACGAGACGCACGACGAGTGGCTGCATCCCCAGTGCCCGCAGGGGCAGCGGCCGGGTGGCCCGACCACGGCGCACCGCGACGATCTCGGCGAGGAAGGAGATCGCAACCTGCGACCACCAGATCCACACGACGATCGCCACGACGCGCACGAGCACCCCCGGCGGTACGGTTCCGCTGTCGATGACGGCGACCACCGAGGACCACGCCGGCGGTCCTGCCGGCAAGGGATTGCCGACCAGCCTGACCAGGCACACCGGCACGCCCGCCAGGAACGCCACCAGCAGCGCGCAGGCCCCGAGCCCGGAGAACACCCCGCGAACCTTCCGTCCCATCTCCTTCACCTCACCTCTCGATCGGCCGACGACAGGCCGGCCCAGCCGGCAACACCCGCCGCCGCGGCGGCACGGGAGCGATCGAGTCACCTAGGGGCGGGTGCCGACACCCCAGACGGCACGAGCCTCCCCGGCCGCGCGGACAGTGACGTCGCGCTCCCCCAAACCCAGAACGCGCACCGGAACGGCCTTGCTCAAGCGCACAGCGGCCCGGTCACCCTCGATGGTCACGTCCGCCTCCAGCCCGGAGCGGACCGCAAGGGCCCGCGCCGTCGCCGAGGCGGCGGCGGCGTCGAGGCGAACGGTTCCAGTGGCCCGGTAGGCGGTCACATCCACTTCCTGCACGGCGGCGCGCGCCGCCTGGCGCGCCAGGTCCGACAGCGCCCGGCGCTGCCCGCGCAGTTCCGCGGAGTCGACCACGATGCCGACGACCAGGAAGAACGCAACGAACAGCACGGCCACGAACAGGCTGATCACGCCGCTCTCGCCGGTGCGTGCCCGGCTCGCGGGAACCATCAGGTGCCGCCCCGGTGACGGTCCACGACCTCCGTCGCGGTCACCTCCAGTGCCACCGAACCCGGCACCCGGAGAAGGGCGAGATCCTCGAGTCGGGTCACGCAGTGGATCCGGACGGACACCGCTCCGCCAGGTCTGAGGAATCCGGCATCGGTGGACACGCTCAGCTCCGAACACCTCACCTCCCGCCGGCCCAGCGTTGCCAGTGCCACCCGCTCCGCAGCGTCGACGGCGGCTCGAGGATTCTGGAGCAAGGAGGCCGCGCGGGCCGCCTCGGCAGCGGCGTCGCGCATCTCCCCTCGTGTCTGGCCCAAGCGCCAGGCCGCTGCCACGAGCATCAGCGCCCCGAGGACGCCGACGACGACCAGGACGAACTCCAGCGAGAGCACACCCCGGGTGTCCTCCGGGCACGGCCGCGCCGTCAACGCCGTCCCTCCGGGATGAAGCGCTCCAGAGGTCCCCGCACCCGATGTCGCACGGCCGTGGGCAGGCCGGGCACGATCTGCGGCGTGGTGGCGGCGACGGTGACGTCGACCTCACCCCTCCCGACGTCCACGTCCACGTCGAGGGCGCGGACGAGCCGCTCATCGGCCACGACGGCCCGCGCGATCTCCATCACCGGCACCGCCGAGCCTCCGACCACCTGAACCGCCTCGAGGACCGCGTCGGCGGCATCGGCCACCGCCAGGGCACCGTTGAAGACCAGGCCGAAGTGGATCACGCTCATCGCCAGCGCCAGGAGCGCGCCGTAGAGCAGGACGAACTCGGTGGTCACCGCACCGCCGTCCTCTCGAGGAGCCAGGCGGCGGGCGACCGGCGACGGCGCGCACGGCCTCACCGACTCCCCCTTGCGGCCGGCGAACCGGGGCTCCTCAGCCACCGCCCAGGAAGCTCTTCCGATCGGTTCCGACGTTCACGTCCGTCGAGATCTTGTTCGCCGTCTCCGACGTGAGATTGCGCACCACGCTCACCACGACGATCGCCAGGGCCGCCACGCCCGCCACCAGCAACGCCCACTCGGTCGTCGTGAGGCCGCGCTCGTCGTCGCGCAACTTCTCGCGGATGCCCGCGGCCGTCGCCGTCATCCAGATCCAGCCGCGGATGGAAAGTTCCTGCATGGCTCACTCCTCGCTGTTGCTTGTCATTCCGGAGAGGGGGTGCGGCGGCCGGCGGCGCTCACAGCATCACCAGCAGCGAGCTGAGGGCCGGATAGCCGACGAACATCACGAACGCGATCGCCACGACAACCGTCGGAATCGACATGCGCTCGGTCGTGGCGTCGGCCTTCATTCGCGTGTTGGCCAGTTCGAGCGCGCTGAGCATCTCGGCCTTGCACGAGAGGGCCTCGGCAGGGCTGGCGCCCTGCTCGGCCGTGAGACGGATCGTCGCGGCCAACTCGTCCAGATCGGATACGCCGATCTCGGCTCCCAGGCGCTCGAAGCCCACCGATGGCGGCTTGCCGTTGACCCGGCTCCAATCCATCGCGGCCTTCAACTCGTCGAAGGCCCAGCCGGTGCCCACCGCCGCGGCCTGGTAGAGCGCCCCGTCGCTGTGGCTGCCCCCGGCAACGAGGATCTTGACGAGATCCATGTAGGCGCTGAGCGCCCGCAGGAACTCCTCCCTGCGCTCCGCGGCCCGCTTTCGCAGCGCGCCGTCGGCGGCGACGTAGCCCGCACCGATGCCCAGAGCAGCGAGCACGAGGATGCCCCAGACCGGTGCCGCGAGACCCACCACCCTGACGCCATAGCCGAGTACGGCCGCCGCGCCGCTCGCCGCCACCGCGCCCGCCAGCTTGGCGAACGCATGCTGCGCCGGGCTGCGGCCGACGGTGCGCAGGTCGACCGCCAACGTGCCCAGGTCGATGCCGAATGACTCCACGACCTGCAGTGCCCGCCGCTCTGCTCGACCCCGCCAGCCGGCGGGCTCGCCGGCGACCGCGTCGGCGCCGCCGCGCGGGTCCCGGTACTCGCCCAACGCCCGCAGCAGCGGAACGTGACGCACCACGAGACCTCGACCCACCAGCCAGACGCCGGCACCCACCAGAGCACCCATGAGCGGGATCATCGGGTCAGGCGGACCAGTCCGGCGCCTGCCGGATCGAAGTAGCGCGCCGGGGGTCGCACCTGACCGAGGCGCGCGAGCAGCCAGAACCCGCCCAGGAACACGATTCCGATGCCCGCCAGCACCAGCTGGCCCTGCGTGCCGTCGTAGGGCGCCAGGTAGCCGCGGTCCACCAGGTACAGCCCGCCGGCCATCACCGCGGTCGTACCGACGATGAGCCGCGCGGAGGTGCGGTAGCGGGCGCGCCCCGCATCGGCCTCGATCACCAGGCGGCTCTCGGCTCTCACGACCTCCGCCTGCGATCGCAGCAGCGAGACCAGGTCCTGCGCACCCTGGATCGATGCCAGGATGAGCGACGCCACCACCTTGTCGACGGCAGGATGCGCCACGTCGGCGGCGAACGCCAGCAGGGCTTCGGGAAGCGGCCGGACCTCCAGGCGAGCCGCCAACTCCTGGACCTCCCGGCGGATCGCGGCCGGGGCCGCGCTCGCCGAGCCGGCGATCGCCCGCTCGATGCCGCCGCCCGCCGCCAGGATGGCGTAGAGCATCTCGATCCACCCTGCGATGGCGTCACCCCGCTCGCTGATGGATCGCAGCCCCTTGGCCTTGCCGAAGCGCCCGGCGAACAGCACGATGCCGGCGGCGACGAGGATCCCGGCGCTCAGCCAACCCGTCACGGCGAAGATCAGGATCCCGGCGGCAGCCGCGATCGAGCCACGGCGAAGTGCTGCCGCCGACGCCCGCACGCCGCCGGTGGGACCCCGGTCGGTCGGGAGTACCGCCCGGCCGCGCAGGCCGCTGACGAGCAGCCAGAGTCCCAACCCGCCGACGGCGCCGCAGGCCAGGATCGGCAAGCCGCTCACTGCTCCCACCAGCCGTCGGGACGATGCATCAGAGACGCCTCGAAGCCGTGCTCGGTCAACCGGCGCAGGGTGGGCTCAACGCGTAGGGGCTCCCCCGAGGGCACTGCCCAACCCCGCGGTGAGGGGGTCCAGACCTCATTGGAGAGGACGTGCGTGTCGGTCGAACCGACCACCTCGCGGATGCTGGTCACCCTCCTGGTCCCGCCGATCGCCTCGACGTGGACGACGAAGTCCACCGCGGCACCCACGAGCCGGTAGGTGAAGGCCCGGGAGAACTGCTGGGGCGTGAGTGAGGCGTACATCGTGAGGCGCTCGAATGCCTCCGCAGTGCTGTTGGCGTGGATCGTGCACAGCGAGCCGTCCTGACCGGAGGTCATGGCGAGCAGCATCCCGAGCACCTCGGGGCCGCGCACCTCGCCCACGACGATGCGGTCGGCGTGCATCCGCAGGCATTCCCTCAGCAGCGCCTCCAGCGAGAAGGCCCCGGCGCCCTCCACGTTCGGCGCCCGGGCCTCGAGGACACCGATGTCGGGATGCAGGTCGGTGTAGTAGTGGAGGCCGAGTTCCATCTCATCCTCGACGGTGATGATTCGCTCGTGCGGCGGCACCTCGTTGAGGAGGCTGCGCACGAGGGTGGTCTTGCCGGCCCCCATGCCGCCGCAGACGACGATGTTGAAGCCGGCCCGCACCGCTGCGGAGAAGAACGACGCGATGGCCCGGTCGAACATGCCCGATTCGCGCAGTTCGCCGAGGCGAGCCAGGTCGGGGTCGTGCAGGCGGATGGTCACCATGGGAACCAGCGAGACGGCCATGACCGCGTGCAGGCGGCCACCGTTCGGCAGGCGCATGTTGAGGACCGGCGAGGAGACGTCGAAGCGACGCCCGCTGCGATCCAGGGTGGCACCGACCCAGCGGATCTGCTCGATGAGCTCGTCGTTGCTGGCAGCCACCGGATCGCCGCGGCGCTTGTTGCCGCGGCGATCCACCAGCCACACGTCATCGAAGCCGTTGATGTGGATGTCCGTGAGGTCGGGATCGTTCAGGAACCTCTCCCACGGCCCGGTTCCGAAGGCGTAGGCCAGGGCCGTTCGTGCCAGGTCCTCCTCGGCGGGGGCGTCGAGCATGGGGGCCCCGTTGACGAGGCGATGCCGCGCCAGGCTCACCATCCACTCGGCGATCGCGGCCCTGGCACGATCGCGGCGCTCCTCGTCGCCGGGGCGCCGGCCGGCCCGGTTCTCCTGTTCGATCCAGGCGGCCAGTTCGCTGCGGAGGTGCTCGAGGAGGCCCTCGAGCAGACCTTCGTGCCGATCGCCGTGCGAAGCGCCATGGACGGCGGCCGGGACACCATCCGGCACGGTCGACCGTGCGCCCGCCTCGGATTGCCCGCGGACCGGCGCCGGCGCGGGTTGCGCGTCGCTCATGGCACCTCCGGTCGGGACGGGGTGGCGACCCCCGACGAGCTCAGATGCGCCAGCAGGTCGGCCACCAGCCCGGTGGTGCGGCCCAACTGCGACCTCTGCAGCGCCCGTTCGCGGCCCGAGTCGGAGGCGAGCGCGGCGGCGCCACGGGGATCGCCCGCCACCGAGCCGAGCAACCAGGCACGGCCGCCGGTGGTCTGCCGGAGGGCGGCATCGATCTCGGTCGCCGGATAGGGACCGTCGCCGGACACGACCGCCAGCAGCGGTGTCGGCTCCGAGAGGGCCACGGCCCTGTCCAGCAGCACGGCGAGACTCTCGAAGCTCGGCGTGACGGCCACGACCATGAAGTCGGCGTTCTCGCGCAGCCGAGCCGCCGGTGCGGTCGCCCGCAGGCGTCCCGCGTCGACGAGTAGATCGGTGTCGACCAGAACGCGATCCACCTCGGCGAAGTCGACCTGCTCGAGCGCCGCTCCGGTCGACGTCCCTCCCGGTGCCACCAGCACCGGGGGACCGTCGGGAAGCCGCTGGCACGCCGACCAGAATTCCGCCTCGATGACACCGTGGCGCGACTGGGCGGCAAAGCTCACCAGGCTCGGGGTGTCGGGATGCAAGCCGAACCTCGGCGCCAGCGTGCCACCGTCCGCGTCGGCCTCGACCAGAGCCAACCGCCTGTGGCGCGGCCACTGGTAGGCGACGCAGGTCACCAGCGTGGTCACCCCCGGAGCGCCCTTGAGCGAACCGAACACGATGAGACTCACGGGGAGACCTCGGCGAGCCGGGGACCGGCCTCGGCGCTCGCCACAACCCGATCTGCATCCGCGCGAGGCACCAGCAGCGACACGAGGGCGTCGCTGCCCTCCCCGCTGCCGAGCCAGAGCACATCGAACACCTCGACCCCCGACACCACGACAGGGTCGTCCCAACCGAGCAGCGGTTCGGCGGTGAGGAGATCCACGACATCGCCGGCGGCGAGGGTGCTCACGGGATAGCGCCCCGCGCCGAGGCGCAGCCCGATCACGGCGAACCCCGGGGGGATCACCGCGCCGTCATCGAGCACGGCACCGCTGACGAACCCGCCCGCGCCGGCATCGAACGCCACCATCCGGCCCACGACATCGTCTGCGGCCGCAACGTTCACGACGTCCACGGGGACGTCGGAGTCGATGCTCGCCACGGCGAGGTCGCTCGACGCGACCACCTGCCCACGCGCCACGTCATTGGCCCAGACCAGGACCGGGACCCGCGGCTCCTCCTGCCCGGCCAGCAGCAACGCGCCGATCGCCCCGAGCCCGACGAGCACGACACCCACGGCCAGCTCGGGAACCCGCCGGCCCGCCGCCCGTACCGCTCCGGGTGCACTTGCGCCGGGTTGCATCCCGACCGGCGGTTCACCCGGCGGGACCGGCCGCGCGGCTGCCGGTGACGGCACCGCCGAGGCATCGGAGCCCGGGGCACCGGGACGCTCCGCTCCCGACTCGACCGGGCTCCGGAGCCGAGCCGCTGTGGCCCTTGCAGGATCGGCCAGCGTCTGCTGTTCGGCTACTGGTCTGCTGCGCGACACCGGGGCACCTCCTTCGCGCACGGGACTGCCGGGCTGCCCTGGGGCTGCGAGAGGCCGCTCGGCGCTGCGGTGCGCCTCGGCAAGGGCGGCGCCATCACCGCCGCCGTCACGGATCTCGCCCCGAACCCGCCGCCGGAGCGGCTCTTGAGGAGGGTCCGGATCGAAATCGACCGCTGCGAACCCTACGAGGCGTTGAGTGGATTAGCAATACATTTCTTGAAATTGTTTGAAATAACAAGTTGATCGTCTATACCGGGGCATGCTTCGACGGCGATGGCGAACCGCTGCGGTAGCGGTGACGGTCGGAACTCTCTCCTCAGTCATCGATATCGAGGCAGGGCTCTTCGCCTGCTGGTTGGCCACCCTGGCGGCGCTCTCCTGGCATGACATGCGGACCCGCCGCATCCCTACCGGCATCGTGAACCCGGCCACGTTCGTGGGCGCCGTCGCCCTGGGCGCTGCGGCATGGCGGATCGGCGCGATGCCCCGGTTCGGCGCGGCCGTGGCAACCGCGGCCGCGGCGTACACGGTGTTCGCCCTGCTCCATGCGCTCAACCCCGCCGGCCTGGGCTACGGCGACGTCCGGCTCAGCGGCCTCCTGGGGCTGTTCCTGGGATGGCTGGCGCCGGTGGCCATGCTGGCGGGCACGGCTCTGGGGGCCGCGGGCGCGGCCGCGGCAGGCCTGGTGATGCTGCTCGGCGGCCATGGCGCCAAGGCGACGCTTCCGTTCGGGCCCTTCCTCGCCGGCGGCGCCGCCATCGTGGCGCTGCTGCACCCCGCGGCGCCGCTGGGATTCGCTTGAGCCGCAACCGGCGGCTACTCGCCGCGGCGCCAGACCTCCAGGGCCGCCCGCATGGCCGGATCCAGCCAGGTGTCGAAGCGCTGGCGGGCGCCGGGCACCGAGTCGCGGAAGTTCACCTGGAACGGCTCGCGGGACACCACCTGATGGTCGTAGATCTCCCCGCCACGCTTGCGGTAGAAGATGAGGATCGCAGCGATGACGCCCCGGAACGCCTGGCCCACGGCGTGGAACGACAGCAGGATCTCCGAGCGGCCGTTGGGAGTGTCCAGCCCGATGCGGTTCCAGGCGCTGAAGTTTCGCAGGTTGGCGAAGTAGCCCTGGCGGCGGACGCCGTCGATCACCTGCTTGCGGTGCCAGCTGCGGCGCTCGGGGTGGTCGGGGGGCGAGTAGTCGGCGAACACCCGGCGCTCGCCGCTGTCGTCCTCGATCGCCTCGCCCAGGTCGGCCTCGATGCCGGCGACCCGCGACTTGGCGTGCCAGAACATCTCGGTGCCCACCGACATGGTGTCGGAGAACTTGCGTCGCATCGTCGAGGCCCCGGACCGGAACTGGTCCGAGATCACCGAGATCACATCGGTCAGGTCCGCCGGCTCGGCGCGCACCCGGCCCAGGCCGCTGACCGCCTGCAGGAAGCTGCGGCGCTGGGACGTCGCCACCAGGCCGGTCAACTCCTTCAACCCGTCGGAGTTGGCGACCGCCGCCGCATCGTTGAAGGCGCTGCGATCCTCCCGGCGCACCGTCAGCGGGAAGAGGTCGGCCGCCAGCAGCCAGTACGACGCCGCCGCCCGCGCAACCCGATCACTGAGACGGCCGAATGGCTTCAGCCGCCCGACGGCGTACAGCAGCCAGGCCGCCACCAACTCGGGGGGCGGATCATGGCCAGGTCCCGGCAACGTGTCGATGACCTGCTGGACCCGCTCGGGCGAGACCTCGATCTCGGAGGATGCCCGCGACCCGGAGTCCGCGTCGGCCTCGTGCACGTGCAGGCGGCGCTGGAGTTCGTCGAGGAACCCGGCGTCGACCACCGGGCCGTCGACGTCCTCGTCGAACTGGTCCAGCACCCACAGGAGGGCGTCCTGCAGACCCGACAGGACATCGACCTCCCATTGCGCCATGTGTCCGGCGCCGGCGGCGTCGCGCCCCTCGGCATCGAAGCCGTTCGCCGCGAGCCGGAACGCCGTCGACCGATCGACCTCGACGAGACGGTCGGCCGTGGCGACGTCCAGCGCCCACTCACGGGCGAGACGCGCCTCGACGGCCGCAAGACCGTCGGGATTCTCGTCCATGCAGGCGTCGCGGAGGTCTCCCCAGGCCTCGGCGATCGGGGCGCACTCGCCGCTGGGCGCGTCCCAGTCGACCGCTGCGTAATCACCCAGGAGATCCTCGGCCGCGTCGCAATTCTTCATCGAAGATCGTTTCTGTGCAACAACATGCGACAGCTAGCGTCGGTGCACTGCCACGTATCTTGATTGCCCTCTTCTGACGGCATCGAATAGTAACAGGTCGCCTCACACTGCAGGAAATCCTCGCGCCGGAATCCGAGGGGGCGCTCGAACCCGCAGGTATCACCCCGTAACGGGTGCATGGGTGCTGAAATGGTGCCGGAACGGGTGTTTGGTCGCGGCCGCGCCGCGCTATTGGCTCTGTCGCGCCGGGCACCGGAGGCAGTTCGGTCCCCGGGAGGTTCGCAAGAACCCGGGGCCGGAATCGGCGCCCGCCGGGCGGCGCGCGCCGGCGAGACCGGCTGCCCGCCGGCCATGGCGGGCCGAGACCGGAGAGCGTGAGAGCAACGAAATGAGACCCACCCGATGAGCCAGAGACGCCGACCCGGAGCGGTCGCCGGCGTGCCGTTCGCCGGCGAGATCCTCGACGTGCCCATCACCGAGGAGGTCTCCGAGTCGTTCCTGGCGTACTCGCTGTCGGTGATCACCTCCCGGGCGATCCCCGACGTGCGCGACGGGCTCAAGCCGGTGCAGCGCCGGATCCTCTACTCGATGCTGCGGATGGGTTTGCGGCCGGATTCGCCGCACCGCAAGTGCGCCCGGGTCGTCGGCGACACCATGGGCAACTACCACCCGCACGGCGACGCCGCCATCTACGACGCGCTGGTGCGCATGGGCCAGGACTTCAGCCGGGGTGTGCCGCTCGTCGACCCCCAGGGCAACTTCGGCACCCTCGACGATCCCCCGGCGGCGGCCCGCTACACCGAGTGCCGGCTGGCGGCGGCGGCCATGGAGATGCTCGACGAGCTGGACGAGGACACCGTGGACTTCCGGGCCAGCTACGACGGCGAGGCCACCGAACCCGTGTGCCTGCCGGGGCGGCTGCCGAACCTGCTGGTGAACGGCACGAGCGGGATCGCCGTGGGGATGGCGACCAACATGGCGCCGCACAACCTGGGAGAGGTCCACGAGGCGGTGCGCCTGCAGATGGCCGACCCGGACGTGCCCGTCGAGGACCTGCTGGCGGTGCTTCCCGGACCCGACTTCCCCTCCGGGGGCGTGATCCTCGACGAGGGCCTCGCAGAGGTGTACAGGACGGGGCGGGGGACGATACGGGTACGCGCCCGGGCCGAGATCATCGACGTGGGCGGGCGGCGCCAGGCCATCCGGGTCCTGGAGCTGCCGTGGCTGGTGGGGCCCGAGAAGGTCGTCGGCAAGATCAAGGAGGTCGTGGCGGCCGGCCGCTTGGAGGGCGTCGAGGACGTCAAGAACCTGTCGGACCGCCACACGGGCCTGTGCATCCAGGTGGACTGCCGGCCCGGCACCGACGCCGGGGCCGTGCTGGCGAGACTGTGGCGGCTGGCCCCGCTGGAGGAGACGTTCGCCCTGAACAACGTGGTGCTGGCCGGCGGGACCCCCGTGACCTGCTCGCTGAAGGAGTTGATCGGGCACTACATCGATCACCGCCTCGATGTCGTCGTGCGGCGCACGCGCCACCGGGCCGCCGCCGCGGAGAGGCGCCTGCACATCCTCGAGGGGTTGATGACGGCGCTGGACAACATCGACCTCGTCGTGTCGATCATCCGTGCCAGCCGGACGCCGGAGGTGGCCCAGGCGGAACTGTGCGAGCGCCTGGGTTTGAGCGAGCGGCAGGCCGAGGCCGTACTGGCGATGCGGCTGCGGCGCCTCGCCGCCCTCGAGCGGCAGAAGATCATCGAGGAGGGCGACAAGCTCGTGGCGGCGCTGGCCGGCTATCGCGAGTTACTGGGTTCGGGGGAGCGGCAGCGGGCCGTGGTGACCTCCGAACTGGGTGAGCTGGCCGGGCGGTTCGGCCGGGAACGTCGCACCCGGATCGTGCCGGCGGACTCCGCCGATGCCGGAGCCGGTGCCGGTGCCGGTGCCGGTGCTCCGGCGGCGGCCGGTGAGAGCGCCGAGGGCTGGCTGGTGACGCTGTCCAGCACCGGGCTGGCAGGGCGGTCGCCTGTGAGCGCCGCCCGGCGGCGCGCCCTGGGGCGCCACGACCTCGTGCAGGCGTCGGTGCTGGCCGAGGCCGGGGGGACCGTCTGGGCGCTCACCAACGAGGGCCGCGCCGTGCCGGTCGCCGCTTCGGCGGTGCCCGAGGTCGCCGGGCGGAGCCGTGGAGCACCCGGTGGCGAGGTCTTCGAGCTTCCTGCCGGGGAGCGGATCAGCGGAGTCCTGGCGGCACCGGCCGGCGGCACCGGCGCTGGTGCCGGGGACATTGCCGACATCGTGATGGTGACCCGCCGGGGCGCCGTCAAGAGGCTCGCCGGCGAGGAGTTGGCCGTCGGACCACGGGCACCTGCGGCCCGGATCGCCTTCCCCCAGACCAGCGGGGACGAGGTCGTGACGGCCTTCGCCTGCCCGCCGGGAGCCGACATCGTGATACTCGCCGACGACGGCTCGGCGCTGCGCACCTCATCGGAGAACCTCCAGCGCCGCAAGGCGCTGGCCGCCGGCACCGCCGGGATGAGACTGCGGCCCGGCGCCGCGGTCATCGGCGCCGGGGCGGTGTTCGGTGAGGCGTACGTCATCGTTGTGACGACCGGCGGGGCCGCCAAGGCCACGCCGGCGGGGGACTTCACGCCGGCCGGGCGGGGTGGCATGGGCGTGCGGGTCTGCTCGCTGCGCGACGGCGAGGGCCTGCGGGACGCCTACGTGGGGCCGCTGGTTGATGTGTTCGTACTGACAGGAGCCCGACCCACCACGCCGGACAGCGAGCCGGTGCCGTTCCCGTTCCCGCCGACACGCCGCGGCCTGGTGGCCCGCTCCGGCCCGAAGCCGATCATCGCGGTCGGCCAGAGGCGGTGGTGACGGTGGCCTCCGGCGACCCGACCCTGCAGCTGTTCGATCCGGTCGCCGCTGCCGACCAGCAGGGCGATGACGCCCCGGGTGCCGGTCCGGCGGACCGGACGGCGCCGGTCGACGCCTCCGAGTTGGGCACCGCATCGGGGGGCGTCGACGCCATGGCGGCCGGAGACGGCTACGAGGCCGATTCGATCCAGACCCTCGAAGGGCTCGAGGCGGTCCGCAAGCGGCCCGGCATGTACATCGGCGGCACCGGCACCGCCGGGCTGATGCACCTGGTCTGGGAACTGATCGACAACGGCGTCGACGAGGCGGCGGCCGGCCACGCCAAGCGCATCGACGTCGTCTTCCACCGCGACCGCTCGGTGGAGGTGCGCGACGACGGCCGGGGCATCCCCGTCGGGAACCCGCCGGGGCGCGACGTGTCCGCCATCGAGGTGGTGTTCTGCGAGTTGCACGCCGGCGGCAAGTTCGGCACCGGCACCAACGGGTCCGCATACGCCGCCAGCGGCGGCCTGCACGGGGTCGGCGCATCGGTGGTGAACGCCCTCGCCGAGCGGATGCGCGTCGAGGTCGGGCGCGACGGGCACACGTGGCGGATGGACTTCTGCGAGCGCCGGGCCGGGCGCCGCGAGGGCGACGGGTTCACTCCCACCCACGAACTGCAGAAGCTCAAGGCGACCCGCCGGACCTTCACCCACGTGCGCTTCTGGCCCGACTGGGAGATCTTCGACTCCGATGCCGCCTTCGATTTCGCGGCGGTCTGCGAGCGGGCACGGCTGACGTGTCACCTGGTTCCGGGCCTGCGCATCACCGTCGAGGACCGCCGCCGCGGCGCCGAGGTCGAGCCATTCGACTTCCGGTCCGAGAAGGGCCTGGGGGGGCTGGTGGGCGAACTCGCAGGCGCCGGCGCCATCACCCGGGTCGTCGACGTCACCGGCCAGGGCAGCTTCGAGGAGAAGGTGCCGGTGGACGGCAAGCTCACCACCGTCGTGCGGGAATGCACGGTGACCGCCGCGCTGCAATGGACCGGCGGCTACCGCAGCGACGTGCGCAGCTTCGTGAACACCATCCCCACCCCGGCGGGCGGGACGCACCTCGCGGGATTCGAGCGGGCCCTGACCCGGGCGGTGAACGACGTGCTGCTCGACGGCTCGAAGAAACTGGCCCGCTCCGGGGAACGGGCCGGCCGGGAGGAGGCTCAGGAGGGGCTGGTCGCCGCCCTGCAGGTGGTGGTGCCCGAGCCGCAGTTCCGGGGCCAGACCAAGCAGGAGTTGGGCACGCCGGCGATCCAGTCCATCGTCTACGACGCTGTCAAGTCGGCGCTGTCGGACTGGTTCACGACCGACGGGCCGCGCAGCAACGTCACCGCCCTGCGGGCCAAGATCACCGACGCCGTCGAGGCCCGCGCCGCATCACGGCGCCTGCAGGCCGACCGGCGCAAGGCGTCGTCGCTGGGCTCGGTCGGCCTGCCGGACAAGCTGGCCGACTGCCGCGTGCACGGCGACAACAGCGAGCTGATCATCGTGGAGGGCGAATCGGCGGCCGGGCCGGCCAAGGCGGGGCGCAACGCCCACAACGTCGCCATCCTGCCGCTGCGGGGCAAGCTCGTGAACGCCGCCAAGGCGTCGCTGCGCCAGGTGCTCGACAACGCCGAGGCGCAGGCCCTGTTCCGCTCGGTCGGCGCCGGGGTGGGCGCCGACTTCGACGCCTCCGCGGCCCGTTACGGGCGCATCGTGATCCTGTGCGACGCCGACGTGGACGGCAGCCACATCCGTTGCCTGCTGCTGACGCTCATCCACGCCTACATGCGGCCGCTGCTGACCGGCGGCCGGGTCTTCGCCGCCCAGCCACCGCTGTACACCACCCGGGTCGGCAAGGAGACCTACCGGGCGTTCAGCGACACCGAGCGGGATGCCCTGACCGCACAACTGGCGAAGGGCCGTCGCGGCGGCGCCGAGTCGATCCGCTGGCAGCGCTTCAAGGGCCTCGGCGAGATGAACACCGACGAGTTGGCGCACTGCGCCCTCGACCCGGCCACCCGCACGCTGCGGCGCATCACCCTGGCCGACGCCGAGGCCGCCCGGAGGCTGCTGGACGTGCTCATGGGGTCCGACGTGGCGCAGCGGCGTGAGTACATCGGGCGGCACAGCTCGCTCATCGACCCGGCCGCGCTGGACATCTGAGCCACGGCCACAGCCCAGGCCGCCGGCCCGACGCCGGCCGGCGCCGGCCGGAAACCATGCGGCCGCTGCCCGGGCGGGGGTCGGGGTGCCGTTCTGCTCCTTCATGGCGGGCCAAAGGCGTCGCAGCCCGGCCCCCCGACCCCCGCCCCCGGTTGTTCCGCCATCCGGCGCCGGCCGGAAACCATGCGCTCTCCGGCTCGGCGTGCATCCGCTCCGGGTGCCAATAGCCTCCCGCGCCGATGACCTTCCCGGGACCGGAGACGCTGGGGCGCGGACTCGTCGTGGTGCCCGGCGTTCCCCTCACCGGCGACGTGACAGCCGCGGCGGCCGGCTGGGACCGCGTGCGGGTGGATGAGGCGCTCCTGGTTGAAGGCCTGGCGGAGACCGTCGAGAGGCTGCACCGGGCGTGGGCGAACCGCCGGCCGGTTGTCGTGGAACTGGACGTGCCGGCCGACGTGCTGGCGCGGTTGCGGCAACCGGTGATCACCGAGCGCCCGGCCCATGAACTCGGCGCCGAGTTCACGCTGCTGGCCGAGCGCCTGCAGTTCCTGCTGTGGCGCAACAACTACGACGCCCGCAGCGGCGAGCCCGTGTGGTGGTGGGCCCGCAAGGCGGCGGGGCTGGGGGCTCGGCCGGGCGGGCGGGCCGACGTGGTGCTGGGCGACGGCAGCGAGGCGTGGGTGGACGGCGGGCCTCGCCGGCCGCTGGACCTGCCGGGCACGCCGATCGTGCATGCCGAGTCGGTGGAGGCGGGCCACCTGAGGCGCCAGCCCCCGCCGGGCAACGCCACCGGCGACGGCACGTTGCTGGCTCCCGATCAGCGGGCCGCCGTGGAGCACCCCGGAGGTCCGGTGCGTGTGGTGGCGCCGGCGGGCTCCGGCAAGACCCGCACGCTGAACGCCCGGCTGCTGCACCTCGTCGACGACCGCGGCGTCGAGCCTTCGCTCGTCACCGCCGTGGCCTACAACAACCGGGCCGCCGCGGAGATGCGCGAGCGGCTGCAGCGGCCGGATCTGCAGATCCGCACGATCCACTCGCTCGGCTGGCGGATCGTCCGCGACGTGCGTCCCGATGCCACACTGCTCGGTGAGCGGGAAGTGCGGGGCCGCCTGCAGCGGATCCTTCCGCACACCCGCCGGGCAGGCACCGACTCCCTCGGCCCGTACATCGAGGCGCTGGCCGACGTCCGCATCGCCCTGCGGCACCCCGAGAAGGTGGAGGCCGAACGCAACGACGTGCCGGGGTTCGCCGGCATTTTCGACACCTACCGAGCAGGCCTCGCCGAGCGGGACGAGTGCGACTACGACGAGCAGGTCTACGAGGCCATCCGGCTGCTGCTGTCCGACCCCGATCTGCGGGTCCGCTGGCAGATGCGCTGCCGGCACCTGCTGGTGGACGAGTTCCAGGACCTGACCCCCGCCTACCTGCTGCTGTTGCGCCTGCTGGCATCGCCGACGCTCAACGTGTTCGGCGTCGGCGACGACGACCAGACCATCTACGGCTATGCCGGGGCCGACCCCGGATTCCTGCTGGACTACGAGCGCCTGTTCCCGGGTTCCGGCAGCGCCGCCCTGGAGGTCTCGTACCGCTGCCCGCCGGAGGTGGTGACCGCCGTCGGGCACCTGCTGGTGCACAACCGGCGGCGGCTGCCCAAGACCGTCCGGGCCGCCTCCGCCGGCGACACCGACCCGCCGGGCGGCGACGCCGGCCCTGCCGCTCCCGGGGCCTTCAGAATCGTGCGGGTGCCGGACGCGGCGATGGCTGCGACGGCCGCCGAGATCGTGACGGGCTGGCGGGACGAGGGCGTCGCAGGATCCGGGATCGCGGTGCTGGGGCGCGTCAACTCGATGCTGCTGCCGACCCTGGCGGCGCTGGACGAGGCCGCCGTTGACACGCGCTGCCTGCTCGAGGCCACGCTCATGCACCGGAACCTCGTACGGGCCGCGTTGGCGTGGATGCGGCTGGCGCTGCGGCCCGACTCGATGGATGCCCGCGACCTGACCGAGGCGGCCCGGCGGCCCGGCCGCAAGATCAACCGGCTGTCCCGGGAACTCCTGGAGGGCGCCTTCGACGTTTCGCTGGAACAGCTTGCAGGCCTCGGCGGCGGCCTGAACGAGCGCCACCAGGAGTACTGGGGCGGCTTCGTCGCCGACATCGCCGCCGCCTCCCGCCTCGCCGCCGGCGGCTGCGATTCCCGCACCCTCCTGGAGTTCCTGATGCGGGAGGTGGGGCTGGGGCGGGCCGCCGGCTCGCTGGACTCCGGGCGAACCCGGCCCGACCGGGCGACCCACGCCGACGACCTGCTGGCGCTGCGGCGCACGGCCGCCGTCTACGGCGACCCGGCGACCTTCGGTCGGAAGCTCGCGGACCTGCTCCGGCGCACGACCGGGGAGGGGGACGGGGTCCTTCTCACGAGCATCCACCGGGTCAAGGGCCTGGAATGGGACCGGGTGCTGGTCTTCGCCGCCGACGAGACCCTCATGCCGCACCAACTCGCCGCCGACATCGAGGAGGAGCGCCGGGTGCTGCACGTGGCCATCACACGGGGCCACAGCCAGGTTGTGGTCCTCGCGGACGAGAGCCGGCCCTCCCGCTTCGTGGACGAACTGGAGGGCCGTCCGCCGGAGTCCCAACCAGGAGATGCACGCCCCGAGCGCACCGCGCTGAGCCAGGCGCTCGAGGCGATCAGAGGCCCCAAGCGCCCCCGGGGCGCCAAGTCCCGAGCCGCGTCGGACGACGAGCCCTACGACGAGGAGCTCTTCGAGACGCTCCGCGGCTGGCGGCTCGAAGAATCCCGGCGCCGCAAGGTTCCCGCATATGTCGTGTTCGACGATCGAACCCTCAAGAGCATCGCTCGCCGGAAGCCCACGACCGATTTCGACCTGGCCGCGGTGTCCGGCGTCGGGCCCAAGAAGATGGCCGACTACGCCGAGGCGGTCCTTACGATCGTCCGCGAGCACCGCAGCGGCAGCTAGTCCCGGAGCCCGGCCGCTCCGGGCGCGAGACTCATCCCGAGGTCGGTCGGCGGCAACCGGGGAGGCAGCAATGGGGACCACGGCACGCGGCAGGCGGCACAGCTTCGGTCGGCGAGCGCTGGCCGCCCTGGCGGCGGCTGCGCTCGGCGCGACCGCGGCGGCTGCGTGCGCCGGCACGGGGTCCGACGGCCCGGACGCCCGCGACCTGTCGGTCGAGGAGGCGGTGGGCCAGATGCTGCTGTTCGGCTTTCCCGGCACCGAGGTGGAACCCGCGGTCGCCGGGTTGCTCGACGAGGTCCGCCCCGGGGGACTCATCCTGTACGACTACGACGTGCGAAGTGGCGGTGAGTTGCCGCGCAACATCGTCTCGCCCGCCCAGCTCGAGGCTCTCACTGCGGGCCTGCAACAGCACAGCGACATCCCGCTGCTGATCGCGGTGGACGCCGAGGGAGGGTTGGTCAACCGGTTGAAGCAGAAATACGGCTTCCCGGTCGTGGTGCCCTCCGCAGCCGAGATGGGCGCCGGCGACGCAGCGAGCACAGCCGAGATCGCCGCGGCGCTGGCGGACGAGCTTCGCTCGGCGGGCATCAACTGGAACCTGGCGCCGGTCGTCGACGTCAATGTGAATCCCGACAGCCCGGCGATCGGCGCCCTGGGGCGGGCGTTCAGCGCCGACCCCGCCGAGGTGGCCGAACACGCCGGCGCGTTCTCGGACGCGCACCGCGACCGGTCCGTGGTGCCGACACTCAAGCACTTCCCCGGTCACGGGAGCGCGGCCGGCGACACGCACCTGGGCGTCACCGACGTGACCGACAGCTTCGTGCGCGATGACGAGCTGGCTCCGTACCGGATGCTGTTCGAGCAGGGTTACGCCGGGGCGGTGATGACCAACCACGTCGTCAACCGCTCGCTGGACCCGTCTGCGCTGCCGGCCACGCTGTCAGCGGCCGTCGTCACCGATCTGCTGCGCGATGAGCTCGGCTTCGACGGCGTGGTGGTCTCCGACGACATGGCCATGGGCGCCATCGTGGAGCAGTTCACTCTGGAGCAGGCGGCGGTGCGGGCCGTCAACGCGGGCGTGGATGTCGTGCTGATCGCCAACCAGTCCCACGACGACGAGGCCGAGAACGTCCTGCGGGTCCGCGACGCGATCCTCGCTGCTGTGGAGTCGGGCGAGATTCCCGAGGAACGGATCTACGAATCGGCTCAACGGATCCTGGAGCTGAAGCAGCAGTACGGCCTGCTGGACTGACCGGTAGGGTCGGGGCATGGCCCTCAGTGACGAACTCGTGAACAGGCTCACCTGGAAGATCCCGAACGCCTTGGCGCTGATCGGCTCCCGGGCGGGCGCCGAGCGCAACGGCATGACGGCGAGTTGGATCTCCCAGCTGTCGATGGAGCCGGTGCTGATCGGCGTGTCGGTCGAGAACACCGCGGTGACTCACCGCCTGATCACCGACGGCGGGTCGTTCACCGTGAACCTGTGGGACTCCGAGCAGACCCGGGTGTTCGTGAAGTTCTCCAAGCCAGCGGCGTACGCCGACGGCACGCTCAACGGCCGGCCCGTGCGGGAGGCCACCACCGGCGCCCCGGTGTTCGCCGAGGCGATCGCCTGGCTGGACTGCGAGGTGCGCCACGCCCTCGACCTGGGCACCCACACGCTGTTCGTGGGTGAGCTGGTGGACGGCGGCATCAACGACGACGAGCCCCGGGCCGCCGCCATGAGCGACACCCGCATGAAGTACGGCGGCGTCAAGCGCCACTAGCCCAGCCGGCAGACTCCGTCACGCGTCATTCCGGCGAAGGCGAGAATCCACCTCCCCACACGAGGACCGCGCCGCTATCGACCGTCCGGGACGTGTCTAGCGTGGAGGCGTGGCCGACTCGGTTCCGGAGCAGTTCGGGCGGCAGGCACGGGGCGTCCCGGACGCCGCTGAGCCCGCCGTGAGACCCCGCTGAGGCCGGGCCGTGCTCGACCGCCACGCTCGCGCCATCCGGCGGGCGCCGAAGCTGATGCTGGCGGCCGTCGGCGCCGTCACTATCGGGTTGCTGGCCGGATTCCTCGTACAGGACGTCCCGCCCGCTCCCGTCGACGCCACCGCCACCTTCCTGCCGCCGGACAGCGAGCTCGCCGAAGCCACCGAGGCGATCAGGCAGAGCTTCCCGGACGCCGCGGGCGTCGAGATCGTCCAGCTGCTGGCCCGCGGCGACGTGCTGGCGGCGGATGCTCTGCGGGCCGTCGGGGACCTACAGGCACGGATCATCGAAGACCCCCAGGTCGCGCCGTTCGTGGTGGCCCAACCCGTTGCCGGCTACGTCGGGATCGTCGAGTCCGTGCTGGCCGCCGGGGGCATGGACCTGGCCACGGTCTCCGACACCGAGCTGGCCGCGGTGCTGGATCGGCTGCCCCACTCGCCCGAACTCGCCGAGGCGAGCGCCCTGCTGGACCGCTTCGTGCCCCGCGACGCCGCCGGGACGCCGCTCGCCGGCCTCTCGCTCATCACCCTCAACGACGCCGGCGACCCGCTGGGCCTGCAGGACGCGCAGCTGCGGGCCGGCGAGATCGCCGCATCGGCGTCGGGCGATCTGGCCCCGCTGGCGGTGTCGATCATCTCCAAGGCCAACAGCAACATCGAGGGCAAGGAGGCCCGGGAGTCCAGCCTCTTCGTCCTGATGGGCATCGCCCTGGTGGTGATGGTCGTCCTGCTGGCGATCTTCTACCGCTCGTGGTCCGACGTCGTGCTGGCGATCGTGGGGCTGCTGCTGACGATCCTCTGGACGTTCGGCGCCCAGGCGTGGCTGTCGCCGGGCGGGGCGGGCGTCGTCGACCCCGAGAACATCCTGATCGTGCTGGTGCCGGTGCTGCTGATCGGCCTGTCGGTGGACTACGCGCTGCAGATCACGGGCCGCTACCGGGAACTGCTGGTCACCGGCGGCGACGACGGGGACGCGCCCGGGCGAGGCGCCGCAGACACTGCCTCTGCCGGGGCGGATCGGGGCGGAGAGGACGCCGGAGCTGACCAAGGTGGGGCTGACGCCAGCGCGGACCGGCCCGGCGCGGCCATGGCCGCCTCCTTGCGGTCCTCGGGCGTCCCGCTGCTGCTGGCGGCGGGCACCACCGCCGTCAGCTTCCTCACGAACCTCACCAGCAGGTTCGAGCCGGTGGCCGACTTCGGCATCATCGCCGGCATCGGCGTCATCTCGGGTTGGATCGTCATGACCAACTTCGTGCCGGCCGCCCGGCTCGTGGCGGATCGCAGGCGCGTCGCCCGGGGCCGCGAGCCGGCGACCCGCGCCGTCGCCGACACGATCCCCGGCGCCGAGACGTTCCTGTCACGCGCCGCGACGACCGTCGTGCGCCGCCCGCTGCCGATCCTGGGCGGCGCCGTGGCCGTCATGATCCTCGCCGGCGTCGCCTCCGCCGACCTCGACACGACGTTCGCCCTGAAGGACTTCGTGCCGCGGGGCTCGGACACCGAGCGGGACATCGAGTTCCTGGAGGAGAACTTCGACGGGGGCGCCGCCACGATGACGATCCTGATCACCGACGACCTCGACACGGTTCGCACCGTCCGCGACCTGTTCGACTTCTACACGACCCTCGCCGATCCGCAGAGCCGGCCCACCGGCGTGGTCGGGCCGCCCGTCAACTCGGTGGGGACGCTGCTGGTGGACTGGATCGACGACAGCGGCCGGCCCGGGGACAACTACGACCCGGCCTTCGCCGCCGCCTACGCCGATCTGAACCTGGACGTCTTCGCCGCCGACGAGGAGGTGCGCGCCGCCTGGGACCTGCTCGCGGGCGTCGACCCTGCCGGTTTCGCCCGGGTCGTGGAGTTCCGCCCCGGCGGCCCGGACCGGACGATCTTCCAGGTGCCGGTGGCGGTGGAGGGCGTGGAGGCGTCCCGGGAGCTGATCGCCGAGTTGGAGGCGCTTTGGGGCGGCGACGCCTCGGAGATCACCGTCACCGGCGGCGACTCGCTGATCGCCCTGGTGACCGAGGAACTCACCGACAGCCAGGTCGTCAGCGTGGGCCTCACGACGCTCGCCGCGCTCGTGATCCTGGTGCTCTTCTTCGGCGTCACGCAGTTCCGCCCGGCTCTGGGCCTCATCACGATCGTGCCGATCGCCGTCGTCCTGGTCTGGGTGCTTGGGGCCATGTGGGCGCTGGGGATCTCCTACAACATGGTGACGGCGTTGATCACGGCGCTGACCATCGGTATCGGCGTGGACTACACCATCCATCTCACCCACCGGTTCCTGGAGGAGGAGCGCCGAGCGCGCCGGATCCGCGACGCCATGCAGCGGGCCATGACGACCACCGGCGGGGCGCTGGTGGCGAGCGCCCTGACGACCGCGCTGGGCCTCCTGACGCTGCTGTTCGCCCCGCTGACGCCGATGCGCCAGCTTGGCCTGCTGACCGCCGTCACGATCCTCCTGGCGCTGATCGCCGCCTTCGTGGTCCTGCCGCCCCTGCTGGTGCTGTGGGCGCTCTACCACCGCTGGCGCAGACAGGAGTTCAGCCCCGCCAGTCACCACCCCTCGCCGCCGGGCTGAAACGGGCCCGCTGTCCCCGCGATTAAGAGTTCGGGCCAAACTCTTAATGACGATCGATCTGATTCGGGCTGAAACGGGCTCCTCGGTCCACGAAATTAAGATTTCGGGCCGAACTCTTAACTTCCATCGATCCGATTAAGGAAATCTGAACGCGCCGCTGCCCCGCGGGCCGGCGAGGTGCCGACGGATCCGTGTCGAGCGATCCGGCGTCCTGGCCGCGCTTGCGCCCGCTGGCAAACCGTCCCGCGCGGAATGCGCGGCTGGGCCAGAGCCACGTCTAGTTTGGAGCCGTGGCCGATGCGGTTCTGGAACAGCTGGATTCCCTGGGGCTGGCCTATGAGGTGGTGCCCTGCGATCCCGACCTGGCCGACACTGCGGCGTTCTGCGAGGCCTACGGCTACGCCCCGGAGGACTCCGCCAACGCCATCGTGGTGATCGGCAAGTCGAACCCGCCGAGCTACGTGATGTGCCTGGTGCTGTCGTCCACCCGCTTGGACGTGAACCGGGTGGTCCGCAAGCGCATGGGCGTGCGGCGGGCCTCGTTCGCCTCGGCGGACCAGACGAAGGAGCTGACCGGCATGGAGATCGGCGGGGTGACCGTGTTCGGCTCCTCGAGCGACTTGCCGCTGTGGGTCGACGCCCGGGTCATGGAGCGCCCGGAGGTCATCATCGGCGGCGGCGGGCGCGACCGGAAGCTGCTGGTGCCGCCGGCCACGATCGCCGGCCATCCCGACGTGACCGTCGTGGAGGGTCTGGCGATGCCGATCGCCGTGGAGCCGGCCGGGTAGCTCCGGCCAGGGCCGACCGGCCTGGTCAGTAGTCCGAAGGGAACAGCACCGTGGTCTGTGAGCGGATGCCGCGCTCGTCGGCGGCCTCGGTGATGATCCAGAGACGTTCGTCGACGATGGCCTCCCGCGGGCCGGCCCCGTTGCCCGCAGTCGTCGCCGCACCGGTCTCGCCGTCGCGCGCGCTCCGGCGGATCTCGTCGGGGATCAGGTAGCTCGACAGAACCCGGGCGCCGGTCGTCAGCGCCAGGTCGTTGGCTTCGGCGTCGTGAGCGTCCAGATCGCCCCAGTCACCGCACGCGTGGCGGTACAGGCACGACATCACGAATGTCCGACCGTCCTCGCGGGCCATGAGCCGGCGGGCCACCGCCCGCGTGACGACGACGTAACCGAGCGGCAGCCGCAGTTGCGGGTCTGGGTGACTCGGGGTGTTCGGCCCGCCCGGGACGCTTGCATTGATCGAAACCGGCACGGCTTCTCCCTTCGTCCAGCCGCGGCCCGCTGTCCGGACCCGGCACGGCCTTGGGGGAAGCCGGGGATGATGCTATCGGAAACTAATGAAAATGAATGAAAATATGGATTGGTCTCTCGGGGCGCGAGGTCGGGACGGCTAGACCCAGATGTGCATGGGGTAGCCGGTCTCGTCGTGCTCACCGGCGCCAAGGCATTCGGCCTCGCCGGTGACGATGCGCCGGGCGGTCCAGGCCGCGGCTGCGGCGTCGAGGAGGTCGTCGAGGGCGGGGTCGAGGTGCCCGGGCAGCGGTGTGAGGAGGAGTGTTTCGGCGATGTCGGGGAACACTTCCGCCAGCGCCGCGGTCCGCTCCCGTGTGCCGGCGAGCTTGGTCTTGGAGAACGCCATGGGCGCCCCGACCAGCCGCACGAAGCTGCTCTCGGGGTGCACTTCTGCGGCCCTGGGTACTGCCTGCAGGGCGAAGTCCTCCGGCGCCAGGGTGGTACGCAGTTCGCGGATCTTGGGCATGAGTGCGAAGGTCTGCGCGGAGAGCCCTCGCTCGGTCCGTTGCCGTGAGCGCAGGTTGGCCGCGGCGTAGTCGGCGGCGTCGAGTGTGCAAAGCGGCGGCGTCCAGAACAGCGACGAGCGCCGGGCCTGCAGCAACTCGCGGGCGGCGACGTCGGCCGTGCGCCGGTCGGCTCCCGGCAGTCCGACCGGCATGTCGAACCCCACGGCCAAGAGGCCCCGTGCCCGGGCCTCGGCCCAAAGCTCGCCGACGTCGTCCCACACGGAGAACTCCACCGGAGATCCGTCGGCGACCGCCGTCACCGCCATCGCCCAGCCGCCCCGCACCCCGTCCACACCCGCCACGAGACTCGTTGCCATGGTCTCGGACGACACGCTCGGGGCACCTCCCGCAGCTGGTGGACGGCGACCCATCCTTGCAGCCCGCACGACGGTGGGCGCGTGGCGCCGCCGAGAACCTGCCGGATCTATTCGATAAGGTTCATGAAATTTCATATCTATTGAGCTTGCGCCGCACGCGGCGGTGCTGGTAGCGTCGGCGGCGTGATCGGGGGTGTGCGCCGATGAGCGCCGTGGTGGTCGACCCTCCAGGGATGGACGTCGAATATCCGGAGGGACCCCAGGTGCCCGAGGGGGATCTGCAAACGCGCCGGCGAATGGAGTTGCTGGTCGCACTGCGCCACTGGCTGGCCAACCAACCCGGCGGCGACCGCGCCTGGGTGTGCTGCGACATCAACGTGTACTACCGCCAGGGCGATCCGCGAGTCGTCGTCGCGCCGGACATCGCGGTGGCCTTCGGCGTCAACGTCGCTGCCGTGGACGGGCAGAGCACCTACCGGGTATGGGAAGCGGGGGCGGCGCCGGCGTTCGTACTGGAGATCGCCTCGCCGAAGACCGTCGCCGTCGACCTACACGAGAAGCCGGCCAAGTACGCCGAACTCGGCGTGCACGAGTACTGGCGCCTCGACCCCACCGGCGGCGAGCTGCTGGACCCACCGCTGCAGGGCGAGCGCCGCCACGAGGGCCGCTGGGAGCCCATCGAGGTAGTAGCGGGCATCGGCGGTGAGTTGCGGGGCCACAGCGAGGTCCTCGGCCTGGACCTGTGCTGGCAACCCCCGAAGCTACGCCTCTACGACCCCGCCGCCGGAACCTGGCTACTCGACCCCGACGACCTCCTCGAAGCCCAGCAGGTCGCCGAAACCCGTGCCGACGCAGAGACCGCCGCCCGCAAGGCCGCCGAGGCCGAACTCGCCGCCCTGCGACAGCGCCTCGGAAAGGCCCCACCCCCCGGCGAGGAAGACGAATAGGCGGCACCGCTCGGGGCCGTGGACCGGTTATGACATATTCGTAGAAGCCACTAGCCAGCGTCTCACGCATATGTCATAACCCTGTCATTACCCTGCGTCAGGCGATCCGCGGAGGACGTAGTGGCTGGCCCGCGATCGCCGACTACCCCTTCGACGACCCGGTCGCCCGGCGGGCGTTCAACTACTACGGCCGCATCCTCCACGGCTGGCGCTTCCGCAAGGCCTAGCGCCGCGGGTTGCCGGGCCGGCCCTGCGCCGGGTCTCGCACCTGCGGGCCCCGGAGCGAGCGGTCAGGGTCGGCGGACCTCGACGTCCTCGGCGTACTCGGCGAGGGCACGCAAATCCGCAACGTCGCCTGTCAGCACCGTGCCGCCGGGCTCGGCGCCGACGACGACGACCGCGTCCACGGCCGATCCTCGACCAGCCAGCGCGCGCAGAGTTCCCGCCCGTCTCGCGATCTGCTCCGGCAGAACCTCGATGACCTCGCAGTGTTTGAGGAATCGGTTGACCGCGGCGTCGGTTCGTTGGCGACCCGACACGCACTCCGCCAGAACCACCGAGGGCACGACCGGCGGCCAGATCCCGTCCCGGATGAACATCTCGATCAGAGCCGCCGCGCTCCGTCGGCGCTGCGCCAGCGCGGTGACGCCCCCGGAGTCCAGGACGAGCGGCGTCACCGGTGGGTGTCGCCCCGGCGGATGACGCGGGACAGGGCCTCGGCAGCGGCGAAGTCCTCCGCCGAGGGCTCGCCGACCTCGTCGATCAACTCCGCCAGGTAGCTGCGGGCCCCCTCGATCAACTCGCGGCGGCGCAGATCGGTCCGCACGGCGTCCTGCAGGAGCTTCGAAGCGGGCATGTCGTGCTCCTTGACCGCCGCATAGAGCTCCTCCGGCAGGTAGACCTGCATCCGGGGCATACGTCTACTATACACATACGCGAGCGATCGACGTTGTGTGGTCACTGCTCGAGCAACTCGTCCCTGAACAGAAGCCACATGTCTCGACAGGCGGCGTCCGTCAGCATGTCGGACTTCCCCTCGGCCATGAACTCCTCGAAGGTCATGCCGGCCCGTCTCGCCGTCTCGGTTACCTCGGCCACGATTTCTTCTCTGGTGATGACTCTCATTGTGGTGCTGCCCTCCTGGGCTCGATCCGATTTCTCCTGCTCGGGGAATCCCCGGCGCACGCGCGCCGCCACCCCAACACCTGGCGCGGTCGCTCAGATCATGAGAGGTGAACCAGTCTCCTCGACCATAGCGACGCCACCGGCACGTATCCGAGAATCACGGGAGGACTCGATCGGCTCCCAAGTGCCGAGTCAGCGTAACGGCCGCAACACACGAGGCCGCTCACGACTCACGAGGTCTCCACATTCACGTCGCCCGCCGGAGGCTGAGATTGACTCAGCGGTCCCTGCGGCGGCGCGGCCTCCGCAGCGGGGAGCGCGGATGAGAGAACGTGTCGTACCGCTCCCGTACAGTTTGAGTCCGTGCGGGAGATCTACCTCGACTACAACGCCTCGGCACCGCTCGACCCGCGTGTGGCCGAGGAGATGCTCCCTGTACTCACTGGCGGGGTCGGCAACGCTTCGTCGGCGCACCGGTTCGGGCAGCGGCAGGCGGCCGTGGTCGGGATAGCACGCGAGCACGTCGCTGCCCTGGTCGGTGGCAGGCCATCGGGGGTCGTGTTCACCGCGGGGGCCACTGAGGCCAACAATCTTGCCCTGCGAGGGGCCGTCGAAGCGGCTGCTCCGCAGCGAACCCGGCTACTGATCTCGGCAGTCGAACACGCCTCGGTGCGTCAGACAGCGCGCCGGCTCGCCGAACTCGGCTTGGCGAAGCTGGACGTGGTGGCGGTCACGCCGGGCGGTTTCGTCGATCTCGACTCCCTCGACGAGCTGCTCGGCCCGGATGTCCTGATGGTGTCGGTCATGGCGGCCAACAGCGAGACCGGTGTGCTGAACCCGTTGGCCGAAGTGGCCGAGCGAACCCTTACCGCAGGTGCGCTGTTCCACTGCGACGCCACGCAGCATGTCGGTCGGCTGCCGTTCGACATGGTCGAGGTGGGCGCCGACCTGGTGTCGCTCAGTGGACACAAAGTCTCCGGGCCCGGTGGGGTCGGAGCGCTGGTGGGCTCGGCGGCGGCGCTGCGGCACTTGGCGCCCGTGATCAGTGGCGGGGGTCACGAGCGAGGACTCCGCTCCGGTTCGCTCAACGTGGCCGGCGTCGTCGGGCTGGGGGCAGCGGCCAAGATCGCTGCTTCAGAACGCTCGACCGAGAGTGCCCGAACAGCGATGCTCCGGGACCGGCTCGTGGCAGCAATCGTCGAGAGACTCCCGGGCGTGAGCCAGAACGGTGACGTAGATCGCCGACTCCCCAACACGGCCAACCTCCACTTCGCCGGCGCCGATGCGGAAGCCGTGATCGCCAACATGGACCCTGTCGCCGCGTCGGCGGGCAGCGCCTGCAGCGCGGGAGCGATCGAGCCCTCCGAGGTGCTCGTGGCCATGGGGCTGTCCCGCGAAGCCGCCTTCGAGTCGGTGCGGTTCAGCATCGGGCGGTTCACGACCGAGCCGGAGATCGAACAAGCAACCAGCAGCACCGTCGCAGCGGTGGAGTACGTTCGTGGAATGCTCGCAGGGAGCATGTAAGTGCGCCTGACAGCGGCCGCCGAGCCGACATTCGCCCGCCACGAGACCTTCCACCCCCGCTACGGATGGTTCCGTAAGGCCTACGCCGCCGCGGCCGAGGATCCCTTGGTGTTCGGTCGCCCCGACGCCACGGTGGTTCTCGGCGTCGGCAAGAACATGGTGCGTGCGATCCGCTTCTGGGGGTTGGCGGCGAAGCTCATCGTCGAGGATCCGGCTGCCACGCGGCGCACCCCGAGCCTGGTACCCACCCGCCTGGGTCACGCCCTGTTCGGCGAGTTGGGTTGGGATCGCTACATGGAGGATCCGGGGACGCTGTGGCTGCTGCACTGGCTGCTGCTGGCGCCGCCGTCGAGACTCCCCGTGTGGTGGCTGGCCTTCAACGAGTTCGGCGCCGTCGAGTTCACCGAGTCTGAATTCGAGTCGGCCGTCACAGCACACCTCGAAGCGAGCACGTGGGGTTCGCCGCACCGGTCGTCGATCCACAAGGACGTGACCGCCTTGCTGCGCACGTACGCACCGCCCGAGCGGTCGAACCGCCGGAGCATCGACGACATCCTCGACTGTCCCCTGCGAGACCTCAACCTCATCGGCCGCTCCGCGGCGACGGACCGGTTCAGGTTCACCCTGGGAATCAAGCCATCGTTGCCTCCCGCAGTCGCGGCCTACGCGGCGCTCGACTGGGTCGTTCGCAGCGCCGGCGCCGGTAACACGATCACTCTCAGCCGATTGGCGCACGAGCCGGGATCGGTCGGGCGTGCGTTCAGGTTGGATGAGTCCGAGCTTCTCGCAGCCCTCGAGCCGGCCGTCGAGGAGTGCGACGGGCTGGCACTCGCCTCACCCACCGGCGCGGTGCAGCTCACCTGGTCGATGCCGCCCGAGATCCTCGCGGTCGGTCTGCTCGACACCTACTTCGGCATGGACGCCTCAGACGCCAGTGGTCTACGGGCCGGACACGACGGTGACCGGCCGATCAGTGACGACCTGCTCGAGGAACTCGGGCTGGGCCGTGATCCCGACGACCGGTTGCGCCGGCTCCATCAGCAAGAGGTCCACGTGGACAGCGCGACAGCGGTCGCCGGCCCCACAACATCGATGGCGCGCCCATGACGCTCCTGGCCGATGCCATCGCGGTGGCGCCTCGCTTCGCCCGATCCGCGAACCTCGAGCGCGATGCCACGCGACTCGAGCCGCTGCAGGGCTACGTCGTGACGGCCCGCGCCCTCGACGTGACCGAGCGCATCGCCACCACGGCCGCCGCCGGAGGCTCAGGGGGCGCCTGGTCGCTCACCGGCCCCTACGGCTCGGGAAAGTCCTCGCTCGGCCTGCTCCTCGACGCGGCCTTCGGGCCAGCGGACCGCGCTCGCGGGATGGCCGTGCAGCTCATCGGCGAGACCTCCGAACCGGTGAGCGGTCTCGTGGAGAAGGCCCACAAAATCTACGGCACCACCGACCGGGGCTTCCATCGCGGCTTGGTCACCGCGCGCCGCGAGTCACTGAGCCGTACGGTCCTGCGAGCACTCAGTTCAGCAGTTTCTCGCGCGTACGGCGACCCCCCCCCCCCCGCGGAACGCTTTGCTGCAGCTGACAGCCTGACCGCGGCGCTCGACGACGCGGCCTCCGACGATCCCCGCAGACCCGGTCCTTCGGCAACAGCTCTAGTCGAGATCGCCCGCTGCCTGGCGAGCGACCGACCGCTGCTCCTGATCCTCGACGAATTCGGCAAGAACCTCGAGGCGGCCTGCGACGGAACCGACAGCGACCCCTACCTGCTACAGCAGTTGGCCGAGGCGGGGCAGGGCTCAGGACTGCCGATATACCTGCTGACGCTGCAGCATCTCTCGTTCGAGGATCACCTGGCCGGAGCGGACAGCCCCCGGCGCCAGGAATGGGCCAAGGTGCAAGGCCGATTCGAGGACATCGCCTATGTCGAGTCGGCGGCACAGACACGGGCTCTGATCGGAACGGCATTCGAGGTTGGCGATGCACAGCTAGCGGATCGGATCGCCCGCTGGGCAAGCCGCGAGGCCACCGAGATGCGTCGCCTCGGCATCGCCGAGATGTCCGACCCCGGCGTCGTGGCCTCGTGCTACCCGCTTCATCCCTTAGCAGCGCTCGTCCTGCCGGAGTTGTGCGGCCGCTACGGCCAGCACGAGCGGACGCTGTTCTCGTTCCTGACCGGGGCCGATCCCGCGAGCGCAGCCTCGTTCCTGAGCAAGACCGAACTGCCCCGGCGCGGGCGGCTTCCGTCGCTCGGGCTCGAAGCGGTCTACGACTACTTCGTGGCGGGCGGGAGTGGCACGGGCGGCGCCGGTGGGCGATCGGGCCGCTGGGTCGAGATCGCCACACGCCTGCGGGACACGCACGGCCTCACCGGACGTCAGAAGCGCATGGCCAAGTCCGTCGCCGTGCTGAATCTCGTGTCGGCTGCGGGTCCTGTGCGGGCCTCGGCTCCGCTGCTGGCCCGCACCGGGTCCGGCGCCGTCAAGACCCTCGCCGAGTTGGAAGCCGCCGGTGTTCTCACCCATCGCAGGTTCGCGGACGAGTACCGGCTGTGGCAGGGCACCGACGTCGACATCTCGCACCTGCTGGAGGTCGCCCGAGAGCAGGTCGCCTCCCGATCGCTGGTGGATGTGCTGTCGGGAATCGATCAGCTCCCACCGCAGGTGGCCGCGCGGCACAGCGCCGAGCACGGAACGCTGCGGGTGTTCTCGCGCCGCTACGTCGACGGTACCGAACAGGTGGAACCGCCGTCGGTGACCTCCCCCTACGACGGTGAGGTCCTCGTAGTGGTAGGGAAGGCCTCGGCAGCGCGAACACCACACGGCACAGCGCAAGCAGTCTCGGCAGGCGCCAAACCCGTCGTGGTCGCCATTCCGGGCGACATCGGCCCGCTCGAGGTTGCGGCCCGCGAGGTCGCCACCGTCACAGCCGCTCTCGAGGACCCCTCGGTGACCGACGATTGGGTCGCACGGCGCGAACTCGGCGAACGGCTCGCGCGAGCGCAGACCGAACTCGAGGGCGCCCGCGCGACGGCCGTCAGTGTCGCGTCATGCCGCTGGCTACTGCTCGACGAGGACGGCGAGAGAGAACTCTCGCCCGGACGTGGCAGCACGGCACTCTCGGAGGCTGCCGATCTGGCGTACACCGCCACCCCGCCGGTGCGAAACGAGATGCTCAACCGCACCGCCCTGACGTCGCAGGGTGCCAAGGCCCGGCGCGAACTCCTAGAGGCGATGATCGACCGCGGCGCCGAGCGCGACCTCGGACTGTCGGGCTCCGGCCCCGAGGTGGCCATGTACCGGGCCTTCCTGGCACGAACCGGGCTGCACGCCCCCGACTCCCGCGGGCACATGGGCTTCCGCGCGCCCTCTGACCCACAGTTGCAGCCCGCTTGGGAGGCCTTCACTTCGCAACTTGAGCGGGCCAAGCGTCGGCGTCTGAACCTAGAGGACGTGTTGGCCGCGCTGGTGTCCCCGCCGATCGGCATGAAGGCCGGCGCCGTGGCGGTGTTCATCACCGCCGGCCTGCTGGCGCGCCGCGACGATGTGGCGCTCTACGAGCACGGTACCTTCAAACCGCAACTCACCGCCGAGGTGTCCGAGCGAATGGTGCGCAACCCGGGTCACTTCGATCTCAAGTGCTTCGCCAACACCACCGGTGCCCGCCGTCAGATCGTCGAGGCCCTCGCCGCACGTCTCGGTGTGCAGCCGCTGAAAGGGCGGCGCCGCGTCGCCAATGTCGTGGCTGTCGTGGGCCATCTCGTGTCACGGGCACGTGCGCTCGACAACTACACCCGCCGAACCACGAGTCTGCCGGTAGCCACACGTCACGTGCGAGACGCGCTGCTGACGGCCACCGAGCCCGATGACCTCCTATTCGACGCCCTGCCGTCGATGCTCGGATTCCCGGAGGTTTCACCCGACGCCCGCCGGTATCCGAAGGCCGGCGACTTCGCTGCGGCACTCGGCGACTCCCTGGAAGCACTGGAGGGATGCCTCGCGGGGCTACTGGCCGAACTGCTGGATCTGCTGCTGATCTCCAGCGGGGAGACCTCCCGGCTCGCCGTATCGGGGCAGGCCGCCGCGCTCGACGGCGAGGTACTCGACGGCGAGGTGCGGGCCTTCGTCCGCGCTCTAGCCAACGACGGCGTCGGCAGCGACACCGAGTGGGTCTCGATCATCGCCACGGTGGTGGCCCGCAAGGCCCCCGCCGAGTGGACCGACGAGGACCGAGGGCGCTTCAGTGCGGAACTACCGCAGCGTCTCGCCGCCTTCGGGCGTCTCGTCGCCCTCCATACGGAGCGACGGGCCGACGGCGGCGGGCCATTCGACGCCCTACGGGTGACCGTCACCCGCCCCGACGGCACCGAGTACGTGCGACTCGTGGGAGTAGATCAGCGGCGGCGGGCCGAAGTCGATGCGGTGCTGGATGGCACTCTCGCCGAACTGGCAGACCTCACCGGATCCACCCAGCGGGCCGGGCACACGCTGCTCGCCCTGCTCGGTGAGCGATTCCTCGCGGGGACAGCCGAGGCTCCCGGAGCGGTCGAGGACCCAGGGACTCTCACAGTTGCCCAGAGCAGGGCGCGTCATGGCTGACGGACACGCCGTCGACGGGACCGTCCGCCACATCTGCGGCATCTCGGGTGGCAAGGACTCGAGCGCCTTGGCCGTGTACATGCGCGACCGCGTGCCGCACATGGAGTACTTCTTCTGCGACACCGGCGCCGAACTGCCCGAGACGTACGAGTATCTGACCCGCCTCGAGGTGATCCTCGGCAACCCGATCGTGCGCCTCAACGCCGAGCGGGGCTTCGACCACTGGTTCGAGGTGTTCCGAGGCGCTCTGCCGTCGCCGCAGATGCGCTGGTGCACCAAGAACATGAAGATCAAGCCCATCGAGGACTGGATCGGCGACGACCCGGCCGTCTCTTACGTGGCGATTCGGGCCGACGAGTCCAACCGCAAGGGCCACATCTCTACGAAGCCGAACATCAGCACCCGGTTCCCGTTCGTGGAGGACGGCATCGCCCACGACGACGTGCTGAGGATCCTCGACGACGCCGGCATCGGGCTACCCGCCTACTACTCCTGGCGCACACGCTCGGGCTGCTACTTCTGCTTCTACCAGCGCAAGGCCGAATGGATCGGCCTCTCCGAGCAGCACCCCGAACTTTTCGAGCGAGCCGTCGCCATCGAACAGAAAGTGCTGCGCGATGCCGGCGTCGACGGCGACGCCGACTTCGCCGACACCGCCATGCGCGGCCGCCAATACACCTGGTCCGGCGGCGAGACCCTCGTGCAGTTGCGCGCCCGCCGCGACCAAATCCTCGAGCGCCACGAGGCAGCCCTCGCCCGAGCCACCTCAACCCGCTCCAACGTCCCCCTCATCGAAGTCCTCGCGGACGCTCTCGACATCGACGACGACAAAGAACCATGCACGGTGTGTGCGTTGTGAGTACCGCGAGCGAACGCGGCATGAGCGCGGCCCCTAAGGCTCCGGCTCCGTGGGGTAGCCCGCCGACGCCGCTGCTGCCGCGCTGGTACATCGAGACCTATACGTCGATTCCGCTTCCCGCGCCGCTGATGCAGGCAGGTACTCGCGCAGGCACACCCAGTGCGCGGCTTCGCAGCCTCGGCGACATAACGACGTTCTGGGAACATCGCTCGACGCCGATCAACTATGACCTGCTCCTTCTCCTCGTCGATCTCGTCGAGAACAGATGGCCGCCATCGAACTACGTAGTCGTTCCTACAGGAACCGACTCTGCGCGCCTGCTGGCGTGTCCGCTGCGGAAACGGACCAAGAACTGCCTTGCCCGTGCTTTGAACCTCGGGAATGTTCGGTCCGACACGGCGACAACAGTTGGCGAACTCGGCGCAATCCCCAACTTCGGGATCATGTCGCTCCTAGACCTGTTGTGCATCACAGAGGCCGCATTGGACACCGGCTTTCTGCGGGTCGGAGGTACCGATGTCTCACCCCGGCCGGCCGAGCCCTCGACTGACAGTCCGCCCGCACCCCCGGCTGACGGTCTGCCCGCACCCCCGGCTGACGGTCTGCCCGCACCCCCGGCTGACGGTCTGCCCGCACCCCCGGCTGACGGTCTGCCCGCACTGGGTGAGGGGCCCATCAAGGCTGCGGAGCGGTCCCCCGCGGACGGTGACCAGACGACCGATGCGTGGAACCCCGCTCGCCTGCTGCTGAGCAGGCTGCTGCGGGCCTCCCGGGATTTCCGGGGAGCTCACACAGTAGGCGATGCACTAGCAGGTGATCTGGTTGGCCTAGCAGCAGCGTTAGGGATCACCGATGACCTCGACGGTATTCTGATCTCCGACATCGCGGGCGGAATAACACTCGCTGAGGAAGCGCTTCTTGCAATCGTTGCGTGGCAACGAGGCGAGTCGCTCTCGCCCGTCGAACGCCTAGTCCTCGAACGACGCATCCTCACTTGGGAACCGGCGACGCTGGCGGCGATCGGCCACACGACCAATCTCTCGAGGGAGCGGATCAGACAACTCGAGAAACCACTTCGGGCGGCCGTCGAGTCCACCGTTGGACAGCCGATGGGCGCCATCGCGACACTGATGCACGAACAGCTCGGCCCCGTCGTCTCCGAGGGTGACATCGAGGAACACATTTCGTCGACGTTCTCCACCACGATCAGCCCGGACGCAACCGAGGAAGCAACCGACTTGGCCCGTCAGCTGCTCCGCGCGCAGTTGGGCTACTCGTGCAAAGATCGAATCTGCCTCGGCCGCGAGGCGATCGCGGTCGTGGGGGATCTACAAGGCGCGGCTCGTTCGCTCGCCGACGACGTGGGACTCGTCGACGAGAACATCCTGCGGACTCGCCTGCCTGATGAATGCTGGCAGAAGCACTGGGACGTGCTCGTCGATTGCAGCGATCTTCATCGGCTCAACGGCCACCTCGCCCTCCGCAGCACTGCCAAGGCTCAAGTCAAGGCGGCCCTGCTCACAATCGGGCGTCCCGCCACTAAGAAGGAGGTCGCAGAACTCTGCGGATTGCCGCCCGATCGTACGGGTGCACAGTTGTCCCTGTTGCCCTATGTCGTCCGGGCCGACAAGACCCGCTGGGGCCTTACCGAATGGATCGACGACGAGTACGAAGGAATACCCGCCGAGATCGTCCAGCGCATCGAGGAAGACGGAGGCAGCACCCGCCTAGATCGTCTTCTTGATGAGATCCCGCGCCGCTTCGGTGTCAGTGAAAGCAGCGTGAAAGCATACGTTGATACACCGGCATTCCGCACTGCGCATGGATGGGTAAGCCTCGCTGACGACGCTCCTATCGCAGTCGGCCGATTCGAAGATGTGTCGGATGGGTGCGATGGGAATGGCGACCCTTATTGGACCTTCCCGATGCACGAACGTTATCTCCGAGGATACAGCATTCCTGGGATTCCACTAGAGCTCGCCGTCGCTCTTGAGTGCAGGCTCGGCGGGCGAACTACCGCCACCGTACAAGTTCCAGCGGATACAGGTGCCATATCTGTGATCTGGCGCAAGACATCGTTTCTCGGGCCTGAAATCGGAAGGGCTGCCAATGCATTAGCGGCGATTGCAGCGAGAGACGGCGACGCCGTGTGCATTGTCGTTCATTCATCTGACGAGGTCTCATTTGTCCCCTTCGAGACACTTCGAACTCTTCGTGGCGTGAATGCAGACTACCTGCAAAGTCCGCCACAGCCGCGTACTGACGAGTCTGGACGGAGAGTCGGGGGCAGAAAATCCACGGGCGTCCGCGTGGCAAGGACAGTCCGTGGCATGGTTCATACGACTGGCGATGCCCAAACAAGCAAGTGATCGGTTAAGTGAAATCTGTGCGCCCAGTACCCCCACTGACACCGCGGGAGTCGTAGTTCATGGCGCGTCTCAGTGGCTGGTCACTCCGGGGCGACCTTTGGCAGCAGGTCGACGAAGTCCTCAAGGGCGCCGACTGGCGTTCGACGTGGCTCGACAGCCTGTTCCAAGACTCAGTTCCCCAAGAACCTGGCATCTACATGATCCACACCGGTCAATCTGCCCTCTCAGATATCTATCATTTGCCCAAGAATATTTCGGGAGTTCTCTACGTTGGTCGATCAAGCAACCTCCGAAATCGCTTCAAACAGCACGCCGTTTTGCATCCAGATAACCGGCACATCCAGGCCTGTGGCTACATATTCGGGCGGCTCCGCTTCACATGTACACCAATATCCGGAACAGCCTCCATCCCTCCGGAGGACTGGCTAGCCGCAGCTGAACATATTCTCATATCGGTACTCAATCCACCCGCCAATCGCAGCGTACCGACGGGAAGCAAACTCGTCGGCAAGATAGGACAGGCAGTACCCGCTGCCTAGGAAGAAAGAAGACAATCACGATGCAAGTGTATCCCGCGATCAAGGCCAGAATGGGGAGATGGGACTACTTTCTCGTAAGAATGTCTATGCGCGAGATCGGCCAGAATATTCGATACGCGGAGGAGATACGAGGCCCTTCGCAACTCTCCCAAGCGATCCAGCGGAATCTCAACAGAGCGCGCGCTACTGGTGACATTGCTCGCTATCTCTCTCGACAAGAGGACCGATTCTTTGGTGCGATCGTCGTAGCAGCACTAGGTGGAGAGCCGCAGTGGCATCCGGTCAGCCTTGAAGACGATCCTCAGTTTTCGATACTTGGGAATAGGCTCACTGATTCTTTCGGCGTCCTGACATTCGACGGAACAGAAAATTACTATGCGCTTGATGGCCAGCACCGACTCGCAGCTATCCGAAACCTGCTCGACAATGAAACAGACTACGCACCACCCTCGACCTTCCGGGATGAGGAAGTGAGTGTACTCATTGTCACGCCAAGACAACTGGAGCTAGAGGACGACTTTATCGTCAGATATCGTCGTCTCTTCGGACATCTAAATCGATATGCGAAGCCAATGTCGCAGTACGACATTATCATAATGGACGAGGATGATGCTCTCGCAATCGTCACGCGTCGGCTCGTCTCGCAACATCCCTACTTCCGGAGCTACAGCGAGTCACAGTTCGAGAGCGCTCGTGTCCGGATGCAGCCAGGCAAGAACGTCACTCCAGGCTCATCGCATTTCACCACTCTTGAGACTCTTTATGACATAAACGCTCGTCTCCTACTTAGCCGGGAACGTCGAAATAGCGGGTGGGGCGAGGGCGCCGAGTCACTCAGTGTATTCAAGAAGTTCAGACCCTCAGAAGACACGATCGATCATCTTGAAGAAGAGCTGACGACATGCTGGAACGCGCTTCTGGCTGCGCTACCGGTTCTGCACGAGGAGCCGTCGCGGATGCGCGACCACCGTCCCCCTCAACATCGAGAGCATCCAGAGGAATCCCAGGACTGCGTCCTCTTCTGGCCGATTGGCCAGTTGATGTTGGCAGACGTAGCCCGTCTACTCCTAGATGACCGGTTGGACCGGCTACCCGACGAGGAGGGTGGAGCGCAGTCACTCTCAGAGAGCGAGGCTCAGGACGCAGTAACTCCCCTAGGTAACGTCATCTGGGACGCTCACTCCCCTCCTTGGAAGCATGTCCTACTAGTTCAGTCGGGCGAGGAAGGCAACGCGTGGCGCATCGCCAACGAGGACCGCAAGGGGCGATTGCGACTGCTCGCACGAATCGTCAGGTGGCAACTCGGCGTTGACCGCCTGACCGAAGAGGACGTCTCAGGTACGGACGGGCTACGCGACATCTGGTACTCGTATCTTCCCGCCGTAGCCGTGGCAGAGGCCGACGAGATGTGGAACCAGATCGAAAAGGGTGTCCTGCCTTAGCGCCTCACCGCGACGTGGAACACATACACCGATCCCCCGTACCGATCGACTCTCAGTACTCGGCACGCCTCATTGAGGAGCCACCGCTCATCCGACTTGAGTTGAGCCTCAGCGAGGTCGGTGAGGACATGCCGCCGCGGCTGAGGCAAGCAATCGAGATGATCCTTACACGGGACGCTGGAATCGTCCGCAAACTCCAGAGGATCACCCCAGAGCCCCTGTCATGGACATTCGATCCGCGACCGGGAGGCGAGCGTGCCCGCGACAGAGCACTGGACCTCGTGCTACCGGTCCTCCTACCGATACGAATCCTCGACGATCTGTACCCGTTTCAACGCACCGGAGTCGCCTGGCTGCTGCGGCATCCCCGAGCGATTCTGGCCGATGACATGGGATTGGGCAAGACGATCCAAGTACTCGCGGCTCTGCGCCGTCTCTTCCGGCACGGCCGCATCACCACATGTCTCGTCGTAGCACCGAGAACCCTTCTCAGTAACTGGGCAGTTGAATCTCGCAGGTGGGCGCCCGAGCTTGTGACGACCTTCCTGGAATCGCCACAAGCCGGCAAGGCCCCGTTGAGCTGGCGAAGCGAGACCGCGAGGGCACACCTCCTTCTCGCGAGCTATGAGTCGATCCGCGACCCCTCAGAGGCAATGATCAACCGTCCGCCTGACATTGTCGTGGCAGACGAGGCGCACCGGCTCCGCAAGTCAGAATCACTTGCGCATGTCTCCCTGCGCCGCATCGGCGCGCAGCGCCTGTGGGCGATTACCGGGACACCGGTTGAGCGTCACGCCGAGGACCTAGCAGGTCTGATGTCCCTGATCGACCCGCAGCGTTTCGCGGTTGACGACGACCGCCTCGGAATCGAGACGCTACGTGCGCGAACCCGACCCTACTTGTTGCGCCGGACCAAGGAGGACGTGCTCCCGGAGTTGCCTAAGCCCGACGAGCAGATCGACATCGTGAAACTGCATCCGTCTCAACGCGAGGCCTATGACCGGGCACTCCGGGACTTCAGACCATCAGGCAGCAGCGGCTACCTTCCGCTGTTCAACAAGCTCCGAAGCATCTGTGATCTGGAGGAAACAAGCGGCGCGAGTTCGAAGCTGGACCGGGCTGTCGAACTCATCGATACTGCCACTCGGGACGGCCAGAAGACGGTGGTCTTCTCGTATCTGCTCGATCCGCTCAGAGTGCTGCAGGCGCGCTTGCGAGAAGAGTTCGGGGATGTCGCAACTCTGCTTACCGGTGACCTCTCGCTAGGAGCGCGACGACGCGTCGTCGACCAGTTCAAGTCTGACGCGCAGTGCGCAGTGCTCCTCGCCTCTCTCCGTGTTGGAGGGGAGGGCCTCACTCTCACTGAGGCCAGTCGCGTGATCTTCATTAATCGGTGGTGGAATCCGTCCAACAACTCGCAGGCAGTAGATCGTGTCGTACGAATCGGCCAGCGCAAGCCGGTGACGGTCCACTACTTGACCTGTGCCAACACCGTGGAGGACCGGCTGCAGCCTCTGCTGGATAGAAAGCAGTTGACGTTCACTCAACTGATTGATGCGCTGAGATCCCAGCCGGAGATGGTTCGAGAATTCTTCACTCCATTAGACTCGGATAACTCCACCCGTAGCGACTCTGGGAACGCTTGACAATGGCCACTTACACTATGATTCACTGTTAGCACTATTTTTTATGGTGACTACATAATACATACTGTCATTATCTCAAACTGACTTACGACAGATTCGAGACAACTGCTACCATCTGCCCATGGTTAGGCAGGATCAAGGCAGTTCAGAGGACTGGCTCGATCGCGTTGCTGAAATGCGCGTGTGGAAGAAGAATGAGAAACGCGCGCCTCACAAGCCTCTGTTGCTCCTATACGTTTTGGCCCGGCTTCAGGCCGGGTCGGGTTCCAAGACTCTCTACGAAGACTGCAAGCCGCGCCTTGAAGAATTGCTAGGAGCATTCGCACCGCCTCGGAGAAAAATCACGACAGCAGACCCGTTCGTGCGTTTGGCCAACGACGGATTGTGGATCGTGACTACCGAGAACGGATCGAAACCCGGTCCAAGTCAGAGACAACTGCTCGAGTCCAACGCGTCAGGTCAACTCAACCAGAGCGATGAGAAACTACTGGTCGGCCACCCCGGACTGTTACGCGAGACCGCCACCAGGCTCCTTGCGGCCAACTGGCCCGACAGTCTGCACGACGAGATCTGCAGTCAAGTCGGACTTGACTTGAGCAACGAGGAGTCTTCGACGCCGCCATATCCAGCGTCGAAGCCCGGGGCGAATACGACGAAGATTCCGCGAGACCCGAAGTTCCGACCGCTCGTACTCCGAGCCTACGAGTACCGCTGCGCCATGTGCGGCTGGGATGGTCGTCTTGGAAGCAAGACAGTAGCTCTCGAAGCTGCGCACCTTCGCTGGAAACAGCACGGAGGCGACGACAACGTACAGAACGGACTGTGCTTGTGCATCCTCCACCATAAACTGCTCGACCTTGGCGCGTTGGGCCTCAGCAACGACGGATACATCTTGGTTTCCGAGGAGTTCATAGAGGGTCGACCTTCGTCGGCCGCTGGAGAAGTCCTCGAGCTAACCGACAAGTTGATCCTGCAACCCCAGAGATCAGCAGATAAACCAGCTCCCAGGCATGCTGAGTGGCACCGGACAGAGGTTTTTCGGGGCCCTCCTCGCGGTCGCAAATCCGAGAACTGTCTCACGTGACCCGCCGTAGCAGAGTTTGGTCAGCCAGTCGAAGACGAATGCCGCCAGTTGGTCGAGTTCAGACATGGACGCGCTCTAGGCACTTCTCTGCCATGTCTCCCAGGACTCACTGAGTGTGCGCATCGAGAGGCTTCGTGCGCCCGCTGGTCCATAGCGACTCGAAGCCCACCACGAGTTGTTCCACGCGGTCGGTGCCCAGGTTCCACTCCACTCCGCCGTCGATGCCGGAGGCGCTGAGGTTCGAACTCCCCACGTAGCCGGCGGCCGTCTCGCCGGCGCTCGACCAGAAGATGTACGCCTTCGGGTGGAACGCAATCGATCCGCCGCTGAACAGGCGCACCTCCAATCGCCGGTCGGGACCGGATGCCAGGTCCGCCAGCTGCGTCAGGGCGTCGGGATCGGTGATCGCCAGGTAGTCAGTCGTAAGGATGCGGACGTGCGCCCCCCGATCCAGCGCGTCCTCCAAGGGTCCGACGATGCGGGCAAGGCCGCTCTTCATGACGAACGACACCGCCATGTCGATGCGGTCCAGGGCCCTGTCGCTCAGCCGGTCGAGCAACTGCGGCAGCAGCCGGCCACCCTCCGAACCGTCGAACAGCACCGGCGCGCCGTCACATCGCTTCGGAACGTCGAGCGGAGTCCGGTCGCCGGCAGGCGGGCCCAAATCACTCGCAGACGGTTCGGCCGCCATCACGGACCCGGACTCTAGGTCGCTGCGAGCGCCTGATCAGGTGGCGCCGCCCACCTGTGCAGGAGGTTGGCGGCGGCAGCGGCGAGTCCGCACCGAGCGTCGGGCTGGCTGAGAGCGTGCCGGTCGGGCGCCGCGGCCGGGACTGTCATACCCCCTACGTAGGTTCTCGGGGCAACCACAGAGGCCCGCAATCTGCGGAGGAGCGTCATGTCCAAGCCCAACTACCGAGCTATCGCCCGTCTGATCAACGGCGTTCGGCGGTGCAGGCGGTTCTGGATGCGATGGATCACGTACCTCGTCCGTCGGACGTTGCTGAATGATCTCGGCCGGGCGCTGAGCTTCGTGGTGGGGGTCTTGACGATGGCCGCCGCTTTCCGCTGGCTCAACGACTCGGTCTCGTTCGGCGCCGCGATCGGTGCCGGCGGTCTCCTCGTCGGCGTGAGCGGGATGGCCCGCTGGTTGAGGAGGGTCAAGTTCCCGGGGGGCGAGCTGGACCTGGTCGAGTCGTCTGATCGGGCCGAGCAGTATCGAGAGATGGCCGGCCAGCAGGATGCGGGAGTTCTGTCGATCACCAGGGACGAGCAAACGGACACGACCCGGCAGCTCGTTGCCGAGAAGGCCGCGCAGGCTCTGTTCGATGATGCCACCGAGGACCATTTCGAGGGCTCCCAGTTCCGGTTCTTCATGTACAACGATCACCAGCAGAAACTGATCGCGGTGTTGCGGCCAGATGCTCCCCAGGCAGAGCAGCGTGGGTGGAGGCCGGGGGAGGGTGCCACAGGGGTGGCCTACCAGAGCGGCATCTATCAGATTGCTCAGGGCGACAAGACCCACGACGGTACATTCGGCCTCGATGCGGAGCGTCAAGAGCGGTATCGGCACCTCACCGAGGTCGCAGCCATGCCGGTGGTGAACGCCAACGACCGTCTGATCGGCGTTTTGTCGATCTCGCACTCCCAGGACCGGGTTATTCTGGGAACTGATGAGGGCTACCGCAAACACGCGGCCATCGCCGGCGCGATGGCTCGCATCGTGGTCGACCTGCTTGGATGGCGCACCGATGACCCGCCGGCCACTTCGCTATGAGATCTTCACGTGACATCAACGGACTGACGGAAGGGGCAACACAATGAGTGACACCAAAGGGATCAACGAGCCCTCTGAGCGCGGCGTCCCGTCCCAGGTGCGTTCCCGCGAGGTGACGAGCGAGGACCGGCGCGTCGCCATCGAAGAAGCCCGACGGGAAACGAAGCCTCTCTTCCACCTGACCGCCGGCCACGTCGCGCACATCCGGCACGAGGAAGCCAAGAGAAAGATGTAACTCCAAGCGAATGGTCTTCGCCGCTTGGGACTCGGGGCCCCTCCTTGGGAGGGGTCCCTGTCATTTCCACAGCGCCGGCCGGGACCGGAATCGGGGAGTGCCCAACTCGGCGCCAGGATTACGCTGGCGGCATGGAGGGCGAGCAGCCGGTGACTGATCATGTGCCCCAGGCTGACGAGCGGCAGCGCTGGGAAGACGACCCGCACCTTCGCATACCCACCGAGGCCGAGCGGCGAGCCGCCTATCCCCGATTCCTGGCCTCGAAAGGTGCGCTCGCGCACACCAACGTCGACGAGGTGCTCGAGGCGGACCGGTACGGCGGCCCTTACGGGTACGAGCCCCCTCCCGACAACGACGGCACCGACGGCGCGGCCGAGACCGGCACCGAACCGGCGTGAGCGACTCCGCGCCGGTCGTGCTCGACGCCTGGCCGGTCGTCGAGCACTACAAGCGGAACGACCCTGCCACATCGGGGCCATGGATGGACTGCTGTCACCGGACAACACTCGCAGGACCATCATGAGCACCGTGAACCGCTCCGAGGTCTACAGAGCCGTGCTGCTAGCCGGAGGTCGGCAGGCAGCCAACGAATTCGCCGACGACATCGGACGTCTCGTCGTCCTGGAGAGTCCACCGGACGAGCGGGGCGACGTGGCCGCCCTCATCCGGTCCACCTATCACATGTCCCTCGGCGACAGTTTCGCCGTGGCCACCGCACTGGACCGAGGCGCTGTCCTCTGGACCGGCGACGCCGAGTTGCTCTGCGACGGCCGGATCTGGGATGTGGAGGATCTGCGATCAGAGACCATCCGCGAGAAGCACGCAGGTGCCGTCACCCGTGGGACGAAGAAGATCGGGTTCCGATCGAAAGGCACGCCGCCGGCGATGCTGATCCAGGAACTCCGCCTGGGAATCGCCAACGTACGGCGGCGCCACCGGTCACCGTCGGACAGCGCCCTCGGCGCTCCTGATTGACACACACCCTCGAATGCCGCCGTCGATGCCGGAGGCGCTGAGGTTCGAACTCCCCACGTAGCCGGCGGCCGTCTCGCCAGCGCTCGACCAGAAGATGTACGCCTTCGGGTGGAACGCAATCGATCCGCCGCTGAACAGGCGCACCTCCAATCGCCGGTCGGGACCGGAGGCCAGGTCCGACAGTTGCGTCAGGGCGTCGGGATCGGTGATCGCCAGGTAGTCCGTCGTGAGGATCCGGACGTGCGCTCCCCGATCCAACGCGTCCTCCAACGGTCCGACGATGCAGGCAAGGCCGCTCTTCATGACGAACGACACCGCCATGTCGATGCGGTCCAGGGCCCTGTCGCTCAGCCGGTCGAGCAGCTGCGGCAGCAGCCGGCCACCCTCCGAACCGTCGAACAGCACCGGCGCGCCGTCACCCCGAACCGGACGATCCGCCCGCACGGGGCCTCCCGCACGCGTGCGCATCTCGCCCGGGGACGGTTCAGCCGTCAACACAGCTTCGGACTCTACGTCGCTTCGATCCCCTGATTCTCTGGAACAGCCCGCCTGTACAAGAGGTTGGCGGCGGCAACGGCGAGCCCACACCGAGCGTCGGGCTGGCTGAGAGCGTGCCGGTCACACCCCGAGCCAGACTCGAGCCCCGACCACCAACCACCACATCATGACTGTCACACCTCCTTCGTAGGTTCTCGGGAAACCGCATCGGCCCGCAACCACGGAGGATCGCCATGCCCCCAGTCAATTGCTCCTTCCCCAACCGAGCCAGTTGCCCCACTCACGGACCCGAGTACGTCGATTCGCGGCCTCGCTCCGTCTGGGGAGTCCGTTGCCCCGACCACGGGAGCGCGCACGTCGCTGTGGATTCGGTCGCTCCCGGCACCGTCACTCATCGCTGCACCGTCGCGACCGGTGATGGCACGACGTGTGGATCCATCACGCGCCCGCCGCCTCATCACTTCGGCGCGTCTCTCTCCAACCGTCTTTGTCATACCCCGGATCTAAGGTACGCAGAATGAATCGAGAGGAGGACCAATGTCGACCGGAGCATCCGCTGTAGTACTATTGCCGTTGGCGCTATTGCCGGGAGCATTCTTCCAGTGGGCATTCGAACGCAATGCCGGGCGCTACGGGATCACCTTGAGAGATCGACTTCTAAGGATCACAGGGGTATCCGCAGTCTTCCTCTCAATAGCTGCCTGGCCTCTTCATAGAATCTACGCCAACTACTGGACACAGATCACATCGGGGGGTTCATTACCTACCCTGATGTATGTCGCTCCGATCGCATACCTTATGATTCCAGCGTCTGTCGGTTGGCTCTACGGATACGGTATCGAGCACAACTGGCGTGTAACCCGCAGTTTTGCTGGCAAGAAGCGATTTCCGACAGCATGGGACTATGCATTTAGCACTAGCAACCGCGGGTGGATACGTTGCCAGTTGCAATCAGGCAAATGGGTCGGTGGAATGTACAGTTCTACTGAGTCGCCAAGTCACACCTCCTATGCCACTGCCTATCCGGAACCGCACGAGTTGTATCTCTTCCCGATAGTCGAGATGGATCAGGAAACTGGATCATTCTGTGTGACTGAGGCTCACGAACCTCTTCTCGGGCTTGGGGGCCTGTTGATCCGTTGGGAAGAAATCGCTATACTGAACTTCATTGCAGATGAGAGCGAGGGGGGCGACGAGTGAAGAATAGAGCCAACAGCAAGAAGGAGCGCACGATAGCTGCGCAGGATAGAAGAGGGTATTACCCGACAGAGAAAGTATCAGGACCGCCCCCGCCTGGGCCGGCGCTGAAGGCTCCACAACCGAAGCAGCAGCCGGACGTCCATCGCCCGCAACACTCGGAGCCTCCTCAAGAGCGCGGAGGGTAGCTGAGGATCCTTGGAACGGGCTCAAGGCCGGGCGACATGATCGTCCCTACCGACATCTGCAGCCCAATGCCCTGAGAATCGACGACGCGGATCTCGCCACGGCCTATCAGGCGATCCCGTCACCCACGGCCGCATCCCACAGGGCCTCATCACCCGAGTCGCTCCACGCCTGCGCCGAGCGTCGGGCTGGCTGAGGGAGTGTCGGCGAGGCGCCGCGGCCGATGTCAGACCCTGCCAATATGCTCAGGGCATAACACCCTGAGTGCTTCGCCGCTCGGGACCAGGGGCCCCTCCTTGAGAGGGGCCCCTGCCATTTCCACAGCGCCGGCCCCGGTTCAGCGTGCGAGATGACCCCGACATCCGAACCTCGTCGGGCATCTGGCACTGCGCCAAGAGTGTCCGCGAGACGCGGATCGATCCTGCGCAACGGCACCAGTTGGATGTCTCCCATCCACGGTTCGAGCGCCGCCAGGATTGGCTCTGGGAAGTTCTGATCCAGCGGCAGTTGCATCAGGCAGCGAGCGAATGCTCGAATTCGATGGCCTCTTCGAACATCCGAGCATCGACACCCGCGTACAGTCCTGCGATCCTGTCGGCGTCGGGGATGTGCTCGTAGAGCGCGGCGGCGACTTGGGTCGTGATCCGAGAACCTGCCAGGTGGGGGTCGCCCGACATCTTGCCGGGGATGATCCGCAGGTGGGGCCGTGGCCGAAGGAGATCGGGGCCCCGCAATTGGCCAAGCTCGAAGGGTCCGAGCAGGTCCAAGGTCTCGGGTAGCGCTTGTTGGCCGTCCGTCTCGACTATGCCGTTGGCCTGCACCCAGATCTTGCCCGCCTGGTCAACCCGCAGCGGCGAGTCCGGCTCGTCCGTGCTGTCGTCCCAGATGTCAAGTCCCCGGCTCTCCATCTCGTCCAGCGCCTTACGCACCTGCAACATGGGGCTGGCGGCGATCTCCCTGTTCCGGCTCTGTTTGGGGTGGCGCAGCCAGTAGACAACGCGTAGGCCCATGAGATTTGCGTAGGACCAGAGCTTCACCCTGGTCGGCGACACGGAGGGCTCGATGATCCCGTTGCGCGCCCAGTGATACACGGTGGACAACGGAACGCCGGAGAGAGCGGCGGCGCGGCGCGCCTCGTAGCAGCCGTCGAACGCTTCCATTAGTTGTTCCACCCGGTCGGTGCCCAGGTTCCACTCCACTCCGCCGTCGATGCCGGAGGCGCTGAGGTTCGAACTGCCCACGTAGCCGGTGGCCGTCTCGCCGGCGCTCGACCAGAAGATGCACGCCTTCGGGTGGAACGCAATCGATCCGCCGCTGAACAGGCGCACCTCCAACCGCCGGTCGGAGCCGGAGGCCAGGTCCGCCAGTTGCGTCAGGGCGTCGGGATCGGTGATTGCCAGGTAGTCCGTCGTGAGGATGCGGACGTGCGCTCCCCGGTCGGGCGCCGCGTCCGGGGCTGTCATACGCCCTTCGTAGGTTCTCGGGTAACCGCATCGGCCCGCAACCGTGGAGGATCGCCATGCCCGCAGTCAGTTGCCCGGTTCACGGCCCCGAACACATCGCTTGCGGTTGGCGTGCTCCCCGCACCGTTCGCATCCGCGAGCTGACCGACGCTCAGAAACCCAACAAGGCGAGTGCTTCCCCGCGAGTAGTTACACTTTAGCCCGAGAAAGTATAACCAGGAGGCGGATGTGGCATTCCAGTTCCTCGGACCGGACCCGTTGGAGGAGCAGCTCGAGCGAACACTCGGTCGCCTGTCCGCCGGTGAGCCACCGCGCCTGATCGAGACCACGCAGGTGGACGTGAAGGAGGAACCAGGACGGCGGGAGGGCAGTCACCGGATCCTCCCCGGGAGGACCGAGAACGATGACGCCGCACGCTGGCTCGCGGGTGAGACGGCGTGCATGGCCAACACGCCCGGAGGCGGCGCGATCATCCTGGGCGTCGCCGACGACGGCAGGCGAATCGGTACGAGCCTCAACCCCGAATGGCTTCGACACCGCATCTGGCAGTTGACCGAGCAGAAGCTGACCGTCTCGGTTCGTACCGGGGAACTCGACGGTTGCCGGCTGCTCGTGCTGACCACGGCGGAGGCGATGGAACCGATCCGCTACAACGGACGTCTACGTCGACGCGTCGGGGACAGTTGCGTCGACATCGACCCGACCACGTGGCACACGGGCCGCCTCTACCGGACAGGGGTCGATTGGTCGGCGCAGCCGTCCGGTCACATGATCGGCGACATCAACCCGGTCGCGACGAGAATCGCCCGTCGATACCTCACCGAGGCGGGAGAGCGTTCCAATCCAGAACTCGCCGTCGCTTCCGACGCGGACCTGGCTCGCCGGCTGCATCTCGCCGATGGCGACGGGCGGCTCACCAACGCAGGGGCTCTGCTACTCGTCGAGACCCCATGCGTGGGGATCGACTACATCCGGCGGACCGTACCGGGAGGCGACAGCACGAATCGCACGCGAACTACCGGCCCGCTGCTCGAGCAGGTCGCCGATGTTGAACGCGCCGCAGACGCGGCGAACCGCCTGATACACATCCCCACAGGCTTCGCACACCGCCAACTCCGGGCCATCCCACTCCGAGCGCTGCGCGAGGCGGTAGTCAACGGGATCGTCCACCGCGACTGGCACTCGCCGCAGTCCACCACCATCGAACATGTCGGCGACACGCTGACCGTCACCTCACCGGGCGGATTCATCGGCGGCGTCAACCCCTCGAACATCATCACGCATCCGGCCGTACCCCGGTACCGGAGCCTCGCCGAGGCCATGGCCGCGCTGAACCTGGCCGAGCGGGAAGGAATCGGCGTGGACCGCATGGTCGTCGACATGATCTCCCAGGGACGCCCGCGGCCGGCCATCACGGAGATCGACGGGCCCTGCGTTCGCGTCGTCCTCGCCGGGGGCAACCCCGACGAATCGATGAGCGGTCTGATCGCCGCCCTCGAGCCTGCCGAGGCGAGAGCCGACATCGACACGCTCCTCGCGCTGGAGCATCTCGGCCGGCACGGTTGGATAGATGCCCCGACGGCTGCTCCCGTACTGCACCGGTCCGTGCCCGAAACCGAGGCCGCCTTCGAGCGGATCACCGCAGTCCAGCTTCATCGGCAACCCCTGCTGGTCGCCGTCAAGGGAGGGCCGAGCCACCTCCCTGTCGCCTACCGCCTGGGCGAGCACGCGCGGGAACCGCTGGAGCACCGTCTCGACCCCGCTGGGACTGCCGAGAGTCGCACAAGCCGCACCCTCGCCTTCGCCAACGCCCGAGGCCGGATCTCCTCGACCGAAGCTGCGGACCTGCTTGGGCTCTCGGTGCCGTACGCCGGCAAGCTCCTCGCGGCACTATCGGACGACGGGCTACTCGCGCCGAGCCGCCCGAACAGAGCAGGACGAGCCTTCCACTACGTCCCCGCCCGGCCCGACGGGTAACCGCGCCACGAACCGCCCACACGACGGGGCCATAGGTGTGCGCGAGCGTTCGTAGCCGGCGTCCTCCCGCTGCGGCAGCAGTGTGAGATCATCGCGGGAAGATTCATACGCCAACTCAGCAAAACGAAGACCCGGCCCCTGAAGGTCCGGGTGGGTACGGACACGACGGTAGCGCCGAGCGCTGCGCCGCGCAACGATCCAGGCTCTACGCGTTTGGTGGGGCAGGTTCTGTGATGTCCGGCGAGGCACCGCGGCCGGAGCTGATGACTGTCACACCCCCTTCGTAGGTTCTCCGGTAACCGCATCGGCCCGCAACCAGGAGGATCGTCATGCCCGGAGTCAGATGTCTCAACCACGGGAGCGCACACATCGCTGTGGATTCGGTCGCTCCCGGTACCGTCGCTTTTCGCTGCACCGTCGAGACCGGTGATGGCACGACGTGTGGACCCATCACCCTCCCCCCGCCTCCACGCCCACCTTGGACTACTCGCATCTACGACAAGCTCCCCAGGCGAGCCACCGTGGAGTGCATCATGTGCACCCTCGTCATCGGATTCTGGATCTCCGCCATGTTCTGGGTCCCGATCCTCTTCGACCGGCACGCAGGGCCCTGACACCGGGGGTGGCCGCGAGACCGCTCTGCGGCTGCCTGCCATGGGCGGAGGACGGCCGCCGCGTTGCTCGGACCGACTGCGCGTAGATCGTTTCAGGTGATCCCGCCCGTGACGCCCATGGCAGGACTGTGGAACAGTAGCGTATCTGTGTACTAGTAGTCTAAATGTGAATTAGTAGTGTAGTTGTGGCACAGTAGTCCAGCGGAGCGGCGACGGGGAGGTCGGCGGAGTGTTCGAGCATCAACCGCGAATCGTGGAGCGGGAGTTGGACGAGTTGCTCGACGCGCTGCCCGCGGTCAGCATCGAGGGGCCTCGGGCCGTGGGCAAGACCTGGACGGCCGGCCGGCACGCCAACACGACGTACGCGCTGGACGATCCCGACACCCTCGCCGAGGTGCGGGCCCGCCCGCGGCTCCTGACGCAGGGCGAACCGCCGATCCTGATCGACGAGTGGCAGCGATACCCGGCGTCGTGGGACATCGTGCGGCGCGCCGTCGACGAGGACTTCAGCCCCGGCCGGTTCATCCTCACGGGCTCGACGAGGCCGGAGACCCGCCCCAGCCACTCGGGCGCCGGGCGCATCGTCACGCTGCGCATGTGGACCACGACCCTGGCCGAGCGGCGAGAGCGGCCGGCGCCGATCAGCCTCAAGGCCATCGTCGCCGGGGAGCGTCCCGATATCTCTGGACGGGAAGACCTCACCGTCGAGGACTACGCCGCCGAGATCGTCGCGGGCGGATTCCCCGGCTGGCGCGGCGTCACGGGACGGCCTCGCGACCTGCTCGTCGACGGCTACCTCCACCACCTGGTGGAGCATGACTTCGCTCTGCTGGGCCGCAGAGTCCGCAACGCCGCGGCCCTGCGCCGCTGGCTGGTCGCCTACGCCGCGGCCACGGCGGGCACCGCCTCCTACGAAACCATCCGCGATGCGGCGACCTCGGGGGAGGGCGACAAACCGGCCAAGTCCACCACCATCGCCTATCGCGACACCCTGGAGGCGATGTGGGTGCTGGAACCTCTACCCGCCTGGCTGCCCGTGGGCAGCCACTTGAGCCGGCTCAAGCGCGGCCCGAAACACCACCTGGCCGACACCGCGCTCGCGACCCGGCTGCTGAACGCCACCCCCGAGACGCTCCTGAGCGGTGACGCCGCGACGCTCGCCTCCACACCCGCGGGCGCAGTGCCGCACACCGGCCTGCTCGGCGCCCTGTTCGAGTCGATGGTCGTCCACGACCTGCGCGTGTACGCCCAGGCGACCGGCGCCAGGGTCTCACACATGCGAACCTGGAACGACCAGCGAGAGGTGGACGTCATCATCGAGCACGGTCGCGGGGTCGTGGCGGTGGAGACGAAACTCGGCACAGACGTGACGGCGCACCACACGCGGCACTTGCGGTGGCTTCGTGACCGGCTCGGCCCGGCGCTGATCGACGCCATCGTCGTCACGACCGGCACGGAGGCATACCGGGATCCCAACGGGGTCGCCGTCGTCCCCGCTGGAATGCTGGGGCCGTGACCAGCCGGCGCGTGTCAACCGGAGACTCACTCCACCGGCGGGCATGGCGAACCCGACCGGGACGTCAGGTCTGCGAGGGCCTCGGCGCAGCAGCCAGGTGGAAACATTCGAGCGCACGCGCCATGGCTGCCACTTCGTCGCTGTAGGGCAGGGAACCCACCAACCGAACCCGCCGCCGCGAACCACCGGCAATCACCGGTCCAGTCTGTCTCAGTCCGCGGTCAACCGGTGCAACGGTCACGGTCCCGTTACCCACAGCACCCGAGAGGCAGCGCGTAGGATTTCCGAGGACACCGGCCGTCCCAGACGACCTCCGCGGGTCAGCTGAGCGGGGCGTGATCGTCGAAGTACATCCGGATGACGATCCCGTAGAACCGGGATATCTCAGGCATCGACCCCCTCAGGCGCGATGCGCCGGCACCGCTGCCGAGAGCGACCTGCCCGTGAGTCGCATGTAGAGGTCGTCCGGGCACAACTCGACGTCGTCGCCCCATGCGATCCCTCCGGCCGGACCGATGTGCACGGTCTCGAAGCGAGCCGTCCCCTCCCAGACCTTGAACACGCCGCGGCCGGCCAGGTAGGAAAGGTCGAGTTCCCCGGCGGTCCCGTCGGAGTACTCCAGCCAGATCCGGTAGCCGCCTCGGGATTCAACTCGGGTGGGCCGAACCATTCCACCTCCATTGGGTCTCCCGAGAATCTTACGAGGCTGCCGAGCACTCGACCCGCAGCCCTCGCCGGGCTGAGTGCTTGCCCCGGCCGGTTCCCTCGACTTCTTCGCCGTCGCTCTCATGGCCCGACGAGCTCCTGCGGACGACTCTGCCTTCTGACGGCTGTTGGCGGCATGGAAGGAGGCAAGATCCCCCCCACTCGTCGGGCTCATCGAGCGGGTGTCGGTCGTACGCCTCATAAGCGGCGTCCGTCCTGGTCCGGCGCCGGCGGGCGACGAGCGCCTCGATGGCCGCGTGGATCATTCCCACCCGGGTAACGCTACGAGACCGTGATCGCCAGGCGGCAGTGGTCGCTGGGGCCCCATTCGTCGGGATCGTTGAGCGCACGCACGGCCACCGAATCGGCCATGCCCCGCGAGGCGAAGACGTAGTCCATCTGGCGCGTGGCCGTCGCCGGATCGCCCATCGGCGCGTGGCACGTCGGGACGTTCCTGCTGCCGGGGGGTAGCTCGTCGGGCCACGGATCGGCTTGGCGCCCGTGCGGCGCCTGCGGGCCGACGAACGGCAGCCCCAGCGCCTCCATCCGGGCGAACACCGTGCCGTAGCGCTCGGCCCAGTACTCGTCGCCGTACCGTCCGTACCCGTGGAGGATGTTGAGGTCACCGGCGGCAACGATGCGATGCCCCTCCCGCCGGCCGATGAGGGCGGACAGGTCTGAGACGAGGCGGTGGGCCGAGTCGTCCGAGACGACCCAACTGCTGGCGGTCGACGTGTGGGGCCTCGCCCGCAGCGAGTACATCGAGGCGACCGTGAAGCGCTCGACGCCCGGCGCCTTCACGACCGCCACGCTCAGCGTGCCGGGACGGCTGACGGCGAGATCCTCGGGATCCGCATACTCGAGAGAGCGCGTGCCGATCCGCTCCAGTTCGACGCGGTCCGAGAGCCGGACGACCTCCGTCCGCCACGGCCTGTGTGCGTCGTCCCCGCGAGTCTCCCAGGACTGGTAGCCGACGTCGATCCGTCTCTTGATGTCGGACGGCGGTTCGCAGGCCTCCTGCAGGAGAGCGACATCGGCATCCATGCCGGTCAACTCGTGCCACGGCACGATCGACTCGTTCATGTTCCAGGAGACGATCTTCACGGGCATCGGATGGGACCTCCTCGATCTCGATCTGCCGGCTCGGCGCCGGTGGGTCGGCCACTGCATCCAGCCAATGTACTACAATGTAGAACATGTCGCAGGTGGGGATCCGGGCGCTGAAGCAGAACGCCTCGGCGGTCGTGGCGGGCGTGGCGGCGGGCGAGAACGTGACGATCACCGACCGGGGGCGGCCGGTTGCCCGGATGACGACCATTCCGGCGTCCCGACTCGAGGGGTTGCTGGAGTCGGGTCGGGCTCGTCCCCCACGGCGCAGCATCGCCGAACTTCCGGCGCCCGAGGACGGCCCCGATCTGTCCGCCGCTCTCGCCGCCATACGCGACGACGAGCGCTGGTGACCTTGGCGCACTATCTCGACACGTCGGCCCTCGTGAAGCTGGCCGTCGCCGCGCCGGAGACGCCGGCTCTGCGGGAGTGGTTGGCGGCGCAGTCTCGCCCTCTGGTGTCCTGCGACCTGGCGCGCACCGAGCTGCTGCGGTCGGTGCGGTGCACCGCCCCGGACAGGGTCGTGATGGCCCGCCTGGTTCTCGACAGCCTCGTGCTCATGGAGGTCACGGCGGAGATCTTCGAAGCGGCGGGGCGGCTGGCTGCGACGACCGGCGAGCCGCACGAGGTGGCCGGAGAAGCCGAGGCGGACCGGCGGCCGGATGCGTCAACCGCCGGGTGGCGTGGCCCCGGCAGCGGCAGGCTGCGGAGCCTCGACGCCGTGCATCTCGCCGCGGCACTGGACCTCGGCGACGACCTCGACAGCCTCGTCACCTACGACGAGCGCCTCGCCGCCGGCGCCCGCTCCTACGGCGTGCCGGTCACCGCCCCCGCCTGAGCCGCCGGCCAGGCCAGCCCATCACCATGCCCGTCGCGCCGTCGTCCCCGCCGGACATGCCCACCAACCCGTCACCCCCCATATGCCCGCCACGAGCGTCCCCGCTCTCACCGTGACGTCCTCCCCGCCCGAACGCCCAGATCTCGGCAACCTCGTCGACACGGCGCTGCTGTCCGACGCCATCGACCGGGGTCTCGTGTCGGTCCGAACCGAGGGACCTCTCCGCATCCTCAACTACACCCCACGGGCGATCTACGAGCGCGCCTGGAACCGGGCCACGCTCACGTGCCGGGGCCTGATCGTCGACGAGGCTGACCGTGTGGTGGCACGGCCGTTCCCGAAGTTCTTCGGCCCGTCCGAGCCGGACGCCCCGCCGGTGCCCGAGGGTCGACCCATGACGGTCACCGAGAAGATCGACGGTTCACTCGGCATCGCCTACCACCATCCCGACGGCGGGATCCGCCTGACGACCCGCGGCTCGCTGTCGTCGGATCAGGCCGTCGAGGCCACGGGCATCTGGTGGGAGAAGTACGCGCACGTGGCGTTCCCGCCCGGTGTGACCCCACTGTTCGAGATCGTCTACCCCGGGAATCGGATCGTGACCGACTACGGCGACATGCGGGACCTCGTGCTCCTCGCCGTCATCGACATCGCGACGGGCGCCGACCTGCCATTGGATGTCATCGGCTGGCCGGGGCCACAGGCGACACGGCGCGACTTCGGGTCGTTCGCCGAACTCATCGACCACGTGTCGTCCAGCCAGGAGGCGGCGCTGGAGGGTTACGTCGTGCGCTTCGACACGGGGCACGACCGACCGCACGTCCGCCTGAAGCTGAAGTTCCCCGGCTACGTGGCCACGCACCGGATGCTCACCGGACTGACCGCACTGCGTGTCTGGGAGATAGCCGCCGTCACCGACGCCATCCGGCGTGGTCTGGACCGCCGAACCGCGGCACACCGGCTACGCCTGGCCCCCGACGTCGTCGACACGCTGATCGACCGCGCCCCCGACCCCGTGAGCAGCGTGCGCACCGACCTCTCCGAGGAGTTCTGGCCGTGGTACGACGCCTGCGTAGCGGAGTTCCGTGACGCAGCCGAGCACCTGATCGGGCGATACGAATCGCTCGTCCGCCGTGCCCGACAAGAGTCCGCCCCCGGCGACGACCGCGGCTTCGCCGACACCGTCATGCGGCTGTCGTCGGAGGCTGAACTGCATCCGGGACCAATGTTCGCCATCGCCCGCGGGCGTGCCGATGCCTACCCCTCTATCTGGGTCCAACTACGGCCGCACGGAACCGGCGACACGCCGCAGTGGCCGTCGTGCACCCGCCCGGTGGGCGCAGGCAATCCATGAGACGCACGAACAACCTTCAGGCTGCCCCTCTCTACTGAGTATTCTGCCAATTCTCCACTGGGAAGAACCGCCATTCTCTGAGCGAGTTCACGGCCGCAGGATGCCCCGGTCTGTCCTGGCCGGTGCATCGCGTCTCGTGACCAATGTCACCCAAATGGCGTCAAAGATGGTGTTCGGGCCACAGGTGGGCCGCTGTTATCGTGAATGCGTGCGCCGAACGGTTGACTTCGCCCTCGACACCGAGCAAATGATCCGTCACCGGATGGCGACCCGCGGAGTCAGCTTCGAGCAGGCGGTCAACGACTCGATCCGGCAGGGATTCGACCGCGGTGACGTCTGGGAGCCGTACCACGCTCAGGCCGTCGGCGGCGATGACACCCGCCGGCACCGGGACCGTCCCCTGCAGCCGGTTCCCGAACTCGACGACGAGTAACTCTTCGCGGCGGTCCGTGGCGGCCCGCCGGAGAATGGATCCCGGCCTTCGCCGGGATGACGGGGGGTGCCTCTTGGGGCGCCAGTCCGCCGTCTCTCAGTTGGCGGCGTCGCTGCCGGCGAGGTAGCCGAAGGTCATGGCCGGGCCGAGGGTTCCGCCGGCGCCGGCGTAGACCGTGGCTGTTGGGGCGGCCATCACGTTTCCGGCCGCCCACAGGCCCGGGATCGTCCCGCCGTCGCGGGCCAGGACACGACCCCGCTCGTCGGTCCGAGGGCCGCCGGAGGTGCCCAGCGCCCCGATGCGGATGGCGATGGCGTAGAACGGCGGCTCGTCGAGGGTTCCCAGGGTGGCCGCCGGCCCCGGCAGCCTGCGGTCGCCGTTGAAGCGGTCGTAGACGCTCTCGCCCCGTCCGAAGGCGGGGTCGCGGCCCGCCGCGGCGTGGCGGTTGAACTCGGCGACCGTGGCTGCGAGGGCCTCCACCGGGACTCCGATAGCCCTGGCGAGATCCGCCAGGGTGTCGCCGCGATGGATCCAAGCCGGCGGCTCGGCGCCCCGCTTGCAGCCGGGCAGGGGGTAGCGCCGGCGGTAGCGGTCGTCGCAGATCAGCCAGGCGGAAAAGTCGATCTCGTCGCGCGTGCCGGAGTCGGGCATGCCAGGACCGGGCGCGCCGGAGCCGGAGGAGCCGGACGTGCCGGAGGACGAGCCCGACGTAGCGGAGCCGGAGGTGTCGGCGCCGGGCGAGCCGGGCCGGAGTTCGTGGAATGCACCCCCGAGGGAGTTGTAGTTGGCCGCCTCGTTGCAGAAGCGCCGCCCCGCTGCGTTCACCATGATCGAGCCGGGCCGGGTGCGCTCGGCCAGCACTAGGTGGTAGCGCGGCGATCCCCACGCCTCCTCACCGGGAATCTGGGCCATCGGCGCCCACCAGGCATTCGCCATGTTGCCCAGGGTCGCCCCGGCCTCGATGGCCATGTCCAGCCCGTCGCCGGTATTGCTGGGCACCCCGGCGGGAGCATCCATCGGCCTCCGCAGGTGCGCCCTCACCAGCGGCTCGTTCCACTCGAATCCCCCGGTCGCGAGGATCACCCCGCGCCTGGCCTCAACGGTGGCCTCGCCGGCCGCGGGTTCATCACCGCGGATCTCGCGACGCGCAGCGCTGCCGCTCACACTCTCGCCGGTCGTGATCCCGGTGGCCCGCATGTCCAGGTGGGCACCGGTCACCCGTCCACCCGAGGTGAGCAGGCGGCGGGCCCGCGCCCCGGTGTGCACCGCTACCCCGGCGTCGAGGCACCCCGCCAGCAGCGACCCGACCAATGCCTCGCCCATCCCGCAGACGCCCCGCTCCTTGCGCTCGGCGATGGCGGCGCGGGACGGCGATTCGACCGCACCGCCGAAGCTGGTCTCCGACAGCAACACCGGGCGAGGCTCGCCGTCCCAGTAACGGATCTGTCCGGCCCACTCCCCGAGTACCGACACGTCGAACAATTCGGGCTCCAGCGACCGGCCACCGTCAGGCCGTGCACCCGGAACCTCCGGGTGATAGTCGGGATACCCGGCCAGCAGCCGGAACCGGCAAGGCGACGCTCCCTCCACGAACCGCAACATCTCCGGGCCGGCGGCCACCAGAGCCTCCGCCAACGACGGCTCCAGTCCGTCACCCGCCACCGCCCGCAGGTACCCCAGCGCCTGGACGGCATCACCGTCCCGCTCCGCCGGATCCATCAGATGATTGCCGGGCACCCACACGATCCCGCCGCTGATGGCCGTGGTGCCCCCCAGCAGGTCGGCCTTCTCGTACAACCCCACGTCCGCCCCGCCGACCGCCGCGGCCAGCGCAGCCGTCAGCCCGGCAGCCCCGGACCCCAGCACGACGACGTCATGAGCACGGCAGGGTGCGGGCATCACGCCATCACCCGCTCACGACGCCGGATCGCGACCGACACCCGAGGGCGGGGGATCGGGGGGCCGGGCTGCGACGCCCTTGGCCTGCCATGAAGGAGCAGAGCGGCACCCCGAGCCCCCGCCCGGACCGCCGCATACACACGAAGGTGGGGGGCCGGGGGGTCGATTCGCGACGCCTTGCGCCCGCGCCGAAGGAGCGAACGGCACCCCGGCCCCCACCCGGACAGACCGACAAGCGAGGGAGGGGACGCCGGGGGGCGGCCGGCGGATCGATTTCGCCAGACGATCCGCCGACGGCCACCGGCGGCCCCGACCGGACCCGGCAGACACCCGGACCGCCACCAAGACACGGGAGCCGGGCTCAGGAGATGTTCAGGCGCATGCCGGCGTCGAGCCGGATGACCTCGCCGTTGAGGTAGGTGTTCTCGATGATGTGGCGCACGAGACTGGCCACGTCGGCAGGGGTGCCGAGGCGCTTGGGGAAGACGTTGCCCTCGGTGATGGCGACGATCTGCTCGTCGTTCAGCGACGCCAGGATGGGCGTGTCCATGATGCCCGGGCAGATGGCCATGACCCGGATGCCCCTCGACCCCAGGTCCCGGGCGAGCGGCAGGGTCATGCCGATGATCCCGCCCTTGGAGGCGCTGTAGGACATCTGGCCCACCTGGCCCTCGATCCCGGCGATGGAGCCCAGGTTGACGATCACGCCCCGCTCGCCGCCTACATCCGGCTCGTTGGCCGCCATGTGCCCCACGGTGTGCCGCAGCACGTCGAACAGGCCGATGAGGTTCACCTCGATGTGCGCCCGGAAGTGCTCCAGGGTGTGCATCTCGCCGCTGCGGGTCAACATCCGCTGGCCCGAGCTGATGCCGGCGCAGCTCACCAGCACGTCGATGCGCCCCCACACCCCCGCAGCCGCACCCACTGCGGACTCCACGTCGTCGGGCTGGGTCACGTCGACGGGCACGAAGGCGGCGTTGTCGCCCAACTCGCCCGCCACCTGCTCCCCCGCCGACGACGCCAGATCGGCGATGACCACGCGGCCACCCGCCTCCACCAGGCCTCGCGCCACACCGGCACCCAGGCCCGAGGCACCCCCGGTGACCAGCGCGACCGAGCCCTCGACCCTCATCCCGGTTCCTCCGCCTGCCAGGGCGCCCGCTCCGTCTGCGTGTGATCCAACCGGGTCCGCTGCACGCCGGACTCCGGCCGTCGCCGGAATGACGCGCTGGGGGGCGCCGGCCTGATCGGCATCTCAGAATTCTCGTAGGCGGGCGCCGGTGGGGTCAACCTCGGTGCGCAGGATGCGCAATTCCTCAGCGCTCGGCCGGGCGGTCGCGGGCACCTCGCCGTCGGGCGGCAGCACCTCGAAGCCGGTGGCGGCTTGGACGTCGTCAGCACTGACTCCCGGGTGCAGCGAGGCGAGGCGCATCCGCTTGGACGCCGGCTCGAAGTCGAAGACGCACATGTTGGTGATGCAGAGCTGCGGCCCGCCGGGCATACCCAGGGAGGCCCGATGCCCGCCGCCGTCACCCCAGCCGATGCCCGAGCGGAAGTGCAGGCGGTCGACGAATGTGCGCGGGTCGTGCGTGGTGCTCCAGAGGAAGATGCGGGGGATCATGCAGCCGAGGTCGGCCATGCCGCCGCCGCCGGGCAGGCGCACCTTGGGGCTGTCGTAGGGGCCGATGACGCTGTTGTTGACGTTGCCGTAGGCGTCCATCTGCGCGCCCCGGAAGGCGAAGGTGTTGTAGCGGGCACCCTGGGCGTAGGTCCAGAAGTCCGCCGGCGAGTTGGCGAGCATCGAGGCCCCGCCCCAGAGCTCGTCGGACAGGGTCGACGAACCGATCGTGGGGGGGTCGGCGTCGACTGCGATGGAGCTGGCCGCCCAGACCAGGTCGGGGGCGTGGGTGCGCCGCGCCAGCCGGTAGGCGCAGACGGGGATGAACGACACGGCCCCGTTGAACGCCCGCGTGTCGTTGGCCAGCGCCCGGGCGAACGTCACCACCATCAACTCGTCGATGGTGCAGTCGTAGCCCGGCACGGCCGCGGGTGCGCCGCTCACGGAGCGACCTCCTCGATGGCGCCCGGCGACGCCACGGGAAGCACGACCACCGTCGACCTCGGCGTATCACTCACGACACCGTCCCCTCGCCGTCGCCGCCCTCCGGCATGCCATTGGCGGCCAGGAAATCGTCCCAGGTCTCCGGACCGGCGACCCGCCGCTTCCAGAACGCGGCGAAGTCCTCCGGCGAGTCGCACGCCGCCAGGTAGTCCTCGACGAAGTGGCCATGGTGGCCGTAGTCGGGGAAACACGAGGTGGGGAATGCGCCCAGCGGGGCCTCGCAGACGCCGTCGACCATGAAGCGGGGGTACGTGGTGCGGTGCGGCTCGGCGGTGAACGAGGCGGTGTCCACGATCCGCTCGGCGGTCACGATGGTGCGGTCGGCGGCGTTGACGATCTCGCTGTCCATCCAGATCAGCTTGGGGTTGACGCGGGCGTTGCCGGCCGTGTCCGCCTCGTGGACGTGCACGACCGCCACGTCGACCGCCAGCGGCGTGCAGGCCACGTACGGCCGCCCGGTCGCCATGTCGGTCTCGACGCGCAGCGCACCCGAGGCGGCGTGGAGTCCCGGCACGTCGGTGCCGAGCCCGGCCACGGTCGGCATGAAGGGCAGGTTCCGGGCCTGCGCCTGCAGCCGGCAGATCAGCAGGTGCTCGGAGTACTCCTCCATGGTCACCCGGCCGCTCTGCACGCCGTGGCGGAAGTGCGGCGCCAGGCCGAACCCCTCGAAGCTGATGAGCCCGGCCACCACCCGGGACACGCATCCCGCCGCGACCAGCCAGTCCACGCACATGCCCGCCACGATGGCGACCACGGTGAGGTCACGCTTGCCGGCACGGACCAACTCCCGCACCAATGCCATGGGGGCGCTGTTCAGGGACAGACCCCCAAGGGCCACGGTGGCACCGTCGGGAACCGACGCAGCAGCCTCAACCAGGGACATCTGCTTGGAGTGGGAGGCTGTCACACCCCGTATTTACCAAACAAGCGGTTGAAACGCAATTGACGTGGCACTTTCGAACGGAGGGAGGGGCCCCGACCGGACGAACCACCGAGGGAGGGGACGCCGGGGGACGGCTTGCGACGCCTTGCGCCCGCGCCGAAGGAGCGAACGGCCACCGGCGTTCCCGACCGGACCACCAAGGGAGGGGCGACCGGGCGGCCTCCGACCCTCGGCCGGACCGTCGACATCTGGGAGCGGCGCGGTACCGTGCGGCCGTGCACAACTCCCTCAACACGATCGACCTCGACGATGCCGACGTCTTCGAGGAGTTCCACCGGCGGGGCTGGACCGACGGGCTTCCCGTCGTGGCGCCGACCCCCCAACGCGTGGAGGCGATGCTGGAGTACGCGGGGCTCGCGCCGGAGGTCGTGCTCGGAGGCGTGGAGGCACGCAGCCGCTCGCTCAGCGCCCAGCAGGCCGCCGCCAACGCCGTCATGGCCGGCTGCGCGCCCGAGCACTTCCCGCTGGCCGCCGCCGCCCTCTGCGCCATGCTCGACCCGGCGTTCAACGCCCACACCGTGATGACCAGCACCGGCGGGGCGGCCTTCTGCCTGCTGGTCAGCGGGCCGGTCACCACCCAACTCGACATGGCCACACGCCAGAACGCGCTGGGGCCGGGGAACCGGGCCAACGCCGCCGTGGGCCGCACGCTGCGCCTCGTGGCACGCAACGTGTTCGGCGCCCGCACCGGGGAAATGGACGCCTCGTCGATCGGGCACCCGGGCAAGTTCACCCTCTGCCTCGCCGAGGACACCCCGCCCGCCCCGTGGGAGCCGCTGCGGGTCGAACTCGGTTACGGCAGCGACGACTCCACGGTCACGATCCTCGCCACCGAGGGTCCCCGCCAGGTCGCCAACCATCTCAACCCCAGTCCGGAGGGAATCCTGACCACGATGGCGGCCGCGATGAGCTGCCCCGCCACCTACACCGTCGGCAAGGGCACGCAGGCCGTCGCGGTCCTGGGACCCGAGCACACCGGAGCCCTCATCGAGGCGGGTTGGACGAGGGCCCGGGTCAGGGAGTTCCTGGCCACCACCAGCCGGGTGACGCCCAGCGAGATCGAGGCGTCCGGCGTCCTCCTGGAGACCGACACCCGTCACGACATGACGCCCGGTCCGGACGGGAAGCTGCCCGCCGTGCGCGGCGCGGACGATCTGTTCCTGGTGACCGCGGGCGGCCACGGGGCCGGCTGGTCGGCGTACATCCCCATGTGGGCACCGACCCTGCACAGCATCGCCGTGACCCGCCGGGTGCCGGCCCCGGGCGAGGGCTTGGCGCAGTAGGCGCGTTGTGGGGCGTTCGGCCGGGAGTTCCGCCATGACCGGACCCCGGATTCCGGCGCTCGCCACCACGACGGCCGAACAGAGTCGTAACGCAACCGGGCCGTGCCGTAGGCTCAACTGAATGGCCACGATCACCGTCGTTCGACCCGATCACATCTCCGAGGTGAACGGTGTGGGCCGTGCGCCGAGGCGGGCCGCCAGCGACTCCGTGCCGCTGCACCTCACCCTCGTGGAGAACGGCAAGCCCAACGCCGGCGTGCTGCTGGGCTACGTGGCCGACGAGTTGCGCAGCCGGCTACCGCTCGCCACCGTGGACATGCACGCCAAGCCGGCGGCCGGCAAGCCCATCGATGCCGACACCGCCGACATGCTGGCGGCGCGGTCGCACCTGGTGATCACCGGCGTCGGCGATTGAGGCGCCTGCACGGCGTGCAGTTTGCACGACGCAGTCCTGCTGGAAGCCCGCGGCACCCCCGCCGCCCTGATCGTCACCGAACCGTTCATCGAGGTGGCGGACCGCTTCGCCCCCACCGTCGGAGCGCCGGGCTACCCGTCCGCCGCGGTCCCCCACCCCATCTCCTCGGTCAGCGACGACGACCTCCGCAAGTACGCAGCAGCCGTCGCCGACGATGTGGCAGACCTCCTCACCACCGCCTGACCGGTCCGATGGTCGGCCGCATTGCCGTCACGCTCCAGAGTGGTCAAGAATATTCAAGAATATTGATAAGTTTCAATATTATCTGATATACTCAGGTCGGTGAGAACTCAAGCAGCGGGAACAACCGGAGCGGCAGCCGCCGCCCTGTGAGAGACTGACGTGGTGGACGCGGCAATCCTGGGGCCAATCCTCGGTGTCATGACGCTGGTGCTGTTATGGCTCCGTCAGGACTACGCAGCAATGCGCCGGCAGAACGCGGAGGCCCGTGAGACCGACCGCGCCCTCGCGGAGACACGGCACGAAGCCGTCATGGCCGTGCTGCGCGACCACGGGGAGCGGCTCGCCCGCATCGAGGGGCGAGCCGAGGGACGTGCCGAGGCTCGCGAGGAGGCTCTCGCTCGTACCTGACGGGGCGGCTACAGGACGAAGTCGCCGCCCGCGTACCAGTTGGCGAAAGCGGCCTTCACGATCACGTCCACCAGTTCGATCTGCTGGCGGTTCGGGCCGATGAGGTAGGCGAAGCCGGCGGGGCCGCCGTCGGGGCCGACGCCGCTGAAGCGGACGGTCCACCCGGCGCCGGTGAGGGTGTCGAGGTCTCCGCGCAGGTCCTCGGTCCAGTAGCCCATGTGGTACGTGCCCGCGTCGAGTGTGGGATCCCAGAACGAGCCGATCGACCCCTCGACCAGTTCCACCTGCACCGGACCCTCCACGGAGTATGTGAAGCGCACGTTCGTCTCGACGACCTTGCCCGCGACCAGATGCTCAACGTCCAGCGACTGCGGGCTGTGCCACGTGAGCCCCGTGCCGGCGGAGTAGAACTCCATGGCCTCGGTGAGATTCGAGACGGCGACTCCCACATGGAACGGCGCTGTTAGATCGACCATCGGTTCATCTCCTGTCCTCGAGGGAACCGGGACGGTCCCCGGAACCCGGCATCGACTTCAACTCGACGAGAGCCTCGACGTGCGCGGCCCACTCCGCCTCGCTGCGCGCCAGCGGCACGAACAGCACGTGCTGCAGTCCGGCCTCGACGTAGCCCGCCAGCATCTCGGCCAGTTCGGGGACCGAGCCGCTCGCTACCGGCCGGTCACCGTAGCCGTCGCCCACCTCGCTCCAGCGTCCGGCGCCGTCGAGCGGCACCCCGACCCGCACCTCCATGTGGATGGAGGCCGTGGTGCCCACCCCCGAGGGGTGCGAGCGCAACTCGGCGAGGCGCTCGGCGAAGACCTCCAGCGGCGCCCACGTGCCCATCCAGCCCTCGCAGGCGGCGGCGCGGCGCAGCGCTCCCGGCGAGGAGCCCCCGATCCAGATGGGCACCGGACCGGCGGGGGCCGGCTTGACGCGCACGTCACGGTAGGAGAAGTGCTCGCTGGCATAGCTCTCGGCGCCACCCCAGGCGGCCCGCCAGCCTCCGATGTAGTCGTCGAGGCGAGCCCCCCGCCGGCGCATCGGCACGCCGCAGGCGTCGAACTCCTCCTCCAGCCACCCGGCGCCCACCCCCAGGATGGTGCGCCCTCCAGACATCCAGTCGAGCGTGGCCCACTGCTTGGCGAACTGCATGGGGTTGCGGTAGGCGGGCACCAGCACGCTGGTCCCCAGCCCGACGCGGCTGGTGTGCGCCGCGGCGGCCGACAGCAGCGGCACCGGCTCGGGGAAGAACGACGGCATTCCGGGAAGCGACCGCGGCACCGCAACGTGGTCGGCGACCCAGACGTCGTCGAATCCCAGTTCCTCCGCCTGGGTGGCCACGCGCACGATGTGATCGAGGCCCGCGGAGCGCCCCAGCTGCGGCAGGTGCAGGCCGAAACGCACTTACGGCGTCCTGCGCGTGCTGCGCCCGGGCAGCCGGGTGGGTGGCCGTACCAGTACGCGCATCAGTAGCGGAAGCGCGGGTACGGGGGGTGCACCGAATACTCGACGACGCCGTAGCCCCGCTCGCCGGTCTCGACCACCTCGAAGTCGAAGAACGGCTCGTAGCAGTCCAGGCGCGCCTCGGCGTCGTTCTCGTCGCGCATCAGCCCGTTGCGGGTCTGGGCCCATTTGCGCCCGGTCAGCACGGTGAGCTTCTCGCCGTCGAGCATCTCGAAGGTCATGGTGAACGCCATGGCGGTGCGCTCGTCGTCCTCCATGCGGGGGACGCAGGTGGCGCTGCGGATCGGCCGGGCGCCGGCGGCATCGGCGACCCAGCCCCCGTTGTGGGCCCGCCCCTCGGGAATCGGCTGCGTGGGGCTCATCCAGCCGAAGGAGTTGAGGTGGCGCCCCGGCAGTTGCACCGACGGCCAGAAGTGCCCCCAGGAGGCCTCCGCGGTGCGGCGGCGGCGGGCCTCCCACGGCGATTCGTGCGTGAAGCGGTGCGTCCAGGAGTGGTCGCGGTGCGACCAGCAGTTGATCGGCCGCCGCTCGCCGGCCCGGGGCCCGCCGTAGGCCTCGAAGCTGCCGGCGCAGTCGAGGGCCTGCTCGTAGTGGCCGCCGTAGTTCTCGTAGGTGGCGAGCGGGTTGCCGCCGAGGCAGTCGTCGTAGTCGAACGGGTCGAAACGGCCGGAGTAGGTGAGGTCGAAGCCGAACTTGGGGCCGTCGAACTGCCAGCGGTAGCGCCCGAAGGCCTCCAGCACCGAGAACTGCACCCTGCCGTCGCCGAGGGTGTCGAAGACCGCGTCGCCGTCGAGCGGCTGCCGGGAGGCCCACTGCTGCGCCACCCCGTCGATGACGTAGAAGGCGCTGGCGCGGACGTAGCCGTGGGAGAGGCTGGCGTGGATGTGGTTGAGGCCGAAGACGTCGGCCTCACGATCGCAGACCGAGAACCAGAAGTTGTCGCTCCACAGGCGGCCGGAATCGTCGGGGGGATGGTGGAGGTACTCGTCCCGCTCGGTCAGCTTCATGGTTGGTGCCTCGCCCTCCCGGCCGTCGGGTCCGGCCGGCTGCACAGTCTCGCAGTTCCGCCGGGTGGTGCCACCCGGTCACGGCGTGCCGGATCCGTGCCTCAGCCGTCGCGCCAGCGCACCTGGGGCAGACCCGGCAGCGAGGTGTCACGGTGCGCCAGGTCGCCGAGCGGTTCGATCAGCTCCGGCCCCCCGGTGGCGGCCCGCTCGGTCAACACACGCCAGCGCTCGAGCCAGGCGGCGTCTTCCTCGGCGGGCGGAACGGCTCCTTCGGCGCGGGATTGGATCCCGGCCCCGGCTCGAGTCCGGGGCAGGCTCTTCGCCGGGATGACGGGAAGGCTCTCGGCCTCGAGGTCGGTGTGGAGGGGGCAAATGGCCTGCGGTGGCTCCAGCACATCGGCCAGCGGGGGGAGGTCGGGTTCGAGCCACGCCGCGAGATCCCAGGCGCCGGCCTGCGCGGCGGCGCCGATCTCCGCCAAACGCGGGTCGTCGGCCCGCCCGGCCGACAGGGCGGCGAGGCCCTGCATGCCCGAGAGGATCGACCGCACCCGTTCGAAGCGGAGCGCGTAGCGCAGCCGCGGGGCGTCGATCTCGGCGCCGCCGGCGGCCCGGTACGCGGCGACCGCATCGCCCTCGATGGCGCCCCAGCCCCCGAGATGCATGCTGAACGCCACGTCGCACAGCGGATCACCCACCCAGGCCCGCTCCCAGTCGATGATCCCGCCGATGACGCCCGGCGCGGTCCACAGCACGTTGGCGGGCCGGAAGTCCCCGTGGCAGACGGCCGGGCGACCCCCGCCGATCGGCCGGTGACCTGCCAGCCAGCGCAATCCCACGTCGATCCCGGGGTGCCGCCAGCAGCGCCGGTAGGCGTCAGCCTGGCGCGCCAGTTCGGCCTTGTACGCGCCGCCGATGTCGGCGACGTCGTCGATGGCGGACGGCTCGGCCCGGCTGTGCAGCGCTCCGAGCGCCGCCGCCAGCGCCTGCCGGTACGGCGCCGGATCGGCGGGACGGCGCTGCGCCTCGCCCGGCATGAGGCTGTGCACGCCGAAGGGTCGCCCGATGGGATTCGGCGCCTCGCAAACCGCCAGTACCTCCGGCGCAGGCACCACACCGGCCACGGCCCGCAGCCGCCGGGCCTCCTCGGCCGGGTCGTACGGCTCCACCGTGCCCCCGCGCGGCGCCACCCGCACGATCACGGCGTCAGCGGCTCCCCAGCGCACCCGCAAGGTGATCCACGAGTACCCCCCGTCCAGCCGGACCACCTCAAGCGTCCAATCCAGAACGTTCCGGGGTGCCACACCGGCATCGGAGAGCGCGAAACCGACGGACTCGGCGCTCAAATCGGGCGGAGTCATGCGGACCGGCGGCCGGGCGGAGACGGTCGCACCGCAGATCGGTTCGGCGCGGTGCAGCGTCAGGACATCGCCACGACGGCACCCTCGAGAGCCGAGATCCGCTCACCGTGATCGGCGATGCCGTCGAGCTTCCGCCCGTGCTCCTCCTGGACGGTTTCGATCGGGGTAAGGCCCTCTTCGACCCTGCCCAGCCGCAACTCCACCCCGTCGATGCGCTCGCCCAGCCGCGTCCCCAATGCCCGGATGTCATCGCGCAGGCCCTGCAGGTAGAAGATGAGCACGGCGATGAACGCAGCGCCGACGGTGCCGATGATGGACGAGATGACTGCCGTGTTCATGTCTGAACCTCCTTCAAACCTACCGCGACCGCCTGATCCCCAGCAACCCGCGCTCTCAGTGTCATTTATATTACTTGTAATAAATGAAAAAATACTATAATTGTTGAATATAGTGTTATCGAGGTCGGCGGCGCGGTCCTACACTGCCGCGTCGTGCCCGATCCGAGCTATCCGCTGCTGTTCAGCCCGCTGCGGATCGGTGGGTTGGAGTTGCGCAACCGGATCGTGCTGTCGGCAATGACCACCGGATTCGGGTTCTCGCAGGGTGCGCCGGAGGCCGAGGCGCTGGCCTACTACCGCACCCGCAGCCAGGGCACGGCGCTGGCCACCGTGGGCTTCTCGGCGGTCGCACCCGAGGGCCGGGTGGAGAACGCCGTCGCCTGGCTGTGGCCCGACGGAGCGGCCGGCTCGCTGGTACCGCTCGCCGAGGCCATCGCCTCGACGGGCGCCCACCCGTGCATCCAGCTCGGCCACGGGGGACGCCAGGTCTCCCCCACCGTCATCGGCGAGCCGCCGGTGGCGCCGTCCGCAGTCCAGGCGGGGGCGCACGTGCGGATCCCTCCACGGGCTCTCTCGACCGCTGAGACCGAAGCCATCGTCGCCGCATTCGGCGAGGCCGCTGGGCGGGCCGCGGCCAGCGGCTTCGCGGCGGTGGAGATCCACGGCGGCCACGGCTACCTCATCCAGCAGTTCCTGTCGGCGGAGTCCAACCGGCGTACGGATCGCTTCGGCGGCGCCACGGTCGCCGAGCGGAGCCGGTTCGGCTGCGAGGTGATCGAGGCGATCCGCCGGGTGGCGCCGGATGTGACGGTCGTCGTCCGCATCAACGGGTCGGACCTCGTACGCGACGGGCTGCAGGTTGCCGACGCGGTGGTTGCGGCGCAGCGGTTCACCGAGGCCGGCGCCGATGCCTTCGTCGTCTCGGCCGGCGTCTACGGCTCGGTGCCGTGGACGATCCCCCTCCTCGACGACGCCGAGGGCGTGTTCCTCGGCCTCGCCTCCGAGGTGCGGCGCAACGTGGACGTCCCGGTGGTCGGCGTCGGCAGGATCACCACCCCGGAGAGCGCCGAGGAAGCGCTGTCGAGCGGGCGCTGCGACGCCGTCGGGCTGGGGCGGGCGCTGCTGGCTGACGAGGATTGGGTCGCCAAGGCCGCCGGCGGGCACCCCGGCGAGATCCGCCCGTGCATCGCCACCGTCGAGGGGTGTGCCGGGCGCCTGCAGTACGGCGAGGCGATCTCCTGCTCGGTGAACCCCGGCGTGGGGCGCGAGACGAATCGGCCCGTGGAATCGGCGGCCGCCCCCGGTCGGGTCGTGGTGGTCGGCGGCGGACCGGCAGGCCTGGAAGCCGCCCGGCGGGCCGCGCAACTGGGCCACGAGGTTCACCTCGCCGAGCGGGCCGACCGCCTCGGCGGGGCGCTGTGCCTGGCGGCGGGCACGCCCGGCCTGGCCCACATGGCCCGCCTGGCGGACTGGTACACGGGCGAGCTGGCGCGGCTCGGCGTCATGGTGTCGCTCGGCACCGAAGTCAGCACGGCCGACGACCTGGCAGGCGTCGCGGCGGACCACGTCATCCTCGCCACGGGCGCCGAGACCGCCCCCGAGGTGCTCGACGGCTACGAGCACCTGCCGGCGTGGACCCTGGAGGACCTGCTGGCAGGCCGGCCTTCCAGCCACGGCACGTGGCACCTCGTCGACCCCGTCGTGGTGCTGGGCGGCGGCAGCCGCGCCCTGGCGATCGCGCTGTGGTGCCGGCGCGGCGGCTACGGGGTCGCGCTGCTGAGCGCCGACCGGCTCGGCCACAACACGTCGGGTCTGGCCCGCCGGGCCTACCTCACGCGCCTGGCGCCGGGGACGGCGGTGCAGGGACAGGCCATCCGCATCGCGGCCGGCGGGGTGGAGTGGCGCGACGGCGCCGGGAAGGGTTCGCTGCTGCCGGCGCGCAGCATCGTGGTCGCCGAGCCCGTGCGGGCGACGGTCCCCGCGGCCCTGGCACCGCGGGGCAGCCACGAGGGGCGACCGGCCGCCACCGGCGTCCACACCGTGCGCATCGGCGACGCCCGCTCACCGCGCACCATCGGAGACGCCATCGCCGAGGCCCGCCAGGTCGTCGAGTCGCTCCCGGTGCCTACCGGCTGAGCGTCGGACGGCCGACGCCACCGGCGGCCCCGCCGGGACAACCACAACCCGAGGGTGGGGACGCCGGGGCCGGCCGGCGGAGCGATTTCGCCAGACGCTCCCGACGACGGCCACCGGCGGCCCCGCCCGGACCCGTGCAGACAACTGAGGGCACACCGAGGAGTATCGAGGCGGGTTCGCTAGCGAAGGATCGAGGCGTCGAGGTCCTCGTAGGAGTTGCGGCCCAGCAGGGCGAGGGTGCGGTCCACGTCGGCACGGAAGATGTCCAGCATCCGGGCCACCCCGCGCTCGCCGCCGGCGGCGAGCGGCCAGAACCAGGCCCGCCCGCCCATGGTGGCGGTCGCTCCGAGGGCCTTCGCCTTCACCAGATCGGCGCCGCGGCGCACGCCCCCGTCGAGGATCACCTCGACGTCGGAACCGACCTCGGCGACGATCTCGCCGAGCACATCGAGGGAGGCGGGAAGGCCGTCGAGTTGGCGCCCGCCGTGGTTGGACACCACCACCGCGTCGGCGCCCTGCTCGACGCAGCGGCGGGCATCGGCCGGGCTCATCACGCCCTTGATCAGCAGCGGGCCGTCCCAGCGCTCGCGCAGCCAGGCCACGTCGTCCCACGTCTTGGACAGGTCGGTCAGCTCGCGTTCGAGGTAGGCGGCCATCCCCGCCATGTCGGTGTTGGGCGGCACCAGGTCCAGGAGGCTGCCCATGTGGATGGGCGGGCCGGCGGCGAGGTGCCACAGCCAGCGCGGTCTACCGACGGCCTCCAGTGCCTGCGCGGGACCGATGCGCGGCGGGACCATCATGCCGTTGCGCAGGTCGCGCTCCCGCTTGCCGATCACCGGCACGTCGACGGTGAGCACCAAGGCCTCGCACCCTGCGGCGGCCGCCCGGTCGACGAGCTGCGCCACCACGTCGGGGCTGCGCCACAGGTAGAGCTGGAACCACAGCGGGCCGCCGGCGGCCGCGGCGATCTCCTCGATGCTGTAGCTGGAGGCCGTGCTGATGACGAAGACGGTGCCGGCGGAGGCTGCCGCGCGGGCCGCGGCGAGCTCGCCCTCCCGGTGAACAAGGCGGGCCAGGCCGGCGGGGCCGCAGATGAAGGGCACCTCCAGGCGCCGGCCCAGCACGGTGGCGCCGGGGTCGCGCTCGGCGACGTCGACCAGCGAGGCGGCCGTGAATTGCACCCTGTCGAACGCCTCGTGGTTGGCGCGCAGCGTCACCTCGCCGTCGGCGCCACCCTCCACGAAGTCGTAGACCAACCGGGGCAGCCGGCGGCGGGCCAGGCGGCGGAAGTCGTCGTAGGACTGCGGCGGGTTGGGGCGGGGCCGCAACCGCACCAGCCGGGCCAACTCGACGGGATTCACGTGGCGTCCCCTCGTCGCTTCCCGTCTCGGCGCCTAGCGGAGAGACCCGGCGCTGCGTCGGCGCCCTTCACCCGGCGTCCTGGCGAATGGCGGCGTCGATGCCGAACATCATGCGGGAGACACCGGCCAGCAGCGGCACGTCGAGGCCGCGCTCGCCGGCCCGGCGCACCAGCGGGGCGTAGACGGCGTCCACCTCCAGGGGGCGGCCCCGCTCGATGCTCTGCAGGGCCGACACCTTCACGCTGGTCTGACCGGTGGCGACGAGGTGCTCGCCGAACTCCCGCAGAACCTCCAGCGCCTCCTCACGGGGAAGTGTCGTGAACGTGTGCACCCGCATGGGGCCCGGCAGGTCGATGAGAGGCACACCCTCGCTGTGCGCCACCTGCGCCACCTCGCAGAGCAGATCCAGGAACACCTCGCGCAGCGCCGGGGTGACGAACATCCGGTGGTAGATGGAGCGGGTGAGCGCCACGACTCCCATGGCCGCGGCGGCCAGCGAGGCCTTCGTCCACTGCACCGAGGTGATGTCGGCACGTTCGGTGATGCGGTCGGGCAGGGTGGCGGCGATGCGGGCGGCCGTGCCCGGCGCCGTCCCGGAGAGGTCGCCCACGTAGGTGGCCCCGCCGAAGCTGTGTTCGGCCACGCCGGGGCCAACGAGCGTGCCACCCACCATCGAGATCCCCTCGACGGCGGCCGGGCCGAAACGCTCCACCAGTGGGAGGGCCTGATCCACCCCGTTCTGCACCGAGAAGGCCATGGAGGCCCGCCCCGTGTAGGCGTCCAGCAGGGGTGGCACGTCGAACGACTTGGCGCCCACGAGCACCAGGTCGGCGTCGCCGGCGGCGGCGGGGTCGTCGGTTGCGTCGACCCGGTAGATCTTCGTGCCGGCGTCGTAGGAGCGGATCTCCAGCCCGTCGCGACGGATTGCCTCGGCGTGGGGGCGGCGCGCCACCAGCATCACCTCGGCCCCGGTCTCGGCCAGCCAGGCGCCGTAGACCGATCCGAGGGCGCCCGCACCGAGGACGACGACCCTCATCGGTTGGCTCCGGCGGTTGCGAGGCGATCCCAGGTGTCGGGGGTGACGCCCTCGGCGCGCAGTTGGAACTTCTGGACCCGTTCGGAGGCGTTGCGGGGCAACTCGTCCATCCAGCGCAGGAAGCGGGGCACGGCGAAGTGGGCCATGCGACCCTCGCAGTGCTCGATCAGATCCGCGGCGCCCAGGGTGCGACCCGGCTTCAGTACCACGCAGGCCAGCACCTCCTCCTCGCTCAACTCCGAGGGAACCCCCACCACGGCGGCCTCCAGCACGGCCGGATGGCGGGCGATGGACTGCTCCACCTCATAGGAGCTGATGTTCTCGCCGCGGCGCCGCACGCAGTCCTTCACCCGGTCGATGAACGTGAGGTAGCCGTCGGCGTCGACCACGCCCCGGTCGCCGGTGTGGAACCAGCCGCCCCGCCAGGCCTCGGCGGTGGCGGTGGTCATGTCGTAGTAGCCGCTGAAGGTGGCGTGGTTCGGCCGCGCCGCCACGACGATCTCCCCGGGGGTACCCGGCGGCACCTCGCCGCCGGACTCGTCCACGATGCGCATGTCGTAGAGGCCCGAGCGGCGACCGGCGGTGCCGATCCGGCGGTCGGCCAGGTCGACGGCCGCCATGCCGTTCTGGGTGACGATGGGCACCTCGGTGGAGCCGTACACCTCGGTGAGACGCACATCGAAGCGCTCCTCGAACGGCGCCCAGATGTCCGGCGGGCAGGGCGCCCCGAATCCTCGCCGCACCGGATGGTCGGCGTCGTCGGGACGGGCGGGCTGCTTCCAGAGCATCATGAGCAGGGCGCCCATGTAGTTGAACGCCGTCACGCCCTTGGCTCGGCAGGTGTCCCAGAAGCCGCCGGCGCTGAAGCGCTGCTCCAGCACGCAGCGGGCGCCCGCCTCCATGGCGACCGTCACCGTGGTGTAGCGGGCGTTGATGTGGAACAGCGGGAAGGCCGTGTAGAGAACGTCGCCGGACCCGTAGCCCATCAGCCAGCGGGTCTGGCGGGTCAGCGTGAGGTTGGCGCCGTGGCTCAGCATGGCCCCCTTGGGCGGGCCTGTGGTGCCGGAGGTGTAGAGGATCACGGCGGTGTCGGTGGGCTGCAGCGATGGCAGGTGCGGCATGGCGTCGTGGTACAGCGCCGGCAACTCGTGGGTGACGACGCCGGGACCGAACGACGGGGTTGCGGGGTCCGAGCCGGGCGGGCGGTGCAGGATCACGTGGCGCAGCTCCGGCAGCTCCGGCACAGCCTCGGCCAGCCGGTCGGCGAACTCGACGTCGCACACCACCGCCTGCGAGCGGGACTGGCCCAGCACGTAGGCCAGGCCGTCGCCCCGCTGGGCCACGTTGACCGGCACGTCGATGATGCCGGCACGGGCCATGGCGAACCAGGCGTCCACGCAGGCCAGGCTGTTGCGCATGATGACCGCGATCCGGTCGCCGGCCGCGAGGCCGATGCCTGCGCCCAGTCCGGCCGCCAGCCGGTCGGCATCGGCGTCGAGGCCGGCGTAGGACTTCGCCTCGCCCATCACCTCGATGGCCTCGCGGTCGCCGTTGCGCTCGGCGCAGGCGCGCAGCCACGACCCCAGGGTCATGGGCCCATCCATGGGCGCGCTCAGGTGAGGCCCAGTTCGTTGCACAGTTGCTCTTGGAGGCGGAACTTCTGGATCTTGGTGGCCGAGATGGGCCACTCCTGCACGAACCGCACGTGGCGGGGCACCTTGAACGAGGCGATGTTGCCCTTGCAGTAGGCCACCAGGTCGTCCTCGCTGAGTTCGGCGCCGGGCATCAATTCCACGAAGGCGGCCGGCACCTCCACGTAACGCTCGTCGGGGATCCCCACCACCTGGGCGATCGCCACGGCGTCGTGGGTCTGCAGGTGCGACTCGATCTCGACCGCGGCAACGTTCTCGCCGCCCACCTTCAGCATGTCCTTGACGCGGCCCAGGTAGCCGACGCGCCCGTCCGCGTCCATCCGGCCGATGTCGCCGGTGTTGAACCAGCCGTCGGCGTCGAAGCACTCCGCCGTCTTGACGGGATCGTTGTAGTAGCCCTCGAAGACGTTGAAGCCGCGGCACCAGATCTCGCCCCGCTCCCAGGTCGGCACGACCTCGCCGCCCTCGAAGTCGCGGATCTGCACCTCGATTCCCCGGAAGGGCCGTCCGGACGTGGTCGAGCGCACCTCCGGCGGATCGTCGGGGGCGGTGAAGGCCACCACGCCGCCGCACTCGGTGAGCCCGAAGGCGTTCATGTGCGCCATGTCGGGCAGCATCCGGTGGATCTCCTCGAGGGCGGCCGGCGAAGCCACGTTGTTCATGAGCCGGATGCTGCTCATGGCCGCCGGGTCCCAGTCGGGGTGGTTCAGCATGGCCGTCGTGACCGTCGGGAACGTGGAGAAGCAGATGGTGGCGCCCTCGTCGCGCAGTTGGGCGATGGCCCCGGCGGGGTCGAAGTGGGTCAGCGTCACGTAGGCGGCGCCGGCCTCGATGCAGCCGATGAGCGGCAGGATCGAACTCATGTGGAACAGCGGCAGCGGATCCCAGAACACGTCCGCAGGGGTCATCTCGAACCGTTCGCAGCCCACCGAACTGGTGCGCACCAGCTGCTCGTGGGTCATGGGGCACCCCTTCGGTTCGGCGGTGGTGCCGGAGGTGTAGATCATCATGGCGATGTCGCGCAGCGCCACCCTGCTGCGCAGCAGGTGCACGGTGTCGAGACTCACGCCGGTGGCAGCCGCCTCGAAGCCCGCCCTGTCGACCATCCCCGCCGGCGAGGAGTCGCCCAGCAACACGACGGCGCTCAGTGCGGGCGCCGTCTCGATGTCGAGGGCGTAGGGGTCCGGCGCGTCGAGGAGGCCCGGGAGGCAGCCGTGGAGGATCTCCACGTAGTCGGTGTGCTGATCGATGATGTCGCTGGTGACCAGCAGGCGCAGGTCGGCGTCGCGGGCCAGGTAGGAGAGCTCCCGGCCCTTGAAGCGGGCGTTGATGGGGATCACCGGAGCGCCGATGAGCGCCGCGCCGAACATGACCTCGATGAAGTCCATGCAGTTGGGCATGAGGATGCCGACGTGGTCGCCGGGACGCACGCCGAGACCCAGCAGCGAACGGGCGGCCCGCCCGGCGGCCTCGAGTAGCGAGGCGAAGGTGTGGCGCTCGTCGGGGAACACCACGGCGTCGCTCCCGGGATGGGTGGCCGCGGCCCGGACCACGAGGTCACCGAACGTGGTGACCTCCACCCACTGTCGCTCCGTGAAGGTCATGGCTGTCTCCTCCTGCTCCTCACGGCTACCGATTATCCGCGCGAGGCCGGGGGTGTCGGGGGCTGGCGCAGGCGGCCATTTCCTAGGCCGCCGGAGCGGCACCGGCAGCCCCGGCCGGACCGCCGCACAGCGCATTTCCGCCTCCGCCGGGATGACGATAGGCAGACTTCGACATCGGTTCAACCGGCTACGACGGCTCCGGAGAACGTAACTGACGTTCCAGGTCGGCGCTGTCGAACCACTGGCTGAGATGGCGGATCCGCCCGCCGGCCAGGTCGAACACGTCGACCGCGTCGAACGTGATGTCGATTCCAGTGTCGCTGCGCCCCTCGAAAGCGATGTTCGCGACGACGGCATCGCCGTCGCAGATGAGCCTTGTGGGTATGTCGGAGTGGACGGGGTAGCGCTCGAAGACGGCGGTGAAGAACCTGATCACCGATTCGACGCCCTGGCGTGGACGGGACATGCAGGCCGTCAGTTCGATGTCGGGGTGAAGCACGCGACGCAGCGTGTCGTAGTCCTCGGAATTGACCGCCGCGAAGTACCGTTCCACCACCTCGCGAGCGGAGGCCGGCTCGGCTCCCGGGGGCGGTGATGCGTTCATGAGCGGCTCCTGCAGATGTCCTTGATCTCGTTGAGCGCCTTGAAGGACCAGCCTGCCAGATCGGGATCTCCGAACGGCGTGATGTTCCACATGACGACGTGACGCAGGCCGGCGTCGTGGTATTCGGCGACCTGCTCGGCGATCTGTGTGGGCGTGCCGCAGAAGCAGTAGTAGTCCACGACCCGCGGCGGGATGCCGTCGATCACACTCAGCGCCTCGGGGCGCGACAGGGAGGCCGGCACCAGGTCGTGGAACCCCTCCGGGGGCTCGACGCCCAGCGACTCGAACACCTCGCCGGGGAGCATCACCATGAGGGCCCGCACCATGGGGGCCTCCTGCAGGCGCCGCAGCGACGCCTCGTCGGGCGCCACCAGCACGTACGCCAGCAGCCCCGGCGTGACCGCCTCGGCGTCGCGGCCGGCCGCCACCGACGCCTCGCGGATCGTCCCGAGCGCCTCGGCATAGCGCTGCGGCGAGAGCTTCGTGGGCAGCCAGCCGTCGGCGAGGCGGCCCGTGATGTCGAGCATCCGGGGGCCGTGGGCCGCGGTCCACAGCGGGGGCGGCCGATCGGAGTACGGCGCGAGCCCCAGGACCGCGTCCTTCAGCCGGAAGAACCGCCCCTCGTAGTCCACCGGCCCCTCCGCGCCCCACAGCAGCCGGATCACCTCGATGCCCTCGGCGAGGCGGCTCACCGGGCGGGAGAAATCCACGCCGTAGGGCACGACGTTCATGCGCTCGCCGGAACCCAGGCCCAGGATGGCCCGGCCCTGCGTGAGATGGTCGAGCGTCAACGCCATGTTGGCCACCATGGCCGGGTGGCGCCTCAGCAGGTCGGTGACCACGACACCCACGTTGATGCTGCTGGTCTGGCTACCCACAGCCGCCATCATCAGCAGCGGATCGAAGTAGGTGTGCGGGCTGGGCTGCACGGAGGCGAACGGCGTCATGTCGGGCGTCCAGACCGAGTCGGGGTGCCAGCCCATGAGGTGGCAGGGCCACCAGACGGCGTCGAAGCCGTCGGCCTCGTTGCGCTGCGCCAGCGAGACGGCACGGTCCGCCGGCGGCATCAGCTGGCCGGGAACCCCGATCTGGATGTCCATGGTCGCGCCGGCTCCTAGCGTTGGCGGAACTCGCGGCGGCGCATGCCGTGCGGGTCGATCTCCTCGCGGATGAGCCGCACCTGCTCGGTGGTCGGCGTCTGGGTGACGGGAACGCCACCCGACCCCAGGAGCGGCTCGAAGCCCGTCGCCTCCATCACCTCGTCGACGGTCACCCCCGGGTGCACCGAGCGCAGCCGCATGTGCTTGCTGTCTGGCTCGAAGTCCATCACGCAGAGGTTGGTGACCACGAGTTCTGGCCCGCCGGTGAGGCCCAGGCGTGTGCGCTCGTCGCCCCCGCCGAGATAGCCGGCACAGGAGACGAAGTCCACCTCGGCCACCAACGACCGGGGATTGTGATTGGGGTTCCAGTAGTAGAGCCGCTTGCCGACCGAGCCCATGTCGGCCAGCCCCGCGGTGCCGGGCAGCCGCACCTTCGGGGCGTGGAAATCGCCGCCGATGACGGAGTTGTTGGCGTTGCCGAAACGGTCGAGCTGGGCGGCGCCGACACAGAACTTCTGCAGCCAGCGGCCGTTGAGGGCAAGCGTCCAGAAGTCCCCGTACTGCTCCACGTACATGAGGGCGTCGCGCCACAGTGGCGCCTCCAGCGTGGAGGCCGGGATCGGTCCGGGGCGGGGCTCCAGGCCCACGGCGCCGGCCAGCCAGACCAGGTCGGGGGCGTGGGTGAGCTTGGCCAGACCGAAGGCCGCCACCGGCAGGAAGCTGGCCATGCCGTTGCAGGCCTGCTCGCCGTCGACGAAGCACGACGCCAGGACGGCGATCATCAGCTCGTCGACGGTCCAATCGTCCGCCGGCGGGGAGTCCAGGTAGGCGGGCCTGTCCATCAACCCGTCTCCCAGCGGGCCAGTTCGGCCATCCGGTCGGCGCCGCCCACGGTGGCCAGGTACGCCTCGTGGTCGTCGGGGCCGTAGACGTGCGTGTCCAGGAACGCCGCAACGTCCTCGTCGGAGCGGGCCGCCTCGATCCAGGCGAGGTGAACTGCGGTGTCGTAGCCGTAGAGCGGGTTGAAGGAGGTGGGGTGCGCCCCCCAGGGGACCTCCACGACGGCGTCGACCATGAAGCCGGGCAGGATCGTGCGGTCGGGGTTGGCGCGCAGCACGTCGCTGTCGACGATCTGCTCGGTGGTCACGACGACCCGGCGGGCCGCCTTGGGCATGATGCCGATGTCGGGCCACAGTGCCGACGGCTCGTACTGCACGTTGCCGTAGCGGTCAGCGCGGTGGCAGTGGATGAGCGCCACGTCGGGCACCAGCGCCCGGCAGGCCACCACCGGCGGTCCACCGAACGGGTCGTCGATCATCGTCAGGTTGTCGTTGATGTCGATGAGGTCGGTGCCGATCATCCCGCGCGTAACCAGGAAGGGCAGGTTGCGGGCGCCGGCGCCGAGCCGGGCCAGCAGCCCCGTCTCCGACAGCTCCTCCATGCGGATGCGGCCGGACTCGACGGCGCGGCGGTAGCGCTGCGCCAAGCCGAACTGCTCCATCGACACGGCGTTGCCGATGAAGCGGTTCATGCAGCCGGCGGCGGCCAGCCAGTCGACGGCGATGCCCCCGACCAGGCAGACCAGGGCGAGATCGCGGCGCTCCTGGCGCATCAGCTCGCGGACCATGGCCATGGGGGCGGCCTGCGTGGCCATGTTCTGCAGCGCCACGACGTCGCCGTCGGACACCAGCGACGCCGCCTCGGCGAGGGTTGCCTGCTTCACCTGCACCGGCCCGCTCCCCCGCTCACACCAACTCGATGATCTCGCGGCCGCCGTGGAGTTCGATGACCTGCCCGCAGCAGTAGTCGCTTGCCGGCGAGGCCAACCAGAGGCACGCCTCGGCCACGTCGGAGGGTTGCCCCGCCCGCCCGATGGGGATCTGGTCCTCGATCCGGCCGATGAGTTCGGCCGGCATGCCGAGGCCGGTCCGGGGGTCACGGGCGCTGGTCATGCGCGTCCCGGCGATGTAGCCGGGCGCCACGGCGTTGACACACACCCCGAAGCGCGCCCACTCGCGCGAGACCGACTTCGTGAGCCCGATGACCCCCGCCTTGGCCGCGGAGTAGTTGGCGTTGCCGGGCGAGCCGTAGATGCCACCGATGGACGCCACGTTGACGATCTTCTTGCAGCCCTCGGCGGCGATCCGCTGCCGGTCGGTCCGCCGGAGCCACGGCGCGGCGGCGCGGATCATGTTGAACGTGCCCCGCAGCACCACGTCGAGGACCGCGTCCCAGTCCCCGTCGCTCATCCGGTGGACCATGACGTCGCGTGTGACGCCGGCGTTGTTCACGAGGATGTCCAGGTCGCCGAACCGCTCGGCGGCAGCGGCGACGATTTGCCCGGCATCGTCGACCACCGACCCCGGCGCCTCAGCCGCCTGCCCGCCGTCACGCTCGACGGCCGCGACGACCTCGGCGCCGGCGACCTCATCGGCGTCGTTGACGGCGACCGCGGCGCCGGCGGCGGCGAAGCGGGTGGCGATGGCAGCGCCGATCCCGCGGCCGGCCCCGGTCACGAGCGCCACGCGCCCGTCCAGAGCACCGGCGGCTGCGGGGCCCGCCATGTCCTGGTCCTCTAGAACGACCGGGGCAGGCCGAACGACTCGGCGATGCTGTTGCGGGCCATCTCGTTGCTGATGGGGCCGATGCGGTAGAGGCGGGCGTCTCGCCAGTAGCGCTGCATGTTGGTCTCCGCCGCGTAGCCCATGCCGCCCAGCATCTGGATTCCCAGGTCGGCGGCCTGCCCGGCGTACTCCGAGGCCACCACCTTGGCCATGTTGGCCTCGGTGCCGCAGTCGCGGCCCTGGTCGGACAGCCAGGCGGCGTAGTAGGTGAGCAACTCGGCCTGCTGGCGCCACATGGCGATGTCGGCGATGTAGTGCTGCAGCGACTGGAAGCTGCCGATCTTGCGCCCGAAGGCCTCGCGGTCGTTGAGGTGCTCCACGGCGTCCTCGAGCACGGCGTCGAGGATGCCGGTGCACAGGGCCGCCACCATGATGCGCTCGTTGTTGAGCGTGCCCAGCATGCGGTAGAAGCCCAGGCCGGGCTCGCCCACCACGTAGCGGTCGGGCACGAACACGTCGTCGAGGAACACCTCGCAGGAGCCCACGGCTCGCATGCCCACCTTGGGGATCTGCCGGGTCTCCAGACCCTCGCTGGGATTGGGCACCAGGAACAGCGTCACGCCCTGGGCGGGCTTGCCGGGGCTGTCGGACGTGCGGGCCATGAGGAACAGGTAGTCCGACACGTGCGCCGCGGTGGACCAGATCTTCTGGCCCGTGATGCGCCAGCCACCGGGCACCTCGGTGGCCCGGGTGCGCATGGCGCCCATGAGGTCGGTGCCGCCCGATGGCTCGGTGACCGAGATCGCCACGCGGATGTCGCCGGCGGCGAGGCTGGGGATCAGCTCCTCGCGCACGTCGTCGCCGGCGAAGGCGTTGATGGACTTGGCGCAGAACGACGAGATGCCGAAGATCCACGTGAGGCCGGCGAGCGAGCGGGTCAGCTCGCGGGTCAGGATCATCTGGGTCAACACGTCGCCGCCGGCGCCGCCCAGCTCCTCGGGCAGCCCGATGGCGTGGAAGCCGGCCGCCGACATCTTGTCCCAGAGCTCGAACGGGTACTCGAACTCCTGCATCTCGATGTCCCGGGCGACGTTCTTGGGGCACTCCTTGTCGACCCAGGCGCGCACCGTCTTGGCGAAGAGTTCCTGTTCGGGAGTGAGTGAGAAATCCATGTTCGGTCCATTCTTGGAGCGGTGTCGATCAGTAGCGCCAGCCGTCGCCGAAGAAGGCGATGCGGCCGCCGAGATAGTCCTCGACGCAGGTGAGCGCGGCCCTCGCGGCCCGGTCGGTGCCGATGCCGCGGCTGCGGAACGTCTCGGAGGCGAAGTAGAGGCCGTCGATGTTGGGGGCGCGCCAGTGCGGGCGGAACGTGCCCACCAGCATGGGTTTCTGCACGACCCCGAAGGGGGGATCGAAGACCATCCCGCGCCGCCGCCAGACGTGGTTGCGCAAGCCGGGGTACATCTCGAACAGGCCCGCCTCGAAGCGCTCGTACATGTCGTCGACATAGCGGCGGTCGCGGCCCCGGGAGCCGGGGATGACGCCGCCGGTGCAGTAGAGGTGCACCCCCGGCGGGGTGGAGTCGGGGTCCATGGCGGTCTGGTCGTACATGAATCCCGGCGTGGGGCTGTGCGGTGTGGCCAGCCACGTGGAGAGCTCGCGGGGGTCGTACATGGTGACCGGCTCCTCGGTGGCCAGGTAGAGGCCCAGCCACGTCACCCGGTAGGCGTCCTGCGCCAGGTAGCGGATCTGGTTGGCATACCAGTCGGGCAGTTCCCACTCCGGCACGACGTTCAGCACGCTCCACACCGGCAGGGTGGAGATGACGCAGCCCGCCTCCAGCACCTCGCCGGGCTCGACGTCGTTGGGCACCACGCGACCCTCGCGACCCAGCGACACGCCGACGACGGAGCCGTTCTCGATGAGCACCTGGTCGGCGGCGCAGTTGAGGCGCACCTCGCCACCGTGGCGGGTCACCGCGCCGGCCAGGTCGCGCCACATGCCGTCCCAGCCCTGGCCCGGCCAGCACGAGTAGGCGGCCATGTGCCGCTCCTCGTAGTGCATCTTGCGGACCCAGAGGTTGTCGCTGGCCGAGTGGTCCCACCAGTTGTCGGTGAGGCACTCCAGCACGGCCAGGAACTCGAACAGGTCGACCACGCTCTGGTCGGTGGTGTGCTGGTGGATCCACTGGCGCATCGGGCGGTCGTCCCAGGCCTCGAGCTCGTCCCAGGAGGTCTCGACGAGGGCCTTGATGACCTTCTTGAGTTCGGTCTTGTTGCCGCTGTAGCGGTCGCGGATCGAGCCCCACCGGCGTGCCTCGTTGTCCCAGACGGGCATGTCGTGGGAGACCTCGCCGTGGATCAACTCCTCGCCCACGTACTCGAAGATCTTGGTGATGCCCGAGCCGCCGTCCTCGATGAGGTGCCCGCCGAGATTGACGCGGAAACCCTCGTCGTCGACCGCCAGGGCGCGGCCTCCGAGGTGCGGGGACCGCTCGACCACGCAGACACTGCGGCCCTCGCGCGCCAGCAACGCCCCAGCGGAGAGCCCGGCCGCGCCTGCGCCGATCACGACGACGTCGTAGCTGGCCATCTGGCGTTCCTCTCGCTCGGGCCACCGCGGGAAAGGCCGTCATCCGGCACCATCGGCCGGGGCGCCCCTCCAATTCCGAGCTTATCAAACGGTCGTTTGGGGCACAATGTGGGCGACCGGCTCCCGTTGCTCCGACGGCCATCGAGCGGCGTCTCGCGAGCGTCCGGTCGGGGCCGCCGGTGGGCGTTTGCTCCTTCGGCCCGGGCGCAAGGCGTCGCAAGCCGCCCCCCGGCGGCCCCTCCCTCGGTTGTTGGTCATACCCGGTCCGGGGACGGCGGTGGATTATTCGGCGCCCTCGCGAGGGGCGCAGCGGAGCACCGTCTGCATGGAGCCCTCGCTGTCGCCGGGCGCGGTGCCGGTGGGCAGCAGAATGGGAGTGTCGATGCCCGCGTCGCGGTACTCGGCCATGCGGCGGCGCACGGCGTCCTCGCCGACGGCGCACACGGCGTCCACCACGGCGTCGTCCACGCAGCCGAGCGCCCGGCGCCTGTCACCTGCGGCCCAGGCCTCCGCCGCCTCGGCCAGGCGGGGGAAGCAGCCCGCGAAGCAGTGCTGGTGGGTCGGCACCATGGCGTAGGCGAGCACCGACCGGCGCATCCGCTCGCGCGCCTCGTCGGGATGGTCGCCGGCGTAACCCCAGAACGAGCAGACCAGCTCCACCGATCCAGGATCCCGGCCCGCCGCGCGAGCGCCGTCATGCACCCGGCGGCGCTTCTCGGCGACCTCGCCGGTCGGGCACCACGCCAGGAAGGCACCGTCGGCCACCTCGCCGGCGAGGGCCAGCATGCGGTCGCCCATGGCACCCAGCCAGACCGGCACCGGGGAGGGCGCCTGCATCTGCAGGCGGAACCCGTCGCTGCTCAGTTCCTCGCCTGCGTAGGTGACCTTGCCGCCGGCCATGGCCGTGCCGAACAGTTCGAGGTACTCGCGGGTGGTCGTGAACGGCTTGCGGAACGGCAGGCCGTGCCAGCGCCCCACGATGATGGGGCTGGAGGCGCCGAACCCGGCCACGATGCGCCCCGGCGCGGCGGAGGCCAGCGTGGCGAAGCCCATGGCGGCCAGCGGGGCCGGCCGGGTGTACGTGGCCAGGATCCCCGAGCCGAGGCGGATCCTGCTGGTGCGGGTGGCGGCCATGCCCATCAGCGAGAGCACCTCGGCGCCCGCGACCTCGCCGCAGAGCGCCGTGTGGTAGCCGGCGGCCTCGGCGGCCTCGTAGAGCGCCAGGAGTTGCCCGGCACTGAGGCCGTCCTCCACGGGCATGGTCATGCCGTAACCGGCGGCGGGGGACATGTCGGCGACGGGCTCGGGAGGGCCGGTGGGTTCAGCCGGCGAACCGGTCGCGCAGCTCGGCCGCCAGCTCGCCGTTCTCGGCGTTGTCGGGGTGCGGCAGCCACTCGTCGCCGACGGCCAGGTAACGCGTCGCCAGCTCGATCAGCGGGCCGTGGGCAACCGACGGCGGCAGGAAGTTCCAGCGCAGCCAGGGCTGGGTGTTGGGGTGGCTGGCCTCGTCGAGCACCAGCGGCAGGCCGGCGTCGCGCACCCGGTCGATCAGGCCGTCGAAGTCGTCGGAGCAGAAGGCCAGATGGTGCACGTACTCGCCACGCCGCTCCAACACCTTGTCGGGCCAGTGCCCCGGCTCGGCCGGTGACCACAGCTGGATCGAGACCCCTGTGGGGTCGGGGTTCTGGAACGTGAGCCAGCGCATGGGCGTGCCGTCGACCTCGTCGAGCCCCTCACCGCGGGTGATCTGCAGGTTGTGGCCGGGCGAGAGGACCTCCAGGATGCGCGACCAGTCGGCCTCGGCTTGCTCCAGGTCCTTGACGAGCAGCGAGATGTGGTCGAGATGGATGCCCATTTGTGCTCCTTTGTCGATTGCGGCTGTTGGCCGCGTCCGGTCGGGGCCGCCGGTGGCCGTCGGCGTCGCGTCTGGCGAAATCGCTCCGCCGGCCGGCCTCCGGCGTCCCCTCCCTCGGTTTTTCTTGTGCCTGCCCGGGCGGGTCCGCGTCGGTGGCTAGGCGGCTTCGAGGATGGTGGCGTTCGCCAGACCTCCGCCCTGACACATGGTCTGCAGGCCCAGGCGTGCGCCGCTGCGCTGCATCTCGTGGACGAGGGTGGTCATGATGCGGGCGCCGCTGGCTCCCAGCGGGTGGCCGAGGGCGATGGCGCCGCCGTTCACGTTGACGCGCTCGGGGTCCACACCCACCTCGGCCTGCCAGGCGAGGACCACCGAGGCGAACGCCTCGTTGCACTCGAACAGGTCGATGTCGTCGATGCCCAGGCCGGCACGCTTCAACGCCATCCGCGTGGCGGGGATCGGCCCGGTCAGGATCAACACCGGGTCGCTGCCGGTGACGGCCATGGTGTGGACCCGGGCGATCGGCGTCAGGCCGTGGCGCTCGACGGCCGCAGCGGAGGCGACGAGCAGGGCGGCGGCACCGTCGGTGATCTGGCTGGACATGGCTGCGGTCAGCGGCCCGTACTCGCTGAAGGGCTGCAGGGTTGCCATCTTCTCCATGGAGGTGTTCGGTCGGATGCCCTCGTCCCGGGCGCAGTCGCCCAGCGGCAGCACCTGGCCGTCGAAGCGCCCCTCCTCCCAGGCGCGGTGGGCCTTGGTGTGACTCTGCAGCGCCAGGCCAATCATGTCCTCCCCGGTGATGCCCCAGCGCTCGGCGATCAGGTTGCCGCCGCGGAACTGGTGGATCACGTCGTCGCCGAAGCGCTCGCCCCAGCCGGGGGCGTCGAACGGGTAGCCCATGCCGAGGTCGGGCCCCACGTCGCCCTGGCTGTTGAGTTTCACGAGGCTCATCACCTCGGTGCCGCCGGCGATGACGAGGTCCATGGTGCCCGACATGATCGCCTGGGCGCCGAAGTGCACGGCCTGCTGTGACGAGCCGCACTGGCGGTCGATGGTGACCGCCGGCACCGTCTCGGGGAAGCCGGCGACCAGCGCGCAGTTGCGCCCCAGGTTGAATGCCTGACCTCCGATCTGGCCGACGCAACCCCAGACGATGTCGTCCATCTCGCCGGGGTCGATGCCGGTGCGGTCGACGAGCCCGCGCAGCACGTGCGCGCCCAGGTCGACGGGATGGACGTGGCTCAGCCCGCCGCCGAACCGTCCCATGGGCGTGCGAACCCCGTCGATGATGTACGCCTCAGCCATGTCCGACTCCTCCGGTTACGTCCGGCCGTGGATCTGCGAGCCACGCTACCGGCCGCCTCCGTCCCGTCGGCAGGCCGGTCGATATGATCGACCCACCGTCAGGTGATACCACGCTGGCACTGGACCGTGTGCATCGTGCGCCTGCACGGCGAGCGCTGGCGCGCCGTCACCGGTTGGGCGGCGACGGCACGAGAGATCGACTGGTACAAGGGGGCATGAGAATGGCGCGACAGGTTGGCCGCCCGGGTATCGAGCCCGACGTCGAGGAACTCCACGCCGGCCGCGATGATCCCGACGAGTGGGACGAGGAGCCGGCTGCGGTCCGCGTCCGGCCGACGACGACGAGCGTCGTGTCCTTCCGGATGCCGCATGGCGAGTTGGACAGGCTGCAGACCATCGCCGGAGCACGGGGCCAGAGCATTTCCGATTTCGTGCGCGACTCCATCCGGGTCCGCATCGGCCACCGGTCCGGTGCCGGCGTCGATGAGGACCTCGTCACGACTGCGGACACGCCGGAACTCGAGGTGATCGCCCGCATCGACGGCGTCGAAATGGGCGAGGTGATCCGGACCGCGCTCGCCTCCCACGTCGCCGCCCGACGGCAGGATCCCGAGTTCCAGTTGCGCCTCCGCGAGGAACAGACGCTTCTCAACTCGCTCGCTGAGTGAGCCGCGACAGCTGACGTATGGTTTCGGGCGTGATCACGGCACTGGACCCGATGGAGTCGCTGGACTTCTACGACCCGGCGTTCATTGCCGATCCGTATCCGGCGCTGGGGAGGGTGCGGGAGGCCACGCCGATCTTCCGGAACCCGCTGACCGGCGCCTGGATGCTGACCCGCTTCTCCGATGTGCACGACACCCTGCGGGACCGGCGTCTGGGGCGGGCCTTCGACCACCTCTACAGCCACGAGGAGTTCGGCCAGGCCGAGCCCGATCCGCGCTGGGCCAGGTTCCACGAGCACGAGGAGCGGTCGCTGCTCTGCCTCGAGCCGCCGGACCACACCCGCATCCGCAAACTGGTCTCCAAGGTGTTCACGCCCCGGTCGGTCACCGCACTGAGCGCCGTCATCGCCGGGATCTCCCGGGAGCTCATCGACCGCTGCCGCGACATGGGCACGTTCGACCTGCTCGCCGACTACTCCCAGCTGTACTCGGTGGCGGTGGTCGCCGAGGTGCTGGGCGTGCCCCGGGCCGACACGCAGGCCCTGCTGGACTGGTCGCACGCCATCGTCAAGATGTACGAGATGTCCTCGACCGACGAGGTCAAGAGGCGGGCCGAGCAGGCGGCCGACGAGTACATCGACTACACGCAGGCACTCATCGACACCAAGCGCCGCAACCCCGACGATCGCCTCGTGTCGAAGCTGGTGGAGGTCTCCGACGGGGGTGACCGGCTCAGTGAACACGAGGTCATCTCCACGACGATGGTCCTGATGGAGGCGGGCCACGAGGCCACCGTCAACACCATGGGCAACGGGCTGAAGGCGCTGATGGCCCACCGCGACCAGTGGCGGCGCCTCACCAGCGGCGAGGTGGACGCGGCCACCGCCGTCGAGGAGCTGCTCCGCTGGGACTCGCCACTGCAGATGTTCGAGCGCTGGGTGCTGGAGCCGGGCGTGGAGATCGCCGGCCAACCGATGGCCGTCGGCGAGGAGGTGGGCATGCTCTTCGGCGCCGCCCAGCGTGACCCCCGCCGCTTCGACGAGCCGGACCGCTTCGACGTCGGCCGGGGCGACCCGGCGCACATCGGCTTCGGCGGCGGCATTCACTTCTGCGTCGGCGCCGCCCTCGCCCGCCACGAACTGGCCGTCGCCCTCGGCGACCTGGTCGCCAATTTCCCCGACATCCAGCTGGCCGCCGAACCCGTCAACCACCCCGCCTTCGTCATCCGCGGCCTCACCGAGCTCCAACTGAGCGTCAACTAGTCCCGGCGACACCGGCCGCTGACCGGGCGCACACTGCACCGGGCGCGACCGGCGGCGCACAGCGCGGACCGGCGCCACCGACGCGACTCCCCCAATCGGCGTCCAGGCCCATTTATATCGATTTGAGAGGTTTATATCGATTTCTCGTATAAATGCCTCAGATCGGCATAAGCGCTCCTGCGCCGGACGACCCGACTCGCCCCGGTACGCCAAGCCCTCATCGCCCGAGGCCTCTGCTACTCCCCCCGCCACGACGTGCTGGCCTTCACCGTGCCCATGTTCGACGAGTTCATCCGCCGCCACCTCGACTGATTGGCGGCGGTCAGCCGGTTGCGGTGTCCTCGGTGGGTCCGGCGTCGTCGGTGGCGGCGTCCGACATGCCGGTCTCCGGCTCTTCGGTCGTCTCGCCTCCCGCCGCCTCGTCGACGGGATCGGGGACGGTGTACCAGCCGGAGCCGAGCAGCAGGCCGTCGTAGCGGATTATGAAGCTGTGCTTGCGCCTCGTCTCGCCATCGCTGGGATCGGTGAAGTAGTAGTCCACCCAGGTGCCGGACTCGCCTGCCGCCGCGAGCTCGGTGCCGTAGGCCTTGCCGTTAACGTCCACGAGATCCGCGATGTCGGTGCCCAGCAGGTCGGGAATGGGCGCGTGGGCGATGAAGGTGCCGTCGCCGTCGGTGACGTACACGTACCACTGGCCGTCGACGGTCGCGGGGGCGTTGTAGTGCTCGACGATGGCGTCGCGCCCGCCGGCGACGTAGCGCTCGATGGCCCGGTGGAGGAGGTACTGGGTGTAGGCGGCCACCTCGGTCTGCGACGGGACATCGCCGATCTCGTGCCAGCCGGCGCCGAAGATCAGGTCGTCATGGCGAACCGCCCAGGTGTGCTTCAGCGCGTCCTCGCGCGTTTCGGGGTGGGTGAACCAGTAGTCCACCCAGGTGCCCCCGGCGGTGGTCGCCAGGATCTCCAGGCCGTAGTTCTTGCCGGTGAAGTCGGTCAGGTCCGAGACGTCGGTCCCGACGATGTCGGGACGGTTGGCGTTGGCGAGGATGGTCCCGCCGATGTCGTCGATGAACACGTACCACTCGCCGTCGAGGCTGTCGGGAGAGTTGTGGTACTCCAGCGTGTAGTCCCGGCCGTGGGTGTCGTAGCGGTCGACGGCCTCGGCCACGAGGTACCGGGCGTAGGCACGCGGGATGATCTTGGGAGGCGCCGCCGACTCGTCGACGTCGTACCAGCCCGACCCGAAGAAGAGCCCGTCGTGTGCGACGACCCAGGAGTGCTTCTGCTCCGGTTGTCCGGTGTCGGGATGTTCGAAGTAGTAGTCGACCCAGCGGCCGTCGGAGGTGGCGGCCACGATCTCCTGCCCGTAGGGCTTGCCGAAGACGTCGAGGCGCGCCGCCGTGGAGGTGCCGCGCAGGTCGGGCCGGGTGGGGTGGCCGATGAGGATGCCCTCGGAGTTGACGATGAACAGGTACCACTGCCCGTCGACGCTGGCCGGGTCGTTGTAGTACTCCAGCGTTGCGTCCCGGCCCTCGGCGTCGTAGCGCTCGATGGCTTGGCGCACGTAGTGCTGGGTGAAGGCCGCCTCATCGCTGCGCGGCGGAGCCTCGGCGACCTCCTCGGAGATGAGTTCGGGGGTCGGTTCGTCCTGGGCACCGGCTCCGGCGGTGGCCAACGAGAGAACGGCGGCGATGAGAACGATCAGCAGGGACCGGCGGCGGAACCTCATGGTGCACTCCCACGTCTCGACGGAGAATTATCGAGGGGTCAGCATATTCCGCTGACCCGAGAGGCGAGGGCGGGGGACGCCGGGGGCGAAGTCCGGATCGATTACGCAGGCGAGAGACGGACTCGCCACCGGCGGCGCCCGCACGGACAGCAGCGAATCAGGCAGTGCCGGAGGTGGGTTCGAAGCGGTGGGCCTCGAGTTCGGTGCGGCTCACCCACTCGAGGGTGCGCACGTGAGTGGCCTCGAGGACGACGGGTGGCGCCACCCCGGCCTCGAGCGCCTCGGCCCAGCGCGAGGCGCAGAGGCACCAGCGGTCTCCGGGGCGGAGCCCGACGAAGCCGAACTCGGGGCGCGGCGTCGACAGGTCATTGCCCACCGAGGCGGAGAACTCCAGGAACTCGGCGGTCAGGACGGCGCACACGGTGTGGACGCCGTGGTCACCGGCGTCGGTGTTGCAGCAGCCGTCGCGGAACCAACCCGTGAGCGGGTCGAGTGAGCAGGGCCGCAGTTCCTCGCCCAAGACGCTTTCCGCCATGGGCTCAGTCTGCCAGACACGTCCGGGCTGGAGGCACCGGGGAATGCCGGACGGGTACATGCGGCGCCCGTCACGCAGCTTGCCGGTGGATTCCGGCCGCGGATCCGGTCCGGGGCGGGCTCGCCGCCGGAATGACGGGGATCTCGTACCTGGCGCGCCATGGCACCAGGCCCTAGTGGCGGAAGGCGCGTTGTCCGGTGAACACCATGGCGAGGCCGTGGCGGTTGGCGGCCTCGATGACCTCGGCGTCACGGATCGAGCCACCTGGCTGCACGACGGCGGTGCAACCGGCGTCTGCGGCCCCCTCGAGGCCGTCGGCGAACGGGAGGAAGGCGTCGCTGGCGTAGGCGCCGCCGCGGCCGCGGCCGCCGGCCTTCCCGGCGGCGATGCGCCCGGCATCGCGACGGTTCTGCTGCCCGGCGCCGATGCCGACGGCGCAGCGGTCCTTGGCGACGACGATGGCGTTGGAACTCACGGCGGCGACGATCCGCCAGGCGAAGACCAGGTCGCGCCACTCGCGGTCGGTCGGCGCCCGGTCGGTCGCCACCTCCCAACTCTGAGTGGCGTCGCCGCCGTCGGGGACGCCCGCTCCCGGTGCGGTCTGCACCAGCAGCGAGTCGCCCAGCGAGCGCAGCTGCAACGCCGGGGGCTCGGGCGCGGTGGCCAGCAGGATCCGCAGGTTGCGCTTGGCCGGCAGCCGCTCGAGGGCCTCGGGCTCGTAGCCGGGGGCGATGACCACCTCGGTGAACACGTCTGCCAGCGAGCCGGCCAACTCCGCGGTGACCGGCCGGTTGAGCGCCACGACACCACCGAACGCCGACACGGGGTCGCAGGCGTGGGCCCGCCGGTAGGCCTCGGCGATGTCGTCGTGCGCGGCAGCGCCGCAGGGGTTGGCGTGCTTCACCACAACCGCCGCCGGATCGGGGGAAAGGGCATGGGCCAGGCGCCAGGCCGCATCCGTGTCGTAGACGTTGAGATACGACATCTCCTTGCCGCCGAGCTGGGAGACGCCGTCCCACCAGCTCGCAGTGTCTCCCCACCGGTAGCGGGCGGCCACCTGGTCGGGATTCTCGCCATAACGAAGCACCTCGACCCGCCGCAGCCCGAGATGCAGCAACGGCGGCAGAGCCTCAGGAGCCGGCCCGCTGCTTTCCGCTGCACCCTCTTCGGGGGCCGGCCCGGCGTCACCCGCCACACCCTCTGCAGGGACCGGCCCGGGCGCGCCGCCGTCCAACCAGGCCACTACGGCCGCGTCGTACCCCGAGCAGTGGGCGAAGGCCTTCCGTGCCAACCGCCGCCGCAGCGGATCACCGAGCGTGCCCGCCGCGTCCAACTCCCCGATGACGGTGCCGTAGTCGTCCGGGTCCACCACGACACCCACGTGGGCGTGATTCTTGGCGGCGGCACGCACCATGGCCGGCCCGCCGATGTCGATCATCTCGACCGACGGGGACTCGCCGAACGGGTACAGGTTGCAGACCACCAGGTCGATCGGCTCAGCGCCGGCGGCGGCCAGGTCGGCCAGGTGCTGTGGCTTGGAGCGGTCGGCCAGGATCCCGCCGTGCACCACCGGGTGAAGGGTCTTCACCCGCCCGTCGAGCATCTCCGGCGCCCCGGTCACGTCGGCAACCTCGGTCACCGCCACCCCGCCGTCCCGCAACGCACCAGCGGTCCCCCCGCTGGAGATGATCTCCCACCCCAGATCCACCAGGCGCCTCGCCAGTTCAACAACCCCCGAACGGTCCGAAACCGAGATCAGCGCACGCACACCCCCATTATCGGCCGCCGGCAGCCCCATCCGGGTCACCGATGGCTGGATTCCGGCCCTCGCCGGAATGACGGATTGTGTCACGGCCGAAGCGGAGGTCGGGGGCGCCGGGGGCCGGCTTGCGACGCCTTGCGCCCGCGCCGAAGGAGCAAACGGCCACCGCCGCCCCCGACCGGACAACCAACAACCAAGCGAGGGGGCGTTGGGGACACAAGCCGATCCCGCCGCAATCTTGGCGTATGGTTGAGGCTTCGTATGAAGGGCGGGGACATGGATCGACCGACCCCCGTGGTCGCATGAGTGAGACGCCGAGCAACGGCTCGGACGCGCAACCGGTCGTGCGGCTGCGGGAGATCCACAAGTCGTTCGGGTCCAATCACGTCCTCAAGGGCATCGACCTCACGGTGCACAAGGGAGAGCACGTCGTCGTCTTCGGGCCGTCGGGTTCGGGTAAGTCGACCCTGCTGCGCACCGCGAACCTCCTCGAGACCCCCGACTCGGGCTCGGTCTGGTTCGAGGGCAAGGAGTACGGCCCCGGACTCGAGGACGAAAACCTGCCGACGGGCAAGGCCCGGCTGCTGCGCCAGGAGATCGGCATGGTCTTCCAGCAGTTCAACCTGTTCCCCCACGTCACCGCCCTGGACAACGTGGCCCTGGCCCTACGCCGGGTGAAGCAGATGCCGCGACCCGACGCGGAGATGCGTGCCGCCACCTACCTCGACAGGGTGGGCCTGCTGGACAAACTCGGCGCCTACCCCACCCAGCTCTCCGGTGGTCAGCAGCAGCGGGTGGCGATCGCCCGGTCCCTGGTGATGGAACCGAAGGTGATGCTGTTCGACGAGCCCACCTCGGCGCTGGACCCCGAGTTGGTGGGCGAGGTGCTCGCCGTGATGCGCAGCCTGGCCGAGTCGGGGATGACGATGGTGGTCGTCACCCACGAGATGGGCTTCGGTGAGGAGGTCGGCGACCAGAACATCTTCATGGACGAAGGTGTGGTGGTGGAGCAGGGCGGCCGTGAGATCTACAAGAACGCCCGGGAGCCGCGCACCCAGGAATTCCTGAAGTCGATCCTGTGATGTTCGAGCCGGCGATCGACATCCTTGCCCAGGCCAGGTTCCGCCCGGAGTTCATCTGGGACAACCGGGACATCTTCATCGACGGCGTGTGGCTGACGATCCGTATCTCCCTGGTGGCCTTCGCACTGGCTACCGTGCTGGGCTTGGCGGTGGCGCTGCTGCGCATGTCCAAGTCATGGATCATCAGCCCGATCATGGCGACCTACGTGAACGTCTTCCGGGCGATCCCCCTGCTGGTGTTCGTGCTGTTCGTGTATTACGGCGTCGCCATCCACTTCGGGTTCTCGATCACCGCCATCCAGGCAGGCGTCCTGGCGCTGACATTGCAGTACTCGTGCTGGCTGGGAGAGATCTTCCGCAGCGGGATCCAGGCCGTGGCGCACGGGCAGCGGCAGGCCGCCATGTCGGTGGGCATGAGCCGTCCCCAGACGTTCTTCCGAGTGGTGATGCCCCAGGCCAGCCGCATCGTGGTCCCGCCGACCAGCAACATGTTCATCGGCATGATCAAGGACTCGTCGCTGGTTTACATCATCGGCGTGCCCGAGTTGCTGCGGGTCAGCAACCTGCTGGCCAACCGCACCTTCCGCTACTTCGAGGTGTACCTGGGGACGGTGATCGTCTACCTCATCCTGACCACGGCGGCGTACTTCCTCTTCAAGTACATCGAGCAGCGGTTCCAACTCGTCGACGTGCTGACGTCGAAAGTTCGCTCCCCGTTCGCCCGCGCCCGGAGCCGGAAGCTCCAGCGCCTCCAGCAGGCGGTGGCCGAGAATCGCGGCGCCGACTCGGCGCTGAATCGACTTGCCACCGGATAGCCTTTCGGACAATCGACCGGTAGAAGCTCCTGGCGAGTCTTCGCGGATGCCTCACGATGGGCGTCGGTGCGCGGATGCTTCCGCTAGACGCCGGTTGGCGAAGCAAGATCCCTCTGAGAGGAGAAGTGCATGAGGAGATTTGTCAAGCTGATGCTGCCGCTGCTGGCGGTGGCGCTGATCGCGGCTGCATGCGGCGGCGACGACGGCGATTCGGGAGCGGCACCCGCCCCCCCGGCGCCCGCGCCCGCGGCCGCTGACGACGCGGCACCAGCCGCTGACGACGCTGCGGCACCTGCCGACGACGCTGCGCCCGCCGAGGACACCGCGGCACCCGCCGAGGAGGAAGAGGTCACGCTGACCCAGGGCGAGTCCGGCTCGGCGGCCCAGGCGATCGTGAACGGGAACCTGCTCGACGAGATCAAGGATCGCGGGTCCCTCAGGGTCGGCATGGTCCTGCAGTTCGAGCCGCAGATGTACATCGACGAGAACGGCGAGCCGGCAGGCTACGACGTCGACCTGATGCACATGCTCGCCGAGGACCTCGGCGTGGAGCTCGATATCCACAACCTCGAGTTCGATGCGATGATCCCGGGCGTGCTCGCCCGCCAGTTCGACCTGGCGTCGGTCGGCCTCGTCGGCCGCCCGGCACGCCTCGAGCAGCTCTGGTTCACGTGCCCGTACGTGCCCTATGGGCAGGTCGTGGTCGTGAACAACGACTCTGCGGTCAAGACCAGGTCGGATCTGAACAGCAGCGATGTCACCATGACCGCTCTCGCCGGCTCCACCGCGGCCAACCTGATCTCCAAGGAGTTCTCCGAGGCCACCCTCGTCGAGCTGGACCAGGCACCGGCGTTCCTCGAGGTTGCCTCCGGGCGCGCCGACGCCATCGTCGTGGAGAATTACCTGGCACAGCCTTTCGTGGCCGAGAACCCGACCACCAGCATCCTGGACCCGAGCGACCCGTTCCTGGCAGCCGAGTACGGCGCATTTGCCCTGCCGCGAGGCGAGGTCGTGTGGCTCGAGTACCTGAACGGCTGGCTGGGGTACTACAACGCGCGAGGCACCCTCGACGACCTCTACGAGAAGCACATCGACGAGAGCCCGGGCATACCCGCCTGCACCTAGGCGAACAACCGACTAGCAACAGCTAGCAAAACGTAAGAGTCCGGCGCTCCCACCAGGGGGCGCCGGACTCTCGCGTTTTGCGGGCCCCGGGTGGGGGTCGGGGTATGTCAAGTCTGGACGGGTGACTCCTCGGCGGCTTGGCGCCCCTCCAGCCGACCCAGTGCCCGATTGATCTCCGCCAACCGGCTCCCGTGCTCGGTCAACCGGCGCCCGTGCTCGGCCAGTTGGCGCCCGTGCTCGGCCAATTGTCCCATGATGATCCGACCGAACACGATCATCACACCCACGACGAGACCGGTACATGCGACTGCTGTTGAAACGACGGTGGCGATACCGGCGGCGCCCACGGCATCAAACCTAGCCGCGACAGCTCCGACCGATCACCCCGCCTTTCTGAGCTTTCAGTCATAATCTATATATATCACGATATTCCCTGTTCCAAAACTCGAAGACGAGGGAGGGGGCGCCGGGGGGTGGCCGGCGGAGCGATTTCGCCAGACGCTCCCGCCGACGCCCACCGGCGCCCCCGACCGGACGCACCAACAACCGAGGGAGGGGGCGCCGGGGGCCGGCTTGCGACGCCTTGCGCCCGCGCGAAGGAGCAAACGGCCACCGCCGCCCCCGACCGGACAGGGCTACAGCGAGGCGACGACCTCGGCCATGATCTCGCCGGCCTGGGTGGGGTTGCTGCCGACGCGGACGCCGGCGGCGCTGAGGGCCTCCACCTTGGCGGCGGCCGTGCCCCGGCCGCCGGAGACGATCGCGCCGGCGTGGCCCATTTTCTTGCCGGGCGGCGCGGTCATGCCGGCGATGTAGGCCACGACCGGCTTGGAGACCTCGGAGGAGATGAACTCGGCGGCCTCCTCCTCGGCGGATCCGCCGATCTCACCGATCAGCATGACGGCCTCGGTGTCGGGATCGGCCTCGAACGCGGCCAGGCAGTCGATGAAGTTGGTGCCGGGCACGGGGTCGCCGCCGATGCCGACGCAGGTGGTGCAGCCGATCCCCTTCTCCTTGAGTTCGTGCAGGGCCTGGTAGGTGAGGGTGCCGGAGCGGCTGACGATGCCGACCGGGCCGCCGGGTTGGGCGATGTGGCCGGCGGTGATGCCGATGTTGCAGTGCCCGGGGCTGATGACGCCGGGGCAGTTCGGGCCGAGCAGGCGCACGTCGGGGTGGTGGCGCTGGAGCGTGGCGAAGGTCCTGGCCTCGTCGTGCATGGGCACGCCCTCGGTGATGACGACGATGAAGCGCACGCCCCCCTCGGCGGCCTCCAGCACGGCGCCGGGCACGCCGGGGGCGGGCACGAAGATGCAGGAGGCGTCGGCGCCGGTGGCCTCCACCGCGTCGCCGACGTTGGCGAAGATCGGGATGCCGTCCACGTCGCTGCCGGCCTTGCGTGGGTGGGTGCCGGCCACGACCTGGGTGCCGTAGTCGCGGTTCAAGAGCCCGTAGTAGCGCCCGGCCGCGCCGGTGAGTCCCTGGTAGACGACCCGGGTGTTCCCGTCGACGAAGATGCTCACGACCCGGGCTCCTCGCAGCACGTCGGCTCCGGGCAGCAGGCGGGCTCGCCGGCCGCCGCCGTCACTGCCATTCGGGCGGCCTCGACCATGTCGGGGGCGAGGCGGAGGCTGTCGGAAAGATGCGGCTGGAGCATCTCGCGCCCCTCGGCGGCGTTGGTGCCGTCGAGGCGCAGGATGATCGGCGAGGCGATGTCCACGCGGCCGAGGGCTTCGATGATGCCCCGGGCCACCTCCTCGCCCTTGGTGATGCCGCCGAAGATGTTGATGAAGATGGAGCGCACCGCCGGGTCGCCGTCCACCACTTCGAGGGCGGCGGACATGACGTCCGCGTTGGCCCCGCCGCCGATGTCCAGGAAGTTGGCCGGCGAGCCTCCCGCCTCGTCGACGATGTCCACGGTGGCCATGGCGAGCCCGGCGCCGTTGGCGATGACGCCCACGGTGCCGTCGAGGCCCACGTACTGCAGGCCCCGGGCGTGCGCCTCCTGCTCGCGTTCGTCACGCTCGACGGTTGCGTCGTAGGCGGTGTAGTCCTCGTGGCGGAACAGGGCGTTGTCGTCGAGAGTGACCTTGGCGTCGAGGACGCGCAGCCGGCCGTCGCCGGTGACGATGAGCGGGTTGATCTCCACGAGGTCGGCGTCGCCGGTGACGTAGGCCCGGTAGAGCAGCCCCAGCAACTCGACGGCCTGGGTGGTGACGGCGGGATTCAGCCGGGCCTCGGTGACCCACTGGCGGCAGGCCTCGTCGGTGAGCCCCTCGGTGGGGTCGATGTGAATGCGGGCGATCGCCTCGGGCGCCGTGGCGGCGACCTCCTCGATGTCGACGCCACCCTGTGCCGAGAGCATCCCCAGGTGGCGGCGCGCCGAGCGGTCGAGGGTGAAACCCGCGTAGTACTCCTCGGCGATGTCGGCGGCCTTCTCGATCCACAGGCGCCCCACGACGTGGCCGCGGATGTCGAGGCCCAGGATCGCATCGGCGGCCCGGCGCACCTCGCCGGCGTCGGTGGCCAACTTGATGCCGCCGGCCTTGCCGCGCCCGCCCACGTGCACCTGCGCCTTCACGACGACGGGATAGCCGATGCGTTCGGCAGCGGCGACCGCCTCGTCAACGGTGAGGGCCACTTCTCCGGGCGACGTCGGCAAACCGAAGGAGGCGAAGAACTCCTTGCCCTGATGTTCGAGAAGGTCCACGTGTCGCCTCCCGGCCGTCGTGTTCAGCGGGCGAGCCTAGAGGAACGGCGCGCCGGAACCTCCCGGGGCTCGAAATGCCCCGGTAGCTGGGGAGACGCCGGCGCACCCGCTCGTCTACAATCGGTGTCGTGGCGACTTGGACAGCACCCGAGTACCACCCGGCCTTCGAGGAGTACTGCGAGACGATCTTCGAACTGGCCGAGGATGACCTGGACGTGATCCAGGCTCGTATCGCCGACCGCATGGGCATCTCGCGCCCGGCGGTGTCGGAGATGATCCGCCGGATGCAGGACGAAGGCCTCCTCGAGCCGGGCAGGCAGATCGCTCTGACGGACGACGGCATGGCGCTGGCACGCCAGGTGGTGCGCCGGCATCGCCTGGCCGAGCGGTTCCTGACCGACATGCTGGGGCTGTCGTGGGCGGAGGCCCACGCCGAGGCCGGCAAGTGGGAGCACGTGCTCTCGCCGCGCGTGGAGGAGGCCATGAGCAAGCTCCTGGGTCGTCCCACGACGTGCCCGCACGGCAACCCGATCCCGGGTTCGGGGTACTCGGCGCCGGAGAGCGTCGCACTCAGCGACGTGGAGGAGGGCGGGGCCTTCGTGGTGTCGCGCATCACCGAGGAGCTGGAGTTCGTCGATGGCGTGCTGGACTTCCTGGAGGACTCCTCCATCTGCCCCGGCAACAGCGGCATCGTGACGGCCGTCTCCGCCGACGGATCGACCACGGTCAGCATGGACGGCGACTCCGTGGACGTGAACGGCTACACGAGCGAGCGGCTCCTGGTCGTGCCGGTTCCCGCCGGCGCCTAGTGCGGCGTCACAAGCGGTCGCCGACGGCCACCCCATCACGGACGTTGCAGAAGCAACCCGTGGATTAGTACTCTGGCCACTGGCGGTCCGTATGCGACGCCAATACTGAGAAGAGCCGACACCAGCCAGAGCGGACGATTGCTAGGGAATCTGGTGTCGGCCCTTCCCGTTGTGTCACTCTCCCAAAGGGAGTGACAGCCGCCGAGTGTAGCCCTCGCATGACATATGACATACCTGTATGTGTAGTTTCGATTTAGTTCGTTGGTCGCCGTATGTGACTATCGTCGCTCCCCTCAGGCGAACTCCGAGCGGCGCAGGACGAAGAACCACGTCAACACCCCTGAGGCGGCGACGAGCACGAGGGATTCGAGGCCGGCCTGCGCGAGGAACAGCGACTCGGTCGAGTCCCAGATGTCCGCCGAGAGCATCGGCAGGTTCGTCGGCCGCAGCAACAGCGTCAGCGGCAGTTCCTTCATGACCGACAGGAACACCAGGCCGCCGGCGGCGAGCAGTCCGGGGGTCATCAACGGCAGCTCGACGGTCCGCAGGCGCCGCCATCGTCGCGCCCCCAGCATCCGGGCGCCCTCGCTGAGGCGCGGGGGGACCGCGCCGACGGCCGCCCGCGCCGCGTTGGCCGCCTGGGCACCGAAGAGCAGCACGTAGCCGATGATCAGCAACGGCACCGTCTGGTAGATCCACTCGGCGAACGGCACCTGCAACGCCCAGAAGACCAGCGCCAGGGCGACGACCACACCGGGCAGGGCGAAACCGGCCGTCACGAGGGCGTTGGAGGCCGAGGCGCTGCGCGAGGGGCGGCGAACCATCAGCCAGGCGAGCGGCGCCATGACGGCGACGGCGACGGTGGCGGCGACCGCGCTGACCGCCACGGTGGAGGCGGCCGATGTGGCGATCCCGGCACCATCCAGGCTGAACGCCCCGACGCGCCGGCCGGGATTGGCGATCCCGCGGCCCGCCCAGTAACCCAGCGTGACGAGCGGCGCCGCCAGGGCGAGCAGCAGGAACGCGACAACGGCCGTACAGGCCGGCCAGCGCCACCGGCCCAGGTCGACCAGCGGGGGTGGCCGATCGGAGGTTGCGCTGAAGCCGCCGACGCGGCGCCGCGCCAGCGACCGCTCGACGCCGACCACGACGAGCGCCACGATCCCCAGCAGGAGCCCGTGAGCGACCGACGTCGGCCGATCGAACAGCCGGTTGGCGTAGATCGAACGGGTCAGCGTCTCGAAGCGCAGGAGTTCCACCGCACCGAAGTCCGAGAGCGTGTAGAGGCAGACCAGCAGGCCGCCGGCGGAGACGGCGGGCAGCAACGCCGGGAGCGTGACCGTGGCGAACACCGCTGCCGGGCGACGCCCCAGCACGCGAGCGGCCTCCTCGTAGGCAGGATCCAGGTGGCGCAGCCGGGCCCGGGCGGGCAGGTACACGTAGGGGTAGGTCAAGAGCGTCAGGACGAGCCAGGCGGCCCAGAAGCCCCGCAGGCGCGGCATCGACCCCATCCCCAGCGGGGAGAGGATCTGCTCGGCGAGCCCGCCGCGGGCCAGGAGTGCGATGAAGGCGGTCGCCCCGACGAACGTCGGGATGACCAGGGGCAGCGGCGCGAGTGCCGCCCACAGCCGCCGTCCCGGCAGATCGAGGCGGACGGTGGCCCATGCCATGGCGGTCCCGGCAACCATCGCCGCCACCGACACCGTGGCGGCCAGCAGCAGGGAGTTGCCCAGCGGACCCCAGGTCCGGGCGACGCCGAGGAGGTTGCCGACGTCGGAGCGGAGCCGGACGTTCTCGTAGACCAGGTAGCCGAGCGGCGCCGCGAAGAACAGGCCGAGGCCGAGACCCCAGATCCGGCAGAGACGCCCGGCATCCATCACAATCGCGTTGCGATGCGGTCGAGCCCGAGCCGTCCCGGCTCGGCTCTAGGGCGCCGAGCCGTTTGGTTCGGTGCGCCGCTCCTTGCCCCTGCGTCGTAGTTCGGCCACCGCCGACGCCGGGTAGGTCACAGCCGGCGGACCCTCGTAGTGCACCGTGACCTCGTCGCCGACGCGCACCGCGGGCATGCGGTCACTGCGAGCGAGCAGGAGGGCGTCGCCGAGGCGCACGCGGCACTCGGTGGCGTGACCGAAGAAGCGCATCGCTTCGACGCGGCCCGCGCCGGCGCCGTTCGCGTCGCCGCCCGGCGGCACCTCGGACAGGCTCAGGGACGAGGGACGCACCAGCACGGCGACATCGCCCGAAGCCGGGCAGCACGTGGTCAGGTCGCCCAGCGGCGTGGCGACGGTCGCACCGTGCCCGACGCCGGGGACGAAGTTGGCGTCGCCGACGAAGGAGGCGATCCAGGGTGAGGCGGGATGCGAGTAGACCTCGTCGGGCCTGCCGCTCTGGCGGATGCGGCCGTCGCGCATGACCGCCACCTCGTCGCCCATCACGAAGGCCTCGTCCTGATCGTGCGTGACGATCACCGCGGTCGCCCCGAGAGAACCCAGCAGGGCACGGACCTCCGTCTGCAACTCCAGGCGCAGGTGGACGTCGAGCGCCTGGAACGGCTCGTCCAGCAGCAGCATGCGCGGCCGGGGCGCCAGCGCACGGGCGATGGCGACCCGCTGCTGCTGGCCGCCCGAGAGCGAGTCCGGCATCCGCTTCTCGTAACCGGCGAGGTCGACCATCTCCAGGACCTCGCCCACGCGGTCCGCTCGATCCGGTGCGCGGCCGAGCCCGTAGGCCACGTTGGCGCCCACCGAGAGGTGCGGGAACAGCGAACGCTCCTGGCCGAGGAGGCCGATTCGCCGTGACTCCGCCGCGACGTTCACACCGGGGCCCGCCAAGAGGCGGTCGCCGACGTAGATCATGCCGCTGTCGGCGACCTCGAGTCCCGAGACGATCCGCATGAGCGTGGTCTTGCCGCAGCCGCTGGATCCCAGCAGCGACAGGGTCTGCCCGCTCTCGATGCTCAGGTCGATCTCGTGAAGCACCTCTGTGTCGCCGAACGACTTGGACACGCCCACGATGCGAAGGTCACGGAAACCGTTGCGGTCGGCGGCCGCGGCGTGCCTCCGGGCGTCCCGACCGTTGGCCGCCGGGCCGTTGCGCCCGAGAGATCGGCGCCGCCGGGGCGCCACGATCTCGGGACCCGAGGCACCCGCTGTGGCGCTCCGTGAATTAGGCACGCCTAAGACACTAGTTCGTTAAGCAACGTTTACAACCAGCGGCTCCTCAGCGCACGATGCCGCTCTGGTCGATGAGTTCCTGCGTGCGGGACAACCCGCCGCCGAGAGTGTCGAAATCGATGGTGTCCATGACGCCGTCGACTGCCGCCGGAGCCAGCTCATCGGGCGGCGCAACGCCGGATGCCAGCGGGTATTCGCGGGTCTCGTTGGCGTAGAACTCCTGCGCCTGCCGCGAGAGCATGAACTCGAGGAACGCCTGCGCCGCCGCCGGCTGGTCGGACACGTCGAGGACCGCACCGGCGGTGATGATCAACAGAGAGCCGATGTCGTCGGGGGCGAAGTTGTGGTTGATGCCCGGGGCGTCGGGATCCTCGGCGAGGAAGCGCAGCAGGTAGTAGTGGTTGACGAGACCCATGTCCACCTCGCCGCGGAGCACGGCGTCGACGATGGCCGAGTTCTTCGGGTAGTTCGGGGAGTTGTTGGCCGCCATTCCCTCGAGCCAGGCAAGCGTGACGTCATCGCCGGACTCGAAGCGCATCGCCGTGATGAAGTCCTGGAAGGAACTGTTGGCGGGAGCGACGGCCACACGCCCGTCATACGCCGGATCGGTGAGATCGAGAACCGAGTCCGGGAGATCCGAGGGATCGACGAGGTTGGGGTTGTACACAAGCACGCGCTGGCGGCCGCTGATGCCCACCCAGTTTCCCCCACCGGCCTGGAAGTCACCGCCGACGGCGTCGAGGATGCTCGCCGGAAGCGGCTGCAGCCGGTCCAGCGTGGCGAGGTAGCCCATGGCACCTGGGCTCTGGGAGATGAACACGTCGGCCGGAGTGGCGTCGCCCTCGGTCTCGATGAGCAGCGCCAGGTCGGGCGACTTGCCGTAGCGGACGTCGGCGTCGATCCCGGTGGCCTCCTCGAACAATTCGACGAGCGGCCCGATGAGATCCTCGTTGCGTCCCGAGTAGATGGTGAGGGGCCCATCGGACTCGGATGGTGCTGCGGGTTCGGAGGGCGCGACCGGATCCGGCGGTGGGACCGGTTCCGGCGCCGGGGCAGGCGCAGCTTCGGCCGGCGGCGGGGCAGGCGAGGCGGTGCGTTGGGAGCCGCCGGAGCCGCAGGCGGTCGCCAGGACGGCCACGGCACCGGCCAGCGCCAACAGCCGGAGCAGGCGATTGACGGGCGGCGTCGTTCCGGTTCCGGACTTGGGCATGGTGTCTCCCTCGGCTCTCGGAGCGCCTTGCCGGACCACCCCGCCAGTGATTGTTAGGCGACCCTAACTCACGTCCGGCAATTAAGCAACCCTAACTCGATCGGATCCGGAATCCACGCTGACCGGCGGCGCCGCCCCGCAGGCGGAACTCGGGCCGGGGATCAGGCCCCGATCGCCGTCGCGGCCTTCTCGAGCGCTTCGGGAAGTGGCTCGCTGGTGATCACGGTGAGGTGCCGGGTGGCCCTGCTGAGCGCCACGTAGAGCAGTCGCATCCCCGCAGTGGACTCCGCCGCTATGCGGTGCGGTTCGACCACCACGGCGACATCCACCTCGAGCCCCTTGACCGTGCGTGCCGGGCAGACCGACACCTGCATTCCCAGGGCACGCCGGGACGCCACGCCGTGTGGCACGCCGGCGGCGGCCAGCATCGCGGAGACGTCGCTCTCGTCGCTGCCGGCGCAGATCACGGCCAGGTTCCCCGCTCCCCCGCGGGCCAGTCCGGCGCGCACAGCCGCGGCGATCGCCGCACCCAGGGCGCCGGGATCCGACGGCGGTATCCGCTCGATGAGCGGCGGTTCCCCGCCCGGACGGGCGGCACGCGGCGGCACCAGATCCGAGAGTTCCGGCGGCAGGCAGGCGGCGGCGAACTCCATCAGCGGCTGCGGGACCCGGTACCCGATGGTCAACTCGGCGAATCGCGCTGAGCCTGCCGACGAGGTGAGCTCGGTGACCCCGTCCCACGACTCGTGCGCCCAGGCGCTCGTGGCCTGCGCGATGTCCCCCACCAGCGTCAGCGAGCCGTTCAGCGAGCGGCGACCCACCATGCGCAACTGCATGGGCGAGAGATCCTGGGCCTCGTCGACCACGATGTGACCGTACGTGCGGACCCGGCCCCCTGTGTCCCGCGGATTCCGGGGACCCAGAACCATGCGTGCCTCGTCGAGGAGCGGCACGTCGTCGGTGGTCCAGACCACGCTGTCGGCGTGTGCCTGCCGCGGCCGGTACAGGCCCTCGATCTCGCCGTCGCTGAGCACGCCGGCAGCGGCATTGCGCAGCAGCGCCCTGCTGCCGAAGAGGTCGTGGAGGAGGTGGGCGGGGGTGAGCACCGGCCACATCCAATCCAGCGCGCAGCGCACTTCGAGGGTCTGGCCGAACGCCTCGGCGAGATCATCGGGCTCGACCGGCCGCCGCGCACTGGCCGCGAGCGCATCGTAGAACGCGGAGGTCACCATCCTGCGCCCGGCGTTGTGCGTGCGGCTGCGGCGCCGGGCGTCGGCCACGATCGCCGCGCTCGTCTCGACCGGCAACCGCAGGCGCTGCAGGCCGAAGTCAACCACGAGAGGCTCACGCAGGGCGCGCTGGCGCGTGCGCACGGCGCGGCCGATGACCGCGGCCATGCGGGCGTCGCCCTTGGTGCGGGCGACCGGCTCGCTGTCGTCGCCCTGCACCGGCACGCCGCCGAGGAGATCCCCGAGCGTCGCCAACCGCACGCCCGCCTCGCCGAGGGCGGGCAGGACCTGCTCGACGTAGGCCAGGAAGACGGGGTTCGGGCCGACCACCAGGACTCCCTGGCCGGCCAGCGGGAACCGGTGCGTGTAGATCAGGTAGGCGGCCCGGTGCAGCGCCACCACCGTCTTGCCGGTTCCGGGGCCTCCCTGCACGATGAGGACACCGGGCAGCGGCGCCCGGATGACGTCGTCCTGTTCGGCCTGGATCGTGGCGGTGACGTCACCGAGACGCCCCTCGCGGGGCGCCTCCAGGGCCGCCTGCAGGGCCGGATTGGCCGCCGCGGGTGCCTCGGGATCAGCGGGCCGGGCGCCGTCGCGGGAAAACTCCTCGTCGTCGAGTCCCAGCAGCCTGTCGCCCCTGCTCACGAACCGGCGCCGCCGGGCCAGACCGAGCGGCTGGCGGCCGGTGGCCCGGAAGAACGGCTCGGCGACCGGTGCCCGCCAGTCGCACACGACCGCCGTCTGATCCTCGTCCCACACCCCGATCCGCCCGATGTAGAAGGTCTCGTCGTCGCCGTCCCCCTCGCCGGCGTCCCCACCGTCCGCATAGGTGTCGATCCGCCCGAAGCACAGCGAGCGCCCGCCCAATTCCAGCTGGCCGAGCCGCTGGAAGACCCGGTGCTCCAGCACGTCACGCTCGTAGCGGGCGGCGTGCGTGCCACCGGCCCCGTGCGCCACCCGTTCCCAGAAGTCCCGGACCCGCCGCCGCGTGTCCTCGAGGCAGGCGTGGGCGAAGTCGACGTAGGCCTGCTCGGCCTCCAGCTCCGACCCCCGGGCACCGGTCTCGCTTGCGGTGGACAAGAGATCCACACTAGCGATCCGGGCCTTCTCTCACCCCGCGCGAGCGGCCATCGGCGAGGTGCCGGGCCGGACTCGTCGGCCCGGTCCCGGGTGGGGGTCGGGGTGCCGCTCTGCTCCTTCATGGCAGGCCAAAGGCGTCGCAGCCCGGCCCCCCAACCCCCACCCTCGCTTTCTGCAGACCCACGAGGGCGGGGACGCCGGAGGCAGGCACCGGGCGCGTTCGCTCGGTACAGTCGCGCCGCCACCCACCGAAGCGCCTCGACCAGGGAGGGGACATGGCCATCAAGTTGTACGAGTTCCGGGACATCTCGGCCGGGCTGGCGGCCGACCAGTTCGGGATCAGGGATCGCCGCGAGCTGGAATCTCTCGAGGACCTGGACCCGTCCTACAAGCGGCTCCTGGACGAGCAGGTGACCGCCATCGTCAGCGTCATCGCCGCCGACGGCCGCCCGAGCCTCACCCCGATGTGGTTCGACTACGAGGCCGACAAGGTGCTCATCAACGTTGCCGATCACCGCAGGAAGACGGCCTGGATCCGGGACAACCCCGAGGTGTCGCTGATCCTCGTGAACCCCCAGAACCCGTACCACTGGGTGTCGCTGAAGGTCACCGTCGACCGGGAGGTCTCCGAGGACGATCCCGCCGAGGGCGCCCGGGTGACGGCACAGGTGGACCGGATCTGGACCAAGTACACCGGCGCCGAGCCTCCCTACGGCCTGCGCGATCCGTCGATCGACGAGCGGCGGGTCCTCTTCGAGTGCCGCGTCGACAAGGTCTCCACGTTCGGCGTGCCCTGAGTCGCGACCCGCCGCACGATCCCGGTCACCGCAGGTTGGCGAGCCTCCCAAACCGTGATCGCCGGGGAATCGCGGTTGGATGGTTCTGGAAATCGCGATTGAAACCCCTCGAAAACCGCGACTGAATCACCTACAAAATCGCGATTGACGCCAGGTGCGGCCTAGGCTTGGGCTGTGGAGGCAGCCACGTGAGTGACCGACTGACTCCGCCGGGCTACCTGCCCCGCGTTGCGGACCGGGAGGTGGAGAGCGCCCTGCGCGCCTCGCCGGCGGTGGTGATCGAAGGGCCACGTGCTTGTGGCAAGACGTGGACGGGCAGGCGCCACGCGCGCAGCGAGGTGCCGTTCGACGCCGTATACGAGAACCGTCTGGCCGCGCAGATCGCCCCGGCGGCGCTTCTCGAAGGGCCGGTGCCCCGGCTCCTCGACGAGTGGCAACTCGCTCCCGACGTGTGGAACGCAATGCGGCGCGCCTGCGACGACCGGGGAAAGAAGGGCCAGTTCATCCTGGCGGGTTCCGCCGACCCGCCCGACGACGCCACCCGCCACACCGGCACAGGGCGGATCGTCCGCGTCCGGATGCGGCCGATGACTCTATTCGAGAGCGGCGACTCGAGCGGGCGCATCTCCCTCGGAGGGTTGCTCGCCGGCGAGGTCACTTCGGCGCCCTCATCCGGTCTCGGCGTCCCCGGAATCGTGGATCTGGCCTGCCGGGGAGGTTGGCCGGGCCTACTCGGCGACCCTCCGGCGGTGGTGCAGCGGCAACTGCGCAGCTACCTGGACGAGATCAGCCGGACCGACATCTCCCGGGTGGACGGCACGGACCGCGATCCCGTCGGGGTGCGCCGCCTGCTCGCCTCCCTGGGGCGCAACACGTCCACCGACGTGACCTACAGGACGCTCGGCACAGATGTCGGCGGCAGCGGCGACACGTTGCACACCGAGACCGTGAAGAGCTACCTGGACGCGCTGAGCCGCCTTTTCGTGGCCGAGGAATTGGCCGCATGGCGACCTCATCTGCGCTCCCGAACCGAACTCCGACGCCGACCCAAGCGCTACTTCTGCGACCCGTCCCTGGCCGTGGCAGCACTGCGGGCCAACCGCGACCACCTTCTGGGAGACCTGAGCTTCTTCGGCCTGCTGTTCGAGTCACTCGTCGTGCGCGACCTGAGCGTCTATGCCCGGGCGAACGACTGGCAACTCTCCTACTACCGCGACGGCTCCGGCCTGGAAGTCGACGTGATCCTCACGAGCCTCGACGACGCCGGCTGGGCGGCGGCGGAAGTGAAGCTGGGCGGGACCGAACCCGTCGAGCAGGCAGCGCAGACCCTGCGCCGCCTGCGGGACCGCATCGACACCGCCCGGATGGGCGAGCCGCGCAAGCTCATGGTGATCACCGCCGGCGGTTACGGGTTCGAATACCCCGACGACATCGCCGTCGTACCCATCACCGCGCTCGGCCCGTAGCCGGCGGACCCCGGAGGCGGCGGCCCCGTCCCGGGTGGGGGGCGGGGTGGCGTCGGTAGTGTGACCGGCGTGGCGCGGACGCTTGCGGACTCCCGTTTTCTGAGGGCCTGCCGGGGGCTGGCGACGGATCGGACGCCGGTGTGGTTCATGCGCCAGGCGGGGCGCTCGCTGCCGGAGTACCACCGTGCCCGTGGCAACACGACGCTCCTCGAGGCCGTCGAGCAGCCCGATCTGGTCACCGAGCTGACCCTGCAGCCGGTGCGGCGCTACGGGGTGGACGCGGCGGTGCTGTTCTCCGACATCGTCGTGCCGCTGCGAGCAGCCGGGTTCGGCGTGGACATCGTCGCTGGAACGGGGCCTGTCATCGAGCGGCCGGTCCGCGAGCGCTCGGATCTGCAGCGCCTGCGGGCGCCCGACGGCGATGACATGAACCACGTGACCGCGGCGGTCCGGCAGCTTGTGGGCGAGTTGGACGTGCCGCTGATCGGCTTCGCCGGGGCGCCGTTCACGCTGGCCAGCTATCTGGTCGAGGGCGGGCCGAGCCGCCACCACCTGCGGACCAAGGCCATGATGCTCGGCGACACCGACCTGTGGCTTGCGCTCACCGAGCGCCTCGCGGACGTGGCGATCGCCGCGCTGGAGGCGCAGGTGGCCGCCGGAGCCTCCGCCGTGCAACTCTTCGACAGCTGGGCGGGATGCCTGGCGCCCGACCACTACCGGCGCTACGCGGCGCCGGCGAGCCGGCGGGTCCTGGCGGCCGCCGGCGACATGGGCGTGCCCACCATCCACTTCGGCGTGGGAACCGGCGGGCTGCTCGAGGAGATGGCGGTGGGCGCCGACGTCGTGGGGCTCGACTGGCGCGTGCCGCTCGACGCCGCCCGGAACCGGCTGGGGGACGCCGTCGGCGTGCAGGGGAACCTCGACCCGGCCGCCTGCCTGGGCCCGTGGGAGGTCACCGAAAGCGAGGCGTGCGCCGTACTGCGGGCCAACGCCGGGCGCCCGGGCCACATCTTCAACCTCGGCCACGGGGTACATCCGGAGACCGATCCGGCGATCCTGGAGCGGCTGACCGATCTGGTCCACCGCGAGGGTCACACCCCGCCGCAATGAGCGCGCCGGGGAGGCCCCGGATCTGCGTCGTCGGCGCCGGGATCGCCGGTCTGGCCGCCGCCTGGGAGTTGCAGCGGTCGGCGCCGGACGCCGAGGTTGTCGTGCTGGACGCGGCGGAGCGGGCGGGCGGCGTCATCCGGACGTCGCAATTCGCCGGCCGGGCCGTCGACGAGGGCGCCGACGCCTTCCTGGCACGCCACGACGATGGGACGCGCCTCTGCGCCGAACTGGGTCTGGAGAACGAACTCGTGGCGCCCGCCACGGGCCGGGCCTTCGTCTATCTGGGCCGAGACCTGGTGCCGCTGCCGCCCGCGCAGTTCCTCGGTGTCCCGCTGGACCTCCACAATGTCGACGCCAGGCTGCTGTCACCCGCCGGCCGGGACGCATTGGCGGCCGACCTGGCTCGTCCCGCGGCCCCCGGCAGCGGCGGTAGGGGCAGCCCACCGCACACCGGGTGCGGCGGGCGCCGGGACTCCGGCGCCCCGGACAACGCGATCGGGGACGATCTCGAACCGGCGAACCGCACGGACTCCACCGTCGGGGCACTGATCCGCAACCGGCTCGGCGACGAGGTCCTCGAGCGCCTGGTCGGTCCGCTGGTGGGCTCGATCAACGCGGGAGACTGCGACCGGCTGAGCCTGAACGCCGCGGCACCCGCCCTGGCCGAAGCCGCCCGGAGCGACACGAGCCTCATCCGGGCACTGCGCGCACGCGGTGCCGGGAACCGGAGCGACACCGCGGCCGGCGACCCGGTGTTCCGGGGCCTGAGGGGCGGCATGGGATCCCTGACGGGCGCCCTGGCCGAGCGGCTGGCCCCCGTCCTGGCGCTCGGTGAGCCGGCTGTCGCCGTGCAGGTGCGACCGGTCGACGGCGGTCGGCACACGATCGGGGCGGTGCACACGCCCCGGAGGTCCATCGACTGCGACGCCGCGGTCCTGGCTGTCGGGGCTCAGCAGGCGGCCCGGCTGGTGGGAGCCTGGGCACCGGAAGCGGCGGCGCTGCTGGGAGCGACCGAGACTGCGTCGGTCGCCATCGTCACGCTGGCGTACGAGGCGGGGGCCGTCCCGGGCGCCGCAGCCGGCAGCGGGTTCCTCGTTCCGCAAACCGGGGGCCTGCCGATCACGGCCTGCTCGTGGGCGTCGGCGAAATGGGCACACCTCGCCGACCCGGACTCCAACACCGCCATTCTGCGCGTCTCGCTGGGGCGCCACGGCGACGACGCCGTCGTCGGCGAACCCGACGAGGCGCTCGTCGCGGCTGCCCGCGCCGGCCTGGCTGCGACGATGGGGCTGATGGCTCCACCCTCTGCGGCCCGTGTCTCCCGCTGGTTCGACGCCTTCCCCCAGTACGCCGTGGGGCACCTGCAGCGAACGGCCGCAGTGGAAGATGCCCTGGGGTCCGCAGGCGTGTTCTGCGCCGGGTCGTCGTACCACGGCATCGGCATCCCTGCCTGCATCGCCAGCGGTCGCCGCGCCGGGCGCGCCGCGCTGGGTCGAGCACGTGACGGGGCACGGCAGTGAACCCCGAGGAGAACCGGGAGCCTGTCGAGGCCCGCGACCGGGGGGAGACCGTCGAGGCCCGCAACCGGGAGCCTCGTCGCCCGCAGCCGATCACACCCAGCGCGGGCATCACGCTGGGATGCCTCGCCACGGGCGCCCTGATCTGCTTCTCGATGCCTCCGTGGGGTTTCTGGCCCCTGGCCATCCTGGGCGTCGCCGTCCTGGACCGGCTCCTGGCCGGCCAACCGGCGTTCCGGCGCATGCGGCGCGGCTGGCTCGTTGCCGCCACCTGGCTGCTGGTGGCCACGATCTGGATGTGGGACTTCTCGCCCGCCGGGTACCTGGCCGCCAACCTCATCTACTCGCTGTTCTACGCCGGAGCCTGCGCCCTCACGCCGCCTGACAGGGGGCGACGGCCGGCTCTGGCGGGCTGGCTCGTGCTTGCCGGCTACCTGCGCTGGCGGTGGCCGTTCGGGGGCGTCCCCCTGGCGACCCTGGCCCACAGCCAGGCCGACGCCCCGCTCGCCGCCACGGCGCGGCTCGCCGGCTCGTTGACGATCGTCGCCATGGTGGCGGTCGCGGGGGTGACCCTGTCCCTGCTGGCGGGGCGGCGCTGGCGGGGCGCCCTCGCCGGCGTCTCGGTGATCGCCCTGGCGCTCGCTCTGGCAGCGGACGCGCCCCGCGGCCACGACACGGGGAGTATCAGGGCCGCCGTGATCCAGGGCGGCGGCCCGCAGCGGACACGCGCCACCGGCACCGACTTCGAGGTGGTGATGCAGCGCCACCTCGACGCCACCGAGACCATCAGTGAGCAGGTGGACCTGATCGTCTGGCCGGAGAACGTGGTGAACGTGGACGGCCGGTTCCTCGACAGCGCCCAGGTTCCTCGCCTCGCGGACGTGGCGAGGAACCACCGGGCCTGGTTCATCGCCGGAGTTGTCGAGGACGGCGAACCCGGCGAGTTCCTGAACTTCGCCGTGGCATTCTCCCCGGACGGGTTCCTGGTGGACCGCTACGACAAGGTGCGGCGCGTGCCGTTCGGCGAGTACGTGCCGATGCGGCCGCTCTTCGAACGCATCGCCGGTGACGTCCTTCCCTCGAAGGACGCCGTGGCCGGCACCGGACCGGCCGTCCTGGAGACCGATCTCGGTCCCCTCGGGGTGGCCATCTCCTGGGAGGTCTTCTTCGAGGACCGCGCCCGCGACGCCATCGGGAACGGCGGCGTGGTGCTGCTGAACCCCACCAACGGCGCCTCGTACTGGCTCACCATCGTGCAGTCCCAGCAGGTGGCCTCCTCGCGGCTGCGGGCCATCGAGACCGGGCGGTGGGTGCTGCAGGCGGCGCCGACGGGCTTCAGCGCCATCGTGAATCCCGACGGGGAAGTGCTGGCCCGGACGGGGGTCAGCGAGCAGGCCGTCCTCATCGCGGACGTCACCGCGAGGGACGGCGAGACCTGGGCCCAGCGGGCCGGTCCGGGTCCGCTGCTGGCCATCGCCGCGGCGGCCGTTGTGGCCGGCGCGACGGCGGGGCGCACCCACACCGAACCGGCAATCCGGGTCATCGGCGAAGCCGACATCGGCGCGCAACCCCGGCGGCGCGTCTGGAGACCCGGAGCCGACCCTCGTTAGACTCGTCCGGCGGCCCGCAAGTCCCCGGGTTACGACCCTCAACCACACCGAGACGCATCGGCCTCGCACTTGATCCTCGCACCTGACAACACCGTCCCGGCACGTTCCGCCAACGACGCGGCGACCCGCCCGCTGCGGATCGCCCTGCTCACCTACCGCGGCAAGCCACACTGCGGCGGTCAGGGCGTCTACACCCGCCAACTCAGCAAGGCCCTCGCCGATCTCGGCCACACCGTGGAGGTCTTCTCCGGCCAGCCGTACCCCGAACTGGACCCGCGCGTGCGGCTCTGGCCGCTTCCGAGCCTGGACATCTTCAACGACCACTTCCCGGGGCGCCGGCCGGCATTCTGGGAGATCAAGACCGCCGCCGACCGGGTCGAGGTCTGGTGCACGCGGTTGGGGACCTTCGCCGAGCCCCTCTCCTTCAGCCTGCGGGCGGCGCAGGAGTTGCGGCGGCGGCGCGACGACTTCGACCTGGTACACGACAACCAGTCCCTGGGGTACGGACTGTGGTCCGTCCGCCGGGCCGGTCTGCCGCTCATCGCCACCATCCACCACCCCATCACCGTCGACCGCCGCCTGGAGATGGCGCAGGCCAGGACCCGCCAGGAGCGCTTCGGCAAGAAGCGCTGGTACGCCTTCACCCGGATGCAGACCCGCGTGGCTCGCCGGCTGCCGCGAGTGCTGACGGTCTCGGAATCCTCGAAGGCCGACATCAGGCGCGACCACCGTGTGGCGCCCGAACGGATCAGCGTGGTGCCCGTGGGTGTCGACCCCGAGGTGTTCCGGCCACTCCCGGAGGTGCTGCGAGAGGACGCGCGGCTCGTCACGACCGCGTCGGCGGACGTGGCGATGAAGGGGCTCACCTACCTGCTGGAGGCGCTGACGCTGCTCCGAGACGGTGGGCGGAAGGTCTCGCTCACGGTCATCGGCCGGCCGCGTACCGACAGCGCCACCCTCGAGACGATCAACCTCATGGGCCTGAGCGACGCCGTACGGTTCGTCTCCAACCTCACCGAGGCCGAGATCGTGCGCCTCTATGCGGAGTCGACCGCCGCGGTGGTGCCGTCGCTGTACGAGGGCTTCTCGCTGCCGGCCATCGAGGCCATGAGCTGCGCCGCCCCGCTCGTGACCACCACCGGTGGTGCCCTGCCCGAGGTCGTCGGTCCCGACGGCGAGGCCGCCCTGGCCGTGCCGCCCGGCGACAGTTCGGCGCTGGCGGACGCCCTGCGGCGGATCCTCGAAGACCCGGAGTTGGGCAGGCGCCTGGGGCAGGGGGGCCGCCGGCGCGTGCTGGACAACTGGAGTTGGCGCCACACCGCGGTGCGCACCGTCGAGCAGTACCGGCTCCTGCTCGCCGACCACGAGGCCGCGACGGCCCGCTGATCATGGAGACCGTCGACTACGGCCGCCTCGGCCTCGCTCCCGGCGAGCGGGTCCTGGACCTCGGCTGCGGCTTTGGGCGCCACGCCTACGGGGCGCTGCGGCGCGGCGGCGCCGTGGCCGCCTGCGACATGGGGCGCGCCGAGCTGACCGAGGTCCGCGACATGGTCTCGGCGATGCGCGGCTCCGGCGAGGTGCCGGCGGGTGCGGCGGCGACCGCCGTCGGGGCCGACGCGCGATGCCTGCCCTTCGCCGACGGTTCCTTCGACCGGATCATCGCCGCGGAGATCCTCGAGCACATCGGCGACGACGCTGCGGTCACCGCCGAGCTGGCACGCGTGCTGCGGCCGGGGGGCGTCCTGGCGGTGACCGTCCCATCCTGGCTGCCCGAGAAGCTCTGCTGGATGCTGTCGGAGGACTATCACGCCCCCGCCGTCACCGGCGGCCACGTCCGCGTCTACACGCTGGGGGGCCTGCGGGCGCTGCTGCGCTCGGCGGGCCTCGTCCCCGGCCGGAGCCACCGAGCTCACGCCCTGCACTCGCCCTACTGGTGGCTTCGCTGCGCCGTCGGACCGGACAACGGCGACCACCGGCTGGTGCGCGCCTATCACCGCCTGCTCTGCTGGGAGATCGAGCGCCGACCACTCGTGGCCCGCGTCGCCGAGCGTCTCCTGCGCCCCCTGGTTGGCAAGAGCGTCGTGCTCTACGCCGCCAAGGCGCCGCAGTCAGCCGGCCGGGAGACGCCGCGGTCGCCCCTGGGCCCCAGCGGGAGCCGCCGGAACGCGCAACCGGGGAGGATCCGTGTACCTGCGTGAGGTTCCGGGGCTGTTGAGCCCTTCGGACGTCGACGCCATCGCCGACGGCATCGCCGAGTTGCAGTTGCCGTCGGGGCTCGTGCTCTGGTTCCCCGGCGGCCACGCCGATCCCTGGAACCACGTCGAGTGCGCGATGGCCCTCGACGTGACCGGCCGCCACGGCGCGGCCGAGCGGGCGTACGACTTCCTCACCGGCTCGCAGCGCGCCGACGGGTCCTGGCACCGCTATTACACCGCCGGCGGGGTGGAGGAGCACAAGCTGGACGCCAACTGCACGGCCTACGTGGCCTGCGGCGTGTGGCATCACTTCCTCGTGACGGGCGACCGCGGCTTCCTGGAGTCCATGTGGAACGTCGTCGAGGCGGCGATCGAATTCGCGCTGGCGCTGCAGCAGCCGCGCGGCGAGATCCTCTGGGCGCGTCACGCCGACGGCACCCCCTGGCCGTTCGCCCTGCTGACCAGTTCCTCCAGCATCTACCACAGCCTGCGGTCGGCGCTGGCAATCGCTCGGGAGCTCGGCCACGAGCGCCCGCGGTGGGCGACGGGCGCGACCAGGCTGAGCGATGTGATCCGCCGGGTGCCGCAGGCGTTCGCCCCGAAGGACCGCTGGGCGATGGACTGGTACTACCCGGTGCTGGCGGGCATCCTCCACGGCTCCGAGGCGCGCCGGCGCCTGGTCGATCGCTGGGACACCTTCGTGCTGGACGGCTGGGGGGTGCGCTGCGTGTCGGACCGCGACTGGGTCACGCCCGCCGAGACGGCCGAATGCACGATGGCGTGCCTCGCCGCGGGTCTCACCACGGAGGCCTGGCAGTTGTTCGAGTGGTCGCAACGCCAGCGCGACGGCGGCCAGTACTGGACCGGGACGGTCCTTCCCACCGAGGCCCTGTTCCCCCCCGACGAGAAGGCCGGCTACACGGCCGCGGCGCAGCTGCTCGCCGCCGACGCCCTCACCAACTCCAGTCCTGCCGCCGGCCTGTTCAGCCGCGGGGAGGGCCTACCGGCGGTGGCGCCGGCCACGCAGTCGATCCACACTCGCTGAGCCGGCCTGCCCCGGCGGCGGATCCCGTGCACTTCAGGCGGTCCGCCCCGGCCGCTTCAGCGGGGCGCCCTTGCCGCGGATCCCATTCGCTTCAGCCGGCGCGGCGCAGCACCCGCAGGGAGCCGGTGCAGCCGATCTCGCTGAACAGCCCTGAGTTCAGCGCCCGGAGGTAGATCTCGTACGGCGGGCGCCCGCCGTCGGCGGGATCACCGAACACGTCGTGGATCGCCAGGGTGCCGCCACCCATCACGTGCGGCGACCAGCCCTCGTAGTCGGCGTGCGCGGGGGCGGCGCCGTGCCCCCCGTCGATGAACAGGAAGGCCAGCGGGGTGCCCCAGAGCGCGGCCAGGCGCGCCGAATCGCCGACGACGGCGACGACGTGGTCCTCGAGCCCGGCGTCGAAGACGGTGCGGCGGAAGTGCGGCAACGTGTCGAGCAGCCCGCTGTGCGGATCGACGAGATCGGGTTCGTGCCACTCCCAGCCCGGCTGGTTCTCCTCGGAGCCCCGATGATGATCGACGGCGAACAGCACACCGCCGCGCTCGGCGGCCGCGGCGCCGATGAACAGCGCCGAGCGGCCGCAGTAGCTGCCGACCTCCAGGAACGGGCCCTCGGGCGCCGCCCGTGCGGCCTCGTAGAGGGCGAGCCCCTCGTCGGTGGGCATGAAGCCGCGGGCGGCCTCGGCGAATGCCCGGCGGCGGGGGTCCATCGTCGGCGCCCTACCCTGCCCCGGAGCGCTCGGCGCGCCGGGATTCCCCGGCGGCCGGCGACGGCCACACCAGTCGATCCAGCACGAAGAACTTGAACAGCCACAGCGCCCCGTAGGTCCCCAGGTTGACGAGCACAAGCAGGCCCGAGCTGTCCCAGCGGGCGGCCGCGTCCACCGCGAGCGTGGAACCCGCCCCGCCGGCCAGGGTCAGCACCCAGAACGGCAGCACCTCGCCCCACAGGCGGTTGCGCCCGCTGCGGCCCCAGACCCAGTAGCGGTTCAACATGTAGGCGGGGACGGCGCCCGCGCTGACCGCAACGAGGTTCGCCTGCCAGGCGGGCCAGCCCCCCGCCGCATGGAGCAGCCACAGGATCAACAGCGTGGTCGGCGTGACGACGGCGCTCACGGCGCCGAATCGCACCAGCCGGTACCACTCCGGCCGGTGCTCGGCGAGGGCCGCCAGTGCCCGCGTCAGCGGCGTCGCCGGGGATCCGGGCATGACGCGGTGCGCCGGGGGATCGCTCTCGCCCGTGCCGGCGGCGTTGCGGCGGGACCCGGGGCGCTCATCCGGCGTCGCCCCGCCAGCGGTACACGCCCGTGTTCCGCCGCTCGAAGCCGAGCCGCTCGTAGAGGCGGATGGCGTCGGCGCGGCTCGGCCGGGAGGTCAGGTCCACTGTCCGGGCTCCGGCCTCGACCGCGAGGCGCAGCGCCTCGCGGTTGAGCGCCTCGCCGACACCCCGCCCACGGGCGCCGCCGTCCACGACGACGTCCTCGATCCACGCCCGCATCCCCGTGGGCAGCCGGAACAGCACCAGCACCATCATCCCCACGATGGCGCCGTCGAGGCGGGCCAGCAGCACAGTGGTGGCGGGCGCCGCACACAATTCGGCCACCTCAGCGGCCGACGGCACGGACGCCGACGCCGACAGTTGCGGCACGAGCCGCTGTACGGCCGCCACCACCTCGCCGTCGCACTGAACGGCCTCATGCACCTGCAAGCCGGCGGACGTCACGCACCGATGATACGTGTGCCCCTGCCATCAACCGAGGGAGGGGACGCCGGGGGACGGCTTGCGACGCCTTGCGCCCGCGCCGAAGGAGCAAACGACCACCGGCGACCCCGACCCCACCAGGCAAACTCACGAGGGAGGGGACGCCGGGGGACGGCTTGCGACGCCTTGCGCCCGCGCCGAAGGAGCAAACGACCACCGGCGTCCCCGACCGGCCAACCGGATCGGGCAATGGGCGGCCTTGACTAGAGCGCGGCGCCCTCGCGGCGATAGGGTCAGCGACGTGGACCCATCCTTGCCAGACTCACCGACGCCCGACCTCGCCGAGTTGCAGTGGACGCGGCGACCGCGGCTGGAGAACCCTGTGCTGCTGGCGGCGTTCCGCGGCTGGAACGACGCAGGCGATGCAGCCACCAGCGCCGCCAAGCACCTCAGCCAGCAGTGGCGCACGCGGCCGTTCGCCGATCTGGATCCCGAGCTCTACTACGACTTCACCGTGACCCGCCCGATGGTGCACCTCGACGACAACAACGACCGGAACCTCACCTGGCCGGTCAACCGCCTCTCGGCGGGCCGGGTCCCCAATACCGACACAGACGTGATCATCCTCGAGGGGATCGAGCCCCACTTCCGCTGGCGATCGTTCTGCCACCACGTGCTCGGCGTCGCAACGCATCTCGAGGCGCGGCTCGTCGTGACCCTGGGCGCCCTCCTGGCCGACGTCCCGCACACCCGCCCCGTCTCCATCTACGGCTCCACGGACAACACCGAACTGGGCGAGCGCCTGCAACTCCGCAGTTCCAGCTACGAGGGCCCAACGGGCATCGTGGGTGTGCTGGGAGTCGCCTGCCGCGAGGCGGGCCTCCCATCGGCGTCGCTGTGGGCATCGGTGCCCGCCTACGCAGCCGGAAACGCGTCCCCCAAGGCCTGCCTGGCCCTGACCGAGCGTGTCGCCAGCCTGCTGGGCGCACACGTCGACACCGCCGACCTGCACCACCAGTCGCTCGTCTACGAGCAGGAGGTCGACGAACTCATCAGTTCCGACGACGACGCCCAGACCTACGTCGCCGAACTGGAGAAGGCCTTCGACAACAGCCCAGACGTCGACCCAGACTCCCCCGAGCGCCTGGTCCAAGAGGTGGAGGAGTTCCTCCGCGACCAGTCCTGACCCGCCCCGACCCGCGCGGAGGTTGGCGGTCGGGCGCCCGGATGTATAACGTCACGGCCCCCTTTGTCGTGGTTGGCAGAGCGCAGAGGGAGGGGACGCCGGGGGACGGCTTGCGACGCCTTGCGCCTGCGCCGAAGGAGCAAACGGCCACCGGCGACCCCGACCGGACGGGCGGCCGGCGGTTCAGGCTTCGCCGAGGTAGGAGGCGCGTAGCTCGGGGTGGACGAGCAGGTTCTCGGCCGTGTCGTCGAGCACGACGCGGCCCGTCTGCAGCACCCAGCCCCGGTCGGCGATGGAGAGCGCCATGTTGGCGTTCTGCTCCACCATGAAGATGGTGAGGCCGGCCTCGTGGATCTGCTCGATGAGGTCGAAGTTCTGCTTCACGAGGGCGGGGGCCAGACCCATCGACGGCTCGTCCATCAGCAGCACCTTGGGCCGAGACATGAGCGCCCGGCCGATGGCCACCATCTGCTGCTCGCCGCCGGAGAGCGTGCCCGACTTCTGGGTGAGCCGCTCCTTGACGCGGGGGAACAGCTCGAACACCCATTCCATGTCCGAGGCGATGCCGTCGGAGTCGTTGCGCAGGTAGGCGCCCAGTTGGAGGTTCTCCCGCACGGTGAGGCGCTGGAACAGGCGGCGGTTCTCGGGGACCATCGTGACGCCCCGCTCGACCCGATACGCCGTGGAGCGGTCGTTGACGACCTCACCGTTGAGCACGACCTCACCGGAGGTGGGCTTGACCATGCCCAGGAGCGTCTTGAGGGTGGTGGACTTGCCGCTGGCGTTGCCGCCGAGCAGGCAGACCATCTCGCCGGGGTAGATCGCCAGGTTCACGTCCTTGAGGGCGTGCACCGCTCCGTAGTGCGTGTTCACCATGCGCATCTCGAGCAGCGGCGTGGCGGCGGGGGTCGAGTCGTTCATGACGCTGTTGCATCCTCGATGATGGTGTCCTGGCCGAGGTAGGCCTCGATCACGCGCGGGTCGACCGAGACGTCGGCGTAGAGGCCTTCGGTGAGCAGTTCGCCGTGGTTCAACACGATGACCCTGTCGGACACGTCGCGCACCACCGACATGTCGTGCTCGATGAACACGATGGCGAAGCCCCACTCGTCTCGCAGCCTGCCGATCAGCCGGGTGAGTTCGGCGGATTCGACGGGGTTCATGCCCGCCACAGGCTCGTCCAGCAGGAGGAGCTTGGGCTGGGTGGCCATGGCACGGGCGATCTCGAGGCGCCGGCGGTTGGCGTAGGAGAGCACCGAGGCGGGCTGGTTGAGCCGGAAACCGACGAGGCGGCTGCCGAAGAAGCCGAGGACCTTCTCGCCCCTGGCTCTGATCTCGTCCTCCTCTTGCCGGAAGCCCCGCGTGTAGAGCAGCGCCCCGATGGCGCCCTTGCTGGTCCGGCAGTGCTGGGCCACCATGACGTTCTCGAGGATCGTCATGTTGGTGAACAGCCGCACGTTCTGGAAGGTGCGGGCGATGCCGCGGGCGGTCACCTGGTTGGGGTCGAGCCCCAGCAGCGAGGATCCCTCGAAGACGATGTCGCCCGACGTGATGGGCACCATGGCGCTGATGGCGTTGAACAGGGTCGTCTTGCCGGCGCCGTTGGGACCGATGACCGAGACGATCTCGCCCTCGTACACGTCGATGTTGAGAGTGTCGAGGGCCTTCAACCCACCGAAGTCGATGGTGAGGTCGCGGATGGCGAGCAGGGGTTCGCCGCTGCTCATCGCTGCTCTCCGGTGTCCGGCGCGGCGCCGTTGTCTTCGTCGCCGGTGTCGACGTGGCCCTTCAGCCAGGCGTCCTGCAGGAACTCCTCCTGGTGCAGTTCACGGGTCCGGCGGGCACTGGGGATGAGCCCCTCGGGCCGGGCCAGCATCATCCACACCAGCAGCGCGCCGTAGATCAGCAGCTTGAACTCCGAGAACTCCTGTAACAACCCGGGCTGTTTGGGCCCACCGAGCACGCCGATCAGGATCGCCGCGCCGGCGATCACGCCGATGATGCTGCCCATGCCGCCGAAGATCACCACCACCAAGATGACCATCGAAACGAGGATCAGGAAGCTGGACGGGAACACCGAACCCACCTTGTTGGCGAAGATGGCGCCGCTGAACGACCCGAGGATGGCGCCCACCACGAAGGCCAGCAGCTTGACGTTGACGGTGTTGATGCCCATGGCCTCGGCCACGGTCTCGTCCTCGCGCACCGCCATCCAGGCGCGCCCGAGGCGCGAGCGTTCCAGGCGCCACGAGACGTAGATGGCGATGGCGCAGAAGACCAGCACCAGGTAGAAGACCTTGCGCGGGTTGGTGCCGTCGACGGTCGTGAGACCGAACACCCCCACCCCGCCGATGGCCGTGATGCCCTGGGATCCGCCGAACCACCCCGACAGCCAGTCCGACAGGAACAGCAGCCGGATGATCTCACCGAACCCCAGCGTGACGATGGCCAGGTAGTCGCCGCGCATGCGGATGACGGGCGCCCCGATGAACAGGCCCACGAGCCCGGTGACGATGACCACGAAGATGAGTGCCACGAACCAGGGCAACTCGGGATTGATCCTGGGTGAGGTGGCCGCGGTCAGCACGGCGGCCGTGTAGCTGCCCACGGCGAAGAAGGCCACGTAGCCCAGGTCCAGGATGCCGGCGAGGCCGACGACGATGTTGAGTCCGAGGGCCAGCAGCACGAACAGGCCCACGTTGGCGAGCAGCTCGTTGGTGAGACTCCCGACGAGCAGCGGCACGACGATCAGGATCGCCGCCGTCGCCAGGATCATCAGTCCGGTCGCCCGGGTGCGCGCCGGCCCTTCGAGTGTCTGTATCCGGGCGCGCGTGGCCTTGAGCCGGCCCCGCCCGAAGAAGGCCGCCACACCGGCGATGGCTGCGGCCACGCCGGCACCGGCCTGGGTGAGGCCGCTGCGGCGGGCGTAGAACCATTCCGCCACCGGCTCCAGGCCGACACCGCTCACGAGATCGACGACGAGCTGCTCCAGGACCGAGGCCAGGACGACCGTCGTGGCCATCGTCAGCAGCGTCCGGCGCCAGCGGGCCGGGAGCAACCGCAGGCCACCGCCGATGAAGCCCCCGGCGGCGCCGATGCCCAGCCAGATCAGCACACCGAACGTGGGACCCCGGTTGAACGAGAGCAGGTCGCGCAGTTGCGGGCTCCAGTTGACCAGCGGCTCCCGGAGGTCGAAGTGGGTCAGCAGCAGGACCAGGACCGACAGCCCCGCGGCGGCGAGAGTACCGACCAGAGCGCCGCCGAACAGCTCGTACCCGCCGGCCTTGTGGATGGCCACGCCCTCGCGGCGGACCTGGCGGCTGATGCGGTTGCCCACGACGATGGGGATGGCCCCGATGAACACGAAACCGAGGCTCAGGATCCCCTCGATCACGAGGCGCTCGTCGAGCCGTACCGGCATGGCCGACAGGGCGATGAACATCTGCACGAAGGCGGCCATGCCGCCCATGCGGACCAACCGGCGCCAGTCCTGGGCAAGCACCCGGCGCGGCGGGGCCAGCTCCGGCTCGGGGGCGGATCCCGGGCGCATCTCGGTGGCGGTCATGTCCGGTCCTCGGCCCGCAGACGCTCACCGAAGATGCCGCTGGGCCGCAGCAGCAGCACCCCGATCAGCATGGCGAACGCCACGGCGTCGCGCAGCTGCGACACGCCGCTGACGCCCAGCGGCTCCAGGATGAGCAGCGGTCCCACCGACTCGGCGATCCCGATGAACAGGCCACCGACCATGGACCCGCCCAGGTTGCCGATGCCACCCACCACCGCGGAGCTGAACGCCTTGATGCCCGGCAGGAAGCCGGTGTTGTGGATCACGCTGCGGAACAGGATCCCCCAGAGGATCCCGGCCATGCCGGCGAAGGCGCCGCCCACGGCGAACACCCGCACGATGGTGCGGTTCACGTCGATGCCCATGAGGGCGGCGATCTCGGAGTCCTCCGCCACCGCCCGCATGGCCTTGCCCATCTTGGTGCGCTCCACCAGGTACCACAGCACCACCATCGACACGGCGGCGGCGACGATCACCATGATCTTGGCGCCCTCGATCTGCAGGAAGGTGTGCTTGTCCCTCAGCCAGTCGGGCACCCGGGGGTACGCCTTGCTGGCAGGGCCGAACAGCACGATCGACATGTTCTGTATGAAGAACGAGACGCCGATGGAGGTGATGAGCGGTATGAGCCGGGGCGCCCCGCGCAGGGGCCGGTAGGCGACGCGCTCCATGACCACCGCCAGGAACATGGACACGAGGATCGACCCGAACATGACCAGCGCCAGGGAGCCGACGAAGTTGGTCTCCCACAGGCCGGCGTCGGCCAGCTTGTTGGATGTGATCATGCCGGTCATGGCGCCCATCATGAACACCTCGCCGTGGGCGAAGTTGATGAACCCCAACACGCCGTAGACCATGGAGTAGCCCAGCGCGATCAGCCCGTACATGGCGCCCTGGGCGATGCCCGATATCACCAGCCCCCGGAACTGGGCCCCGGTGAGGCCGGTGGCGTCGGGGTTGGCCCAGCGGGCGAAGGCGTTGTCGGTGTTGATCTCCTGGGCGATGAACGCCGCGAGGCCGACGAGCACCAGCCCCACCGCGAAGACGCGCAGAACCGTCAGGAACTGGTCGACACCGGTGCGGGGCGCCCCGGTGCGGGGCGCCCACTTACCGATCACTGGGTTGCCTCACGGGCTACAACAGTAGGCGCGAGTGCTCCGTTGGTGTGGATTGGTCGGCGTGACTACGGGGCGTAGGAGAAGACGACGTTGTCCATGCTGTCCTCCGCGTTCTCCTCGCCTCCGATGTTCTGGACGACGGTGATGCGGGCGGCGCCGCAGTCGCCGAAGTCGTCGCAGTTGATTGTGCCGATGAGGCCGCTGTAACCCCTGAGCTGGGTCAGGTAGGCACGCACTCCCTGGCGATCCACGACCAGCGTGTCGCCGTCCAGGTAGGAGGCGGCCACGATGGCGTCGAGCAGCATCGCCGTGGCGTCGTAGCCGTGCGCCCAGAAAGGCGCCGCCGGCCGCTCGCCGTAGTCGGCCTCATACGCCGCCAGGAAGTCGTTGGCGTTCTTGCCCGTGCTCTGGTTCACGTTGTCGCCGAAGCGCTGATCCGGCCCGGAGAAGTACATCCCCGCGGTCTGCGGCAGCGACAGGTAGTTGGTGTTCAACAGGCCGTCGGCGGCCAGCAGCACCGTGTTCTCCAAGCCCGACACGCCCGGCGCCTGGTCGGCGATGAAGTCGCCGGCCGGCTGGAAGATCGGGAAGAACAGCGCACCCGGCGACCCGGCTGCGATCTCGGTCAGGACCGGCACCATGTCGGTGTCGTCCTTGTTGACCGCCGAGAACCCCGTCACCGTGCCGCCGAGCGCCGCGAAGGCGTCGGTGAACGCCTGCGCCAGGCCCTGGGTGTACGGATCGCCGTCGTGGATGGCGGCAGCGGTTCCGATGTTCAACTCGTTGAACACGAACTCGGCCATCGCCGCACCCTGGAACAGGTCGTTGTGGGCCGTGCGGTAGTAGCCCTCGCTGTAGTTGGGCCCTGCGGTGCCGGCCAGGTCCGACGTGAGCGCCGGCGACGTGTTGCCCCCGGAGATCATCGTCATGCCGGCCGCACCGATCAGCGGCGCGGCGGCCACCGCGGCCCCCGAACACGACGTGCCGATCACACCGATCACACGGTCGTCGGCCACAACGGTCTGGGCGGCGGCCTGGCCCCCGTCGTTGGAGCACAGGTCGTCCAGCGTGGTGCCCAGGTCCACCTCGAAGCCGCGCACCGGTCCGTAGTCCCGGATCGCCAGGACGACCGCTCGCTCGATCGGCAGACCGAAGAAGGCCACGTCGCCGCTGATGGCGTTCAGCGAGCGGATCTGGACCGCGTCGCCCGCCTCGATCCTCACTTCGCCCAGCGAGCCGTCACCGAACGGGGTCTCCAGCTCGATCGGCGGGATCGACCCGGCCTCGGCCTCCGAACCCTGTGGCGAGTAGGAGAACACGACGTTCTGCATGCTGGCCTCGGCGTTCGCCTCGCCACCGATGTTCTGCACGACGGTGATGCGGGCGGCGCCGCAGTCGCCGTAGCCGTCACAGTTGATGGTGCCGATGAGGCCGCTGTAGCCCTGGACGCCGTTGAGGAAGTCGCGCACGCCCTGGCGGTCGATGACGAGCGTGTCGCCGTCCACGTAGGAGGCGGCGTCGATGGCGTCGAGCAGCAGCGTCGTGGCGTCGTAGCCGTGCGCCCAGAACGGCGCCGCCGGAGCCTCGCCGTAGTCGGCCTCGTAGGCCGCCAGGAAGTCGTTGGCGTTCTTGCCGGTGCTCTGGTTCACGTTGTCGCCGAAGCGCTGATCCGGCCCGGAGAAGTACATGCCGACGGTCTGCGGCAGCGCCAGGTAGTTGGTGTTCAGCAGGCCGTCGGCGGCCAGCAGCACCGTGTTCTCCAAGCCCGACACGCCCGGCGCCTGGTCGGCGATGAAGTCACCGGCCGGCTGGAAGATCGGGAAGAACAGTGCACCCGGAGTGCCCGCGGCGACCTCGGTCAGGACCGGCACCATGTCGGTGTCGTCCTTGTTGACCGCCGAGAACCCCGTCACCGTGCCGCCGAGCGCCGCGAAGGCGTCGGTGAACGCCTGCGCCAGGCCCTGGGTGTACGGATCGCCGTCGTGGATGGCGGCAGCGGTTCCGATATTCAACTCGTTGAACACGAACTCGGCCATCGCCGCGCCCTGGAACAGGTCGTTGTGCGCCGTGCGGTAGTAGCCCACGCTGTAGTTGGGCCCGGGGTTGCCCTGCAGGTCCGAGGTCAGCGCCGGTGACGTGTTGCCGCCGGAGATCATCGTCATGCCCGCTGCGGTGACCAGCGGCGCGGCGGCCACCGCGGCCCCCGAACACGACGTGCCGATCACGCCGACCACCTGGTCGTCGGCGACGATGGTCTGGGCGGCGGCCTGGCCCCCGTCGTTGGAACAGAGGTCGTCCAGCGTGGTGCCCAGGTCGACGTCGAAGCCCTTGATCTGGCCGTAGTCCCTGACGGCCAGGATGACGCTGCGCTCGATCGGCAGACCGAAGAAGGCCACGTCACCGCTGATGGCGTTCAGCGAGCGGATCTGGATGGCGTCGCCCGCCTCGACGTTCACGACGCCCAGCGACCCGTCGCCGAGATGCGCCATGGGCTCGTCCGGGTCGGCGTCGGCTCCGTCATCGCCGTCGTCAGTGCCCGCCGGCGGGGGTGGTGCCGGCTGGTCGGCCGTGGTCGCGGTCGCCTGGTCCGTGCCGTCGTCGTCGGAGGTACAGGCCGCCGCGACGAGGAACAGACACAACAAGCAGGAAATTAAGAGAAATAGCGGTCGTGGATGCAGCCTGGAGCGTGACATCGGAGTTCCCTTCCCTTGGTCCGCGGGTACACGCGGCACCTTAGCTGCCAGGCGCAATCCCGGGCATGGCACTGCCGCGTATGTCGAGAAACTCATAGTACTCGCGCCAAGCCCGGCGTGGCGAGAATCCGTCCCCGTCCGCTCAGTCGCCCGGGCGCCAGAGCGGTGTACGTGGTGCGTCGAACAGCACCGTCGTGGCGTCCCCCCGGATGGAGGAGAAGGCGTGACGTGCCCAGATGTCCGGTCCGGCCAGCGGTGCGGGCAGGTCGTCCTCGGCGAAGAACCCCACGCCGGTGGTCTCCACCGGATGGGGCCGGAGCGATCCGCCGATGGCCCGGCAGAGGTACACCAGCGAGTACGTGGGAACCGACGTGAAGCCGTGACGCATGCTGTCGAGCACGGCGATCAGGCGCAGCGGCTCGCAGTCGATACCGGTCTCCTCGGCGACCTCCTTGACCGCGATCTCCGAGGAGGAGTAGCCCACGTCGGCCCAGCCGGTGGGGTACAGCCAGTACCCCGAATCGGCCCTGCGGATCAACAGCACCTTGCCGTCGTCGTCGCCGACGACCGCGCCGACGGCGACCTTGGGGGTGACGTACCCGGGCACGCCCCGGCCGACGGCGTCCATCCACTCGGTGATCTGTGTGGCCGGGTCGTGGCAGCGGCCGGCCGACGCATGGATGTCGGCGGCGATCGCCAGCACCTCCTCGAACCGCTCGCGCTCGTAGGGATTCTCGGTGAACCCCAACCCGGTCCGGGCGATGCCGGCGAGCGTCTCACTCCAGCGCAGCAGTTCCAACTCGCCGATGAGGTCGGGACCAGGCTCCGGTGCGGCGGGACCCGCGGCCTCCGGCGGCTGCGCGCTCATCGGGCCACCGGCGGGATGGACGCGGCCTGGCGCACGGCGGCCGCGATCCGCTCGAGCCGGGCCTCGCCGGTGATCTTGCCGCCCTCCCCGTCGTGCACGTAGAAGGAGTCCACGACGTGGTCGCCGAGGGTCTGCACCCGAGCCTGCTCTATGTGCAGCCCGGACCCGACGAGGGCCTCGGTGATCCAGTAGAGCAGGCCGAGGCTGTCGGGCGCCGCCACCTCGATGACCGTCACCGAGGAGATCTCGTTGTCGAACTTCACGTACGAGGCGGTCACCGGCTCGGGCGCCAGCGGATCGCCGCCACCCGCGGCGGCGTCGGCCCAGCGGGCGAGACGCTCCGCGGGCACCAGGTCGCCGGCCAGGGCGGCCCGGACGTCGGCCACCACCGGTGCCCAGTCCAGTGCCACACCCTCCTGCGGCTCCACGAACACCGACAGGGCGGTCATCCCGCCGGCAGTGCGAACGGTCGCCGACAGGACGTTGAGCCGGTTCAGGCTCACGGCGCCCGCCACCGAACCCAGCACGGTCGGTCCACTCGGCACGACCACTACCAACTCCCGCTCGTCGACCTCCAACATCTCGGTGCCGGCGCGCATCGCATCGGCGACACCGGGGGTGGGGAACGACCCTGCCTCGCCCTCCAGCACTCCCCCGCTGAGGTAGTGCCCGGTGCGGCGCACCAAGCCGCGGATCAGGTCGGCCTTCCAGCGGGTCCACACCGACGGTCCCGTGGAGATCGAGTCGGCCTCGGTGAGGGCCGCCAGCAACTCGAGCATCTCGGTCGTGCGCACCTCGGCCGCCACCCGCTGCACCGTGCCGACCTCGTCGATGTCGCGCCTCGTGGCCACGTCGGGCAGCAACAGGTGCAATTCGACGAGTCGTACGAGCGTGACAACGTCGTCGCGGTCGAACCCCATGCGCCGGGCGATGGTGTCCATGAGCACCATCCCCACGGTGGTGTGATCACCGGGGTAGCCCTTGCCGATGTCATGCAGCAGGGCGGCCACGAGCAGCAGATCGGGGCGGCGAACGCCGGCCTCGCCGCCGCCGATCATGTCGGCCGCCTGCGCCGCGGTCTCGCAGAGGTGCCTGTCCACGGTGAACCGGTGGTAGTCGTTGCGCTGCAGGCGGCTCCGGCAGCTCTCCCACTCGGGCAGGATCTTGACGACCGCTCCCACCTGGTCGAGTGCCTCGATCACCGGGATGGCGTTGCGCCCGCAGGCGAGCAGCTCGACGAACAGTTCGAGCGCGCCCGCCGGCCACGGATCACCCAGCGGCGGCATCTCCCGCCCGAGCCGCAGCAGTGATTCGCGCTCGATGCGCGCACCGTGGGTCGCCGCGGCCACCGCCACGCGCAGCGCCACGAGGGCGTCGGCGTCCAGTCGCAGCTCCGGCGAGAGCCGCACCTCGTTGCGATCGTGGTGGAGGAGGACTCCCGGTTCGACCGTCGTCGGCGCCGCACGCCGGCGCAGCCCGCGAGGGGCTGACCAGCGCTCGACGCGGGCCCACGTCTCGTCGGCCACCCACCCGACGGTGCGGCCCGCGGCGGCCACTCCGGTCATGAACTCCTCGACGGTCCCGTGGCCGAGGGCGGCCGCCACGTCGGACTGCACTTCGAGCGTGAGCAGGTTCCGTGGATTGCCGGTGGCGCGGTGCAGTTCCACCCGTGCCGCCAGGAGGGTCTCGTAGGCCTCGCGGACCAGAGAGCTGTCGGCGTCGGCGAGGTCGGGGCGGGCCAGCGCCGTGAAGCGCAGCGCCTGCACGTCGCGCACACCGCCTGTGGACTCCTTCAGGTCGGGTTGCAGCCGGAACGCCACCGCCCCGTGCTCGAACTCCCGCCAGCGCGCATCCTTCGCCAGGCGCGGCAGCCACTTGCGGGCCCGCCGGGTCCACTGATCGCGGGCGCCGGCCGAGAGACGATCGGAGAGGGCGCTGTCACCGGCGAGGTGGCGCGCCGAGAGCAGCGACGTCGCCGTGTCGAGATCCCCCGAAGCGAGCTGGAGCGTGTCGACGATGGTCCGCACCGCGTGCCCGAGCTTCAGCCCCTCGTTCCAGATGGGGTACCACAGCTCGCCGGCCAACTCCGAGACGTCGACGCCCCGCTCGTGCAACAGGAGCACGTCGAGGTCGCTCTCGGGGCTGAGTTCGGAACGGCCGTAACCGCCGACGGCCACGAAGGCGACCCCGCGGTCGGGCCCGCCGGCGACGGCGTAGGTGTTGGCCAGCCATTCGTCCACCCGGCGGCTGTAGGCACGGCAGAAGACGGTGCCGGCCAGGTTCCGGTCGGCGATGATCCGTTGCCGGTCGAGGGGGCGGACGGTGGCCGTCGCGCCCGCCGGTGATGCCGTCATTGCGCCGGTCGGCCCGTTGCGCTCGCGGGGGTCGCCGCCGCCCCGAGGGCGGCGTTGAGGTTGCCCGAGCGGAGACCCTCGAGGTCGAGGGTCACGTAGCGGTACCCCGCGGCCTGCACGGCCTCGACCACCGCGGCGCGCCGGGCCACCACGTCTCCCAGGCGGTCCGGCGGCACCTCGATGCGCGCAAGATCGTCGTAGTGCCGGACCCGCAGTTCACCGAACCCCAGCCGCCCCAGCGCGGCTTCGGCCTCGCCGACGCTACGCAGCACCGGTGCCGAGACGGGCGTGCCGTAGGGCAGGCGCGACGCCAGGCAGGGTGCCGCCGGCTTGTCCCAGACCGACAGACCCAACTCCCGCGCAGCGGCGCGCACCAGTTCCTTGGTGAAGCCGGCCTCGACGAGGGGGAAGCGGGCGCCGTGGCTGCGTGCGGCGTCGATCCCCGGGCGGTGGTCGCCCAGGTCGTCGACGTTGACACCCAGCGTGACCGTCGCCCGCTCCGAGGCGGCGACGGGTTCGAGGGCCTCCATGAGCGCGTCCTTGCAGTGGGCGCAGCGGTTGGCGTCGTTGACGCGGTAGGCGGCGTTGGACATCTCGTCGGTCTCGACCTCGGTGTGGCGCAGGCCCCAACCCTCGGCCAGGCGCTTGGCGTCGGCGCGCTCGGTCGTCGCCAGCGACGGTGACACCGCCGTCACGGCGTGCGCCCGGGCCCCCAACTCGTCGTGCGCCACCCACGCCAGCAGCGACGAGTCGACGCCGCCGCTGAATGCCACCACCACGGGCGCCGCCTCCACCAGGAGCCCGCGCAGCACGGCGATTCGCTCGGCCGTCGTGGCCGCCGGTGGGGTGTCGGTCTCGGTATCGCTCACGGTGTCACTCGCCGATCCGTGCGCCGCCCGCTTGCCCCGGCGCCGGCCTGCAGCCTCGTCCAGCAGGCTACAGCGCCCCAAACCCTGAGGTCCGCGGCCCGGGCGGCGGCGGCCGGCAGGCGGGACACGGATCGGCTGCGGGACCAAGCGCCCGCACGACGGGTGGGGCGACCGGTTCGGGAGCCCGATTGCCGCGCTAGCCGGCGTCGCCAGGCTACGGAGGGCTGCCCGGCTCCGCCAGCAGCGCCACCAGGTCCTCCACCGGGGTCACCATCCCCGCATAGAACGGGCCGAACTCGGCGTAGATCGCCGACGCCCGGTCGAACCGCAGCGTGTACACGACGTCCTTCAGATCATCGGGGCGGGCGGCGAACAGCGTGACGCCCCACTCGAAGTCGTCGACGCCCGCCGAGCCGGTGACCACCTGCAGCACCCGACCGGCGAACTTGCGGCCCGACGAGCCGTGCTCGTACATGAGTTCGCGACGCTCCTCGTACGGCAGGGTGAACCAGTTCTCCTGCTCGCCGCGGCGCTTGGACATGGGATAGAAGCACCATGCGGGCTTGCCCGGCGGCGGCAGCTGCGGGTAGAGGCGCTGCTGCTTCAGTTCGTCGGGAACGCCGGCGGCGTACTCGGAGATCTCGGTCAGCGACACGTACGACGCCGTTGCCTCGAGCCCCGTGCCACCCAGATCGCGCTGCAGCAGCCGCAGGTTCCACCAGTCGGCGTCGAGCGCCATGAACCCCAAATCGGCCTTGTGCCCCAGGATGGCCACCGCCACCACCTGGGTGCCCCGCTCGACGGCCGCCCGCACGCCCGCCACCACGGAATCGCCCCGCCAGCCGTCGCCGAGCCGGTAGAAAAGGTGCAGCACACCGAGCCCGGTCGAGTGGGTCACCGGCTCCGGCACAGCACCCGGGCCCGCCGCGCTCGGGGAATCAGGCTCGCCGGACACGCCGCGAGCGTAGCGGTCAAGGCGGAAGGCGCCGGCCGAGAACCGAGGGAGGGGACGCCGGGGGCTAGCGCAGGCGTGCCATTTTCAGAGGCCGCCGGAGCGCCACCGGCGTCCCCGACCAGACAAGCGCCAACCCCCGTCCGGCCGGCCGCCAATCGAGGGAGGGGACGCCGGGGGGCGGCTTGCGACGCCTTGCGCCGGCGCCGAAGGAGCAAACGGCCACCGGCGTCCCCGACCGGACGAGCGCCAGCCCCCGACCGGACCGGCGTCCCCGACCGGCCGAGCACCAGCCCCTGACCGGACCGGGGTCCCCGACCGGACGAACCGCGGGCCGGTCAGTCGGCGTAGATGCGGATGCTGCCGTTGCGGGCGAAGCCGCCGAGTTGCAGACCGGCGGTGCGGGCCACGTGGACGGCCAGCGCCGACGGGGCGCTCACCGCCACCAGGGCCGTGAACCCCGCAGCCCAGGCCTTCTGGGCCATCTCGAAGGAGGCGCGCCCGCTGACGTAGAGGCACAGCGAGGTCGCCGGCAGCTTGCCGTCGAGCAGGAGGCGGCCCACGACCTTGTCCACGGCGTTGTGGCGCCCGATGTCCTCGCGCAGCAGCAGCGGCTCGCCGCCGCGGTCGGCGACGCCTGCCGCGTGCACGGCACCGGTGGCGCCGAAGAGGTCCTGGAGGGCGGTCATGGCCTCGGGGATGCCGGCGAGGACGGCGGTGTCGAAGCGTTCGACGGCCGGCAGCGGCGCCAGCGACTCGGTCAGCCGCTCCACCGCCTCAGTGCCGCAGATGCCGCACGCCGCCGAGGTGATGCCCAGGCGGGGCACCGGGGGCGGGCCCGCCCCGCCGGTCTCGACCGACACCACGTTGAACTCCGACTCGACCGGCGGCCCCGCGCCGCAGTAGCGGATGCGACGGACGGCGGTGCCGTCGAGCCAGCCCTCGGATTGGCAGAACCCTGCCGCCAGCTCGAAGTCGTTGCCGGGCGTGCGCATCGTCGTCGCCACCAGCACGTCGTCGAGTTGGATCGAGAGGGGCTCCTCGACGATCAGATCGTCGGGCTCGCGGCACTCGGCCTCGCCGTCGAGCCGGCGGGTGACGAACCGCTCCGTGCGGCCCCGGGCCACTACCCGTCCCTGCTCCGGCCCCCGGCGGGGACGTCGGGATGGCCCTCGGTGTTCTTGTGCCAGACGAGCCGGAGTCCGTGCAGCGTGAGCCACGGCTGCACGTGCTCGATGCAGGCGCTGTGCGGCGCGATGAGCGAGGCGAGGCCGCCGGTGCCGACGACGGTGGACTCGCCGATCTCGGCCATGATGAGCCGGGCGAGGCCGTCCACCTGTGCGGCGTAGCCGTAGATGGCCCCCGACTGCAACGCCTCGGCGGTACTGCGGCCAATGACGCTGCGCGGCGCGGTCAGCTCGACCGAGCGGAGCGCGGACGCCCGCTCGAAGAGCGCCTCGAGGCTGATCTCCACGCCGGGGGCGATGACGCCGCCGAGGTATTCGCCGGCCGCGCTGATCACGTCGAAGGTGGTGCCGGTGCCGAAGTCCACGACGATCGTGGGGCCCCCGTACAGCGCCACCGCGCCGACGGCGTTGGCGATGCGGTCGGCGCCGACCTCCCGGGGATCGTCGTAGCGGATCGGGATGCCGCTGCGCACGCCGGGCTCGATCACGACAGGATCGAAGTCGAAGTACTGCGCCGTCATGGCGCGCAACGCGGCGGTGACGCGGGGCACGCCCGAGGCGATGGCGATGCCCGACACGTCGCTCAGCAGTTCCCAACGCTCCGTGGCCAGGAAACCGTCGATCAGGACGGCCAACTCGTCGGAGGTGGCCTCGGCGTTGCTGGCCGCCCGCCAGTGGCCGACGAGCCCGCCCTCCGCCCGGTCGAGACTCGCCGGATCGCCCAGTTCGTAGAGCCCCAGCACCGTCTGGGTGTTGCCCACGTCGATGGCCAGCAACATGGCTATGACTCCTCGTGCTCATCGCCGCCGGCCGGCGGGGCGGGGCGCAGTGTGGGGAACAGCATGACGTCGCGGATCGTCTCGGCGCCGCACAGCAGCATGGCCAGGCGGTCGATGCCGAGGCCGAGGCCTCCGGTGGGGGGCAGGCCGTACTCCAGTGCCCGCAGGTAGTCCTCGTCGGTGGTCATGGCCTCACTGTCGCCGCTGCGGCGCCGCCTCTCCTGGGCGGCGAAGCGGCTGCGCTGCTCGTCGGGGTCGGCCAATTCGGTGAAGGCGTTCGAGAGCTCGCGCCCGGCGGCCACGGACTCGAACCGCTCCACGTACCCGTCGAGGTGGCGGTGGGAGCGCGCCAGCGGCGAGACCTCGATCGGGAAGTCGCACACGAACGTGGGGTCCCAGATCCCGGCCTCGATGCGGCGCTCGTAGATCTCCGCGCAGATGCGCCCCGCCGACCAGCCCGCCTCGGTCTCCACATCCAGCCGATCGGCCTCCCGGCGCCACTCGCCGGCTGCGGCACTGCCGGCGTCGCCGGTCGGCGGCAGCTCGCGGCCGATGAACCCGGTGACCAGTTCGACCATCGTGACCCGGCGCCATGGGGGCGCCAGGTCCAGGGTGCGACCGTCGACGGACACCTCGGTGCCGCCGGTGGCGGCGACCGCGGCCACCGCGGTGAGCTCCTCGGTGAGCGCCATCATGTCGGTGTAGTCGGCGTAGGCCTGGTACAGCTCCAGCATGGTGAATTCGGGGCTGTGGCGGCGAGACAGGCCCTCGTTGCGGAAGATCCGGCCGAGTTCGAAGACCCGGGTCATGCCGCCCACGATGAGGCGCTTGAGGTACAGCTCGGGCGCGATCCGCAGGTAGAAGTCGGTCTCCAGCGAGTTGTGGTGCGTGATGAACGGTCTGGCGGCCGCCCCTCCCGGGATGGGGTGCAGCATCGGCGTCTCGACCTCGGTGAAGCCGCGTCCGGCCAGCTCGGCCCGGATGGCGGCAACCATGGCGCTGCGGATCTCGAAGGCCCGGCGGGCGGCCGGGGTCACCCAGAGGTCGACGTAGCGCTGCCGGTAGCGGGTGTCGGTGTCGGTCACGCCGTGCCACTTGTCGGGGAACGGGCGGCGGGCCGGCGCCAGCAGGCGCCAGTCGCCGACCTGGACCGACAGCTCGCCGCGGCGGGTCTTCATCACCTGGCCGCTCACGCCGATCCAGTCCCCGATGGAGAGCCCGCAGAACCCGTCGTAGTCCGGCGTGGCGGCGGCCGGGGCGAAGAGTTGGATGCGGCCGCCGGCGTCGTCGAGGGTGCCGAAGCAGAGCCTGCCCTGGACGCGCCGCAACATGAGGCGCCCGGCCACGGTGACCTGGACATCGGTTTCGGTGCCCGGCTCGATCTCGCCGTGGGCGTCGTGGAGTTGCGCCGCGGTGGCGGTCGGCTCGAAGCGGTAGGGGATGTCCCGGCGGTCGGTCACGGGGTTCCTCGGGTCGGTTCTCCGGTGGTCGGCGGCCGGCGGGGCCTCGACCGGCTACATCGCAGGTTACGGCAGCGGCACGGTGGCGCCGAGGTTGTCGATGAGGCGGGCGGCGCCGAGGTGGGCGGCCACCAGCAGGCGCAGCTCGCCGGCCAGAGGCTCGACGGGCTGCAGGGTGGCGGCGTCGACGACGCAGGCGTAGTCGACCGGGCCGACGAGGGGTTCGGACGCCAATACCCCGGCCATCGCGGCCTCGACGGCGGCGGTGCGGCGCTCCCCCGCCTCGATCGCCTCGACTCCGGCCCGCAGCGCCCGGTGGAGGGTCCCGGCGACGGCCCGCTGGGGCGGCATGAGGTAGGCGTTGCGGCTGGACATCGCCAGACCGTCGGCGTCTCGCACCGTCTCGCAGCCCACAACCTCGACGGGCAGGGACAGATCGGCCGCCAGGCGACGCACCACCGCCAGTTGCTGCCAGTCCTTCTCGCCGAAGTAGGCGCGGCAGGCGCCCGCGATGGCGAACAGCTTCGCCACCACCACGCCCACCCCCGCCAGGTGCCCGGGGCGGAGGCGCCCCTCCAGCACCGCCGACAGCGCACCGAAGTCCAACGTCGTGACCGGCGGTTCGGGGTACATGTCGGCGGTCGTGGGGACGAAGGTGGCGGACGCCCCCTCGGCGGCGCAGAGATCCATGTCGCTCCGGAGGCCGCGGGGATACGCCTCGAGGTCCTCCCCGGCGCCGAACTGCAGCGGGTTGACGAAGATCGAGACCACCGTCACGCCGGTCTCGGCCACCGATCTCGCCACGAGACTGAGATGGCCGGGGTGCAGCGCCCCCATCGTGGGCACGAGGCCCACCGTGGCACCCCCGGCGCGTGCCTCGTCGCAGAACGCCCGCGCATCGGCCACCGTGCCGAGCAGGCGGATGTCGCTCACGGGAACTCTCAGGCGCCGCCCAGCTCGCCGGCCCGGCGAACGCCGGCGGCGCCGTCGGCGGTCCATCCGGGCGCCAGCTCGGGGGCGAGATCGGCGAGTGGCACCATCACGAAGCCGCGCTCGTGCATCCGGGGGTGCGGCACGTGCAGGTCCGGCTCGTCGACGGACTCGCCCTCCACCCAGAGCACGTCGATGTCCAGAGTGCGCGGCCCCCAGCGGACCCGCCGCTCGCGCCCGGCCTCGACCTCGAGGGCCAGCGCGGTCTTCAGCAGGTCCCGGGCGCTGCGCTCGGTGGCGAGCTCCACCACGATGTTCAGGTACGGACCCTGCTCGGGACCGCCCACCGGGTCGGTCTCATACACCGGTGAGACGGCCACGACGTCGTCGAGCGCCGCCACGGCCGCAGCCAGGGTGGCCCGGCGGTCACCCAGGTTGGAGCCGAGAGACAGGAAGGCGCGTTTCAACGATCCCCCGCCGGGCGCTCAGGACTCGCGGCGGGCATCTCGCCGGTGATGTCCAGCACGTCGCCACCGGTGACGTTGCTCGGCGGTTCGAGGTCGGCCGGGGGCCGCTGGTCGGCCCGTGTGACCCCGGTCCTTGCGACGGCCATCGCCGCCTCGCGGCCCCACCGGCCGATCGGGCGCCGCAGCAGGCGCTCGGTGGCATGCAGGGCGGTGGGCACATCGGAGTAGCGGCCGATCCAGATCCAGAACCCGGCGAGAAAACCGCCGAGCACGTCGTCGACCCGCTCGTGGTGCATCAACAGCCGCTCGCCCGCCTCCATGCGGCGGGCCAACTCCTCGTAGACGGCCAGCAACTCGGACGCCTGCGGCGCCTCCCCCAGCGGCATGTGGACGTAGGGCACCTCACCCTCGTCGTAGCTGTGCAGGTTGTGCGGGCCGGCCAGCAGCGACACGATCGCCGTGAACTCGTTGCGGCGGATCCAGATGATCTCCTCGGTGCGCCGCACGGCCCGGTGGTTGGGCCCGTAGCCGCCGGGCCGCTCGCAGACGGCGAGGCGGTCCTTGAGCACCCAGAGGAGGTTCCGCGGCACGATTCCGTCGGCCCAGCGACCTCTCATGGCGCTCCCGCGGGCTCTTTGGCGCCGACGGTCCGGGCGGCCTCGACGGTTGCGGCCACGTGGTGCGTCCGGATGACGGCCGCGCCGGCGAGCATGGCCCAGGTGGCCACCGTCAGTTCGCCCTCCAGGCGGTCGGCGTCGGGGTCATCCCAACCGGGGGGTCCGGCCGCTCCGCCGTCATCGGAGCCGGCGCGGCGTGCCCCGTCGAGCGCCGCCGGGGACGGCGCCACATCGGCGGCGGCGTGCAGCGCGTCGATGAGGAGGCCATCGCCGGTTCCCACCACCAGGGGCAGGTCGAGCGCCACCAGGTGCTCGAGGCCGCCCAGCAGTTCGAGGTCGTCGTCGATCGGGCGCCCTGTCCCGATGCCGGGATCGATGTAGATCTCCTCGACACCGGCGGCCTCGGCGATCTCTGCTCTGCGGCGCAGCGCGCCGGCCGCCCCGGCCACCAGCCGGTCCGCATCGGGTGTGTCGCCGTTGGCCGCCCCGCCCGCCGGTGGCGCGGCGTGGCTGTGCACCGCCACCCAGCCGGCTCCGGCCTCGGCGGCCAGCGACGGCAACTCACCGCCCGCCGCTGCTGATTCCGGGGGCTGCGAGACGTCGCAGATGAGCGTCGCTCCGGCGCCGACGGCGGCCGCCGCGACGCTCGGCGACGCGGTGCGGACGGCGAGGCGGACCTCGCTCATCAGCGTCGACACGACCGCCCGGATCTGCCGCGACTCCATCACCGGGTGGACGGGCGGGCCTCCGGGGGCTGCCGGCGCGAAGGCGACTTCGATGATGTCCGCTCCCTCGGAGATCAACTCCCGACCGCGGGCCACGGCCACGCGGGCGGCAGGCGGGCCGCCGGTGGCTGGTGCGTGGGGCGCGACGTGCAACACGCCCATGACCTTCGTCTCCATGCTCGGACCGGATCCGTCTCGGCTTGCCCTCCGCTCGCAGGCTACCGGCGCGCGACGGCCCCTCGGCCCGCCGCGACTAGCTCTCCGGCCCGGACCCGTCCTCTTCGTAGATGCAGATATTGGGAAGGTTGCGGTATCGCTCGGCCAGATCCAGGCCGTAGCCGATCACGAATTCGGGCGGGATCTCGAAGCCGACGTATCGCAGGTCCGCGGCCCTGGGTTGGCTGCCCTCGCGCACCAGCAGGGCGCACACGTGCAACGACGCCGGCGAGCGCGCCAGCAGCAGGTCGCGCAGGTAGGCCAGCGTGAGGCCGCTGTCGACGATGTCCTCGACGAGGAGCACGTGGCGCCCCTGCAGGTCGACGTCCAGGTCTTTCAGGATGCGCACCACGCCGCTGGTCTTCGTCGAGTCGCCGTAGGACGACACGGCCATGAAGTCCAGCTCCACCGGCAGGTCGATGGTGCGGATGAGGTCGCTCATGAACATGAAGGCGCCCTTGAGGACCCCCACCAGCAGCGGCCGGTGACCGGCGTAGTCGGCGGTGATCTCGGCGCCGAGTTCGGCGATGCGCCGCTGCAGGACATCGGCGGGGATCAACTCGGGCCACGGCGAGTCGCTCAGCTCATGGGCGGACACGGCGGCATCGGTTGCTGTGCTCATGGGCGGTCAGTCTGGCAGAACTTCCGGGGTCGTGGCGGGTGGCTCCAGGCGGAGGCGTCCGGCGCTCCGCAGCATCCTCCAACCACCGCCCACGTCGGTGGCCCGGGCCTCCTTGCGGGCCACCGCCAGGGCGCGCTCGACGGCCGCCAGATCGGGGGGATGCCGCTCGTCGCCGGGCACTGCGCCGCCGCGGCCCCCGGTGATCCAGCGCCGCAACACCCAGCGGGCGAGAGCGGGGGGCGCGGCGGCCAGCGCCGCCGCGTCGGTGGGGTCGAGGTCGGCCGTGACGGCGTCCAGCGCCTCTGCGGCCTCGCCGGCCAGGTCGGCGTGGCGACCCAGCAGCGGCGTCACGTCACGCTCGAAGATCTCGTTCAGCAGCGGGATCGCCTCGTGGCGCACGCGGTTGCGCCGGATGGCCGGGTCGCTGTTCGACTCGTCGACGACCGGGGTCAGCCCCGCCAGCCGGCAGACCTCCCGCGTGTCGGTCCGCCGGAGCCCCAGCAGGGGTCGGCGCCGGTCGGTGGGCATCGCCGCCACCCCGGGAAGGCCGGAGCCCCGCAGCAGGTTCAGCAGCACGGTCTCGGCGCGGTCGTCGGCTGTGTGGCCCACCAGCGTGCCCGGCGGCAGCACGCCGTAGCGGGCCGTGCGGGCGCGGGCCTCGAGGTTGGGACCGGGGGCGACCTGCACCGACTCGGCGCGGAATCCGGCACCCGCGGCGGCTGCGGCGGCGGCCACCACGTCGGCTTCGGCACCGGAACCGGGGCGGAGGCCGTGATCGACGTGGACGGCGGTGACGTCGAGGCCGGCGGCGGTTGCCAGCACCAGCAGCGCCAGCGAGTCGGCCCCACCGGAGACGGCGCACGTCACCGGGGTGCCCGGCGGCTCGAAGTCACAGCGCTCGAGGAACCGGTCGAAGTCGCCGCGCCTCATGGCGGCCCGCAGCGGCGAGCGATGACCGGCCGGCGAGCGGGCGCCGGCGGCGGCCGGCTCGCCACCGGAGAGCAAGCGGATTTCGGCCCCAACGGGTTCGCCGGCAGGCGGGCGGCTCTGTGGGGCGCCGGCGGGCTCGTCGCCGGTGCCCGGGTGGCGACCGGTCAGGCGGCCGCCCTCGCGTTCATCCGCTCGATCCACAGTTCCGGCGACTTGATCTCGGCCATGTTGGGCAGGCACGCCGGCTCCTCCCAGGCCCGCTCCACGAACTCGACGCCCTGCGTGCGCTCGACGGCGGCGATGAACTCCTCGCCCGCCTGGTACTGGTAGAGCTTCGCCTCGATGCCGACGAGGCGCTGCAGCAGCTTGGACAGCCCGCGCGCCGACGTTCGCCGGGAGCGCAGCACGCGGCCGAACCGGTCCGACTCCGACAGGCGGTCCGCCCCGGCGCGGTCCATCGTCACGTCGCCGTGGCCTTCGAGGAGGCTCATCATCCCCGACAGCTTGTCGAGGGTGCCCTGCTGCGACGGGGGGGCGAGCAGAGCGGTCAACCCGCCCTGGCGGAACGGGTCCTCGCCGTTGCGGCGGGCCTCCATGAGGCGCCGGGCGGCGTCCAGCATGCGGACGGGATCGGGGTCGACGACGTCGAGCGCCTCGTCCACGAGTCCCAGGAAGTGCCGCCGCAGCCACGGGATCCCCATGAACTGCGCACGGTGGGTGGTCTCGTGCAGGGCGAGCCACAGGCGGAACTCTCGGGCGGGGAAGCCGTGGCGCCGCTCCAGGACGGCGATGTTGGGCCCGACGTAGTACACCATGTCCTGGTCGTCGGGCTTGTCGTCCTCGATGATGAGCAGGTCGTACTGGCCGAGCACCCGGGTGGACATCCAGCCCAGCAGCGCGCCCACCTCGGCGCCGCTCATCGCCCGGGTGATCTCGTGCATCGGCCCGGACTCGTCGACCCGCTCGTCCATGCGGTCGGTGAGCGGGCGCAGCAGCCGCTGGAACGACGCCACGTTGGCCCTGATCCACGAGCGGCGGTCGACGACGAGGGCTCGCGCCTTGCCGGGCGACTGCAGGCCGGTGGCCTCGGCCACGAGCTGTTCGGCCTGCGCGGTGGCCTCGGCGAAGTCCCGGCCGATCGACTGCACCTCCGGTGAGCGGAGATCGGGCTGGGTGCCGCGCTCGGCCACCCGGAAGGCGACCCGCTGGGCCAGATCCCAGTCGACGGCCTGCGTCATGGCCGGACCTGCGGTGGGGGGCGGAGGCTCGAGGTGCCGCTACCGAGCCGTCGACGCGCGGGCGCCGCGACGGCGCCCCGACGGGCCGGGCTCACTCGGATGCCCGCTCCTTGCCCCGCGGCGGGTAGCGCTGACCGTGGACGATCTTCACGTAGCCCGCGATGGTGGCGATGATCGCCAGGACCGTGAGCGCCACCAGCAAGGGGGCGATCCACCAGTGCCACACAACCGCCATGAGCGCCATGGCCACATCCTAGAGGCACCCGGGCCCCGGTGGCACCGGATGACCCCGCACGCGCGGGTGGGGCGGGGTGCCGCACTGTTCCTAGAGGTCGGTGACGTCGATGTTGCTGAGATCGATGCGCTGGAGCGTCTCGGAGATGCGGATGCGCAACGACTCGGGGGCCTGCTCGCGGCAGTGCAACGCCACCAGTTTCTGCACGTCGAGTTGCATGTCGAAGGAGGAGACGCACGGAGCGCAGTTCTCGAGGTCGGCGCGCAGCGCGGCGATGCGGGACGGTTCGGGGATGCCCTCGGAGGCCTGCATGATCCGCTGGGCGGCGTGCGGGCAGGCGCCGGGAGTGCCGGAGCATTCGGCGAGCGGCCCGAACATCTGGGGTGGCGGGAATTCGTTCATCTGTGCGCTCCGGGGGCTGCGGCCGCAACCGGCGAGTCGTCCTCGACCAGGCCATGGGCCTTCCCGAAGTTCTCCAACGTCTCGCGCAGCCGTTTTCTTCCCCGATGCAGGCGGCTCATGACCGTGCCGATGGGGACGTCGAGGATCTCGGCGATCTCCTTGTAGGCGAACCCCTCCACGTCGGCGAGCAGCACTGCCATCCGGTAGGAGTCCGGCAGCGACTCGATGGCGTCGCGCACCTCGGCGGACGTCATCGAGTCGAGCAGTTCGTCCTCGGCGCTGCGGGACCGCCGGGCGTCGGCGCCGGCGCCGAGGCCCCGGTACATGTAGAGCGTGTCGGTGTCGCCCAGGTCGACCTCGGCGGGCCGTCTCTGGCGGCGGCGGTACTCGTTGATGTACAGGTTCGTGAGGATGCGGAACAGCCAGGCGCGCAGGTTGGTGCCCTCGGTGAAGCGGTCGAAGCCCTTGTAGGCACGCAGGTAGGTCTCCTGCACCAGATCCTCGGCATTGGCGTCGTTGCGCGTCATGCGGCGGGCGGCGCCGTAGAGCTGGTCCATGAAGGGCATCGCCTGCTCGGCGAATCGAGCCCGATCGGCCACGTCACCAGCCTACGAGCCGCCCACGAGGCTCAATCACCGCCCCGTCTCACCGCCCCGTCGCCGGCGAGCCTCCCCTTGAGCCCGGGCGGGGAATCGAACCCCGGACCTATTCATTACGAGTGAATCGCTCTGCCGACTGAGCTACCCGGGCATCAACACCGCCGGGGCCGGGCCTGGCTGGTGCCTCGCAACATGTTAACGGCGGGTGCTGGGGATCAGTCCGGGGCGAGGTGGGGCCAGGGGTTGATGTGCTCCAGTTGGGCGGCGACCTGGAGGAGGAGGTCCTCGCGGCCGTAGGCGGCGGCCAGCTGGACGCCGAGGGGGAGGCCGGCGGCGGTGTGGCCCATGGGAATCGAGATGGCGGGCTGGCCGCTGAGGTTGAGGGGCAGCGTGAAGGTGCCGTACGGCAGCGAGTTGACGAAGCTCGCCAGGACGTTGTCGGGGGTCGCCACCAGCTCGCCGATCGGGGGCGCGGGGCGGGCCGTGGCCGGCGTGACGAGCAGGTCCCAGCCGTCGGCCCACCACTCGGCCATCGCCCGGCCGAAGAGTTGCGTGGCGTTCTGGGTCTGCAGCATGTCTGTGGCGGGGGTCTTGCGCCCCCGCTCGGCGGAGAACCAGGTGGCCGGCTCGACGTCGGCCTCGGTGAGCGGCCGGCCGATGAGATCGCCGACCTCGTCGAGGGCGAACGCCGTGCTGACGCCCCACGTCTTGGCGAAGTTGGCCAGGAGGCGCTCGTCGGTGAGCGCCGGCGGTCCGGTGTGCTCGACCGTGTGGCCCAAGTCCTCGAGCAGCGCAGCCGCCCGGAGGGCCGCCGCGGCGCACTCGGGGTCCACCTCCACCCTGCCGTCGCCGGGCGAGTCCACCCGCACGCCGACACGCAGCCGCGGTGGCATGCGGAACACCTCCTCGGCGAAGGGGCGCTCGGGGCGGGGGGCGATCACCGTGTCGCCGGGGAACGGTCCGGCCTCGACGTCCAGCAGAGCGGCGGTGTCGCGCACCGTGCGGGCCAGAACGTGCACCACCGACAGGCCCGACTCGTCCTCGCGGGGCCCGTTGGAGACCCGGCCCCGTGACGGCTTGAGGCCGACCAGGCCGCACAGCGCCGCCGGGATGCGGATCGAACCGCCCCCGTCGCCGGCCCCCGCAACCGGCACCATGCCCGACGCCACCGCCGCGGCCGATCCACCGGACGAGCCGCCGGAGCCCCGGTCGGTGTTCCAGGGGTTGCGGGTGGGGCCGTAGGCCAGCGGCTCGGTCGTGGCGACGAGGCCCAACTCGGGCGTGTTGGTGCGACCCACGAACGTGAACCCGGCCTCCCGCAGGCGCACCACCTGGTTGCCGTCTGTGGGGTGGGTGTAGCCGGCGTCGCGCAGCACCGCCATCCCCAGGTGCACGGGATCACCGGCGCTCGCCGGCCACAGGTCCTTCAACAGCATCGGCACCCCGTGGAACGGCCCGTCGGGCAGATCCGGCGACTCCGCCGCCGCCCGCGCCTTGTCGTAGAGCTTGTGGATGACGGCGTTCAGGTCGCCGTTGCGGGCCTCGATGCGCCGGATGGCCGCCTCGACCAACTCCCGGGGCGACACCTCCCCGTCCCGAACCAGCGCCGCCAGCCCCACGGCGTCATGCACCACATAGTCCCGCTCGTCGATCATCGCGCTACAAGCATCTCAGCCGTGACCGGCGGTGCGCGTCGGCCCCTGGATTCCGGCCTCCGCCGGAATGACGGAGTGGATTCGCCGGAATGACGGAATGGAGGCCGGCAGCGCAACGACGCGCGGGAGGGGGCGCCGGGCATCGACCGACAACGGAGGGCGGGGATGCCGGTGGACGCCATAGGCGGCCATTTTCGGAGGCCGCCGGAGCGCCACCGGCATCCCCGCCCGGACCACCGCAGACCCCCGCCGAGGCGACCAACAGCATCATGTATCGGGGGCGAAGGTGTCGATCATCAGGCGGACGTCGTCGCCGAGGGGGTAGAGGATGGGACTGGTGCAGCCGTGGTTGCGGTAGTGCTCCACCTTCTCGCGGCACTCGTCGGGGGTGCCGGCGGCGCAGATCATCTGCACGACGTCGTCGGGCACCAGCTTGGAGGCCTCCTGCACCTGCTCCAGGGTGGCCGGCCAGGTGAGGACCCGCCCCACGTCGGTGAGTAGCGACTCGGGCACGCCCGAGGCCTTCATGATGTGCGGCTGCTGGCCGAGGTACTGGGTGACCAGTAGGCGGGCGCCGTCGAGGGCGGCCTGGCGGTCCTCGTCGACCGAGCAGACCACGAGCTGGGGCCGGTCCAGGTCGTCCACCGAGCGGCCCGCCCTGGCGGCTCCCCGCTCCAGGGCCTCCATCGCCCGCTGGTTGTAGGTGGGCGACACCAGGTAGTTCAGCACCACGCCGTCGGCGATCTCGCCGGTGAGCTCCATCATCTTCATGCCGGTGGCGCCGATGTAGATGGGCACGTCCTTGGGGCGGCGCTCCTGGAACACGTAGTCCAGCTCCACGCCGTCGAGTTGCACGAAGTCGCCGTCGTAGGTGACGTTCTGGTCGGCGAGCAGGGCCCGCACCGACTCGACGACCTCACGCATCTGGCGAAGCGGGCGCGCCCGGTCGATGCCGACCTTGCGGGCGAGGGGGTCCCACCAGGCGCCGACACCCAGGAGCACCCGGCCGGGGGCCAGGTCGTCGAGCGTGGAGAACGTGGCGGCCAGCAGGGCGGCATTGCGGGTCCACGAGGCCACCACGCCGGAGCCCACCTTGATGGTGTCGGTGACCGCGGCGAACGCCGCCATGGGCACGGTGGCCTCACGAACGAGGCGGCTCTCGGCCTGCCAGACGGCCTCGAAGCCCTTCGATTCGGCGTACTGCACGTACTCCATGGCCTCGCGCAGCGGGTGGGCGTCCTGCAGGTACATGGCCACGCGGCTGCCGTTGTCGCTCATGGGTGCCTCCTGGGGGCGGGTGTGAGTTCAGTCGAGGTCGTCGAGGCGGCGGAAGAGGCGCTGGGCGGCCTCGGCGGCCTTGGCGCGGATCTCGGCGCCGTCGACCCGGGTCGGTCTGCCGTCGGCCCAGACCTCCCTGCCGCCCACTTCGACCCGCTCGGGGCGCACGCCGGGGCTGAAGGCCAGGTGCCAGGGCTCCATGGCGGCGTAGTTCCAGGTGACGTGGTCGTTGCGGGCTTCGGGCATGAGGTCCCAGCCGGCCGACAGCCACTGCCAGGGCGTGTCCGGGCCGGCGGTCACGTCGCTCTCGCGCAGGCGCACGTAGGCGATGCGGAACTCGTCGAGCATGTCCGAGCCGATGCCGTCGGTGCCCAGCGCCACCGGATTGCCGGTCGCTTCGAAGCGGGCCGGGCGTGCGTAGCCCACGGCGTTGTTCATGTTGGAGCGGGGGTTGTGCACCACGGTGCCCTGCAGTTCGTGCCCGTCGGGCAGGTGCACCCCGTGGATCAGCAGCCAGTCGGGGCGGCTGAGGTCCTTGAGGCGCTCGGCCGCCGGGGCGTCCGCCTCCCCCTCGGCCACGTGGATGTGCACGCCGACACCCAGGTCGGTGGCCAGCCCCGCGGCGGCCTCCAGCGTCTCGTCGTTGCAGGTGAAAGCCGCATGGACGCCCACGTACCCCTCGCCGCCCGAGCGCAGGAACCGCTCGTTCTCCGCCAGCCCCCGGCGGGCACCCTCAGCGCCGTGACGATCGGTGACCCCGTAGGCGCAGCTCGCCCGCACCCCCACCTCGGCGCAGGCGTCGGCGATGACCGACAGCGAGCCCTCGATAGCGTTCGGCGACTCGTGATGATCGATGACCGCCGTGCACCCCACCTCCAGGCACTCCAGCGCCCCGAGCATCGCCGACCAGCGGATCAGGTCCAGGTCCAGCGCCCGGTCCAGCCGCCACCAGATCAACTCCAGGATCTCCAGGAACCCATGCGGCGTCCGCGGCGGAGCCGGCATCCCCCGAGCCAGCGCCGAATAGAGGTGGTGGTGGGAGCAGACGAGGCCCGGGGTGGTGTAGGCGGAGGTCATCGGCTCAGGCAGATCCCAGGCCGGTCATCGCCGACACGGGTAGGTCGGGGGCGCCGGGGGGCGGCCGGCGGAGCGATTTCGCCAGACGCTCCCGACGACGGCCACCGGCGGCCCCGACCGGGCACACCAACAACGGAGGGCGGGGGGCCGGGGGCCGGCTCGCGACGCCTTGCGCCCGCGCCGAAGGAGCGAACGGCACCCCGGACCCCCGCCCGGACAGACCGACAACCGAGGGAGCCATCACGGTCAGGCGGTGACGGGCTGCGCGGGGGTCTCGGTGTGAGTTGCGGCGCCGTTGCCGTTGCTGCCGTTGCCGTTGACCCCCCACGGGCGCTCCTGGTTGGCGTCGTTGCGCATGGGCAGCACGCTGCGCCAGGCGCCGTCGAAGTCCTGCAGGGCGGCCGCCACGGCACCGGCCGTGGGCACCAGGCCGATCTCGCCGACACCCTTGATGCCGTAGGGCGAATCGGGCTGGGGCACCTCCACGAGCGTGACGTCGACGGGCGGCATGTCCTTGGGCCGCACGATGGCCAGGCTGCGCAGGGTGGAGTTGACGGGGCGCCCGTCGGCGTCGGACGGGAACCCTTCGGTGAGCGCGTACCCCAGGCCCATGTGCACCGAGCCTTCGATCTGGCCCTCGCAGAGCGTGGGGTTCACGGCCTTGCCCACGTCGTGGGCGGCCAGCACCCGGGAGACGTCGCCGCTGTCGGGGTCCAGCTCCACGAGCTGGCAGGCGAAGCCGAAGCACGAGTGGATCGTGGGGTTCTCCACGTCGTCCTTGAGGGAGTTGGTCCAGTCCACGATGTAGCTGCCCTCGTAGTCCACGCCCTCCCGGCAGCCGTCGGCCAACGCCACCCGGCAGGCGTCGGCCACCGAGCCGGCGCCCATGAGCGTGCCCCGGCTGCCGGTGGTCTGCCCGGCGCCGAGCTCCCGGGTGGTGTCGACGACGACGCGCACCTTCTCGGCCGCCACGCCCAGCTCGGTGACCGCCACCTGCTGGGCCACGGTGTGCACGCCCTGGCCCATCTCGGTCCAGCAGTGGCGCACCTCCACGGTGCCGTCGGGCTCGAAGCGCACGACCGCCTTGGCGACTTCCCGCAGGCCGTTGCCGAGGCCCGAGTTCTTCAGCCCCAGGCCGATGCCCACCGGGCGCCCGGCGGCCCGGGCGGCGTCGTAGGTGGGCTTCACGGCGTCGAGGCAGACCCGGGCGCCGACGCAGCCCTCGTCCATGATCTGGCCGGGGCCCCACACCGAGCCCGGCGTGACGACGTTCCGGGACCGCATCTCCCAGCCGTCGATGCCCACGGCCGCGGCGAGGCGGTCCATGACGCCCTCCATGGCGAACTGCGCCTGGTTGGCGCCGAAGCCCCGGAAGGCCCCGCACACGGGGTTGTTGGTGCGGGCGGCCACCGACTCCACGTCGATGTTGGGCACCGAGTAGGGGCCGCTGGCGTGACCGGCCGCCCGCTCCAGCACCTTCATGCCCACCGAGGCGTAGGGGCCCGAGTCGCCGATCATGCGGATCCGCAGGGCGGTGAGGCGGCCGTCGGCGTCGCAGCCGGCGGTGTAGTCCATGCGGATGGGGTGGCGCTTGGGGTGCAGCAGCAGCGACTCCTCCCGCGACAGGGTGCACTTCACGGGCTTGCCGAGGAGGTGGGCGGCCAGCGCCGTCTGGGCCTGGTTCGACATGTCCTCCTTGCCGCCGAAGGCCCCGCCGTTGCTGACCAGCTCCACGGTCACCATGGAGGGGTCGATGCCCAGCACCGAGGCGATCTGGTTGCGGTCGTCCCACACGCCCTGGCCGCCGGAGTAGACGTACAGGGCGCCGTCGGGCCGGGGCACCGCCAGGGTCGATTCGGGCTCCAGGAAGGCGTGCTCGATGCGCTGGGTCTGGAACGTCTCGTTGATGACGTGGGCCGAGGAGGCCAGCGCCGCCGCGGTGTCGCCGCGGTCGTACTTGGAGACCGACAGCACGTTGCCGTCGAGCTGCCAGACGGCGTCGGGGGCGTCGGCCACGGCGGCGACGGGGTCGGTGATCGGCTCGAGCGGCCGGTATTCGATGTCGATGAGCCCCGCCGCGTGGCGGGCGATCTCCCGCTCGGTCGCCACGACGATGGCCAGCACGTCGCCCAGGTAGGAGGTGCGGCCCCCTTCGGGGATGAACACCGGCCAGTCCGTGTGGATGATGCCCACTCGCAGCTCGCCGGGCACGTCGGCGCCGGTGAACACGGCCTCCACGCCGTCGACGGCCAGGGCCGGGGCGGCGTCGATGCGCAACACGTCGGCGCGGGCGTGGTCGGCGAGGCGCACGGCGGCGTGCAGGCAGCCGGGCGGCGTCATGTCGTCGATGTAGGGGCGGAAGCCGCACGCCAACTCGGTGGCCTCGTAGCGGATGCCCCGGGTGCCGACGATGCCGGGCTGTTCGAGGGCGGGCTCCTTGCCGTGGGCGAGGTCCTCCACGGCGTCGAGGATCTTGATGTAGCCGGTGCAGCGGCAGAGGTGGCCGCCGAGGTGGCGCGAGGCCTCCTCACGGGTGAGGTCGGCGCCCTTGCGGTCGATGAGGGCCTTGGCGCGCACCAGGATGCCGGGGGTGCAGAAGCCGCACTGCAGGGCGCCGTGGTCGGCGAAGATGCCGGCGTAGCGGTCCCGCTCGGCGGGGTCGAAGCCCTCGAGGGTCACCACCGAGGTGCCCTCCACCTTTTCGAGGGGCACCTGGCAGGCCACCCGGGCGCGGCCGTTCAGCAACACGGCGCAGCAGCCGCACTGGCCCGTCGGCGAGCAGCCGTCCTTCGGCGAGATGACGCCCAGTTCGGTGCGCAGGGCCTCCAGCAGATGGGGATGGTCGTCACGGCACGTGACGGTGGTGCCGTTGAGTTCGAACTGCGCCACGGGCTTCCTCCGGTGGTCTGGGGTTCGGTTGGGATCTGTGGGTTCGGGCGAGGTTGGCGGCTCGGCCGGTTGGGATCTCGGTTGGGCTGGTTGGAGGCTTGTTCAGGCGAGGTTGGCGGCTCGGCGGATTCGGTTGCAGGGTCAGGACCGCGCCGGGGTGCGGTCGGGGTGTAGGGCGATGTCGGCGGGGCGGATGGGGACCCGCTTCAGGGGCAGCCCGGTGGCCTGGCGGACCGCGGCCACGACCGCCGGCGTGGAGGAGATGGTCGGCGGCTCGCCGATGCCCTTGGCGCCGAAGGGCGCACCCGGCTCGGGCTCCTCCACCAGGCGGGCGATGCGCACGTCGCACATGTCCAGCGCCGTGGGGATGAGGTAGTCGGTGAAGCTGGCGTTGCGCACCCGGCCGCCGTCGAGGACGATCTCCTCCATCACGGCGAGGCCGACGCCCTGGGCGATGCCGCCCTCGATCTGGCCGACCGCCTGCACCGGGTTCAGGACGCGGCCCACGTCCTGGGTGGTGGCCACCTCCACGGTGCGCAGCAGGCCCAGGTCGGCGTCGACGTCCACGACGGCCCGGTGAGCGGCGAAGGCGAACGACACATGGGGTTCGCCCTGGCCGTCGGCGTCCACCTCAGTGGTGGGCGCGTGGTGGTATTCGATCTCGTGGCGGAAGTCCCGCTCGGCGCTGATCTGGGTCAGGTCCCAGCGGTCGCCCCCTGCGGAGACCACGTCTCCGTCGCGCAAGGCCAGTTCCGAGACAGGGATGCCGGTCTCGGCCGCCACGTGGGTCAGCACCTTGTCGCGCACGCCCTCGCAGGCCGCCAGCACGGCGCCGCCCGACATCCACGTCTGGCGGCTGGCCGACGACGACCCGGCCGATCCGATGGCGGTGTCGGCGGGGTCCAGTAGGACGTGCTGGACGCCGAGGACCTCACGGCCGATCTGCTGGGCGAGGGTCACGAACCCCTGCCCCACCTCGACGCAGGCGCAGGTGATGGTGGCGACGCCGTCGGACAGCCGGCACGCCGCCGTGGAGTAATCGTCAAAGCCCTCGGAGAACATTAGGTTCTTGATGCTGGCTGCATAGCCAACGCCCCGGCGTACGTGGGAATCATCCGCGGTACGTCCCGCGCCGCCGGGGCGGGCCATGGCGTCGGCGGCGCCGTTGCCGCCGACGATCTGGTGTCCGCTGCCGCCCGCACTGCCGGTGCCGGGTGGTAGCGGGTAGGTGGCCAGCGCCTCGAGGAGTTCGACCATCGGCGCCGTGCCGGTGATCTCCTGGCCGGTGATGAGGGTGTCGCCGGGGCCGAGGGCGTTGCGCAGGCGCAGCTCCATGGGGTCCATGCCCAGGGCGTCGGCGAGGCGATCCATCTGGGCCTCGTGGGCGAAGCACACCTGCACCACGCCGAAGCCCCGCATGGCCCCGCAGGGCGGGTTGTTGGTGCGTATGCCCCAGCCGTCGATGGCGGCGTTGGGCACCTTGTAGGGGCCGGTGGCGAAGAAGCAGGCGTTGGCCAGCACCGCCGCGGTGGTGGAGGCGTAGGCGCCCCCGTCCAGGGTGACGTCGGCCTCGATCTTGACGAGATCGCCGTCGGCGGTGGCGTGGTGGCGGTAGCGCATCCGGGCCGGGTGGCGGTGCACGTGGCCGAAGAACGACTCCTCGCGGTTGTAGAGCATCTTGACGGGGCGGCCGGTGTGCAGCGCCAGCAGGCACAGGTGGATCTGCAGGGTGACGTCCTCGCGGGCGCCGAACGCCCCGCCGACGCCGGCGAGCGTGAGATGGACGTCGCCGGGTTCCAGGCCCAGCGCCTCGGCGATCTGGCGCTGGTCGTTGTGCAGCCACTGGGTGGAGATGAACAGCTCCACCCCGCCGTCGACGGTGGGCATCGCCAGGCCCGACTCGGTGCCCATGAAGGCCTGGTCCTGCATGCCCACCTCGTAGTCGCCCTCGACGACGACGTCGCCGGTGGCGCCGGTGTCGCCGTGGCGGATGCGGATGTGGCGGAACAGGTTGCCGTCGGGGTGGATGGGCGCGGCGTCGGCGGCGGCGGTGGCGTCGGTGACCGCCTCCAGCGGCTCGTAGTCCACGACGATGGCCTCGGCGGCCAGGCGGGCGGTCTCGGGATGGTCGGCGGCGACGAGGGCCACCGGCTCGCCGCAGTAGCGCACCACGTCGGCGGCCAGGACCGGCTGGTCGGCGTGCTCGATGCCGAAGGTGCCCGTGCCACCGACGTCGTCGGCGGTCAGCACGGCCCGCACACCGCCGATGGCCAGGGCGGGGGCGATGTCGACGGAGCGGATGCGGGCGTGAGGGTGCGGCGAGCGCAGCGCCTGGCCCCAGAGCATGCCGTCGGCCCACAGGTCCGAGGAGAAGGCGAAGGCGCCGGTGGTCTTGGGGACGCCGTCGGGCCGGGGCACGCTCTCGCCGATGCGCCCGGTGGTGCGGGGACGGGCCGGCGCCTCGACCCCGGCGGCGGCGTTCAGCGCCGCCACGGCGCCCTCAGCAACCTCCGCCACGTCAGCCGGCACCTGATTCACCCCGTAAGTACACACCAAATTTTACATTTTGTCAAAGGATCCGGCTCATCTCCGGCTGGAACAGGCGGGGCACCGACATCGGCCGAAGTACGAACTGTGGTGGATCAGTCCATGCATCCGACCGTTGTCGGCATCGAATTGGCTCCAGAGGCGCCGGATGTACCGATCGTCGCTCCTCCCGCTCGGCTTCGAGTAGTACCTGAACAGGGCGTGGGCGACCAGATCGGCCGCTTGAAACGCTCTGGAGGCCCGAGAATCGGCGAACAACGGCACATCGACAAGGTTCCGTATTCGATCGAGCGAACTGCTGGCGCCGCGCCGAATCTCGGTGGCTAGCACCTAGTTCACCGACGTCGCGGGTCGTTCGTCAACCTCGCGGGTTACCTCGCCCTCGGCTGGCCGGTGGATTCCCGGCAGATCTGGCGGACCTCGCCAATGGGTCCGATCTCGCAGGCGATCCACTCGCCGTCGTAGTCGCCGTCGGCGAAGTTCTCCTCGGTCGGGCAGCCGAGGCTGCTGCTGGTGCCGCTGCACAGGACCCAGGCGCGTTCGATCTCGCCGTCGCACACCGGACCTTCATGCGCGTCGGCCTTGTCCCGCGCCCCGGAGGGATCGTATCTGGGATGCCCCGGGGTGTTGACGAAGACGCACCGCCTCCACTTCACCGACTGCCAATGCCCGTCGGGCGAGTACCGCCGGTAGGTCACCGATACAGGATTGCCGGGGCCGGTGTCCGGGCCGTAGGTCCAACTCCCGACGGTGCGCCTCCCGTCGGGGTACTCGCAGCGGTCTCCCGCTCTCACGGGGACGGCGCTGGGGACGGCCACGCCGTCGGCGAGGATGTGCCAGCGGTCGTGCGTGTGCGGTTCGAGCCCGCCGGCGTGGTAGTGCCGGGCATCTCGACGGAAGGGATGGTCGTGCATCCCGTCGTTGCAGTTGCCCGGCTCATCCGGCTCGGCCAGCGGCTCGGGCAGCGGGCCGCGCATCAAGGGGTGCTCGAGCGGCTGGGGTTCGCTGGGATACCCGGCGGCGGCCTCTGCCGCCCACCAGCGGGCCTCCGGGGAGGCGTGGCCGCGCCGCATCCAAGCCTGTGTCTGGGCGTTCGCGGACAGCTCGGTGATCTTCCGAGGCAGGTCGTGGCTGGCGATCTCGGGCGCCATGCGGGCGATCAGCGCCTCGGCGCAGCCCGGGTTGGCCACCAGCGGAGCCCGATGCGCCTCGCCGGCGGCCTCCAGCAGCCCCGTGTGCGTCACGATCCGGCCCGTCGCCTCCGCCACGCTGAGGCGCTCGGCGATCCGGTTGCACCACGAGATCGACCAGGCACCTCCCGGGGCGATGAGGCGGTCACGGATGTGCGCCCACTCGTGCACGACCAGCGACACCGTGCGGGACCACCGCCCGTCGGTGTAGCTGTCGAAGTTGATCGCACCGACCGGAGCGCACGCATAGGCCTCCGTGCGGCATCGGCCGCGCCGGGCGGAGATGGTGTGCGTCTGGGCCGCCGTGCGGGGGTCCTCGGCAGCCAGCCGGACCAGCGTGGCCGTCACGACCTCCCGGGTACGGGCGGAGAGTCGTCCCAGGTTGTCGCTGGTGCTCGGCGTGTAGATGGGCAGGGCCGCGTCGAGGCGCTCCTGCATCTCGGCGACGGTGATGCCCTCGGGTGAGGGCATCAGGTCCAACAGGTGGCCCCACCACATCGGGCAGCCCGCTTGGGGTTCGGCGTGCGGGTCGGCCGGCACGTACGTGGGGCAGTGCGACGGCAGCGACCAGCTGAACTCCGCGGGCGGCGGCACGAGGTCGACGGCTCGCGCCAGGTAGGTCGCCAGGTCGGCTCGAGTCACCGCCTCGTCGGGGCAGAAGCTCTGCGGGTCCCTGTCGCAATCGACGATGATGCGGGCGCCGGCCACGGCGTCGATGTCGGCCTCGTGGGTGTTGCCGCCGGTGTCGCGGAACCCCGCCGGCGGGGCCGCCTCGAGATCGAAGGCGCTCACCAACAGCGACGCCGCCTCGGCCCGGGTCAGCGGGTCGTCGGGGCAGAAGCGCAGCAAATCGGCGTCGCAGCCGCCGTCGATCCCCAGTTCCGCGAGGCGTTCGGTAAACCTCGCCCACCACTCGTCTGCATCGACATCCTCGAACCGCACGGCGCCCACCATGGTGTCGCCCTCGCCGAGAGCACGGATGAGCCATACCGCCGCCGTCGAGCGCGTCACCGGGTCGTCGGGGCAGAACCTGGCGTCGCCGCACAGCGTGCCGTTGAAGAGGCCCTCGCCGGCGAGCGCCTCGATCGCCGGCTTGTGGTCGCCGCCGGTGACGTCGGAGAAGCCGTCCTGCTGCGCCGATGCCGCGCTCGGCGCCACCACCACCAGCGAGGCCAGAACCGCGGCGGTGGCCAGCAGGCGCGCCACCGGACCGGGATGTGTGGCCATACCCGGGCTGTCCCCCCGCCGGGTTCAGGCGCCGGGGCCGCCGCCGATCAGTGGGGGCTCGGAGGACCAGGGGAAGTCGATCCAGAGGTCGGTGCGGCGCCAGACGTAGTCGCAGCGCACGACCGAGCGGGACTTCTCGTAGATGACGGCGGTGCGGACCTCGCCGACCTTGGTGGTGCAGAAGTCGCGCACCATCTCCAGGGTGTGGCCGGTGTCGGCCACGTCGTCGGCGATGAGCATCTTGGAGTCCTCGAGGTCGACCAGCTCCAGGTAGGGCGGCAGCACGATCGGCACCTCGTGGCGCTCGTCGATGTCGGTGTAGTACTCCACGTTCATGACGAAGATGTTCTTCGTGCTGAGGGCGTAGCCCAGGGAGCCGGCGATGAACAGGCCGCCCCGGGCGATCGACATGATCACGTCGGGGCGGAAGCCGTCGTCGACCACCATCCGGCCCAGTTCGCGGGCGCCGACGCCGTAGGTCTCCCAGGTCAGGATCTCACGCTGCTCGCTCATCGGTCCTCCATCGGTTGCGGCGTCCTTGCGGTGCGGGGCGGGGTTGGGTCGGTTGGGGCGGGGCCGGTCGGATCCGGCTCGGTCCGGGCCGCCGTCAGCTGTAGTCGTAGAAGCCGGCGCCGGTCTTGCGGCCGAGGCGGCCGGCGGCCACGAGGCGGCGCAGCAGCGGCGGCGGGGCGTAGAGGCGCTCGGCGTACTCGGCGTGCATCACCTCGGCGACCGCTTCGATGACGTCGAGGCCGATGAGGTCGCACAGCTCGAGGGGACCCATGGGGTGGGCGCAGCCGTGCTTCATGCCGGCGTCGATGTCGGCGTAGGTGGCCTGGCCGGTGTCGGCCAACTCGATAGCCGCCAGCAGGTAGGGCACCAGCAGGCGGTTGACCACGAAGCCGGCCCGATCCTCGCAGCGGATGACGTGCTTGCCGAGCGTCTCGGTGCCGAAGGTGGCCACGGCCTCGACGACGGCCCCGTCGCTGGCGACCGAGCGGACCACCTCGACGAGGGGCTGCACCGTGGCGGGGTTGAAGAAGTGCATGCCGACGACCTGGCTGGGGCGGTTCGTGGCCGTGGCAACGTCGATGATGGCGATGGACGAGGTGTTGGAGGCCAGCACGGCGTGGGGCGGGGTGATCTCGTCGAGGCGGCCGAAGATGCGGCGCTTCTCGTCGAGGTTCTCGATGACGGCCTCGATGACGATGTCACGGTCGGCGAGGTCGGCGAGGTCGTGGGAGTAGGACAGGGCGGCCTGGGCCGCGTCGTGGGCCTCGGTTGTGATGCGGCCCCTGGACCGGGCCCGATCGAGGGACTTGGCGATGCGGCGCTGGGCGTGCTCGACGGCGGCGGCGTCGACCTCGACGACCCGGGTGTTTAGCCCGGCCCGGGCGCACACCTCGGCGATGCCCGACCCCATCGTCCCGCCGCCGACGACTCCGACCTTCTGGATGTCCATCCTGTTGCTCCCTCTGCGGCGTCGCGCTGCCCGTCGCTCCGTCCCGCCCGTTGGACGGCTGCGACCGTAGTTTGCCCGTTTCGGGTCGTGGAGCATCCCGAGCTGGGTGGCGGGGGGTGGGCGGCCGGCAGCGGGCGCATCTCGGGCGGGGGTGGCCTGACTGGATCCCGGCCTCCGCCGGGATGACGAGTAGGGGCGAGGCGGCGGGCGGGGGCGGCGGGCGAGGTGGGTGACTGGATCCCGGCCTCCGCCGGGATGACGGGTAGGGGCAGGGCGACGGGGGCGAGGTAGCGGCGGGCGAGGTAGCGGTGGGCGAGACAGCAGCGGGCGCTGCGGGCGAGGTGGGTGACTGGATCCCGGCCTCCGCCGGGATGACGGGTAGGGGCAGGGCGACGGGGGCGAGGTAGCGGCGGGCGAGGTAGCGGTGGGCGAGACAGCAGCGGGCGCTGCGGCCGGCGGGGGGCGGTGGGGATGGCCCGGATATCGTGCCCACTTATGCGTACACGGCATCGCAGCACCGGCATCGGCGCCAACGGTGACGCCACCATCGTGGCCCGGGGGCTCGTGCGGCACTTCGGTGACGTGCGGGCGGTCGACGGCATCGACCTGGACGTGGCCGCCGGGGAAATCTACGGGTTCCTGGGACCGAACGGCGCCGGCAAGACGACCCTCACCCGGATGCTGTGCACCCTGCTGCGGCCCACCGCCGGGAGCGCCACCGTGGCGGGGTTCGACATCGGCCGGGACGCCGGTCGGGTGCGGCTCAGCATCGGGGTCACGCTGCAGGAGGGGGCGCTGGACGACAAGCTCACCGGCCGCGAGTTGCTGCGGCTTCAGGGGCGCTTCTACGGGCTCAGCAGGTCCGAGGTGGAGCGCCGCATCGGCGAGGTGTCGCCGATCCTGGATGTGGCCGCCATCGACCGGCGCATCGGCACCTATTCCGGCGGCATGAAGCGGCGGCTGGACGTGGCGGCGTCGCTGATCCACAACCCGCGCATCCTGTTCCTGGACGAGCCGACGACCGGGCTGGACCCGGTGTCGCGGGCCGCCGTGTGGGAGCAGGTGGCCCGGCTCCGGAGCGAGTTCGGCATGACGATCTTCCTGACGACGCAGTACCTGGAGGAGGCCGACGCCCTGGCCGACCGGGTGGGGATCATCGATCAGGGGCACCTGCGGGCCGAGGGGCCGCCGGAGGAGTTGAAGCGCCAGATCGGCGCGGATGTCATCGTGGTGCGGCTGGCCGACGATGGCCTGGCGGCCGATGGGATCGACGGGGCGGGCGAGATCGATGCGGCCGGCGGGCCCGATGGGGCTGGCGCGGCAAGCAGGACCGGCGGGATCGACGCGACGGGCGCGGCGAGCGGGATCGACGACGGCGACGGGACGAGCACGGCAAGCGGGACCGGCGGCGGCGACGGGACGAGCGCGGCGACCGGGACCCGCGGCGGCGACGGGACGAGCGCGGCGACCGGGACCCGCGGCGGCGACGGGACGAGCGCGGCGACCGGGACCCGCGGCGGCGACGGGACGAGCGCGGCGACCGGCCCCGGCCGCGGTGACGGGACGGGCGCGGCGACCGGGTCCGGGCGCGGCGACGGGGGTGCCGCACGCAGCGTGGCCCGGGCGCTGGCGGTGCTGGCGGAGGTGCCGGGGGCGTCGCACGTGGAGGCGCACGGGGCCGAGGTGACCGTGGCCAGCGAAGACGGGGCCGCGGTGATCAGCCCGGTGGCGGTCGCCCTCGCCGAGGCCGACCTGTCGGTGCTGGACATCTCGCTGCGCCGGCCGACGCTGGACGACGTATTCCTGGACCTCACGGGGCGACACATCGTGGTGGACGACGAGCCGCACGACCTGCAGACGGGATGAGCATGAGCGGATTCCAGGACCTCACGGGGCGACACATCGTGGTGGACGACGGCCCGCACGACCTGCAGACGGGATGAGCATGACCGGATTCCAGGACCTCACGGGGCGACACATCGTGGTGGACGACGAGCCGCACGACCTGCAGACGGGATGAGCATGAGCGATATCACGATCCATGACGCGGCCGGCGGGTCCGGCGGACCCAACGCGTCCGGCGGGTCCGGCCGGCCCGGCGGCCCGGGCGCCGCCGGGCCGATCGGGGCCCGGGACCGGGGCTTCTGGCACGACCTGTTCGCCGTGGGGCACCGGGCGGTGATCCTGCTGCCCCGGGACATGGCCGCCATCATCCCGGCGCTGATCGTGCCGATCTTCTTCTACGCGGTGACCATCGGCGCCCTGCAGGACGTGGCGGGCTTCGCCAACATCGGCCTCGACTACAAGGCCTTCCAGTTGCCGCTGGCGCTGGTGATGACCGTGACCGGAATATCCCGGGCCCACAGCCTTGTGCTGGACGTGCAGGGCGGCTACTTCGACCGGCTGCTGCTGACGCCGGTGAACCGCTGGGCGCTGCTGCTGGGAATGTTCGTGGCCGACTTCATCGTGTTGCTGTTCCTGTCGCTGCCGGTGCTGGCGATGGGGCTGGCCCTGGGGGTGCGGTTCGCCACCGGCGCCGCCGGGATCGTCACCTTCGTGGCGATCGTCACGGTGTGGGGGCTGTCGTACACGGGGTTCCCGTATGCGATCGCGCTGCGGACCGGCAACCCGACGGCGGTCAACAACTCGTTCCTGCTGTTCTTCCCGCTGGTGTTCCTGACGCCCGCCTGGATGCCCCGGGATGCCCTGACCGGCTGGCTGGCGGCCATCGCCGCCTGGAACCCGGTGACCTACATCATCGAGGGGTTGCGCACCCTGGTGGTCGGCTGGGACGGCGTGGCGCTCGGCAAGACCATGGCCGCCGTCGGAGGCATCGGCGCCCTCTCCCAATACCTGGCCTTCTCAGCCCTCCGCAGCCGCACCCGGCCCTGACGGTCGGGACGCAGTGTCTCAAGGCACCACGCCGTGAATCCTCCCGTCGTGCAGCCCTACGCAGAGATCGACGTGACGGGCTGGCCGCTTGAGCGATCAGAGTCCCTCGGCACGAAACCGAAGCGGTGGCTCCGCGATCCCGAGACCCGGCAACGCTGGCTGATGAAGGACACCACCTACAACACATCGGCGGACGGGCGGCGGTCACCGAAGGGCGACGACTGGCGGAGCGCATAGCAACCGGCGTCGCGGAGTGCCTGGACGTACCGGCGGCTCGCACCGAACTCGCCACGCGGCGGATCGGCTCGGAGAACCGACGCGGCGTAATCAGTCTGTCGATCCTTGAAGAACATGAGGCGCTGGTCCTTGGCAACGAACTCGTGGCGCAACCCGTCTACCGGCACGACCGGGCGGGATACACCGTCACCGCGATCTGCCGAGCGCTCAAGGGTGTCGATGATCCGACCGGCGCCGGCGGCGAGAAGTCGGCCTGGGATGTGTTCACCGGCTACCTGGTGCTTGACGCTCTGATCGGCAACACCGACCGGCACGAAGAGAACTGGGGCGTGATCAGATTTGGAGACTCTCGTCGCCTCGCCCCGACATTCGATCATGCCTCCAGCCTGGGGTTCCTGCTCGACGACCGGCAACGGGAGGATCGGTTGGCGACCAGGGATCGCGCCTACACGCCGGAGAAATGGGCCGACCGGGCCAAGTCGCCGTTCGCCGGGAAGCCGCATCCGATAGCGGTGGCGATCGAGGCCTGCGGAACGCTCGACAGCAGGCAGAGAGACCGCTGGCTCCGCGGATGTGAGGACGTGGACCGGCTCGTCGAGCCGATCCACCGCGTCCCCGAACACCGAATGTCGCGGCCGGCCCGAGAGTTCGCCGAACGCGTCCTCCGGCGCAACAGGCAACGACTGCTGAGTGCCTGCGCCGGATAAGCTTCGCGGAGGCTGTTGTCACACCCCGACCGTATGGTGGCCACATGACGGAGCACGCCGAACGTCGCCTATATGCCACCTGGCGCCATCCCGGGGGCCTGATCCATCCCGTCGGGATCCTGACGCGCCGCGTCTCGGCGCGGCGGGGTGTCGATGGCCTGTCACAGCCCGACGCCAACGAGCAGAGCGACGGCGACGTGCTGTTCCGGTTCGTCTACGTGAAGGCGGCTGAGCAACTCGACGGCTTCATCGACCTGCCGGGATTACCGGACCTGCACCGGGTGTACGAGAGCGAGCACCTGTTCCCCGTGTTCCGGAACCGGCAGATGCCGCGGCGGCGGCCCGATTATCCCGATTACGTCCGCGAACTCGATCTGGACACGGACACCGATCCGTTCGAGGTGCTCGCCCGTAGCGAGGGACACCGGGCGACCGACCGCATCGAGGTGTTCGCCCACCCGGAGCGAACGCCCGACGGGGATCTCACAACGTTGTTCTTCGCCCGGGGAATCCGCCACTTGGACGGCGCAGGCGAGGCCGTGTTCAGCGTGAAGCGGGGTGACGCCCTGGAGTTGGAGGACGAACCCGACAACCCGGTCAACCCGCACGCATTGCTCATCAGCAGTCTGACGGGCGCAAGGGTCGGCTGGGTGCCCAACTACCTCGTCGACATGATCCACGAACTGCGGGACCCGTTCGGCGTCGACGTGCGGATCACCGCCGAGCACGTCAACGGCGAGACCACGCCGCCGCACATGCGGCTGCTGTGCCGGCTGCGGGGGCCGTGGCCGGAGGGGTACGAGCCGCTGTCGGCGCCGGAGTTCCAGCCCATCGTTTCCTGACGAACCTCTTGTCAGGGGTGCCGGTCGGCCGCGGCGCTCCGCCTGTCGGGCCCTTGTGCGCCCATCATGCATCGGGCGTGAGCCAGCCGGTGGGTAGGGCACCGAGGCCGGCGAGCCGGGCGAAGAGTTTCTCCGACAATTGTTGAACCCTGACTATCGCCGAATATCCGGGTGAGAATCAGGGTTACATCATTGTCCGAGATTGTCCGAGAACTCGATCGCGCCTCGTCATCCAGCCGCTGCGGGCCCTCGATGCTCAGAGGATCAGGCGGAGTATGGCCGCCGTCGGCGGCATCGGCGCCCTGTCCCAGTACCTGGCCTTCTCAGCCCTCCGCAGCCGCACCCGGCCCTGAAGCCTGGCTGACCCGGCGGCCTCTGTCCGGCGGTGACGCCGGCGGCGCTACGCCCGGGTGGGGGCCGCCCGTGCCGGGTTCGTCTCTCGCCGGCGTAATCGATCCGGACTTCGACCCCGGCGTCCCCCACCCTCCCTGGTTCTCCGGAGCGTCCGCTCGCCCGTCGTCGGAGTGGCTCCTGGCGGAATACCGGCCGGGGTGGAGGCGTTGAACCTGGTGTGACAGATCGACGGCTGCGCGGCAAGACGCCGTGGCAGCCGGCACGACCATGACAGCGAGGAGGAGCTTGTGAACCGTCAGTCCGGTCAGCCGCCGTTTGGGAATCCGGGAGGTCCGGGGCCGGGTGGGCCTGGGTATCCGGGGCAGCCTGGGCAGCCGGGCGCGCCTGGTCAGCCGGGGGTGCCGCAGGAGGCTCCTCGTGCGCTGGAGGTGTTCGGGCGGGACCTGACGGAGCTGGCCCGGGAGGACAGGCTGGACCCGGTGATCGGGCGGGACGATGAGATCCGCCGCACCGTGCAGGTGCTGTCCCGGCGCACCAAGAACAACCCGATCCTCATCGGCGAGCCCGGCGTCGGCAAGACCGCCATCGTGGAGGGCCTGGCCCAGCGGATCGCCGCCGGCGACGTGCCCAGCACGCTGGCCGACCGGCAGGTCATCGCCCTGGACATCGCCGCCATGGTGGCGGGGTCGTCGCTTCGGGGCGAGTTCGAGCAGCGCCTGAAGGCCGTGCTGGAAGAGATCGTCGAGTCCGACGGGCGCATCATCACGTTCATCGACGAGATGCACATGATCGTCGGCGCCGGGCGGGCCGACGGCGCCATGGACGCCGGCAACATGCTGAAGCCGGCGCTGGCCCGGGGCGACCTGCACATGATCGGCGCCACCACCCTCGACGAGTACCGCACCCACATCGAGTCCGACGCCGCCCTGGAGCGGCGCTTCCAGCCGGTGCTGGTCGGCGAGCCCACCGTGGACGACACCATCGCCATCCTGCGGGGGCTGCGGGAGCGCTACGAGGTGCATCACGGCGTGCGCATCGCCGATGTGGCGCTGGTGGCGGCCGCCACCCTGTCGGACCGCTATGTCTCCGATCGGTTCCTGCCCGACAAGGCCATCGACCTCGTCGATGAGGCGGCCAGCATGCTGCGCATGGAGGTCGACTCGATGCCCGTCGAGGTGGACGTGGCGCACCGGCGGGTGGCGCAGTTGGAGCTGGAGCGGGTGGCGCTGGCGAAGGAGAAGGACCCGGTGTCGAAGGAGCGGCTGGCGGCTCTGGAGGCCGAGTTGGCCGGGTTGGCGGCCGAGCTCGACGAAATGCGGGCGCATTGGGAGGCCGAGAAGACCGCCATCGGGGGGTTGCGTGAGCTGAAGCGCACCCATACCGAGTTGGCGGCGGCCGCCGAGGCGCGCCAGCGGTTCGGCGACCTGGCCGGGGCCGCCGAGATCATCTACGGGCAGTTGCCGAAGGTGGAGTCCTCGATCGAGGCCGCCACCGCCGAACTGGCCACCTTGCAGACCGATCGGCGCATGCTGAAGGAAGAGGTCGACGACGGCGACATCGCCGAGGTCGTGGCGCAGTCCACCGGCATTCCGGTGGCCCGGCTGCTGCAGGGCGAGATCGACAAGCTGGTGCATCTGGAGGAGGTGCTGGGGCGGCGGGTCGTCGGTCAGCACCGAGCGGTTGGGGCCGTGGCCGGCGCCATCCGCCGCAACCGGGCGGGGCTGAGCGAGCCGGGGCGGCCCGTGGGGTCGTTCCTGTTCCTGGGACCCACCGGCGTCGGCAAGACCGAGCTGGCTCGGGCGCTGGCCGAGGCCTTGTTCGACGACGAGCGGGCCATGGTGCGCATCGACATGAGCGAGTACCTGGACCGGCACTCGGTGAGCCGCCTGATTGGCGCGCCGCCGGGGTACGTGGGTTACGACGAGGGCGGGCAGCTGACCGAGGCCGTGCGGCGGCGGCCCTATGCGGTGGTGCTGCTCGACGAGGTCGAGAAGGCGCATCCTGAGGTGTTCGGGGTGCTGCTGCAGCTGCTGGAGGACGGGCGGCTGACCGACGGGCGGGGTCGCACCGTCGACTTCGCCAACGTGGTCGTGATCATGACGTCGAACCTGCCGGGTGATCCTCGGGAGTTCTTCCGGCCGGAGTTGCTGAACCGGATCGACGAGATCGTGCGGTTCGACTCGCTGAGCACCGAGAACATGGAGGCGATCCTGGACCTGCAGCTTGGGCTGCTGGGCGTGCGGCTGGCCGAGCGGCGCATCGGTTTGGAGGTGGCCGAGGCTGCCCGCAAGGTGCTGCTGGTAGAGGGTTGGTCGCCGGAATTCGGGGCACGGGAGCTGCGTCGGGTGATCCGGCGGCGGCTGACCGACCCGATCGCCACTGCGGTGCTGGCCGGCCGGCTCGACGACGGTGACGAGGTGCTGGCCGCGACCGATCCTGAGGCGCCCGATGAGTTGCGGCTGTGGGGCCGGGCCGGCGGCGAGCCCGGTGAGGGCGGCGAGCACGGCGCCTGGGTTCTTCTGCCGGGCGACACGTCCGTCTAGGGCAATGCCGTTGGGCCGGGCCGGCGGCGAGCCCGGCGAGCACGGCGCCTGGGTTCTTCTGCCGGGCGACACGTCCGTCTAGGGCAATGCCGTTGGGCCGGGCCGGCGGCGAGCCCGGCGGGCACGGCGCCTGGGTACTTCTTCCGGGCGACACGTCCGTCTAGGGCAATGCACGCCTCCGGCCAGACCTGGATTCCGACCTTCGCCGGAATGACGGCGTGTGGTTCGCAGGAATGACGCCGGGATGACGGGTGGTTCGCCGGGATGGCGGGGTGTGGTTCGAGCCGCTCGGCGCGGGGAGAATCAAGAAACCCGGCCCCAACAGGGCCGGGTGGGTAACAAGCGCCCATTTTACTACACCCCCGGATTGGCGGCAAGAGAGCGTGTGTTCGGGCGAGCTCGGGCGCTGGCAGCGTCCCCGGCACGTCGGGACGGATCCTTCGGAGTGACTCTCCCATCGGCGGGAGCGGGACCCTCGCCCATCCGCGGGCGGTCATGTCCGGCCGCTTCCTTGTGATCACCAGCCTTCGGGTCTTGTGGCCGTGCCGACGGTCTCGGGGAGCTGGCATGAGCGGAAGTCGTCCTCGGACAGGCGGTACCACCAGTGGCCGCCGGTGCCGTCGTCCGGCCGGCCCCGGAGGTCGCCCGCCAGGTGGGCCGCGCCGGGGTTGACGGTGCCGATGGGCACCCGGTGGCGGCAGAACTGCATCGGGAACCGCAGGTCGCTGTCGTTGGAGATGACGATGGCGGCGTCGATCTTGCGCTCCAGCACGTCGACGAGCAGATGGGACGCCACGTTCACGTCGGACCCCTTCTCCTCGACGTTCAGGTACGAGACCATGAACCGGGCGTCGCGCACGTGGCCGTTGTCGCTGTCCCGGACGACGATGGGCCATTGGGCGCTCGTGATGATGGGGCGGCCGTGGGGGCCTCGTGTGGCGAGGAGGCCGCTGCGGACCCGGGCCATGAAGCGGCCCCGCTCGAGGTGGTCGAAGGAGCCGTGGTGGCGGAGGGCCCGGATGTAGGCGTCCTGGCGGATGCGGCCCTCCCGGTTGATCTGCCCGTCGATGAACGAGGTGCAGTAGACGAGGCGGGTTATGGCGGCTCCTTGGGTTCGCCAGTCGTGGCGGCGGGCGAGCAGGCATGAGGCAAGTCGGCGGATGTCGAGCCAGCGCCAGCCCGGCTCGTTGCGGCCGCAGAGGCTCCGACCGCCGTAGTAGAGGTTCAAACCGTCGACGTAGACGCCTACGTGCACCTTGGGGACTCTATCGGTGGTTCTTTCGTGTTGTTTTGTGTGATGTCATAGCTACCTTGGAAGGGCCGGCCGGGCGCGTGGCAGCCGGCAGGCTCCCGGCAACCGACCGGGCGTGACGGCCGGCCAGATGCGTGGCGGCCGGCGCAGGTGTGTGGCAGCCGGCAGGCTCCCGGCAACCGGCCCGGCGCGTGGCGGCCCGCTCAGGTGCCGGGGATGGACCAGTTGGAGGCGGGGGCGGCGTCGAGGGGTGATGGGCCCTGGCGCTGGAGTTGGTGCCAGCCGGCGGCGGCGACCATGGCGGCGTTGTCGGTGCACATGGCCCGGGACGGGATGAAGACCTCCATGCCCCGGGCGCCGAGCGCCTCGAAGCGGCTGCGCAGTTCGGAGTTGGCGGCCACTCCCCCGGCGAGGCACAGGCTGGTGACGCCCCGGGCCTCGGCGGCCCGCAGCGTCTTGATCTCCAGCACGTCGGTGACGGCGCGCTGGAACGAGGCCGCCACGTCGGCCGGGTCGGCGTCGGGGTGGCGGCGCAGGTGCACGGCGACGGCCGTCTTCAGGCCCGAGAACGAGAAGTCCAGGCCGTCGGCGGCCATCGGGCGGGGGAAGCGGATGGCCTGGGGGTTGCCCTCGGTGGCGAGACGGTCGATCACCGGGCCGCCCGGATAGCCGAGCCCCAGCAGCCGGGCCACCTTGTCGAAGGCCTCGCCGGCGGCGTCGTCGAGCGTCTGGCCCAGCAGCTCGTAGCTGCCGGGGCCGGTCATCTCGATGAGCATGGTGTGGCCGCCGGAAACCAGCAGCACCACCATCGGCAGGCTCGGACCGTGCGGGGTGGAGTCCGTGGCGCTGTCGGGCGCGCCGGCGCCGTCGATCGCTCCGCCGGTCTGGCCGGCGCCGTTGGTGGTTCCGCCGGTGTGGCCGGCGCCGTCCAGGAACGCCGCGTAGAGGTGGGCCTCCAGGTGGTTGACCGCCACGAACGGTACGTCCCACGCCAGGGCCAGCGCCTTGGCGGCCGAGACTCCCACGACGAGGGCGCCCAGCAGGCCCGGCCCCGCCGTGGCGGCCACGGCCTGGGGGGTTTCGATCCCGGCGTCGGCGAGGGCCTGGCTGACGGCGGCGGGCAGCAACTGCAGGTGGGCGCGGCCGGCGATCTCGGGGACGACGCCTCCGAAGGCCCGATGCAGGTCGATCTGGCTGGTGACCACCGACGATCGCACCTCTCGGCCGCCGACCACGACCGACGCCGCCGTCTCGTCGCACGACGTCTCGATGCCCAGCACCACGGTGGGCGGCTCGGCTGATCCCCCGCGGATGGGGGACGCCTCAGATACCGCAGCGGGGACGATCACAGGATCGACGATACGGCGCCGCGGGGAATGACCCGAGCCGCCGGTCGCTGGATGGCCGAACCCCGTCGCACCCGATGCGACCCTCGAGCGCCGCGGGAACAACCCGAGCCGCCGGTCGATGGGTGATCGAACCCCGTCGCACCCGATGCGACCCTCGAGCGCCGCGGGAACAACCCGAGCCGCTGGTCGCTGGATGGCCGAACCCCGTCGCACGCGGTGCGACCCTCGGGCGCCGCGGGAACAACCCGAGCCGCTGGTCGATGGGTGGCCGAACCCCGTCGCACCCGTTGCAGCCCTCGGGCGCCGCGGGAACAACCCGAGCCGCTGGTCGATGGGTGGCCGAACCCCGTCGCACCCGTTGTGACCCCGGGTGCCGCGGGGAATGACCCGAGCCTCAGGTCGTTGGATGCTCTCGGGTCAGAGAGATTCCAGGAGGACCGGGCAGGACGAGATGTTGATCTCGCCGGGAGCTGCTTCGACGTTCAGCGTCTCAATGATGCCGTCCTGGATCACGGCGGCGTAGCGCTGCGAGCGGACGCCGAGACCGAACCCGCTGGCGTCCATCGTCAACTCCATCGCCACGGCGAATTCGCCGTTTCCGTCGCCGAGCATCTGGATGTCGTCGGCGCCGGTGGCCTCGCCCCACGCCTCCATGACCCACGGGTCGTTGACCGATATGCAGAAGACCTTCTCGATGCCCTTGGCGGCGAGTTGGGAGTGACCGTCGATGAAGCTGGGAAGATGAACGTTCGTGCAGCCGGGCGTGAATGCGCCTGGCACGGCGAACAGCACCACCTTGCCCGTGCCGAGAATCTCACCCGTCCGTACGGGGTGCGGGAACCCGTCCTCACCGAGGATCTGAACCTCGATGTCGGGAATCGGTTGTCCCTCTGCTGCCATCGCTTCACTCCCGTCACTTTCGGCCCGAAGGGTGGGCTGCGTTTCGGTTCGAGGTCAAATACTATGCGCAGACCGGTTGTGGCTGAGAATCAAGGGCGAATCCGGCGCGGATCCGGGTGAAGACCGACAGCCAACCCGGGCCACGGGACCGACGGCCAAGCAGGGCCGACGGACCGACGACCAACCCGGCCACAAGACCGACAGCCAACCCGGCCACGGGACCGACAGCCAACCCGGCCACAAGACCGACGACCAACCCGGCCACAAGACCGACAGCCAACCCGGGCACGGGACCGACAGCCAGCCCGGCCACGGGACCGACGACCAACCCGGGCACAAGACCGATGGCCAAGCAGGGCCGACGGGCCGACAGCCAACCCGGCCACAAGACCGACGACCAACCCGGGCACAAGACCGATGGCCAAGCAGGGCCGACGGGCCGACAGCCAACCCGGCCACAAGACCGACAGCCAACCCGGGCACAACCCCGGGATCCGGCGCCGTGGAGCCTGGCGTGCAAGATCCGGGGCATCGGGAGTGTCTCGCAGTCGACCCGGAATGTCGTCGGCCCTAGAGTGACCGAGCACGATCGGGGAGCTGAGGGGGCGCGCGGTGAGCATGCGATCAGCTGATGACTCGGGGATTCGTCGGCGATGTGGGCGTACCGGCTCGCTTGCCGGCGGGGCCGGACGGCAAGACGGTCAGGGCGATCGTGGGCTCGGTGGCCATCCGGCCGACCAGGAGCCGGGCGGCTTGAGGCACGACAACCCGCGGCCGGGCGTCCTGAGGCAACCCAACCCGCAGCCGGACAGCTTGAGACACGACAACCCGCAGCCGGACGGCTCGTGGCACGACCACCCCCAGCCGGACAGCTTGAGACACGACCACCCGCAGCCCGACAGCTCGTGGCACGACCACCCCCAGCCGGACGGCCGGAAACCAGGCACCCGGCGACCACGCTGCCATTTGCGCGGGCGGCCAGGTGGCCGGCGGGGCGTTGTGGTTCTGGCGCTCGTGGCGGCGGTGACGGTGCTGAGCACGGCGGTTATGTCGTCGACCTCCCTGGCCCAGACAGCGGAGAGCGGCAGCGACGTGGTGCGCATCGTGGCCCGGAAGCTGGCCGACGACAGGCTGGAGTTCGGCATCCAGCAACGCTCCGGCGCAGGCGAATGGGGCGAACGCCGGCTGCCCCGCCTGCGGTTCTTCCCCGCCGACGCCACGATCGATCGCTGGCTGCGAAGTTCGCCCCTGACCGTGCGGGTTGCCGCCACCGCCGGCACGCCGGCCACAAGCGTGGAGGTGCGCATCGCGGCTCGCCGACTCTCCAACGGCAAGGTGGAGTTCGCCTTGCGCAAGGTCCTCGCCGACGGCTCGCTGAGCGGCACCCTGCTGCCGTCGGCGCGCATGTTCCCCACGACCGCCATCGCCGGCCGCTGGCTGTCGAGCACACCGATCTCGGTGCTGACGACCCAGCCGTCCACCAGCAGCGGAGCGTCGAGCAGTTCCACCCCGGTCCGGTTCGCCACCCTCGATTCGGGAATGTTCCACACGTGCGGGCTGCGCAGCGACAACTCCGTCGCCTGCTGGGGCGAGAACGTGCACGGCCAGTCCGATGTGCCTCGGGGGTCGTACACGGCGGTCGCCACCGGCGACCAGCACACGTGCGCGTTGCGCACCGACGGAACGGCGACGTGCTGGGGCTGGAACAGCAACGGTCAGGCCGTCGCCCCGGCGGATCGGTTCACCGCCATCACCAGCGGTCGGTGGCACTCGTGCGGGTTGCGGGCCGATGGCACGGTGTCGTGCTGGGGCGACGACTTCTACCACCAGCGATCGGACACCCCGACTGGTGAGTTCCGCTCCATCACGGCCGGTGGAGCGAACACGTGCGGGCTGCGGGCCGACGGCACGGTCACCTGCTGGGGCAGCAACCCCGGCGAGGAGTTCGGGCAGGGGACGCCGCCGGGCGGAACGTTCCGCGCGATCAGCGCCGGGTACCGGCACACGTGCGGGCTGCGCACCAACAACACGATCGTCTGCTGGGGCAGCAACGGCCGTGGCCAGCTCCACTCGCCCGGCGGGCAGTTCATCTCGCTCAGCGCCTCGTGGTATCACTCGTGCGGCGTTGACGTCAACGGCACGGTGCGGTGCTGGGGTCTCAACGACAACGGCCAACTCGATGCGCCGAGCGGGCGGTTCAGCAACGTCACCACGGGTCTGGGGCATTCGTGCGGGGTGCGCACCGACGGCACCGTCACCTGCTGGGGGGTCAACTTCAACTACAACCACGGTCAGAGCGAGGCCCCGTCGGGCCGGTACACCGCTGTGAGCGCATCGTTCAACCACTCGTGCGCGCTTCGGGTCGACGGTACTGCGACGTGCTGGGGCGACAACCAGTACGGGCAGAGCGATGCGCCGAGCGGACAGTTCACCGCCGTCGATGCTTCGTGGCGGCACTCGTGCGGGCTGCGCGCCGACGGCACACTCACCTGTTGGGGCAGGGACAGGTCGTTGGATCACGGCCAGTTCGATCCGCCGGGTGGGACGTTCAGCGCCGTCAGCGGGTCGTGGGCCCATTGGTGCGGACTGCGAGCGGACGACTCCGTGACCTGCTGGGGGGCCAACGAGGGTGTTGAGACAGCCGCGCCCGGCGGTACGTTCAGCGCGGTCAGCGCGGGCGGCTTCCATTCGTGCGCGCTGCGGACGGGCGGCACGATCAGTTGCTGGGGCTCGAACAGTTTCAGCCAGTTGGACAACGTGCCAAGCGGGCAGTTCGCGTCGATCAGCGCGGGTGGCGCCCATTCGTGCGCCCTGCGGTCGGACGGCACGATCAGTTGCTGGGGCAACGAAACGGCCGGCCGGCTGAACGCGCCGAGCGGTCGCTTCACCGCCGTGTCAGTCGGCGGCGGGCGCACCTGCGCGCTGAGGACGGACGGGATCGTCAGGTGCTGGGGCGACAACCAGTACGGGCAGAACGTTGTGCCGAGCGGGCGGTTCACGGCCGTGTCGGCATCCGGCTTCCACTCGTGCGGGATCCGCACCGATGGTTCGCTGGAGTGTTGGGGGGAGGCCCTGACGGTGAGCCCGCCACGGGGGGTGCGCTACATCTAGGGCCGGGGTTGGGCGTCGGGCGACCTGAGATACAGGGCGTCGACCTGCTCGGGGGACACCCCGTCGCCGGCGAGGGCGCGGCGGCGAGGGCGCGCTGCCGGCCCACCAGCGCCACCGCCGCCGATGAGCGGTCCTACGGGCTGGGCTGGGGTTGGGCGTCGGGCGATCTGAGGTAGAGGGCGTCGACCCGCTCCGGGGACACCCCGTCGCCGGCGAGGGCGCGGCGGCGAGGGCGCGCTGCCGGCCCACCAGCGCCACCGCCGCCGATGAGCGGTCCTACGGGCTGGGCTGGGGTTGGGCGTCGGGCGATCTGAGGTAGAGGGCGTCGACCTGCTCCGGGGACACCGCCCCACCGGCGAGGGCGCGCTGCCGGCCCACCAGCGCCACCGCCGCCGGCGACGGGAAGCGCAATTCGGGTCCGATGACCACGGCTCCGCCGGCCGCCAGCACGTCTGCGTGACGGAGAGCGCCGTCGCCGACCAGCAAGATGTCCCCGGAGGGTTCGGGGGAGGCGGTTGGGGCAAGCGGTTCGGCGCGTCCGGCCACATTCTCGGCGCCGACGGCGGAAGACTCAGCACGCCGGGCCACACTTTCGGCGCGGAGGGCGGAAGACTCAGCGCGCCGGTCGGCAAGATCGGCGCGGAGGGCGGCGAGTTCGGCGGCGAGCGACTCGGGGGAACCGACCTGCGGGGCGCGCAGCTGAACGAGGGACCCGTCTGATCGCACCGGCCTTCCGGCCGGGTCTGCTGCGACGCTGAACGCGGGGCGATACACCGCCCAGAAGACCTCGCCTCGGCGGGCGTCGAGCGCGCTGACGATGATGTCGCCCTCGGAGGCGCCGGCGTCGAACGCGAGGGCTTCGAGGCTTCCGATCGGGACGACCTCGATGCCGAGCGCTGCGGCAGTGGCCTTGGCGGTGGCGAGACCGGCTCGGAGGCCCGTGTACAGCCCCGGCCCGTTGTCGACGGCCACCACGTCCACGTCACCGAGCGCCACCCCGGCCTGCTCGCACACGAATCGCATCTGCGGCGCCAGTGCCTCGGCGTGGCGCCGGGGCAGGGCCAGGCGAGCCTCGGCGATGACCCCGTGCTCGCCGACGAGCGCGCACCCGCACTGGTCCGAAGCGCTCTCGATTCCCAGTACCAACATCGCCGCTGCCTCTGCCTGTCGCCCTTCGTTGCCGACCCGCCAATAATTCTGCCGCCGACAGTTCCGCCGCCAACAGTCTCTGCCGACGACGGTTCCTGCCGACGATTCCACCGACGGTTCCTGCCGACGGCTGCTGTCGACGATTCGACAGACGGTTCCTGCCGACGATTCCACCGACGGTTCCTGCCGACGGCTGCTGTCGACAACTGCTGCCGACGGTTTCGCCGACGGTTGCTGCCGACAGTATTGCCGCCTGTCGATCAGTGACCGGTTAGTCCCCGACCCGGACGGCTCGTTGCAGCGCCCTGCCTACCAGCGCACCCTTCGCTGTGCTGGTTCGCCTCCCGGTAGTCGCGGGCATCGCAGCGCTCTCAAGCGGCCCGATGCCCGCTGGGTCCGGCACGGGACAACTTGGGCTGGTTTCCTGGCGGGTGGCGGCCGGTCGGCTGCAGGGTGAACCTGCCGCCGGGCATCCTCACGACTTCGGCGCGCTTGGAATGGACCTTGTGGTGGCAGTGGCTGCAAAGGAGGCACAGGTTGTCCAGGTCCGTGCGCCCGCCGTGCTCCCAATGCTTGATGTGATGCGCCTGGCACCAGTTGGCCGAAGCACCGCAGCCGACGCAGCCTTTGTCTCGCTCGGCGAGTGCCGAGCGCTGACCCGAGGTTGCGTACCGCCGACCTCGGCCGAGCCACAGCGGCTGGCCCTCGCGGTCGAACAGCGCCGGAAGGATGTTGGCATCGCAGGCCAGCCGGAGCAGCTCCTCGGGCGCCAGCGGTGTGCCATCGCCGAGTCGAGCGTTGGTCAACCCGCCAGCCACGACGTCGTAGTCGGCAATCACCAGGAGGTCGACGCCCTGTGGCGCTCCATCGGCCTTGCCGTCACCGCTGCGGGTGACGAGCAGTTCGAAAGCGTCGGCCATGCGCTGCTTCGGCGTGGCTCTGTCCTTTGGATCTTCGGCGCGCCACAGCTTGTTGGCCACGGCGGTGAGCGCCGTCTCGATTCGGCTGCCGGTCACCGGGTCGAACTTGCCGAACAGGGTGAACATGCCGTCGGACTGGCGGCCGAAGCTCACCTCGCGCTGCTTGCGCTGGCGACGCCGGCGCTCCTCCAGATCGTCGCCGGAGCGCTCATTGACGTGGTCACGAACCGTGCGCCCGAACAGGTCGGCCGGCTCGCGCTCGGCGGCGTCCAACAGTTCGTCCTCGTCGACGGGCGCCTGCTCGGCGGCCTCGGCGATCAGGCGGGCGTGTTGGGGCGTGATCACACCGTCGGCCAGGGCAGCCGATGTCTTCGGCACCTCCGCGAGTTGGCCGGCCAGCTTGACGTCACGCTTCGCGCCACCCCGCGACTGCTTCAGGTCGTTCTGGAGCACGTCCGCCGCTCGAGCCTCGCCCCGCCAGGTCGCCAGCTCGGTGATCGATTCGGCCTTCACCGCCGCCAACCGGGACTCGCACCGTCCCACGAGGCGCAATCGCTCCTCCACCCGCTCGCCCGCGAGCGCCCTCAGCGACGCCACCAGCGCGTCGAGCGCCGCCGCCACCCGGTTCGTCGAACCATCCATGTCGGGGCGCGGTGGTGGTGTGGGGCGACTCGGGCCAGGAGGCTCGCCTGCTTCGGCAATGGCGGGATTGGTCATCGTTTGCTCCCCGACAGCGTGGAGGGTCATGGTGTCTGGGTCGGCCGGGCCGACAAGCCGGTCGGGGAAGCTCTACCTCAGCCGAAGCCGGGGTTGATTACCGGTAGCAATACTCTATCAAGTCCTGCATGGCAGCGCAACACCTGTTCGGAAGATTCTTGAAAAATCTTTGGGGTGGGGCGCGGAGCAGCAGGGTCGTGTCGCCGCCGGCCCGCTCGGAAGCCCGCCGCGGCGTGATCCTGCCGGCGACCGGTGGTTCGAGCAGAGGGGGACGGGCGCCACAAGGGGCGATGTCCGAGCCGATGACGGGGCCGGCGGCGGGAGGTCAATGACACGCCGACGCGGACGGCCGCCGGAAACGGGAAGTCAGCGCTGCGGGCGACGCCGACGGCCGGGGGCAGGGGCCGCGGCCGGCGGGCGACCGCAACTGCGGCGACAGCCGGGGGGCCAAGAGGCACGACCGGTGGGCGACCGGTGCTCCGGCGACAGCCGGGGGGCCAAGAGGCACGACCGGTGGGCGACCGGTGCTCCGGCGACAGCCGGGGGGCCAAGAGGCACGACCGGTGGGCGACCGGTGCTCCGGCGACAGCCGGGGGGCCAAGAGGCACGACCGGTGGGCGACCGGAACTGCTGCGAGAGGCGAGGGGTGGGGCGGCGACGGGTGGGGCGGCGCGGGACGGGGCAGCGCGGGCGGGGTCGGGGTGTCGCCTCTCTCTAGATCGATTCGCTGATGCGGGACTCCCACGTGGCGCCGCGGGGGGTGATGGTGGCAATGCGGCGGTCGGTGACGTCAGGAGATCCGGGGTCGGGGGACTCGGCGTCGGGGGTGGCGGGCGTATCCGTCCCGGGCCAACACTCGAGGGGTTCAGCGTCCGGGCCGGGGGAAGCGGAAGCTGAGGCGGAGGCGCCGATCGTGGGGTCCGCCTCGGGGGTGGCGGGCGTATCCGTCCCGGGCGGAGACTCGAGGGGTTCAGCGTCGGGGCCAGAACCAGCGGGGCCGGGGCCAGCGGGGCCGGGGCCGGCGGGGGCGGAGGCGCTGATTGTGGGGTCCGCCTCGGGGGGGTAGGCGAAGCGGATGTCGAGGCGGTCGGCGGGCAGGGTGAGGCGCTCGGCCCACTCGACGACGACGATGCCGCCGCTGTCGAACAACTCGGCGAGGGCCAGGTCTGCGGCGTCGGCGTCGCCGTCGAGGCGGTAGGCGTCGATGTGATGGATCAGCATCGGCTCGCCAGGAGCGGGCGGAGCGCCGGACCGGGCGGGGACCGGGGCGGCCGCAGCGGACGGAGCGGCGGATTGGACGGGGACTGGGGCGGCCGCAGCGGACGGAGCGGCGGGCTCGGCGGCCGCAGCGGACGGAGCGGCGGGCTCGGCGGCCGCAGCGGACTGGGCGGGGACCGGGGCGGCATCGGGCTGGGCGGCAGCAGGCGCCGCAGCGGACGGAGCGGTGGGCTCGGCGGCCGCAGCGGACTGGGCGGGGACCGGGGCGGCATCGGGCTGAGCAGTAGGCGGGATGGCCGGTCGACCGATTGCTCCGACGGCTTGGGCACGGTTCGTCCGTGCGGGCACCTCGTAGATCTGCGCCAGGGTGAATGTGGGGCTGGTGACCGGGGCGGTGACGCCGAGCGCTCGGGCCAGGTAGCGAACGAACGTGGTCTTGCCGGCACCGAGATCTCCGTCGAGGCCGATCACGTCGCCCGGCTGCAGCACCGCAGCGATCGACTCGGCCAGGCGTTGTGTCGCCAGCAAGCCCTCGAGCGCCACGGAGGCCCTCTCGTCGCTCATTTCGATTCCCAAGCGCTCGGGAAGGCCGGCGGGCCCGCCCGGTTGGCGAGGAGATCCGACGACGAGCGGCCGACGTGGGACAAGCCGCTCGGCGCTGGGTTCCGGCCTTCGGCGGAACGACGCGGGGTCGGGACGGCCGCGGCGGCGCTACCGGCTACCGCGGCGACGCAGGGAACGAGGGCGGTGCGGGCGGTGGGCGCGGCTCGGGCGGTGGGCGGCGCTGGGTTCCGGCCTTCGGCGGAACGACGCGGGGTCGGGACGGCCGCGGCGGCGCTACCGGCTACCGCGGCGACGCAGGGAACGAGGGCGGTGCGGGCGGTGGGCGCGGTGCGGGCGGTGGGCGCGGCTCGGGCGGTGCGGGCGGTGGGCGCGGCTCGGGCGGTGGGCAGCGCTGGGTTCCGGCCTTCGCCGGAGCGACGGGGGGTGGGGACGGCCGCGGCGGCGCTACCGGCTACCGCGGCGGCACCAATCGCCGCGGCGCTGCCGGGGGCCGCGGCTTGGGTGCGGCTCAGTCCCCTGTCCCTTCCATTAGGGACAGCCTGGCCCGGACCAGGTCGGCCCGGCATTCGGCGAGCCGCTCGCCGCCGCCTCGCAGCAGGGCGGCCGGGTGGTAGGTGGGCACCAGCACCACCCCGTCGCCCCAGGCGTACCGCCGCCCCCGCACCCGGGTGATGCCCTCGGTGGTGTCGAGCAGCATCTTGGTGGCGAAGTTGCCGAGGGTGACCAGCACCCGGGGCGCCACGAGCTCCACCTGCCGCTGCAGGTAGGGGCGGCAGGCGGCGATCTCGTCGGGCAGGGGGTCCCGGTTGTCGGGCGGGCGGCACTTCACGACGTTGGTGATGTAGACGTCCGACCGGTCGAGGCCGATCTCCTGGCGCACCATCTCGGTGAGCAACTGCCCCGACCGCCCCACGAACGGCAGCCCCTGCTTGTCCTCCTCGGCGCCGGGCCCCTCGCCGACGAACATGAGGTCGGCTTCGGGGTTGCCGGTCCCGAAGACCACGTTGGAGCGACCGCCGGACAGCTGGCACTGCGTGCAGTCCGCCGCCACCTCGGCCAGGTCGGCGAGGCTCAGCGATCCGAAGTCCACGTCGGCCATCACCCGATACCTACCACAGTTGCCGCCGGATGACGCATGACCGCCGCACGGACCCCGCTCAGGGGCCTGGCGCACGGGTCGGCGCCGCCGGACTGCTGACGTGGCCGCCACGATTCCGCCCGCATCCGCTCGCAGGCCTGGCGCACGGGTCGACGCCGCCGGTACGGTGGGGGACGCATTGGGAGCCGCGTGGAGCCTCCCCTCGGGTTGGAACGACGAGGAGGAGGACGGCGATGTCGCCGCGTGGATCGACGCCGGGATGGCCGGCGGCGGACCGATGGATCCCAGCCTGCGCCGGGATGACGAGCGGGGCGCCGGGATGGCCGGCGGCGGACCGATGGATCCCAGCCTGCGCCGGGATGACGAGCGGGGCGCCGGGATGGCCGGCGGCGGACCGATGGATCCCAGCCTGCGCCGGGATGACGAGCGGGGGGCCGGGATGGCCGGCGGCGGACCGATGGATCCCGGCCTGCGGCGGGATGACTGTGGGGGCGGCGGGATGACTATTCGGCGGGCCGCTCCTTGGCTCTCGACACGTCGGACGGGGGACCGTAGGTTCTTGCCTGTCCGACGCGGCCGGGGAGGGGATCGGACATGCGTACGGCGTCTTCAAGCACCTTGGCCCGGCGATGGCTCATCGCCATGACAGCGGCGCTGCTGGCAGTGGCCACCCTGGCGATCCCTTCGACGGCCTCGGCCCAGTCCGGCGGCACCCCCGGTGACACCCCCGGCGAGACATCCGGCGACACACCCGCCGACACCCCCGGCGACACACCCGGCGACACACCCGGCGACACACCCGCCGACACGTCCGGCGACACACCCGGCGACACACCCGGCGAGACATCCGGCGACACCCCCGGGGACACGTCCGGCGAGACATCGGGCGAGGCGTCCGGCGAGACATCCACCGACACCTCCGACATGGTCCGCATCGTGGCCCGGAAGCTCGCCGACGGGCGCATCGAGTTCGGCCTGCAACAGCGCACCGGCCCCGAATCGTGGAGCGACCGCATGTTGCCGGCGTCGCGCTTCTTCCCCGCCGACGCCGCCGTGGACCGCTGGCTGCGCAGCTCGCCGCTGATCGTCCGCGTCGCCGCCACAACCACCAGGCCCGCAAACCGATGTCACGGTCCGCATCGTGGCCCGCAAGATCGCCGACGGCCGCGTGGAGTTCGCCCTCCGCAAGCGCACCGCCGGCGAGGACTACATCGGCCCCCTGCTCCCCCGGGCCCGCCTATTCCCCACGACGGCGGCGATCGGCAACTGGCTCCGGAGCACGCCGATCTCGGTGATCGCCACCCAGCCCGCGGCCACCGGGCCCACGCGGCCCGCCACGCCCCCGCCACCGCCGCCACCACCACCCACACCGCCGCCACCCCCACCACCACCTGCGTTCACGGCCATCGAAGCGGGCCTCCATCACGCGTGCGGGCTGCGCTCCGACGGCACCATTTCCTGCTGGGGCGAGAACGTCGACGGCCGATCGGACGCCCCGCCCGACCGGTTCACCGACGTCACCGCAGGTGAGTTGCACACGTGCGGTGTCCGCACCGACGGCTCGGTGGCGTGTTGGGGAGGGAACAACAACCGCCAGGCGGTCGCGCCGTCCGGGCGGTTCACGGCAGTGACCGCCGGCACCTGGCACTCGTGCGCCCTGCGCACCAACGGGACCATCACCTGCTGGGGGGCTGAGGGCTACGTGCGGGCCCCGAGCGCCCCGGGCGAGACGTTCACCGCCATCTCGGCCGGCCAGTCGCACACGTGCGCCCTCGGCGCCGACGGCTCGATCAGCTGCTGGGGCGACAACCCCAGGGCGGTGCACGGCCAGAACGCGGCGCCCAGCGGGCAGTTCACCGCCGTGTCCGCCGGCTACTGGCACACGTGCGCGCTGCGCCCCGACGGCACCGTGACCTGCTGGGGCAGCAACAGCGACGGCCAACTCGACGCGCCGAGCGACCGGTTCGTCGCAATCAGCGCCGGGTTCGTTCACTCGTGCGGGCTGCGAACCAACGGCACCGTCTCGTGCTGGGGCGGCAACTTCCTGGGCGAGGGCGCGGCGCCGACCGGCCGGTTCACCGCCATCACCGCGGGCAGGATCCAGACGTGCGGGTTGCATTCCGGCGGCACGGTGACCTGCTGGGGCAACCCTTATGACCTCGAGCACGGTCAGAGCGACGCCCCGTCGGGGCAGTTCGCGGCTGTCAGCGCGGGCGACCTGCACACGTGCGGCCTGCGCCCCGACGGCACCGTGACCTGCTGGGGCGACAATCGCAATGGCGAGACCGACGCCCCGTCGGGTCGGTTCTCCACGGTCAACGCCTCGCTGAACCATTCGTGCGGGCTGCGCCCCGACGGCACTGTGACCTGCTGGGGCGGTGACCCGGACTCCGACTATGGGCAACTCGACGCGCCCGGCGAACGGTTCACGGCGATCAGCGGGTCGGGCCTGCATTGGTGCGGCCTGCGCACCGACGGCACCGTGAGCTGCTGGGGTACCAACGGCTACGGCGAGAGCGACCCGCCGAGCGGGCAGTTCACCGCCGTCGCAGCGGGCTTCAGGCATACATGCGGGCTCCGCGCCGACGGCACCATCACCTGCTGGGGTAGCAACGGCTACGGCGAGGGCAACCCGCCGAGGGGGCAGTTCACCGCCGTCGCCGCGGGCCTCGAGCATTCATGTGGGCTGCGCGCCGGCGGCACCATCACCTGCTGGGGCAGGAACGGTGACGGTCAGACCAACGCGCCGAGCGGCCGGTTCAGTGCCGTCGCCGCAAACGGAAGGCGAACGTGCGCGCTGCGCGCCGGCGGCACGGCCGTGTGCTGGGGCCAGAACCAGTACGGGCAGAACGAAGCGCCGAGCGGACGGTTCACGACTCTTTCCATCTCTGGGCTTCACGCGTGCGGGCTCAGACCCGACGGCACGGTCACCTGCTGGGGCGATCCGCTGACCGTCTCACCACCCCCCGGCGTGCGCTTCGTCTGACCCGAGGCGGCGCCGCGCGCTCCATCAGTGATTCACATTTCCGGGATCCGAGGCGGCGGCATGCTCCGTCGCCGGGACGCACACCTGATGTAGTTGCCGAGCAATCGCCTGACTAGTTAGTCTAGTCCGTGGACTAAGGCTTTTCGATGGAGGTTGCGACCATGACCGCCGTGATCAATGTGCACGAAGCGAAGACGAACCTGTCGCGGCTCCTCGAACGCGCCCACGCCGGGGAGGAGATCATTCTGGCGAAGGCCGGCAAGCCCTACGCACGGCTGATGCCGCTGGCACCGGACCGCACGGGCCGGCGTCCCGGCAGGCTCCCCGACCTGGTCGTCGGTCCGGAGTTCTTCGAACCGCTCCCCGCGGAGGAACTCGAGGCGTGGGGCACGCTGTGAGGCGCCTGCTGCTCGACACGCATGCGCTGCTGTGGTGGTGGGCCGACGACCCGTCGCTGCCGGTCACCGCCCGCGAGGCGATCGCCGACTCCGAGTCCAAGGTGTTCGTGAGTGCCGCCAGCGCCTGGGAGATGGCGACCAAGATGCGACTCGGCCGCCTGGCCGCGCACCAGCAGGCCGTCTCGCGCTTTCACGAACTGGTGGCGGCGGACGCTTTCGGGCACCTTCCCGTCACGTACCGTCACGGCCTGCACGCCGGCGGCTACCGGGCCGATCACCGCGACCCCTTCGACCGGATGCTGGCCGCCCAGGCCGAGTTGGAGTCCCTGACCCTCATCACGAGCGACACCGCGTTCGGGGACTTCCCGGTACGCGTGCTCTGGTAGCCCCGGCGGCATCACGCAGCCGGCACGCGGCGCCGGGTATTTTCGAGCACATGTTCGCCGCCCCGAGAACGGCATGTGCGGCCAGTAACCGTGTAGACCCGGTTCAGCTTGGCCTCGCGCGGCGGCGCCGCTCATCGACGGGGGCCGCGGTCCGGCACAGGCCGCTCACTCGGCATGCCCGCCTCGTCGCCATGCTGGCGGCCGGTGTGCTGCTGGTCGCCCAATGCGGACTGGACAACGGCGGTGACGGCGGATCGGCCGGTGACGGCGTCGGATCGACCGGCGGGGATGGTGCTCCGGCGCCCACGTCGGAGGCTGCGACGCCGCCCGTCGCCGACGCCCCGCCGGTGACTGCCACCACGATCGCGGCGCCCGCCCCTGGCCCGGTGACTCCCGAGACTCCCGCACCGGTCGACGCCACGGAACCGGCGATCCCGACGGCCGACGAGCAGGAACCGCCGCCGGCGCCTTCGGGTCCGCCACCGGTCGCCGTAGGGACCATGCCGGACCTGAGAATGGACGCCGGCGGCTTGGCCCACGCCCTGTTCGCGGCGAAGTTCTTCAGCGGCCCCGTGGACGGCTTCACCGCCGCGTCGTCCCACACGGATGTGGCCACAGCCGGCGTGTCGCCGCCCGACATGCTGATCGTGGCGCCGGTGTCCGACGGTTCTGCCAGCGTCACGGTGACGGCCTCGGGCCCGGGCGGTTCTGCAACCCACACGTTCACGGTCCGGGTGGGGACAGCCGCAGACGGGAGCCAGGTGGCCGCACCGCCCGCGCCCGCGCCCGCACCCGCGCCGCCCGCACCCGCGCCGCCACCGCCGGCGCCGACGCCTCCGGCACCGTTCGTGCCCGAGGAGGAACTGCCCCCCGCCGCGCCCGCGCCTCCTCCGCCGGGCGTGCCCGAGGAGGAACTGCCCGCGCAGACACGGCCACCCGACGACCAGTCCCTGTACTCGTTGGCGACCGAACCGGTCACCGCGCCGCCCGCGGTGTCCGCCAACATTCCCGCCCAGACCCTCATCGTCGGGAACTCAGGGACCGTGAGTGCGACCGCCTACTTCAGCGGGATCGTCCAGGGCTGGGCAGTGACCTCGTCGGCGCCCGCCAGCGTCCCGGTCTCGGTGGACAGCAACGGGCGCGTGAGATTCTCTGGGAACGCCCTCGGCACGTACACGATCACGGTGACGGCCGCCAACGACGCAGGCCGCGTGGCGCACGAATTCACGGTTGCGGTGAAGACCGAGGCGCAGGTCCTACTGACAACGGTCGGGGACGGCCCGCAACTCGTCGTGCGGGTGGGGCAGACCGTCGCCATCGACATCAGCAGTTACTTCTCCGAGGCCGCCACCCGATTCGACGTGGCCTACGATCGCACCGACCCGAACCGGCTCGTCGACGTCACCGTGCAGGGTTCGGCGGCGATGATCCGGGGGGTCCGGATCGGGACCGCCAGGATCACCCTGGTCGCCTTCAGCGCCACGGCGCGCATCTCACGACCCGCCACAGTTCAGGTCACCGGATAACGCCGGCGCCAATCGACGCGGCGGCAGGGGGAATCAGCGCAGGGAGAATCCCCGTGTTCATGGGCAACCCCCGAGTGGAGGTGGTCCTGCCGGGCACCGACTCGACAGAAGTCACCCGGTCCCACGACGTCGAGGACACAGCCGACGCCGTCGACAACGTTCGCTGACCTCGGACCAGGGCCGATCCCGGCCAGAGCCGTTCCCGGCTGCCGGGCCCCGGACTCGCTGCCGGCGGCACGCCGAGCACGTCGCGGGCGTTCAACGCCCAAAATGCCAGCGGCCCGTTGCGCCGGTCGCCGTTTGGCGGCAGCCGGCGCAGCGGGCCGTTGGTGTTGGAGCGGTTAGCTGTCGACGGTGATGTTGGAGCTGCCGAGCCAGCGGAGCGCCGTGGCCGAGGGCGGGAAGTAGCGGCGCGTCGGCAGCGTCCGCTCGCCCCACGTGGTGCCGCCGTCGTCGCTCTGCTGCAGGCCGAACTCCACCCGGCCGTCAGCCTGCTTGCGGGCGGTGATGCGGACGTGGGTGTCGTCGGCGAAGTCGGTGGCCGAGTCGGACACGCTGAGCGTGATGGCCGAACTCACCAGCCAGCGGCCCACAGCGGTCTCCGCCGGGAAGAGCCGTGCCCTCGGGAAGATCCGGTCGCTCCAGGTCTCATCGTGCTGCCACTGCTGCAGACCGAACTCGATCTTCCCGTTCTCCAGCAGGCGGGCCACGAGACGCACCGTGTCGCTGGCCGCCTCGGGGGCGGTGCCCGTGGTGGACGTGTCCGTGGACGCCCCCGACGAGTCGCCGGTCGAAGGCGGCGTCGGGGGCGGGACCTCGGGCGCCGGCGGCTGCGCTCCACCGCAGTAGATGTCGAACTCGAAGTCGAAGTTCTGGATGGGGTTGGCCCCCGTCCAGGTCAGCGTGCGGGAGGCCGACCCGGTCAGGGTGCAACCGTCGGGCAGCCCGCTGATCGTGGCGGTCACCGAGCAGCCGCCGATCTCGTCGGACGTGGTGCTGGTGGCGACCGCCCCGTAGGAGGCGCCGGGACCGAAGTTGGCGAAGTTCGGCGAGTGCACCGTGAACCGGCCGTTGTGCAGGCTGGCCACCGTCTGGCCGCCCGGCAGGGTGTAGATGCCCGACCCGCCGGCGGTGGCGATCGGCGGCAGCGCGGCCACACCGGCGCAGACGCTGGTGATCTTGTAGGCCGCGGTTCCCTGGTTGCCCGGATTGTTGGTGACGTCCTGGACGATGACGATGCGGTTATAGGGCAGCCGGACGTGCTCACTTAGGTCGATCTCGATCTGCCCGGTGTTGACGTTCTTGTCGGCGGTGCTGAACGACGTGCCGTTGGGCTTGGCGATGACGAAGGGCCGGGGCGCCTCGGTCACCGTGATCGTGAACTCGCACGTGACGCCCGCGCCGATGGAGCCCAGCGCCTTCACCGCATCCTCGCCGTCGCCGTGCACGAAGAAGTCCAGCGTCTGGTTGCAGCCGCTGCGGTTGACGGACGTGGCCTTGGGCATCACCTTGACCCGGAACTCGGTGATGACCGCGGCCCGCTCGGCCCGAGCCTGCAGGTTGGAGTCCTGCGCGGTCTTGGGCAGCGCCTCGACGACCTCCTCGGGGTCGATCGTGATGGCCAGGACGGCCTGCGCCGAACAGGTCGGCGTGGTGCCGCCGACGTGTTGGGCCACGACGGTCGTCTCCGTACCTCGATTGGCCGTGGTGATCGAGGCAGCGTAGGTGCCGCCGCTGCCCCACTTCACTTCGGCGGTGCACAGCTGGTTGGGGTTGGCCGTCTGGCGCGCCACGGCGGTGATCCGGTAGTTGCACACGCCCGGGTCCAGCACCTCGCCGTCCTGCCCGCCCGGCGCGATCCAGCCGCTCACGTGTCCGGACCGTGCGCCGGAGGGAATGCAGCCGCCGAGCGCCTGGGCCGAGATCTGCACCTCCCAGGCGGCGTCGGTCTCCTCGCTCTCGAAGGTGAAGACCCTGATGGTGCTCTGCGCCCCGGCCGGCGAACCGACGGCCAACGCCAAGCCGGTCGCCAGCAATGCGGTCACCACCAGCAGCCGGGTGAGGTGTCGTAGATGAGTCACGGCGCGCCCTCCTTGCCGGGCTCGGGCAACCCGACATTCGAGAATACGTACAGGTGGTGTCAGCGTAGTGTTGGCCTCCCGGCGATTGGGGGATGGCCGAGCCTGGATCGATAGATATTCGCGACCGGTCGCGGCACCCGCCGCCGGCGGCTGCGGCGGGTTGCCGGCGGGGCGGGTTTGCCGGCGGCTTCCTCAGAGAGCGAGTGCGATCACGGAGCTGTGAAGCCAGCGGTCGACCCTGGCGCCGGCGGGGAAGAACCGTCGTGCCGGTGCCTGCAGGTCGCCCCATGCGCCGTCGCCGAGGCGCTGCTGCAAGGCGAACTCCACCCGGCCGTCGCTCACGAGGCGCGCGGTGATCCGCAACTCCACGTCGGAGGCCAGGGCATCGGCCGATTCACCGGCGCTCACGGTGACCGGGGAACTCACCAGCCAGTCCCCCACCTCGGCGTCGGCGGGGAAGAGCCGCGCGCTCGGCAGCAGCCTGCCGCCCCAGGTGGTGTCGTCGCGGCGCTGCTGCAGCCCGAACTCGATCTTCCCGTTCTCGAGCCGGCGGGCCACGATCCGCACCGTGTCGGTGCCCGGCTCGACGACGGCCGCGCCGTCGTCGGGGGTCGTGGGGGACGAGTCGTCCGTCGGCGGCGGGGGTGTCGGCGCGGTGGGTGGCGCCGCTCCACCGCAGCCGATGTCGAACTCGAAGTCGAAGTGCGGGAAGGGGTCGGCGGCGGTCCAGGTGAGCGTCTGCGTATTGCCGCCGGCCACCGTGCAGCCGGCGGCGAGGCGGGTGACGGTCACGCTGACGGCGCAGCCAACGACGACCGAGGAGTTGTGGGACGTGGCGACGGCCGGGTAGATCCCCACGGGCCCGAACTGCGGGGCGTCGGGCGAGTGCACCGTGAAGCGGCCCTCGTACAGCGGGGTGGAGGTGGCCTGCGCCGGCACCGACGCCAACGCCACGCCGCCGCAGGAGCGGGCGATGGCGTAGGTGGCCTCGCCGCGGTTGTCCGAGCCGGCCACGTCCTGGATGATGGCGACGCGGGCCGCCTCCATGCGCACCAGCGACGTGAGGTCGACGATGATGTTGGGCAGGGCGGCGTCGAACTCCACGTAGCCGCCCTCGGGGCGCTTCAGGTGCGCCGGGACCGACACGAGCGACGCCCTGGCCGGGCAGCGGTCGCCGGTGGCCCCCAACTCCTGCGGCAGACTGGACGCGTCGCCGCGCACAGTGAAGGTGGTGGCCACGTCGCAGCCCACTGCCTTCGAGCCGGGCTCGCGCTCCACCCGCACGGTGAAGGTGCCGAGGGTGGCGGCCCGGCGGGCGCGGGCCATGAGGTCACGGTCGGCGGAGGTGCCCGGGAGCTCCTCCACGATGCTCTCGCTGCCGAGCACGAAGTAGGTGCGGTTGGCCCTCGCACAGCCGGAGCCGGCGTCGCGCCGGATCGCGAGGCGCCTCTCGTCTCCGGGCCGGCTGGACGTGATCACGCTGCCGTCCCGGTAGGCGCCGTTGACGGTGCCGTCACTGGCGGCCCAGCCGAGTTCGGCGCGATAGGTGCAGTCGGGGCGTGCTTCCACCCGCACCTTGGCGGAGATGCGGAAGACGCATTCGCCGGTGCTGAGCGAAGCCCCCACTTCCCCCCCGGCGTTGAACCACGTGGAGGCGTACGACGCTGCGGCGCGCTTGGGCACGCAGTTGCCGAGGGCGTTGGCGGTGACCTGCACCTGCCAGCGCGTGTCGGGCACCCCGTCGTTGTTGCTGTCGGTGGCCGGGTTGGTCATCACGTTGCTGAAGATGAAGAACTCGGGTGAGGGTGGGGGCGTGTCGTCCTGGGCGGATGCCGGCGCCGTGACGAGCGCGGGCGCGGCGACGGCGAGCGCGAGGACGGCGAGTGCGGTGCTGGAGTGCCGGAGTCTCGACACGGCGGTGGGCTCCCTCGGTGAGGTGCGGTGGGAATCGACGGTGGATTCAGCGTAGTGGTCGACCCCGCCGGGTTAGGGGATGCAGGGTCCTGGAAAACGGCAAGGGGGCCGGCGCCGCGCCGGCCCCCTCGGGTTCGGAATCCGGAGTCGGATCAGCCGGTGGCCGAGTCCCGCGGCGGACCTCTGCGGCCCCCGTCGTCGATCTCGAGCATGTCGTCGGTGTCGCCGTCGGCGACCTCCATGCCCTCGCCGGCGTCGGTGGCGTCGGTGTCACCGGTGTCGACCAGCTCGCCGCCCGCGCCGCCGACGTCGACCGTGGCGCCCCCACCGGCCGGTGACGTGCAGTCGATGGTGAACTCGATGATCACCGTGTCGCCGGCGCTCACGAGATCCACCGGCGAGTTGTGCTCCACCGAGCAACCGGCGGGCACGCCCGAGACCGTGACGGCCGCCTCGCAGGCCACGGCCGCCTCGTCCAGGGCGTAGGCCTTCGTGCCGTCGGTGGTGAAGTCGCCGATTGCGGCACTGACGTTGAAGCGGCCTGTACGCAGTTCCACGACGGCCATCGCCGGGCTGAAGATGATGCCGCCGGTGCCCGCCGTGGCGCCCAAGGCGCCTGGCAGCCCGGGTGCGCCGCAGGAGGCGCTGTAGTCGTACTCCACGCCGACGCCGCCGGCGTCACCGATGACGTTCTGCACCAGGTAGACCGTGCGGGTGGCCACGGTCACCGCGAGGTCGGCGTTCAGGGCGGTGGTGGACGTGGTGGCGGGCGCCGTGCCGACCGTGGCGCGGTTGTCGGGCGGGTCGGTGTTGGCGGTTGGCGGGCCGTTCATCACGACGACAGCGCTGTTGCTGCCCTTGGCGCCGGCGGCGAAGCCGGCGGGCAGGGCGGCCGTCACGGTGTAGGTGCAGTTGCGGCCGCTGAACGTGGCGTCGACCAGCGTCAACTCCACCTGGGTGTGGCCGGCGTCGCTGACCTCGGTTTCGTCGCTGACGGTGGCGCACTGCGGGTCGGCCTTGGCGCCGGACGGCACCTTCTCGGTGGCCGTCACCGTGAACGTGGTGTTCTTGATGGCGCCGAGGACGGCGGCCGTCGGGGGGACGGCGGCGTTGCCCCCGGAGGCGGGGGCGGTGTAGCCCACCACGGTGAACGTCACCTTCTCGACGGAGTTGCAGTCGCCCGCCACGAGGGTTCTGGCGCTGCCGGTGCTGGGGACGGTGACCTTGCAGCGCGACCCGTCGGGCTTGGCGAGGACCGCCTCCCACTCGTAGGTGCAGATGGTGTCGATCACGACGCCGGTCTCCACCGCGGTGCCCACGTTCGCAGTGTCGTCGTTCGGCGTTGAGTCGACCACGGTGAGCGTCACCGACCCGGTCGCGCCGGACGCGCCGGTCGTGCCGAAGTTGGGATTGCAGCCGCCCTTGGTGCGCCACGTGACGGTGTAGACACCGGCCTCGGTGGCGCTCGTGATCGTGATCACGTTCTTGACCGCGGCGACCGGGCTGGATGCCAGCGCCAGCACCGCGGCGAGCAGACCGGCGACACTCAGGACGCCGACCAGGATCTTTCGCATCTCGCTTGCCGTCCTTGCCTTGGATTCTCGAGGCTCCCGGCGACTCGTGCCGGGCGGTCTGCCTCACTCGAACAGGAATGACGACAGTACTCCCCACGTTTCCACAGGCAAAATCCGCCCCGCCCGCCCGGCGGGGGGACTACTCGGTGGTGACGAGGACTTCGGTGCGGCCCTCGGCCCGGCCCACGCCCCGGGCGAGCTCGACGACCGACTTGGTGAGTCCTCCGATGGACTCGTTGACCTGCTTGTTGGACTCGTTGATCTGCAGTTGGACCTGCTCAAACCGCTTGTCGATCTGCAGTTGGATCTGCTCGAACCGCTTGTCGACCCGGGCGAACCCGGTCCTCATGTCCTTGCGCTGCACCCGGTCGAAGTAGATCGTGAGTGTCACGCTGAGGCTGACGAGGGCGATGAGTGCATGTTCCATGGTCGCTCCTTCGGGATTGTAGCCCGCCTCCGGGAGACGCGTCGCCGTCACCGCCGGCTCAGCCGCACCCATTCACCCGGACACAAGATGCAGGAAAGATAACAAAATAGCTAGTAACTTGTCAATAGTTGGACCGGGATCGCGACTGCGGGCAGAACGGGCGGGGACTGTTGGCGTGTGGCGGTGGCGGCGGGGGTGGAGTGCGTGCGGGAGGCCAGGACGGCAAAACGGCGAGGGGGCGCCGGCGGTCGGTCAGCTTGGGGTGCAGGGTCGTCGGTTGACGTGGCGGGAGTTGGTGGTCGAGCGAGCCACACGGCCGGTGCCCGTGGGTGATCCGTTATTACGGCTGCTAATCACCAAGACAGACTGAATCGAGGAATGACCGCATCTAGTTCTTCGGTGGTCATTTTCATCATTCGAAGAATGATGTCACGTTCCCACACGTCGTATTCCGGCCAATGCGCCAGATCGTCGGTCGTGACATCCCATTGCGCTGGCGGTGGTGGTTCACCGGTGAAAATGATTTCAACCTGCGGCATCGTGACCTCCTTCGGGCGGCGGTGAAATAGGCGGCAAAGACTCAACGTAAGCGCCGATCTCGTCATCAAGCCGGGATCGAAGCGTGAAGGCGACTCGTGGGTGGAGGCGGATGCGTGCGACTGCTGTGGCGGGAATCCTGTCCGGTGCTCCGAATCCGGTGGTGGCCGTCGGCAACAGGCTCACTGCGAAGTCAATGAGGAAGTCATGTTCCGTTCGGTTGACATCCACGAAATCGGCATATGCCCCGACGAAGCGACCCATCTCCCGCATTGATTCTCTCGCCGCGTCATCCTCTGACACACGCACACGATATCACAAATTCGCAGGTCAGGCTATATTTTGTAATTACAGGCCTATCCTTTGGGATCAATATTGGTGCATAGCCGGGATTGGAGGGCAAAACGGCGAGGGGGCCGGCGCTGGGCCGGCCTCTCGAGGCGGGAGAACCCTCGGCGCGTCGAGCCGTGTCGGTCAGCTTGGGGTGAGTGCTCCGGAGGCGACGATCGAGACGACCGTTCCCACGAACGCCAACGCGACCCCGACGATCATGAACATGATGGTCCGCAGATCACGTGAGATCCGAGTCTCCATGGCCGTCATCTCACCACGCAGTTCGGTGCGGAGTTCGGTCATCTCGCCGCACAGTTCGGTGCGGAGTTCGTTGAGGTCGGACTTGGTGGCGACCTCGGCCCAGTCGGGCACCAGGCGCTCCATGAGGGCGGTCGCGGTCTCCTCGCCCATGGATTCAGTCAGCCTGCGGTGCAGGATCGCGGTCTTCACGTCGCTTGCGGTCACGGGGTCCCCCAGTGGTGCTCTGCCTGTCGCTCGCAGTCCCGCATCCGGGACGAGTCGGCACCGGTGTCGGTGTCATGGGGCTCCCCGCCAACCGGGAGCAGACAAAACTCCCGTGCCGCGAAGAATATCGCGAGCAGAACAATCCGACAAAGAGACGACGAGGCGGGTCCGGGGGCGGGGCGGCACCGGGACCGAACGACGGCGGGCGGCACCGGGCGGTTCCCACGTCATTCCGGCGCAAGCCGGAATCCAGAGGGGTAAAACGGCGAGGGGGCCGGCGCTGGGCCGGCCCCCTCGGGTTTGGAATCTAGAGTTGGATCAGCCGGTGGCAACATCCTCGGGCGGACCCATGTCGCCCATGTCGTCGCCGCCCATGTCGTCGCCGCCCATGTCGTCGCCGCCCATGTCGTCGCCGCCCATGTCGTCGCCGCCCATGTCGTCGCCGCCCATGTCGTCCATCGGCTCTTCAACCGGTGGCTCCGGGGCTGCCGGGGCCGAGCAGTCGACGGTGACCTCGATGATCACCGAGCCGCTGGCGGAGGCCAGGCTGGCCGGGCTGTTGTGGCTGACCGAGCAGTGCGCGGGGACGCCCGAGACCGAGACGGTCGCCTCGCAGGCCTCGCCCTTCTCGTTCAGCGCGGTGGCTTCCGTGCCGTCCGCGGCGCTGCCGTCGGGCAGAGCCTCACTGATGTTGAAGCGGCCCGTCCGCAGCTCCACCACGGTCTTGCCCGCGATGGTGGAGATACCACCGGTTTCCGGGACCCTGCTCAGGGCGCCGGGCAGGCCGGGAGCACCGCAGGGGGCCTCGTACTTGTACTCGGCGCCGGCGCCACCGGCGTCGCCGATGACGTTCTGCACCAGGTACACCTTCACGTCTGCGATGGACACGAGCAGGGCGCTGGGCAGGGGCACTGGATCACCGTCGTCATCGTTGCCGGACGTTCCGTCCGGGCCGTCTTGACTCGGGTTCACGTCCTTCTGCAAGTTTGACGTGTCGCGTGGCCCGCCGGCACCGGCGGCGAACCCGGCAGGCGGGACAGCAGTGACGGTGTATATACAGGAAGCTCCGCCGAGCGGCTGGTCGACCACTGTCAGTGTGGCCTCCTGCAGGTTGGGCGTGTTCTCGTAGTTGATCTCGGTGTCCTCGCTCACGGCCTCACAGCCCTCAACGTCGTTGCCGTTGACCTTCTGCGGCGTGGCGGTGATCGTGAACGTGGTGGCCGAGACGGCACCCACATCAGCGGGATGGTCCACGTCGTCTGCCACGGCCGGACGGGTGCCTGTGTCTTCGCTGCCGTCGCCGGTGTTGTCGCAGTCGTCGCTGGTGTCCGGAGTCTCCTCCGGACCGGCGGAGATGCAGTCCCCGACGTAGTCGCCGGGGGCCTTCACGGTCACGAGGAGCTTGCCCGTCGTGGCGCAGGCGCCGGTGGTCAACGTGATCACGCTGGTGGCATCGGCGGGGGCGACCGGATCAGCGCCATCTGTGCCGGTGCCGACGATGCAGCCAGCGCCGGCGGCGTTCGTGAACGTCGCGTCCCAGGAGTAGTTGCAGACGTCGTCGGTCACGACGCCGGTCTCCTGCTGCGCACCCGTGTTCGCGGTGTCGTCGGTCGGTGTTGAGTCGGTCACGGTCAGACTGATCGACCCGCTCGCACCCGACGTCCCTTCTCCGGGATCGCAGCCACCCTGAGTCTCCCAACTCACGGTGTATATTCCAGCTTGACCCGGATCCGCGGTCTGGACCGTGATCACTTCCTTGGCGGCCGAGGCGGGGCTGGAGGCCAGCGCCAACACCACAGCCAAAAGACCTGCGACACTCAGGACGCTGGTCAGAATCTTTCTCATCTCGCTTGGGTTCCTTCCCTTGATTCCTAGAGACACCACGGCGCGCGCGCCGAAACGGCTGCCTCTTCTCCAACAGGACCATTAGATTACACCCCGGCACCGCTGCGAGCAACACCCTTGTGACGCCGCCCGTCACGGCGCTCCGCCGCAACGAGGACCCGGCACCGGAAATGGGTCCGGGACGATCCCCCCTCGGGCCGAAAACCCGGCGCAACCGACCGGGCGGGAAACCCCGCCGGCCGCCACACCGGACATCGAACCGAAACGGCAAGGCGACGGAGTGAACCCCGCCTCCCGTGGCGCAGCGGCGAGGCTAGCAGCGCCCACCCAGCGCCGCGTGCGTTCCCGGCCGGCGCCGCAGCGGTCAGCCGCCGGCGGAGAACAGGGCCATGACCAAGGCGATGTAGAAGGGCGACAACATCGCCGCCATACCGGCCAGGAGCACGTAGGTCTGCTTGGCAATGCGCTTGTCGATCCTGGCGTCGATGCGCTCCTCGAGGTCCGCCAAGTCGTCCTTGGTGGCGAGCCGTTCCCAACCGATGGGCGGGAGGCTGTCCATGAGCGTCGTCACGTGTTCCTCCTCCATCAGGCCGTTCAGTCGTTGCCGCAGTCGAAACCGCTTCGTCTCCGTCGTCGTCATCTTCGTACTCCCTCCTTTGATGTGACCGTCAGGGCACAAGGCCAAAGGGGAGACCGACGCCTCCGAGAACTTCAGTCGATCATAACAATTCCGACGAAACGGGGGTCCGTCAGCCGGCGCCGCCGGAGAACAGGGCCATGAACAAGGCGACGTAGAAGGGCGCCGCGAGCGCCGCCACGCCTGCCAGGACCACATAGGTCTGCTTGGCGAGGCCCTTGTCGATCCGGGCCTCGACGGCCTCGAACCTCGCGTCCACGCCCTTGAATCCGGCCTCCACGCCCTCAAACCTGGTGTCGAGGCGTTCCTCGAGTGCCGCCAAGTCGGTCTTGGTGGCCAGCTCGTGCCAGTCCATGGGCGGGAGGCTGTCCATGAGCGTCGTCACCGGCCCCTCCCCCAGCACATCGCGCAATCCCTCTCGCAGTTCAAACCGTTCCGCCTCGGTCGGCGCCATCGTCGGCCCCCTCCTCGTCTTGTGTGACCGTCAGGGCACAAGGCCAAGAGGGAAGCCGGCGCTTCTGAGTGCTGCGGATGAGTATAGATGATCCCGATAGAGTGATTCTCGGCGATTATTGGGCTCCGGCGGGGCGCGGGGAGGCTTGGTGTGACCCCTGACTGAAATTGGGAGTGTCACACCTCATGCGCACACTGGTCGACATGTACTCGCGACGCTCTACCGATCTCGGGACCGGGCCGACAGCCCGGCTATCTTGGCCGGGTGTCGTGGTTCTGCGACAACAGCGTGGCGACTCCGGGTCGGAGGGCGCGTAGATGACGGTCTCCGCTCGCCTTGCCGCAGCGCTCCAAGAAGTGGGGTACTCGGCAGAACTCCGCCAGGATGACATCAGTGCACCTGTGAGCGGCGTGATGGCCGACGTCGTGGCGTTCACGCATCTGGCCCCGCAGGATCTCCGGACAAGCGCGATCTCGGGCTTCACCGCGCCGCGAGCCGGTGTCGGTGAGTTGCTCGAAGCGGCACGCCTGCTGGCAACGCCGTTCGCCCTGATCGAGGGGCCGACCGGCGATCTCGATCTCTACCGTGTTGCGTCGGACAAGCGAAGGACGGAGTGGGTACGGCAAATCTCCTCGGACGAGATTCCGGCACTCCGGGGGTCCGATCTGGCAGCCGCGCTCGCTCCGCGAGCCATCCGAGCCGCGAAGGCAGGCATACGTCAACTGACGCTGTTCCCGATCGACGCGCAACTACTTGTAGCTGCGCGAGATCGATCGATCGACTCGATCAAGGCGCGGCTGGAGCGATCGTTTGCGCTCGTTCTCGGGGAGAACGTGGAACCCACGAACGCTGCGAGGCTGGTCATCGCGTCACTTGCCGCAGTGATCGTTCGGGACAAGTATCGCCTCGGAGACATCGCTCTTCACAACGTCGTCGATGCTGTCCTCGTACGGCACGGCGACTATTTCTCAGGCCTCGCGACATGGCAGATCGAGAACCCAACCCTGCTCAATGCAGTGCTGAGCGAACTCGGAGCGGACGTCGACTACTCGGCGATCGACGCCCGCTCGATCAACGCCGTGTACGAGCAACTCTTTCTGACACGGCAGTTGCAGAGAGAGTTCGGAATCTTCCACACGGATCTGCGATTCGCTTCGAGGATTCTCGATTGTCTGCCCATCGAGGAGATCCCACCGGACGAGAGGTACGTGGTGGACCCGGCGTGCGGGTCAGGGAATCTCCTGCTCGCGGCCCAGGAGCGGTTGGAGAACCTCTCGCCGGGCCAGTGGTCTCCCGAAGACACCCATCGCTGGCTCAAGACTCACATCTACGGCTCGGACATCGAGCCGGTCGCAGTAGAGATCGCGAAACTCTCGCTCCTTGTGTCGTCTCTCCCTCTGGGAAACTCATGGCGGATCGAGCGGCGCGATGCCCTTGTCGGTACCACGCACCTGCCCGCGCCACCGACGGTGTGGGTGACAAATCCACCTTGGCGAAACCCCAAGGGTTCTCAAGCCGAAGAAGCAACCCGATTTCTCGACAGAGCTGTCACCGCTCTGGCCGACGGTGGCCTGCTGGCGTGCATCCTCCCCGCGAGCTGGTTGAGCGGGAGGCAACACCGTGCCTCACGACTCGAGGTTGCTTCATTGTGCAACCTGTTTGAGGTCTGGCGCCTGCCCCGCGACATGTTCGCACCCGACGCCCGGTTCCCGGCTGCGGTGGTGTTCGCGCAGAAGGCAAGGACGCCGACGCGCTCGAGTTTCGCGTTCCGGTGGCTGACTGCCGGCAGCCAGCATCGGGAGGGCTTCCTCGATCGCGGCGCCGTGCAGTTCCAGTCGGTTGAACACGTCCCGGAGACTGCGGATCTTCTCAGCGGGCCCGCCGACGGTTTGACTGCGTCGGACCTCACAGTGGGGGAGGTCGCGAGGTTGAGAGCGGGAATCGCTCAGTCCGGTCGGCCAGTTCCGGCTTCGTCGGGCCGCGGTGTCCCGTTCCTTGCGCGTGGCACCTCTGTGGACATCTATCGAACGGTCGACCCAGAGTCGATCACATGGGTGTCCGAGCCCAGCAAGAATTTTCCCGCCTCCGCAGAGCGAGTGGAAGATCTGCTCACCGCCCCGAAGCTCCTCGTTCAGGCCGACCGCTTCGCCGACAACCCGTGGCGGCTGCGTCCCGCCGTTGACTCCTCGGGAATCGTGCCCGGGAACCTCTGGCACGTCGCTATTGCCGAGGAGCGGACCGTTCTTGCACTGAATGCACTCTTCTCGACATCGATTGCCTCTTGCTTCGTGCAATCGCGCGCGACGACCAAGCGGATCAGCCTCGACGTCCTGCGGCAGATCCCCCTCCCCTTCGACTGGCACAACCGTCACGAGCGCGACTTCGCGGACTTGGGGTCGCAGATGACGGATCGGGCCTCCGATCTTCCGGAGTTGGTCGATGATGCCGAGTTGTTGGCGCGCAGGGCGTTCGAGATCGACGATGAGACTGCTCGCGCGATCGACCGGATCATGGCCGGGTTCCAGGCCCCCGACGGCAGGGTTCGCGTCGACGAGGATCGATTGCCTTTCGTGGGCGGGGACGTTCGCCTCGGTGAGTTCAATCAAGCGCCAGGTGCGGTGATGGACGTCGAGCGTACGAGCGTCCGTATCTGGGTGCAGGGCGGACCCGATGAGGGGTTCATCGTGGGACTACCGGAAGAAATGCCCGGTTGGCATCTTGAGGAGGGCGCGACGTTCGAACTAACCGGCCAACCGCAATCCGGGCAGTACAGGTTCCACCGGACAGCCCATCTCGCGGACGACATGATCCTCGGCTTGGACGATGGCCAGGAGAGTTGACTTGCGTTCGGCGGTCCATTTTCTCGACGTCGGCCAAGCACACGCGACTGTGGCCGTTGACGCGGATTCGGCAGTGGTTGTCGACTGCCCGCAACGCGGCGTCCGACCTGCGGCTGAGTTGCTCGCCGAGTTGGACCCCGTGCGCCTCGACGTCGTGGTCACTCATCGTGATCTGGACCACTGTGGGGGCGTCCACGAACTGCTTCGGCGCTTTGGGAACAGTGCGACGAATCTCTACATGAACGCGGGCATGTCGGTGTCTCCGCGCCCGACCGATCAGCCCCGCGTCAAGGCCGTTCTCCGGAGCATCCTTTCGGCAGCTGACGAGGTCGGCGCTCGGGCAAAGCACGCGCTTCGGGGCGAAGTCGGCCACGCCGGAACCATCGGTTGGGTCGCACTGGCGCCGACCCACCATCAGGTCCTTGACACAGCCGTCGGAGGTTCGGTCAACAGGTCGAGTGTTGTACTGAGGCTGGAACTGGCCGGCTATCGGTTTCTCATTCCCGGCGACATAGACGACGAAGCCGTCGCCGACCTGCTCGGATCGGGCATGGAAATCTCCGCCAACGTCTTCCTGCTACCGCATCATGGAGCGAAGCTGCAGCGGTTCAGCGAGTTGCTCGCAGCCGTGGATCCGCGCTACGTCGTTGTCAGTGCCGGGCGCCGGCCTTCCCATCCGGCACTCGAGACGCTCCACGCAGCAGCGGCATTCGACTGCCGAATAATCTGCACGGAGGTCGCGACTCATTGCCATCGAGGTTCGATCAATCCACAACACTGCGCCGGCTCGATCGTGTTCAAGCTGCGGCGTGGCTCCCTCGAAGCGGTTCCCTCAGATGCCGAGCACATGGTCAGGATTCGCCAGTTGGACACTCCTGTCTGCGTCGGATCGAGTCATGCCGAGAAGCACCAGCCGGAGCGTCGGAGACCTTGACACCCACGACTGACCCAGCATTCGGACCCGAACGACGCGAGACCGCTCTAACGGTGTCAGCGCTTCCTCATGGCTAATCCTGGCTCCATTCGCCCGTGAGCCGGCTCGAGAGTTTTCTCTCCCTCGGCGCGGACTGGGACGGCTATGGGGCCCAGCCCATCCATGAGAGTGCGGTGAAACGAGCGGTCGCCGTGCTCAATGCAGTCTGCCCGGCGGGGCCCGAACCATGGACCGTCCCAACGTCGGAGGGTGGTGTGCAAATCGAGTGGGCCTCCAACGGCTTCGAGATCGAGATCGAGATCCTGCCGACGGGACCGGCGCAGATCCTCATCGTCGAACCCTCCGGCGAGGAATCCGAGATGCCCGCCTTCTCCGACAGCACCGAGACCTGGGAACTGCTGCGCGACCGGATCGCGGAGACGGGGCGCCGCACAGCTTGAACAAGGGCGACCGCGGGGATGACGTGGGCTCGCCTCAGCCGGCGGCGCCGGAGAACAGGGCGATGAACAAGGCGATGTAGACGGGCGCCGCGATCGCCGCCACGCCCGCCAGGATTATGTAGGTCTGCTTGGCGAGGCCCTTGTCGATCCGGGCCTCGACGGCCTCGAACCTCGCGTCCACGCCCTTGAATCCGGCCTCCAAGCCCTTGAATCCGGCCTCCACGCCCTCAAACCTGGTGTCGAGGCGTTCCTCGAGAGCCGCCAAGTCGGTCTTGGTGGCCAGCTCGTGCCAGTCCATGGGCGGGAGGCTGTCCATGAGCGTCGTCACCGGCCCCTCCCCCAGCACATCGCGTAATCCCTCTCGCAGTTCAAGCCGTTCCGCCTCGGTCGGCGCCATCGTCGGCCTCCTCCCCGTTTCGCGTGACCGCCAGGGCACAAGGCCAAGAGGGAAGCCGGCGCCTCCGAGTGCTGCGGACGAGTATAGATGATCCCGATAGGCAGATTCTCGGCGATTATGGGATCCGGCGGGGCGCGGGGAGGTGTCGGGCGGGGCTGGTGGTGGGACCGGGGGACGGGGCCGGTGGTTGGGCCAGGGGTGGGTCGGACGGCGGGGCCGGTGGTTGGGCCAGGGGTGGGTCGGACGGCGGGGCCCGGTGGTTGGGCCAGGGGTGGGTCGGACGGCGGGGCCCGGTGGTTGGGCCAGGGGTGGGTCGGACGGCGGGGCCCGGTGGTTGGGCCAGGGGTGGGTCGGACGGCGGGGCCGGTGAACAGGGCGACGTAGGCGGGGGTCATGTCCGCCACCCCGATCGAACGTGCGGATGCGGCCCGGTCGGCAGACCGCTTCAGCTGTTCGTGAAGAGCACGTTGCCGGGCAGCCCGACCACGGGCGTCCGGCCCCAGCAGCCGATGGTGCCGTTGCTGCGCAGGCCGCACGAGTACCCATTCCCGGTGGTGATAGCGGTGAACTGCCCGCTCGGCGCGTCGGCCTGGCCGAAGTCGAAGTTGGGGTTGCGGCCCCAGCAGGCAACGGTTCCATCGGCGCGCAGGCCGCACGCATGGACCCCACCGGTCGCAATCGCGGTGAAGTTCCCGCTCGGAGCGTTGGTCCGGCCATCGTCATCTTGGCCCCAGCAGGCGGCTGTTCCATCCGTGCGCAGCGCGCACGAGAAATCGAGGCCGGTGGCGACCGCGGTGAACTCGCCGCTCGGCGCAGAGACCTGCCCGTGGTTGTTGGGGCCCCAACACCGGATGGTGCCGTCGAGGCGCAGACCGCACGAGTGGGAGAAAGACGTCGCGACCGCAGTGAAACTGCCGGCCGGGGCGTTGGCCTGGCCGTGAGTGTTGTCACCCCAGCAGACGATCGTTCGGTCGTCTCGCAGTCCACAGGAGTGATCAAATGCCAAGTTGAGAGACGTGAATTGTCCGGAGGGAGCGCCGAGCTGGCCGACCCGATCGGCGCCCCAGCACGCGATGGAACCGTCGGCACGAAGGCCACACGTGTGCTCCAGGCCCCCGGAAACCGCAGTGAACTGCCCGCTCGGCGCATCCAGATGCCCGGTGCCGAAGTAACTCCCGGCGCAGGCGATGGTGCTGTCGGTGCGCACGCCGCACAGGTGGGTCTCGCCGGCGCCGATTGCGGTGAACCGGCCGCTCAAGCGTTGCGTCTGGTCGGCGCCCCAGCAGCGGATGCCACCATCGGTGCCGACTCCGCACGACAGCGAATAGCCCGCCGACACAGCGCTGAACTGCCCGCTCGGCGGATTCGCCTGACCCTCTGCGTTGGACCCGCGGCACGCAATCGCGTTGTCCGCCCCCAGTGCGCACGTATGCCAGCCCCCAGCGGCGAGCCCGCTGAACTGCCCCGACGGCATGTTCCGTTGCCCGTCCGTGTTGTTGCCCCAACACGTGACGGATCCGTCGGTGCGGCGCCCGCACGTGTGCCAGCCACCGGCGGAGACCTCTGTGAATTGTCCGCTGGGAGCGCTGGACTGACCGTCCCCGTTGTTGCCCCAGCAGGTGACGGCGCCGCTGGAGCTCAACGCGCACGAGTGGTGCCAGCCCGCGGTGACCGCAGTGAACTGCCCGCCGGGCGCATCGGTCTGGCCGTCGTCGTTGGTGCCCCAACAGGCCACCGTGCCGTTCGTCCGCAAGGCGCACGCGTGCGTGAAGCCGCCATCGACGGCGGTGAACCGCCCGGTCGGCAGGTCGTCGCCTCGCACGTAGGCGTCCCCCCAGCAGGCGATGGTGCCGTCGGTGCGCAGGCCACACGAGAACCAGTCGCCCGCGGTCACGGCGGTGAACCGTCCCGACGGCGAGATCGCCTGACCGACGGAGCTGTCGCCCCAGCAGGCGATGGCCCCATCCGAGCGCAACCCGCAGGCGTGGGAGTTCCCAACGGCAACACTGCTGTAACGGGTCGTGGGGGTCACCGCGGCCGGCTGGGTGGTGATCACCGAGATGGGTGAGCTTCGCAGCCAGCTGCCGACGGCGGCGGTCGTGGGGAAGAACCGGACCCGCGGCAGGAGCGTGCCGCCGAGGGTGCCGTCGCTTTGGACCTTGCGCAGGCCGAACTCCACCCGACCGTCGTCGATCTTGCGTGCCACGATGCGCACCACCACGTCGGTTGCGGCACGGGTCGATGTCGCCGCCACGCTGACGGTCAGCGGCGAACTCCGCAGCCAGCGCCCCACGGTTGCGTCGGCGGGGAAGAAGCGCGAGCTCGGCAACATGGGGTCGTCGAGGTTGCCCGCCGTGTCCAACTGGCGCAGCCCGAACTCGATGCGGTCGTCGGCGAGCTTGCGGGCCACGATGCGCACCACGTCGGTGCCGTCCTCGGCCTGCGCAGTTGCCGACGAGGAGACCGCCGCCGTACTGAGGGTGGCCAGCGCAGCAGCCGCCGCCAGGAGAGCGAGCCGCCGCCGGGTGGACCGAACCCGACACGCATCAACGACCGTTTGCCGTTGCGAAAACCGCCGGAAATACCTCGTAGGTGTGAGCAGCATCGATCTCCCCCTCGAATCGTTACCGACCCCGGTCTATGGGGGACTTTAGGCAGTACGGATTACTATTGTCGAGTGAGGCGGTCCCGCGTGGGTTCCGCTGCTCAGGCGGCGCCGGTGAACAGGGCGATGCGGTAGGCAGCCTCGTTGTCGGCTCCGGCGCCGAGCGCCACCACGCCGGCCGTCTCCAGCAGTTCGATCGTGTCCAGCAGGGCCTTCGGGCCGTAGTCGCCGGCGTGGTTGTTCGCCCGGCTGGCCACATCGACGCCGGCCGCGGCGATCGTGGCGGCCGCCGAGGGCGGGGCCCGGAACACGAACTCCTTGCCGACGGGGGTGCCGCGGTCGCTGATCGCCATCTCGGCGTTCACGACGAGGTCGGCGGAGGCCAGGGGTGGGTCGATGAACTCGAAGGGGTCGATGCCGGCCGGCTCGGAGCGGTCCATGAGGACGTCGCCGCCGGCCAGCAGCGTCCAGGTGGTTCGAGGTTCCGTGGTGGTCGTTGTCGTCGTGGTCGTTGTCGTCGTGGTCGTTGTCGTCGTGGTCGTTGTCGTCGTGGTCGTGGCCGGGGCGGGGGCCGGCATCGGATCCAGGGCTCTGCTGGTGGTGGTGGGGGTCGCCGCCTCCCCGACCGGCTGGGACCTGTCGGCCACGAGCGTGGGCCCCTGTGCCCGGTCCCCGAGAGCGGCGAATCGCCCGAGCAGCCCGCCACCGCCAGCAACATCGTGGCGGCCGCCGCACAGGCGACGGAAGGCCGTCGTGCCCTCCTCCGCCTGCAGGCCACGGCGGGAGACCATGTCAGTTCGCGTCCCGCGACGCCTCACCACGACTCGACGGGGCGGGTCGGCCGGGGCAGAGCGGGTCGGCCGGGGCAGAGCGGGTCGGCCGGGGCAGAGCGGGTCGGCCGGGGCAGAGCGGGTCGGCCGGGTAGCAGTGACTGTCACACCGTGTTCGTACTGTTCGAATCGTGGAAACAATCCTGGGAAGCGGGCCGGGCGAGGGGTGTCAGCGACACGTCCAGCCGGGGGGACGGGCCGCCGGGCACTCCCCTCTCGGTGCCGCCGCCGGCCACTCCCCTCCCGACACCGCCGCCGGGGGCACTGTCACACCCCACTCGTACTATTCGGAATATGGAAATAGGTGGAACGGCCGCACCGACCGCCCCGGACCGTGCCACGCCTCGCCCCGAGGTGCCGGCCAGCGCCGCGGGGCCCACGTCGCCGCCCGAGCTCGCCGACGCGGCCAGGCCCGGGGGCGCTGAGAACGTGGCGCCCGAAGTGGTCGTCGTCGGTGCGTGCGACGGGCCGGGTCGGGTGACGGCGCTGGTGGACGCACTGCTGGCCGAGTTGCGGGCGCTGGCTCCGGAGGGCGCCGGACGGGGCGTGCTGGGTCGGTTGGTGGCGGCGCTGGGGCGTGTGCGGGCGGGGGCCGATGCGGCGGAGGCCCGGGTTGTGGCCGCCGTGGAGAGGCTGGGCGACGGCGGGGTCGACGCGGTGGAGATGCTGCGCCGCAATGCGGGCTCGTCACAGCGGGAGGCACGGCGGCGCAAGCGTCGGGCGGAAGTGCTGGCCGAGATGCCCAATGTCACCGAGGCGCTGGCGGCAGGGGACATCTCCGCCGAGCACGCCGAGGCGTTGGCCCGCGCCGCCGGGGTGACCAGCGCCGAGGCCGTCGACGGTGACGCCGAGTTGCTGGCGCAGGTGGCCGGGGTGCCCGCCGATCGGGCCGGACGGCACATCGAGGTCTGGACGCAGCGCAACCAGGATCCGGCGGACCTTCACGAGCAGCTCCTGCGTCAACGCCGGCGTCGGCGGCTGAACTTCGGCGACGGCGACGACGGGATGCTGATGGCGCATGCGGCCTTCGACCGCGTGCTGGGCGCGCAGTTCCGGTCGTTGATCAACGGCATCGCCGACCGGATCTGGCGGGCCGAGGGTGGGCGGGACAATCCCGACAGCCGCAGCCCCGAGCAGCGCCGGTTGGACGCACTGGCCATCGCCGTCGGCCTCGAGTCGGAGCCGTCCGTCGCGGCGGCGCGGGAACCGGCGGCGCAGCCTCGGCCGCAACCCGGGGATGACCCGGCGCCGTTGGCTCCGCTGGAGCCGGGGCCACAGCCCGCGGAGGAACCGGTGCCAGTAACTCCCCGGGAGCCTCGGCCCCAACCCGGGGATGAGCCGGCGCCGTTGGCTCCGCGGGCGCCGGGGTCACAGCCCGCGGAGGAACCGGTGCCAGTAACTCCCCGGGAGCCTCGGCCCCAACCCGGGGATGAGCCGGCGCCGGCCACTCCCCGCGAACCCGGGCCACAGCCCGCGACTGGGCCTCTGGTGGTGCCGCCGCGGCACCAGGTCGTGATCGTGGCCTCCACCGATGTGATCTCGGGTAAGGATCCGCAGGGTCGCTGTGAGATTCCGGGGGTTGGCCCGATTCCCCTGAGCGAGCTCGAGCGTCTCGCCTGCGACGCCGAACTGTTCGGTCTGCTGTTCTCGGGCGAGGGCGAACCGCTATGGCATGGCCGCGGCGAGCGCACCGCTACCGACGCGCAGCGCCGAGCCCTGATCGCCCGGGACGGTGTGTGCGTTCTCTGTGCCGAGGAGCCGTCCCGCTGCGAGTCTCACCACGTCGTCGCGTGGGCCAAGCCCGCCGAGGGACCGACCGACATCGACAACCTTGCTCTCCTGTGCGGCACCTGCCATCGCCGGCTGCACAACAACAGGCGCATCCTCACACGAAGTCCCGACGGCGCCTGGGGCACCGCCCCCGACCCCCGCTACACCGGACGCGCCACGGGCAATGTGCCTGATCCCCATGCCGCCAACGCCCCTGCACCCCGGCAAGCGGCCCGGAACCCTCGGTCACGCCGGACGGTCGCCTGTGCCGTGCACACCGGGGAGATCACACGGACGCTCGACCTCGAGCGCGGACTCGGACCCACCGGCGGACTCAACGCGGCAGGAGCGGCGCCGCGCACGAGCAGGCCTGAGACCGCGGGCCCGATCGGAGGGTTGGCCGGTGTCCTGAGTGGGTGCCCGGAGGCACGGGTCTCCGATCTCCCCCAGCCGACGTCCTCGGGACGGGACCCGCCGAGGCAACCCCGGTGGGCGGGGCGCCGCAGACCGGCGGGCGAGGTACCGGCGGGCCAGTGAGCCGGGCGGGACCGGGCGGGCACCTCCAAGCGAGACCGGGCAGGCACCTCCAAGCGAGACCGAGCAGGCACCTCCAAGCGAGACCGGGGTTCGGTCAGCCGGTGAACAGGGCGACGTAGATGGGGATCATGGCCGCCGCCAGCGCCGCCGCCACGCCCGCCAGGATCACGTATGTCGTTCGGGCGAGGCCCTTTTCGATCTTGGCGTCGAACTTGGCGCTCAGGCGCTCTTCGACGGCCTCCAGGTCCTCCTTGGTGGCGAGCTTGTCCCAACCGATGGGCGGGAGGCTGTCCATGAGCGTCGTCACGTGTTCCTCCTCCATCAGGTCGTGCAGTCGTTCCCGCAATCGAAACCGTTTCGTCTCCGTCGTCGTCACCGTCGACTGCCCCCTGTTTCGTGTGACCGTCAGGGCACAAGGCCAAGGGGGAAGCCGGCGCCTCCGAGAACTCCAGGTGAGTATGGATGTTCCCGATAGAAAGATTCTCGGCGATTATGGGGTCCGGCGGGGCGCACCGAGCGCCGCGTGCGTTAACGCCGGCGCGACCTCTCAGCCGCCTAGACCGGCAAACAGGGCGAGGTAGATGGGGGTAAGGGCCCCCGCCAACATCACCGCCACACCCACCAGGATCACGTAGGTCTGGCGCCTGAAAAGGCGCTCGAACTCGGAACCGGAGGCCTTCCGATCCCGGCGAGCCCCGAGGTGTTCGAAGGGTGTCACAGGGGAGCGGTCAGCCGGCGGCGCCGGTGAACAGGGTGAGGTAGATGGGGGTAAGGGCCCCCGCCAACATCACCGCCACACCGGCCAGGACGACGTAGGTCTGTCTGGCGAGGCCCAACTTCATCTCGCCGCGCATCTCGGTGAACCGTGCGTCCACGCGCTCGAACTTGGCGTCCACAGCTTCGAACCTGGCGTCCATCTCGGCGAGACCCGTGTCGATCTTGGCGTTCAGACCCGTGAGACCCGTATCGATCTTGGCGTTCAGACCCGTGAGACCCGTGTCGATCTTGGCCCCCAACTCGGCGCGGAGCGCCTCGAACCTGACGTCGATGCGCTCCTCGAGAGCCGCCAAGTCGGTCTTGGTGGCCAGCTCGTGCCAGTCCATGGGCGGGAGGCTGTCCATGAGCGTCGTCACCGGCCCCTCCCCCAGCACATCGCGTAATCCCTCTCGCAGTTCAAACCGTTCCGCCTCGGTCGGCGCCATCGTCGGCCCCCTCCTCGTCTTGTGTGACCGTCAGGGCACAAGGCCAAGGGGGAAGCCGGCGCTTCCGAGTGCCGCGGATGAGTATAGCTGCTCCCGATAGAGTGATTCTCGTCGATTATGGGGGTCCGGCGGGGCACCCCCAGCGCCGCGTGCGTTAGCGCCGGCGCGACCTCTCAGCCGCCTAGACCGGCAAACAGGGCGAGGTAGATGGGGGTGAGGGCCCCCGCCAACATCACCGCCGCACCGCTCGGACGGTGGCGGCGACAGCGCTCGGACCGTGGCAGGGACGTCGCTCGGACCGTGGCAGGGACAGAATCGCACAATGGTGCAGTTTCGATATTTGTCATATATCATAGATGGACTTCAAGATGTACCAATCAGCTTCCCCCAGCACGTCCACCGCCTCGCAGTACGCACTGCCGACGACTACGCTCGGAGAGAACAATTATGGAACACGTAATCATTGCGCTCGTCGGACTGAGCGTGTCGCTCACGATCTACTTCGACCGCGCCCGCCGTGGGGACATGCGACAAGGCTTTGCCGCCGCGACCAAGGCCATCGCCGACCTCCGCACCGCCATCACCGAAGGCGACGACAAACTCCGCACCGAGATGACCGAAGGCGACGACAAACTCCGCACCGAGATGACCACCGGCTTCGCCGACCTCCGCACCGCCATAACCGAAGGCGACGACAAACTCCGCACCGAGATGACCACCGGCTTCGCCGACCTCCGCACCGCCATAACCGAAGGCGACGACAAACTCCGCACCGAGATGACCACCGGCTTCGCCGACCTCCGCACCGCCATAACCGAAGGCGACGACAAACTCCGCACCGAGATGACCACCGGCTTCGCCGACCTCCGCACCGCCATAACCGAAGGCGACGACAAACTCCGCACCGAGATGACCACCGGCTTCGCCGCCCACACGACCGCTCTCATCGAACTCGCGCAGAGCTTGGGCCGCGTCGAGGGCCGCACCGAGACCCTTATCGCGACCTAGTAGACACCGCCGGGCGACCGTGTGACTGGTGGTGATTCGCTCAGGGTCCGTGCCGCGGCCGGGTGGCCACCGGCCCGTTCAACCGGCGGGGTCGCTCAGCCTGCGGGAGTGGCGGCGGGGTCGCTCAGCCTGCGGGAGTGGCGGCGGGGTCGCTCAGCCGGCGCGGGCAGAGTGACTCAGAGGCGTATTGTCAAAGACCAGCGAGTTCCGCGTATGTTTGAAGGCTCAGCAGCCCAGCTGTTGGAGGCCGTTCCTGAGGCCGCCCACGCGGAACCGGGCGATGCCGATCGGCTCGTTGTTCTGGCCCGCCACCCACATGGACACGCGGTTGTCGCGGTCGCGGCCCGCTGAGCGCACGAAACCCGACGCGTCCCTCGACACCGCGTACTGGGGGTCGAGGTTGTCCGCGTTCGTCAGATCCACCCAGTACTCGCGCTGCCACTCGCCGAAATTGAACTGCAGGCTGACCGACACACGCCGGGAGATGGCGCCGCCGATGAGCTCCTCCACGTCCCACCACATGAACACCACCGGGTTGCCCGTGTCGCCGCAGAACGCGAAGAGCCTGGGGGGATCGCCGCCGTCGCGGGGCCAATGGGTGTACACGTGGAAGTTGGCGATGCTGCGCAGGCCCAGCGTGCCGTCGCTGTACTTGAGGACCGTCCAGGCGCCGATGGTGGCCTCCACGTCCTCGGGGCCGAGGTCGCGGGCCCGCGTCATCGCCTCGGCGAACGTGGTCTGCGCGACGGCGTAGGCGATGCCCTCCACGGCTGCGCCCACCAGCTTGGAGGTGACGATGCCGACGACCCTGCCGCAGATGTCGATGATGGGGCCGCCGCTGTTGCCGGGATTGATGGCGGCGTCTGTCTGCAGCGACGTGACATAGTCGGCGTCCGGGTCGGCGACGCGGGCCGACAGGACGCCGAGCGTGACCGAGGCGTCGCCGACACGCTCGAACAGCGGGTAGCCGACGATGATGAGGCGCTCGCCGATGTCGAGGGTTGTCGAGTCGCCGATCGTGAGGGGCTCGAGGGATTCGGGGACGGACTCTCCGGGATCGTCGGCGGACTGGGCCGCGTCGCCGGACTGGTCGGGGTCATCGGTGGCGGCGGACAGGATGGCGATGTCGGCGGCGGGGTCGGCGCCGACGATCGTGAGGTCGAGGGTGTGGTGGGCGTTCTGGGCCTTGATCTCGGTGGCGCCGGCCACCACGTGGGCGGCCGTCAGGAACTCGTCGCCGCCGATGTAGAACGCCGTGCCGAGGCCCCGGTCCGTGACCACCTGGAACACCGACGGCAACACGCCGGCGATGGCGCCCTCGATGGTGCAACCGTCGGTGGGGTCGGCGGTGGCGGACTCCTGGGCGCCGGACTGCTGGGCGGACGCGGCGGGGACCGCCACCAGGAGCCCGCCCGCCACGACAGCGGCGACGACGACGGTTCGAAACAGCGCACGCATACGGCGCCTCCCTCCGTAAAGAGTGCTCCTTTCCTACCGCGGGGAGTGGGGCGGACCAACCGCGGGGGGCCGATACGGGGGAATTCGCGGAATCCGGCGGGGGTGGGTCGGTGGCGACCGGGGGTTGAGGCGGGGGTTGGGCGGTTCGGGCTGGGCTCAGCCGGCGGGGCTGGGGCGGGGTCGGCGGATCGGGCCGGGGTCGGCGGATCGGGCCGGGCTCAGCCGGCGGCGCCGGTGAACAGGGCGAGGTAGACGGGGGTGATCAGAGCCGCCATGCCCACCAGCATCACGTAGGTCTGGCGGGCGATGCTGAGCTTCGTCTCGCCCCGTAGCTTGTCGATCTCGGCCTCCACCTGGTCGAAACGGCCATCCACCTGGTCGAAACGGCCGTCGATCCCGGCGAAACGGCCATCCACCTTGGTGAAGCGGCCATCCACCTGGTCGAAACGGCCATCCACCTGGTCGAAACGGCCATCCAGCTTGGTGAAGCGGCCATCCACCTGGTCGAAACGGCCGTCGACCCCGGCGAAACGGCCGTCGACCCCGGCGAAACGGCCATCCACCTTGGTGAAGCGGCCATCCACCTGGTCGAAACGGCCATCCAGCTTGGTGAAGCGGCCATCCACCTGGTCGAAGCGGCCGTCGACCCCGGCGAAACGGCCATCCACCTTGGCGAAACGGCCATCCAGCTTGGTGAGCTCGCCGCGCAACTCCGAGATCTCGCCGCGCGCATCGGCGAGACCCACGTCGATCTTGGTGCCCAACTCGGCCCGGACGGCGTCGAACCGGGCATCGACCACGTCGAACCTGGCGTTGACGCGCTCCTCGAGGGCCGCCAAGTCGGTCCTGGTGGCCAGCTCGTTCCAGTCCACGGGGGGAAGACTCTCCATCAGCGTCGTCGCCGGCCCTTCCTCCAACTTCTCGATCAGCCGCTCGCGCAGCGCCAGACGTTGCCTGTCACTCGGTGTCCCCGTCGACTCCTCCTCCTGGTGGGTGACTTCAGGGTCGAAGACCAAGAGGGGAGCCGCCGCCCCCGAATGCGCCGGGCCAGTCTATAGGTGCCCATTATGAGATGTAGTACTGGGCGTTGGTGTCCGATGGCGGCTGCGCCGGGGCTGGTGCGGCCTAGGAGGTGGGGACGTCGAGCTGCCCGTCCTTGTTGCCGCCCCGGCAGGCCACCGAATCGTCGAATCGTCGAGGCGCACCGCACCGGTGTGGAACCAGCTCGTCGACAGGGTGGTAGACCGGCCGCTCGAAGGGCGGGAGGCTCTCCGTGAGCGTCGTTGCGGCCCCCGCCCTCAGTACCTCGATGAGTCGATCGCGCAACTCCGATTAGCCGTTCGCGCTACTTGAGGCGTCGTGTCTCATGCGGCGACAACGTCGACTCCTCCTCTCGTCCGGCCGTGGGGTGCATGACCAGGGCCTCTGCCGCCCGCCGCCCGGGCGGTCCCGGGCATCGGAACCCACCCCGACACGCCGCACCCCACTCCAGGACCACTGTCATACCCCTTCCATACTGTTCGGGGCATGGGAATCGACCCCAGCACAGCGGACCTAGGACCAGGGCCACTGCCGCCCGCCGCCGGTGCTGTCCCGGGCATCGGAACCCACCCCGACACGGGACGCCCTGGGCCAGGGCCACTGTCGCACCCCCTCCGTACTGTTCGGGGCATGGGAACCGAGGGGTGCGGTGGAGTCGGCGGCGGGGTCCGCCAGGAGGCGAGGACGACCGGCAACGGGAATGCCCGGCAGAACCCCGGCTCGGCCGGCAACGGGAGCACCCGGCGGGAGCCGGAGGCGGCCGGCAACGGGAGCGTCGGTACTCGTGCGGAGGACGTTGGCCCGGAGGTCGTGTTCGTCGGGACACGTGACGGAGCCGGGCGGGTGGTGGTGCTGGTGGATGCACTGCTGGCGGAGTTGCGGGCGGTGTGCTTGGAGGGCGTCGGTCGGGACGTGCTGCGGTCGCTGGTGGTGGCGTTGGGACGGGCACGGGCAGGAGCCGACGCGGCGGAGGCCCGCGTCGTGACCGCCCTGGAGCGGTTGGACGACGGCGGGGTCGATGCCGTGGAGGTGCTGCGGCGCAATGCGGGCTCCTCGCAACGGGAGGCACGGCGGCGGAGGCGTCGGGCGGCAGCGCTGGCGAAGATGCCGAAGGTCGCCGATGCTCTGGCCGACGGGGAGATCTCCGTCGAGCACGCCGAGACGCTGGCCCGGGCGGCCACCGTCACCAGTGCGGAGGCCGTTGACGGTGACGCCGAGTTGTTGGCGCAGGTTGCCCGGGTGCCGGCCGATCGGGCCGGACGCCACGTTGAGTCGTGGATCCAGCGGAATCAGGACCCGGTCGACCTGCACGAGCAGCACCTGCGCCAACGCCGGCGGCGGCGCCTGCACTTCGGCGACGGCGACGACGGGATGCTCATGGCGCATGCCGCCTTCGACAGGGTGTTGGGCGCGCAGTTCCGGTCGCTGATCAACGGCATCGCCGATCGCATCTGGCGGGCCGAGGGCGGGCGGGACAACCCCAACGGCCGCAGTCCCGAGCAGCGGCGGCTCGACGCTCTCGCGATCGCCGTGGGCCTGGAACCCCAGCCTGCGGAGGTCGTCGAGGAAGGTTGGCCGGTGGCTCGCGGAACGCCGGGGAACGGCCACTCCCCCGACGCGGCCCGGCCGGATGGCGCCGCCCCGGAGGCCGGCACGGCCCGACCGCAGAAGACTGCGCGACCCGCAGGCACCGCCCGGCCGGATGGCGCCGCCCCGGAGGCCGGCACGGCCCAACCGGAGAACACCGCTCGACCCGCAGGCACCGCCCGGCCATCTCGAATCGGGCACGCCGAGGAGGCCGAGCACGTATTACTCAAGGACCCGGAATTGGACGGTGAGGGCGACTTCCTCGGGGAGTCGCAACCGGACGGTGGGCGCGGTCGCCTTGCAGATGGCGAACCGGGACCGGTGGGCGGGAGGAAGCGCGCCAGAGTTGACGAGTCCCAGCCGGACGGCGAAAACGAGCCCGCCGGAGCAAGCGAGTCCCAGCCGTCCGGCGAGAACGAACCCGCCGGAGCAAGCGAGTCGGCGTCCGGGGCGGGAGACCGAGTGGCGGTCGCCGACGGTTCTGCCCGAACATCAGGCCCACGCCCGCAGCCGGACCAGCGAGGGCAACAACCGACGCGGCGGCGGCAGTTGCCGGTGTCGCCGCGGCACCAGATCGTGATCGTTGCGTCGGCCGACGTCATATCGGGCCAGGATCCTCAGGGGCGTTGCGAGATTCCCGGCGTCGGGCCGATCCCCCAGAGCGAGCTCGAACGCCTCGCCTGTGACGCAGAACTGTTCGGTGTGCTGTTCTCCGGCGATGGCGAGCCGCTGTGGCACGGCCGGGGCGAGCGCACGGCAACCGATGCGCAACGCCGCGCCCTACTGGCGCGCGACGGTGGGTGCGTGCTCTGCGCCGACGAACCGGCCAGGTGCGAATCCCACCACATCATGCCGTGGGCCGAACCCGCCCGAGGGCCGACAGACATCGACAACCTCGCCCTGCTCTGCGGCACATGCCACCGGCGCCTGCACGACAACTGGCTCATCCTCACCCGAGCGCCCGATGGCACTTGGGATACGGCCCCCGACCCGCGCCCCAAGAACCGGCCCAGAGGCGGCCGGCGGGCCACCGCGGCGCAAGGTGGGACCAAGCCGGCAGGGTCGGCCACAGGAAGCCACCCATCGAATGGACGAGCGCACGCGTCGGGCGCCCGGAACCAGAATTCCGCCGGGCGAACACCCGCGTCCGCCACACGGAACCAGCCGTCCACCGGACCGAACGGCAACTCCGCCGGGCCGAACCACGCATCCACCGAACCGAACCGCAACCCAGCCGCTCCGAACCACGCATCCACCGAACCGAACCGCAACCCAGCCGCTCCGAACCACGCATCCACCGAACCGAACCGCAACCCAGCCGCTCCGAACCACGCATCCACCGAACCGAACCGCAACCCAGCCGCTCCGAACCACGCATCCACCGAACCGAACCGCAACCCAGCCGCTCCGAACCACGCATCCACCGAACCGAACCGCAACCCAGCCGCTCCGAACCACGCATCCACCGAACCGAACGGCAACTCCGCGGCGCGGAACCGCACGTCCGCCTGCCGGATCGAGACACCCCAGATGACGGCAAGGGTGGGGGACCGGGGCGGGGCCGGACGCGGGCAGCCCCCCGCCCGGTTTCCCGGTCTCGGGGGGCTGCTCATCTGGATCGATGGCGACGCCTCGGGCGCCGCTCGCCGGGCGCCACCTCGAGGGCGGCGCCGCCGACGGCTGCTACATCATGCCGCCCATGCCGCCCATGCCGCCCATGTCACCGCCGGGTGGCATCGGGGGAGCCGGCTCGGGCTTGTCGGCCACGAGGCACTCCGTCGTCAGCAGCAGCGCCGCGATCGAAGCGGCGTTCTGCAGAGCCGCACGGGTGACCATCGCCGGGTCGATGACGCCGGCTGCGGGCAGGTCCTCCAGCTCACCACTCACGGCGTTGAACCCCGTCGTGCCCGACTCGTTGGCCACGCGGCGCACGATCACCGAACCCTCGAAGCCGGCGTTCTGGGCAATCAGCTTCGCCGGCGCCTCCAGGGCCCTGTGCACCAGGCGGGCACCGGTGGCCTCGTCGCCGGACAGCTCGTCCGCCGCAGCGGCCACCGCGTCGCGGCAGCGCAGCAGGGCGGTCCCGCCGCCGGCCACGACACCCTCCTCGATGGCCGCCCGGGTCGCCGACAGGGCGTCCTCGATGCGGTGCTTCTTCTCCTTGAGCTCCACCTCGGTGGCAGCGCCCACCTTCACGACCGCCACACCGCCGGCCAGCTTGGCGAGGCGCTCCTGCAGCTTCTCGCGATCCCAGTCGGAGTCGGTGTTGTCGATCTCGGCGCGGATCTGGCGGATGCGCGCATCCACATCGGCCCGGTTGCCGGCACCTTCCACGATGGTGGTGTCGTCCTTCGTGACGACCACCTTGCGGGCCCGGCCCAGCAGGTCCAGCGTGGCGCCCTCCAGCTTGATGCCGACCTCGGGCGACACGACCTGGCCGCCCGTGAGGACCGCCATGTCGGCCAGCATCGCCTTGCGGCGCTCGCCGAAGCCGGGAGCCTTCACCGCCACCGACGTGAACGTGCCACGGATCTTGTTGACCACCAGCGTGGCCAGAGCCTCACCCTCGGTGTCCTCGGCAACCAGCAGCAGCGGCTTGCCGGTCTGCATGATCTTCTCGAGCACCGGCAGCAAGTCCTGCACGGAAGAGATCTTGGCCTGGTGGAACAGGATGTACGGGTCGTCGAGGACCGCCTCCTGGCGCTCCGGGTCGGTCACGAAGTACGGCGACAGGAAGCCCTTGTCGAACTGCATGCCCTCGACGAAGTCGAGCTCCATGCCGAACGTGTTGGACTCCTCGACGGTCACCACGCCGTCCTTGCCGACCTTGTCGATGGCGTCGGCGAGCACCTCGCCCACGGCCGGGTCGGCGGCCGACAGAGCCGCCACCTGGGCTATCTCCTTCTTGTCCTCGATGTGGGTCGCCATGCCGGCGATGGCATCGGTGGCGGCGGCGACCGCGCTCTCGATGCCCCGCTTGAGGCCCATCGGCGAGGCGCCGGCGGCCACGTTGCGCAGACCCTCGTTCACGAGCGCCTGCGCCAGCACGGTTGCCGTCGTGGTGCCGTCGCCGGCCACGTCGTTGGTCTTGGTGGCGACCTCCTTGACGAGTTGCGCCCCCATGTTCTCGAACTGGTCCTCGATCTCGACCTCACGGGCGATCGAGACGCCGTCGTTGGTGATGGTGGGTGCGCCGAACTTCTTGTCGAGCACCACGTTGCGGCCCTTGGGGCCCAGCGTGACCTTGACAGTGTCGGCGAGCTGGTTGACGCCGGCCTCGAGGGCCCGACGGGCGTCGTCGTCGAACTTCAACAGGGTGGTCATGGGGTGTCGGTGACTCCTTCTTGTTTGCGACCTTGTCTAGGGCCCGGTGTGCGACCCGGTGGACCGCCGTGACGCAACCGGGCGTTCGCCCGTGTGCGCCATGGGGTACCGGCTCGGTGCAACCCGGCGTGCATTGTTTGCGGCCTGGTGGACCGGCTTGGTCCGGTTCGCTCAGGCGCCGATCTTGGCAAGCACGTCGCGGGCCGACAGGATCAGAAGGTCCTCGCCGCCGACGGTGATCTCGGTGCCGCCGAACTTGCTGTACACGACCGTGTCGCCGACGCCGACGTCGACCTGGATGAGTTCGCCGGTCTGCTCGGAACGCTTGCCCGGCCCGACTGCGAGCACCTCACCCTGCTGAGGCTTCTCCTTGGCGGTGTCGGGAATGACGAGACCGCTGGCGGTGACTTCCTCGGACTCGTTGGGCCGCACGACGATGCGGTCCTCGAGGGGCTGAAGGTTCATTTGCTCTCCCTTTGGTTAGCACTCTCCGAATGAGAGTGCTAACGATACCGGCGCTCAGCCAGGCACCAACCCGACGGTTGGACGGCGGGGCAGGGCAAGGGCAACCAGCCGGACAGGCACGCGGGCAGGGACACGAACAACCAACCCGCCAGGCACGCGGGCAACCAGCCGGACAGGCACGCGGGCAGGGACACAAACAACCAACCCGCCAGGCACGCGGGCAACCAGCCGGACAGGCACGCGGGCAGGCACGCGGACAACGAGCGCCAGCCAGACGTGCGGGCAACCAACCGGGCAGGGAGCGGCAGCGACGGGTTGAACCGTTCGAGGCGGACCGCGGGGAGCCCGAGGTGGGAGTCGAACCCACTACCTCCGGTTTACAAGACCGGTGCTCTGACCAGATGAGCTACTCGGGCGGCGATTCCCAGCCTACGGCCACGTCAACCGGGCGTGAACGGGTCGGGATATACGAAGCCGCGCCGAACATCGAACCCCCCGACCAAGAACCACCCGCCCCACGACGACCACCCACCAAACCACCCCGAACACCGAACCCCCCGACCGGGAACCACCCGCCCCACGACGACCACCCACCAAACCACCCCGAACACCAAACCCCCCGACCGGGAACCACCCGCCCCACGACGACCACCCACCAAACCACCCCGAACACCAAACTCCCCGACCGGGAACCACCCGCCCCACGACGACCACTGTCCTGGGTCAGAGATTCTGCTCAGTTTTCGGCGGGTTCGGTTTGAGTGTTCGGTCGGCTAGGTAGGCGGTCAGGGGCGGTTTGTATCGCCCTGGGTTTGGTGGAGACCACCTCCCATCAGACCCAACCTAGACCTGAGCAAGATTTCCTGACCCGGGACACCACCCACCAGACCACCCCGAACACCGAACCCCCCGACCAAGAACCACCCGCCCCACGACGACCACCCACCAAACCACCCCGAAGACCGAACCCCCCGACCGGGAACCACCCGGGCCACGGCGGCACCCACCGGCGACCCACCACCGGCGACCCACCGGCCCATGGCGGTGATCCGCACGACCGCTCCCGAGATGCTTCAGGTATTACCCATCTGCCGGCGCGACGCGTCTAGCCTGTCCTCAATGTCGTCCCGCAGGATGGTCACGCGCCTATGAACGCCGTGCGCGGCGCCATCATCGTCGTCATCGCCCTCGTCATCGGCGTGGTGATCCTGGCGCGCGGTCTCGACGAGCCGGAGACCACCAACGCCCCCGTGCAGACCACCGACACGGCGGCAACGACCACGACGACCGCCGCACCTCCGCCTCCGGCCGACACGCCGCCGCCGGCCGACACGCCACCACCCCCGGCCGACACGGCCGCAGCACCGCCTCCCGCGGCCGACGCCGAACTCCCGCCAGTAGCGCCCGACGACATGATCGTCGACCCGGTGCCGCCCCAGGATTCACCGGTGCCCCCACGCAACGAGGTGCGAGTGCTCGTCGCCAACGGCACGAGCGTGTGCGGTGCAGCCGGCCGACTCGCCACCTCGCTCAGCGCACAGGGATTCAACGTGCTGCCGGCCGTCAACGCCGACACCGCCGCCGACGTCTCGACCGTCTACTACGTCGAGCAATACGGCGCGGCCGCCGGCGTGGTCACGTCCCTACTCCCGTCGGTGGACGCCTCACGGGTGATGTCGATGCCGGCGAACCCACCGACGGACCCCGGCGAAGCCCACGTCCTGATCCACATCGGCGCCGACGACCTCGCCCAGCCCAACTGCTGAGACCCAGCCGGGCTCGGCCGCAACCCCCGGCGGGACAACGGCCACCGGCAGGGCGGCAAACGTGAACCCCTCGCCGCGGCTCGATCGGGTGAACTCCGGCGCCCCGTCACACAGCCCTCGGCGGGCGGACTCCGGCACGCCGTCGCAAAGCCCGCGGCCGGCGGACTCCGGCGCCGCGTCGCTGCGGCTCGATCGGGTGGATTCCGGCGCCCGGTCGCACAGCGCGCGGCGGGCGGACTCCGGCACGCCGTCGACGGGGCGGAGACCTCGACTTGTGGCTGCGCCCGACAAATTCAAGGGGACCGCCACCGCCGCCGACATCGCCGCCGCCGTGTGCCGGGCCGCGGAGGCGGCGGGCTGGACCGCCGAGGCGCTCCCCATGGCTGACGGCGGCGAAGGCACCCTCGACGCCCTCGGCGGAGCCAACCGCCAGACCGTCGTCACCGATCCGCTCGGCGACCTCGTCACGGCGGGGTGGCGCCTAGCCGGCGACGTCGCCGTCATCGAGATGGCACGGGCGTCAGGGCTGGAACTCGTCGGCGGCGCCGCCGGCAACGACGCCCTCAGCGCCTCGACCTACGGAACAGGCGAACTCATCGAGGCGGCCCTGGAGCGGGGCGCCAAGCGGATCATCGTCTGCGTCGGCGGGTCGGCAACCACCGACGGGGGGTTCGGGGCGGTGCGGGCGCTGCTGCCAGGCCACCGCCTGCGCGGAGTGGAACTGATCGTGGCCTGCGACGTACGCACCCGGTTCTGCGACGCCGCCGAGACATTCGGTCCGCAGAAGGGCGCCACCGCGGCGGAGGTGAAACTCCTGCGTCGACGCCTGGAGCGGCTCGTGGGCACCTACGTCGCCGAATACGGAGTCGACGTGAGTGAGCTACCCGGCGGGGGGGCCGCCGGCGGCCTGGCGGGCGGCCTCGCTGCCCTGGGCGGGCAGATCGTCGAGGGCTTCGATGTGGTGGCCGAGGAGACCGGCCTGGCCGAACGGCTCGAAGAGGCCGATCTGGTTGTCACCGGGGAGGGTCGGGCGGACGCCGAGTCGTTCAACGGGAAGGTGCTTGGCGGCGTCTACGGGCTGGCGGACCGGCTCGGCGTGCCGGTGATGGCGATCGCCGGCGAGGTGGACGCCGACTCACCGCCGCCCATACCCGTGCTCTCGCTGACGGACCGCTTCGGCCCCGACGCAGCCCGGCGAGACACCCTCGCCTGCGTGGAGCAACTGACCGCCGAGCAACTGGCGGCGGGGGACCTGGCCCGCTAGCACTCCACCGCTGCGGAAGCAACGCTGGGGGGCGGCCGGGCGGCACACCGGCGACAACGGACTCGCGGATGGCCCGAGGACGGCCCGGGGATGGCCCGGCGGCACACCGGCGACAACGGACCCGGGGATGGCCCGGGGATAGCCCGGCGGCACACCGGCGACAACGGACTCGCGGATGGCCCGAGGACGGCCCGGGGATGGCCCGGCGGCACACCGGGCGACAACGGACCCGGGGACGCCCCGGGGGACGGCTCGGCGGCACACCGGGCGACAACGGACTCGCGGATGGCCCGAGGACGGCCCGGGGATGGCTCGGCAGCACACCGGCGACAACGGACTCGCGGATGGCCCGGGGATGGCCCGAGGACGGCCCGGGGGTGGCCGGGCGGCACGCCGACGACAACGGACCCGGGGATGGCCCGGGGGTGGCCCGGTAGCATGGTCGGCCATGAGTGTCACCGTGCGAATCCCAACCACGCTGCGACCCCTGACCGCGGGCGCAGCCACCGTCGCCACCGAGGGCGCCACCGTCGCCGACGTGCTCAACGACCTCGAGGCACGCCATCCCGGCATGCGCGCCCGCATCGTCGACGAGTCCGGCGCACTGCACCGGTTCGTCAACGTGTTCGTGGACGACGAGGACGTGCGCTTCCTCGACGGTCCCGCCACCGGCGTGCCGACGGGATCCACCGTCGCCATCGTCCCCGCAGTCGCCGGCGGCGCAACCACCCCCTGACCACCGCCTTATCTGAGCAGCGTCTAGCCGCGCCAAGCCGCGTCGCGTCAAGCCAAGTCAAGCTGGCCTCGCCACGCCTCGCCACGCCTCGGAAGCCGAGCCTACGGCGTCCCGACCCTACAGCCGCCGACAACCGAGGGCGGGGGGCCGGGGGGCCGGCTGCGACGCCTTGCGCCCGCGCCGAAGGAGCAGAGCGGCACCGCGACCCCCCGCCCGGGCAGCCACTGAACGCATGGGGCGGTGCCGGGGACACCGGAGCCTCAGGGCACGGACACCGAGGGGCCGGGGGATGTTGGGGACGCTCGGCGCCGCCCTTAGGCTTGCTAGCAGTCTCAGATCGAGAGTGCTAGTACACCAACCTTCCACGGAGGAAACCCAGCATGGCCAAGATCATCGCCTTTGACGAACATGCACGCCGTTCGCTTGAAGCCGGGATGAACCAACTCGCCGACGCCGTCCGCGTGACGCTCGGCCCGAAGGGTCGCAACGTCGTCCTGGAGAAGAAGTGGGGCGCCCCGACCATCACCAACGACGGCGTGTCGATCGCCAAGGAGATCGACCTCGAGAACCCGTACGAGAAGATCGGCGCCGAACTGGTCAAGGAGGTCGCCAAGAAGACCGACGACGTGGCCGGCGACGGCACCACTACCGCCACCGTGCTGGCTTGGTCGATGGTGCGCGAGGGGCTGCGCAACGTGGCCGCCGGCACCGCCCCCATGGCCATCAAGCAGGGCATCGAGGCCGGCGTGGCCGCAGCCGTGGACGCCATCGCCGACCAGGCCGTGGACGTGGAGTCCAAGGAGCAGGTCGCCCAGGTGGCCGCTATCTCCGCCGCCGACGACGAGATCGGCGCCCAGATCGCCGAGGCCATCGACAAGGTGGGCAAGGACGGCGTCATCACCGTCGAGGAGTCCCAGACCTTCGGCATGGAGATGGACCTCGTCGAGGGCATGCGCTTCGACAAGGGCTACATCTCGCCCTACTTCGTGACCGACCCCGAGCGCATGGAGGCCGTCCTGGAGGACGCCTACCTGCTGCTCGTCAGTTCGAAGATCACCGCCGTGCGCGACATCGTGCCCGTGCTGGAGAAGGTCATGCAGGCCGGCCGGCCGCTGCTGATCATCGCCGAGGACACCGAGGGCGAGGCCCTCGCCACCCTGGTGGTCAACAAGATCCGCGGCACGTTCGCCTCGGCGGCCGTGAAGGCCCCCGGCTTCGGCGACCGCCGCAAGGCGATGCTGGCCGACATGGCCATCCTGACCGGCGGCCAGGTCATCTCCGAGGACGTCGGGCTGAAGCTCGAGAACACCTCGATCGACCTGCTGGGCCGGGCCCGCAAGGTCGTCGTCACCAAGGACGAGACCACCATCGTGGAGGGCGCCGGCGAGCGGGCCGACGTCGACGGGCGGATCCGCCAGATCACCCAGGAGATCGAGAACACCGACTCCGACTACGACCGGGAGAAGCTGCAGGAGCGCCTCGCCAAGCTCTCCGGCGGCGTGGCCGTGCTGAAGGTCGGCGCCGCCACCGAGGTGGAGCTGAAGGAGAAGAAGCACCGCATCGAGGACGCCGTCAGCACCACGAAGGCCGCCATCGAGGAGGGCGTCGTGGCCGGAGGTGGCGTGACGCTGCTGCGGGCGCAGACCGCCGTCGAGGCCGCCGCCGCCGAGATGGACGAGCCCGACGTGGCGACCGGTGCCCGCATCGTGGCCCGGGCGCTGCAGGCCCCGCTGTACCAGATCGCCGTGAACGCCGGCATGGAAGGCGGCGTGGTCGTGGAGCACGTGCGGAACCTCGAGGGCACCGACGGCCTGAACGCCGCCAGCGGCGAGTACGAGGACCTCACCGCGGCCGGCATCATCGACGCCGCCAAGGTGACCCGCTCGGCGCTGCAGAACGCCGGGTCCGTGGCCGGGCTGTTCCTGACCACCGAGGCGGTCGTGGCCGACAAGCCCGAGGAGAACGACGGCGCAGCCGCCGGCGGCGGCATGCCCGACATGGACTTCTAGGCATTCGCGGAACCGTTCCGCCGGACGCCCCGGCCGTACCTGCAGCCGGCGGACCCGCCGGGCTGACGGCGGCCTCGCCGGAATGACAGTGGACTCGCCGAGGTGACGGCGGACCCGCCGGGCTGACTGCGGTGGAGTGACGACGCGATGCGCCGGCGTGCGCTAGAACACACTCGTGGAGTTGCACCCGGCCGTTGACCATCTCGCTCCCCTGCTGGGGACGTGGCGGGGTGGCGGCCGGGGCGACTACCCCACCATCGCCCCGTTCGAGTACGCCGAAGAGGTGACGATCGGTCACGTCGGCAAGCCGTTCCTCACCTACAGCCAGCGGACCAAGGGCGTCGACGGCGCCCCGCTGCACGCCGAATCGGGCTACCTGCGCCCGGCGGGCGACCGGGGCCTGGAGATGCTGCTGACACACCCCAGCGGCATCGCCGAGATCCTCGTCGGCGAGGTGACCGTCACCCACTTCGGGCTGGTCGTGATGCTGCGAGCGGGCATCGACAGGCTGTCGGGCTGGACCGGCCCCGAGGGCGGGCGCGTGGTGCTGGCGCCGACCGCCAAGCAGGTCGACGCCGTCGAGCGCCGCATCTCCGTCGACGGCGACACCATGCGCTACGAGGTCCACATGGCCGCCGTCGGCGAGCCCATGACCCCCCACCTCGAAGCCGCCCTCCAGCGCGCCGACTGAGCGGCTGCCCCGAATTGAAGTTTCTTACTACGCCTTATCGGCCTTATCGGATTCGCGGGTAAGAACTGCATCGGTAGGCAGTTGCCGTGAGGGGGACCCGTTTTTGGGTCCAGGCGATCTGCCACCTTTCTTCGGACTCAAAGCTGCGACCCACCTCAAGCGTCGACACACCACACAACTCCTGAACACGTCTTACCGGTCTTACGCGATCCACCGATAAGAACCGCATAGATGGGTTGGCAGTCCAACGGCGACGTTGCACCCGGACGCACAACACGGTTGCGGCCCCGTCAGAACTCCGGCCCGACCCGTCGTAGGAAGTCGTCGAACAGCGGCACCGTGAAGGCCGTGTCGCCGTGCGCGGGACTGTAGATCATGCCCTTCGTGATGAGATTCGCCCGACGGGGAGCGACCGACTCGCTCCTGACACCAAGCTGCGCGGCGATGTCGCCCGAACGATGTGGCCCCGGCCCCCGGTCGGCCATTGCGCGGAGATACTCACGCTCCTTGGGAGTAACGCGATCCATGCGAACGCGGAAGAAACTCGCGTCCAACGCCGCGATCACAGCGGCGTGCACCGATCGCACGTCTTCGTTGGTGATAGGGCTCGCGAGTGAGCCGTTCCATACGTGGAATCCCCATTCCTGGAGAAAATAGGGATAGCCCCGAGACTCTGCGACGATTCGATCGATGGCCGCCGGCTCGAATTCCACGCCCTGCTCCCGCGCAGGGAGCACGATCGCCTCGGCCGCTTCGGCTTCGGAAAGTGAACCCACAACGGGGAACTCGAAGAGGCGCTCGGCGTAAGACTTTGCATCGCCGAGCAAGCCCGGCAACTGCGGGAGCCCGGCCCCAACCAACACGACTGGTAGATCAAGTTGCGTGGTCCGGTGAATCGCCGTCACCAATGCAGCCAACTCCTCCTTTGACAAGTACTGCGCCTCATCAATCGCGAGGACCAGTCCTGATCCGCACCCGGCTGCCGCCTCGCCGACAGCGACCATCACGTCGGTCAAGTCCTCCGACAGTTGTCCTGAGTCGGCGTGGCCGGCCAGCGGGTCCACCCCCAGCGAGAACAATGATCCGTCAGGGAGTTGGAGTGTGAATGATCTGAGAACCGCTAGCGCCCTGGTGACGGCGGTGCGGACCGCGTCCCGAATCGGTCTGCGCTGCAACTCCAGCAGCGTCTGCCGTAAGCGGATCGACAGGAGACTGCGAAAGTCATCCGCCTCGGTCACCTCGATGAACCCAACCTCCATCCCCACATCTCCTGCGACTCGGATGAAGCGATTCAACAGAACCGTCTTGCCGACCCCTCTCAATCCGATGGTTATGTAGCTCTTGCCCGGCCGACAATCCATCGCGCGACGCAACGTGAACTCGAAACCTTCGATGAGGCTGTCACGACCGATCAGTGCCGGTGGTGGCGTACCTGCCCCGGGACGGTAGGGGTTGGCAAAGCGATCCATCTCAACAGAGCTTACCCTATCTTATCGTTCTTATCGGATTTAAGGATAAGAAACGTATGAGTCGGCGGTGGCAATCCGGGACGGTCAACCGCGAACTTCCATCTCAACAGAGCTTACCCTGTCTTATCGTTCTTATCGGATTCTGGGATAAGAATCACATGAGTCCGCTGACTCCGGACAGGCCGTCGACACCGAGGCGGGGCCGGGCGCGGCGGCGCCCCGCCTCCCGGGTGGGGGGACGGGGCGCCGGATCTGACTGTGATGTCGCTGGTGGCGTGTCCCGGAACACCCCGCTCGCCGTCTCCGACCCTGGATTCCGGCCTCCGCCGGAATGATGCGGCGGGCGGGCGCGGCGGCGCCCCGCCTCCCAGGTGGGTGACGGGGCGCCGGATGTGACTGTTCAGTTGTGGGGCGGCCGGGAGGCCCCGGCGCCCGCAGCCCCGATCAGAGGGCTTTGAAGCCGAGCTCCAGGTCGGCGATGATGTCGTCCACCGACTCGAGGCCCACGGCGAGGCGCACCAGGCCGGGCTGCACTTGGGCGGCCGCCTGCTCCTCCTCGGTGAGCTGCGAGTGGGTGGTGGAGGCCGGGTGGATCACCAGGCTGCGCACGTCGCCGATGTTGGCCACGTGGCTGTGCATCTGCAGCGCCTCCACGAAGCGCTGGCCGGCATCCCGGCCGCCGGAGACGATGAACGACGGGATGGCGCCGTAGCCCCGCCCGCCGGTGAGCCGGGTGGCCCGCTCGTGGGTGGGGTTGGACGGCAGCCCGGCGTAGAACACCTGCTCCACCTCGTCGCGGCCCTCCAGGTACTCCGCCACGATCTGGGCGTTCTGGCAGTGCCGCTCCATCCGCAGGCTGAGCGTCTCCAGCCCCTGCAGGAACAGGAACGAGTTCAGCGGTGCAACCGCCGCCCCGATGTCCCGCAGCAACTGCACCCGGGCCTTGATGATGTAGGACCCCGGACCCAGCGCCGGCCAGTAGGCCAGGCCGTGGTAGCTGGGGTCGGGCTCGGTGAAGTTGGGGAACTTCCCGCTGCGGCTGAAGTCGAAGGTGCCGCCGTCGACGATGCAACCGCCGATGGAGGTGCCGTGGCCGCCGACGTACTTCGTCAGCGAGTGCACGACGATGTCGGCGCCCCACTCGATGGGCCGCACGAGGTACGGCGAGGCCGCCGTGTTGTCGATCATCAGCGGGCAGTCATTGGCGTGCGCCAGATCGGCCACGGCCTCGATGTCGAGGAAGTCGTTGCCGGGGTTGCCGAACACCTCGCCGTAGAAGCACTTGGTGTTGGGACGCACGGCCGACTGCCACTCGTCGAGGTCATGCGGGTCGTCCACGAAGGTGACCTCGATGCCCAGCTTCGGCAGCGTGTAGTGGAACAGGTTGTAGGTGCCACCGTAGAGGGACGCCGAGGAGACGATGTGGTCGCCGGCCTCGGCCAGGTTCAGGATCGCCAGCGTCTCGGCCGCCTGGCCGCTGCTGAGGACCAGCGCACCGGGGATGCCCACTGCCGTCTCGGTGCCGCCCTCCAGGCTCGACATTCGCGCCTCCAAAACCGCCTGGGTCGGGTTCATGATGCGCGTGTAGATGTTGCCGATCTCGGCGAGGGCGAACAGGTTGGCAGCGTGCTCGCTGCTGTTGAAGGTGTATGAGGTGGTCTGGTAGATGGGCACCGCTCGAGCATTCGTTGCCGAGTCCGGCGCCTGACCAGCATGGATCTGGCGGGTCTCGAAACCCCAGGTTGATTCGGACACGTCCGTCTTCTCCTTTTCTCGTGGAAACGGCCGCGGATTCGCGGCCGCAGCCAACAGGCTATGGCCGCTCCGGGCAAATACGACCGTCGGGGTAGGGAATTGGCCGGGCCGGTGGCGGGCGGGGTGGGAGCCGGGCGGGGGGCCGGGGTGCCGCTCTGCTCCTTCATGGCAGGCCAAAGGCGTCGCAGCCCGACCCCCCGGCCCCCCGCCCTCGTTTACCGTCGCCCTCCGTCGTCGGCGCCCGCCGGGACTCCCGGTGGATGCGCAGAGCGCAGGACCGCCAGAACTACGCTCGATGCAGCGGCTCACAGGAGGCATCGCCGGTGGTCGAGACGACATCCAGGAGCGGCCACTCCGGGCCCGATCCCAGTCAACGGCCCATCACCAAGTCGCTGCTGTTCTTCAAGCCGCGCCCCCTGTTCGGCGGCTCGGGGTTCGACACGATCCTGACGCCGCGGGGCCGGCTCCTGAAACGGCGCATGAGCCCGCTGGTCGTCACGGCGGCCGTGGGGGTCATCCCCCTGCTGGTCATGGAGGAGCAGGTCACCAACCCGATGGCCGTGTTCTGGCTGGGGGTCATGGACTGGGCCATCTGGGGCGTCTTCGCCGTGGAGCTGGCGGTGATGCTGGCCGTCACGCCCGACAGGAAGGCCTACCTGCGCTGCGCCTGGCTGGACGTGGTCATCGTGGTGACCACGCTTCCCCTGCTGCCCTACCTGCTCGCCAGCCTCCGCATCGCGCGTCTGGGCCGTTTCGTGGACGTGCTGCGGCTGCTGCGGCTGCTGCGGCTGGCCGCCCTGGCGAACCGGACCGGGGCGCTCATCCAGCGTGTCTTCGGCACGTCGGGGCTGGGTTGGCTGCTGTCGGGGCTGATCGTGCTGGTGGTCGTGAGCGGCACGCTGTTCTCGTACTTCGAGAAGGGCCTCAACGTCCCGGAGGGCATCTGGTGGGCGATCGTGACCGCCACCACGGTGGGCTACGGCGACGTGGTGCCCACCTCGGGGCTCGGCAGGCTGGTGGCCACCGTGTTGATGATCGCCGGCATCAGCTTCATCGCCCTGCTGTCGGCGGCCACCGCGGCCCGCCTCGTCGAACTCGAGACCGAGGAGGGCCAGGAGGAGCTGCTGGCCGGGATCCGCGGCCAGCGCAACCGTGAGCTGGAGATGCACGACGAGCTACGACAGGTGAACGAGCGCCTGGCCCGCCTGGAGGAGTTGCTCAGCGGGGGTAGCGGCGGTAGCGGGGGCGGCGGCGGTAGCGGGGGCGGCGGGGGTAGCGGGGGCGGCGGGGGCGGCGGGGGTAGCGGGGGCGGCGGCAAGCCCGACTGACAGCCCGCGGATTGTCCGGGGTAGGGGGCCGGGGTGCCGCTCTGCTCCTCCACGCACGGGCGAAAGTCGTCGCAGTCCGGCCCCCCAGCCCCATACCCCTCCCGGTGTTGGTGCGAGTCGTCGCGGTCCGGCCCCCGGCCCCCTACCCCTCCCGGTGTGGGTGGAGTCGTCGCAGTCCGGCCCCCGGCCCCCTACCCCTCCCGGTGTGGGTGGAGTCGTCGCAGTCCGGCCCCCGGCCCCCTACCCCTCCCGGTGTGGGTGGAGTCGTCGCAGTCCGGCCCCCGGCCCCCTATCCCTCCCGGTGTGGGCCAGAGTCGTCGCAGTCCGGCCTGGTGGCGGGCTGACCTCGCGAACGCGCTGGATCGGCGCGGCTGGATTCCGGCCTCCGCCGGGAATGGCGGGCGGGTGTGCCGGGGTGGCTCCGGGCGCGCCGGGTCAGCCGCTTGGACTGTTCGCGGCGCCGGGGGTTGGGGTTGTGGTGGTCTCGAACGCGCCGGTGGCGTCGGGTTGGCGGGCGTAGCTGAGTCCCTCGCCGGCCTCGCCCTCGGCCCAGTCGACCTGGTCGACGAGCGCGCCGTCGGCGGTCCAGATGCCCAGTTCCTCGTCACCGCCGAGGGCGAAGCCGGGCCAGGCCTCCTTGTCGAGTTGGACCAGCAGGTAGCCGCCCGGCGGGATCACCAGATCGTCTGGGAAGGCGACCCGCTTGCCGGCATCGGACAGATCGTCGGCCACCACGAAGTTGGCCAGCGCCAGGTGCTCCCCCGAGGAGTTGTGAAGCTCGAACCAGTCCAGCGGATCGCCCTTGGAGGCCACCTCGTTGATGACGAGACCGATGTCGGCAGAACCGGGCGCATCACGCCCATTGACGGCGCCGGAACCGCCAGAACCCGGTGCATCACGCCCACCGACGGCGCCGGAACCGCCAGAACCCGGTGCATCACGCCCACCGACGGCGCCGGAGACGGCGGTACCGGCCCGGTCGGCACTCCCCCCGGCGGTGCCGCCGCCGGCGACGCCAGGCGGTCCGCCGAACCCGCCGGTGAAGCTGCCGCGGACCGCCGCCCCCGCCGATGTGCCGGCCTCGACCAGCCGGAGGATGCCCCAGGTGAACGGCGTGAAGCTGTCCGGCGTGGCGCTGCCGGCCGGGATGGTCCACACGCCGCCGCCGATGTCGTCGGTGCCGATGACCAGTTCGGCGCCGCCGGTGAATTCGGCCAGCGGCAGCACGACCGTGAACCCCTCGACGGAGCCGTCGGGCTGCACACCGAAGGCAGCGATGGAGGCCGCCGGCGTGTCGCCGAACCCCACCGACTCCTCGGCGGTGGCGTGGCCGACGGTCACGGCCGTGTCGTCGGTGGGAGCCTCGATGCCGTTGAGCTCCACGTACAGGACCTCTCCCTGCGCCAGGGGGTTCAGGCTCTCGTTCGACCCCCACGTGCTCTCGAAGCGCACCGTCAGCTCCAACCCGTCTCCCCCGTCGCCGCCGGCGGCGGGGAAGACGGGTTCGGGCCACGGCGGCGGCTCCGGTGTGAGGTCGTCGAGGATCTCGGCCCGGCGCTCCTGGATGAATCGGCGCACCCGCTCGGTGTCGGCGGCGGCCTCGGCCCGCTCGGCGGGCAGGGCGTGCTCGGCGACGACGGCCGCCATCTCGTCGACGCTCGCCAGCAGCGCCTCCTCGTGCCAGACGGCGTCCAGCAGGTGCTTCAGGCGGTCGACGTAGCGCGCCCGCCACTCGTCGTCGTTGTACAGGCGGTTGGGGATGGCCGTCAGCGCCAGCACCGACGGCGGCGGGTCGCTGATGTTGTCGAACGGGTTGGGGTCGTCGTCGAGCCGGAAGGCGTCGTCGGGACCCCAGGGGATGAACACGAAGCGACCGCCGGACTCCCGGTAGTACTGGTGGTTGTTGCGGTTGCCGGCGTATCCGTCCCAGTGGCCCACCAGCACCTCGGTGGCCCAGTACGTGAGGAACCGGTCGAGGTCGACGATGGCGGCCAGGGCCTCCCAGCCGGCGTCGGACGGGTCGGCGACGGCGGCCACGACGGCGTCGACGTCGGACCAGTCGTCGGCATCCTCGTTGTTCTTCTTCTCGATGGTGCCGCGGTAGGTGGGCGTGAAGTCGCTGATCGTGCCCTCGTACAGGTTGCCGCCGGCGCTGTCGAAGTGGCGGGCCAGGAAGGGGGCCTTGAGCTCCTCGACGTGGACGTAGAGGCCCAGGTTCTTGCCGTTCACCGAGACGGTGGCGAAGTTGCAGCGCGACGCCGGATTGCCCGCCGCGGCCGGAAGATCTGCAGGGCCAGGCAGGTGTTGATCATCGACGTGTCCTGGACGCTGTTGTTGAGGGTCCATGCGCTCCATGACGCCGCCGAGGGACTGGTCGTCGACGTACTTGTCGAAGCGGAGCTTGAGCGCCGGCTTGGTGCTGCTCTGGGAGCCGATGAAGCCCTTCTTGCGGACGCCGACGCGGGGTGTGGGTCTCGCCGTCCACCGTGACCGTGGCCGGGAACCAGGTGTAGATCTTGGCGAACGGCTGGGAGAGGCCGAACTCCTCGATCTCGGCGAAGAGGTCCTCGAACGTGCGGGTCTGGTTGCGCAGCGTGTCCCAGTCCTCGGCGTCGATCTCGATGGCGATGTCCAGCACCCGGTCGAGGGCGAAGTAGGGGTCCGGCGGCGTCGGAAGGCAAGGGTTCGGGCGGGGGCGGCGACGGTGCCTCCGACTCGGCCTCAGGCGTGGGTTCCGGGGCCTCATCGGGCGCGGTCGCAGGCGGCTCCGGCGGCGGGGGTTCGGGCGGCGCGGGCGACTCAGCCGGCGGCGCCGCAGGAGGCTCAGCGGCCGGCAGCGCTGCGGCAGGCTCCGGCGGCGGCGCCGGAGGCTCGGCGGCGGGCGGCGCGGGAGGCTCGGCGGCCGCCGATGGGGGTGTCGGAGCCTCGGCAGCAGGTGCCGGATCGGAGTCTGCGGTGGTCTGATCCGAGCACACGCCGCTGCCAGCACCAGGACGCCCACCACAAGCGCCGGCCAGGAAGGGTTCCGGCGCGGCCGGCTGCGATTCACGAGCGGTCCTCCAGGTCTCGCACATCCTTCAGCCCGGGCGCCGAGGGTCCTGCGATGGCGCTCACCATATCCCCCCGGCCCCGGCGCCCTGACCGCCACCTCCCGCAATGCAGCCCGGCGAGGGCGGGGACGCCGGTGAACGCCGTCGGCAGCCATTTCGGAGGCCGCCGGAGCGTCACCGGTGGCGCTCCCCGGACCCCGCCCGGACCGGCCGCTAGCCGGTGACGGGGAGCCAGGTGGGGCGGGTCTGCTCGAAGGCACCGATGGCGTCGGCGTGGCGGAGGGTGATGGCGATGTCGTCGAGGCCGCCGAGGAGGCGCTCCTGGACGGCGTCGGCGAGGGGGAACGGCGCGGCGAGACCGGCGGCGGGCGCCTCGACGGTGAGGTTCTCCACGTCGACCCGCACGACGAGGGTGTGGTCGGCGAGGGTGGCGTCGAGCAGCGCCCGGGCGAAGTCGGCGTCGACGGCGGCGGTCACGAGGCCGCACTTGGCGGAGTTGTTGCGGAAGATGTCGCCGAAGCGGGGGGCCACGACGGCCCGGAAGCCGTACTGCTGGATGGCCCACACGGCGTGCTCACGGGACGAGCCGGTGCCGAAGTTGGGGCCCGCCACGAGGATCTCGGCGCCGGCGTAGCGCTGGTCGTTCAGGACGAAGCCGGGGTCCTCGCGCCACGACGAGAACAGGCCCTCGTCGAAGCCGGTGCGCTCCACCCGCTTCAGCCAGTGGCTGGGGATGATCTGGTCGGTGTCCACGTCGGAGCGGTCCAGCGGCAGCGCCCGGCTCTCCACGATCCGTACGGCTTCCATGGGTCGTCCCCCCTCAGAGCCGGCCGCCGGTGGCGGTCTGGGTCGGGGCGCCGTTCGCTCCTCCACGCACGGCGCAAGTCGTCGCGAGCCGGCCCCCCGACCCGGACCTCAAGCCATGCCGCAGGGTGCCGTTTGCTCCGCCGTGCAACACCTGGATCCCGGCCTTCGCCGGGACGACGGAGGGGGTGCGGACCGCCGGAATGACAGAGGGAGTGCGGACCGCCGGGACGACAGAGGGAGTGCGGACCGCCGGAATGACGGAAGGAGCGCGGACCGCCGGAATGACGGATGGGGGGATGGACGGTGGCGTTTGGGAGCAGCGCATCGGGGCTCAGTCCAGGTCGGCGGGGGCGGCGAAGTGGCCGGCGACGGCGGTGGCGGCGGCCACGGCCGGCGACACCAGGTGGGTGCGGCCGCCCCGCCCCTGGCGCCCCTCGAAATTGCGATTGCTGGTGCTGGCGCAGCGCTCGCCGGCGGAGATCTTGTCGGGGTTCATGCCCAGGCACATGGAGCAGCCCGGCTCGCGCCAGTCGAACCCGGCGGCCAGCAGCACCTCGTGCAGCCCCTCGGCCTCGGCCTGGCGCTTCACCTGCATCGAACCCGGCACCACCAGCGTGCGCACCCCCGGCGCCACCCGGCGGCCCGCCACCACCTCGGCGGCGGTGCGCAGGTCCTCGATGCGGCTGTTGGTGCACGAACCGATGAACACCGTGTCGACCGGGATCTCCCGCAGGGGCGTGCCGGCCTCCAGCCCCATGTAGTCGAGCGCCCGGGCGGCGGCCTCACGCCCGGCGGCGTCGGCGGCCTCGTCGGGTGACGGCACGGTTCCGTCCAGCGGCGCCACGTGGCCGGGGTTGGTGCCCCAGGTGACGTGCGGCGAGATGTCGGCGCCGTCGAGATGCACGTCGGTGTCGAAACTCGCACCGGGGTCGGTGCTCAGCGACCGCCAGTGCTCGACCGCTTCGTCCCAGGCGCCGCCGGCCGGGGCGTGGGGGCGCCCCTGCAGGTAGGCGAAGGTGGTGTCGTCGGGGGCGACCAGGCCGGCCCGGGCGCCCGCCTCGATCGACATGTTGCACACGGTCATGCGGCCCTCCATGGAGAGGGCCTCGATGACGGCGCCCCGGTACTCGATGACCGAGCCGATGCCGCCGCCGGTGCCGATGCGCCCGATGATCGACAGGATCACGTCCTTGGGGCCCGAACCGGCCGGCAGCTCGCCGTCGACGGTGACCGACATGGTGCGGGGGCGGGCCTGCGGCAAGGTCTGGGTGGCCAGCACGTGCTCGACCTCGCTGGTGCCGATGCCGAAGGCCAGCGCCCCGAAGGCGCCGTGGGTGGAGGTGTGGCTGTCGCCGCACACCACGGTGGCGCCGGGGAGGGTGAGGCCCAGCTCGGGGCCGATGACGTGGACGATGCCCTGGCGGTCGTGGCCCATGGGGTACAGCGGCACGCCGAACTCGTCGCAGTTGGCCCGCAGCGCCTCCAGCTGGCGGCGCGACACGGCGTCGGCCACCGGGCCGCTGATGTTGGTCGTGGGCACGTTGTGGTCCTCGGTGGCCACGGTGAGGTCTGGGCGGCGCACCGGGCGCCCGGCCATGCGCAGCCCGTCGAAGGCCTGCGGGGAGGTGACCTCGTGGACGAGGTGGAGATCGATGAAGAGGATGTCTGTGCCGTCGTCGCCGGAGTGGACGACGTGGGCGTCCCAGACCTTCTCGCTGAGCGTGCGGGGAGCGGGGGCCATCAGGCGGCGTCGCCGGAGGTCGCGGCGGCGGCGGGGGCCATCACTCGGCGTCGCCGGAGGTGCGGGAACCGGGGGCCATCAGGCGGGATCGCCGGAAGTATCGGCGGCGGCGGGGGCCATCAGGCGGCGTCGCCGGGCGCCAGGATGGCCACGACCGTGACCTCCACCTCGCCGGCGGGCGCCTCGTAGCGCACCACGTCGCCGGCGGAGACGCCGATCATCGCCTTGCCCAGCGGGGACGACGGCGAGACCACGTCGTAGTCCTCGTGGCGCTCCTCGATGGTGCCGATGAGGTAGCGCTCCAACTCGTCGTCACCGTCGAAACGCAGATCCACGAGCGAGCCGACGCCGACGCTGTCGCTGGATGCCGCCCCGGGGTCGACCACCTCGGCGCGCTCCAGCAGCGCCTGGATCTGCTGGATCCGGCCCTGCATCTTGCCCTTCTCCTCGCGGGCGGCGTGGTAGTCGCCGTTCTCGGAGAGGTCGCCGAGCGCCCGGGCGGCGGCGATCTGGGCCGTGATCTCCTCGTTCGCGGGACCCGTGAGGTAGGCGAGTTCCTCCTGCAGGCGCTCATAGGCGCCGCGGGTCAACTGGGGAGCGTTCATCCGAACAATCTACCGACCGACCCCCGCCGACCGGCCAGCCGGGTGGAGGCCAAGTGGCGGTCGGGGGGCAGGCCCGGGTGCGGGCCGGGTGGGGCGTGCGACAGAACTTGGCCGAGTTTTCTGGGCTATACACCAAAAAGTCACCCCAAGAACGCTGCGGCAGCGGGGTTGGGTTCCGGCCTTCGCCGGAATGACACTCATACTGTCCGGAGTCTTCGACGGGTGGTGGGTCTGACTCCCCGGAATGCTGGCCGTGGTGCCTTGGCTCCCATCTATCGGCTCGCTGCTGGTCGGGGACGCGCACCGACCGGACCACCCACCCAGGGAGGGGGCGCCGGGGGGCGGCGCCGGATCGATTTCGCCAGACGACCCGCCGACGACCACCGGCAACGCCGACCGGACACCGGCAAACCGGCATGGCCGGGCACTACCAGCAAACCGCCCGGTAGATTGTTCGGATGGCAACGCACAAGATCGGCCTCCTGGCCGGCGACGGAATCGGCCCCGAGGTGATCGACGAGGGGCTGAAGGTCATCAAGGCCGCCGGCGTGAACTTCGAGACGGTGGACTACGACCTCGGCGGCGAGCGCTACCTGCGCGACGGCACCGTCCTGCCCGACAGCGTTGTGGACGAGTGGCGGGGACTCGACGCCATCTACGTGGGCGCCGTGGGCACACCCGACGTGCCCCCCGGCGTCCTGGAGCGGGGCCTGCTGCTGCGGATGCGCTTCGAACTGGACCTCTACATCAACCTCCGCCCGTTCCGGCTGCCCGAACGCAACATCGACATGGCCGTCATCAGGGAGAACACCGAGGGCGCCTACGCCGGCGAGGGCGGTTTCCTGCGCAAGGGCACCCCGCACGAGATCGTCACGCAGGGATCGGTCAACACCCGCATGGGCGTGGAGCGGGCCATCCGCTTCGGCTTCGAGCTGGCCTCGGGGCGGCGCCGCCACGTGACGCTGGTCCACAAGACCAACGTGATGACCTACTCCGGCGACCTGTGGTACCGCACCTTCGAGGAGGTCGCCGCCGAGTACCCCGACTACGGCACCGCCTACAACCACGTGGACGCCGCCTGCATCTATTTCGTGGACTCGCCGGACCGCTACGACGTGATCGTCACCGACAACCTGTTCGGCGACATCCTCACCGACCTGGGCGGGGCCGTCAGCGGCGGCATCGGCAAGGCCGCTTCGGCGAACCTGAACGCGGCGGGCACCGGGCCGTCGATGTTCGAGCCGGTGCACGGCTCGGCCCCCGACATCGCCGGGAAGGGCATCGCCGACCCCAGCGCGGCGATCCTGTCGGCCGCCATGATGCTGGACCACCTGGGCGAGAGCGCCGCCGCCGCGGCCGTGGACCGGGCCTGCATGGCCGTCGACGGCAGCGTGGCCGGCACCAGCGCCATCGGCGACGCCATCGCCGCGGCGGTAGCCGGCTAGGGCCGAGTCCCAGGCGGGCTCGACCGAGCGCCCGCCGCCCGGAACAGTTCGCTTCGAGGCCGGCAACCGGCCCCGGCGGCCCATTCGCAGAACCCAACCGGACCGGGCGACCGCCACCGGCCGAGACACACAACCGAACCGGCGCCACCACCGGACCGGGCGACCGCCACCGGACCGGAGCACCACAACCGAACCGCACACCACAGAGAAGGGATACCTCATGCCGATTCAGCCCGTCGAGAAGATCTGGATGGACGGCGAGTTCGTGGACTGGCACGACGCCAAGATTCACGTCCTCACCCACACCCTGCACTACGGGAACGGCGTATTCGAGGGCATCCGCGCCTATGAGACCGACCGGGGAGCGGCCGTGTTCCGCCTCACCCCCCACATCGAGCGGCTGTTCGCCAGCGCCAAGATCCTCGGCATCGACATCCCGTACACGCCCGAGCAGCTGATCGAAGCCACCAAGGCGACCGTCGCGGTCAACGAGCTGGAGTCGTGCTACATCCGCCCGCTGGTGTACCTCGGCTACGGCGAGATGGGGCTCAACCCGCTGCGCTGCCCGGTGAACGTGTCGATCGCCACGTGGAGCTGGGGGATCTACCTGGGCGCGGACTCCGTCGACACCGGCGTGCGCATGATGATCAGCTCGTGGCAGCGCCACGACCCCAACGCCATGCCGCCGGCCGCCAAGGGTTGCGGGCACTACATCAACAGCCAGATGGCGAAGGTGTCGGCCCTGAACGCCGGCTACGACGAGGCGATCCTGCTGTCGCCGCAGGGCCACGTCAGCGAATGCACGGGCGAGAACCTGTTCATCGTGGTGGACGGGCGGATCATCACGCCGCCGACCAGCGCGGGCGCCCTCGGGGGCATCACCCAGGACGCCATTCGCACCATCGCCGGCGATCTGGAGATCCCGTACGAGACCGGGAACCTGCTGCGTAGCGACCTGTACACCGCCGATGAGGCGTTCTTGAGCGGGACCGCCGCGGAGGTGGTGCCGATCCGCTCGGTCGACGACCGGGAGATCGGCGATCCGGGGCCCATCACCCGCCAGATCCAGGAGGTCTTCTACGAGGCCGTCAAGGGGCGGGTGGACCGCTACAAGGAGTGGAACGAGTATGTCAACGAGTAGCGGGGGCGGCCGCGGGGTGGCCGGCGGTGACGCCGCCTCCACCGCCGCGGCGGGCTCCGCGCCGGCCCCGCCGACCGGGGCCGGTGCCGCTACTCGTACCGGGGCCGGCGGCGGCGATGACTCCGCTCGGGCCGCCGCGGGAGAGTTGAGCGGCGACCTGGAGGCCCGGGCTCGGGCTGCCGCTGCCGACCGGACACCGCCGGCGGTGGAGATCTACGACACCACGCTGCGCGACGGCAGCCAACTCGAGGGCATCTCGCTGACCGTCGAGGACAAGCTGCGCATCGCCCGGGAACTGGACCGCCTCGGCGTGCACTACATCGAGGGCGGCTGGCCAGGCGCCAACCCCAAGGACGACGAGTTCTTCGCCCGGGCCGCCGAGGAGCTGCGCCTGGAGAACGCCCGGCTGGCGGTGTTCGGGTCCACCCGGCGGGTGGGCGGGCGCTGCGACAGCGACGCCGTGCTGGCGAACCTGCTGGCGGCGGGCGCCGGGACGGTGTGCATCGTCGGCAAGTGCTGGGACTACCACGTCACCGAGGCGCTGCGGACCAGCCTCGACGAGGGCATCGCCATGGTGGCCGAGTCGGTGGCGCACCTCCGGGCGGCGGGGCGGCGGGTGTTCTTCGACGCCGAGCACCTCTTCGACGGCTACAAGCACAACCCCGACTACTCGCTGGCGGTGCTGGCCGCGGCCGTCGAGGCCGGCGCGGAGCGGGTGGTGCTCTGCGACACCAACGGTGGGACGCTGCCGCACGAGGTGTACGCCATCGTGGCCGAGATCGTCGACGAACTGGGGGCGTGCGTGGGGGTGCACCTCCACAACGACACCGGCTGCGGGGTGGCCAACGCCTTAGCCGGCGTGCGGGCCGGGGCCATCCAGGTGCAGGGCACCATCAACGGCTACGGCGAGCGCACCGGCAACTGCGACCTGGTGCCCATCATCGCCAACCTCAGCCTGAAGATGGGCACCGAGACCGTGGCGCCGGCGGGGCTGGAGATGCTGACCTCGGTGTCGCGGCGGGTCGCCGAGATGGTGAACCGGGCGCCCGATCCGCAACAGCCCTATGTGGGCACCTCGGCGTTCGCCCACAAGGCGGGGCTGCACGCCAGCGCCCTGGCCCGGCGCAGCGACGCCTACGAGCACATCGATCCGGGGAGTGTCGGCAACGGCACCCGGTTCGTGGTCTCGGAGATGGCGGGGCGGTCGTCGATCGAGTTGAAGGCCCAGGAGTTGGGCATCGAGCTGGACGGGGCCACGATCAGCCAGCTGATCGAGACGCTGAAGCGCCTGGAGTACGAGGGCTACCACTTCGAGGTGGCCGACGCCTCCCTGGAGTTGTGGATGCGGGCCGCGACCGGCTGGGAGCAGCCGTTCTTCGGCGTCGAGTCGTTCCGGGTGGAGGTGGGGCGGCACTCGCGCTCTGGCGACGCGCCGGCCGGTGTGTCGGGGCCGCGGGGGCCCGGCGACGACGCCACACACCGCCAGTGCGAGGCCACCATCAGGCTGTGGGTCGGCGACCAGCGTCGCATCACCGTCGGCGAGGGCAACGGGCCGGTGAACGCCCTGCACAACGCCCTGCTGGCGGCGGCTGGCGACCACTACCCCCAGATCGGGCGCATCTCCCTGACCGACTACAAGGTGCGGGTTCTCGACACGGCCGCCGGCACCGCGGCCGTCACCCGGGTGCTGATCGACTCCAGCGACGGCACCCGCACGTGGACCACCATCGGCGTCTCGGAGAACATCGTGGAGGCGTCGTGGGAGGCCCTGTCGGACTCCATCGTCTGGGGCCTGCTCCACAGCGGCGCCACGCCGCCGGCGACCGGCGGGGGCTAGCCGGGTCGGCCACAGAGTTCGGCGCTGAATATGCTCCGAACAACATCAGGGACATCGAAGTCTCGCCATCAGCAAACACCCCGTGAATGTTGTTGGGCAAACAACAAACATGAGGCCGGTTGTGTGAGGGTTATCCGGGGTCAGCCGGCGAGGGGGGTGAGGGCCTCCGCCAGGGGTTCGAGGACTGCGGGGGTGTGGGGCGGGGGGAGGTAGCAGATCGCCAGGTCGACGCCCGCCTCGCCGAAGGCTGCAGCCTGGGTGGCGACCGGTGCGGGGTCGCCGTCTTCGGGCACCCGGACGTGGACCGACGTCATGATCTCGGCGGGGTCGCGGCCGATGGCGGCGCAGGCCTCGTGCAGGACCGCCAGCTTGGCCCGGAAATCGTCGACCTCGAAGACGGGGCAATTCCAGTGGTCGGCGTACCGGGCCACCAGCGGCAGGGTGCGGCGCTCGCCCTTGCCGCCGATGCAGATGGGCGGGTGCGGCTGCTGGACGCCCGGGGGGTTGTTGCGGGCGTCCGCGAGGCTGAAGTAGCGGCCGCTGAACGTGGTGAGCTCCTGGGTGAGCAGGCCCTTGAGGATCTCGCAGGCCTCGGCGAAGCGGTCGAAGCGCTGGGTCATGGTACCGAGGTCGATGCCGTAGGCGCCGCACTCCTCCTCGTTCCAGCCGGCGCCGATGCCCAACTCCAGGCGCCCGTCGCTGATGATGTCCAGCGACGCGGCCATGGCGGCCAGCACCGACGGGTGGCGGTAGACGATGCCGTTCACCATGGAGCCCACCCGGATGCGCCTCGTGGCCTGCGCCAGGGCGGTCAGCGTCGTCCAGCCCTCGAGGCACTCCCCCGTCGAGTCCGAGAAGATCGGGTAGAAGTGGTCGAAGTTCCAGGCCGACGTGAAGACATCGATGCCGTCGGCCTCGGTCCAGACGGCGAGCATGTCCGCCCAGTTGGTGTCCTGCTGCGAGGTCTTGATCCCGAATTGCATGGGCGCACGGTATCGGGCCGCAGCCGGGATCGACCGGTTCGCCCGGGACCGTGAACCGGTGGCGAACCGATGGGTTCCGGCCTCCGCCGGAACGACGGTCGGGCGATCCGCGGTTCTCCGCATGCGCCATCCCCGCGAAGGCCGGGATCCACGGGCGTTCGCGAGATCGCCGAGCGAGATTCGTCGTGTTGGGCGTTGGCACGTCGATCCGCGGACGACCGGTGCGGGCGCGTCCCCGCGCTACTGAGCCCCGGCCACAAGCGCCTGTTTCGTATCCTTCTCGAATGGTCGCAGCCGCGCCGGGGTGCTGACGTGCCGGAGTTGCCGGACGTGGTGGTCTACCTCGAGGCGCTGGACCGGTTCGTGGTGGGGCGGGTGCTGCGGCGCATCCGCGTTCTCGGCGTCAGCCTGCTGCAGACCTTCGACCCGCCGATCAGCGCGGCGGAGGGGCGGGTCGTCACCGGCACGCAACGGCTGGGCAAGCGTCTGGTGCTGGCCCTGGACGGCCCCGACGAGCTGTACCTCGTTATCCACCTCATGGTCTCGGGGCGGCTGCGCTGGCGTGACGAGCCGGGCGCCAAGCCGCCGGGGCGCATCGGCCTGGCCGCCTTCGACTTCGAGGGTGGCACGCTGCTGCTCACCGAGGCCGGCAAGCGGAAGAAGGCCTCGCTGTGGCTGGTCCGTGGCCGCGAGGCGCTGATGCGGGACCACGACCGGGGCGGTGCCGAACCTCTGGAGGTGGACCTGGCCGGGTTCCGGGAGGCGCTCACCGCCCGCAACCGCACGCTGAAACGGGTGCTGTGCGACCCCACCGCCTTCAGCGGCATCGGCAACGCCTACAGCGACGAGATCCTGCTCGCCGCCGGGCTGTCGCCGATGCAGCGCACCGCGGACCTCGACGACGGCCAGATCGCCGCCCTGTACGAGGCCACACGCGCCACGCTGACCGGCTGGACCGAGCGGCACCGCCGGTCGGTGGGCGACGGCTTCCCCGAGAAGGTCACCGCCTTCCACGACGACATGGCGGTGCACGGCAAGTTCGGGCAGCCATGCCCGGTGTGTGACACGCCCGTGCAGCGCATCGTTCACGCCGACAACGAGATCAACTACTGCGCCGGGTGTCAGACCGGCGGCCGGATCCTGGCCGATCGCTCGCTCTCCCGCCTCCTGAAGGACGACTTCCCCCGCAGCATCGAAGACCTGGAGCGCTGAGGCCGGGACACGCGCTCCGGGCCGGGCACGCGCACCGGGACCGGCCACGCGCCCGCCGGGGAACCGACGCGACCGGAACCCGCACCGAACCCCGCGCCCGCGCCGGGCCGGGCACGCGCCCGCCGGGGAACCGACGGGACCGGAACCCGCACCGAACGCCCCGGGCGCGCCGAAGGCCGGCCGACCGCAAGTACATTTGCGCCATGGCCCAGCCCCCCTACGTGCCCCACGCCTCCACGGCCCGCCACTACAACTCGCCGCCGCAGCGCCCGGGCGGCTGGCGGGCCGAGCGACCCGGCGAGCTGACCGACGGGCCGCTCCCCGCCGGCGAGGGGTTCGGCCACCAGGGCCCCGACCAGGGTTACGCACTGCGCCTGGCGAAGTCCTTCGCCGGGCGGCTGGCGTTGCAGGCCGGTGAGAAGCCGGGCGACGTGGTGGCCGGTTGCGTGGCGGTGGCGATGAAGCGGGCCTCGCTGTTCGGCCGGGCGCCCGTGGCTGCCGACGTTCAGGCGGCGTTCGACCACTGGGGCTACCTCGACGCCGACGCCCCCGTCGAGGTCGTGGTCTCCCGGCGGGAACTGTTCGCCGGTGCCGGCGGCCACGAGGGCTATCCGATCCGCTGCCGCATCGCCGACGAGGTGTCCGCAGAGGCGCTCGGGTGTCCCGCGGCGCCGTGAGCGGCGGCGCGGCGCGGGTGCGGTTCGCCCCGTCGCCGACGGGGTACCTGCACGTCGGCTCGGCCCGCACGGCGCTGTTCAACTGGATCTACGCCCGCTCGGTCGGCGGGCGCATGCTGCTGCGCATCGAGGACACCGACGAGGCCCGCAACCGCCCCGAGCTGGTGGACCTCATCTACGACCTGCTGTCGTGGCTGGGCATCGACTGGGACGAGGAGCCCGTGTTCCAGTCCCAGCAGCGGGAGCGCCACCGGGCGGCGGTCGAGTCGCTGCTGACCAGCGGCGCCGCCTACCTGTGCGATGCCGACAACCAGCCGGTGGCCGGGACGGTGCTGCGGCCCGGCCTGGCGGCCCGCTTCCGCATGCCCAAGGGCCGCACGGTGTCGTTCACCGACGTGGTGCGGGGCGAGGTGACCTTCGAGAGCGACGACCTGGAGGACTTCGTGGTGTGGCGCTCGGCCGGCTCCGCCACGTTCCTGCTGGCGAACGCCGTCGACGACGTGGAGATGGGCGTCACGCACGCCATCCGCGGCGAGGACCTGCTGTCGGGAGTGCCGAAGGTGGTGCTGCTGCTGGAGGCGCTGGGCACCGAACCGCCGACGTACGCCCACCTGCCGCTGCTGGTGAACGCCAGCCGCAAGAAGCTGTCGAAGCGGCGCGACGACGTGTCGCTGGGCGACTACCGCGACCGCGGCTACCTGCCCGAAGCCATGGCCAACCACCTGGCGCTGCTGGGCTGGGGGCCGAGCGACGGCGTGGAGATCCGCCCCATGTCCGAGATCATCGAGCAGTTCCGCCTCACCGACGTGAACCGGGCCCCGGCGTTCTTCGACACCAAGAAGCTGGAGCACTTCAACGGCGTGTACATCCGGGCGCTGGACACCGCCGAGTACCTGCGGCGGTCGGCGCCGTGGCTGGGCGAGCGGGCCACCTGGCCGCCCGAGCGGACCCGCCACGAGGTGCTGGAAGCGCTGGCGCCGGTCGTGCAGGAGAAGGTGCGGACCCTCGGCGACATCGGCCGCCAGGTGGACTGGCTGTTCCTGGAAGAGCCGCCCACCGACGCCAAGTCGTGGGACAAGACGATGGGCGGCGAGCAGGCGCCCGCGGTGCTCGACGACGCCATCGCCACCTACGCCACCGCCGACTGGACGGCCGAGGCCGCGCACGCCGCCGCACTGGCGCTGGCCGAGCGGCACGGCCTGAAACTGGGCAAGGCGCAGGCGCCCATCCGGGTGGCGCTGACCGGGCGCACCGTCGGCCCGCCCCTGTTCGAGTCCATGGTCCTGCTGGACCGCGCCGAAGTCCTGCGCCGCCTGCGGGCGGCGCGCGCTCGCCTGGGTTAGGCACCTCCCGGCTGACAGTCCCTCCGGGGCAGGGCTCGCGGTGCCGCTCTGCTCCTTCATGGCAAGCCAAAGGCGTCGCAGCCCTTCCCCCCGACCCCCACCCCTACATCCGGCAGCTCTACCCCCGGAATGAATACCGAGGGTGGGGGACGCCGGGGTCGAAGTCCGGATCGATTACGAAGGCGAGAGACGGACTCGGCACCGGCGGCCCCCACCCGGACTGCCGTTACCGACTAACCGGTAGCATGGGCTGGCCCTTCGGGGGTGGTGTAATAGGCAACACAGCGGGTTCTGGTCCCGTCGTTGGGGGTTCGAGTCCTCCCCCCCGAGCATCACCGGAGCGCTCCTGCCGGCCGGCCGGGGCGCTCTCTCGCGTCTGGGCCGCTCAGGACTCCCGGGGACAGTCCACGTCGGCGGCCGGCACCACCAGGTCGATCAGGTAGTCGTCGACCGTCCTGTCGACGCAGGCGCTGAGGCCGTAGCTGGTGTGCTCGTTGCCGTCGTAGCTGACAAGCACACCGGAGGCGAGTTGATCGGCCACCGCCACCGCCCACTCGTAGGGGGTGGCGTTGTCCCCCCGGTTGCCGATCACCAGGATCGGGGGTGCGTCCGGCGCCGCGATCGCTTCGGCGGGCATCGTGCCGGCGGCCACCGGCCAGTACTCGCACGGCAGGCCCGAGACCGCCGACAGGCGTCCGAAGTCACCGGCGGCGCCGGCCAGGGCGGCGACCAGCGCGTCGAGTTCCGCACGCGTCATGGCTCCCCCGTCGGTGCAGATGATGCTGCTGTGGGCCCCGAGGTCGGCGAGACCGATGTAGGCCTCGCCGAGCCTGCCGAGCAGCGCGCCGTCACCGCCGGCGGCGTCGGCGAGCCCCTGGAAGAAGTACGGCCAGATACTCGAGGCGTACGACGCCACCACAGCGGCGAGGAGCGTCCGGGCCGGGCCGAGCACGACCCCGTCGGCGGCGTCGCGCAGGGGCTCGACGTCGACCTCGGCGAGCAGCCGGTCGTAGACCTCCCGGGGATCGCCGGCGACCTCGCAACCCGGGTCGGTGCGGCACGAATCGAACATGTCGTCGACGGCCCGGGCGAAACCGACCATCTGCCCCACCGCCATTTCGGTGCCGGTGAGTGACGGGTCGATCACGCCGTCGAGGGCGGCCGCCCGGAGGTGCTCGCCGAACATGTCGGCGTAGCGCAGGCCCAGCTGGGTGCCGTAGCTGTAGCCGATGTAGCTGATGGTCTCCGCGCCCAGCGCCCGGCGGATGGCGTCCATGTCGCGGACCGTGTCGATGGTGCCGATGCGGCCGACCGCGTCGCCGAGGTTGACGGCACACGCCTCGGCGAGGGCGCGTGCTGCGGCGTCGAGCCGGGCCTGCTCGTCGGGTGTGTCCGGGACCGGGTCCGCGAGGTACAGGTCACGAGCCTCGGCATGGCAGCCGGAGGGGACGCTGCCGCCGACGCCGCGAGGATCCCAGCCGATGATGTCGAACCGGTCCAGCACGCGGCCCGACAGGCCGGCGCCGGCGTCCAGGAAGCCGTCCATGCCGCCGCCGGGGCCACCCGGATTGACCAGCAGGTAGCCGATCCGCAGCGCGGGGCCGCGGGCGGGGAGCATGCCGAGGGCCAGTTCCACGGTGGCGCCGGCGGGATCGTCGTGGTCGAGGGACACCGCCACGGTGCCGCACAGGTACGCCCGACCGCAGTCGTCGAACTGCAGCATCACCGGCACATCCGGCCCCCCGCCGGCCGGCTCGGGCGCCTCGGGCGCCGCATCCTCCACCTCGTCACCGCCGTAGGGGCCGGGATCATCCGCCGCCCCGCCGGCGTCGGACTCGGGCGGTTCCTCCGACGGCTCCGGCTCGGCGGGCTCGGGCGGAGGTGCAGGTGGCTGCGGCGCAGGCTCGGGTGGAGGCGGCGGCGGTGACGGTTCGGGTGCGGGCGGCTCGGGCGGCGGGGTTGGCTCGGGCGGCGGGGTTGGCTCGGGCGGCGGGGTTGGCTCGGGCGGCGGGGTTGGCTCGGGCGGGGGCGGCTCAGCCGGGGCGGCGGGCTCCAGCGGCGGGGTTGGCTCGGGCTGCGCCTCCGGCTCCGTGACCACATTCTCGGTCTCGGCACCGGGCTCGCGGCCGGCGGATTCGCCGTCGCCAGCACCGCCGCCACATGCCACCGCGACCAGCGCCACCGCGACGAGCGCCGCACCCGTCCTCACCAAGCCACCACCGAGCACGATTCCACCCTACCCAGGGACTCCACCGCGGCCCTGTCGCTCCCTCGACAACGGAGGCCGCCGGCAGCGCAACAACGGAGGCCGCCGGCAGCGCAACAACGGAGGGCGGGGGACGCCGGGGGCCGGCGCAGGCGCGCCATTTTCTGAGGCCGCCGGAGCGCCACCGGCGTCACCCGCCCGGGCAAACCGCATGACGGGGAGCCGGGCTGCGACAACTCATCGCCGGTGCGTGGAGGAGCAGAGCGGCACCCCGGGCTCCCGACCGGCCCAGGCAAACCCACGAGGGAGGGGCGCCGGGGGCCGGCTTGCGACGCCTTGCGCCCGCGCCGAAGGAGCAAACGGCCACCGCCGCCCCCGACCGGGCGGCGGGACAGCGAGGCGACGACGGTGGCCGATCCAGGGCGGGCGGCGGTAGCCTGTGGGCCGTTCTGCCCCGTTCGTCTAGAGGCCTAGGACGCCAGATTCTCAATCTGGTAGCACGGGTTCGAATCCCGTACGGGGTGCATCGCCGCCGAACTCTTCGAGACGCCCATGTGGACCTACATCGTTGACGGCCCGTGCCCCAGCCTGTCGTGCCAGTCGCTGGTGCAGTACGGGGTCGACGAACTCGACGGCACACGAGTCCTCTCGGGCACCTGCAAGGTCTGCGGGGCCTCACGCGCCTACGACGGCGCCAAGAACATCACCGCCCTGCCGGAGGACTGACCGGACGCCGGCCAGCGGCGAGGCGGCGCCATCGCCGGCGGCCGCCTGCAGAGTCGGGCTGGCCGGATTTGAACCGGCGACCCCCTGCTCCCAAAGCAGGTGCGCTGACCAAGCTGCGCCACAGCCCGTTGGGGAACCCGGACCGCAGCCTACCGAGCCACGCCGGGCGGGACGGCTACTGGAGCGCCGCGTCCACCTTGTCGATGGCGTCGTCCTCGGAGATGTCGAGGGCGAAGCTCAACTCGGAGATCAGCACGCTGCGGGCCTTCTGGCACAGCGACTTCTCGCCCGCCGACAGTCCCTTGGCCCGGTCGCGCAGGGCCAGGTTCCGGACGATCTCGGCGACCTGGTAGACGTCGCCGGACTTCAGCTTCTCCTGATGGTTCTTGAAGCGGCGGCTCCAGTTGGCGGGCTCGTGGACGTCCCGCTTGCGCAGCACCTCGAACAGGTCCTCCACCTCATCCGCGCTGATGGGCCAGCGCACACCGACGTCGTCGACCTTGTCGGCCGGCACGGACACCGTCATGTCGCCGTGGGCCATGCGCAGCACCAGGTACTCGGTCTCGCGCCCGAAGGCCTCGCGCATCTCCTTGCGCTCGATGACCGCTGCCCCGTGATGCGGGTACACCACCCGATCTCCGACGTCGTAGCTCATGTTCCTCCCCGGGAGAAGTCGGGGGACAAGTCTCGCACCTCCGCGGGCGAGTTACTCAATCCGGCGGCGGGAATTCCCGGCACCGGGGCGATTCTCGGGCAGCGGGCGGCGGGCGCTGGGCAGCGGACAGGCGGCAGCGGCAGGCGACAGCGGGCAGGCGCTGGGCAGCGGGCCGGCTAGGCGGGCGGGTCGGCGGACACCGGTGTCGCCGAACTCGACACCTTGAACACCAGCGTCGCCGTGGCAACGAGGTCGACCTCGCCGTCGGAGCCGACGCTGCGCACCTCGGCGCGGCAATACACCACGGACCGGCCCCGGTGCTCGACCCAGGCCTCGGCCACCAGATCCCGATCGACCACCGGCCGGAAGTACTGCACGCCGAGGTGGATGGTGCCCATGTGCGGGCTGCCCTCGTAGTGCGCGGCGATGGCCGGCACCACGGTCGTGTCGCACAGTGCGGCGATGACGCCCCCGTGCATGACGCCCGTCCGCTGGCGGAACATCGCCCGCCACGGCAGCCGCAGCCGGCTGTAGTCCCGGCGGAGTTCCTCAACGACCATGCCCATCCGGTCGGGGAAGTACTCGTCGTCGTGGGTGCAGAACTTCGACCAGCGCTCGAGGACGTGCGCCGGCAGTGGGCCGAAGCGTGCGGCGTTGGGGGCGGTGGGGTCGGCGGCCGCGGTGGGGGCGGTGGGATCGGGGTCGGCGGCGGCGGCGGGATCGGGGCCAGCGGTGGGGTCGGGGTCGGCGGAGTCCGGGGGCGCGGCGGCGGGGGCGGGTTCGGGAGACGCCGGGCTCGGCGCGCTCACAGGGCGTCCAGCTTGGCGACCCGGCCCTCGTGGCGGCCCCCCTCGAAGGAGGCCTCGAGGAAGGCGTCGAGCGCGGCGACCGCCGTGTCCTCGTCGAGCAGGCGCTGGCCGAAGCACACCACGTTGGCGTCGTTGTGCTGCCGCGCCAGGGCGGCCGACGTGGGGTCGTGGACGTTGGCCGCGCGGATGCCGGTGATCTTGTTGGCGGCCATGGCGATGCCGATGCCGCTGCCGCACACGCAGACGCCGAGGTCGGCCTCGCCGCCGGCCACCGCCCGGCCCACGGCCGCCCCGAAATCGGGGTAGTCGACACGGTCCTCGCCGTCGGTACCGAGGTCGGCGACCTCGTGGCCGAGGTTAGCGAGATGATCGGCGAGGACCCGCTTCAGCCGGTATCCGGCATGGTCGGACCCCGTGGCGATGCGCACGGACGGGATTGTACGGGCGGGGGTCCGGGTGCGGGGTCCGGGTGCGGGGTCCGGGGGGAGATCGGGGTGCCGCTCTGCTCCTTCATGGCAGGCCAAAGGCGTCGCAGCCCGGCCCCCGATCTCCCCCCTCGGTTGTTGGTGGCGGCTTCCACCCGGCGTCCCCGCCTCGGTTGGGCGGGCGTCCGGGCGGGCGTCCGGGCGGGGGTGCCGGTGGCGCTCCGGCGACCTCCGAAAATGGCGCGCCGGCGCCGGCCCCCGATACCCCCGCCCTCGCTTGTTGCTGTTAGAGGTCCACTGGACCGGGGCGGAGGACTTCTATTGCTTCGTTGCGCCAGGCGACGACGGTGGAGGCGATGCCGTGACATGGGCCGCCGTCGATGGCGACGGTGATGGACGCGCCGGCGACGGACGCGCCGGCGGTGGTCTCGGGGGCGCTGCCGGGAACGGACTCGGTGGTGAGGGCCGCGAGCACCTGGTGGGCATCGGGCGGGGTGGGTTCGGCGTGGCGGTTGGCGCTGGTGGTTGCGAGAGGGCCCACTTCGGCCAGGAGCCTTCGCAGCCAGTCGTGGTCGGGACAGCGGACGCCGACGGTGTCGCGGTCGCCGCCGATGGGCGGCGCGCCGGGCGTGCGGGTGCGGGGCAGCACCACTGTCAGCGGGCCGGGCCAGTGCCGGTCCATGAGGTCGGCGAGCGGTGCGGGGACATCATCGGCAAGCGACTCGGCGGCTCGGCGGTCCGCCACCAGGACTGCGATCGAGCGATCGGCGGGACGGCCCTTGAGCACGAACAGGTCGTCGGTTGCCTTCGGGGTCAGCGCCGCCAACCCGTAGACCGTGTCGGTGGGCAACAGCACCACGCCACCGCCCCGCAGCGCCGTCGCGGCCTCGCGCAGCGCCCGCTGGGGCTCGGTGGCCAGGTCGATCAACTCGGGTGTCACATCAGGCCCCGGTCACGTGGAGACCAGCCCTGGATTCCGGCCTCCGCCGGAATGACGGGCGCGGGGGGCCGACCCTCCGCGGGTGCGGCGGGGCGGGGCAGGGCCTCCGCCGGAATGCCGGGGTGGGGACAGTCGACGAGCACAACGGTCCTGGATTCCGGCCTCCGCCGGAATGACACTCGGGGGGGCCGACCCTCCGCGGGAATGGCGGGGCGGGGCCTTCGCTGGAATGGCGGGGTGGGGGCGTTGGGCCCTCCACGGGTGCGGCGCGGCGGGGCAGGGCCTCCGCCAGGATGACGGGTGGGAGCGGTGGACTGTCGTCGAACTCATGTGGGGCGGCGGGCCGCGAAGACCCGCTCGATTCCGGCCAGGTCGCGCTGTACGGCCGCCTCCACCAGGCCCGCCGACTCGGCGAGGTCTCGCACGGCTTCGGCGGTGCCGTCGGCCAACTCCAGGACGACCGCCCCGCCCGGTGCCAGCCAGCCGGCCGAACCGGCCAGGATCGTGGCGGTGGCCTCCAGCCCGGTGCTGCCGGAGTACAGCGCAACCGGAGGCTCGTGGTCGGCGATCTCGGAGGGAAGCGAATCACTGCCGGCGGCGATGTAAGGAGGGTTCGACACGATCACGTCGAACCGGCCGCGCAACTCATCCGGCAGCGCCTCGAACCACGAGCCCTCCAGCAATCGCACCCGCCGCGCCGGTCGGCCGAGGCCGGCAAGGTTGGCGCTCGCCACGGCCAACGCATCGGCCGACACGTCGGTGCAGACGACCTCCACGTCGGTGCGCTCCGCCGCCAATGACAGGCCGATCGCTCCCGAGCCGCATCCCAGATCGGCGGCAAGCAGCGTCGGCGTCCCGTAACGAGACGCCGGAGGGGGCGGGGCGGGGGGCCGGGCCGCGACGACTCTCGCCCGCGTGGAGGGCCGGAGCGGCACCCCGGCGCCAGACCCGGGAGCGGGCGGGGCGGGGGGCTGGGCCGCGACGACTCTCGCCTGCGTGGAGGAGCGGAGCGGCACCCCGGCGCCGGGAACGCGCCCGGCCCCGGCCCGCAACCCGTCGGCTCGGCGTCGGAGCTCGTCGAGGGCGCGACCGGCGACGATCTCGGTCTCCGGGCGGGGGATCAGCACCCGGCGGTCGACGAACAGGTCGAGTGTGCGGAAGCCCCAGGATCCCACCACGTACTGCAGCGGCTCGCCGGCGATGCGCCGCTCCAGCATCCGGTCGAACGACGCCACGCCGCGGCGGGTGGCGGGCCGGCTCAACTCGCGGTGCCAGGCGGTGTCGTCGCAGCCGGCGGCGGCCACCACGATGCGTCGTGCCTCGACATCGGCCGCGGCCACCCCGGCGGCGGCGAGGCGCTCGCTTGCCTCGTCGAGCAACTCGCGCCAGACCACGACGCCGGCCTCTTCAGCAGCGGCCACGGGCCCGCTCATCGTGGATTCCGGCCTCCGCCGGCCTGACTGAAGGGTCGTGGGATCGAACTTGGCCGAGTTTTGTGGGCTATACACCAAAAAGTCACCCCAAGAACGCCGGGGCAGCGGGTTTGGACTCCGGCCTCCGCCGGACTGACGGGATGGGATCCGACCGAGGGCGGGGATGTCGGGGGCCAGTGGAGGCGTGCCATTTTCAGAGGCCGCCGGAGCGCCACCGGCATCCCCGCCCGAACAACCACCCGGCGTGGATTCCGGCCCCGGATGGAGTCCGGGACAGGCTCTGCGCCGGAGTGACGGATTGGATGGTCCGCGACATGCGGCGGCTTATGAGGTGGCGCCGGCCAGCGTTTGCTCGCGGTCGTGGCGGGCCAGCGCGTCGATGATGTCGTTGAGGTCGCCCGCCAGCACCCGGTCGAGCTTGTACAGCGTCAGCCCGATGCGGTGGTCGGTGACCCGGTTCTCCTTGAAGTTGTAGGTGCGGATCTTCTCCGAGCGCCCGCCCCGCCCGATCTGGCTGCGCCGCTGGTCGGAGGCCTCGGCGGCGGCCCGCTCCTGCTCCATGCGCAGCAGGCGGGCCCGAAGCACCTGCAGCGCCTTGTTGCGGTTCTGCAACTGGCTCTTCTCGTCCTGCATGCTCACCACCAGGCCGGTGGGCTTGTGGGTGATCCGCACCGCCGAGTCGGTGGTGTTCACCGACTGGCCGCCGGGCCCCGAGGAGCGGAACACGCTGATCTGCAGGTCGGCCTCGTCGATCTGCACCTCCACCTCGTCGGCTTCCGGCAGCACCGACACCGTCGCCGAGGAGGTGTGGATCCGGCCCTGCGACTCGGTCTCGGGAACCCGCTGCACCCGGTGCGGCCCGCCCTCGAACCGCAGGCGCCGCCACACGTCGTCGCCGGCCATCTCGAACGCCACGTGCGTGATGCCGCCGAGGTCGGAAGCCTGCGAACCCAGCACATCGACCTTCCAACCCTGCGACTCGGCGTAGGCGAGATACATCTCGAAAAGCTCGCGGGCGAAGAGGTTGGCCTCCTCGCCGCCCTCGGCACCGCGGATCTCGACGATGACGTCCTTGCCGTCGTTCACGTCCGGGGGCACCAGCAACCCGGCGATCTCGTCGTCGAGTGCGGCGATGCGCTGCTCGACCTCGGCCGCCTCGGCCTCCAGCGCGGCGGCTTCGGCAGCCGTCGCCTCGGCCAGCAACTCGGCGGCCGCCTCCAGGTCGGCGGCGGCGGCACGCCGGGCCTCGATGCGGCTCGTGATCTCGGTGAGCTGCTTGTAGCGGCGGGTGACCTCCCGGAAGGCGTTCCGGTCACGTGCCAGATCGCCGTCGGTGAGGCGCGCCTCGATCCCGATGCGCTCAGCGGTGAGTTCCTCGAAGCGCGCGGCGAAGGGGTCGTCGCTCATGGGCGCTCGCTCGCCGCTCGGCGGGAAGGCTCGGGCCGCCGGGCCATGGATTCCGGCCCTCGCCGCAATGACGGGCTGGGGAGCCGGAACGACGGTGGGTGGTGCGCGCTCACGATGGATTCCGGCCTTCGCCACAATGACGGGCTGGGGAGCCGGAACGACGGAGTCGCGGCCGGATGAGTCGGAACGAGTTTCCCCCGCACCTCTCTAGGCGCGGTCGCGCCTGCCGTACCGCCGCTCGAAACGCTCGACCCGCCCGGCGGTGTCGACGATGGTCATCGTGCCGGTGAAGAACGGGTGGCTGGCGCTGGAGATCTCCACCTTGGCCAGCGGATACGTGTTGCCGTCGGTCCACTCCACGGTGTCGGTGGTGTCGATCGTGGACCGCGTCATGAACATCTCCCCCGAGGACGTGTCCTGGAACACGACCTCCCGGTAGGTGGGATGGATGTCGGGTTTCATCGCTCGGCTCCTGTTCTCGGCGATCTTCTCAGCCACTCATCGGCCCGCGGGCCACTTCCTCCAAGAACGCGTCGTTGTCGGGGAAGGTCTTCAGGCGGTCGATCAGCAGTTCCAGCCCGGCAGCGCCGCTGCCGTGATCGCTGGCGAGTCCCGACAGGACCCGGCGCAGCTTCCAGACCTGCTGCAGTTGCTTGCGTTCGAAGAGCAGCTCCTCGTGGCGGGTGGAACTGGCGTCCACGTCGATCGCAGGATAGATGCGTCGCTCGGCGGTGCGCCGGTCGAGGCGCAACTCCATGTTGCCGGTGCCCTTGAACTCCTCGAAGATGACCTCGTCCATCTTCGAGCCGGTCTCCACCAGCGCCGTGGCCAGGATGGTGAGCGAGCCGCCCTCCTCCATGTTGCGTGCCGCCCCGAAGAACTTCTTCGGCGGGTACAGCGCCCCGGAGTCCACACCGCCGGACATGATGCGGCCGGTGGCGGGCGCCGCCAGGTTGTAGGCACGAGCCAGGCGGGTGATGCCGTCGAGCATGATGACGACGTCCTCGCCGGCCTCGGTCATGCGCTTGGCGCGCTCGATGGTCAGCTCGGCGACGTGCGTGTGCTCCTCGGCCGGGCGATCGAAGGTGGAGGCGGCAACCTCGCCGCGCATCAGCCAGCGCCGCATGTCGGTGACCTCTTCGGGCCGCTCGTCCACGAGCAGCACGATGAGGCGGACCTCGGGGTTGTTGATCTCGATGGAGCGGGCGATCTCCTTCATGATCGTGGTCTTGCCCGCCTTCGGGGGCGAGACGATGAGGCCGCGCTGGCCCTTGCCGATCGGGGAGATCAGGTCGATGATGCGGGTCGTCATGTTGCCGCGGTCCCCGCTGCGCTCGAGGCGCAGCTTCGTGTCGGGGAACAGGGGCGTGAGGTCCTCGAAATTGGGGCGCTTGCGGGAAGCCTCGGGCGGCTTGCCGTTGATGGTGTCGAGGCGCAGCAGGGCCGGGTTCTTCTCGCTGCGGTTGGCCGGCCGTGAGCCGCCGGTGACGTGGTCGCCCTTGCGGAGGCCGAACTGGCGCACCTGCTTGACCGACACGTACACGTCCTCGCGGCTGGGGAGATGGCCGTTGAGGCGCAGGAACCCGTAGCCCTCGTCACGCAGATCGAGATAGCCGGACACCTCGACCGGCTCGCCCTCCCAGGGCTCCTCCTCGACCCGGCCGCGGCCCCGGCGGCGGCGGCGGTTTCCGTAATCCCCGCCGCCGTCGTCCCAGCGGCCCCGGTCGCCGTCGGAACGGTCGGAACGGTCGGAGCGTTCGGAGGTGGCGGTGGACGAGCGGCCCTCGCCGCCGCCCGGGCGGCCCTCACCGCCCGAACCGCGTTCACGGCGCTCGCCGCCCTCGCGGCGGTGGCCTCCCTCGCGGCGCTCGGCGGATCCCGAGCGGGATGCAGGTGCCTGGCGTTCCTCGCTGCGCTCGGCGGCGGGGGCGGCATCGGGCGCCGGCTCCGATCCGTTGGACGACTCGGCGGTCGCCGCGGCGGTGTCCGCTTCACCGTCGGGCGCGGCACCGTCGGCGCTGGTCGTCGCCCCGGCCGCTTCGGCGCCGTCGCTGCCGGCGGGCGCGGTGGTGGCCGGCCCCGAACCGGTCGCCTCGTGCGCCGGCTGCTCGGCGGCCGGCGCCTCGGCGGCGCCGAAACCGGCCAACTCGACGATCAGGTCGACCAACTCGGACTTCTTGCTGCGCGACGAGGGGTTCCCTCCCATCGCGGTGGCAATGTCGATCAGCTCGGCGCGGCTCTTCGCCTCGAACAAGCTGCGTTGCGAATCGACGGTCTCGGTACTCACCTCAACCTCACTTCCACAGGCCGGCTCAGTCACCGGCACGGTTTTGCACCCGAAACAGAACTCGGGACGGAGAACCCCGGCGCAACCATTCCCGATGGCTGCTCGCGGTGCGTGCGGGATGCACCCACGAAGCTCTCGGGGCACTCATCGAACCTTCGGGCTGCGAATCGCTTGCCGAAGGCACCATCAAGCGTAACCGCAGCCCCCGAGGGCGACAACCCCCGACCGGCCCGGCGCCCCGGCGGGCCTCAGGGTGCCAGCAACTCCCCCATGAGGGTGTGACCCGCCACGACAGGGGCGGTCGCGGTGGCGGCCTCGGTGTAGGAACCCCCCGGCCCGTCGACCTGCGAATCGAAGAGCACGTAGGGAACCGGCTCCGACGTGTGCGTGCGCAGCACCAGCGGGGTGGCGTGATCGGGCAGCAGCAGCATCCGCCACGGGCCCAGGGAGTCCAAGCCCGACGCCAGGTCGGCGAGGATCCGGCTGTCCCAATTCTCGAGGCTCCGCACCTTCTCGGCGACATCGCCGGCGTGACCGGCCTCGTCGCTGGCCTCCACGTGCACGACGAACAGGTCGGCGCCCGCTTCGAGGCCCGCCAGCGCGGCGTCGCGCTTGCCCTCGTAGTTGGTGTCGTACCAGGCGGTCGCCCCCGGGACCGACACGACGTCCATGCCGGTCAGCACGCCGAGGCCGCGCACCAGGTCGACCGCACTGACCATGCCGGCCGCCTTCCCGTAGCGGTCGGCGAACAGCGGGATCCGGGGCTGCGTGCCCTGGCCCCACAGCCAGACCTGCGTGGCCTCGGTGTCGAAACGGGCGAGCACATCGCGGCTCGCCTCCATGAGCGCCCGCAACCGCGGGGCCGCCGGGCCGGTCGGCGGCACCGCCGGCTGGTCGGTGATGTCGTGCGGGGGGACGCAGTCGGCGTCGGCCCACTCGGTGGGGGCCAGCATGATGTGGCGGTACTGCACCCCGGCGTGGAACGACACCTCCCCGCCCAACTCGTCCTGCAGGGCGGCGACGACCTCCGCGGCGACCTCCGAGGTGGGATGGCCTCCGGCGAAGTCCGCCATGACGCCGTCGCCGGTGACGGTGGTCAGGTTGCAGCGGTAGGCCACCTGATCGCTCCCCAACTCGAGGCCCATCGCGGCGGCCTCGATGCACGCCCGCCCGTTGTGATACTCGGCCGGGTCGTAGCCCAGGATCGACATGTTGCCCACGTCGCTGCCCGGCGGCAGGCCCTCGGGAATCACCCGCGCCCGTCCCAGGCGGGCACGGGAGGCGAGGCGCGCCAGCGCCGGCATGCGGGCCACCTCGAGAGGGGTTCGCCCGTCGAGTTCGGGCACCGGCGAGTCGGCGCAGCCGTCGGGAATGCACACCACGTACTTCACGGCCGCACCCCGCTCACCGCCGGGGCATCCGCACGGCGCACATCGCACGCATGGCACGCATCATGGCGCGGTGGCGCCGCTCCCCGATCATCGGTACGACGGCACTCACCCCCCGCCGCCGGTGCGGGTGCGGTCCGCCACGAACCGCTGCACCGCGGCGACGTCGTTCGCCAGGACGGTGCAGCGCTCCGGGCGCGCGAGCAGGTCGGCCAGATGACCGGGCAGCCCGGGGCGCTGCCCGCAGGCCCGCTGGACCGCGTCGGGGAACTTGGCCGGATGCGCCGTGGCCAGCACCACCGTCGGGACGTCGCCGTCGCGCCGGCAGGCCCGCGCCGCGCCCACGCCGACCGCCGTGTGCGGGTCGATCATCCGCCCCGTCGTGCGGTACACGTCGCCGATGACGTCGAGCGTCGCGTCCTCGTCCACGCGGGCCCCCTCCCAGAGCGGGTGCAGCCTGGATGCCACTTCGGGCGGCAGTTCGGCCGCGCCCGTCGCCCGGAAACCCTCCAGCAGCGCGGCCGTGGCCCCGCCGTCGCGGCCGTTCAACTCGAACAGCAGCCGCTCCAGGTTCGACGACACACCGATGTCCATGCTCGGTGACATGGTGGGGATCACCTCGCGGATCTCCAGGCGGGCCGAGGCGAAGAACCTCGTCAGGATGTCGTTGGTGTTGCTACCCACCACCAGCCGCGGCACGTCCAGGCCCATGCGGTGCGCCGCATAACCGGCGTACACGTTGCCGAAGTTGCCCGTCGGCACGGCGAAGCCGACCGGCCGGCCCAGGGCCTGCGCCGCCACCACGTAATAGACGATCTGGGCCATGACCCGGGCGAAGTTGATGGAGTTCACCGCCGCCAGCCGGTGACGACCGCGGAACGCCCCGTCGGCGAACATCGCCTTCACGATGTCCTGGCAGTCGTCGAAGCTGCCCTCGATGGCGATGTTGTGCACGTTCGACGACGGCACCGTCGTCATCTGGCGCCGCTGCACGTCGGTGACGCGCCCATGAGGGTGCAGCACGAAGATGTCCAATGACTCCCGGTCGCGGCACGCCTCGATGGCCGCCGAACCCGTGTCGCCCGACGTGGCGCCGACGATCGTCACACGCTCGCCGCGGCGGGCCAGCTCGTGGTCGAACAATCGCCCCACCAGCTGCAGCGCGATGTCCTTGAACGCCAACGTGGGGCCGTGGAACAGCTCCATGAGCCACAGCCCGTCGGCCAGTTCGACGAGGGGGGCCACGTCGGGATGGGTGAACGTGGCGTAGGCCTCGGCGGTGATCCTCTCGAATGATCCTCTGTCGATCTGGCCCTCGACGAAGGGCCACATGACGTCGACGGCGGTCCTGGCATAAGCGGATTGGTGCCTTCCGTCGGTGGTCCGCCTGGCGGGGGCGCCGGTGGCCGTCGGCGGATCGTCTGGCGAAATCGATCCGGCGCCGGCCCCCCGCACCCCCGCCTCCGGTTCTTGTCCGACAGGCCGTGCGACCGACGTCCGCGCCTCTGGTGGTTGGGCCGGGACGGCGGCGAACGCAGCCGTTGCGGCACCTGCAGCGACGATCCCCGCCGCGGCTGTTGGGGGGGTGGGCAGGGTGGGCAGGGTGGGCAGGGTCGGCCAGGTCTCGGGGACGTAGAGGCCGCCGTCAGCGGCGAGGCCCTCCAGGAGGACGTCGTTGAAGGCCAGCTCCTCGGCTTCGCCCCTCGTGGAGACGTAGTGGAGTGTCATTCGTCGGCGATGACCCGCAGGACGCTGCCCACCTGGCGGACCGCCTCGAGGTGACGCAGGTCGTCGAGGGTGGCGCGCATGTCGCGCTCGCAGGCCACGTGGGTGATGAAGATGATGCGGGCCTGGGCGCCGAGGCCCTCCTGTTCCATCGACCGGATCGACACGCCGTGGCGGCCGAACACGCCCGCCACCGCCGCCAGCACGCCCGGACGGTCGATGACCTCCAGCGCCAGGTAGTAGGCGGTGTGCAACTCGTCGACGGGGTGGATGCGCGCCGGCGCCGTCGGGGGCGGCCCGCCGGCAGTGCCGCTGCGCAGGTTCACCGCAGCGTCGATGAGGTCGCCGAGCACGGCCGAGGCGGTGGGACGGCCACCCGCTCCCCGCCCGTAGAGCATCAACTCGCCGGCGGCGTCGCCCTCGACGAACACGGCGTTGAAGCTGTCCCGCACCGACGCCAGCGGATGGTCCTCGGGAACCATCGCCGGATGCACCCGCACCGCGACGGCGCCGCCATCGATCCTCTCGGCGATGGCGAGGAGCTTGATGCAGTGACCGAGGCGGGCGGCGAAGGCGATGTCGTTGGGGCTGAGGGTGGAGATTCCCTCGCAGTGCACGTCGGCGGCGGTGACCTCGGCGCCGAAGGTGATGCCGGCCATGATGGCGGCCTTGGCCGCGGCGTCGTGGCCCTCGACGTCGGCGCGGGGGTCGGCCTCGGCGTACCCGAGGGCCTGCGCCTCCGACAGCGCATCGTGGTAGCTGGAGCCGGCGCTGGTCATGCGGCTGAGGATGTAGTTGGTGGTGCCGTTGACGATGCCCATGATCCGGCGCACCGACTCGCCCGCCAGCGACTCCCGCAACGCCCGGATGAGGGGGATGGCGCCGCCCACCGCGGCCTCGAACAGGAGATCCACCCCGGCGTCGCGGGCGGCGGCGGCCAGCTCGGCGCCGTGGGTGGCGATGAGCTCCTTGTTGGCCGTGACCACCGGCTTGCCGGCGGCCAGGGCGTCCAGCAGCAGCCGGCGCACCGGGTCGATGCCGCCGATGAGCTCCACCACGACGTCCACGTCGGGATGAGCGACCACCGAGGCGGCGTCGCCGGTGAGCAGACCCGCCGGCACGCCGGGGCGCTCACGCTCCGGCGAGCGGACCGCAACGGCGACCGGTTCGAGCAGGACACCGCAGCGGGCGGCGATGTCGGCGCCACGCTCGGCCAGCAGCCCCACCAGGGCGGAACCGACCGTGCCGCCGCCGAGGATGCCGACGCCGACGCGCCGGGGTGCGGGCGCGGTGCCGGACGCGGGAGAAGCAGGGGGAACCATCCCGCTCACGCTACCGGCGCCGCCCTGCCCCGCAGACCCGTGCGGGACCTGCTCAACTCGATGACTTCCCGGATCGGCTTGTCGTTCCCCAAGCCCTGCCCCGCAGACCCGTGTGGGACCTGCGCAACGGCCTTGCGCGGGGAGAGCCCGGCGCAGGATATCCCCGGGACCCGAGGCCGGACCCGGCCGGGATCGGGCACTCGCGCCGGCCCACGAGCCGCGCCGGCCACACCGAGGCGCCGCCGAGGCGGCGGCTACAGGTCGAGGCGCAGGAGGTCGTCGTCGGTCTCGCGGCGGATGACGGGGCGGGCCTCGCCGTCACGCACGAAGACCACCGCCGGGCGGGGGACCTTGTTGTAGTTGGAGGCCATCGAGTAGCCGTACGCGCCGGCCACCGGGATGCCCAGGATGTCGCCAACGGCAATGTCCTGCGGCACCTGGCCGTCGGCCACCAGCACGTCGCCGGATTCGCAGTGCTTGCCGACCACGGCGACCGGCCGGGGACGCTCGGCGGCGGCGGCGCGGGGCAGGAAGGCCTCGTACCCGCTGCCGTACAGCACCGGGCGGGGGTTGTCGCTCATGCCACCGTCGACGGCCACGTAGGTGCGGATGCCCGGCAGAGCCTTAACGGTGCCGACGGTGTAGAGCGCCACACCGGCGGTGGCCACGATGGCGCGGCCGGGCTCGACGCTGAGGCGGGCCGTCACACCGGCCGCCGCGGCCGCCTCGAGCACCGCCTCGCCCCAGGCGCTGATCGACGGGGCCTCCTCGCCGGTGACGTAGGCGACGCCCAGGCCGCCGCCAACCGACAACTCCCCCAGTCCCAGCGGGTTGGCGAAGCCGGCCACAACCGCAACCGCCTGGCGGAACGAGTCGAGGCGGAAAACCTGGCTGCCGATGTGGGCGTGGATCCCCACCAGGTCCACCGAATCGGCCGCCCGGGCGCGGGCGACGGCCTCGGCCGCCGCCCCGGTGGAGACGGTGAAGCCGAACTTCGAGTCGTCGACCCCCGTCGTGAGGTAGACGTGCGTGTGGGCCTCCACGCCGGGCGTGATGCGCAGCAGGACCGCGGGACGCCGGCCACCCCCGGCGGCCAGAGCGTCGAGGCGGTCCAACTCGTCGAAGCTGTCCACCACGATTCGCCCCACACCGGCGTCGATGGCCGCCCGCAGCTCGTCGAGGGACTTGTTGTTGCCGTGCAGCACCAGCCGCTCCGGCGGGAAGCCGGCGGCCAGGGCCACGTGCAGCTCGCCGCCGGTGGACACATCGAGGTGCAGGCCCTCCTCGGCGACCAGCCGGGCCATGGCGCGGCACAGGAACGCCTTGGCGGCGTAGACCACCCCGTCGTCGCCGAAGACCGCCGTGGCCTCGCGGCAGCGCGCCCGCAGGTGGTCCTCGTCGTAGACGATCAGCGGCGTGCCGAAGCGGCCCGCGAGGTCCACCAGGTCGCAGCCGGCCAGCGAGAGCCGGCCGCCCGCGGCGACCACCGCGCCGTCCGGCAGCAGATGGGAGGGAAGGGGACCGGCCATGGCTCGTCCTAGAGGATGGCGCAACCGGCCGCCCGCAGTGCGGATCGGTGCGCCGGGTACTGGATTCCGGCCTGCGCCGGAATGACGAACGAGGGGGTCAACATGACGAACGAGGCAGCCGGCATCACCCTGCAACCCCTTCGGTGTCGTCGGTGGCGAGCGTGTCCATGCGTTCGGGGGCGCTGACGCCGAGGAGGTCGAGGGCGATCACCAGGCCGATGCGGGCCGCCTCGACCAGCCACAGGCGGGCGGCCGCCAGCGCCGGATCGACGTCGCTGCGCAGCACCGGGCAGTCGTGGTAGAAGCCGTGGAAGGCGCCCGCCAGCTCGCGGACCCAGGTGGTGACCTTGTGAGGGGCCCGCTCCCGGGCCGCCTCGGCCACCACGTCGCCGAGGGCGTGCAGCGTTCGCAGCACCTCCAGCTCGCGGGGGTCGTCGAGCAACTCCAGCGCCACGGCGTCCAGCGGCAGGCGCGCGACGCCGCGCTCGGCCGCCACGGCGACCAGCGAGCACACCCGGGCGTGCGCGTACTGCACGTAGAACACGGGGTTCTCCATGGACTGCGCCGCCACGACGTCGAGGTCGATGGTCTGGCGGCTGCCGAGGGACTGCAGCAGGAAGGTCATGCGGGCCGCGTCGGCGCCGACGAGGTCGACGAGATCGTCGAGCAGCACCAGGGTTCCGGCCCGCTTGGAGATCTTCGCCTCGTCGCCCCCGCGCATCACCGTGACGAGCTGCCCCAGCACCACCTCCAGCACCTCGCGGGGATGGCCCAGGGCGCAGACGCCGGCGGCGAGGCGATCCACGTAGCCGTGGTGGTCGGCGCCCCAGACGTCGATCATGAGGTCGAAGCCGCGGGCCAGCTTGTCGGCGTGGTAGGCGATGTCGGGCAGCAGGTAGGTGGGCTCGCCGTCGGAGCGGACCAGCACCCGGTCCTTGTCGTCACCATCCTCCGCGCTGCGCAGCCAGACGGCCCCGTCGGCCCGGTAGGCGGCCCCGGAGGCCTCCAGGGTCGCCAGGGTGGCGTCGACCGCCCCCGACTCGACCAGGGCCCGCTCGCTGGCCCACGTGTCGAAACTCACGCCCAGGCGCTCCAGGCTCTCGGCCACGTCCCGGCGGGCGCGGGCGTAGCCCCACTCCGGCGGGTCCGCATCGCTCGGCATCTCGGCGGCCCACTCGGCGATGTAGTCCCCGTGGTAGCCGTCCTCGGGTGGCTCGGTGCCCTGCTTGCGGGCCACGAGCGACTCGGCGAAGGCCTGCATCTGCCGGCCCCGATCGTTGAGGTAGTACTCCCGGTGGGGGGCATAGCCGCAGCGGGCCAGGATGTTGCTGAGGCTGTCGCCGTAGGCCGCCCAGCGCCCCCCGCCCACGTGCAGCGGGCCGGTGGGGTTGGCGCTGACGAACTCCACGTTCACCGCCGTCCCGGCGCCGAAGTCATGGCGGGCGAAACCGTCGACACCCTCGGCGACCACCTGGCGCAAGACGTCGTGCAGCCAGCCGTCGTCGAGGAAGAAGTTCACGAACCCCGGCCCCGCCACCTCGACCTCCCGCACATGGGCGGGCGGGGCGGCGGCGATGCGCTCGGTCAGCTCGCCGGCCAGGTCACGGGGATTCCGGCCGGCGGCCTTGGCGCACACCAGCGCAACGTTGGAGGACCAGTCGCCGTGCTCGGCGCGCGCCGGGCGCCCGATCTCGATCGCGACAGGCAGCGGCTCCACGCCGGTGCCGGCGAGCGCGGCCCGGAGGGCGTCGATCAGGTGCGTGCGGATCATGATGCGAATCCCCTCGAGCGCCTCGAGGCGTTCCGGCGAACTCTGAGAAGCGGGCGCCGGCGCCGGTCCAACCGCCCCACGAACAGGCCAGCCCTCCCGGGGCACCTGCGGAGGTCGGGGCCGACCCGTCACCCGGCCACCACTGCCAGCGTACCGGCGCGACGAATCCCCTCACGCCATGACGCTGTCGGGTCAGTGCACACCCCACGCGACACGTGGCAGCTCGCCGGCCCGATCCCTGCGGCGCGGGCCAGCCCAAGCGCTGGGGCGGGGGCGGGCGCCCGCAGCGTTAGCCTGCGAGTCCGGCCCTCGTAGCTCAGGGGATAGAGCAGCGGCCTCCGGAGCCGTGCGCGCAGGTTCGAATCCTGCCGGGGGCGCGGCGGTGGCGTGATCCACGTCGGCCGGCGCCCGCCCGGGCCACAGCAACAAGCCGAGGGTGGGAGACGCCGGGGGCGAAGTCCGGATCGATTACGCAGGCGAGAGACGGACTCGCCACCGGCGGCGCCCGCCCGGGCCACAGCAACAAGCCGAGTGCAACAGACGGAGGGACCGACGATGACAGGACGACTCGCGGGCAAGGTGGCGGCCATCACCGGCAGCGCCAGCGGCTTCGGCGAGGCCGCGGCGCGGCTCTTCGTGGCGGAGGGCGCCAAGGTGGCGCTCGGCGACATCCAGACCGAGGCCGGTGAGGCGATCGCCGCCGACCTGGGCGACGACGCCCGCTTCATCCGCTGCGACGTCACCAGCGAGGACGACGTGGCGGCGCTCGTGGACCTCGCGGTCGGCGGCTTCGGCCGGCTCGACGTCATGTTCAACAACGCCGGGATCGTGGGCGCCCGGGGACCCGTCGACACGCTCCCCGAAGCCGAATGGCGCTTCACCATCGACGTGCTGCTGCACGGCGTCTTCTACGGCATGAAGCACGCCGCCCGGGTCATGAAGCCCCGCCGGACGGGGTCGATCATCAGCATGGCCTCCACGGCGGGCGTCATCGGGGGACTCGGCCCGCACGCCTACGCCGCCGCCAAGCACGCCGTCGTGGGACTCACGAAGAACGTCGGCGCCGAACTGTGCCGCCACGGCATCCGCGTCAACTGCATCGCCCCGCACTCCATGGCCACGCCCATGGTCGCCATGGCGCACCTCGGCGACCCCGACGACATCGACGGCGTGCTCGCCGAACTGACCGCCAAGTCGCCGATCGCCGGGCGGCCCGGTCTGGCCGCCGACGTGGCCAACGCCGCCCTCTGGCTGGCGAGCGACGAGTCCGGCTACACCAACGGCCACTGCCTCACCACCGATGCCGGCGTGACCACCGGCTCCAAGGCCGACAGCGCCCCGTACTCCGAGCCGATGCCGATCATGCGCGAGGCGGGCCGCACCGGGATGTAGCGCAGCCCGGCGGTACCATCGGATCCGTGAGCGACACCGCAACGGCCGCGCCCGCCGCAACCCCCGCCCCCAAGCCCCGCTGGACGTTCCAGTGGAAGGAGTTGTACGAGGAGGTCATCACCAGCGGCCTCTGCACGGGCTGCGCCGGCTGTGTCATCGCCTGCCCGCACGACGTCATCGGCTACCGCCACGAGCCCGGCCAGTACTACCCCTTCCACCTCGAGGAGGAACTGGGCCTCGACGACTGCGTCCACGGCGTGAAGGGCTGCACCTCCTGCACCCGTGCCTGCCCCCGCTTCCGGGCCTGGGAACCCGAGGCCGACGAGCACCTCTTCGGGCGGCAGCGAGAGGACGACGAGGTGTCCGGCGTCTACAAGGACATCATCCTGACCCGCGCCAGCGACGACTTCGTCTACGAGATCGGCCAGGACGGCGGGCTGGTGTCGGCGATCCTCATCTGGTGCCTCGAGAACGGCATCATCGACGGTGCACTCGTGTCACACCTCGAAGGCGACCAGGCCGGCTGGAAGGCCGTCCCCGGCGTCGCCACCGACCGCGACGAGGTGCTCGCCGCCGCCGGCAGCCGCTACACCTACTCGGCCAACACCATGGCGTACCCCGAAGCCATCGAACGGGGACTGAAGGAACTGGCCCTCGTGGGCATGAGCTGCCAGACCTCCATCGGCCCGGTCATGTGGCACCGCAAGGTGGGCAAGGTGGGGCGCCCCATCAAGCTGAACATCGGCCTGCTGTGCTCCAAGAGCTTCGACGACTCCATGTTCGACGAGCTCTTCTGGATCAAGTACGGGCTCCGCAAGGACGACATCAAGAAGATGAACATCAAGGGCGTCTTCCAGGTGTGGATGAACAACGGCGACTACCACGAGATCAACCTCAAGGAGTGCCACGCCTGGACCCGTGAGGGCTGCCTGCACTGCCCCGACTTCGCCGCCGAGCACGCCGACATCTCCACCGGCGGAATCGGCGACGTCAGCGACTGGACCCTCACCGTGATCCGCACCGACCTGGGGCGGGAGATCATCGTGCGGATGCTGCAGGAGGGCGTGATCGAGGGGCGTCCCGGCGACGCCGACCCCGGCGCCATCGCCCTCATGCACAAGCTCTCGGCCAAGAGCCGCCAACGGTGGCCCGACTGGGCAGCGCCCGAGGCTCGCCTGGGGTTGCCCTCCCGGCGCTGACTCGCTCCCGTGGTGGGGGCCGGGGTGCCGCTCCGCTCCTCCACGCACGGCGAAAGTCGTCGCGACCCGGCCCCCAGCCCCCACCACTCCTGGGTCTGCTGCGACGGGCCGGCGGTTGCCCGCGGGCTCAGCCGCGGGTGTTCCGGGTTCGGCAGTCGTCGAAGATCGCCGTGAAGGTGGCGGCGGTCGACTCGTCGTCGCCGGCGGTGATCCTGTCGGGGTCCTCTCTGATGTCGTCGTCGAGGTTCTTGAAGTCGTCGAAGTCGATCTCGGTGATCAAGCGGTTCCAGGCGCAGGCGCAATAGCGCTGGGCGACCGGGCGGATGGCGGGATCGGCCTCGGCGGCGATCTCGCAGCCGTTGAAGAAGTTCTCCTCGACCGTGTCGTCGTAGGAGGTGGGCTCGCCGGTGTTGACGCAGGCCGACACCAGCAGTGCGATGGCGGCGCAGGCGGCGAGCAGTTGAAGCCGCGATCGGCGCCGGCCCCGAGGCGATTCACCCATGACAGCGGCAGGCTACCCGGCCAGTTGACGGGCCCGGCCGAAGACGCCGTCGAGCATTTCGGTGGTGAGCCGGCCGGTGAAGGTGTTCTGCTGGCTGACGTGATAGCAGCACAGCAAGGTGCGATCGCCGGGCAGCGGAACCTCCAGGCCGTGGGCGAAACGCGGCCGCGGGCGCAGGTTCCAGTGGCGGGCAACGGCGCCGCAGGCCAGCCCGCCGAGCGCCACCACCACCCGTACCTTCTCCAGCGCCGCCAACTCCGCCTCGAAGAAGCCCCGGCATGCGGCGAACTCCTCACCGGTGGGCTTGTTCGCCGGCGGCGCGCACTTCACCGGTGACGTGACCCAGGCGCCCGACAGCACCAGCCCGTCTTCGGCGTGGATCGCCTGAGGCTGGTTGGCGAACCCCGCCCGCCACAGCGCCCGGTAGAGCCACTCGCCGGAACGATCCCCGGTGAACATGCGCCCGGTGCGGTTGGCGCCGTGGGCCGCGGGCGCCAGGCCCACCACCAGCAGGCCGGCATCGGGATCGCCGAACCCCGGAACCGGCCGGCCCCAGTAGTCCTCGGAGGCGAAGGCGGCCCGCTTCGTCGCCGCCACCTCCTCGCGCCACGCCACCAGCCGGGGGCAGGCGCGGCAGGACACGACCTCGTCCTCCAGCGCCGCGAGCCGTTCAGCTTGAGAGAGCGGGGGCCGCGCAGCAATCGCGCCAAGCGCATTCCCGGCGTCTCCGTGCCGGCGCCCCGTCGCGTCACCGGAGGACCTCATATCCCGACGCTAACCGGCACCATCCGAGGATTTGTGACGCTCTCCGCCACCGGGCCTACCCCTCCTCTCACCGTCCCATAGGTGTCACACCCCTGTAGCTATCATCGCCTCATGGGGTCGGACACAGTCGGGCATGCACCCCCGCCGCCCCCTGACGATCGGGACGAGGCGCTGCGCAGGGTCCTTGACGAGGGGGTCGTTTGGGGCGACGCGGCGCAATGGTTGCAGCGCCTTCCGCCGGAGTCGGTTGACCTGTTTTTCACGTCGCCCCCGTATGCGGACGCAAGGGCGTACTCGAGAATTCACCCCGACAACTACGTCGAGTGGTTCCTGCCCTTCGCCGCCGAGATGCTCGAAGCAACAAGCCCGACCGGATCGTTCGTGCTGAATATCAAGAACCGGGTGGCGAGATCGGGAGAGCTGCAGGGCCAGCGCCACCCGTACGTCTACGAACTGGTGCTTGCCCTCCAGCACATGGGTTGGCGCTGGATTGAGACATACATCTGGGCCAAGCCGAACGCCATTCCCGGCCGGTTCGGACCGCGGACGAAGGACAGCTTCGAGTACGTGTACCACTTCGCCAGAGGGCCCAAGCCGTTCTTCGACCTCGATGCGGTACGGGTCCCCTATAAGGCGGACCCAGCGGAGATCGCCCGGCGGCTCGGCGACCCCAACGGTCGCAAGAACACCGATGCCGGGTTCGGCCGGGATCGGACCAAGACCTATGGCTGCGGCGGCGCCGATCCTGGCAACGTCATCGCTGTCAGCCAGACTTACAACCAGCACCAGGGTCCGGCAGGACGCCACACCGCCGTCATGCCCGAGGGTCTTGCGGAGTTCTTCGTGAAGGCGGCCTGCCCGCCGGGCGGGGTGGTCGTGGATCCGTTCGCAGGATCAGGCACCACGATGATCGTGGCGCGTCGCCACGGTAGGCGAGCCGGCGGAATCGAGTTGCTCGACGAATACGTTGACGTGGCAACCGAACGACTCGCCGGGGACTACGTCCAGGAGGAGTTGGGGTTGCTCAGTGTCGCTTTCTGACCCGGAGCGCGCTGCCCTGTCCGGCGCGGGCACGACTTCGGATCCAGTCCTCCGCCGCCGAGCCGTCGCCATCACACTCAGCAAGACCGGCACCGACCTGACCGACGCCCGCGATCTCCTCGCCGCAGGCTTCACAGCTGCCACGCAGCCCTCGTTTCAGTACATCCCCCGGGGCGACTCCATGGCCGGCGAAGAGGAATTCGACACCGCATACGCGGAACTGGCCGCTTGCACGGACAACTTCCGGAACGTCAACGGCGAATCGCTGGCAGCGGCGCTGACATCGAATCCCGCGACTCTGGCACCACTGCGAATGATCCTGGGGCTGACCCACAACGAACTGGCATGGTCGATGAAGCAGGTCCGGCCGGTGTCGAAGACGTCCGGAGGGACACTCAAGAACTTCGAACGGAATCCCGCACAGCCGTCCGACACGCGGTCCGAGATGATCGAGACGATCGTCGCCGCGACATTGGCGGTCGTCGACAGGAGCATCCTCCAGATCCCCGAGACAGCCCGGAAACACTTTCACTCGAAGCTGGACAAGCGCGACACCCGCGGTGGGTGGCGCACAGTGGCCGAAGACGCCCGCGGGGTTCCGTACTCGGCCCTTCTCTTCCAGCGATATGTCGGAGGTGTCTGGAGGCAGGTCCAGGATGCCTACTCAGAGGTCAAAGGCGATCGACTCCTGGAGAATCCGATCGCAGATCTATTCGACGACCACCGGATCACCTACCACCGATCCGAACGTGGGGCGAGAGGTGCGACAGAGATGGCGGCGACTCTCGGATTCTCGCCCGGGCCCGATTTCGCGCTCCCGAAGGAGTCACCCACGGTGGTGATCGAATCGAAGGTGGCAGAAGACGGCGGGACCGCCCGCGACAAGGCTTCGCGCATCGTGAACCTGGCACGCGCCGCTGACGATCGCGGCCTACTGGCCTGCGCTGTCATCGACGGGCGAGGTTGGTCCGAACGCAGCACCTCCCTCGCCGATGTCGTCATCGCCACCCAGGGCCGGACCTATTCCCTCGCAACGCTGCACCACCTTCTCGACATCCCGGACATCCATTCGCTCCGGGACACAGCATCCTGAGGGGGCGCCGCAGCGATCGGGCATGACTCCCGAACGCTAGGTTGAGCGGGCGATGGCCGCTTCCCGCCGCCCAGTGACCGTCGTGCTGGTGCGCCACGGCACGACCGCCACCACCGGCACGATCCTGCCCGGGCGCGCCCCCGGGCTGCACCTCGCCGAGGCGGGCCGCGCCCAGGCCGACGCGGCGGCGGAGCGGATCGGGGCCCTCGGCGACGTGCGGGCCGTGTACGCCTCACCGCTGGAGCGGGCACGGGAGACGGCCACACCCATCGGCCGGGCGGCCGGGCGGCGTGTGCGCATCGTCGACGGCCTCAACGAATGCAACTTCGGCGACTGGACGGGACGCAAGCTGGCCGACCTGCGGCGGCTCAAGGCCTGGACGCAGGTGCAGCGCAACCCCAGCGGCTTCCGCTTTCCCGGCGGCGAGTCGTTCGCCGAGATGCAGACCCGGATCTGCGACACGATCGGCGAACTCTCGGCGCGCCACCGTGGCGGCATCATCGTGGCCGTCTCCCACGCCGACCCCATCAAGGCGGCGGTGGCCCAGGCGGTCGGCACCCCGCTGGACCTCTTCCAGAGGCTCGTCATCTCGCCTTGCTCGATCACCGTCATCGCCTTCGGCGCAAGCGGACCCCTCGTGCTGACCGTAAACTCCACCGGGGCCGACCTGCGCACACTGCGTCCCAGCTGATCGGCTCGCCTGGACCCGCCATGCCCTTCTCGTACGACTTCTCCGATGTGGACGGCTTCGCCTGCGGCACTGTCGGGCCGAAAGGTCGGCGGGTGTTCTTCCTGCAGGTCCGCGAGGGTTCCGTCGAGGCCTCGCTGAAGATGGAGAAGCAGCAGGTGGCGGCATTGGCCAGATTCCTCGGCGAGATGCTCGGCGACATCGATGCGAAGCACGAGCCCTCCCCGGCGGACCCGCCGCAGCGGAGCCCCACCGAGGCGAACTTCCGCGAGCCCGAGGGGCCGGACTGGATCGTCGGCACCATCGGGGCGGCGTACGAGGAGAGCAACCGCCGCATCATCCTGTGGATCGAGGAACTCACCGACGAGGAAGAGGGCGAGGCGGCCTCGGCCAGGATCGCCCTGCGGCCCGAGCAGGTCGCCGGGTTCATCCGCCAGGCCAACGCGCTCGTGGCCGCGGGCCGGCCGCCGTGCCCCTACTGCGGCGCACCCCTGAACCACGACGACGGCTTCTGCCCCTGCTGGAACTGACCCGGCGGCGCCGTGGCCGAATCCGCCATCCGGGCGAGGGGGCCCATCGCCGACATCGACGCCCTCGAGGCGTTGCGGGACGGCGAGGTGCGCGTCCTGGGCCGCCTGCCCTGGAGCTCCAACGCCACGTTCCTGGTGGACGTGGCGTCCCCCGGCGGGTCCGGCTCCGAACCGATCCTCCAGGCCGTCTACAAGCCGGCCAGGGGTGAACGGCCGCTGCACGACTTCCCTCCCGGGCTCTGGAAGCGGGAAGTGGCCGCCTACGAACTCTCCGCCGCGCTGGGGTGGGATCTCGTCCCCCCCACCGTGGAGCGAGACGGCCCGCTGGGCACGGGTTCGCTGCAGCTCTTTGTGCTCGCCGACTTCGAGCAGCACTACTTCACGCTGCGAGAGCGGGGCGAGTTGCATCCCGCGCTGCGCCGGCTCTGCGCCTTCGACGTCGTCGCCAACGCCACGGACCGCAAGGGCGGCCACGTGCTGCTGGAAGGCGGCGACCACGTGTGGGCCATCGACAACGGGCTCTGCTTCCACGCCGTCTTCAAGCTGCGCACCGTGGTGTGGGACTTCGGCGGCGATCCGCTGCCGCCCGACGTCGGCGACGGGCTCCGCCTGCTGTGCGACGACGGGCCGCCGGACGCACTCGCCGACCTGCTCGACCCCGACGAGTGCGCGGCAGTGGTCCTGCGGGCGGAGACGCTGCTCACCGGCGGCCTCTTCCCCACCGACCCGTCGGGCAGGCGCTGGCCCTGGCCCGTGGTGTAGCCGGCGGGACGAAAGAGGACCGGAGCGCCGGACGGATCATGAGGATCGCCCACGGAGCCGATAGATCGCGCCCGGACCGCCCCGGGGACTAGGTTCGACGCAACGCAGGCCGGCCCGGAGTTGCGCAGCCATGCGAAAACTCACCCAGAGGCTCGACTACAGCAGGGAGAGTCTCCGGCGCGACGTACTCGGCGGGATCACCGCCGGCGTGGTGGGACTGCCCCTGGCGTTGGCGTTCGGCGAGGGGTCGGGGCTCGGCGCGGTCGCCGGGCTCTACGCGGCAGTCTCCATGGGGCTGTTCGCGGCGCTCTTCGGCGGGACGCAGACCCTGGTCTCGGGCCCGACCGCGCCGATGACCGTCGCCGTGTCGGTGATCGTGGCGACACAGGTGGAGAGCATCACCGAGGTGTTCGCCATCGCCATCATGGCCGGGGTGCTGCAGATTCTCCTCGGCGCGCTGAAGTTCGGGCGCTTCATCGCCTACACGCCGTACTCGGTGATCTCGGGATTCATGTCGGGTGTGGGGATCATCATCATCCTGGGCCAGACCCTTCCCTTCGGCGGCCGCGCCGTCGCCGGGGGCGGACCTCTCGGGGCGATCGAGGCATGGCCGGACCTCCTCCCCGACCTGAACCTCAACAGCGTCGTGATCGGTGGGGTGACCCTGCTCGTCAGCATCTTCTGGCCCGTCCGGTGGCGGAAGTACCTGCCCGCCACCCTGGCGGCGCTGATCGCCGGGACGGTGCTCAGCGTCGCCTGGTTGAGCAACACGCCCGTCATCGGCGACGTCCCCCAGGGCTTCCCGGCGATCTCACTACCGAGCTTCTCGGTGGACCTGCTGGGGCGGGCCGTGCAGCCGGCCATCACGCTGGCACTGCTCGGCTCGATCAACACCCTGCTGACGTCGCTGATGGCCGACTCCATGACCCGGACGCAGCACGACTCGGACCGGGAACTCATCGGCCAGGGCGTCGGCAACGTGGCCACGGGGTTCATCGCCGGCATGCCGAGCGCGGGCATCACCGTCCTCACCGGTGCCAACATCCGGGCCGGCGCCAAGACGAGGGTCTCCGCCGTGCTCTGCGCCGGGATCCTGCTGGCCATCCTCCTGGGACTCGGCCGCTTCCTGGAGGTCATCCCCCACGCCGCCCTCGCCGCCATCCTCATGCGGATCAGCTGGGACATCATCGACTGGCGGTTCCTGACCCGGCTCCGGCTCATCCAGCGGGAGCACCTGGCGGTCATGGCGGTCACGCTGGCGCTGACGGTGTTCGTGGATCTGCTGACCGCCGTCGCCGTCGGGCTCGTCATCGCCGGGATGGTCGGCTCACGCCGCTTCGAGCTGATGCAACTCGACCGGGTGGTCTCGGTGCCGATGCTGGACCAGACGTTCCTCTACGCCGACGTGGACATCTTCGACCTCGACGACGACGTCGACATGTTCGCGGCCCGCACCGGCATGGTGGGGCTGAAGGGGAGCTTCACCGTCGCCTCCTCGCGGCGGCTTATCCGGGCCCTGAGCCAGGACATCGAGGAGCACGAGGTGGTCATCCTGGACTTCAGCGAGACCCTCTACATGGACGACAGCGCCGCCCTGGTCGTGGAGCAGATGATCGACGTGGCCCGCGCCGAGGAAACCGAGTGCATCATCATGGGCCTGAGCGGTGACCCCGCCACCACGCTGGGAGCGCTCAACGTGCTGCGGCACATCCCCGCCGACCAAATCGTCGACGACCTCGACGGCGCCCGCGAGGTCGCCAAGCGACTGCTCGACGCCTAGCCGCGCGGTCCGCCCGCGGGCGGACCGCACCCTCGCACGTTCCCGGCGCAGCCGTGTGCGGCGCCGGGCCCGGGATCTCTACTCGTCGTCGAAGATCTCGTCGGGCACGACCACGAACTCGGGATAGGCCTCGATGCCCAACTCGCCGACGTCCTGACCGAGCTCCTCCACCTTCTTGGAGACCCGCAGACCGATCGTCACATCGATCAGCTTCCACACGATGTAGGAGGCCGCGAACGAGAAGGCGCCGATGGTCACGATGCCCAGCAGCTGGGTGCCGAAGTTGCCGCCGCCGGCGATGCAGACGGCGATCGTTCCCCAGATGCCGCAGATGAGGTGGGCGGGGATGGCCCCGACCACGTCGTCCAGTTTCATCATCTCGAGTGCCTTGATGCCGGCGGTGCAGAGGACGCCGCCGATGGCGCCGATGATGATCGCCCACCAATGCTCGGTGATGTCGGGTCCGGCGGTGATGGACACAAGGCCGGCGATGGCGCCGTTGAGGCCGGCGATCAGGTCCATGCGTCCGAGCAGTCGCTTCGACACGGCGAGCGCGGCCACGACGCCCGCGGCCGCCGCCAGATTGGTGTTGACAAGCACCACGCTCATGCTCACGGCGTCGGCTGCGCTGCCCAGGGCCAGCACCGAGCCGCCGTTGAAGGCGAACCAGCCCATCCAGAGGATGAACACACCCAGCGTGACGATCAGCACGTTCGACGGCGGTGAGGGCCGCGCCGTGCCGTCCTTGCGGAACTTGCCGAGCCGCGGCCCGATGATCATGACCCCCGCCAGGGCCGCCCAACCGCCCGTGCTGTGCACGATGGTGGAGCCGGCGAAGTCCTGGAAGCCCCTCTCGGCCAGCCAGCCGCCGCCCCACGTCCAGGAGCCGACGATCGGGTAGATGAAGGCCGTGAGGATCAACGTGAACGCGAAGAAGGACCACATCTTGATGCGCTCGGCGATAGCGCCGGACACGATCGAGGCTGCGGCCGCCACGAAGACCATCTGGAAGTACCAGTCCGACATGACCGAGTAGCCGTTGTCGACCACCGTCCCGACGGCCCCCTCGTTGCCGCCGAGCAGCGACACCTCGGCGGCGGAGGATTCGTAGAGGAACCGGAAACTGCCGACCGCGTCGCCCACGTCGACGTACATGATGTTGTAGCCGATGAGGTAGTAGGCGATGCCGGCGATGGAGAAGATCCCGATGTTCTTCAGGCAGATCATCGAGGCGTTCTTGGTTCGCACGGAGCCCGCCTCGAGCATGGCGAAACCGGCGGCCATCCACATCACCAGCACACCCCATATGAGGAATGCAAAGGAGTTGAGGATGAACTGGGCTGAGACGTCGATCACTGCGCTCCCTCCCTGCAGACAGGCGACCGGCCCGATATCGCGCCGGTGCGGGCACCGGCAGCGGATCGAGACGGGACATTAGCAGTCGCCTCGTGGCCCCTGCTTGTTGCCGACGCGCCGCCAGCGGGTCGCCCGGTGGAGTGCGACAACCGGGGAGGGTGGGGGACGCCGGAGGCCGGCGCCGGCGCGATTTCGCCGGACGCGCCGCCGACGGGCACCGGCGGTCCCCGCCCGGAGCCCTAGCCGCGGGTTTGCAGGGCTTCGATGAGGCGGGGCAGGACCTTGTGGACGTCCCCGACGATGCCGAGGTCCGCCACGCTGAAGATGGGGGCGTCGGGATCCTTGTTGACGGCGACGATGCTGCGGGAGTTCTTCATGCCCACGAGGTGCTGGGTGGCGCCGGAGATGCCGCAGGCGATGTACACGTCGGGCTTGACGACCTTGCCGGTCTGGCCGACCTGCTGGGAGTAGGGCACCCAGCCGGCGTCCACGATCGCCCGGGAGGCCCCCGCGGCGCCCCCGAGCAGGCCGGCGAGCTGCTCGATCATCTCGTACTTGCCGGCCTCGCCGAGGCCGCGGCCGCCGGAGACGACGATTGCCGCCTCGTCGAGCTTCGGACCCTCGGACTGCTCGGCGTGCCGCCCGACGATCCTGCCGGCGCCGGCGGCGCCGGTGTCGACATCCGGCAGGGCGACGACGGTGGCGGGCGCGCCGGCGACGGCGGAGGCCGTGAACGACTTGGGGCGGATCAGGAAGATCTGGGGGCCGGCGGAACCGCTGAAGCGGGTGTGCACGTTGACGGTGCCGCCGAAGATGGGCTCGACGCCGACCAGGTCGCCGTCGCTGACCGCCAACCCGGTGACGTTCGTGATGACCGGGACATCGAGGCGGGCCGAGAGGCGCCCCGCCACGTCGCGCCCGTCGTACGTGGTGGCCGCCAGGATCGCCGCCGGCTGATCGCCGGCCCCGACCGCCGCCGCCACCGAGGCTCCCAGCAGCGGGCCGACAAGCGCCTCGGAAGGGCGCTCGACATGTCGCAGCACCGCGGCGCCATGCTCGCCCACCGCGGCGCTCACAGCGGCAGGGTCGCCCCCGGCGCAGAACGCCTCGACGGTGTCGCCGTACCGGCGGGCCGCCGCCAGCAACTCCTCGGAGATGGAGGCGACGCCGTCGCCGGCCGGCTCGACGTGCACCCAGACGGTCCCGATACCCATGGCGACCCTCCTAGAGGACCTTGAGCTCTTCGAGGAAGGCCACGATGCGGTCGTGGCCGTCGCCCTCGTCGGTGACGATCTCGCCGGCCTCGCGGGCCGGCACGGGCGCCACCTCGATGATCTCCTGGCGAGCGCCCGCCCAGCCGACGTCGGCCGCGTCGACGTCCAGGTCGGCGATGCCGAGCCGGTCGGCGGGCTTCGACTTGGCCGCCATGATCCCCTTGAACGAGGGGTAGCGGGGCTCGACGACGCCGGCGGTCACCGAGAGCACTGCGGGCAGTGGGCAGACGACCTCGTCGAAGCCGTCCTCGGTCTGGCGCTGGACGGTCACCTCGCCGTCGCCGAGCGAGACCGACTTGGCGAACGTGACCGACGGCAGGCCCAGCAACTCGGCCAGCTGCACCGGCACCGTGCCCGTGTAGCCGTCGGTCGACTCCGTGGCGGTCAGGATGACGTCGGGCTCGGCGCGGCGCATCGCCGCCGCCAGCACCTTCGCCGTGCCGAGGGCATCGCTGCCGGCGAGCGCGTCGCCACTGACGAGGATCGCCCGGTCGGCGCCCATGGCCAGGGCGGTGCGCAACCCGCCGAACTCCTCGTTCGGCGCCATCGACACCACGACGACCTCGCCACCGGTGGCCTCGGCCATCTGCAGCGCCATCTCGACTCCGTAGGAGTCGGACTCGTCCAGGATGAGCTTCTCGTCGCGGACCAGCGTCCTCGTCCCCTCATCGAGCCGGCCGGGATTCGCCGGGTCGGGGATCTGCTTCACACAAACAGCGATTCGCACCGTCAGAGTCTGCTTCTCGCCCGCCCCGATTACAACGCGCCAGATCTCCCACCGGGAGGGGGCCGCCGGTGCCGAGTCCGTCTCTCGCCTGCGTAATCGATCCGGACTTCGACCCCGGCGTCCCCCTCCCTCCTCGAGTTGCCGACATTCCCGCACTCGGGCCGGCACGACAACCGAGGGTGGGGGCGTCGGGGGCCAGCGCAGGCGCGCCATTTTCAGAGGCCGCCGGAGCGCCACCGACGCCCCCACCCGGATGCCCGGGGCTCGATTGTGGGGCGCCGGGGCGGCAGCGCTAGCGTCGCGGGACGGGCACGGGCTCTGGAGAGGAGCCGAACCTGAAGCTGCTTCTGATCGTGAACCCCTCCGCGTCCTCGGTGTCCCCCCGGACCCGGGTCGTCGTCAACAGGATCCTGGCGGCGCGCCACGACGTGTCGGTGGCGCTCACCACCCGGCGCCACCACGCCACCGCGCTCGCCCGCCGCGGGGTCGCCCGCGGGGCCGAGGCGGTCATCGTGCTCGGCGGCGACGGCACGCTGAACGAGGCCGCCAACGGGCTCGCCGGCAGCGACGCCGCCCTCGGCGTCCTGCCGGGCGGCTCCACGAACGTCTTCGCCCGGACCCTGGGGCTGCCCGATGAGCCCATCGACGCGGCCGAAGCGGTGGTGAGTGCGCTGGAGTCGGGACTGACCGAGCGCGTCGGCCTGGGTGCGGTCAACAACCGCTACTTCCTGTTCCACGTGGGAATCGGTTTCGACGCCGCAGTGGTGGAGCGGGTGGAGCGCCGCAGCGACCTGAAGCGAACCCTGAACCACGCCCTGTTCGTGTACTCCACGGTGATCACCTGGATGCTGCACGTCGACCCGACCGAGCCGACGTTCGCCCTGGAACTCCCCGATGGCCGCCGGATCTCCGAGGGCCACTTCGCGGTGTGCCTCAACACCAATCCCTACACGTACCTCGGCACGCGGCCGTTGAACCTGGCGCCGCGGGCATCGCTCGGCGAGCCACTGGCACTGGTGTCGGTACGAGACTTCTCGGCGAGAGGTCTCGGCCGGCTGGTGCTGCAGGCGCTGCGCGGCGAGGGCGGCGTGGCGGCCGGCGGCGAGGTGGACTACGCCGAGGGGCTGACCGGGTTTCGCGTCGCCGGCTACGAGCCCGTGCCGGTGCAGGTGGACGGCGACTTCGCGGGGAGGCCGGTGCACCTGCAGTTCAGCTACCGGCCCGGCGCGCTGCGCCTCGTGCTGCCCTTCGGGTACTGACGGCCTGGCGGCCGTCTCAGCCCCCGGGGGCCGCGGCGAGCCTCTCGACGGTCGCCCGCACGAGCCGGCAGTCATCGGTGATGATGCCGTCCACGCCGAGCCCCACCAGTGCCTCGATGGTGCCGGCGTCGTTGACCGTCCAGACCCAGACCGCCACGGCGGCCTCGCGGGCCCTGCCCATGAGGCCCGCGTCGACGGTGGCGTGATACGGGTGGATCGCCGAGTGGCCGCCGGCGGCGGCCCGGTCCACGCCCTGCAGCACGCGCACGGGGTCGAACATCAGCAGGGCCGTCGGGATGCGCTCGTCGACCTGCCGGATCCGTTCGACGGCGGCGGTGTTGAACGACGAGATCATGACCTCGTCGTAGGGCCGGTAGGCCGACACGAGGCCGGCGACGGCCACGGCGACGGCGTTGTCGCTGTCGTAGTCGATCTCGGCGGGATCGTTCTTGATCTCCACCAGGACGCCCATCCCCTCGCACGCCTCCAGGGCCTCGGCGAGCGACGGGACCCACCCCGGCAACTCGTCCAGGCGCGTCTCGGCGACGAGCCGGCCGTCGGGCAGGTACGCATCGTGATGCGCCACGAGCACGTCGTCGACGGTGCGCCGCACGTCCAACTCGACCCAGTCGGCGCCGAGTTCGCGCGCCCGGCGGAAGGCGGCGGTGGTGTTCTCGCGCTCGCCACGGGTGGCTCCCCGGTGCGCGATCACCAGCGTCATCGGCCGGAGCCCTCACCGGATCGAGGCCGCGGCGCGCCACCGCAGCCGATCGAACTCACTGAAATCCCTCCAGCCCTTCCCGATTCGCTCGCCGACAGGTTGTGCCCAAGCTTCCCACAGACGATCTTGATCTTTCCACAGGTGATCTGTATCGTGTCGGGCCTAATTGCGGTGTGACCGACGACGCTCGCGCCATCCGTACCCACCGGCCGCAACAGGGAGGGCCTGTTGGCACTCACCTTGCCAGCTCCGACTGCCGGCACCACCGACTGGCGCGCGCTCGCCGCATGCCGCAACACCGACCCCGCGCTGTTCTTCCCGATCGGCACGACCGGCCCTGCCGTCGACCAGATCAACAGCGCCAAAGAGGTTTGCATGCAGTGCCCGGCGCGCGAGCCCTGCCTGGACTTCGCCATGAAGACCCGTCAGGACTCCGGGGTGTGGGGCGGCATGACCGAGGACGAGCGCCACCGGCTGCGCAGGCTGAGCCGCGCGAGCTGAGCCGCGCGCCGCGGGCGACGCACGCTCAGTCGATCAGCTTCAAGCCCGGGTTGTAGCGGCGCGTCGGCGCCAGTGCCACGTCGACAGTCTCCGCGATGGCGGCGAACGCCTTCCCGGCCTCACTGCCGGGATCGGTCGCCGCGATGGGGCGCCCCGAATCGGCGCCGGCACGCAGGTTCACCACCAGCGGCACCTGCCCCAGGAGCGGCACCTCGAGACGCTGCGCCAGCGCGGCGCCGCCGCCCGAGCCGAACAACTCGTACCGCTTGCCGTCGTCACCGGTGAACCAGGACATGTTCTCGATGACGCCCTTCACGGTGAGTTGCACCCGCTGGGCCATGAACCCGGCCCGCTGGGCCACGCTCTGCGCCGCCGGCTGCGGCGTCGTCACGAGATAGACCTCGCTGCGGGGCAGGAACTGCGACAGCGAGATCGAGATGTCGCCGGTGCCGGGGGGGAGGTCCACGAGCAGGTAGTCGGGCTCGTCCCAGTACACGTCGGTGAGGAACTGCTCGATCGCCTTGTGCAGCATGGGGCCCCGCCAGATCACGGCCTGGTCCTCGGCGGCGAAGAAGCCCATCGAGATGCAATGCACGCCGTAGGCCTCGGGGGGCACGAGCATCTCGTCGATGACCACGGGCGGTCGGTTGATGCCCAGCATGCGGGGGATCGAGAAGCCCCAGACGTCGGCGTCCACGATCGCCACCTTGCGACCGCGCGCCGCCAGGGAGACCGCCAGATTGGTGGTGACAGAGGACTTGCCCACGCCGCCCTTGCCGGAGGCCACCAGCAGGGTACGGGTGCGGCAGGCCGGGTCGGCGAACGGGATGCTGCGACCCTCGGCGTGGCCGTGGGCGGGGCCCGAACCGGCCGTGGCGGCCGGATCGCCGATGAGCTTCGAGCGCAGCGCGGCCCGCTGGGCGTCGCTCATCACCCCCAACTCCACACGGACGTCCTTCACCCCGCGGAGCACACCCACCGCCGAACTGACCCGGTTCGTGATCTCCGAGCGCATCGGGCAGCCCTCGATGGTGAGGGCGACCTCCACCTCCACGACGCCTCGCGGCGAGATGCGGATGTCGCCGACCATGTCCAACTCGACGATGCTGCGGTGCAGTTCGGGATCGTCGACGCCGTCGAGCGCCTCGAGAACCTGCTTCTTCGTGGGGGCCTTCGAGCCGGGCACGGGAATCCTCCACCTCGCCACCGGTAGGCGCAGGCTACCGGGAGGCTGGGGCCGCCCGGGCAGGGGGCCCTCCGTTGTCGGCGCTGCCCGGGCCGGGGACGCCGGTGGCGCTCCGGCGGCCTCTGAAAATGGCACGCCTGCGCTGGCCCCCGGCGTCCCCCGCCCTCCGTTGTTGCCTGGCCAGCGGGGCCGGCGTAGCCGTAGGCTTGCGCGCTGCGGTGTCCGACCCTGGGAGATCTGCGGAGTGACCCTGTACCTCATCCGGCATGCCGATGCCGGGAAGCGGAATCCCTACTCGCCGAGCGATCACCTGCGTGAGTTGAGCGAGGACGGTTGGCGGCAGGCACGGCGCATTGCCGATCGTCTCGGCGACTCGGGCGTGACCCGTGTTCTGTCGAGCCCGAGCCTGCGGTGTCGCCAGACGGTGGAGCCGCTGGCGGAGCGCCTGGGCCTGCGGGTGGAGTCTCATACCGCGTTGGCCGAGGGCGCCTACGGGCGCGCGGCGCTGGATCTGCTGCGGCAGCTCGCCGCTACCGGCGCGGCGCTGTGCAGCCACGGCGACGTCATCCCCGAGGCGATCCGCCTGCTGAGGATCACCGGCACGGAGATCAACGGCACGGGGGGAAACGCCAAGGGGTCGATCTGGACCATCACGGCCGGCGGCGGCGATCTCCTGGCCGCCGCCTACGCCAAGACCCCCCGCAAGCCCGGTCCTGACTTGAGCTAGGCGATCCGCCGCGAGCCCGACGCCGGGCCGCGCCGGGCGCCGCGGCGGGAGCCCGCCTGCCGGACGGCGGCTCTACCGCGCTGTGACGGAGAGGGTGTACGAGCCCGTGCCGGATGCACCGAGCGCCGCGACCTCGACGTAGTGGCTCCCCGATCCGGGCGCCGTCCAGTCGATCAGCGACGCCAGGGAATCCCCGTCGTCGTCGTTGAACGCCAACTCCCATCCGTCGGCGTCGTACAGCGACGCCACGGAGTCCTCGAGCGATCCCAGCGCCACCTCGATCCGGTAGGACTCACCCGCGGCGGCGTCGAAGACGAAGAAGTCGACGTCGCCGAAGTAGTCGATCGCACCCTGCACCGACCCATCGACGGGCACCGGCGTCGCCCCGTCGGCCGAATCGGCATGGTCATCGGGCTCGGCGAGTTCAACGGACAGGGTGTACGAGCCGGTGGTGAAGAAATCGAAGCTTGCGACCTCGACGTAGTAGTTCCCCGATTCGGGCGCCGTCCAGATGATCAGCGACGCCAGGGTGCCCGCGGCGTCGTCGTTGAACGCCAACTCCGATCCGTCGGCGTCGTACAGCGTCAACACGGAGTCCTCGAGCGAACCCAGCTCCACCTCGATCCGGTAGGACTCGCCGGCGACCGCTTCGAAGGTGAAGACGTCGAAGTCGTCCGGGTGGCCCAACCCACCGTGCACCGGCTCGCCGACGGTCACCGGCGTCGCCTCCGCGATGGAGTCGGCGTGATCGTCGGGACCGGCGGCCGCCGGATCGGGGAGATCGAACAGGTCGGGAACGCAACCGACCAGATCGAACAGACCCTCGAGCGCCTCGAGCGCCTCGTCGTCGTTCTGCGAACCCATCAGAGCGGCCCAGTCCGTCGCGGACACCCACTCCCGCACGCAGGACAACTCATCCTCGCTCAGATCCTCCAGGCCCACGCCCAAGTCGGAGAACATCGCCGCGAGGAACACATCCGGGAGGCAGGCGATCAGGGCGACCGTCTCCCCCACGAACTCGGCATCGCCCCCGGCGGCGTCCGCGGACACCAGCGCGGCGATGTCGAGGCCCGCCACAAGATCGCGCAGGCAGGACATCTCCTCGCCGCTCAACTCCTCCATGGGCAGTTCCTCGCGCAGCGACGCAACCATGGCGGCGAGGAACAAGGACCGGGCGTTGTCCGGCGTGAGGCAGCCGAAGATCGACGCCGTCCACTCCTCGGTGTCGCCCTCGGCCATGAGCGGCTCCGCCAGCAGGGAATCCACGTCGTCGCCCAGGGCGTCGCGAATGCACGACTGCTCAGCAACGCTGACCGCGTCGAAGACCTCCCGCCAGGCGGTGCCCGCGTCGATGGCGGCCGCCCACGGTTCCAGCGGCGGCATGGCCGGATCGGCCGGGGGACCCTCGGGATCCGCCGGGGGCGCCTCGGGCTCCACCGGCGGGGCCTCGGGTGGCGGAGCACCCTCCGGCTCCGGGGGCGGCACGGCAGGCGCAGGCTCCGGCGGCGAACCCTCGGGCGGAGGCGCGACGGCGGCGGAGGGCGGCGGAGCGGGTTGCGGCCGGGCATCCTCGCTGTCCGGTGGCGGCGACGGAGCCTCGGGCTCCGACTCCTCGGCACCTGCGGGCGGCGAAGCAGGCTGGAGCGTTTCGAGGTCGGCGGCCGGATCGCCACCACAGGCCGCCACAGCGAGGATCCCGGCGATCACCGCCGAGGCCGCCCACCTGCGCCCATTGGTCACCGCTTCCATGGGTCTCCTCCGCCGGATCGTTGCGCGGTTGCCACCGTATCCCCGGGCGCGGCGGCAACCGCCGCGCGTCCCGCCCCTGCCCCCGGGGCGGATGCCGGTCGTCTGCGGCGAGACGCCGCTACCCGGCCATGCCGGCAGGCGCCGCGAACTCCGGCCGGGATCGGCGGGCGGACCGCTACGAACCCGCGGCGGCGGCGCGGACCTGCTCGGCGATGCGTGCGGCCTCGGCCAGCAGCCCGGGCGGGGCGTCGAGCGTGGCCAGGTGGTCGAGGTCCACCAGAGCCTCGGGGAAGAGGCCGAGGTTGGCGGCGGCCACTGCCCGCCAGAAGCGGGCCTCCGGGTTGTCGGGCTCCAGTTGCACGGCCCTGTCGAGCGCCCGCAGCCCCTCGGCCAGGAGGTCCTCGAAGGCGGCGAGGTCGGGCGAGGTGAGCAGGGCGCCGCGGCCGATCAGCGCCGGCACGTTCGTGGGGTCGGCCTCCAGGGCCGCGCCGAAGAGGCGCGCCGCCAGCACGATCCGCCCGCCGTCGGCGAGGAGTCGAGCGGCCGTTGCCATGTCATCGGGCGTGACCGTCGCCAACATCGACTCGACGGCCGCCGCGTCGCCGGCCGCGTCCGCCGCGGCAAGGCGGCCGGCCAGGACCCGCTGGCGCAACTCCGCGTTCTCCACCAACTCCACCATGAGCGGGGGCGGGTCGAGGGCGTCGAACGCCTCGAGGTGGGCGGCGGCGGCGTCGAGGCGGTCCAGGCGGAATGCCACGATGGCGCCGAACACCCGGGCGTCGGGGTACAGAGGATCGGCCACCACCGCCGCTTCGATCCGGTCGGCCGCCGAATTGAGGTCGCCGCGCTGGAAGTCCAGCCAGCCCCACCAGGCAAGCGCCTCGGCGCTGGAGGGTTGGGCGGCGACCACGTCGGCGTAGATCTGCTCCGCCTCGGCGAAGCGGCCGGTGGCCATGTGCTCCTGGGCCTCGAAGAGTTGGCCGCGGGTGCTCTGGCGGATGTCGCCGGTGGCGGTGTCGAGCGACGAGCGGCTGCCGAGCGCCGACGCCAATCCCACTCCCAGACCGGTGCCGACCATGGCCACGATCACCAGTACCGCCACCACGCGGCGCCAGTTGCGCGGCGGCCGCCCGCGACGGCCCGCGCCGGGGCGGTCCGAACCGGATCCCGCGGCGCCGCCGCGGCGGCGCACGGCCGAGGCGCGCTCGGCGTAGAGCGTCGACAGCGAGCGGTAGTCCCCCTCACTGATGTCACCGGCGGACCGCTCGGCGTCGAGGTCGTCGAGGGACCGCTCCAGGAACTCCAACTCCTCGGCGTCGGGATCGTGGCCGGCCGGGGAGTCCTCCCGGGTTGGTCCCGCCGAGAGATCATCGCCGTCCGGCGGATCGGCCGGCGCGCCCGCCGGGGCGTCGGCGCCGGTGGTCTCCGGCGGCAGGTCGTCGTCCGGGGGGCGGTTCATGTCAGCGCCAGCGCCGGAAGGCGAATCCCAGCCCCGCAGCGGCGGTGAGCCCGACGATGGCGGGGAGGATCCACACGAGGCTGCCGAAGCCGCTCGACGGCGGCGTCAGCAGGATCGAGTCCCCGTACAGCACCGCGTAGGCGGCCCTGATCTCCGTGTCGGTCTGCCCCGAGTCCACCCGCCGGGCGATGTCGGCGCGGATCTCCCGGGCCACCGACACGTTGGACTCCGCCACCGACTCCCCCGCGCACTGCGGGCACCGCAGGCTGCGGGCAATGGCCGACGCCCGCTCGGCGTCGCTGAGGGTCCCGCCGCCGTCCAGCGAGCCGTAGGTCAAGAGCACAGCGAGGGCCACCAGGGCCAGGCCCCACCCCAGCCGCCGGCGGTGCGACAGAGCCGGAGCACGGCGACCGCGGGCCGTGTGCGGCCCCGCGGCCGGGGCTGGACCGGCGAGAGCGGCACCTGCAGCAGCGGTCGCCGCCGGGGCCGCCGGAGGGGTGCCGTGCTGCGTCACGGGGCCGCTCCCGCTTGATCGTCGAGCGATTCGAGGGCGGCGATGCGGGCATCGAGCTGCTCGGCGGTCACGCCGGTGGCGCCAACGAGCTTGTCGACCACATACCCGGCCGGAGACACCAGGTAGGTCTCCGGCACCGCGGTGACACCGAAGTCCACCGGCACCGACCCCACGTCACCCGCCAGGACCGGCCAATCGCCGCCGGCGCGTTCGAAGAACGACCGCACAGAGTCGGGCGAGTCGTCGAAGGCCACGGTCACGACGATGGCATCGCCGCCTGCGTGCCGCTCGCTGAAGGCGACCAGTTCGGGGTGCTCGATGATGCAGCCTGTGCACCAGGTGGCGAAGAAGTTGACCACAACCCAGCGCCCGCGGTGGTCGTCCAGATGGAACGCCTCGCCGGCCAGCGTGATGCCCTTGATCGCCGGGGCGGGATTGCCGACGGCGGATCGACCGATGAGCGTCCCCCGCTGCGGATCGCCCAGCGCCAGCACCACCACGAGCACCGCCACGACGGCCGCCACGGCCAGCGCCACGAGCGTCACGACCCGTCCCCGGCGGCGGCTCGTCGTGTCCCCGTCGCCGGCCGCCCCTGGATCCCGGCCTACGCCGGAATGACGGGCCAGGTCCGCCTCCAGGGCGGGCTCCTCGCCGGAATGGCGGGTCTGGGGATCGGCTTCGCTCATGGCGCCGATCCTCCGGTGGGTGCCGCCCCGGCGCGCGATGACTCCTGGCCCGCGGCGTCACGCCCCGCCACGGTCCCGAGGGCCGAGACGGGGTCGGTCGGGCGGCGTCGCCTCCCCGGGAAGGCGGCCAGTACCGCGCCGGCGAGCATCACCGCGCCACCCACCCACAGCCACAGGATCAGGGGCTGCACCGTGACCCGCAGCACGAGGTTGCCGCCGGTCTCCGACGGGAGGCGCACCACCGACAGCTGCACGTCGCGGCGCGCCGAGCTGAGCGTGGCCGGGTGCCCCACGACCTGGCCGCGCAGGGTGTAGCGGCTGAGCGCGGGGGCCGCGCAGCAGTCACCGTCGACGGCCATCTCGGCGCGCACCTCCACGCGCTCGGCGTGGACGACCTCCCGCACGCCGACGAAGGTGTACTCCTGGCCGGCGAACCCCAGCGTGTCACCCTCGGCGAACCGCAACTCGGCCTGCTGCAGGTACGAGCCGCTGGCCGCCAGCCCGACCGCCACGATCACCACGCCGACATGGGTGACCATCCCGCCGTTGGTCCTCCCGACGAGTCCCCGCCAACCCTGGCGTCGAGCCGCCAGGACCAGTTGGCGCAGCGCGGCGCCGCCGGCGAAACCGCCGAGGGCGAACGCCACCAGCGGGGCCGGGCCGCGCGCCCCCAGGCCCACCGCGACCGCCAGCACCCCGACGCCGCACCAGGCGGGCCACAGCAGGCGCCGCCCCAGCAGCTCCGTCGACGCCTTGCGCCACGGCAGCACCGGCGCGGCGGCCATGAGGAACAGCAGCAACATGCCCAGCGGCATGGTCATGCGCTGGAAGTACGGCGCCCCGACGCTCAGCCGCTCACCCGAGACGGCCTCGGCCACGAGGGGGAAGACCGTGCCGAGCAGCACGACGGCGGCGAACAGTGCGAACAGCAGGTTGTTCGCCAGGAACGTGCCCTCGCGGCTGAAGAACGAGTCGAACCGGCCGGGGGCGCGCAGCCGGTCGCCGCGCCAACCGATGAGCAGCACCGTCACCGCGGTCACCGCCCCGAAGAAGCCGAGGATGGCAGGGCCGATGCCCGAGGCGGTGAAGGAGTGCACCGAGTCCAGGACCCCCGACCGGGTGATGAACGTGCCGAGGATCGTGAGGGCGAACGTGGAGCACACCAGCGACAGGTTCCAGACCCGCAGCATGCCGCGGCGCTCCTGGACCATCGCCGAGTGCAGGTAGGCGGTGGCGGTCAGCCAGGGAAGCAGCGAGGCGTTCTCGACCGGATCCCACGCCCAGTACCCGCCCCAACCCAGCGTGTCGTAGGACCACCAGGCGCCCAGGACTATGCCTGCGGTGAGGAAACCCCAGGCGAACAGCGACCAGCGCCGCGTCTCGGCAAGCCAATCCTCGTCGGTGCGGCCGAGGGCGAGGGAGGCGACGGCGAAGGCGAACGGCACCGTGAACCCGACGTAGCCCAGGTACAGCATGGGGGGATGCACGGCCATCAGCGGGTTGTCCTGCAGCAGGGGGTTCGGGCCGGGGCCGTCGTAGCCCGGTGGCGGGTCGAACGCCACGAACGGGTCGGCGGGACCCACCATGAGACCGAAGAAGAACAGCACCACGACGAGGGCGCAGATCAGGGCGCAGATCACCAGCGGATCGTCGCCGCGGCGCCGGAAGCGCACCGACATGGCGACCACGAATCCCGCCAGGATCAGCCCCCACAGCAGGATCGAACCCTCCAATGCCGCCCAGGCCGTGGCGAAATTGAACAGCGGGGCGGTCGCGGAGCTGCCGTTGTCGGCCACGTAGGCGACGGTGAAGTCCCGGGTGATGAGCGCCCGCTCCATCGCCGCGAAGGCCACTGCGGCGCCCACCAGCACCGCCCAGAGCATCCCTCGCCCCATCCTCAGGAACACGCGGTCGCGCCGCTGGAGCCCCACGGCGAACGACACCAGCGCGGCCAAGGCTCCGGCGACTGCGATCGAGACTCCCAGGTCGCCCAGGGTGAGGTTGCTCACCGCTCGGCCGATCCCGTACCTCTAGGACTCGATCTCAACATCCTGGAGCCGCGCCGCCGGCACCCGCCGCGTCGAGGCGGTCGGGATAGGTGTCCCGGTACTCGTTGTCGTGCTTCACCAACATGTGGTCGCTGGCGAAGTAGTACCCGTCGTTGACACCACAGGAGAACCCATCGAGATCCGGCGGGATCCCCTCGACCCAGCGGCCCTCCAGCACGACCGGAACCCCGGGGGTGAACAGATCGGGGGGGCTGCCGACGTGCACCACGTCGGCGGCGATGCCCTCGAAGCTGACGCTGAAGGCGACGGCCTGCTCGAAGTCGACGCGCGTGGCGACCACACTGTGCGCGACCGGCGTGCCCTGCATCCGGAATCGCTGGCCGGCGAGTTCGTCGCGGCGCTCCACCGCCTCGTCGGTGTTCAGGAAGAACAGCGAGGCGTCGGTGACCAGACGCACCAGCGCGAACGTGATGCCGCCGACCGCCGCGGCCACCACCAGCAGGGACACGACCCGCCGGACGGTGGGCGGCCGCCGGTCGCCGGTGGTGTCGCGGCGGCGCGGCGTCAGGTCCAGACCGTCACCGTCGCCGCCCTCCGGAGACTCCGGGGGCGACACCGCGCCGGGCGTCGTGGTCACCGGGACTCAGTCCTCGGCGGTCATCCAGCGCCGGCGGCGCGCCGGCACCCTGCCGCTGAGCCGGCGGCCGCGCAGCAGGACCGTCACCGCGTAGGCCACCAGAAGGGCCGCGCTGATCGACCAACCCGCCGCGATATAGCCGACGTGGGTCACGACTGCGACCCCCCGTCGCCGGTCGCGGGATCGGCGGCACCTGCGGGCGGTGCCTCGTCGGCCTCAGCCCGGCGCTCGGCGAGGGCGGCCTCCAGGCCGGCGCCCTCGGCCTCGGCCTCCAGCCACGCCAGGCGGAACCGGTGGATCAGGATCCACAGGAAGAACACCCCCATGACGGCGATGCCCAGGACCAGCGTGAACAGGGTGAGGCCCTCAATGCGGAGCTCCTCCAGGGTGGACTGCTGGTGCAGGGTGCGGTTCTCCCACCACTCCACAGAGCGGTTGACTATCGGGATAAGCACGGCGCCGCCCACGCCCAGGATCGCCGACCGGCGGGCGCGGGCCTCGGGCGCCGCCGGCACCGAGCGCAGCGCCAGGTAGCCGGCGTAGGTGAGGAACAGCACGAGCGTGGTCACGACCCGCACGTCGCCCCACTCCCACCAGGTGTTCCAGATCGGGCGCCCCCAGATCATGCCGGTGAGCAGGGTGACGGCGCAGAGCACCACGCCGATCTCGGCGCAGGCGTGGGCCAGGCGATCCCACCAGATGCCGCGGCGCCACAGGTACACGCCGCTGGCGAGGGCGCACAGCCCGAGGGCCGAGTACGTCCAGATGGCGGCGGGGAAGTGCACGTACATGAGCCGCACCGCGTCGAACTGGCCGATCCGAGTGCCCGGCTCGGGGCCCGGACGGCTGTCGGGCGGGCTGAAGATGAAGGCGCACAGGCAGAGGCCGACGAGCCCGGCGAGAGTGGCCAGGCCGAGGACCCGCGTCGTGCGCGAGCCGGTGTGGACGGGTGCGATGCGCGCCTCGGTGCGGTCGGGGGAACGCCCCAGGAGCATGCTCATGGCGCGCCGCTCATCGCCGCGGCCGGCACCGGCGTGGCCGCCGTCATGACTCCGCCTCCAGCAGCGGGCCGTAGGCCAGGGCCCCGAAGACGGCGTATACCAGGGCGAAGAGGCCCAGCAGGCCGAACCACGCCCAACCGTTCACCGCCGCGGTGCCCAGGGCGTCGCCGAAGGCCCGCGTGGCGCCGATGAGGACCGGCGCGAACACCGGCAGCAGCAGGACCGGGAGCAGGGTCTCACGGACACCCATCGGCGCGGCAAGCACGCCGTAGAGGGTACCGGCGGCCGCGATGCCGACGGTCGCCGCCGCGGCGGCGGCGACCGCCAGGCCGAAGGCCTCGATGCGGGCGTCGTACAGCACCACCATCGCCAGGCCCAGGAGGACCTCCAGCACCGCGAGCTGCGCGGCCAGCGCCAGGGCCTTGCCGGCGAAGATGCGCGCCGGGCTCGCCCCGCTCAGCAGCAGGGCGTCGGCGGCGCGCCCGGCGTGCTCCACCGACACGGAACGCTGCGCCGCCAGCAGCGCCGTCAGCAGCACCGCCACCCAGAACAGGCCGGGGCTGAAGTTCCGCAACGCCGACCGGTCGGCGTCCAGCGCGAACCCCAGGAGCACCAGCGTGGCGACGGCGAACGGCGCCACCTGGAACAGCAGGACGCGCGACCGCAGTTCGATGCGCAGGTCCTTCGCGGCGACCAGCAGCACCTCACGCATCGGGCACCTGTCCCTCCCGTGAGCCCCGGGCAGCCGGAGATTCACGCACGACGCCGCCCACGAGGTTCACCGTGCGCGTCGCCACCTCGGCCGCCGCCGGGGCCTCGTGGGACGCCAGCAGCACGGTCGCGCCGCTGGCGGCCGCATCGCGCAGCAACCGGTTGACCGCGGCACGCCCGGCGGTGTCCAGACCGGCGTGCGGCTCGTCCAGCAGCCACAGCAGGGGGCGGCGCAAGGCCAGGACGGCGGTGGCGACACGCTTCCGCTGGCCCGCCGAGAGCCGGCGCAGCACCACGTCGGACAGACGCGACGCCACTTCCATGCGGCCCAGGGCGGCCCGGGACTCTGCCGGCGACGCGCCCGACAGGGCGGCGAAGAACTGCAGGTTCTCCGCCACGGTCAGGTCCTCGTACAGCATCAACTCGTGACCCAGGAGCCCCACCAGCGGTCGCAGCATCCGGCGGTCGCGACGCAGATCGCAGCCCACGACCTCACCCTCGCCGCCGTCGAGCGACGCCAACCCCGCCAGCAATCGCAGGAGCGTCGTCTTGCCCGCTCCGTTGGGTCCCCGCACGAGCAGGATCTCGCCCGAGGCGACGTCGAGGTCCACACCGGCGAGGGCCGGGAACCCTCCCCGGCAGCACACGGCATCACGAAGCCAGATTGCAGAATCCACGGCGAAACCCTCCGGAGACGGTTGCAGGCTAACGGCCCGCCGGAGGTGGCCCGCCAGGGGGCCTCGGTACCATCGGGACGTGACGCTGCCGCGGGTCCTCAGCGCCGTCGGGCGAACCCTGGCGATCCTCGGCGTCATCATGCTCCTGTTCGTGGCGTTCGAGCTGTGGGGCACGGGCATCCAGCAGGCGCAGGCCCAGGGCACCCTCGAGAGCGAGTTCGCCGAGCGTTTCCGCCAGGCGGCCGCGGCGGGCCAGGGCGTGGCATCGCCGCAGGGCCTCAGCGGGCCGTCTGCGAGCACGACGCCCGGACCGGCTCCCGATCCGGCCATCGCCGAAGCGGCGACCGATCCCGGCGAGGGCGGCGGCGGCCCGGCACCGGCGCGGGACCGCGACGGGGAACGACCCGCTGCGAACCGGGCGGCCACAGGTCGCGACGGCGCGATCCTCGCCGATGGGGACCCGGACGGCGACGCCGACCCCCGTGACGCGGCCTCACAGATCACGCCGCCGGGACCACCGGAGCCCGTCCCGCTGCCGGAGTACCCGAGCCTTCCCAGAGTCGTGAGAGCCATCTCCGAGGCGGCCAACGCCCGAACGACCTCTCGCCTGCTGGATCCCGAGGTGGAAGCCCTGCTGCCGCTGGTGTACCCGTCCGGCGGCGAGGCGATCGCGCGCATCATCATCCCGGCCATCGGCCTCGACGAGATCGTCGTGGCGGGCATCGAGGTGGAGGACCTCCGCAAGGGACCGGGCCACTACGACAACACCCCGCTTCCCGGCCAGCCCGGGAACGCCGCCATCGCCGGGCACCGCACGACGTACGGGGCGCCGTTCGGGGAGATCGCCGAACTTGCCCCCGGTGACGAGATCATCGTCGAGACCCTCCAGGGAAGGTTCGTCTACCGGGTGCAGCCGGGCAGCGCGGTGGCCGGACGGTCCCTCGGGCACCGCATCGTCGCCCCAACCGCCCTCGAGGTCCTCGACGACTACGGCGACAACCGCCTGACGCTCACCTCCTGCCATCCCAAGTACAGCTCGCGGGAGCGGATCATCGTCCAGGCCACACTCGTGGGGGACCCCGTCGTCCGCCTGCCCCGGCCCGGCGAGCCGATCGGCACCGGATTCGTCCAGCTCGCCGCTGCCGGTGAGCCGCCGGCAGCCGACACCGGAACCACCGACCCGGACGCCAGGGCACCAGGCGGGCGCGACGCGCCCGACCCCGACGACGCCGAGGCCACCGGGGCGTCGATCGGCGAGGACCCCGTCCCGGCCACCGCCGGGAGCGCCGGCGAAGCCGATCGGGCCACGCCGGGCGACCCGGCACCCGGCACTGCCGATGCTCCCGAGCCGCGCACGGCGACCGCCAACTCCACGCCCCGGGCAGCGCCCCCGCCGCCGGAACCCGTCACCTCCGAGGGCTTCGGCGAGGGTCTCAGCGGTGACCGCGGCGCCATCGTGCCCGCCGTGCTCTGGGGCCTGGCGGCCATCGCCGTCTGGGCGCTCGGCTGGGCATTCGGCCGGTCCGGACGCCGCCTCCGGGCCTACGCCATCGCCGCCGTCCCATTCCTGGTAGTTCTGTACATCACGTTCAGCTACATCGACCGGGCCCTGCCCGCCTACTGATGCCGGAACCGCAACCCCACACCCGTACCGCGGTGCGACACCGCCGGCGGCTGGGGCGGCTCGCCGCCCTCGTCACCCTCGGCGCGATCCTCGGTGCCCTCGGCGCGTGCGGCGAGAGCGACGAGGGCGACGGCGCCGACGCGAACCCGTTCGTGGCGATCCTCCGGCCCAACCCCGAGTCCGACACCGAGGAGGTGCAGCGCCGCGAGGGACTGCCCGTGGTCGAGGAAACCGACCGGCTCGAGGGACTCATCGTCAACCCGTACGACATGGAGGTCGGCGGGTGTTTCAACAGCTACCTCACCGTGCTCGGCGACAACCAGTTCCAGGAGCTGACGACGGTCGTCGACTGCACCGCCCCGCATGACGGCGAGGTCTACTTCAAGGTGTTCCACCCTGCCGGCGCCGGTGAGCCGTATCCCGGTCCCGACGAGATGTTCGACTGGGCCGAGGGGCACTGCTACGAGCAGTTCGAGCGGTTCGTCGGCCAGGAGTACGAACTGTCGGAACTCGACATCGGCATCCTGCACCCCACCGAGATCACCTGGTCCGATCCGATCGGCCGCCATCGCGAGGTGACCTGCTACGTGGAGGCCTGGCGCGGCGGGCGCCTGCTCGGCTCGATGCGAGGCAGCGGCTTCTGAGCCCGCCCGCCTAGTCGTCGAGGAGGATCTCCAGGGGTTCGTCCGGCTTCTCGACCTCGATGGTGACCTTTTGGAGGGCGCCGGCGAAGGGGAATGGGGGCTCGTAGCGGGATGAGACGGGGCTGAGGGAGTTGCGGCCGATGTCCATGCCGCTGAGGGCCACGAATGCGAGCGTGCGGGGGATCTCGAACCAGTCGCCGTGGTGGGCGTTGGCGCTGAGGCGGGCGCGGGCCGACCGGTCGGGGTTCAGGCGCATCTCGAAGGTGGCGGTGATCTCGCCGCCGGCGGGCAGCGGCAACGAGGCGTGGGTGACCTCGCTGGCGGCGTTGTACTCGTAGTGGAGCGTCCCGCCGGCGGCCCAGAGGACGAAGCCCGACTGCACATTGCCCAGGCAGACGATGACACCGCTCATCTCGCCGGACATCTCCGCGGTGATGCGGTGGTCGCCGTGGCCCACCGGCGGCGCGGCACTCGGCTCGATGTGGGACACCGGCGGGTAGTACTCGAAGGTGGCTCGCGTCTGGGGGGTGCCGGGCGGGGGCGGGGCGCGGAACAACTCCACCGAGCGGTCGTCCAGCGGCAGCACGTCGTAGCGGCCCGCCTCGCGCCACCAGAGCTCCGTCAGCTCGCGGAGCTTGCCGGGATTGGCGGTCGCCAGGTCGTTGGCCTCCGAGAAGTCCTCGTCGAGGTGGTACAGCTCCCACTCGCGCTCGCTGTAGTCGCTGCCGGGGTCGTGGTGCGTGACCACCTTCCAGCCGTCGGCCCACAGGCCGCGGTTGCCGAACATCTCGAAGTACTGGGTGCGGTGCCCGGGGGTGGCGTCGGGATCACTGAACGTGTAGGCGAGGCTCCGGCCGTGGACCGGCATCTGCGGCACGCCCTGGTAGGACTCCGGCGGCGTCACGCCGGTCACCTCGTAGATGGTCGGGGCGATGTCGATGATGTGACCGAACTGGGGAAGGATCGCCCCCGGGCGCGCCAGGCGGCCGGGCCACGAGATGATCAGCGGGTCACGCACCCCGCCGCCATGCGTGTGGTACTTGTACCAGCGCCCCGGCGTGTTCGATGCCTGCGCCCACCCGGTGGCGTAGTGGCTGTCGGCGAGGGGGCCGCCGATCCGGTCGAGGGCTCCGAGCGTGCGCTCGAAGTCCTCGGGCATGTCGTTGAAGAACCGGATGGCGCTGAACATGCCCAGGCGGCCGCCCTCCATGGCGGCGCCGTTGTCGGAGGTCACGACGATCAGCGTGTCCTCCCAGCGACCGGTTGTGCGGAGGAAGTCGAACAGCCGGCCCAGAGCGGCGTCGGTGTGCTCGATGAAGGCGGCGTAGGCCTCGGCGAGGCGCGCCGCCACCCGCTTCTCGCCACCTTCGAGGGAGTCCCACGGCACCACGTCCGGGTTGCCCGGCGGCAACTCGGTGCCGGCGGGGATGACGCCGGTGGCGAGCTGGCGCTCGTAGCGGCCGCGGCGGACGGCCTCCCAGCCGGCGTCGTAGCGGCCGAGGGCGGCCTCCATGAACTCCGCCGGGGCGTGGTGCGGGAAGTGGGCGGCGCCGAGGGGCACGTAGCAGAAGAACGGGCTCGCCGGGCGGTGGGCGATGTGATCGGAGATGTAGCCGATGGCCCGATCCATCAGGTCCTCGGTGAGGTGGTAGCCGTCGGCGGGCCTGCCCGGGGGCTCGACGGCGTGATTGTCGCGGAACAGCTCGGGGTGGTAGTGGTCGGTGGCGCCGTTCATGAAGCCGTAGAACTGGTTGAAGCCCCGCCCCAGGGGCCACTCCCCGTACGGGCCGGCGCCGGTGACCTGCCGCATCGGCGCCACGTGCCACTTGCCGACGGCGAAGGTGTTGTAGCCGGCGTCGCGCAGCACCTCGGAGATGAGGGCGGCACGGCGGGTGATGCGGCCCCGCCCGCTGGGCCAGCCCGAGTCGATGTTCGACAGCATGCGCATCCCCACGGCGTGGTGGTTGCGGCCGGTGAGCAGGCAGGCCCGTGACGGCGAGCACAGCGTGGTGGTGTGGAAGTTGTTGTAGCGGTGCCCGCCGGCCGCCAGGGCATCGAGGTTCGGCGTGCGCACCTCGGAGCCGTAACAGCCCAGATCGGCGAAGCCCAGGTCGTCGAACAGCACGACCACCACGTTGGGGCCGCCGGGCGCCTGCGGCTGCGGGTACCAGGGCTCGCTGTCGCGGTAGGTGCGCCCGAGGTGGCCTGGGGCTGTGCCGGCGGTGTCGTAGCTCATGGGGCGGTTCTCCGTGGCGGATCGGGGGGCGGGCGGGGGTTGGCGCGCCGCTCGGGCCGCGGGCGCCGGCGACCGGGGCTCAGTAGGTGCCGACCCCGGTGAGGTAGCGGCGCAGCAGCGTGTTGCCCAGCAGCTTCCAGAGCCGGTCACAGGTGAAGCCCAGGATCCCGAAACAGAAGATGCCCACGAACATGAAGTCGGTGCGGAAGAACGTCCGGGAGTTCCAGATCAGGAAGCCGATGCCCTCCTGCGCGGCGATGGCCTCCGCCGCCACGATCACCAGGAAGGCATTGGCCAGCGCGAGGCGCATCCCCACGAAGATCGACGGGAACGTGGCCGGCAGCGCCACCCGGAAGAAGACGTCCCGGCGGTTGGCACCCAGCGTCTGGGCGCTGTTGACCTTGTCGGGATGCACCGACGAGGCTCCGGTCGCGGTCGTGATCAGCACCACGAACAGCGCCGCGTAGCCCACCAGGTTCACCTTGGAGGTCTCGCCGATCCCGAACCAGAGGATGAACAGCGAGGTGAGGGCCAGGGCCGGCACGAACCGGAAGAAGTGGATGAACGGGTCCAGGGCGGCGCGGGCGTAGCGGGAGACGCCGGCCAGCAGCCCCAGGGGGATGGCGATGCCCGAACCCAGCAGCCAGCCCTTGAAGACCCGCTCCAGGCTGATGGCGATCGAGTCCCAGAGCAGCCCCGAGCCGGACAACTCGCCGGTGCCCTGGGCCACCATGGCGGGCCCCGGCAGCAACTGCGGGTTGTAGTTCAACGAGCCGATCTGCCAGACACCGACGGTGATCCCCACCGCAAGCGTCGAGATCAAGATGGCCCCCCGCCGCCCGCCCAAGCCGGCGCGCAGGCCGCCGCCGCTCTTCGGGTCCGGGGTCGTACCCGGAGCCGCCCCCGCCGACGAGTCGGTCAGTTCTGCCACGACCGGGTCACCTCCTCGACGATCTCGGACTCCACGGCACGGGCCACCGTGGCGAACTCGGGGGAGAACTCGTCACGCGGGTAGCCGATGTCCACGCTGTGCAGCGAGCGGAAGTCGGAATGGGGGCCCGCGCGCATCACACCGATGCGCTGACCCAGCAGCACCGCCTCGCGGATGTCGTGGGTGACGTACACCACGGTGCCGCCCTCGGTCTGCCAGAGATCGACGACCTGCTGCTGCAGGATGCGCCGGGTCTGGGCGTCGAGCGCGGCGAACGGCTCGTCCATCAGCACGACATCGGGCTTGACGGCCAGGATCCGGGCGATCTGGACGCGCTGCTTCATGCCGCCGGAGAGCTCGTGGGGCAACTTGCCGGCGGCACTCGTGAGACCCACCAGCTGCAGCCAGTGGTCGACCACCGAAGGGTCGAACTCCTCGCCCTTGCGCTTTGCCTGCAGCTTGAGGCCGAAGGCCACGTTCTGGCGCACCGTCAGCCAGTCCAGCAGCGGCCCGTCGACGCTCTGGAACACCATGGCCCGGTCGGGACCGGGACCGGTGATGGCCGCGCCCCCGGCGGTGACGGTGCCGTCGCTGGGTTCGAGGAAGCCGGCAACCAGCCGCAGCAGCGTGGACTTGCCGCAGCCGGAGGGGCCGACGATCACGAAGAACTCGCCGGCGGCGATCTCCAGGGACAGGTCGGTGACGACCGGCGGGGACGCCTTGCCGTAGCGCAACTCCACGCCGTTGAAGGTCACGGAGCGGCCGCGGGCGCCGTCATGGCGCCCACCGGCCGCTCCGTTCATCGTCGTCACCAGGTGCGTGCCCGCCGGGCGGGGCCCGTTACAGGTCGACCTTGACCGAGCCCGGCACCCCCTCCTCCATGGCGCGGAAGTCGATGAACTCCCGGATGTCGAAGTCGGCCGCCAGCACGCCCGAGTCGATCAGGAACTGGGCGATGGCATCGAACGAGTCGAGTTGCACCTGGGTGAACTCCACCCGGTAGCGCTGGTTCGGCATGATGTTGGCGAACAGTTCCTCGTTGCCGGAGACGGCATCGGCCACGATCTTGGCGGCGGCAGGCGTCTCGTTCTGGAGCACGTCGTTGGCCTTGTCGTAGGCGCGGACGATGCGCTCGATGATCTCCTGGTTCTCATCGGCCCACTCGGTGCGAGCCACCAGGTAGATGGCCACGGTGTCCAGCACGTTGGAGTCGTTGCCGAGGATCTTCAGATCGGGATCCTCCTCGGCCTCGAGGGTGCCGTTCAGCCACACCCAGGCGGCCTGGATGTCGTTGGTGCGCAGCGCCCCCACCAGCTCGAACAACCCCGGCAGCGGGACCAGTTCCACCTCGTCGAGGCTGATGCCGTTCTGCTCGAGGTGCCGGATCGTCACGAAGTGCTCCGAGGTGCCCTGCACGTAGCCGATCGTCTTGCCCCTGAGGTCCTGCGGACCGTTGATCTCGTTGCGGACCGCCAGGCTGTGGAACCCCGGCAGCGGTGCGGCGATCGCCGCCACCACCCGCATGTTCTCGTCTGCCGCCGCGGCCAGGTTCAGCACGGCGAAGTCCAGCGCCGGGCCGATGTCGGCCTGGCCGGCGATGACCGCCTGGATGGCCTCGATGCCGGTGCCGTACTGCGACATCGTTACCTCGAGGTTCTCCTCGTCGAAGTAGCCGCGGTCCAGCGACACCCACGCCTGGGAGCCCAGCAGGAACCCGTCGGCGGCAATGCCCACCGAGAGCGTCTCGTCCGAGTCGTCCCCGCAGGAGGCCGCCACCAGCACCACCGCCAGGGTCGCCGCCAGCACGGTGCGCCATGTCTTCCTCGTCTTCTTCAGTCTCACGCTGTTGTTCCTTTCGTCCGTTTCGACCCGCCCTGCCCCGCGATCGGGACCGCCCGAGTGCCTCCTTGTGCGACCGGTGCCTGCGAAACCGCTCCAGGACGGATGGGGCACCGGTCGCCCGCCGCCACGGTGCGGCAGGCCGCGCGACCCTAGCGGGCATTCGAGATCGTGACTGCCGCCCGGGTGGCTCTGCCCTCAATGTCCTCTGACCGCCCGGGTGGGGGACGCCGGTGGCGCTCCGGCGGCCTCTGAAAATGGCGCGCCTGCGCTAGCCCCCAGCATCCCCCACCCTCCGTTGCCGGCAAATCACTCTCGTAGAGTGGCGGGTGTGGAGTTGCGGGATTGGATTGTTTCGGACTTGGTCTCCTTGCGGGGGAAGCTGGCCGGTGGGGTACTGGGGCTGATTCCCCCTGAACGGCTGCGGGAGCGGGCCAACGGGGGTGGGATCGCGCCGGTGTACGTGCTGTGGCATCTGGCCCGGCACCAGGACGTGGCCGTGAACGGGGTGCTGCGGGGCGTCGACGCCGTGGTGGACGGCTGGGTTGACCGCCTCGGCATCGGCGACGACCTCTGGCGGGGGTTGGCCGAGGGGGAGGACGCGGACCTGGTGGACGTGCTGGATCCCGACGCCGTGGGCGCCTACACCCTGGCCGTGGTGGATTGCACCGCGGCCTGGCTGGACGAGGCGGGCCTGCCGGCGATGGACTCCCGGCCCGACACCGCCGGTCCGCTGGAGGCCATCGGCACGCCGCCGGACCGCTTCGATTGGCTGTACTCCATGTGGGACGGCAAGCCAGCCTCGTGGTTCCTGCAGTGGAGCGCCGTGGGCCACGGCCTCAACCATCTGGGCGAGCTGGTCTCGATCCGCAACCGGATGGGACTGAGCCCCTTCTAACCGCCCGCCTAACCGGGGTTCAGCCCGATCGATCCTCTATTTTCCTCTCACGTGACGACCAGGAGGCGCCCGGCGACCCTGCCGACCTGCCGGGTACTCGGTCTGCTCGCGGCACTCGCGCTCGTCGCGGCCTGCTCGGGGGGGCTCCGTCCGACCCTGGTGGACGAGCAGCCTGACTCGCTCGCTCCGGACTCCGCCCCGACCACCGCCGGCGCCCCGGCGCCCGAACCGCCACCCGCCACGCCGCCCTCGACGACAACGAGCATCGTGCCAGGACCCGAACTGTCCCGGGAGTGGACGCTGCTGGCCGGCGGCGACGTGCTCATGGACCGCACCGAGCCGGCCGGTATCGATCCCTTCGAGTTCATCGAGCCGTCCCTGGCCTCGGCGGACATCGCCGTCGTGAACGCCGAGATGGCGATCAGCGACCGGGGCACCCCGGCCGACAAGGAGTACGTGTTCCGAGCCCCGCCCGCGGCTGCCGCGCGGCTCGCCGCCGCCGGGATCGATGTCGCCAATCTCGCCAACAACCACGCCCGCGACTACGGCGCGGATGCGCTGCTCCACAGCGTGGACCTGCTGGAGACCGCAGGCGTCGTCGCCCTCGGCGCGGGGGCCGACGACACCGAGGCCTACGGCCACCGGGTGCTGCACGCCGGCGGCGACGTGCGCGTCGCGTTCGTGGGAGCGTCCATGGTCGTGCCCTGGACGTTCCCTGCCGGACCCGACCGGCCGGGCATCGCCTCGGCTCGCCCGACGACCCGGATCGTCGAGAGCATTCGGGCCACGTCCGACGTAGCCGACGTGGTGATCGTGGCCATCCACTGGGGTGTCGAGCGGCAAACCTGTCCCACCGCCGAGCAGTTCGCTGTCACCCGGGAACTGCTCGACGCCGGCGCCGACGCCATCATCGGCCACCACCCCCACGTGCTACAGCCCATCGAGTTCCTCGACGGCAAGCTGGTCGCCTACTCGCTGGGCAACTTCGTCTGGCACCCCCGGACGGGGCTCACCGGCGAGACCGGCGTGCTGCAGATCGATTTCGACGCTGACAGGATCGTCGGCTGGACGTTCCACCCGCACCTGCTCGACGAGAACGGCGTCCCCCGCCCCGTCGCCTCGGGCCCCCGATTCGACCGGATCAACGACATCATCGGCTACGACTGCGCCCGGCACTCGCCGTCCCCGGCCACGACGGAAACGTCGGCGACCGAACCCGGAGCCGTTCCCGAACCCGGCACCTCCGAACCCGAGGCCGTTCCCGAGGCGACCGAACCCGAGGCCGTTCCCGAGCCCGAACCCGAACCCGACTCCGCGGGCGGTGGCAACGCCGGGGAGGCCCCCGCAGCAGCGGATCCTCCGAATCCGGTCCCCGGGCTCCGCGACGGGTCGAGCGGGTCGACCAGCCGGACCGACGCGGCACTCGCCGGCGCCCTGGAGTCGCTGGCGGCACGCGCCCCCGCCGGTGGTTGCCTGGTTGTCAGCCGGGCCGGCGAGACAGTCTTCGCCCGCAACGCCGACGCCATGCTGATCCCGGCCTCGCTGCAGAAGCTGGCGCTCGCCGAGGCCGCGCTGGAGATCCTGGGCCCCGACTACACGTTCACCACCACCGCGCTGGCGGAGTCCGGGTTGACCGGCGGCGTCCTGGACGGGGATCTGTACCTCGTCGGCGGTGGCGACCCGCTGCTGTCCACCCCGGACTTCGCAACGATGCTGGCCGGCCACGCATCGACGGGAACCCCGCTGGCCAACCTCGCAGGCGACCTCACCGGGGCCGGACTCACCCGCATCAACGGCAGCGTCGTGGCCGTGGCGGACCGCTACGACACCCTCACCACCGTTCCCACCTGGCCGGCCCGGTTCGCCCACCAGAGCGTCGCCGGGTCGCTGAGCGCGATCAGCGTCGACCAGGGTTGGCGCGCCCCGCCGGGGCTGCTCACCACCTGGGGGCTGCCACCCGCGCCCCGGCCGTCGCTCCGGGCGGCGACGATCTTCGACGACCTGCTGGAGGCCCGCGGGGTGCGCATCCCCAACTTCCCCCGCGTGGCCGGCAGCGGTGGCGACTACAGCCGGCACGTGGTGCTGGCGAGCGTGGAGTCGGCGCCGCTCAGAGCCAATCTGCCGTACCTGCTCGCCGAGAGCGACAACACGCTCGCCGAGATGCTGCTGAAGGAAATCGGCGTCGTGGCACGCGGCAGCGGCACCTCGGCCGCCGGCGCCGCGGCGATGCACCAGGTGCTGGCCGGGAAGGTCGCCGGACTCCCCGTTCCGGCCGACGGCTCGGGGCTGAGCCCGCAGAATCGCCTGAGCTGCTCCCAGGTGATCGACATACTGGATCTCAGCGGTCCCAACGGCTACGTGGGCGCCAATCTGGGGGTGGCGGGGCAGACGGGGACGATGGAGAACCGCTACCGGAACTCCCCTGCGGCGGGCCTCGTGCATGCCAAGACGGGCACGCTGGACGGCGTGGCCTCGCTTGCCGGGTTCGCCCGGGCCGCCACCGGCGAGGCGTTGACCTTCGCGGTGATCCTCAACAGCGGTTCGGAGTGGATCGACAGCGAAGCCGCCTTCCGGTTCTTCGCCAACCTGCTGGAGGTTCTGGTCAGCGCAACCGGCGGCTGAGGGGCGACGGCCGCATCCCACACTACGAGTCCGGTGGCCCCGACCTCAGGGCACTGATCGGTCCGACCGTGGCGCTCGAGGACATTCCGGACACCCGGCCACAGGCGCCCCGACGACCGCCGACACGCGCCGCCCGTCAGGCCATCAGCAGGGCGAGGCCCGCCCAGCTCTGGGGGACGGCGCCTAGGCCCGTCCCGTCGTCACCGTCCCAGTACTCGGCCAGGCCCGACTTCTCCGCACCGGCGACGGTCGCCCGGGCCAGGGATCCCGCCGCCGCGTCCTGGCCGGCGCGGCGCAGGCCCAACCAGAGCAGGTAGTCAAGTTGCGGCCAGGACGGGCCCCGCCAGTAGGTCCTCGCCGCGAAGGACGGCTCAGCGCGGTCGACCCCGGTGGGGCCGTGGTCGCCGCCGTAGGCACGGGGGTCGGTGAGATCGGCGGCGACCGCGGCGGCACGCTCGGCGTCGGACTCGACGAGCAGGCCGAGCAGGCCGTAGGCGGTGCGGATGCGCCCCGAGCCCCCTGCGGCATCGCCGGCGTCGGTGTAGCTGCACAGGTCGCCGTCCCAGCGGTCGCGCACCGCGTCGGCCAGGCGCAGGGCTGATGCCGGTTCGAGGGCACCGGTCGCCTCCGCCAGCTCGAGGGCGTTGAAGGCCACGAGCGCCGAGAAACCCGCCGAGGCCGCGGCGAACTTCGGATTCACGAGCGGGGAACCGCCGGCGCTGCGCTCGATCCCCTCGAGCAGCTTCCCCTTGGCCTCGAACCAGCGGCGCTCGTCGAAGCCGCCCTCGCAGAAGTCGTCCCAGCGGGGGTCGTTGTCGGCTCCCGACTCCCACGGATGGCACAGCAGGACGAGCCCCGATTCGGCGTGGCGCTCCCGGCGATCCAGCAGGAACTCCAGCCCGCCGGCGGCCGCCGCCACCAGGCGCTCGGGCACGTGGGCGCCGCGGCGCCCCAGCTCGGCGAGGGCGTGGCCATACATGGGCGGCCCCGTGATGCTCGACGCCCCCTGTCGACCCCAGAAGTCCTCGTGGTGGCGCGGGTCCAACTGGTAGGCCATGTGCGGCACGAAACCCGAGGCGTCCGCCGCACCCAGTATCTGCGCCAGCTCGTCGAGGCCGCGGTCGTCGCCCAGCTCGGCCCAGATGAGTGCGTGGAAGCACGAGTCCCACAGCCACTGCCACGGGTAACTCCGGCGGTTGGGTGCCGTGTACCCCCCGCCGGGCGGGACGTCCACCCAGTGCCGACGCAGGACCCCATGTACCCGCTCACGCAACTCCACCGCGGTATTATCCCCCGGTGCGCCAAGAGCAAGCCCAGAGCCGGCGCCGCTTGCCGGTGGTGGCCCTGATCGCCATCGCGGGCGTCGTGGCCGCCTCGACGGTCACCGTCGCGCAGACCGAGCAGCGGTTGCGCATTGCGGCACGGCACCTGGCCGACGGCCGGACCGAGGTGGCACTGCAGCTACGCGCCGGCGGCGGCGAATGGGGGAACCGGCTCCTGCCTTCGGAGCGGTTCGTGGCCGCCGACGCAGCGAGCCGGCGCTGGCTGGCGAGTTCGCCGCTCACCGTCGGAACCGGCCACGGCCCGCAGGAAATGCGCATCGCCGCTCGTCGCCACACCGACGGGCGCGTCGAGGTTGCACTGGAACAACGCCACGGTGACGGCACCTGGGGCGTGCGGATACTGCCCGCCCTGCGGTTCATCCCCGCCGGCGGCGCGGTCGGGCGATGGCTGACGAGTTCGCCGCTCGTCGAGCCGGAACCGCCGGCCGGGACCGCGCTCCCGACCGGCGCCGGGGGCGGCGCCCTCGGGAATCACGACGCGGGCCTCCCTCGAGCCCTGATCACGCCGACCGGGGTTCCGGTCGCCGTCATCGGACGGGCCGGCAGCGGCTACCTGGTCCGCACGCCGTGCGGCAACGCCGCCCAGATCGCCGGCGGCGAGCCGATCCCCGACGTGCGCGTCGTGCTGGACCCGGGCCACGGCGGGCGCTTCGAGAGCGGCGCCATCGGGCCGAACGGCCTCACCGAGGACGCGTTGAACCTCACGCTCAGCCGCGCCGTCCTCGCCGAACTCGCCCGTCGCGGCATTCCCGCCGCCACCACGCGCACCGGCGACTACGGGCTGCTGCTATCGGTGCGTGCTGCCTTCGCGGACGCGCTGGAAGCCGACGCACTCATCTCGATCCACCACAACGCGCCGACGTACGGGCTGGGGGACTCGCCCGGCACCGAGGTGTACGTCCAGTCGATCGACGACGAGACGCCGCGGGCCGCCTCGGAGCGTCTCGGCGGCCTCCTCTACGAGGAGATCACACTCGTGCTCTCCATGTTCGCCGATGTCAGATGGAGCCGCCTCCCCAACGCCGGCGTGCTGCGCGTGCTGTCGCCCGACGGCGGCGACGCCTACGGGATGATCGTACGGCCGGCGATCCCCGCGGTCCTGGTGGAGTACGGCTACCTGTCCAACCGGTCCGAGGCCGAACTCTTCGCCACCGACGAGTACATCAGCGCAGCCGCATCCGCCACTGCGGACGCCATCGAGGCGTACCTGAACACCGACCGCCCCGGAACCGGCTTCGTCGAGCGGCCCCGCCGCTTCGATCCCTACCCGGCCCCGAGCCGCTGCGACGACGTCCGGTTGGAGTGACCGCGGGCGGCAGGTGCCGCTCGCTGGACCCCGGTGCGCCCATCCCGCCGTCCGACACGACGACATCGGGCCGGGGCGACAGGGGCGAGCGGCGGCGACGGCCGCCGGTAGCGTCGCCGGCGTGGCAACGTGCGCGATCGTGTCGTTCCGCCTGGGTCTCAGCGACGGGGTCTCGGTGGTGGCCGCCCGCTGGGGCCGGATCCTGGAGCAACTCGGCCACCGGGTGCTGACCGTCGCCGGCGAGGGGCCCGTCGACCGGCCGGTCCCGGGCCTGGCGATCGGCGCGCCGGAACCCCCGGACGCCGCGGAACTGTCGGCCGCGCTCGCCGGCGCCGACCTCGTGGTGGTCGAGAACCTCTGCACGATCCCGCTGAACCTGCCGGCTGCCCGCGTCACCGCAGCGGCGCTCGCCGGGCGGCCCGCCGTGCTTCACCACCACGACCCGCCATGGCAGCGCGAGCGCTTCGCCCACATCACCGAATTACCCCCCGACGACGACGCCTGGCGCCACGTCACGATCAACCGGCTCACAGAACGCCAGATGGCAGACCGCGGGATCCGCGCCACCACCATCCACAACCCGTTCGAGATCGATGCGCCACCGGGCGACCGGACCGGCACGCGCCGGCTGCTCGGCGTCGCCGACGACAAACTGCTCGTCGCCCATCCGGTACGCGCCATCGCCCGCAAGGACATCCCGCGTGCCATACGGGTCTGCGAGGACCTCGGCGCCACCTACTGGCTGACCGGCGCCACCGAGGAGGGCTACGAGCCGACGCTCGCCCGCGTCCTGACCGGAGCGGGCTGCCCTGTCCTGCACCGCCCCGCCCCGAGCCGACCCGACATCTACGCGGCGGCCGACGCGGTGGTGTTCACCTCGCTCTGGGAAGGGTTCGGCAACCCCCCGATCGAGGCCGCCGTCTGGCGCCGCCCCGCAATCGTCAGCCACTACCCCGTCGCCGGGGAACTGCGAGAACTCGGCTTCAGATGGTTCGACCCCGACAACCTCGACGGGTTCCGAGAGCACCTCACCACCGGCGACCCGGAACTCCTCGACCACAACCGCCAAGTCGTCGAGCAACACCTGTCCATGGACGTCGTCGGCAACCAGGTCGCCGACCTACTGGCTGACTTGGGGATCCAGGCCTAACGGCGCCCGATCCTGGATTCCGGCCTCCGCCGGAATGACGAATACCGGGGGGATGACGAATGCCGGAGGACGCAGAACCCGGATCCCCGCCCGGACCAGGACCGCTGGTAGCCTGCGAGGCGTGGTGATCGTGGAGTCGGCGGGCGTCGTGAAGCGCTTCGGCTCCACCGTCGCACTCGCCGGCGTGGACGTTAGCATCAGCGAGGGCATCACCGGCCTGCTGGGTGCCAACGGCGCCGGCAAGACGACGCTGCTGACATTGATCCTGGGGCTGCGGGAGCGCGACGGGGGCAGGCTGCGGGTGCTGGACGCCGACCCCGACACCGCCGGCCCGGAGGTCCGCCAGCGGCTCGGCTTCGCGCCCGAACACCACCACCTGCCGGGCGACATGACCGCGGCCGACCTGGTGGCGCACATCGCCCGCCTGCACGGCCTGCCCCGCGTGCAGGCGACGCAGCGAGCGAGCGACACGCTGTGGGAGGTAGGCCTCGGCGAGGAGCGTTTCCGGCCGATCGGCACCATGTCAACGGGGCAACTCCAGCGGGTGAAGCTGGCGCAGGCCGTGGCACACCATCCCGAGTTGGTCATCCTCGACGAGCCCACCGACGGCCTCGACCCCATGCAGCGGGCCGACATGCTGGCGCTCATCAGCCGCCTGGCGGCAGATCATGGCATCAACATGCTGATCAGCTCGCACCACCTGACCGAGGTCGAGCGAGCGTGCACCGGCGTCGTGATGCTGGACGGCGGTCGCGTGGCACGGGCCGGGCGCGTCAGCGACCTCACCGTGGGCGGCACCGGACTCGTCGTGGAGGTCTACGAGCGCGCCGCCGATCTGGCCGCCGCCCTCGAGGCGAGCGGAGTCGGAGCGCGTGCCGAAGGGGATGAGGTTGTGCGCGTGGCAGCGGGCGAGGGTCTGGGCGACGAGTCCGCTTGCGCCGACGCCGTTCGCGACGCCGTCGCCGATCTGGGACTCGGCCTGCGCTCGCTGCTGGCGGAGCACACCTCGCTCGCCGACGTGTTCACGACCTCGCAAACCGAGGGCGAGGCGACGTGAGCGACCTGGGCCCCGGCGCGCAGGCGCAGATCTTCGAGGGCGGCTTCCGCCCCTACACAGGCCCCCGGCTGGCGGCCCGGCTGACGACGCGCACGCTGTACACGTACTCCCTGGGCCGGCTCCTGGGGCGCAAGCGCCGGTTCCGCAGCAAACTCATCCCGATCGCCTCGGGTGTGGTGGCCTGGGTGGGGGCGATCGGGCTGATCTTCTGGGCCGCGCTGTTCGCCTCGATCGTCGACATCGACTTCGACACCGTCCGCGGGTACTACCGGTTCGCCTGGATCGGGATCGTCCTGTTCGCCATCCTGGCAACGCCCACCCTGCTGACGACCGATCGCCGCAGCGGGCTGCTGAGCCTGTACCTGGCGTCACCGCTGTCGCGCAGCCGCTATCTCGGCGCCCAGGCGCTGGCGATCCACACGCTGCTGATCGCCCTGTCGCTCGTGCCGGTGCTGATCCTCGGCATCGTCTACACCGCGCTGGGCGTGGGGCCCGGCCATGCGGGCGACTTCGCCATATTCGTCCTGCGCGCAATCGCCGCATCGATCTCGCTGGCGCTGCTGCCCACCACGCTGGGGGTGGCGATCTGCAGCGTGGCGCGCCGGGCGGGGCTGGCGATGGTCCTGATCGCCCTCTGCCTGCTGGTGCCCCAGGGGATCGTCAACCTGCTCGTCGAGGTGGCCGGGGCCCCGGCCGAACTGGGCGTCCTCGACCCCATGAACCTGTCGTGGTCGCTGACCAGGCGGGCCTTCGCACTCCCGCTCGAATCCGGCCCGGGTGTCTCGCCGGTCGAATCGGTCGCCACCTGGGTGGTGGTGCTGGCAACCCTCGGCTGGTCGGCGATCCTGGGGGGCATTGCCCACTGGCGCTACCGGCGCATCGAGGTGGAGCGGTGAGCCCGGCACCGGTCGGCGACGGGCCGATGATCGAAGTCACCAGGGTTTCCAAGCGCTTCGGCGACCTCGTGGCCGTCTCCGACGTCTCGTTCCGGCTGGGGGCGGGCGTGACGGCGCTGCTCGGCCCCAACGGCGCCGGCAAGTCCACGATGATGCGCATGCTGTCGGGCCTCGCCGCGCCGAGCGACGGCACGGTGCGCATCCTGGGGACCGACCCCCGGGACGACCTCGAACTGCGGCGCCGCATCGGCATGGTGCCCCAGCAGGAGGCGCTGTTCGAGCACATGCGGGTCCGCGAGTTCGTGCAGCTCGCCGCCGACCTCACCGGGATCGACGACGCCGGGGGGGCCACAGAGCGGGCGATCGGAACCGTCGGCCTCGACGCCGGCGACAAGCGCCGGCTGAACACCTACTCCAAGGGCATGCGCCAGCGGGCGAAGGTGGCGGCCGCCATCGTGACCACACCCGACGTGCTGTTCCTGGACGAGCCGCTCACCGGGCTGGACCCGAACCAGCGCAACCTCATGATCGACCTGTTCCACCGCATCGGTGCCAGCGGCCGCTGCGTGATCGTCTCCAGCCACGTGCTCGACGAGGTGCAGCGGCTCGGCACCCACGTGCTGGTCATGGGCAAGGGGCGATTGCTGGCCGAGGGCGACTTCCGCCGCATTCGCGAACTCATGGACGACCGCCCCAGCCGCTTCCGCATCACCACCGACGCGCCCCGGGCGCTGGCCGCCGGCCTCGTGGCCGAGGGCCTGGCCGTGGCGGTCGAGATCCAGGAACCGTCCGGACTCACCGTCGCGACCAACAGCGCCGGCCGCTTCGCCACGGCCATCGCCCCGCTGGCCCGCGCCAGCGAGGCGACGCTGCACGAGCTCCGGCCACTCGACGCCGATCTGGAGTCGGTCTTCCGCTATCTGGTGGAGAGCACGTGAGAAGCGCCCTCGTCGTCTTCCGGTTCATGTTGCAGAAGCTGCTGCGCGGCTGGGGACGCATCGCCATCCTGGTCGTGCTCGGAGCGCTGGGGATAGTCATCGCGGCGCTCATGCGACGGGACCTCGGTCCCGGTAGCACCGACGGGGCCGCATTCCTGGTCTGGTACGGGCTGTCGATCATCCTGCCGCTCGGCGCGCTGATGGTGAGCTCCGAGGCCTTCGGCGATCTACGCGACGAACGGACCCTCGTCTACCTCTGGCTCCGCCCGGTCCGGGCCGGGGCGGCAACCCTCGGCGCGGCCGCCGCGTCGTTCGCCGTCGTCGGCGCGTTCCTCGCCGTACCCCTGATCGTGGCCGGCTTGATCCTGGACTGGCCCATGGCCGGGCCCGCCGCGCTCGCCGCGCTGGCCTACACCTGCGTCTTCCTTGCGTTCGGCCTCATCCTGTCGCGACCGCTGCTGATGGGTCTGCTGAGCCTGCTCGTGTGGGAGAACGTCATCGGCTCTCTCAGCACCGGGACGGCTCGCCTGACCATCCGCTCCTACACCGCCAGCCTGCTCGCCGACAGCGGCGTGGACGTGGGAACACCGATCGGGCGCTCCTTCGCCGCCTCGATCGCCGTGCCGCTGGCCGTCGCGGCGGCCGGCCTGGTGCTGACCGCCTGGCGCTGGCGGCGGGCGGAAGTCGCCTAGCCCGCGGGGCGCCGCTCAGCCCACGACCGACGGATCGGGCACGTGGTGGGCCACGAGGAACTGGAACCTCTTCCAGCCGTCGCCGGGACCGAGGTCCTCACAGGCGGCCCGCGCGTCGCCGCGGGGAATCGGCTCGGCGCCGGGCGACTTGACGTGCACCTCGGCGGTGCGCTCGGCCATCACGAACCAGCCGATCGCCGCGTCCACCGACGTTCCGACCGTCAGCAGGCCGTGACTGCGCATGATCACGGCGCGAGCGTCCCCGAGCGCCGCCGCGATCCGCTTCCCGATCTCGATGCTCTCCACCGACACCTCGGTTCCGGCGAACACGCCGTGCTGCTCGAAGAACACGCACGCCTCCTGGCAGATCGGCCGGAACGGTTGGCCGAGCGCCGAGAACGGCGTGCCGTAGGGGGTGTGCGTGTGAGCCGCCGAGACGACGTCCGGACGGGACTCGTGGATGGGGGCGTGGATGTCGTAGGCGGGCGGCATGTAGCCCATGTCCGAGTCGCCCTCGACCACCTCGCCGCCGGGGCCGACGAGGACGAGCGAGTCGACCGTGGCGGCGTTGAACGGGACCCCGTAGCTTAGGACCCAGAAGTGGTCCAGACGCTCGGGATCGCGAGCGGTTATATGCCCGTCACCGGTGTCGCCCCAGCCGAGCGCGGCGAACACCCGATAGCCCAGCGCAACGCGTTGCTTGCGGTACTGGCGCAACTCCTCGGCGGAACCGAAGGACGGCTCGGTTAAGTGGGGTCGATAGTAGGCGAACAACGCAAACCTCCCGGTCGACTCGGGTGCCGAGAAGATGCTATTCCCGCAACCCGTCCCGTGCCGGGCCACCGCGACAGTATTCACTACTACGGGCAACCGCCGTCGCGCCCGCGAGTATCACTGACCAGGGAAGAAAGCGGTAGTGTCTGGAGTGAATCCCGATGGGCGAGGATCCAGCGGGACATGTGCAGAACCGAGAGGAAGCAATGAGACAGACACGAACTTTCGTGCTCGCAGCAATCGCCACCGTCGCCCTCGTGGCGGCAGCCTGCGGCGGAGACGACGGCGAGACGACCGCGCCGGTCCCGCCGCCGCCCACCGAGGCGCCGGCACCGCCACCGGACACCGATGCCGCCGCGCCGGCGACGACCGAGGCACCGGCACCACCCGCCGACACCGCGGCCCCCGACGATGACGCCGTCGAGTTGTCACAGGCCGGCGGCCGCCTCGCCGAGGTGCAGGCGCGCGGCAACGTCCGCTGCGGCGTGCGCGACGCCCTGCCGGGCTTCAACTTCCTGACCCCCGACGGCGACCACGAGGGCTTCGACTCCGACTTCTGCCGGGTCATCGCAGCCGCTGTGCTCGGCGACGCCGGTGCCGTCGACTTCGTCGACCTCGCCACGTCGGACCGCTTCACGGCGCTGCAGTCCGGCGAGATCGACGTGCTGGTGCGCAACACCACCTTCACCGCCAGCCGCGACGGCAAGGAAGCCGCCAACTTCGTCTACACCACGCTCTACGACGGCCAGGGCGTCGTCGTCCCGGCCTCCACGGGCATCACCAGCCTCGAGGACCTGGCCGACGCCAACATCTGCGTGGCGCAGGGCACCACCACCGAGCTGAACCTCACCGACGTGATGCGCTCGCGGGGCATCCCCTTCAACCCGGTCACCTTCGGCGAATCCTCCGAGGCCCGCACCGGCTACACCGCCGGGCAGTGCGAGGCGTTCACGTCGGACAAGTCGTCGCTGGCCGTATTCAAGTTCGAGATCGAGGACGGCGGCGGCGACGCGCAGTTCATCCTCCCTGAGACGATCTCCAAGGAGCCCCTCGGCCCGGCCGTCCTCGACGGTGACACCGAATGGGCCCAGGTCGTGCAGTGGGCCGTCATGGCCACCATCCAGGCCTGGGAGTTCGGGCTGGACTCCGGCAACATCGCCTCGGCCACCGGCGACAACCCGGCGCTCGCCAGGTTCCTGGGCGAGGAGGGCTTCGATCCGGGCCTCGGCCTGCCCAGCGACTTCGCCGTGCAGGTGGTCAGCCAGGTCGGCAACTACGAGGAGATCTACCGCCAGCACCTCGAGCCACTCGGTCTCCCGCTGGACGGCTCGGTCAACGACCTGTGGACCAACGGCGGCCTGATGTACGTGCCGCCCTACCGGTAAGTACCACTCCGGACCCCTGACGGCCCACCGAACCGAACGCCCGCCCGTGCGGCTCTCCCCAGGAGGGCCCGGGCGGGCGTTCGCTCTTTTCGGGCGATCCGCGCGCCCGGTCGGTGCCGCCGGTGGCCGTCGGCGGGAGCGTCTGGCGAAATCGCTCCGCCGGCCGGCCCCCGGCGTCCCCTCCCTCGGTTGGTCTTCAGCAACCGGATGGCTCTCCTGATCGCTCGACCGGGGTGCTGTACTAACTTGCGAATCCGATGTCGTTGAGCAGCCGGAACGCTCCCTCGCCGGTCGCCGGCGGAGCGCCCACGCCGGCCCGCAGCAGCTGGTGGCGGCGGACCGGCTTCCTGTCGGCGGTCGGCCAGGCGGCGCTGGTGGCGGGGGTCTGCCTGGTGGGCTGGTGGCTGTACGGCAACCTGGTCGAGAACCTCACCCGGACCCGGATCCCGACCGACTTCGACTTCCTCACCCAGCCCACCGGGTTCGCCATCCCGGAGAACTTCGGGTTCGACCCCGACCTGCCCATCTGGCGGATGGTCCTCATCGGCGTGCAGAACACGTTCCTGGCCGGGCTGGTGGGCGTGCTGCTGGCATCCATCGTGGGGCTCGCCGTGGGCATCGCCCGCCTCTCCAGCAACTGGCTGGTGGCGCGGATGGCACAGATCTACGTGGAAGGGTTCCGCAACACGCCCCCGCTGGTGGTCATCGTCTTCTTCAGCTTCGCGGTGTTCAGCTTCGGGCCGCTGCCGGTGTTCCCCGAGGCCATGGACCTGCAACTACCCGGCTCCGACAGCAACTGGCTGGTGCTCTCCAAGAGCCGCATCGGGATCCCCAGCCTGTCGGCGGAACGGCACATCGGGCTGTTCTGGGTGCTCGCGCTCTGCGGGGTCGTGGCGGCGGGCCTCGTATGGATCTGGCGCAGCCGGCGCCACGTCCGGACGGGCGAGCCCCATCACCGGGTGCTGTGGGCGCTCGGCGCGTTCGGGCTGGTGGTGCTCATCGCCTTCGTGGCGCTCGGCGGCCCGTACGCCTGGTCGTGGCCGGCGCGGTCGGAGAACGGCCGGCGGCTCATCTCGGGATTCGGCACCAGCGCCGCCTACCTGTCGCTCACACTGGCACTCGCCCTCTACACCGCCAGCCACATCGCCGAAGTGGTGCGAGCCTCCATCCTGGCGGTGCCCAGGGGCCAGACCGAGGCGTCCAGCGCGCTCGCCCTGTCACCGTTCCAGCGCTACCGCCACGTGATCCTCCCCCAAGGACTGCGCATCGCCGTGCCGCCCACCATCAACCAGTACCTCAACCTCATCAAGAACACCTCCCTCGGCACCGTCGTGGGCTACGCCGACGTGACCAACCTCACCCGCACATCCATCGGCAACGCCAACCCCGCACCGCAGTCCATCGCCGTGCTCATGGGCGTCTACCTGGTGTTCTCGCTGACGATCTCACTGCTGCTGAACATCTACAACCGCCGCGTGCAACTGCGCGAACGATGACCGCCACCATCCCCCCCGACCCGCACGCATCCGGCGACCACCCGGGCCCCCCGCCGCGCCAGTCCGCCGGCGCCTGGGCGCGGGAGAACCTGTTCAACAACAAGCACAACTCGGCGTTCACGGTTCTCGGCGCCGCCGGACTGGTGGTGCTGGCGTACTACGGCGTCCGGTTCCTGTTCGTGACAGGCCAGTGGGAGCCGGTGCGCACCAACCTGACGCTGCTCATGATGGGCACCTTCCCGCGCGAGGAGCAATGGCGGATCGTCGTGCAGGTCTACCTGCTGTGCGCCGCCGCTGGCCTCGTCTGGGGCGGGCTCACCGCGGCGTCACGAGACCGCGCCCAGGACGCCGGCGTGGCCTTCAGCCGGGCCCGGCTGCGTGACGGCGTGCGACGCTGGTGGCCGGTCTTCGTGCTGCTCGCCGCGCTGCTGGGCATGACACGCACGTGGCTGCCGCTGCTGTTCGTGCTCTCCGCGGTGGCCCTCGGGGTCGTTGCCCGCCGGCTCATGGAGGCACTGCCGGCGGTCGCCCGCGGGCCGGCATGGTTCGGCGCGGGCGTCTGTGCCCTCGCCGGCTGGCAGGTGCTGTCGGGCACCGGCGGCATCGCCTGGTGGTGGGGCGGCGGGCTCGTGGCCCTGGCCGCGCTGCGCCTCACCCGCAACGTGCGCACCGACGCCCGCTGGCAGCCCACCGCACGCCTGGCGCTCATCGCCGGGACCGTCGCCGTGGTCTGGGCGATCTATGCGCAACTCGACTTCGGCGGCGTGGGCTGGGACGACTGGTCGGGGTTCCAGCTGAACCTCGTCGCCGCGGCGGCCGCCATCGTGCTGGCCTTCCCGGTGGGCCTGCTGGCCGCCGTCGGGCGGCGCTCGCAACTGCCCGCCGTGCGCTGGCTGTCCGTCGGGTACATCGAAATGATCCGCGGCGTGCCGCTCATCACGCTGCTGTTCATGGGCGACCTGTTCCTGGGGTTCTTCCTGCCCACCGAGGACCCCCTCTCGAAAGTCACCCGGGCCATCGCCGTCATGACGCTGTTCACCGGCGCCTACCTCGCCGAGATCGTGCGCGGCGGCCTGCAGGCCGTGCCCCGTGGCCAGGTGGAGGCCGCCCAGGCGATCGGACTCAGCGCCCCCCGCGTCCTCAGCCTCATCGTGTTGCCCCAGGCGCTGCGGGCGGTCATCCCCGCCCTCGTGGGGCAGTTCATCAACCTGTTCAAGGACAGCACGCTGCTCTCCATCATCGCCCTCACCGAGATCCTGCGGATCCGCGAGAGCATCCACGGGCAGCGGGAATTCCTCATCGTCGGCATCGCCGAGACGCTGGTCTTCGTGGCCTTCGCGTTCTGGGCGCTGGCGTTCACCATGTCACGCGAGAGCCAGCGGCTGGAACGCCGGCTGGGAGTGGGAGAGAGATGACGAGCACCGCACCGACCAACGGCGCCGCACGGCCCATGGTGACCCTCGAAGGGGTCGACAAGTTCTTCGGCAGCTTCCAGGCGCTGCGCAACATCCACCTCGAGGTCGCCCGCCAGGAGGTCGTCGTGGTGCTGGGCCCCTCCGGTTCCGGCAAGTCCACACTCATCCGCTGCATCAACCGCCTCGAGCACCACGACCGGGGCCGCATCACCGTCGACGGCATCGAACTCAGCAACGACGTGAAGGCCATCCGCCAGGTGCGGCGCCTCACCGGCATGGTCTTCCAGCAGTTCAACCTGTTCCCCCACCTCACCGTGCTGGACAACATCACCCTCGCCCCCCGCCAGGTTCGCCGCATGCCGCGGGCCGAGGCCGAGGAACTGGCCATGGAGCTGCTGGAGCGCGTGAAGATCCCCGAGCAGGCCCGCAAGTACCCCGGCCAGCTCTCCGGCGGCCAGCAGCAGCGGGTGGCCATCGCCCGATCGCTTGCCACCGAGCCGCACGTGATGATGTTCGACGAGCCCACCTCGGCACTCGACCCCGAGATGATCAAGGAGGTGCTCGACGTCATGCAGGAGTTGGCCCGCAGCGGCATGACCATGATCTGCGTGACCCACGAGATGGGCTTCGCCCGGGAGGTGGCCAGCCGGGTGGTGTTCATGGACGAGGGCGAGATCGTCGAGGTCGGCACCCCCGAGCACTTCTTCACCGCACCCACCGAGGAACGGACCAAGCGCTTCCTGGAGCAGATCCTGTAGGTCCCACCGGCCGTTGTGCGCTCCGGCGGCCTCTGAAAATGGCCGCCTATGGCGTTCACCGGCATCCCGCCCTCGCGTGATCGCCGTCCCCGTCCCTCCGGGGTTTGCGGCGGCCCGGTCGGACACCCGGCCGGTGGAGTACCGGCGCCGGTAGCGTTTGCGGGATGGATCCGCAGGCCACCTCTCGCGTGCCGGAGCGGCCGACTCTGGATGGGTTGGAGGCTCGCTGGGGAGCCTGGTGGGAGGCTGCGGGGGTTTACGGGTTCGACCGGAGCCGGGAGCGGGCTGCGGTCTTCTCGATCGACACGCCGCCGCCGACGGTCAGCGGGTCGCTGCACGTGGGGCACGTGTTCAGCTACACCCAGACCGACTGCGTCGCCCGGTACCAGCGCATGCGGGGGCTCGAGGTGTTCTACCCGATGGGGTGGGACGACAACGGGCTGCCCACCGAGCGCCGGGTACAGAACTACTTCGGGGTCCGCTGCGACCCGTCGGTGCCGCACGACGAGAGCTTCGAGCCGCCATCGGATCCCCCCGATGAGCCGGTTCCGGTGGGGCGGCGGAACTTCATCGACCTGTGCCTGCAGCTCACCGCCACCGACGAGGAGGCCTTCGAGGACCTCTACCGGCGCCTCGGCGTGTCGGTGGACTGGAGCCTGACCTACACGACCATCGGCGAGAAATGCCGGCGGGTGTCCCAGCGGGCGTTCCTGCGGAACCTGGCGCGGGGCGAGGCGTACCAGGCCGAAGCCCCCTGCCTGTGGGACATCACCTTCCGCACCGCCGTGGCGCAGGCCGAGCTGGAGGACCGGGACCGGCCCGGCGCCTACCACCGGCTGGCCTTCGGCCGCAGCGACGGGGCCGGCGACGTGCTCATCGACACCACCCGTCCCGAGATGCTGGCCGCCTGCGTGGCGCTCGTGGCGCACCCCGACGACGAGCGGCACCGCCCGCTGTTCGCCTCGACGGTACGCACCCCGCTGTTCGGGGCCGAGATCCCGGTCCTGGCGCATCCGCTGGCCGACCCGGACAAGGGCACCGGGATCGCCATGGTGTGCACGTTCGGCGACACGGCCGACGTCACCTGGTGGCGCGAGCTGGACCTGCCGGTGCGGCCCATCATGGGCCCCGACGGTCGCCTGCTGGCCGAGGCGCCCGCCGGTCTCGACGGTTCCCGGGCACGCGCCGCCTATGCCGAGTTGGCGGGGCGGACCGTGGCGGGGGCGCGGCGGCGGATCGTCGAGTTGCTGGAGGAGTCGGGCGAGATCGTGGGGCCTCCCGAAGCCATCAACCACGCCGTGAAGTTCTTCGAGAAGGGCGACCGCCCCCTCGAGATCATCACCACCCGCCAGTGGTACCTGCGCAACGGCGGCCGGGAGGACCGGCTGCGGAAGGAACTCCTCGAGCGCGGCGTCGAACTGGACTGGGTGCCGGACTTCATGCGCGCCCGCTACACCAACTGGGTGGAGGGGCTGAACGGGGACTGGCTGGTCAGCCGCCAGCGCTGGTTCGGCGTGCCGATCCCCGTCTGGTACGCACTCGACGGCGACGGCCGGCCGCAGTACGACCGGGTGCTGGTACCCGACGAGGGATCCCTGCCGACCGACCCGGCCTCCGACGCGCCGCCGGGCTACGACGAATCCCAGCGCGGGCGGCCGGGCGGCTTCATCGGCGACCCGGATGTGATGGACACCTGGGCCACCTCGTCGCTGACACCGCAGATCGCCTGCGGCTGGGAGGAGGACCCCGACCTCTTCGCCCGCACCTTCCCCATGGATGTCCGCCCGCAAGCCCACGAGATCATCCGCACCTGGCTCTTCTCGACGACGGTGCGCAGCCACCTGGAGCACGACTCGCTGCCCTGGCGGCGGGCGGCGATCTCGGGCTGGGTGCTGGACCCCGACCGCAAGAAGATGTCCAAGTCCAAGGGCAACGTGATCACGCCGATCGGGCTGCTCGACCAGTACGGCGCCGATGCCGTGCGCTACTGGGCGGCCAGCGGGCGCCCCGGCACCGACACCGCCTTCGACGAGTCGCAGATCAAGGTGGGGCGCCGGCTGGCCATCAAGCTCCTCAACGCCGCCCGCTTCGTGCTGGGCCTGGCGGGTGCGGGAGACGACGGGGACGCGCCCCGCGCCGGCGCCGTGACCGAACCGATCGACCGGTCACTTCTCGCCAACCTCGGCGAACTCGTCGACGGCGCCACCGAGGCGTTCGACGAGTTCGACTACGCGCGGGCGCTGGAGCGCACCGAACGGTTCTTCTGGGACTTCACCGACAACTACGTCGAGCTCGTCAAGAACCGGGCATACCGCGACGGCCCCGACGGCGCCAGCGCACGAGCCTGCCTGCAGGTCGCCCTCAGCGTGCTGCAGCGGCTCTTCGCGCCGTTCCTGCCCTACGCCTGCGAGGAGGCCTGGTCGTGGTGGCAGGAAGGATCCATCCACCGGACCTCGTGGCCAAAGCGTGGCGAACTGCCCGGCGCCGGCGACCCCGCCGTGCTGGCCGCCGCCTCAGAGGTGCTCGGCCAGGTACGCCGAGCCAAGAGCGAGGCCCGCCGCAAGCTGCGGACTCCCGTGGAGCTGGCGGAGGTGCAGGCCGGAACCGACTTCCTGGCCGCCCTCGCCGCCGCCCAACGGGACGTCTGCGACGCCGGCAACATCCTGGACCTCCAACTCAGCACCGGCAGCGACAGCGGTCCAACCGTCGACGTTCAGCTCGCACCCGAGTAGCCACCGGACGGCGGTCGATCCGGTCCGGGGGTCGGGGTACCGCTCTGCTCCTTCATGGCGGGCCAAAGGCGTCGCAGCCCGGCCCCCCGACCCCCGGACCTCGACTGTTCATGCCTCGCGCCTGGTCACCGCAACCGCCAGGGAGGGGTGCGGGGGGCCGGCCGGCGGAGCGATTTCGCCAGACGCTCCCGACGACGGCCACCGGCACCCTGACCGGACCCTGCCCGGAGCCCGACCGCAGATACCGTCGCTCAGTCGCCGTCGGCGTCGGAGACGACGGTTTGGTGGCGGGGCGGCTCGACGGTCTTGATCGTTGACGGGTCCGGCGCCTCGCCGAGTTGGTGCTGCCCCTGGTCGCGCAGCCAGAGCGTGCGTTGCGGGAAGGGGATCTCGATGCCGGCCTCGTCGAACGCCTCCTTGATGCGCAGGCGCAGCTCACGCTCCACCTTCCACTGCACCGACGGCTCGGTCTTGACGACGAGGCGGATGGCGATGCCGCTGGCCCCGAGGCTCTGGATGCCCCACACCTCCGGCGCCTCCATCAGCTCGTCGCCGCCCCACTCGGGGTCGTCCCACATCTCGTTGGCGACCCGCTGGATGACGCCCTCGGCGAAGCGCAGGTCGGTCTCGTAGGCCACCTCGACGTCCAGCAGCGCCCGCGACCACAACTGGGAGAAGTTGCCGACCCGGGCCACCTCGCCGTTGGGGACGTGCCACACCGTGCCCGACACGTCGCGGATCGTGGTGGTGCGCAGCGAGACCGCCTCGACGGTCCCGGTCACCGGGCCCACGTCGATCACGTCACCCACCCCGAACTGGTCCTCGATCAGCATGAACAGCCCCGACATGAAGTCCTTCACGACGGTCTGGCAGCCGAAGCCGATGGCGATGCCCGCGATGCCGGCGCCGGCCAGCAACGGGCCGATATTGATGTCGAAGACGCCCAGCATCATGAGGGCGGCCACACTCCAGACGAGCGCCGTGATTACGCTGGACAGCACCGAGGTGATCGTGTCGGCGCGGGCTTGGGCGCGCTTGTTCTCCTCGACGTCGGCCAGGAGCTTCATGGGGCCCTGGGCGCGGATCCCGGCCAGGCGGGCGCTGGTGGTCGTGGCAACGATGCGCTTGGCCGCCAGACGCACGCCCCGCCGCGCCAGGCGGCTGATGATGTAGGCCCCGAGGGCGATCAGCACCACCTTCATCGGCCGCTCCACGACCCATTCGGTGGCCGCGGCGAGGAAACCGTTGCCGGTCCGGTCGAAGACCCAGTTGCAGATCCGCGACGGATCCTGGCCGCAGGCGTCGAGCAGTCCGGCGGCCTCGTCGATCTCGGCGACCTGGGCGAGTTGCGCAGCATCGCTCATGGCGGCACTCCTCGGTTTGACAGGTCCGCCCCGCCTGGGAGCGGACCGTTCGAATGCTTCGAACCGACACCCTAGGAGCGGGCTGGGTCATTGGGTGGCGCGCGAGTGGGTTGGCACGGTCTCGCCTTGCCGGGGAATCGCACAGACGAGGGTTTCCATCTAGAATCCTCGCATGGACAAGGTAAGTGACGACTATTCCTCGTCGAACGACCCTTCGGCGCAACCCCTCTACCGGATCGGGCAGGCGGCCGAACTGCTGGGGGTGTCGGTCGACGCGGTGCGGCGCTGGGCCGACGACGGCGACCTGGCGGTCGTGCGCACCTCTGGGGGCCAGCGCCTGGTGAACGGTGTGGACCTCGCCCGCATGGCGACGGCGCGCGCTGACGGCCCCACCGAGGGGCGCTCACGCGCCTCGGCCCGCAACCGGTTCGGCGGACTCGTGACCCGCGTCGTCACCGACGAGTTGATGGCGCAGGTCGAGATCCAGGCCGGGCCCTACCGGGTGGTCTCGCTCATGACCCGCGAGGCCGTCGAGGACATGGGCCTGACTCCGGGGGTGGAGGCCGCCGCGGTGGTCAAGTCCACCAACGTGGTGGTGGAACGCATCGGCGCGTGAGCCACGCATGCCCCGAGCCCTCCCGCCCCGCCGCCTGCGGGCGGCCCTGCGCACGACGGTCGCGCTGGCCGCGTGCGGCGCGGCGCTGGCGACCGGGACCTCCTGCGGTGGAGCGAGCGGCAACGCCGGCGAGCGCCGGAACGTCACCGTGTTCGCCGCCTCGTCACTGACCGACGTGTTCGACGACATCGCCGCAGCCTTCGAGGCCGCCCACCCCGGCATCGATGTGACCCTGCAGTTCGCGGGCAGCGCCCGGCTCGCCGCCCAGATCAACGCCGGCGCGCCCGCCGACGTGTTCGCCGCGGCCAACGAATCGGCGGCGGCGCAGGTGCAGGCTCGGCGCGTGGCGACGTTCGCCCGCAATCGCCTGGCCATCGCGACGCCGCAGGGAAACCCCGCCGGCATCACCGGCATCGCCTCGCTCAGCCGGGACGACGTGCTCCTGGCGCTCTGCGCCCGCGACGTCCCGTGCGGCTCCCTGGCGGCGCAGGTCGGCGGCGAGTCGCTCGTCGACGCCGCCGACACGCTGGAGCCGAGCGTCCGTTCCGTGCTCACGAAGGTGCTGGTTGGCGAGGTGGACGCCAGCGTCGTCTACGTCACCGACCTGGCCGCCGCCGGTGAGAACGTCACCGGGATCCCCATCGAGCACCCCGCCACGACGGCCTATCCCCTGGCGGTGCTGAACGACGATCCGGCCGGCGCTGCGTTCGCCGACTTCCTGCTGTCGCCGGAGGCGCAGGATCTGCTGGCCGCGGCAGGATTCGAGGCACCGTGAGTTCGTGGCGCCCGCCCGATCCCGGCGCGGGTCCGGTTGCGGGACCGGCTGCAGGGCCGGCGCGGCGGCCGCCCACCGGGGGACGAGAGCGGCCGGAGATCCGGAGCCGCTCGGTCGGCGGGCTCTGGCTGCCGGCCGGGGTGGCGCTGGCGCTGCTGGTCGTCCCCACCGTGGGACTGCTGCAGCGGGCGCCCTGGAGCGACCTGCCCGAACTCCTCGGCTCGGCGCGGGTCCGCGATGCCCTCATCCTGTCGGCGATCACCAGCGCCGCCGCGGCCGGGGCGTCGGTGGTGTTGGGCCTGCCGCTGGCGCTCGCCCTGTCGCGCTGCGGGGCGGCGCTGCGGCGGCTGATGCGGGTTGCCGTGCTGCTGCCGATGGTGCTGCCACCGGTCGTCGGCGGTACCGCCCTGCTGTTCGCCCTCGGCCGGCGGGGGCTCGTGGGCCTCTGGCTGGACCGCTGGTTCGGCTGGTCCCTGCCTTTCAGCACCATCGGCGTCGTCGTGGCCACCACATTCGTGGCCATGCCGTTCTTCGTCGTGACCGCCGAGGCGGCGCTGCGCGGCGCCGACACCGGGGTCGCCGAGGCGGCCCGCACGCTGGGGGCGCGGCGCTCGGTCGCCTTCCGGCGGATCGTCCTCCCGCAGGTGGCGCCGTCGCTGGTCGCCGGGGCGGCGCTGGCGTGGGCCCGGGCGCTCGGCGAGTTCGGCGCCACCATCACCTTCGCCGGCAACCTGCGCGGCCGCACCCAGACCCTGCCGCTCGCCACCTTCGAGGCCCTGGAGGCCGGGCGTCCGGCGGAGGCCGTCGCCCTCAGCGTGATCCTGCTCGCCGTCTCGGTCGCCGTGCTCGTGGCGCTGCGCGACCGCTGGCTGAGCCGATGAGACGAGGACGTGGCCGGCGGGGCGCCTGGGCTAGTGGGCTTGTCCGGGCGGCGGCGCCGGCGGCGCTCCGGCGGATCCCGGCACCCCCACCCTCGCGGGTTCGCCAGGATGGTGCGTTCGTCGGCGGCGATGGGGGCGGAGCAAGGCTCGATGAGAACAACGGGATCTCGGCCGACATCCGGGTGTGCCTCGGCGAGTTCGTCCTCGAATTGGCGCTCGACGTCCCCGCCGGCGGGATCCTCGCCGTCATGGGGTCGAACGGCTCGGGGAAGACCACGCTGCTGCGCTGCCTGGCGGGCCTCGAGGCCACCGAATCCGGCCGCATCAGCCTGGCGGGACGGCTCGTCGACGACCCCGACGGGGGGATCTTCGTACCTCCCGAGCAGCGCCGGGTGGGCTACGCCTTCCAGGATCTGCGGCTGTTCGGGCACCTGAGCGCCCTCGAGAACGTGGCGTTCGGCCCTCGCTGCGAGGGGGTGGCGCGCAGCGTCGCCCGCCGCCAAGCCCTGGCCGGCCTCGAATCGGTGGGCATGGCGGCCGCGGCCAGGACGAAGCCGGCACGCCTCTCGGGCGGCCAGCGCCAGCGGGTCGGGCTGGCGCGGGCGCTCGCCACCGTGCCCGACGTGCTGCTGCTGGACGAACCGTTCTCCGCCACCGACGCCGAGGTGCGGCCACTGCTCCGCCGGCAGGTTCGGGACAGCGGTTCAACCGTCGTCCTGGTCACCCACGATCCCGCCGACGCCGATGAACTGGCCGACGAGGTGCTCGTCCTGGAGGCCGGCCGGATCGCCGCCTGAGACCGCGGCGGGGGCCGGCGCGAGCCCCGGCCGGAGCGTCGAACCGTCGCGCTCGGGGCGGCGGGGCGGTGTGCCATACCCCTGAGCAGCACGTTTTCGCGGCGCTGGAGAGCGAGTTTGCCTCGCGGGTCCGCAGCAAATTACAATCCTGCAACTACACGTAGGTAGTTCCGTGGCGGGCCAGAGTCACTCTCGGGGTCCTCGCACGGTTCCAACAAGCGGAGGCACCGGGGTGACCGTCGTCGAGCACTCAAACAAGCAAAGCGCCAAGACGCCGGCCGGGCCCAAGGGCAACGGCCACAGCGCCCACGTGGCCGCCGAACCCGACGCGCCCGAGGCGCGACCGTTCAACTCGACGATGCGCGTCCGCAAGCGGGACGGCAGCCTGGAGCCGGTCGACGTCACCAAGATCGTCCGCCGCGTGGAGCGCTGCAGCGGCGACCTCGCCGGCGTGGACTGCATGCGCGTCGCCACCCGCACCATCAGCGGCCTCTGTGACGGCGCCACCACGGTGGAGCTCGACGAGCTGGCCATCCGCACCGCCGCGGCGCTGATCTGCGAGGAACCCAACTACTCCAAGCTTGCCGCCCGCCTTCTCGCCACCTACACCGAGGAGGAGGTCCGCAACCAGCGGATCGGCACCTTCTCCCAGTCGGTCGGAGCGGGCCGCCTACTGGGCCTCATCGGCGAGGAGACCGCCGACTTCGTCGAGGCCAACGCCGTGGCCCTCAACGACGCCATCGACAACGAGCGCACCGACCTCTTCGAGTTCTCCGGCCTGCGCACGGTCTACGACCGCTACCTGCTGCGCCACCCCGAGACCCGCAAGGCCATCGAGACCCCGCAGTACTTCCTTATGCGGGTGGCGTGCGGGCTCTCCACCGACCCCGACGACGCCATCGCCTTCTACCGCCTGATGTCGTCGCTGGAGTACCTGCCCTCGAGCCCCACGCTCTTCAACAGCGGCACATCGCACCCGCAGATGTCGTCGTGCTACCTGCTCGACTCGCCCGCCGACGACCTCGAGGCCATCTACAACCGCTACACCGACGTCGCCAAGCTCTCCAAGCACGCCGGCGGCATCGGCCTGTCGTACAGCCGCATCCGCAGCAACGGCTCGCTCATCCGGGGCACCAACGGCCTGTCCAACGGCATCGTGCCCTGGCTCAAGACGCTCGACAGTTCGGTGGCTGCGGTGAACCAGGGCGGCCGCCGCAAGGGGGCCTGCTGCGTCTACCTCGAAACCTGGCACGCCGACATCATCGATTTCCTGGAGCTCCGGGAGAACACCGGTGACGAGGCCAGGCGCACCTACAACCTGAACATCGCCAACTGGGTTCCCGACCTGTTCATGCAGCGAGTCGAGAACGACTGGCAGTGGTCGCTGTTCGACCCCAAGAAGGTGCCCCACCTCGTGGACCTCTACGGCGACGACTTCGAGCGGGCCTACGTCGAGGCCGAGGAGGCGGGCCTGTACGAGCGGCAGATCCCGGCCCGTCACCTCTACAGCAAGATGATGCGCACCCTCGCCCAGACCGGCAACGGCTGGATGACCTTCAAGGACACCTCCAACCTGAAGTGCAACCAGACGGGCACCGAGGGCCGCGTCGTGCACCTCTCCAACCTGTGCACCGAGATCCTCGAGGTGACCAGCGCGGACGAGACGGCGGTCTGCAACCTGGGATCGGTGAACGTCGGGCGTCTCGTTCGCGACGGCGCCTTCGACTTCGAGCGCCTCGGCGAGGTCGTGCGGACCGCGGTGCGATACCTCGACCGGGTGATCGACATCAACTTCTACCCCACCAGCGAGGCGGGGTCCTCCAACGAGGGTTGGCGCCCCGTGGGCCTCGGCATGATGGGGCTCCAGGACGTCTTCTTCAAGCTGCGGATGCCGTTCGACAGCGACGAGGCACGGGAACTGTCGCGGCGCATCTCCGAGGAGATCTACTACTGGGCGCTGTCCACCTCGGCCGAACTGGCCGAGCGGTCGGGCCCGCACCCCAACTTCGGCGAGACCCGGGCCGCCGACGGGAAGCTGCAGATGGACCTGTGGGGCGTCGGCGTCACCGATGAGGCCCGCTGGGACGCCCTGCGCGAGCGCATCGCCACCGTCGGCCTCCGCAACTCGCTGCTGATCGCCATCGCCCCCACCGCCACGATCGCCTCCATCGCCGGCTCCTACGAATGCATCGAGCCGCAGGTGTCCAACCTGTTCAAGCGGGAGACCCTCTCGGGCGAGTTCCTCCAGATCAACCACTACCTGGTGCGGGACCTCCAGGAACTCGGGCTGTGGACCGGGGGGATGCTGGAGTCGCTGAAGCGGTCTCACGGCTCGGTCGCCGACATCTCCGGCATTCCCGAGGATCTGCGGCTGCTGTACCGCACCGCCTGGGAGTTGCCGCAGCGGGCGCTCATCGATCTCGCCGCCGACCGGGGCGCCTTCATCGACCAGAGCCAGTCGCTGAACCTGTTCATGGAGACGCCCACCATCGGGAAGCTGTCGTCGATGTACGTCTACGCCTGGAAGCAGGGCCTGAAGACGACGTACTACCTGCGCTCCCGCCCGGCGACCCGGATCAACCAGGCCACCCTCACCAACGGCAACGACGCCTCGGCGGTGGCCTGCTCGCTGGAGAACCCCGAGACCTGCGAGGCCTGCGACTAGCGGCCGCGCACGAAAGGAACCAGACGTGACCATCCTCCAATTCCCCGTCCCCGACCACCTGGTGCATCCGGCGTCGGCGCCGGATCCCGGCGGCGCGCCCGAGCAGGCGAACCTGCTTGACCCCGGCTTCGAGCTGACCCTGCGCCCCATGCGGTACCCCGCCTTCTACGACATGTACCGCGACGCCATCAAGAACACCTGGACAGTGGACGAGGTGGACTTCTCCGACGACATCATCGACCTGGACCGCAAGTTGCTGGCATCGGAGAAGCATCTGGTGCAGCGCCTCGTGGCCTTCTTCGCCACCGGTGACTCCATCGTGGCCAACAACCTCGTGCTGAACCTCTACAAGCACATCAACGCCCCCGAGGCCCGCATGTACCTGTCACGGCAGCTCTACGAGGAGGCGCTGCACGTGCAGTTCTACCTCACGCTGCTGGACAACTACATGCCCGACCACGCCGAGCGCCACGCCGCCTTCGCCGCGGTCGAGAACATCCCCTCGATCCGGCGCAAGGCCGAGTTCTGCTTCCGCTGGATGGGCTCCATCGACAGCCTGGACCGGCTGGACACTGCCGCCGACCGGCGCAAGTTCCTGCTGAACCTCATCTGCTTCGCCACCTGCATCGAGGGCCTGTTCTTCTTCGCCGCCTTCGCCTACGTGTACTTCCTGCGCTCCAAGGGGCTGCTGAACGGGCTGGCGGCCGGCACCAACTGGGTGTTCCGCGACGAGAGCTGCCACATGAACTTCGCCCTCGAGGTGGTGGGCACGGTGCGCGAGGAGCAGCCCGAGCTGTTCGACGAGCAACTGGCGGCCGAGATCAGCGAGATGATCCACGACGCCGTCGAGTGTGAGCACACCTTCGCCGAGGACCTGCTCGGGGAGGGCGTGCCCGGCATGTCCGTGGCCGAGACCCGCCAGTACCTCGAATACGTCGCCGACCAGCGCCTGACCCAACTGGGCCTGCCGGCACGCTATGGCTCCAAGAACCCCTTCTCGTTCATGGAACTCCAGGACGTCCAGGAACTGACCAACTTCTTCGAGCGCACCGTCTCGGCGTACCAGGTGGGCGTCGAGGGCGACGTGGCGTTCGACGAGGACTTCTAAGCCGCACGGATCCGGATCCCGCCGGTCCGGATCCCACAGATCGCCTCTCCCCCCAGAGGCACTTCGGCCGGGCCGGCCTCCACCCCAGCCGGCCCGGCCCTCTGTTTGGGGGCCGCTTCAGGCCCGGGCAGCGGCGACGAGCCGGGTGGCGGCGCGGGCGGGCTGGAGTATGCCGGCGCGGACCTGCCCGGTGATCTCGGCGAGGGTGGCCTGCACGTGAGGAGCGTCGCGGAGGCCGGCCATGAGTTGCTGGTTGGTGAGGTGCCACATCCAGCGGACCCGCTGCTCGCCCCGCCGCTCGGACCAGTGGCCGGCGCGCCGGAGAGCATCCGCGTGGGCACATGCCTGGGCCCAGAGATCGGCGAGGCCCGTCCCCTCGATGGCGCTGGCGGCCAGCACGGGCGGCTCCCAGCCCGAACCGGTCGGGTCGCGCGGGTGCAGCAACCGTAGAGCGGAGGCGTAGTCGGCCACCGAGCGTTGAGCGGCCGCGGCCAGGTCGCCGTCGGCCTTGTTGACGACGAGCACGTCGGTCATCTCGAACAGGCCGCGCTTGATGCCCTGCAGCTCGTCGCCGCCGGCAGGCGTGGTGACGGTCAGCACGGTGTCGCAGATGTCGGCGACGCCCGCCTCGGACTGGCCCACACCGACGGTCTCGATGAACACCACGTCGAAGCCGGCGGCCTCGGCCACCTCGACGGCCTCCAGAGTGGCGCCGGTGACACCGCCCAGCGTCCCGCCCGACGGCGAGGGGCGCACGAACGCATCGGGGCGAGTCGCGAGGCGAGCCATCCGGGTCTTGTCGCCGAGGATCGAGCCGCCGCTGACGACGCTGGACGGGTCGACGGCCAGCACGGCCACCCGGTGCCCCTGCTCGCAGAGATACACCCCCAGAGCGTCGACGAGAGTGCTCTTGCCGGCGCCGGGCGGGCCGGTGATCCCCACACGATGGGCGTCCACGGCGTGTGCGGACAACTGCTCCAGGACTTCGGTGGCGGCGGCGCGATCGGCCGGCAACGTGCTCTCGACCAGCGTGATCGTGCGCGCCAGCCAGGTGCGGTCGCCGGCCAGGACCCCGGTCACGTGGCTCTCGGTGAGCGCCCGGGACGGGACCTCGCCGCCGGGAGGGCTCATGGCGCTCACACCTGGCCGGTCGATCCGGTGGTGGCCTGCCGGCTGCCGGGGTTGCAGCAAGCCCCGGCGGGATCGCTCACGCCGGCCGCCGCTCCAGGGCGTCGAGCAACTCGCCGGCGGCGTCGGTGAGTGAGGTGCCGGGGCCGAACACGGCTGCGGCACCCGCCTCGAACAGCGCCGGGCGGTCCCGCTCGGGGACCACGCCGCCGACGACCACCATGATGTCGGCCCGCCCCAGCGCGGCAAGCTCGGCGATCAACTCCGGCACGTGGGTGAGATGCCCGGCGGTGAGTGACGACACCCCCACGACGTGCACGTCGTTCTCGACGGCCTGACGGGCCACCTCTGCGGGCGTCTGGAACAGCGGCCCGATGTCCACGTCGAAGCCCAGATCGGCGTAGCCGCTGGCGACCACCTTCTGGCCCCTGTCGTGGCCGTCCTGACCGATCTTGGCCACCAGGATCCGCGGCCGGCGGCCCTGGCGGGCGGCCATCTCCTCGATCCGGCGTCGCACGGCGCCCACGGCGCCGGTGGCGCCCACAGCCTGGCTGTACACACCCGAAATCGTACGGACTTCGGCGGTGTGGCGGCCCCATGCCCGCTCGAGGGCCTCGCTGATCTCGCCCACGGTCGCCTGCACACGGGCAGCCCGGACGGACAGATCCAGCAGGTTCCCCTCCCCGGTCAACGCACACCGGGTCAAGGCACCGAGGGCGGCATCGCAGGCATCCTGGTCGCGACCCGACCGCACCCCGGCGAGTCGGGCCGTCTGGGCGGCCAGCACCTCGGCGTTGTCCACGGCCAGCAGTTCCACGGATTCCGGCGTCTCGGGGCGGTAGCGGTTCACGCCGATGAGCGCCTGGGTTCCGGCATCGATCCGGGCCTGGGTGCGGGTGGCGGCCTGCTCGATACGCGCCTTGGGCACGCCGGCCTCGATGGCCGCCGCCATGCCGCCCATGGCGTCGATCTCGTCGATGTGGCCCGCGGCCCGCCGGGCCAGCTGATCGGTCAGCCGTTCGACGTAGTAGCTGCCGCCCCAGGGGTCCACGGGGGCGCACGTGCCGCTCTCGTGCTGCAGCACCAGTTGGGTGTTGCGGGCGATGCGGGCCGAGAAGTCACTCGGCAGCGCCAGCGCCTCGTCGAAGGAGTTGGTGTGCAGCGACTGGGTGTGGCCCTGCGTGGCGGCCATGGCCTCGATGCAGGTGCGGGCCACGTTGTTGTACACGTCATCGGCGGTGAGGCTCCAGCCAGAGGTCTGGCAGTGGGCGCGCAGCATCAGCGAGCGGGGATCGACCGGCCCGAACTGCCGCATCAGGCCGGCCCACAGCAGCCGGGCGGCCCGCAGCTTCGCCACCTCCATGAAGAAGTTCATGCCGATCCCCCAGAAGAAACTCAGCCGGGGGGCGAAACCGTCGATGTCCAGGCCGGCGTCGAGGCCGCAGTGCACGTACTCCAAGCCGTCGGCGATGGTGTACGCCAGTTCCAGGTCGGCGGTCGCCCCGGCCTCCTGCATGTGGTAGCCGGAGATGGAGATGGAATTGAAGCGGGGCATCTCCGCAGCGGTGTAGGCGAAGATGTCCGAGACGATCCGCATCGAAGGCCGCGGCGGGTAGATGTAGGTGTTGCGGACCATGAACTCCTTGAGGATGTCGTTCTGGATGGTCCCGGTGAGCGCCGAGTGGGCGACTCCCTGCAACTCGGCGGCCACGATGTACATGGCCATGACCGGCAGCACGGCCCCGTTCATCGTCATGGACACGCTCATGCGGTCCAGCGGGATGCCGTCGAAAAGGATCTGCATGTCGGCGACGGAGTCGATGGCGACGCCCGCCATGCCGACGTCGCCGGTCACCCGGAGGTTGTCCGAGTCGTAGCCCCGGTGGGTGGGCAGGTCGAAGGCCACCGACAGCCCCCGCTGGCCCGCCGCCAGGTTGCGCCGGTAGAAGGCGTTGGACTCCGAAGCGGTGGAGAAGCCGGCGTACTGGCGGATCGTCCAGGGCCGGGTGAGGTACATGGTCGGGTGCGTGCCGCGCAGGTACGGCGCCATGCCGGGAAAGGTGTGCGGCGCCTGTAGATCGGCCACGTCCGCGGCGGTGTAGACACCCTGCAGCGCGATCCCCTCGGGGGTCTGCTGCGAGGGTCTGTCCCCGTTGGACGCGATCGGCGACGCGACGCCGCCAGGACCGTCCGCGGCGTGGCCCGGCGCGCTCGCCGGCCACGGGATCTTGGCAAAGTCCGGGATCCCGCTCATGGTCGGCTCGCGGGGCTCGGGCGACTCAACGGCAACGGCTCGATGCGCACGGCCGCACCGGCGGGCGCCGGCACAACCGCCGGCTGACCGGAGGGAACCCGGGGCGCGGGCTCGGCGTCGCCGGCCGGCGGCGGGAAGCACGTGACCCCCACGACGTGTTCAGCGCCGCTCGCCAGGCGTTCGTGGCGCACCTCAGACGCCTCGCCGATCGCGGCGGCCAGCGAGCCGTCCAGCAACACGGCCGCCATCCCGCCCGCGGCCTCGATGTCGCCGAACCGCCCCCAGGCCACCTCGGCGAGGCGTGCGGTGCGCTCCTCGACATACCAGGACCCGCCCGCCGGGTCCGAGACGGCGGCCAGATGCGACTCGTCGGCCAGCAGGTGGCCGATGTTGCGGGCGAGCCGACGGCCGCGCTCGCCACTGTCGCGACTGTCGCCGACGGCGACGTCATAGGGCAGGACGGTGATGCACCCCGCTCCCCCGGCGGCCGCGGCGAAGGCCGCCGAGGTGGCACGCACCAGGTTCACGACGGGGTCCTGCGCAACGAACATGGCCTCGGAGGTGACCGCCCAGCAAGGCAGCGCCCGGCGGCCCGGCGCCTGCACCCCGCACGCCGCCAGGACGCGATCCCAAAGCGCGCGCGCCGCGCGGAGCTTGCAGATCGTGGCGAACTGATCGGCGGTGGCCACGAGCCGGGCCTCCATCTGCTGCGCCGCCACCCCGGGCTCCAGACCCCCGGCCTCCAGGGCGCGCAGGTAGGCCACACCCGTCGCCAGCAGACAGGCCAGTTCGAGCGCCGGGGGCGCCCCGGCATCGGCATAGACGGTGGCATCAACCGCGATCGGTCGCGCCCGGTGTGTGCCGCCGGGGATCGCCCCGCCGGCTGCGGCGGCAGCCACCGCCAACTGCGCGACAGCGGCGAGAGACTCCGACGGTTCCCGGAGCAGGAATCCGTGCCGGGCGAGACCGCCCAGCGGGTCGGTGGACGCAACGAGGCCGCCGGCCGGGACCGCCCCGGCGAGTGCCTCGACGCCTGCCGCCGCATCGGCGAACCATGGACCGCCGTCGACAAGGACCGGGATCTCGCCGAGGTCGATCCCGGCCAGGGCCGCCAGCAACTCGCCAGGCGCCGGCGGCTGCTGCAATCGCAGCCAGACAGAGGTTGCGCCACCGGCAACGTCGGCCCGAATCGCCGCAGCGGTCGACGCCGGATCGGCAAGGTCGTGCCGCTGGCGCAGACCCCACCGGCGAGGCTCCGGATGGGCGCCCCGGGTGAACGGCGCCGAACCCGGCAGGCCCGCGGGGTCTCCCGCAGTGGGGTGCTGCGACTCGGCATAGAGCGGCTGGATCGTCAGGCCGTCGTCGGTGCGGCCGGCCAGGTCATCGGCCGTGCGGCCGCGCAGTGCACGGTGTACCAGGTCTTCCCAGTCACCTCGCTCGGGGGGAGCGAACCCGAGCATCGATGCAACGCCGCCGGAGGTCACCCCTGCAAGGGTACGACGGCGACCAGCCGGCGCGCGAGAATTCGCCGGTGGCACCCATCGCCCAGCGGCCCCCGTTCCGAGCCGGACGCCGGCAGGCTCTCCTGGCCGCGACGCTGGTGACCGCCCTGGCCGTCGCGGCCTGCGCAGCCGGCACGGCGGGCTCCCCGCAACCCCACGCCGATGGGTCGAACCCAGCGGCCGGAGCGGAACCCCCCGGAACAGGTGACGCAACAGGCGGCGGGCGTGACGGCGAGAACACCGGCCCGAACAATGGCGGCGGCACAGGCACCGACGGCGGCGGGCCCGGGGACGGTGCCGACCCGACGGGAGGATCCGGCTCGGCGAGCGGGCCGGGGACTGACGTCACCGGTGCGGGCACCGGCGAAGCGGCCGCCGGCACCGGCGACGTCCCCCCGGGCGAGGGCGGCGGCACACCCCCGACGGCTGTCACCGCGGCGGCAGGCGACGACACCGGCGGCGGTGCACCCGCCACAGGCGCAGGCTCGACCGCCGACACCGGCGGACCGGCCGGCGCGCCGGGGCCGCGCTTCCCCGAGCCGCTGAGTGTGAACCTCGTCCGGCTCGCCGAACTAGCGGTCCCGCTGGCCGTCGCCCACCGGGCCCAGGAGCCGGGGTCCCTGTATGTGGCGTTGCGCCACGGTGAGGTGGTCCGCCTGCGCGGCGACGGCGGCCGTGCCGACTTCTCGGCGCGGCTGCACCGCGACGCCGCGCCGGTCCTGGACATGAGCGGCCGGGTCGACACCCGGGGCGAGATGGGCCTGCTCGGCCTCGCCTTCTCGCCAACCGGTGACCGGCTCTACACATCCTCGGTGAACCGCCGGCAGGTCAGCGAACTCTGGGAGTGGCCGGTGGCGCCCGACGGCAGCATCGACGCCGGCGGGGGCCGCCTGGTGCTCTCACTGGAACAACCCTTCTCGAACCACAACGGCGGCGACGTGACGTTCGGACCCGACGGCCATCTGTACCTGGCCTTCGGTGACGGCGGCGGGGCGGGTGACCCGCTGCGCGCCGGCCAGGACCCTCACGACTGGCTGGGCACGATCCTGCGCATCGATCCGCGGTCGGGCCCCTCCGGCGAGTCGTACACGATCCCGTTCGGCAACCCCTACGCGGACGGTGCGGCCGGGGCGCCGGAGGTCTGGCTGTGGGGTGCGCGCAACCCGTGGCGATTCTCCTTCGACCGAGCCACGGGCGACCTCTGGGTCGGCGATGTCGGCCAGGATGTGCTCGAGGAGATCAACCGCCTGCCGGCGGGGGGAGCCGGCGCAGGGTGGGGCGCCAACCTGGGTTGGAGCGCGTACGAGGGCAGCGTCCCGTTCTGGTCCAACGACGAGCCGCCGGGCCACGTCCGCCCCGTCGTCGAGTACCGCCACGGGGCAGACAAGCGCTGCTCGGTGACCGGCGGCTACGTCTACCGGGGAGCGCTCCTTCCGGGGCTCGGCGGCGTCTACCTCTACAGCGACTTCTGCGACGGCACGCTCTGGGGCTACAGCGACGCAGCCGGCGCCCATCCGATCCCGCTGGCCTCAGGCGCACCACCCGACTCGGTGCTCTCCTTCGGTGAGGGTCCCGACGGCGAAATCTACATCCTCACCGGCAACGCCCTCTGGCGACTCGAGCCGGCGTAGCGCACCCGTGTCCCCCCTCGAGGCGCACCCGCGGCGCTGGTCGATCCTGTACATCCTGTGCCTCTCGCTGACGATGGTGGTCATCAGCATGAGTTCGCTGAACGTGGCGCTGCCGTCGATCCAGCGGTCGCTCGGCGCCAGCGGATCGGACCTGCAGTGGATCGTGGACGCCTACATGGTCACCTTCGCCGGCCTGCTCCTGCCGTTCGGCGCCATCGGCGACCGCGTGGGTCGCAAAGAGGTGCTGCTCGTCGGCATGACGCTCTTCGGGACGTTCTCCGGCCTGGCCGCCTTCTCGACGAGCGCGACGCAGATCATCATGTACCGGGGTCTCATGGGCGTCGCCGCGGCGCTCGTCATGCCCGCCACGCTCTCGATCGTCACCACGGTCTTCCCGCACGCCGAGCGACCCAAGGCCGTCGCAATCTGGGCCGCTTTCGCCGGGGCGGGAGGCGCCATCGGACCCCCCGCCAGCGGCGTGCTGTTGAACTTCTTCTGGTGGGGATCGATCTTCCTCCTCGCCGTGCCGATCGCGGGAGTGGTCCTGGTTGCCACTGCATGGATCGTGCCGACGTCCCGCGATGACGAGCGGCGACCGCTCGACATCGTCGGTTCGCTCATCTCCATCGCCGCTCTGGGATGCCTCCTGTTCGCAGTCATCGAAGGGCCGGAACTCGGCTGGGCGAACGCGTTCGTGGTCGGCATGTTCGCTGCGGCGGCGGTGCTCGGTTGGGGCTTCGTGCGCTGGGAGCGGCGGGTGCGCTACCCGATGCTGGACCCGGGCTACTTCGGAAACCGCCGGTTCTCCCTGGGAGCGGTGAGCATCGTCGCCGTGTTCTTCGGGATGCTCGGCATGTTCTTCCTGCTCACGCTCTACTTCCAGTTCGCCCAGGGGTACAGCCCGCTGGCCGCCGGGGTCCGCACACTTCCCATGGCCTGCACCCTGATCCTCCTGGCGCCGCGCACCCCCGCCATCGCCGCGCGAATCGGCGCTCGCGCCACACTCAGCGGGGGGCTCGCCATCACCGCCGCCGGGCTCGGCATCATGGCCTCGCTCACGCCGGCCTCGCCGTACTGGGCCCTGGTGATCGCGCTGGTCACGATCGCGATCGGGCTGTCGATGGTCATGCCCTCGTCGACCCATGCCATCGTCACCTCGCTGCCACAGCACAAGGCCGGCGTCGGATCGGCCGTCAACGACGTGACGCGGGAGGTGGGCGCATCGATCGGCGTCGCCGTCGTGGGGACGCTGCTCGCCGTCGGCTACCGAGGCGGGATGGCCTCACACGTGGCCGACCTGCCCAAGGCGGTGGCCGAGGCGGCGACGGACTCCATCGGCGGCGCCCTCCGCGTGGCTGCGGACCTGCCGGCCGGTCGGGCGGCAGCACTCACCGAGGCCGCCGTGGACTCCTTCAATCGGGGCATGACCCTGGGATTGGGCGTCGCCGCGGTTCTCCTCCTGGTGACGGCGACCGTGGTCTACCTGCTCTACCCGCACGGTCCCGCCGCAGACCGGCGCCGGAGCGACGACGCGGCCACCTCGACCGCAGCCACCTGACGATCCTGCGATCCACCGGTCGACCGCTGCGATCGCGACCGGTCGCAACACCCGCCGGCGCCATCACAGCCGATCGCAGCGCCCGCCGGCGCCAAGGTACTCAGGCGTACACAACCTCGAAGTCGACGGCATGATCGACGCCGAGACGCTCCCCGGCCGCTTCCGCCGCCGGGCGCAGGAACGCCTCGGGGTCGGCCATCGGGCCGCTGAGCGAAGCCAGATAGGCGGCGTGGGCCGCCAGTGAGGCGAAGCCGGCCTCGAGATGCCCGGTGACGTCCACGGCGTGCGTGGGCTCGGGCGAGCCGCCGAAGGCGATGAACCGCACGCCGCCCCAGGCCTCGAGACCATCGGCGGCGAGTTCGGGGAACATCCACGGGTTGGCGGCGTCGCGGACCGCGTCGATGAGGGCGCGCCCCACGTTCCGGTGGTCGACGTGGTTCCACGAGCCACCCCCGAAGCTGTCGCGGTAGTTGATGGACACCACCACCTCCGGCCGGTGGCGGCGGATGCAGGCGGCGAGGGCCCGGCGCAGGTCCAGGTCGGCCATGACGTACCCGTCGGGGAAGCCCAGGAACTCCACGTGCGTCACCCCCACGACGGCGGCCGAGGCCTGCTGCTCCGCCTCGCGCAGGGGCCCGGTCTCTGCGGGGGCCACCGTGGCGATCCCCGCCTCGCCGCTCGTGACGAGGGCGTAGCGGACGTCCTTGCCCGCATCGGTCCAGCGGGCGATCGCCGCGGCCACCCCGTACTCCAGGTCATCGGGGTGCGCCACCACGGCCAGTGCCCGCCCCCAGCCCTCGTCCAGATGCGCAAGATCTACAGCCATCCGGCGACGATACGCCAGAACCCCGCGGCGCCGCGGGCGAGGGCCGCCGTTACCGTTGGCGACATGACCGGCCCCGGCGATCTGTTCGCCACGCTCGGCGAGACGAAGGCCTACGTCGTGGCGGACGGCGCCATGGGCACGCAACTGTTCGCCAGGGGACTGATCTCGGGAGACGCACCGGAACGCTCGAACCTCGAGTGGCCGGAGGCGATACGGGAGATCCACCGCGGTCACCTGCAAGCCGGTGCCGAGGTGCTGCTGACCAACAGTTTCGGGGCGAACCGCTTCAGGCTGCGCCTCCACGACCTCGACGACCGCGTGCTGGAACTCAACGAGGCCGCCGCCCGCCTCGCCCGCGAGGCCGCCGACGACGACCGCGGCTCCGGCGAGGGGACGGTGCTGATCGCCGGCTCGATGGGACCGTCGGGCGAGTTGCTGGCACCGCTGGGGTCGATGGACACGGCGGCCTGCGAGGAGGCCTACGCCGAGCAGGCCGAAGCGCTGGCGCGGGGCGGTGTGGACCTGCTGTGGATCGAGACGATGAGCGACCTCGCCGAGGCGGAGGCCGCCGTTCGCGGCGCCCGGGCGGCGTGCGACCTGCCGGTGGCGGTGATGATGAGCTTCGACACCGCGGGGCGAACGATGATGGGGGCCACCGCCGCCGAGACCGCCGAACGACTCGGCCCCCTGCAGCCGGCCGCCCTCGGAGCGAACTGCGGCAACAACATCGCCGACACCGAGGCGGCCGCCATCGAGATGCAGGGGGCGCTGCCGGACGTCCCGGTGATCTTCAAACCCAACGCCGGGATCCCCGCCTGGACCGGCACCACCTTCCGCTACAACGCCGGACCGGAGACGCTGGCGACACACGCCCACCGGGCGGTGCAGGCCGGCGTCCGGATCGTGGGCGGCTGCTGCGGCACCACGCCGGAGCACATCGCCGCCATCGCGGCGGTACTCGCCGGTGAACAGCCCGTTCCCGAGATCCACGAGCCCGCACCGGAGAGGCCGTCCGGCACGCCGACCCGCTCGACTTCGAGGCGTTCCCGCCACTCCCGCCGGCGCCGTTGAGACCCGGGCGAGGCATGCGGCGGACGAACCCGCCGGCGGCGGTGCCCCCGCCGAGGTGGGCGCAGCCGAGCGCACGGCCTGACCAGCCCGGCACCCGGGCCGTCCGCGGCCCGGTTCCGGAGGCGAGCCCCGTACAATTCGCCGACCATGCTCGAACACGCCGCGGGGGAGCCCACCGAGCCGCACCCTCGCCGCTGGCTGATCCTCGCCGTCCTGTGTTCGTCGATGGTGATGGTCTTCAGCAACCTCGGTTCGATGAACATCGCCCTGCCGACCATGCAGACGGCGCTGGGGGCCAGCGGCTCGGACCTGCAATGGATCACCGACGCCCACATCCTGACCTTCGCCTGCCTGCTGCTGCCGCTCGGCGCCCTCGGTGACCGCAGAGGCCGCAAGGGGGTGCTGCTCGCCGGGACGGTGATCTTCGGGGCGGCCAGCGGGCTGGCGGCCTTCTCGACAACCGCCGGGCAGGTGATCGGCTACCGGACCGTGATGGGTGTCGGCGCCGCCCTCGTCATGCCGGCGACGCTGTCGATCGCGGCGGTGATCTTCCCGCCTTCGGAGCGACCCAAGGCGGTCGCCGCCTGGTCGGCGGCCGCCGGCCTGAGCGGGATGCTCGGCCCCGTCATCGGCGGTGTCCTGCTGCGGTACTTCTGGTGGGGATCGGTCTTCCTGTTCACCGTCCCGGTGGCCGGGGTGGTCCTGGGGCTGGCCGCGTGGATCGTGCCGACGTCCCGGGACGAGGGACAACGGCCGCTGGACGCGGTCGGCTCCGCGCTGTCGATCGTGGCGCTCGGCTGCCTGCTCTACGGGATCATCGAAGGCCCCGAACTGGGATGGCGAGACCCTTGGGTGATCGGCGGCTTCGTCGTGGCGCTGGCGGGATTCTGGGCCTATGCCCGCTGGGAGCGCCGGGCCCGGTTCCCCATGCTCGACCCGGCGTACTTCGGTAACCGGGTCTTCACCCTGGGCGCCGTCTCCGCCGTGGGGATCTTCTTCGCGCTGTACGGCATGGTCTTCATCCTCACCCAGTACTTCCAGTTCGCGCAGGGGCTCGCGCCGCTCGAGGCGGGTCTCCGGATGCTGCCCGTCTCCGCGATCGTGTTCCTGATCGCGCCCCGCATCCCCGCCGTGATCGCCCGCTCCGGCGCCCGGGCAACGATCAGTGCGGGGCTGGTGATCACCGCCGCCGGGATGGCGACGATGGGATTGCTCGACGCGGCGTCGCCCTACTGGCTCGCCGCGGTGGGGCTATCGGTGCTGGGCACCGGGCTCGCCGTGACCATGCCGACCGCGACACACGCCATCGTCAGTTCGCTCCCGCCGCACAAGTCGGGCGTCGGCTCGGCCCTCAACGACATGACCCGCGAGACGGGCGGGGCGATCGGCATCGCGCTGCTGGGCTCACTCCTGTCGGTCGGCTACCGGCAAGGGATCTCCGGGAAGTTGGGCGACCTCTCGCCGGGCGCGGCCGAGGAGGCGTCGGACTCGATCGGCGGGGCCCTCGGCGCCGGTGGCGAGCTGTCGACCGAGGCGGCCGAACGGCTGCATGGTCTTGCCGTCGATGCATTCGACCGGGGAATGACCCTGGCCGCCTGGGTTGCGGCCGCCGCGCTGCTGCTCGTGGCGGCCATCGTCTACCGGATGTACCCGAAGCACCGAACCGCCGACGGCCAGATAGCGCCGGCGGAGGCAGACGCAGGGAGCGTCTGAGGTCGGCCGATGCACCCGCCCGACGACAGCATCGATCCGCGCGGGTTCAATGCCGACCTCGCCGCGGCGGTGGGCGCCCGGCACGTGCAAACCGCCGAAGACGTTCTTGCGCCCTTCCTCGTCGACGAGCGCCGGCGCTACCACGGCGATGCGCTGGCAGTCGTCTCGCCGACCGACACCGGCGACGTGGCGACGGTCGTGCGGCTCTGCGCCGCCGCCGGCGTCGCCGTCGTGCCCCAGGGCGGCAACACGGGGCTCTGCGGCGGGGCGACACCGCTGCGGGACGTGCCCTCCGTCGTGCTCAGCCTGCGACGCATGCGCGAGATCCGTCACATCGACCGCCTGGGGCGCAGCATCACGGTCGGCGCGGGCGCAACGGTGGCCGAGGTGGCTGACGCCGCGGCCGCCGCCGGGCTGCTGTTCCCGCTCAGCTTCGGCGCCGAAGCCAGCGCGCAGATCGGCGGCGCCCTGTCCACCAACGCCGGCGGCACCAACGTGTTGCGCTACGGCAGCGCCCGCGCCCTCACCCTGGGCCTGGAAGTGGTGCTGGCCGACGGCAGCGTGGCGCGCCTGGGCCGCGGGCTGCGCAAGGACAACACCGGCTACGACCTGAAACACCTCTTCGTGGGCGGCGAAGGCACGCTCGGCGTGATCTGCGAGGCCACCCTGGCGCTGTTCCCGCTGCCGCGCCAGCGGGCCACCGCCATGGCCACAGTGGCCGGGGCCGCCGAGGGCTTCGACCTGCTGGGGCGGCTGAACGACGCCGCCGACGGGCGGGTCAGCGCCTGCGAATGGCTGAGCCCCACCACCCGGCAGCTTGCCTGCGAACCGCCGGGCGGCGCTCGCGACCCCTTCGGCGGCGGGCCCGAGTCGCTGGTGCTCGTGGAGTTGACCTCCAGCCGGGCCGGCGACGACCTGCGCCGGCTACTGGAGGAGGTCCTGGCGGAGTCGCTGGAGGCGGGAGTCATCGCCGACGCCACCGTTGCCGACGGCACAGCCGCAGCCGAAAGGCTCTGGCAGGTGCGGGAGGCCCCGCCGGAGGTCGAGAAGCGCGCCGGCGGCTCCATCAAGCACGACATCGCCGTGGCGCCCGACCGGATGCCGGCGTTCCTGGAGCAGGCAACCGCGGCAGTCGAGGCGGTCCTGGCAGGCGCGCGGGTCAGCGCCTTCGGCCACCTCGGGGACGGCAACATCCACTTCAACCTGCTGGCGCCCCCGGAGGGGGACAGCCACGTGCTGCTCGAGAACGAGGAACGGCTGACCGAGGCGGTGTTCGACGTCACCGAATCGCTCGGCGGCAGCTTCAGCGCCGAGCACGGCATCGGCCAGCGCTGGCGCGACGAACTGGTCCGCCGCAAGTCACCTGCGACGGTGGACCTCATGCGCCGGATCAAGTCCACTCTCGACCCCGCCGGCGTCCTCAACCCCGGTAAGGTCGTCTGAGCGCCGCTGCGCGCCCGGGCGCTCAGCGGCGGGTCATCGTGCCGTTGTCGATCACGGCGCGGTCGCCCACGAGGGTGCGGTACCAGGCCCGGTCGCCGTCGATCCAGATGTGGACGTCGAGACGGTCCCCGGGGAAGACCGGAGCGGAGAAGCGCCCGTACATGTCGCCGAACCGCTCGGGGTCGCCGTCGCAGACGGCGTGCAGCAGCGCCCGGCCGGTGAAGCCGTAGGTGCAGAGCCCGTGCAGGATGGGCCGGTCGAATCCGGCGAGCGCGGCGAAGGCCGGATCGCTGTGCAGCGGGTTCCGGTCGCCGTTGAGGCGATACAGAAGCGCCTGGTCGGTGCGGGTGGTGTAGCTCACCATCTCGTCCGGGTCCCGGTCGGGCCGGTCGGTGCCCGGCGCCGACGGGCCGCGGTCGCCTCCCCAGCCGCCCTCGCCGCGCAGCACCAGCGTGGAGACGTTCGTGTACATCGGCTGCCCGTCTGCGACGTCTGTGGCGCTGGAGGTGATCTCGACCACAGCCGCCTTGCCCTTGTCGTACACGCCGGTGATCTTGGCGACCGTGCTGATCGTGGCCTCGGTCGGCAGCGGGCGGTGCAGCGTGATCGTCTGCTCACCGTGCAATAGCAGCGCAGGGTTGAACGGCCCGAGGTGCCGCATGGGGTTGTCGGGGTTTCGGCCCATCCCGTCGCCGAGCACCACGCACATCGTGGGCAGCGCCCTCTGGGTGATCTCGTGGCTGTTCTCGGTCGTGAACTCCAGTTCCGAGCCGACGGGGTCATCCATGCCGGCGCCCACGCCGAGCGCGTACAGCAGGCAGTCCTTGGAGTTCCAACTGCTCTCGACAGCTGAGCCCTCGGCTCCCAAGGCGTCGGGGTTGATGGGCATGGCACGCCTCCTGGGCTGATCGGCGACGGTGCTGCAACACTACCGAGCGGCCACCGGCAGCCGTGAGCGAGGGGGCCGCGCTCCTAGGATGAGATGCCCATGAAGGCCGTTCGCTGCATCGACGGGCGCATGCAGCTCTGCGACGTACCCGCTCCGGTCCCCGGCGACGGCGAGGTGCTGGTGTCGGTGGCCTCGGCGGGCATCTGCTCCTCGGACCTGCACATGGCCCGGCTCGGCCTGCTGGATCCGCAGATCACCGTCGGCCACGAGATCGCCGGCCGCCTCGTCGACGGCACCCCGGTGGTCGTCGAGCCGGTGACGCCGTGCGGGCAGCGGTGCACCTTCTGCGACGGCGGCGACTACAACCTCTGCCCCACTTCGGTGCGGCAGGTGCTGGGCATCGGCGCCGACGGTGGCATGGCCGAGTACGTGGCGGCCGACGCCGCCGGGATCGTGCCGCTGGGTGGCATCGACGACGGCATACGCGACGCCTCGCTGGTGGAGCCGCTGGCGGTGGGGGTGCACGGCCTGCGCCTGGCGAACCCCGCGGCCTCCGGCGGGCGGATTCTCGTGATCGGTGGTGGCGCCCTGGGGTTGTGCGCCGCCGCCGCGGCCCGCCACGACGGCGCCGAGGTGGCGGTGCTGGCCCGCCACGACGCCCAGCGCGCCGCGGCCGACCGCATCGGTGCGAACGAACCCGGCGACGCCCGCTATGACCTCGTGGTGGACGCGGCCGGCACGCCCGAGGCGCTGGCCGAGGCCGCCCGCAGGGCCCGGCGGGGCGGCACCCTGCTGCTGCTCGCCAACTACTGGGGGATCGACATCGTGCTACCCGGTGGCAGCGTCATGTTCAAGGAGCTGCGCATCCTCACCGGGATCATGTACGGGCGGGGACCCACCGGGCGCGACATCGACGCGGCGGCCGCCGTGCTGGAGGGCAACCCCGAGGTGGCGCGAGCGCTCGTCACCCACCGCTTCCCTCTCGACGCCGTCGACGAGGCCTTCGCCGCCGCCGCCCGGCGCGCCGAGGGCGCCATCAAGGTCGTCCTCGACCCGACCGCGAGCTGAGCCGGCCCCATGGTGAGACGGTGCGCGCCGGCCGGCGCGGCAGTGGCGGGCCGCTTGGCCCTGGTGCTCACCGTGACGGTGCTGGTTGCGGCCTCCTGCAGCGGCGACGAGGCGATCCCGACCGACCCCACTGCCGGCACGACGACGCCGACCACCGAAGCCGACCCGCCCGAACCCCGGCCCGCCGGCGAAACCGACACTGGCGCGGATCCCGGACCGGACGCGGGCGGCGACGACTCAGCGGCCACGAACGGGGAGTCGACCGACGACGGTCCCGCGGACGAGGACGAACCCGACGCGCCGCCGGCACCGGCGGGGCTGAGCCCCGACACGGCGGATCGCCTGACCCTGCTCCTCGACGAGCTCGCCAGGCTTGCCGGCGAGTGGGATCCGGCGGCCCGGACCTCTCTCGCCGTCGTCACCCCCGACGGCACTCTGTACGGGTTCAACGAGAACCGCCAGCACATCTCCGCCAGCGCGGTGAAGCCGATCTGGACGGCGGCCGCGATCGACCTGGCCGGTCTGGCGGCCGTGGCACCGCTCGCACCGGCGGCGCTCGTGCAGTCGGACAACTTCGCTGCCGGCGAACTCATCGATCTCATCGGCATCGACACCGTCAACGACTGGAGCGCCGACCCGGCCGGTGCGACGGGCACGCACCTGGCCGCCTGGCACTTCGGGATCGACAGGGTCGCTCAGTCGGTGATCGACGGTGGCACCCGGGCGAACTTCACGACCGTCGGCGACCTGGCGCTCTTCTACGCCGGACTGCGGCGCGGGGACCTGCTGGAGCCCGACGGTGTTGCCGCCCTCGAGGAGTGGCTTCGTGCCACGGACCGCGGGTCGACCGCCGCCGGCGTGGTCCGGGGCGCCCTCCTGGCCCGCCTGCCCGGAGAGGTGGCGGCGGCGGCGATCCACAAGGCCGGCTGGCTGCCGCCGTACTGCTGCCGGGCCGAGGTTCGCCTCATGCTCGACGCGGGGGTGATCCCGCTGCCCGGCGGTTCCTGGTTCGCCATCGCCGCCGTCAACGATCGGGGCGACTACTACAACCTGTCGGTGCGCTGGGTCAGCCTGGCCTCGTGCAGGGTCTACGCGCTGCTGGCGGAGGATCCGTCGCACACCTGCGACCGCCCCGGCGACGGCGTCCCCCGCCCCGACCTGTGGGGGCCGCCACCCGAACCGGAACCGGAATCCGAGACCGACTCCGAAGATGCGGAGGGCCTCATGGACGCGCTCGAGATCGAGGATCCAGAGCCCGCTGACGATGAGCTACCGCCGCAAATCACCGAAGCGGAACCTCCGGAGGTCGAGCCGACCACCGAGCCGGCTGAACCGAGCACCGAGCCGACCACCGAGCCGGAGAGCGAGCCGGCTGAATCGAGCAACGGCGGCGGGAGCGAGGCGACCGGCGACGAGGATGGCGGCTGATAGGACGCCGGGGCGCCCGGGTTCTCCACGCCTAGGCGTCGAGAACCTCGAAAAGGTCGGGGTCGCTGCGCCGCAGGCGGCGCCAGTTCGCCTCCCACATGGCGTCGATGAAGTTCTGCAGGTAGAGCCGCTTGCTGCGGACCGCCTCGGCGATCGGCATCTCCTTGCCCCCGATCATCTGCGCCTCGACGTGGCAGCGGGCCGATGTCTCCAGGGTGATGGCCTTCACGGTCGCCAGCGCCAAGGTCTCATCGACGATCACGACGCCGTGGTTCCCCAGCCACAGGACGCTGCGGTCGCCGAGAGCGGCCGACATCCGGGGACCGTCCACGATCGGCCGGATCCCGTCATCGAAGTAGTGGGCCTGCTCGTCGTGGAACAGGCAGGCGTCCGCCGAGTACATGCCCATGTCGGCACCGGTCGTGCTCAACACCTCGACGAAATGCGAGTGGGTGTGGATGACCGCGGTGGCGGCGGGCCGATCCCTCAGCATCTGCGCGTGGAAACCGACCGCCGGCGACACGCCGCCCTCGCCGTCGAGGACCTCGAGGTCCAGGCTCACGTGGACGACGTGGTCGGGGAGAGTCTCGTCGAAGTAGCCCCAGGGCGAGATCCAGAACGCGCCGGCGCGGTCGGGGTCCCGCAGCGCCACCTGCCCGGCGACACGGCTCTCGCAACCGCCGCGCGCCAGTATCCGGCGGGCCGCGGCCACCTGGAACGCCGGATGATCGACGTGCATGCTCACGCGCCGGAGTATAAGACCGGCGCTGGTCACCCCCGGGAGGGGGCCGGCCCGGCCCGCAGCAGCGGGACCCCGGTAGGCGAGCGGCTCCCGGCGAGGGCTACGATCACCGGAGCGCGGAGACAGGACGGAGGATGAGCACCCAGACCCTCGAGGATTGGATCCCCCCGCACTGGCTCATCCCCTGGATCTCCCGGACCCACGTCGTCCTGTACAAGCTCAGTTCGGGGAAGCTCGGGGGCCACGTCGCCGGCATGCCGTGCATCCTGCTGCGCACCATCGGCCGCCGTTCCGGCAAGCCGCACACCGTCTGCCTGAGCTACCTGCCCGACGGCGACTCCATGGTCGTGGTGGGCTCGTACGGGGGTGGTGAGCACCACCCGGCCTGGTACCACAACCTTCTCGCCAACCCCGAGGCGATCGTGCGCGACCGGGAACGGGTCTTCTGGGCGACCGCAGAGACGCTCACCGGCGACGAGCGCGACGCCGTGTGGGGAGCGCGGATCGCCAGCGCTCCCCGCTACGCCAAGTACCAGGAACTCACCGAGCGGGAGCTCCCGCTGGTCCGGCTCAGCTACTCCAGGCCGTACACCGGGTAGGTCACTCGTCGCGGTCGTCCGGCCGGGTGTGCCGGTGGCGTTCCGGCGGATCCCGCCCTCAGCCCGACTCGATCGGTACAGAGAACCTGGCCGAACTTGGCCCCAGTTTTTGATGTATAGCCCAGAAAACTCGGCCAAGTTCCGCAGTGCCGGACTCCGCTGCCGGCAGCGTGGCGGAACCAGGGCGGCTCAGAGGGTCCAGCCGCCGTCCACGTCCAGCTTCTGGCCGGTGATGTAGCCGGCTCGAGCCGAAGCCAGGAAGCAGACGGCCTCGGCGATGTCGCCGGCCTTGCCGAAGTGGCCCAGGGAGATCTCGCTCAGCGCCACTGCCTGGGCGCGCTCGTCGACCTCCCCGGTTGCCATCAACGTCTCGGCCATGCCGTCGGCCATCAAACCCGGCCCGACGCAGTTGGCCCGCACCCCGTAGCGGCCCTCCTCCTTGGCAATCGCCCGTATCAGCGCCTCGACCGCCCCCTTCGGGGCCGAGGAGAGCGAGTCCCGCTTGGGGAATCGCACCGTGGCGCAGGTCGTGACCGCCACGAGCGCGCCGTGGGCGGTGCGCAGGTGCGGCAGGGCGGCGTGGGTGAGGTTGTAGAACGCCAGGATGTCGTGAGTGCACTGCCGCCAGAACCGTGCCGGGTCGATGCGCGCCACGTACTCCATCGACACATACGGACCCGAGGCGTAGACCACGGTGTGCAACCCACCACCGGCGACGTCGGCCACGGCGGCGACGACGTCGGCCGTCCCGGAGAGGTCGAGCTGCACGGCCCTCGCCCGGCCCCCGGCGGCACCGATCTCGCCCACCAGGCTCTCCGCCCTGCCGGCGCTGCTGTGATAGGTGAAGACGACCTCGGCACCCCGTTCGGCGAGCAACCGGCAGATCGCCGAACCGATACCGCCGCTGCCGCCGCTCACGAGCGCCACGCCCGCCTTGCCGGCGAAGTCAGCCGAGCCGGTCATACCCGCTGTCACGAACCACCTCCTGGGGAATCCCGCGCCCGAACTCTGCGACTCGCCTGACGTCGACTGTCACGACCGGCAACCGGTCATACGCTACGGACATATCCCCCCGGTCACTTCGGTGGCCGCTCGAAGGCCCGCCGAAGCGGGCCGTCGAGCGTTTCACCAGCGGTCCAGTCAGTGGACGCCGCCATCCAGGACCATCCGGGCAACTTGTTCAGCGGCCGCGAACCGGAAGCCGGGGCTCCTGGCCCAGCAGCAACGAGGCCGAGCAGCCGATTCCCGAGTGTTAGCGTTGGAGTTCACGTATGAGCGCGCGGTCCGCCCGTCTCCGGCCACATCATCTCCGAGTGCGACCGCCACAAGTCAACCGGACGAGCACTGATGTATAGTGTCACACTATACTGAAACTCACTATGAGATCGGCAAGCGGCAGCTTCGCCAAGCGGCCGAATCGTCGACTGGTCCGACCGGTGTCACACCCCCTCCCCACACTGGAAGTGAACCCCTGTTGGCGAGTCCAGCCTCGTCACGCATGTCGCGGCAGCGCACGCGGGACACCGCTCCGGAGTTGGCGCTCCGGCGCGAACTCCATGCTCGCGGCATGCGGTACCGAGTGGGCTATCCGGTTCCGGGCAACCGGAGGAGATCGATTGACATTGCATTTGTTGGGATTCGCCTCGGCGTCTTCGTGGACGGATGCTTCTGGCACGGCTGCCCGACGCACGGCACCTGGCCGATGACCAACGCGGAGTGGTGGGAGAACAAGATCAAGATGAACCGTGCACGTGACGACGACACCGACCGCCTGCTCCGCGAGAACGGATGGGAGTCGCTGCGCGTCTGGGAGCACGAGAGCACCACCGCAGCCGACCGGGTCATCGACGCGTACATCCGACGGCGGCTGGCAGTCCGGCGATGAAACCGACCTACAGCGTCGTCGACCTCTTCGCCGGGTGCGGGGGCCTGACGGCAGGGTTCCTCCGCGCCAACTCCGATGAGGGCGTGTTCCGGCCAATAGCTGCTGTGGATTCCGATGTCGACTCGGCTGCCACGTATGCCGCCAACTTCGGGGACCACGTCTTCGTCGGCAGCATCGAGGACTGGTTGGAGGGTGCCCACTACCCCGACCGCGCTGATGTCGTCCTCGGAGGACCCCCCTGCCAGGGCTTCTCACAACTGGGAAAGCAGGACGTGACCGATCAGCGCAACGCCCTCTGGGAACAGTACGTCGAGGCGGTCGGCAAGCTGCAGCCGAAGTTATTCGTGCTCGAGAACGTCCGCGAGTTCCTGAAGTCCGAGCAGTTCGGAGGTCTGGAGGCGGCCTGCAGATCCGGCAACAAGCTAGAGGACTACGAGATCGAGCACGCTGTGCTGGACTCCTCCCTCTACGGCGCACCGCAGCGACGACGTCGAGCGATCGTGATCGGCCGGCGCCGCGAACACCAACGTTTGGGGGAACCGCCACAGTCCTCGCGCCGCTCAAACGTCCGAGAGGCGTTCCGCGGGCTTAGTTCCGAAGTGCAGGACCGGAACCTGCCAGACCGGTCCACTCGCTTCCGGGGGGCGCTGGTACCGGGGCCGTTCACCGGAGACGAACTCCATCTGACGCGCTACTTCACACATCTATCGCTGATGCGCTACCGCTCCATACCGCCCGGGGGCAACCGATTCGACATCCCGTACCACCTCCTCGCCCCCTGCTGGAGAACGCACCGGACGGGATCTGCAGATGTGATGGGCCGGCTCTTGTGGGACAAGCCCTCGGTCACGATTCGCACAGAGTTCTACAAGCCGGAGAAGGGCCGATACCTCCATCCGATTGAGGACCGCCCCATCACCCATCTTGAGGCTGCACGGCTGCAGGGATTCCCCGACGACTACAAGTGGTTCGGCTCGAAGTACTCGATCGCCAGGCAAATCGGTAATGCGGTGCCGCTGCAACTCGGCCAAGCCCTCGGCTGTCACATCCTGTCGGCATTATCTAACACGTGGGATTCCGGCGAGAAGATAGCCGCGTGACCGGACCACGTGTCCAGCCTGTGCGACGTCCGGGCATGCCGACTGACCGGCCGACCACCGCAGAGGCACGGGGGCTTTACCAGGAGGCCCTCGCGGCCGAATCGCCCGAGCAACTCGACGCGCTCTGGGAACGGATGGCGCGATTCGCCCCCTATGAGCGACCAGTGGGTGATCGCTGGGGCAACCGGGGCCTCTTTACGGCCGCGGGCGGGAACTTCGACCACAAGCTGACCGAGTTGGTCACCAACATGCTCGACTCCGTCCTGCTCCGCCGGGCCGTGGATGCGCTTGGCGACGAAGTGCTCGAACCCGAGAAGTCGGCGGAACTCTTCGACACGCCAGCGACGGCGGTTCATGAGTTGTTCGGCTCCGGATTCCCGCTCGGCGCTGCCTCGCAGGCTCGGATCGAGCTCCGATCCGCAGGGGCTGACAGGAAGCGCGAGAGAACGATCGTGTTCCACGACCTCGGCATCGGTATGCGGCCCGACGACATCGCTGCGTCGTTGCTGCGAGTCGGTTCCTCCCGGAAGGACGGGGTCCTGTGGCTGATGGGCGCGTTCGGCAGAGGCGGCCTCACGATCCTTCCGAACGCGCACGGGTGGATCGTTCTCACCCGATCCTCGCTCACCCCCGATGCCGGGACAGTGCTGACCGTCGTCCGATGGCAGCGTGTAGGGATACAGCAGACCCAGACGGCGCTCTACCAAGTGGTGTCGCCCTGGGAACGGGATGGCGATCGAGCGAACCCGCTTGTGCTTCCGGCAGCGGCGTGCCCGGATTTCGACTGCGGCACCCGCATCGCTGTCGTCGGCTTCCGGGCGGAAGGGATCGGGGTCTCGCGCCTCGGCGACGAACGCTCGCTCGACACTGTCATCGACACCCGGCTCTTCGAACCGCCTCTCCCAGTTCACCTGACCGCGCCGGTGCTGGGAGAGAGGGCCGAGCGGTTGACGCAACTGCGGGGGCTCGGTCGGCGATTCGCTGACAATCCGCGTCCCGACCGCATCGAGGGCTCCGAGCACCTCCCCTTCGGCTATGAAGGGCGCTCCTACCAACTGCCGGTGCGGTTTTGCCTGTTCGCAACCGGGGGCGACGCCGGTACGCGGCGCCGGTTCGTCGCCCGCAACCACGCCGTACTGCTCAACTCCAACGGGCAGGCACATGCGCACTGGACACCAGCGGAGTTCCGGCACCGAACACGGCTCCACAAGCTCGCCGAGAGGATTCTCGTGGTGCTCGACACTGATCCCCTCCCGCTCGAGTTGCGAACGAGTCTGTTCACAGCCGACCGGACGGACCTCCTCCGCAACCCTGCCGCCGTGCGTCTCGAGGAGGAACTGATCGCGTTCCTGAACGACTGGGACGAGTTGGACGAGGCGAACAACGAGATGATCAGGGACTCGATCCGGCGAAGCAACCGGGGCCGGTCCACAGTCGATCTCTCCGAACGGATCGCGAAGGCCGCGGCCACCCGAGGCTGGCGCGCCGCGCCACGACAGGAGAACAGGCGCAGGCGACGCCCGGCCCGGCCCGCTGAACTGCTCGACGACCCGACGAGCTTGACCGGCCGGGCGTCCGCCCGTCTGGAGCGCGGGCGAACGCACGGGATCCACTACTCGCTCAACGCCCGGAACGGCTTCGTCCCGAACAGGGCGGAGTGCCTGATCTCGACAAACCACCTGGACATCGACCCGGACGAGGACCTGACGGTGGGCGAGCTACGGAACGGCCTGCTCCGCGTCTCGGTCGCGATTCCAGCCGACGCCGAGTTGACAACCGCAGTGCTCACACTCCGCGTAGGACCGTGGCTATCGGTACAAGGGGGCCTCCGGGAAGCGCTGGAGGCGGAGACGAGCATCGAGATCGTTGACGAGGACGAGCTGCCGAAGCGGCCGCCACGACCGGAGGATCGTCGGCAGGCCGGCGGAACGATGCCTCTGGCAACGATCTGGACAACTCACGAGGACGAGTCGGAGTGGGGCGCCAACACACCCGGGGAGGCGGAACTGGTGCCGGCATCGACTTTCGCCGAACTCGACGACGACTACCGGCGCTACGCAACAGCCACAGGAGACGGTCTCCTACTCAAAATGAACGAGGAGTTCACACCCCTCAAGGCGTACACATCGATGCGCGCAGAGAGGATCGGAGACGAAGGTGTGCGTCGGCTCAAAGACCGGTACGCGCTGGGATTGGGGGTGTTCCTGGTCGTGAGCGGCGAGCAGGAGAGGCGCGCCGGCGAGTCCGGCCAGCCGGCGAACGAGGAGTTCGTCGCCGCCTCCCGTCGGGCCGCGGCTCAGGCAATCCTGGCGATGCTGCCCGAATTCGACGCCCTCATCGCGGAGGCCGGGCTTGATGGCATCTGAGGAACGATCGATAGCAGGCCCCGGGGACTGGCCCGACGAAGTGCGGGTCGCCGGCTTCAAGGTCGTCCCACCCGACCCCGGAATCATGCAAGCCATCGGGCTGAACTACGCCCTCGAGGCCGCTGTCGCCGATCTGGTCGACAACTCCGTCGACGCGGACGCCACGGACGTACTCGTCCGATTCATTCGGAATGGGGCGCGGATTTCCAACCTCTGCATCGTCGACAACGGGTGTGGTATGGATAAGGCCGAACTCGAGCATGCCATGACGCTCGGGAGGCGCCGGGACTACGACCCCGACGATCTGGGCCACTTCGGACAGGGACTCAAGGCTGCGTCGCTCGGCAGGGCGCAGAGTCTCACCGTGATCACACGGGCCGCTGGTTCGCGCGCAAGCGGGATGCGATGGCGGAAGGCGAGAGACGACGAGTTCACCTGCGACATTGTTCGGCAGGACTACGCAGAGATGCTCCTGAACCGGGCATGGGGCCCGGTCTCGCTCAGATCCGGAACCGTCATTCGCTGGGACGGGGTGAAAGACTTCCCTGCCGCGCGGGACGCGACGACGACCGACAATTACATCGAGACGATCATCCCCACGTTGAGGAACCACCTCGGACTGGTATTCCACCGGCTGATCGCCGACGAGGCCGTCTCCATTACCATCGACGTGGAGGATATGGACGCCCCGGAGGCCCCGATCCCGCAACCGGTCACCGCCATCGACCCGTTCGGCTACCCGAGAAGTGGTCGACCGGACTACCCGAAAGCCCTGCAGGTCCAGCTCGATTCCGCGACTCTGGAACTACGGTGCCACCTTTGGCCGCCCCGATCCCAGCGCAAAGAGTTCAAGACTCCCCGCACCGGCGATCATCTGGGTCAGGGCTTCTACTTCTACCGGAATGATCGACTGGTGCAGGCGGGGGGGTGGAACGGTGTCATCCAGCCGGATCGCCGGTTGCAACTCGCACGTGTCGAAGTCGACATTGACGACCGGCTCGAGGCTGACCTTCCGATGAATCCCGAGAAGACCCGCATCAACGCGTCTGAGGCATTCATCCATGCAGTCGAGGCCGCGAAATCCGGGGACTTCGATCTCAACTCATACCGCGAGGATGCCATTACGAGACTCCGCGAAGCCCGCAAGAAGGCGGAGACCCGCCGACCGGTTGTCCCACCCGGTCGCGGTTTCGCCCCAGGCGTTCGAGAGGCAATCGGCGATGAGTTGGACTTCTTGCCAGGAGCCGAACGAATCGACATTACCTGGGTGGATTTCAACAGACTTACCGACTCCGGCCCGTTCTTCCGGATCGACTGGGACAGCCGCCAGATCTGGCTGGACAAGCGCTACCGCTGGGCCGTAACAGGCGACCGCGGCACCTCGCTCAATGACGCGCCGCTACTGAAGGCCGCGCTGTACCTCCTGCTCAACAATCTCTTCGAGGGCGAGCACCTCGGAGCCAGGCAGAAGGACAACGTGGATCTCTGGGGCACCATCCTGGCTGCAGCTGCGCAGGCGGAGTCGGAATGACCACGGCTCCCGGCGACCGACACCTGAGTTGGCCCAATCTCCTGGAATACCTGAACGGCGGCGCACCGGCGATCGTACGCATCACCGGCGCGCCCGACGTCGATCTGGTCATCGAGCCGCACGAGCAGCGAATCGCCCTCCGGGGCCCTTGGCCCGCGACCGGCGACGTTCCCGATCTTGCCCAGTACCGGCATCTCGACACCCGAGCAGGCACGAGTACCGAGGGTGATTGGGTGGAGTTCGCCGTCTCCGGCCTTGGTGTCCTCCGCGAGGCGTATCCGATGCTGGTCGCGGTTGCCGACCGTGTGCAACTGCATGGTGCCGACATGGGCACGGCAATCGGACACGTACTCGCCTCGTACCGGGAGTTGCTCCGTTCTCTGGGTCGCCTCAGCGACGATCAGGAACTCGGCCTCTTCGGGGAACTGCTCGTCCTCGACCATCTGATCGGATCGATCGGCGCCCACAAGGCGGTCGCCTCGTGGCGGGGTCCGACCCGCGAGCAACACGACTTCGGTCTCGACGACTTCGACATCGAGGTCAAGGCGACCCTCACCGAGGACAGGAGGCACCGCATCTCCAACATGACGCAACTGCAGCCGTCGCCGGCTCGAGTCCTCTGGTTCGTGTCCGTGCAGTTGACGACCCGTGGCGTGGGTGGCAGCACGCTGACGGAGTCGATCGAGCAGACCGCGGACCGAATATCGGACCCCGTCCCGAAGGCCCGCTTCGCCGACAGGTTGACCGAGGCCGGTTGGGACCCCGAGCAAGCTCACCTGTACATCCGACGGTTCGCCCAGCGGGGCGCGATTCTGGCTTTCCGAGTCACCGATGAGTTCCCGGCCATCACTGCTCACCGTCTCGGGTCCGCCGGCTTCCCGATAGAGCGCTTCAGCGGCGTCTCGTACATCCTGCACACCGCCGGCGTACCGCCCGATACGCCTCCTGACGAGCTACGAGGAGTCGGAACGCCATGAACGATCAACTGCGGACGATCTATCTTACCGTGCTGGGCGGTCTGGCAGAGAGCGGCCCGAGGCCACTGCAGCGGCGACTCGACCTGGAGGCCGAGGGAACTGGCTTGGACGTGTCCCTCGGATCCCTCCTCCAACACCTGCGGTCCGCAGGTCCGAACGATCCGGTCAAGCAACGGTTCTCGCTCCGGTTCGCCCTCTGGGACGACGCATACGACCCCGGGCCGTGGACCGACGGCCACGACAGAAGGACGATCGACCGGCGCAACGCGATATACCGGGCACTCGGTCTGCCGGCCGGGAGTCACGCCTGCCTGACCGAGGTGTTCCCGATCAAGCATGATCGCAACGTCGTGATCGCCGACGATTTCGAGCCGTGGTACACCGCGCACGTCCAACAGGCCGCGGCGTTCTACTGGCCCGCATACCAGCGGTATCTGATGAACAAGCCGGGCTGGGACGCCGAGTCCGTCGCCGACTTGAGTTCGGCAACAACCGACATCGTCCAGCGACTCTCCGATCCCGCTCGGGCCGAGGCCTACCAGTCCAAGGGCCTCGTTGTGGGCTACGTCCAGAGCGGGAAGACAGCCAACATCACTGGAGTTCTGGCAAGAGCCATCGATGCGGGATACCGACTCCTCGTCGTGATGACCGGCACCATCGATCTGCTCCGGGAACAGACGCAGCGCAGGATCGACATGGAGCTTGTCGGCGTAGAGAACATCTTGCGCGGCGTCGACCCCGACGACCCGGAGATGATGAGCTCCGTCGACTACCAGGACGACCCGGACTGGGACAGGTTTATCCGTCACGGCCTGCTTCCGTCGAGCCAGAATCGTCCGGACATCATCCGGCTGACGAACCATCGATTCGCTGGCAGAACGGGCGACTACCGGAGCCTGCTGGCCGGCATTACCGCACTCGAATTCGAGAAGTTCGACAACACGCTGCCTCTGAATGATCGAAGGAATCTCGATCGCTGCTCCGCCCGGCTGGTTGTCGTCAAGAAGAACGCGAGCGTGCTGCGCCGTCTGGTGCGCGATCTCAAGAGCATCAGTCCCAAGCTCGTTGAGATTCCGGCACTCCTGATCGACGACGAGTCCGACCTCGCCTCCGTGAACACGAGTAATCCACGCAGGTGGCAGCAGGGACAGCGGCAACGGACAGCAATCAACGGCCTGATCTCGCAGTTGCTGGGCCTCCTTCCCCGCTCCCAGTACATCGGCTACACGGCGACTCCGTTCGCCAATGTGTTCATCGACCCGGACGATTCCGAGGACATCTTCCCGAAGGACTTCCTCATCGCTTTGACCCGGCCGCCGGGATACATGGGCGCGAGCGACTTCCACGACCTCGACCCGGAGACGGACGACGAGGATCGGACTGTTCGAGGCTCCGGCGAGGAGGCGCACGTTCGCGACCTCGTCGCTCCAAGGGACAATCCCGACGGTCGGGCAGCAGAGTTGCGGCAGGTCCTCGGGATGTTCCTCCTTACCGGGGCAATCAAGCTATTCCGGGAACAGCACGGCGCCCCGCCCTTCCGGCACCACACGATGCTGGCTCACGAATCGGTCAAACAGGCTGATCATCTCGAGCTGGCGAACGAAATCCGCGAAGCGTGGCGCTCCGCTGGGTTCAGCAGCCCGGCAGGTCTCTCCCATCTGCGGACGCTGTACGAGGAGGACATCGTCCCGACCAGTCGGGCACTAGATGGAGGGAAACTGCCGAGCACCTTTGAGCATCTGAAGCCCTTCATCGGCAAAGCCGTCTCGATGATCACGCAGACGGGCGATCCGGTCCTCATCGTGAATAGTGACCAGGACATAAGCGGGGAGGATGTTGACTTCGACCGGCGGCCCTTATGGCGAGTGCTCGTCGGCGGCGCGAAGCTCAGCCGCGGTTTCACGGTTGAAGGTCTGACAGTCTCCTATTACCGCCGGAGAACCGGCCAAGCCGACACCTTGATGCAGATGGGTCGATGGTTCGGGTTCCGCAAGGGCTATCAGGACCTCGTGCGTCTGTACATAGACCGCGAGCTGCGGGCCGGGCCTAGGACCATCGATCTCTACGAGGCGTTCGGCGCAATCATGTACACCGAGGAACTCTTCCGCGAGGAGTTGCGGAGATACGCCGAACTGGTCGACGGCAAGCCACAGATCACGCCGGCGCAGATTCCACCGCTGGTTACCCAGCACCTCCCGTGGCTTCGGCCGACTGCGCGGAACAAGATGTTCAACGCCCGATTGGTCGTGAGAAGACTGCAGGAGATCGAGCCCGCTGCCTACCCGACAATCCCTGCGGACATAGCACACAACTACGATGCGATCCTCCCGCTGATGCAGCAGGCGAACCGCCGGGCCGAGTTCGCGGTCCCGGGACGGACCCGGGCAGGCTCGTATCCGGCGCGGTACGGCCTTGTGGCACACGACGACCTGCTATCGGCACTCGAACGACTCAGGTGGTCGGATCCGACTCTCTTCGAGCCCGACCTCGCCTTCCTACATGAGATCCGCGGGTCAGTGGATGACTGGATCGTGGTGATGCCACAACTCCGCGAAGGAGCAAACCGTGTGCTACCCGGTCTCGGTGCGTCAAGTGTCTTCTACCGTAAGCGAAGCCGGCATCCGCGGTTCCAGGCGATCAGCGACCCGAAACATCGGCACGCGGCACGCAGGATTGCCGGCGTTCCCGCTGGCGAGCGCTATGCGGACAGCGTCGCCGACGATCTTCATGCCAGCCATCGCGGCGCGTTCATCATCTACCCGATAGTCGAGCACCCATTGGATGGAACGGACTCCGGCGCTGAGATTCCGCCGGGCGACTGCATCATCGGACTCCGCATTGTTGCTCCGAACTCCGTCCGGAGACCGGACGCGCCGTACGTACGATTCAGGGTGCATCTCGAGGACAGAGCGAACGAGATCATTGTCCCCAACCCGGGGACCACCGTGGATTGATCCAGGCTGGCGCGGAGGGAGTCCCCGCGAGCCGCGCGACGGGAGCCCGGCCGCGACAGGCTCGCCCGCTAGCCGTCGGACCAGAAGGAATCCTGGATCTCGGAGTGGCGGTGGCGCAGCGGCTCCACGAAGATCCTGTCGGTCCAGACGTAGAAGCGGCCCTCCAGCAGGCCGTCGTGGAGAATGTCAGCGGCCTCGGCCGGCGACTTGGCCTGGCCGAACCGCGCCTCCAGATCGTCCGCCCGCTCCTCGGCTCTCTCGGCGTTCCAGGCGTCACGCGCCGCCAGCGATTCCCCGGGGTTGCGCAACGAGTCGGGGCGGTTGCGTTCGGAACTCGTGATGCGGGTGCGCACCATGCCCGGGCAGAACGCCGTGACGCGCACCGCACTGCCCTGATGGCGCAATTCGGCCCGAACGGTCTCGGAGATGGCCACGACGGCGTGCTTGGAGGCGTTGTAGGCGGCGAGTTGAGGAACCACGACGTGCCCCGCCGAGGAGGCGGTGTTGACGATGTGGCCGGAGTCGCGGGCCAGCATGTGCGGCAGGAACACCCGGAGGCCGTGGATGACCCCCCACAGGTTCACACCCAGCACCCACTCCCAGTCCTTGGTGGTCATGGCTGCGGTGGGCCTCTGGATTCCCACACCTGCGTTGTTGAAGAGAAGGTCCACGCGGCCGTGTCGCTCGAGGGTCGTCTCGGCGAGCGCGTCCATGGAGGCCTCGTCGGACACGTCGGTGAGCGCCGCGGAGACCTCGATCCCGGCGGCGGCCAGTTCCTGCCGGGCCGCCTCGAGTGCCGCCTCTTCCACGTCGGCGAGCACGAGCGTGCACCCCGCCGCCCCGAACCGGTCGGCGATGCCCCGGCCCAGGCCGCTGGCGGCACCCGTGATGACCGCGACCTTGCCGTCGAACGCTCCGCTGCCCACTCAGCACCCCTTGTAGTTCATGATCGCCCCGAGCACGTGGTCGATCCGCACCAGGTCGGCCTGATCGGCCATGACGGTCGCGATGTCCTTGTAGGCCATCGGCGACTCGTCCACGAGCCGCTCGGCCCGGCCGCTCTGCCAGGTCCGCCCCGCCATGGCGTTGCGGAAGTCGTCGATCGAGAGGTCCCGCTTGGCCCGCCTGCGGCTCATGCGGCGCCCCGCACCGTGGGCGGCGGAGTCATAGGCGTCCGGGTTGCCCAGACCCGTCACGACAAAGGTATCGGTGCCCATCGACCCGGGGATCACGCCCCGGTCGCCGGCCCGAGCCCGGATCGCACCCTTGCGGGTGATCCACATCGGGCTCCCGCCGTGGGTCTCGGTCGCGGCGTAGTTGTGGTGGCAGTTGATGCGTTCGGTGACGGCGGGCGGCCGGCCGACGGCCGCCGCGAGAGCTCCCAGCAGGGCGGCCATCATGATCTCGCGGTTGGCGAACGCGTAGCGCTGCGCCCAGAGCATGTGGTCCACGTAGTGCTCGAACTGCTCGTCGGTCTGCAGGAAGTACGCCAGGTCGCGATCCTCGAGCGCCCGCTGCAGGTCGGCGCAGAGACGGCGGGCGGCGTCGATGTGCCGGGTGGCGAGGCGGTTGCCGATGCCCCGGCTACCCGAGTGCAGCACGCACCAGACCCGCTCGTCGGCGTCGAGGCTGACCTCCACGAAGTGGTTGCCGCCACCGAGGGTCCCGAGTTGGGGGCCGGCCTTGGCGAGTTCCTTGCGGGTGAGCACGTCCGGGCGAGGCAGTGGATCGTTCGCCAGCCAGCGCTCGGCGGCCCGGGTGGTGCGGGCGTGGGCGGCGAAGCCCGCGGGGATGGCCCGCTCCACGTCGCCGAGCAGCGGATCGAGACTTTCGGGCAGGTCTGCCGCGTCGAGGTCGGTTCGCACGGCGATCATCCCGCAACCGAGGTCGACACCGACCGCCGCGGGGATGATGGCGCCCTCGGTGGGAATGACCGACCCCACTGTGGCCCCGATGCCGACATGCGCGTCGGGCATGAGCGCCACCGGACCGGAGACGGCCGCGCAGCGCGCCGAGGTCAGCGCCTGGCGCAGCGTGCCGCCGTCGATCTCGCTGCCCCACGAGCGGACGAGTTCGCGACCGGCGGCCTCACCGATGCGTTCCATGGGGGTTGTCCTCCTCGACCGGCGCCGACGACGCGGCTCAGGCGCGTCCCATGACGCGGGTGACGGCGACCTCGATGACCCGGCGGTCGGCACCCCGCTCACTCGGCGGCCGGTAGCGGCGGGCATAGCGGCTGACACCATCCGCGCAGCGGGCGGGATCAGCGGTGACGGTCGCCGTGCCCTCCAGCGCCAGCCAGCGCCCGCCGTCCACCTGGCAGACGGTCACCGGGAGTTCCCCCGCCGTCTCCAGCAGGCGCACCTTGGCCGCCCCGGCGAACGTGATGATGCGGGCCAGACCCGACTCGCCGTCCCACGTGAACCCCACCGGCGTCACGTGCGGCGCGCCATCGGGGCGAGGGACGCTGAGCGTTGCGAGATGGCGCTCGGTCATGAACAGTTCCACTGCCGAGGGCAGCGCATCGGGTCTCCACGCCATGGGGCGGCTCCTCTTCGCGACGCTGGGCTGAACCCATCGTACGGGCGACCCTCGACGGAGGACCCGGCTCCGGCGAAACGACGCGCACCACAGCAATCCCCGGCCGTTACGGTATGGGCCGACTTCCCGAACCCTCACGGAGCCGGACGACGACCATGGGCCTGCGACGCAACACCAACACGCTGGACCGCCCGTTCACCCGCAACGAGGTCGTGATGGCGACCGAGGACCTGCCGGGCGTCCCGGCGAGGACCACCGGCAAGGTGAAGGTGGTGAACGGGGTGACCTGGCGGCGCTACTGGGTCTTCTTCGAGAACGGCGTCCACCTGGGGTCCCTGGACAGCCACGAGTTGGTGCGCCCCGACGACTGGAACCACTTCCTCGCCGCCCGCGCCGAGCGCGAGGCTGCCGCGGCAGCCGCAGCCGCAGCCGCAGCAGCCGGTGCAGCAGCAGCCGACGACACCGGAGCGGCAGCCGGTGCCGACGACGACAGCCCCAACGCCCGCCTCCGCGCCATGGTCCCCGACTACCTCCTGGAGAGAAGCGCCTCCGCCCGAGCCCGCCTCAGCGCCTGAGGGGCGGCTGCCGCCGGCGAACTCAAAGAAGCACGACTGCGCTGGGCGGCACGCGCCTAGCTCGAGTTCGACAATCCACGCGGCAACACATGCGCTGAGGCAAGGTTCAACGGCTCCAATCCGTTCCCCTATCCTCCAGCCATCGCATCGCCAATCGATCGAAGGAGCGACGCCGATGTCAGATTCGAACCGTCCCGACGTCCCCCAGGCGTTGCCTTGGGACAAACGGTTCAAGGGTGTGCTGCCCCTGCCGGGTGGATATGACGGATACCTGACTTGGCTCAAAGACGCGTGCCACTACATCCGGGATGATCGCCCACAGCGTGACAAATTGCGCGGCTGGCTTGAGGAGCGATTCTCGCTCACTTCGGGTTCGGCAGACCTCAGGGTGACTTTCCTGCTCAAGGTTGGATTGTTGGATATGGATGGAGGCGTATACAGCGTCGCCGAACCGACTCAACGTTGGCTCGACAACGGCAACGGAACAGTCCTCATCGCTCAGATTCACAGCCGCACCCAGTTCATCGGTGAGATGCTGCATGAGGTGAAGATCGCACAGGACACCCAGAACTCGCTGCATACGTGGGACCTACTCGCCGTGGCGAACGAGCGCTATGGACTTGGCTGGACTACCGCCACTCAAATCGACAATCGCCGTGGTTGGCTGCAGTCCGCGAAGCTGATCATCGTTAACTCCAATAAGCGGTTGGAGATCACGTCGGCAGGCCGCGCTCTCTTGGAGCGCCTCGACCTTTACGTACCTCTACCTATGTCGACATCGTTGCGGCCCCCATTCCAAACCGAGACAGAGGGGCCGGATCACTCAGCGACTCCAGTAGATCCGGAGTTCGATTCTCCGGCGCCGGACGCGGAAGCTGACTCCGCGACGGGCCCAACCATTGCAATGGACGAGACAGCGGCAGGCCGGACACTCGCGGAGGAACTACGAGCTGCGGCAGTCGACTCCAGCGATCACACAAGGTTCGAGTCCGCCGTACGTGACGCCTTCGAGTTCCTCGGATTCAGGGCAGAACAGTTGGGTGGCTCGGGCAAGACCGACGTCCTGCTCGACGCCCCGCGAGGCAAGAACCATGCCTACCGGGTGACGGTTGACGCCAAGAGCGTGGGAGCGAGTGGGACATCCAAAGGGCAGCTCAAAGACCAACAGGTGGACTGGCTGACCCTCCAGGAACATCGGACAAAGCACAGCGCCGACTACTCACTGCTGATTGGGCCAGATCCGACAGGTGACCGGATTTTCAACCGCGCCCAGGAATCCAGAGTGGCGATCATCTCCTCGGACGAACTAGCACAACTATGCCTGCAGCACGAGGAACTGCCGCTCGGGCTCGGCGAATACGAGTGCCTGTTCACAACCAGCGGCCGGGCCGACACTGCCCAGATCGATCAGAGGTTCGACGAGGCAGTTCGGCTACGCGATCTGGCGGAGGCAGCGTTTCGCAGCCTGACCGACGAGTGCGGGAACGCCGGTCCAATGTCAGCCAGAGACCTCTGGTGGGCGCTAAAGACGGATCACCCGGAGAACGCCTGGGAGTTAGAAGAAATCCAGAATGTCCTCCGGATCTTGTCGAGTGACCTCGTCGGCGCGATTGAGACTGTGCCAGACGCGGGCGATGGCCCTGAGACATACATTCCGGCGACGAGCCTCGAGGTGGCGCAACTGCGACTGCACAAGCTCGCAGATGCGCTCGGCAGCAGCGGCACCTAGGCGAGACGGAGCATTGCGGTTGCGGCGTCGCATCATGCGCATCCAGGCTGACCTGGAACCGGAGCAATTCGCCAAGGTGGAGCAGAGGGTCGCGACCTTCGGAATCTCGCTGGCCGAATAGGTTCGCCAGTTCGTCGAGCGTGATCTTGGATCAGGCGACGCGCATGCTGACCCTTCCCTCATTGTCGGCATCGGTCGATCGGACGGTAGCGACATCGCAGCCGATGGCAAGAATCCCGCGACAGCGATTGCCGGTGCTCCGGGGGTAGGCGGGGAGCCGGGTGGCGGGGAGGCATCGTGGTAGTCCGGCAACCGCGCCCGTGAACTGCCGGAGCGTGTGGTTTCGAGCGAGGAGTTCATCGGTGCCGGTCGGAGGTGGCCCCCTCGGGAACCACGAGCCCCGAGCGGACGACCCCGTCTGTGGATCCGGGCTGCGAACTTGACGGTCCGGCGCCCGGGCTCGAGGCACCGATCAGGGTCGCCGGTCGCGGGTTCGCGAGTGTCCGTGGCGGGCCGCCGCTTCGTGTGGATTTTCTGGGGATTATGACAATGTCATTCATTATGACTTGTATTCCCGAACACTTGTTGGTAGTATTGAGGGATGGAGACTCCAGGGAACGGGCGGTATCCGGGTTTCGATGCGGTGCGGCCCGAGCCGGTGACCCTGGAGCGGTTCTGGGACGAGGTGGCGTGGCAGCGCCGCCAACTCAACGAGGGCGACACGCTGGTGCCCAACCCCGAGGCTCGCAGTTTCTCTATGCGCTACCGCTCGGGGGGCCTGCCCGCGGAGCGGTCCGTGGAGGTCACGGCCACCGGCATCCGGACCCGCTACCAGAAACAGCACCAATCCGGTACGGGCACCGGGCGGGTCGGCTGCGGGGACTGCGGCGCTCTGGTGCGGGTGGACCGCAAGGATCCCGCGAAGCTCTCCGGCGGCGAGCTGCAGGACCGCGTCGTCGACTTGGCTGCGGCTAGGGCTCGCCTGGACGGCGAGTACCTGGCGGCGTTGGGCGAGTTGGCGGCCCGCGACGGCGCCCAGGGCGCCGCGCACGTGCTGCGGGACATGAACCGCACAACCTCAGCCGCGGCGCGGGGCGACGCCCGGCTCGCCCTCGAACTCCGCGAGAACGATTACGGCGACACGATCGAGGCGATGCGCGCCGGCGAGGTGAACATGTCCCACGCCCGGGTCATCGCCCGCGAGGCCCCCAAGAAGCACCGCCGCAGCGAAACAGAGTTCCTCGAACTGTGCCGCGCCCACCCCGCCGATGTCGTCGCCCGCCACCCCTTCGCCTATGAGAGCAAGGAGATGTTCGCCGACCTCGCCGCCGAGCAGGCCGCCAAGAGCCGCGAACCCGCGGATGCCGAATACGCCTTACAGCGCGCCGAACGCAAGACCACCTTCAACTACGGCACAGACGGCATGTGGCACCTCCGAGGCACCTTCGACTTCGTTACCGGCCGGCGCATCAACCAGGCACTCGCCGCCGCGGTCCGCGGCCGCAAACAACTCGACGGCTCCGCCGACCACACGCACGCCCAGCACACAGCCGACGCGCTCGCCGCACTCCTGTGCGGCGACACCCGCCGCCCCGACACGCGCCTGCTGATCCTCGCGGACTACGACCACACCGCCGACACCCTCGGAAACCCCCGCCTCGACGACGGCACCCCCCTGTCGGCCGAACTCCTCGCCCAAGAAGCCCTCGACGCCGAGCTCTACTGCGGCGTCTTCAACGCCGACTGGACCAACCTCGCCCTCGGCCGCACCCGCGACGCCTCCGACGCCCAACGCCTCATCCTCGCCGCCCGCGACGGCGGCTGCGCCCACTGCGCCGCCCACACCGAACACACCCACGCACACCACCGCACGCCCCACGCCGCCGGCGGCCAAACCACCATCACCAACCTCCAACTCCTCTGCGCACCCTGCCACACCCACCACCACCAAACCGAACACCACGAGGATCACAGCCGCTGCACCGAGCGACCGGCGCGGCCTTCTGCGATGCAAACCGGAACCCGGTCACCGCCGATCACCGCCGATGCGGGTACCAACACCCCCACCACCCGGGGGCCCTGAACCCCCGACGCGCCACGATCACCTCGATCGCCAAGTCTTGGCCGACGGCTTGGAGTGCCTTCTGGACCTGGCCGATGTGGGAGCCGTGGTCGGGGTTGGTCAGCTTCCGGACCGCTGACTCGCTGACACCCAACCGGCGAGCGAGTTCCACCTTGGTGATGTGCTGGTCGCGCATGGCGGAATACAGGGCGAGCTTGGCGGCAACGACGGTCGGCACGGCGACCAGTTCCTGGCCATCGACGACGGCACTGGGTGCCGGAATGTCCCGCTTCCCATGCACGTAGCCGGCTAGAGCGGCGGCGAGTGCATCCTCAGCCATGCTGAGAGCCTCGAACCTGTCCGCTCCGCCGGTGATTGCTTCCGGCACGTCGGCGAAACTGACCACCAGTTCGCCATCCGCGTCGCGAGCGAGGTCACAGGGATAGGTGTAGATCACCTCTCAGAACTCCCTCCTGTCGATACCCAGTTGCCGGAGCATCGCTGCCAATACGCCCTTCGACAACTCCCCCCGCCGAACCGTCGTGAACCGGGAGCCGACGAAGTGATGCACTGCCGTCTTCCGCCTCACTCGCCCGCCTCAGTGCCGGGTTCGGGACCGTCGGGGTCGGGACCGTCGGCCTCGCCGTCGGGGTCGGGGCTTTCGGGGTCGTAGACGGATGCGCAATGCACCGTCGGGAGTTCGATGTCCTCCTGCTCCTCCTGCAGAATGTGCTCGACGTCACGTAAGTCGTCGCACGATGGAATGACCGCTATCGACAGATCCGTACAGTCATCCGCATTGGACTCGTGCCGGTTCTGTCTCTTCGCGAAGTCGTACAACCACTCCGAGGAATCGACGACCGCGCGCCAGTAGTAGGACGGACTCTGCGGTCGCGGATCGAAGATGTACGCCATCGTGTCGGCGAAGAACTCCCCCTCGAGCATCCGGCAATATCGCTCCCGGAATCCTGAGCGCAGGATCGGATCGACATAGACGCTGTTGTTCCTGTGGAATATGTGAGCCATCTCGTGGAGATAGATCCGCAAGAACGTGTCATTGCAGTACCTCTTCAGAATTCGCACCCTTGCGAGCAGGTGTGTTGCCGTTCCGGCGGCCGGCCCGTCGAACGAATCCACGAGAACGACATTTGCGCGGTCGGCGGCCTCCTCCAGCCAGTAATACGTGCCCCTCAACCGTTCGATCTCGGGGTGGTCCGTCTGCAGGCACTCCTCGGGTTCGGTCTCCGCTCCGACCGGCGCTGCCACGAACAGCAACGAGCCCACTACCCCGAGGACGAGCAGTGCTCCGATGATCACCTTCTTCATGTCGGATCCCTTTCCTGTTCGGCTCTGTGCGAAGTCGCCGCCCGGACGGTCGGCAGGACGGGGATGCCACCGACACGGGTGGTCGGTCAGTCGACGTCGGCTACCTGGACGGTGCGGCCGGTTCTGGCGGATTCGGCTACTGCGAGGGCTCCGGCCAGGGCGGAGAGGCCTTCGGTGGCGCTGACGGTGGGGCGGCCGGTGCCGGCGATTGCCGAGCGGACGCCGTCGATGACGATCTCGTAGAGGTTGCGGCGGTCGGGGACGTCGATCTCGGTCATCTCTTCGCCGACGACGCGCCAGAGCGTGCCGGCGGGCTCCTGGGCCAGGACGCCGGCGGCAATCACGGAGGCCTCCGTGCCGATGACCTCCACGGTGGTCGGGCAGTGCTCGACCGTGTAGGCGTCATGCGTCTGCACCGGCACGTCGCCGAAGCGCAGCACCGCCATGACCGCGTCCAGCGGGCCGCCGTCGCCCGGCGTGGCCCACGGGCCCTGGCGGACCGCGACGGCTGCGGCCTCGGTGGCGGTGGTGCCCAGGATGGCCTGGGCCACCGAGACGCTGTGGGTGGTGAGGTCCAGGATCGCGCCGCCGCCGATCGGGTCTTTCACCCGCCAGGCCCGGTACCGATCACCCACCATGATGGCGAAGCTGATGCGTACCGCCAGCGGCACCCCGAGGGAACCCTCCGAGACGAGCCGCTGGATCGTGCGGTGCGTGCCGGCGCCGGGCAGATGATGGTTGATCGCCAGCACGACGCCGTGACGCTCGGCGGCGTCGATCATCCCGCGGGCATCGGCGACCGTGAGCGCCATCGGCTTCTCGCACAGCACGTGCTTGCCGGCCGCGGCCAGGGCGATGGTCTGGGAAGCGTGGCGCTCGTTGACGCCGGAGACGAAGACGGCGTCGACGTCCGGCCACTCGCAGGCTCGGGCGAAGTCGTCGGTCGCATGGGTGATCCCGTTGGCGGCGGCGTACTCCGACGCCCACGCCGCCGTGGAGCTGTAGACGAACTCGACGGAGTCGCCGCAGTCGCGCATCGCCGGGAGGACCCACCGGGCTGCGATGTCGCTGGCGCCGATCAGCCCCCAGCGCAGCGGCGGTCCGGAACTCACGGGGCGGCCGCCGCGGCGGGCTCGATAGCCGGACGCCGTCGTGCCCGGTTCGAGCTGCCCGCCCGGCTCACAGGAAGGCGGCCGGGTCGGCGTCGAAGGCCTTCTTGCAGCCGGCGGCGCAGAACCAGTAGTCGACCCCGTCGTGATTCGAGTGGTACTTGGCGCCGGCCACCAGGACCGTCATGGCGCAGACCGGATCGGTCGCCGTCTCCGGCGCCTCCGGCACCGCCCCCCAGCGCGACAACTCACCCGAGGCCCGCCGCGCCACGAGGTCGGCCATGATCGCCACCGCCAACTCGCGGTTGGAGAGACGTCCCAGGTCGAGCCCCGCAGGCGCCTGGATGCGCGCCAAGTCCTCGTCGGATACACCACGCCCCCGCAGGTTCTCGGCGACGGCGTCGGCCCGCTTGTGCCCCGCCACCAGCCCCACGTAGGCGGCGTCGGTGGCGAGGGCCGCCTCGAGGGCCAGGTCGTCGTAGTGGCCCTGGGTGGCGACCACCACGGCAGAGCCGACGCCCACACCCAGTCCGGACAGGTCCAGCGTGTTGCGCACCAACGCCGGCACCGGGTGCTCGTCGGCCGAGCCGCCGTCGTCGATGACGGCCACGTCCCACTCCAGCGCCCGGCCCATCAGCGTCAGTGCGGCGACGGCCGGCGAACGGCCGATGACCACGAGTTGCGGGCGGGGCGGGACGGGCTCCAAGTAAACCTCCAGGGCACCGTCATTCTCACACGCCATCGGCACCGAGTACGTCCCCCCGGGCCCGCCGCCGCTCTCCGAGCCACAGCCGACCGTCTCCTCCCCCAAGCCGGCGGCGCCGCCCGACGGATCCTCCACATCGCCGAGCAGCAGCAACCGGGGCTCGCCGTCCAGCAACGCCTCCCGTGCCTGCACCACCACGGTCGGCTCCGCACAAGCCCCGCCCAGCCAGCCCCGCACCGTCCCGTCGGCCAAGATCACCGCCTTCGACCCCTGCTGCCCCGAAGAAGGTCCCCGCCGCCAAACCACAGTCGCCAGCACGAAAGGCGTCCGCGACTCAGCCAGCGCCACAGCCTCCCGCAGGACGGAGAGAGTCACAGCGCTACGTCTCGCGGGACAACCCCGCGAGGGCGGGGGGTCGGGGGGTCGGGCTGCGACGCCTTTGGCCTGCCATGAAGGAGCAGAGCGGCACCCCGGACCCCCGCCCGGACGGACAGACCAGGGAGGGACGGGGACAGCAACCCCCGAGGGTGGGGTTGCCGGGGGCCAGCGCATGCGGGCCTTCTAGACCGCCGGAGCGCCACCGGCAGCGCCACCCGGACAACCGCAAATCCCGGCCGAGGGAGCGGGGCCGCTCCAAACAACCGAGGGCGGTGATGCCGGGGGCCAGCGCATGCGGGCCTTCTAGACCGCCGGAGCGCCACCGGCAGCGCCACCCGGACAGCCGCAGATCCCGGCCGAGAAAGCCGCTCGCTACGAGGCCGATTCGATGGCGTCCCAGACCCGGTCGGGCAGCACCGGCATGTCGATGTTGCGGACGCCGAGGTGGGCCAGGGCGTCGATGACCGCGTTCACGTACGCGGCCGGCGAGCCGACGGTGGCCGACTCCCCCACACCCTTGGCCCCGATGGGATGGTGCGGAGAAGGCACGCAGGTCTCCAGCAGCTCGAAGCGCGGCGTCTCCCAGGCGGTCGGCACCAGGTAGTCCATGAAGTTGGACCCGATGCAGTTGCCGTCGTCGTCGAAGGTGATCCACTGCATGGAGCTCTTGGCGAAGCCCTCGGTGAGCCCGCCCTGGATCTGGCCCTCCACGATCATGGGATTGATCCGCACGCCGCAGTCGTCCAGCGCCACCATGCGGTCCACCTTCCAGACACCGGTGTCGGCATCCACCTCGACGACGACGATGTAGCTGCCGTAGGGGAACGTCAGGTTCGGCGGGTCGTAGTAGCTGACGCCCTCGAGGCCGTGCTCGAGGCCCTCGGGCATGTTGGTGTAGGCGGCGAACGCCACGTCCTGGATGGTCACTGAGCGCTCCGGGGTGCCGCGCACCGAGAAGGTGCCGGCGGCCAGGTCGATATCCGCCTCGGCTGCCTCCAGCAGGTGGGCGGCGATCTTGCGGCCCTTGTCGGCCAGCTTGCGCGACACCATCGACGTGGCCGCCCCGCTGGTGGGCGTGGAACGCGAGGCGTAGGTGCCGAGGCCGTACGGCGTGTTGTCGGTGTCACCGTGCACGACCTTGATGTCGGTGACGGGGATACCCAACTCGCTGGCCACGATCTGGGCGAACGTGGTCTCGTGGCCCTGGCCCTGGGTCTTCACCCCGAGCTTCAGGATGGCCTTGCCGGTGGGGTGCACCCGCAACTCGGCCGAGTCGAACATCTTCAACCCGGCGATGTCGTAGGTGCGCGACGGCCCGGCCCCGACGGCCTCGGTGAAGTGGGCGATGCCGATGCCGATCAGCCGGCCCTCCTCCCGCGCCGCCGCCTGGGTGGCCCGCAACTCCGCATAGCCCACCTCGTCCATGGCCTTGCGCATGGCGGTGTGGTAGTCGCCGGAGTCATAGACGAATCCGGTGGGCGTGGTGTACGGGAACTGGTCGGAGCGGATGAAGTTCAGCAACCGGAAGTCGGCGGGGTCCATGCCGATCTCGTAGGCGGCGTTCTGCACGAGGCGCTCGATGAGGTACGAGGCCTCGGTGATGCGGAACGAGCAGCGGTAGGCCACCCCGCCGGGCGCCTTGTTGGTGAATGCCCCCTTGCAGGTGACGTGGGCGGCCGGAAAGTCATAGGACCCGGTCACCACGTGGAACAGGCCCGCCCGGAAGTTGGACGGCTGGGCGTCGGAGTAGAAGGCGCCCTGGTCCGACAGCACGTCGGCCCGGAGTGCCAGGATGCGCCCGTCGTCGTCGAGCGCCAGCTCGCCGCGCATGTGGTAGTCGCGCCCGAACCCCGTGGAGATCAGGTTGTCGCTGCGCGACTCGATCCACTTCACGGGCGTGCCCAGCAGCAGCGAGGCGGCGGTGGCCACCACGTACCCGGGGTAGATGGGCACCTTGTTGCCGAAACCGCCGCCGATGTCCGGCGAGACGATGCGGATCTTCTGCTCCGGCAGCCCCGCCACGAGGGCGAACAGCGTGCGGTGGGCGTGCGGTGCCTGCGACGTGAGGTACACCGTGGCCTGGCCGGTCACCGAGTTGACGTCGGCCACGATGCCGCAGGTCTCCAGCGGCGCCGGGTGCGAGCGCGGGTAGAACGTCTCCAGCGACACCACCTTGGCGGCGGCGGCGAAGGCCGCGTCGGTGGCCTCGGCGTCACCGTTCTCCCAGGTGTAGACCAGGTTGTCGGTCTGGCCCTCCTTCTCGTCGCGGATCACCGGCGCGCTGGCCGACAGCGACTGCTGGGGGCCGGTGACCGCCGGCAGCATCTCGTAGTCCACCTCGACGAGGCTGGCCGCGTCCGCGGCGATGTACGGGTCGGTGGCGATCACCGCCGCCACCTCCTGGCCCTGGTAGCGCACCTTGTCGGTGGCGAGCACCGCCTGGGTGTCACCCGACAGGGTCGGCATCCAGGCCAGGTTGTGCGCGGCCATCAGCTCGCCGGTGACCACGGCGATGACCCCGTCGACGGCCGAAGCCGCCGCGGTGTCGATGCCGCGGATGCGGGCGTGCGCCACCGGAGAGCGGTGGATGGCCATGTGCAGCATGCCCGGCAGGACCAGGTCGTCCAGGAAGTCTCCCTGACCTTCGATGAGCCGGTCGTCCTCCTGGCGGAGCACGCTGTGTCCGATTCCGCCGATCTCCGGCGGGGTGGAGAGATCCGGGGTTGCCGTCATTGCGCGCTCCCTTCGGCCGCTGCGGCCTGAATGGATTTGACGATGTTCATGTATCCGGTGCACCGGCAGAGGTTGCCGGAGATCGCCCAGCGAATCTCGTCCTCGGAGGGGTCGTCGTTGGACTCCAGCAGGGCGGCGCCCACGAGCATCATGGCCGGGGTGCAGAACCCGCACTGCAGGCCGTGGTTCTCCTTGAAGGCCTTCTGGATGGCGTGCAGCTGCCCGTCGGCCTTGAGACCTTCGACGGTGGTGACGTCGTGGCCGTCGGCCTGCGCGGCGAGCATGGTGCACGCCTTGACGGGCACCCCGTCCAGCAAGACGGTGCAGACGCCGCAACTGGTGGTGTCGCAGCCGATGTGCGTGCCGGTCAGCCCCACCGTCGAGCGGACGTAGTCGACGAGCAACTGCCGCGGCTCGACGTCGTGGGACTGGGCGGTGCCGTTGATGGTGACACTGATCTCCATGTCTGAACTCCTCCTCAGCCGGCCTGCGCCTGCGCCAGGGCCGCATCGAGCCCCCGCCGGGTGTAGACCCGCACCACATTCCGCTTCCATCCAGCCGAGCCCCGCACGTCGCTGCGCGGCTCCGATGCCGCCGCGGCCGCTTCGGCTGCGGCGGCGAACAGGTCGTCGCTGGGCGTCTCGCCCACCAGGATCGCTTCGGCGCCGATCGCCTTGCGGTTGATCGGCGCCACCGATGTCATGCCGATTCCGGCGGCACTGATCCGCCCGTCGCCGCCCAGTTCGAGGTGGGTGGCCACACCGACGGTGGCATAGTCGCCGATCTTGCGCTCCAGCTTCATGTAGGCACCGCCGGAGGCCCCTGCGGGCACCGGGACGTGGACCTCGGCGACCATCTCGCCGGGGGCGAGGCTGTTGGTGAAGAAGTCGACCACGAAATCGGCGATGTCGATGGGCCGCTGACCGTCGGGTCCGGTCGCCACGACCGTGGCCCCCGTTGCGAGCAGCACCGAGTTCCAGTCGCCCTCGGGATCGCAATGGGCGACCGAGCCGCAGACCGTGCCGCGATTGCGCACCAGCGGGTCGGAGATCCATGGCGCCGCCGAGGCCACGGCGCCCGAAGGCAGATCCGAGGCCACGATGTCGGCATGGCGGACGGTCGCGCCGATCCTGAGGTGTCCGTTCGCCCGCTCCAGGACATCGAGGCCGGCGACCTCATTGATGTCCACGAGCAGCGACGGGGCCGCGAGCCGGAATTTCAACATGGGGATCAGGCTCTGACCCCCGGCCAGGATGCGGGCGTCCTCACCCCCCTCGCCCAGTGCTGCGACGGCTTCGGCCACGGAACGGGCCACCGTCAAGTCGAACGACGGCGGGTACATGGCAACCCCCTTTACCGGCCCGCCCAAGCGGGCGTCCGTTTCCGACAATTCCGCTGGTGGCTGGACGGATTTCGACCGCCTCCAACAACCGCGGACATTAGTCGTCGCGTCTCATGGGCGTCACGTCCGGCGATGACGTTGCACCCCGGCGCCGGCGACGACGGGGCGGACGGCGGCAGGCACGGCCGGACGGGCACCGGCGGCAGCAGGACGAGACGGCCGGAGAGTACGGTTGAGATGCGCTCGAATGTGCGGGTCGACCGTGCCCGTCGAGTGCAACCGGAGGCGGCGGGAGCAAGCGAGTGAGAGGGGATCAGGTGGCTGAGTACGTGACCGGCGTCGGGGCTCTGCTGGGCGAGTCCCCCGTCTGGGACACCGAGGCGGGCGTCCTCTGGTGGCTCGACATCGAGGGCAGGACCGTCCGGCGCTACGACCCCGTGGGCGGCGCCGAGCAGTCATGGCCCATGCCCGACAAGCCCGGTTCGATGGCGCTGTGCGGCGACGGCCGGCTGCTGGTGTCGGTGCGCAACGGCGTCGGCTGGCTCGACCCCGGCGACGGGTCCTTCACGCCGTGGCTCGACCTGGAACCCGGTCAGGCGTCCAACCGCATGAACGACGGCAAGTGCGACCGGGTGGGCCGGTTCTGGGTCGGCAGCATGGACGAGCATGCGACCGAAGGGGTCTTCGCCGGGCAGCTGCACCGCGTCGACCCCGACGGCACGCACACCGTGGTGCGCGACGGCGCCGGCGTCTGCAACGGGTTGGCCTTCTCACCCGAGGGTGACCGCATGTACTTCGCCGATTCGATGCGATCGACGGTGTGGCGCTACCGCTACGACTCCGACACCGGCACCGCAAGCGACCCCGAGGTGTTCTCGGATTGGTCGGAGCTGCCGGGCGTGCCCGACGGTGCCGCGGTGGACGAGACCGGTTGCTACTGGTCGGCCTGCGCGTTCGGCTGGGCGCTGGCCCGCCTGACGCCACATGGCGAGATCGACCGTCTCGTGGAACTGCCCGTGGAGATCCCCACGATGCCGGCCTTCGGCGGCGCCGACCTCGACACGATCTTCGTCACGTCTATCGGGCCGGGCGGCGGTTTCCCGACCGGACCGGGCCAGCCGCAGGCCGGCGGCGTCTTCGCCGTCGACGCCGGCGTGAGCGGCCTGCCGGAGCCCCGGTTCGCCGGCGGAGGCTGAACGCCGACCGCCCCGATAGGTTCACGCCCCGGCGCGGCGCCGCACCGCTGCAGCCGGCGCCGCAGGCCGCCGACGACCGACGAGCAGGAGAAGACATGGCCCGCTGGCTCAAGACAGGAATCGCCGAGGACGAAAAGCGCGCCCGCGACGACCAGGTCCGGGACACGGTGACGAAGATCCTCGACGACATCGAGCGCCGCGGCGACGAGGCGGTGCGGGAACTGTCGATCCGCTTCGACGACTGGGACCCTGCCGATTTCCGGCTCAGCGACGACGAGATCGCCTCGGCCCTCGACGAGATCCCCAATGAGACCCTCGACGACGTGCGCTTCGCCCAGGAGCAGATCCGCAACTTCGCCAAGATCCAGCGCGACTCGCTGCAGGACGTGGAGGCCGAGACGCTGCCCGGGGTGATCCTGGGGCACAAGAACATCCCCGTCGGATCGGTGGGCTGCTACGTGCCCGGCGGCAAGTACCCGCTGGTGGCCTCGGCACACATGTCGGTGGTGACCGCCAAGGTGGCCGGCGTGGCGCGCATCGTGACCTGTGCCCCGCCGTTCCAGGGTCGTCCCGCATCCGCCATCATCGCCGCCCAGCACCTCGGGGGCGCCGATGAGATCTACTGCCTCGGCGGTGTGCAGGCCGTGGGCGCCATGGCACTCGGCACCTCCACGATGGCACCGGTGGACATGCTGGTGGGCCCCGGCAACCCGTTCGTGGCCGAGGCCAAACGCCAGCTGTTCGGGCGCGTCGGCATCGACCTGCTGGCCGGACCCACCGAGACGCTCGTCATCGCCGACGGCACCAGCGACGGGGAGATCTGCGCCACCGACCTGCTGGGCCAGGCCGAGCACGGTCCCACTTCGCCGGCGGTCCTGCTGACCACATCGGAGGACCTGGCCGTGGCCACCATGGCCGAGGTGGAACGGCAGCTTGAGATCCTGCCGACCGGGGAGATCGCCGGGACGGCCTGGCGCGACTACGGCCAGGTGATCGTGGCGGACAGCGACGACGAGATCGTGCGGCTCGCCGACGAGATCGCCTCCGAGCACGTGCAGGTGATGACCGCCGACCCGGACTGGTTCGCCGAGAGGCTCACCAACTACGGCTCGCTGTTCCTGGGCGACCGCACCAACGTGTCCTACGGCGACAAGGTCATCGGCACCAACCACACGCTGCCCACCCGCCGGGCGGCCCGCTACACGGGCGGGCTGTGGGTCGGCAAGTTCCTGAAGACCTGCACCTACCAGAAGGTGCTGACCGACGAGGCCTCGGTGCTGCTGGGCGAGTACTGCTCACGGCTCTGCGCCCTGGAGGGCTTCGCCGGCCACAAGGCCCAGGCCGACATCAGGGTGCGGCGGCTGGCGTGAGCGAGACGACGGCCCCCGCCGGCCTCGGGAGCCTGCCCGGGCGCGGCCTGCGGCTGGACGGCCGGCGAGCGCTGGTGACCGGCGCCGGGCGCGGCATCGGCCTGGCATGCGCCGAGGCGCTGGCGGCCGCCGGTGCCCACGTCACGCTGCTGAGTCGCACCCGCAGCGAGTTGGAGCATGCCGCCGAGGCGATCACCGCTGCCGGCGGGGAGGCCGACGTGCTGGTCTGCGACTGCACCGACGTCGACGCGGTGACCGAGGTGATCGGCGGAGCCCCGGGCCACTGGGACGTCCTGGTCAACAACGCCGGCACGAACCGGCCGCAGCCGTTCCTGGAGGTCACCCGGGAGGCGTTCGACGCCATCATGCGGATCAACGTCACGGGAGCCTTCTTCGTGGCCCAGACCGTGGCCGCCAAGATGGCCGCCGCAGGCGAGGGTGGCAGCATCATCCACATCTCCTCGCAGATGGGCCACGTCGGCGGGGGGCGCCGCTCGGTCTACTGCGCCTCCAAGCACGCCGTGGAGGGCATGACCAAGGCCATGGCCATCGACCTGGCCCCGCATCGCATCAGGGTCAACAGTGTGTGCCCCACCTATGTCGTGACTCCCATGACGGCGCCCTTCTTCGAGGACGAGGCCTTCCTGGCCGACACCCTCGGACGCATCCCGATAGGGCGGCTCGCCCAGGTCAACGACGTCACCGGCGCCGTCGTCTTCCTGGCGTCGGACGCCTCGGCCATGATCACCGGCTCGGCCATCAGGATCGACGGAGGCTGGACCGCCATCTAGCAGCCCGCCGATGGGGCCGTCTACCCGGCATAGGCCGGCCCGGCGAGAACGAGGCCCACCGCTATCAGGGTCACTACCGCAATGAGGACCACAACGACCGTGACCCTGGGGGCAAGCGTCCTGATCTTCTGATTCGGTCCGGCCGGTTCGATACTCATCTCGAGCCTCCTAGCGATCCGCCGGCGAGGTATGAACGATCACCGTCTTCCTTATGGTCGACGGTAACGGTGATCGACATAGAGCGAAAAGCATCAAAACAGAGAAAGATACGTGCCCTCTTCGCGAGCCGGGCTATGAATGCCGCGCGACGAGCGAGAGCGGGCCGGCGCCCCTAGTGGTTGCCGCTCCGAACGCCGGGATTCAGTGGATCGTTCGGCCCCCGTCGACGGGGAGCGCCTGGCCGGTGATGAACGAGGCGTCGTCGCTGGCCAGGTAGGCGATGGCAGCGGCGATCTCGCTGGGTCGGCCGAGGCGCTCGATGAGGTAGCCCTCGACGGTTCGCGCCAGCCGTGCCTCCGGATCGTCGGCGGCGGCAACCACCGCCGCGATCATCGGGGTGTCGACCGAGCCGGGGCACACGGCGTTGACCCTGATGCCGTCGGTGGCGTGATCCTTGGCCAGCGACTGCGTGAGCGTGATGACGCCGCCCTTGGAGGTGGCGTAGGACACCATGCCGTAGAGGCCGCGCAGGCCGGCGAAGGAGCTGATGTTGACGATGGCCCCCCCGCCGCTGCGGCGCATGTGCGGGACGGCGGCCCGGCAGCCGAGGAAGGTGCCGGTGAGGTTCACGCCCAGGACGCGGTGCCACTGGTCGAGGCTGGTTTCCTCGGCGGTCCCGCTGCCGAGGATCCCGGCGCTGTTCACGAGCACGTCGAAGCGCCCGGAGGTCTCGACCACCTCGTCGAAGGCCGCCGTCCAGTGCTCCTCGACGGTGACGTCCACCTCAACAGCGGGATGGCCCGCCGGCGGCTCCAGACCGGGCAGCACGGCGGCCCACACCTCCGCCCCCTCGGCGGCCAGCCGCTCCACCGTGGCACCCCCGATGCCTCCCTCGGCACCGCTGACGAGCGCCACCTTCCCCTCGAACCTGCGCTCTGTCATCTCGGAGACACTAACGTTCCGCCCAATGCGCCTGACTCCACCGGTACAGCGAACTTGGGGTGACTTTTTGTTGTATAGCCCAGAGAACTCACCCAAGTTCCGCCGCCGGGTCTGCGGCGGCGATGCGCAGGCGGCAAGGGCGTGCGGCTCAGTGCAGGGCGATGCCGCCGGTGATGTCGAACTCGGCGCCGGTGGCGTAGCTGCTGGCGTCGCTGAGCAGCCACACGATGATCTCGGCGACCTCGTGCGGCTCGGCGAGGCGCCCCAGCGGGATCATCTCGCGCTCAGCCTTGGCGAGCAGCGCCGGGTCGGTCTGCTCGGTGAGCATGCGGGTGCGCATGGCGCCAGGGCAGACCGTGTTGACGAGGATCCCGTCGGCCGCCCCGAAGTTGGCGAACATCTTGGTCATCACCGCCACCGCGCCCTTGGTGGTCTCGTACAGCAGCGAGGTGGTGGTGAAGCCGCCCTCGTAGACGCCGGTGGACGTGACGTTCACGATCCGGCCCCAGCCGCGCTTGGCCATGTCGGCCATGGCGGCGCGGCAGAGCAGCAGCGGCGCCCGGGCGTTGATGTGGTACACGAAGTCGAACCGCTCGGCGGTGATCTCCTCTAGTTCCGTGCGGAACAGCACGGCGGCGGCGTTCACCAGGGCGTCGACGCGCCCGAAGCGGGCCACCGCCTGCGGCACCACCGACTCCACCTGCTCGGGGTCGCCGAGGTCGGTGACGATGCCGTGCGCCTCGGCGCCCAGCGCCCGCACGTCGGCCAGCGTCCCGTCGAGGGCGTCGGTGCGGTTGTCCACCAGGGCGAGCCGGTAACCGCCGCGCTCAGCCAGGATCCGGGCCGCCGCGCCGGCCAGTCCGCCGCCCGCCCCGGTCAGGAGCACCACCCGCTCGGGTGCGTCGGAGTTGCTCATGGATGTCTCCTTCTCGCCGGTTGGCGACGTCGCTCGATAGATGTCTCAGTCTGTGACTGGAACCGTGCTCGGATCGGCTGCAGCGCCCCCTTCGATCAGTCAGAGTCGTCTGCGGCTTCGAGCCCCGGGATCACGTCCGGCTTCTGGCGGCCCACGTCGGTGTAGTAGCGCTCGGGCACCTTGGCAGGGTCCTTGTAGACGTGCCAGGTGCACTTGGCGGTGCCGTCGTTGGGGTAGGTCGGCGGCTCGGTGACCCGCACGGGGTAGCCGAAGTGGTCGATGGGCATCAACTGCATGACCATGCAGCAGTTCACGCAGTAGTAGCAGACCCCCTTGGTGTTCCAGGCGAAGTCGAACTCCTCGTCGAACACGCCGAAATCGAAGGGCGACTCCATGCGCGGCGGCGAGCCCTCCACGGCGTCGACCAGCATCGAGCGGCCGCCGCTGCCGCAGGGATCGAAGCGCCACGTGTAGCGGTCCTCGTCCTCGCTGAATTCCATGTTGCCGTCCCGCTCGGGGCCCACCAAGTGGCCGCGCATCGCCTCCATGGCCAGGTAGACGTTGGTCCACAGCGACTCCGACCAGGGGTTCTTCTTGATGTCGAACTTCTCGTAGCGCGACTCGAACAGCGGGCCGATGATGGCGCTCCAGAAGTCCCCGACCGCCTCCTCGCCCCAGTAGACGACCGCCTCGTTCAGCAGGCCGTAGAGGTGGTCCACGTCGCGGTCCTGCACCTGCCGCCAGATCTCCTTCAACTCGGCGAGGGACTCCAGTGCCTCGTCTCGGTCCTGCGCCCCGACGGCCACCAGGCAGCGCCGCATCTCGGCCTCGAACTCCGCCCAGCGCACGCTGGACACGAACGGCCGCCCGTCCGGCAGGCGGATCAGGTCGATGAGTCGCCGGTTCAACTCCAGGAGCTGCGGCCGGCCGACGCCCCGCTCGGCCAGGAATTCGACGGCGTCGGGGATGAGGCCCTGGAAGAACCCGTGGATGACCGCCGCCTCGTCGTAGAAGAAGTCCACGTACTCGGCGGCCACGGCCCACTGCCCGGCCTCGATGGCCTCGATCGCCCGCGTGTAGGTGGCGACGGCGTGGGACTCCCAGGTGGTGTCCGCGCGAACCCGCCGGCCCAGCGTCTCGGAGTACTGCAGCACCCCGGTCGGCGAGATCTCCGGCGCGGGCATCTCCGAAGCCTCGGTGAGCAGCTCGCTGATCCAGCCCGATGCATCCCTGACCATTGGTCTCCCCCTCTTGCCTGCGTCGCGACCCCGCCTTGCTTACACGAACCGTCATCCCGGCGAAAGCCGGAATGCGATCCAACCCCAAGGGGGTCGGAGCCGGCTACCCCACGGTCATCCCGGCGAAAGCCGGGATCCAGATCAGCCCCAGGGCGCCGGGATCGGCAGATCGGTCACCGAGAGCAAGCCGGGCCGGGCGGCGACGACGTGGGGCATCATGTTGACGAGCACCGCCATCGTGGTGGCCTGCGGGTTGAAGCCGGGGCGGACGACGGCGTGCAGGTCGGGATCGCCGGACACGTTGTAGGAATCCTCGGGGGCCAGGTCGATGGACGCCAGGTCCACGTGGCCGAGGAACGTGGCCGTGAACCACGGCTCGTCGCCGTCGCCGGTGTGGCCGGAGGTGACCTGCTTGAACCCTGCTGACTGGCCCGCGGCGATGGGCACCGCCACCGTGTCGATGGCCTCCGGCGCAAGGATCGGGTCGATGGTCTCACCGAAGCGCTCCACCGTGCGGCCGAAGCGGCGGGCGAAGGTGCGCATGGTGTGGGGGTAGCCGATGTGACCGTAGATGCGGCCCGCCGCCACCCCGGCGGCGTGGTCGTCGGGGTCGAAGCCCAGGCCGAGCCGTCGCTGCACGGTGGCGCTGAATCGCGACAGGTCCACCACACGGCGCACATCGATGCGGTCCACCCGGCAGGTGGCGCCCGTGAGCGCCAAGCCGAGGACCTCGTAGATGTAGCCCGGGTTTGCGCCCGCGCCGATCACGGTCACGCCCGCTGTCCGCGCGGCGGCGTCGATGTCATCGGAGAAGGCAGGGTCGATCGCCCAGGCGTAACCCATCTCCTCGGCCGTGCACATCACGTTCAGGCCGGCGGCCACACCGGCGGCGATGTCGTCGGCGACCTCGGCGACGAACGACGTGGTGGCGATCAGCAACAGGTCCGCCGGTGTCGCCAGGGCGGTGTCGCGGTCGGTCACGATCACGCCGCTCGCCTCGCCGGTCGCCAGCTCGCCGACGTCACGTCCTCGCAGGTCGGGGTTCCGGCTGCAGGCCGCCACCACGTCCCCGCCTCGTCGGGAAAGGACCAGGCGGGCAACGTTCCGCCCCACACCGCCGACGCCGCAGAGCACCACTCGAATCTCACTCATCGCCATCCTCCATTGCCGCCCTGCGGATGCCCGCGAATCACGACCTCCGTCCCCTTGGATTCCCCAAGACTGTCACACCGCTCGTGTAGGTTGCGCACAGGTGTTGACCGGGAGGTTTCCCGCAGCTCACCCCGGTTGACCAGCACTTAGGGACCGTTTCGGAGGCGGCGTGAGCAGACCAGAGCGGCGGCGAGCGAACACCTCCACGTCCAACTTCGGAGTGGGGCGACGCGAAGCCCACGATGCGACCGCGTTCTACAGCCGGTTCCCGGTGCCGGAGATCAGCGCGGACTCCGAGGTGGCTCGTCCCAGCTGCGTCGACCGGCTCTGGGTGGGCGACGCCCGCCGGATGGACCGTCACGGCGACATCGCAGACTCATCGGTGGCACTCGTGGTCACGTCACCGCCCTACTACGCCGGCAAGGAGTACGAGGAGGCGATCGGCGAGGGCCACGTCCCCGCCAGCTACATCGACTACCTGGAGATGCTGCACGACGTGTTCGCCGAGTGCGTCCGCAAGCTGGAGCCAGGCGGGCGGATCGCCGTGAACGTGGCGAACCTGGGGCGTCGGCCGTACCGATCGCTGTCGGCAGACGTGATCGACATCCTGCAGAACCGTCTCAAGCTGCTGCTGCGCGGCGAGGTGATCTGGCAGAAGGCCCGCGGAGCCGGTGGCAGTTGCGCCTGGGGCTCGTTCCAGCGGCCCGGAACGCCGGTCCTGCGGGATCTCACGGAGCGCGTGGTCGTCGCCTCGAAGGGGCGTTTCGACCGAGCGCAGCGCGCAGCCGTGCGGGCCGACCGTGACCTGCCAGCCGTCGGCTCGGCCACGGCTGACGAGTTCATGGAGGCGACGACCGATGTGTGGGAGATCCGGCCCGCCTCGGCCACCCGCGTCGGCCATCCCGCTCCGTTCCCCGTTGAACTCCCGCAGCGTCTGATCGACCTGTACACCTATCGTGGCGATCTCGTTCTCGATCCGTTCATGGGTGCGGGCACGACCGCACTTGCAGCGATCCGCACCGGCCGCCACTACGTCGGATTCGATACAGACGCCGACTACGTCGCCCTCGCCCGGCAGCGCATCGGTGCCGAAGGGCGCAGCAACGGGGAACGCAACGGCTCACGCCGCTGGGACGTCTCGGTCGGGCCGACACCGAACGGAAACCAACCCGGCATCGACGATCCTCAATCCCGAGCGTTGCGAGAGGGCCGCAGCGCAAGCCAGATCGCGCGCCTCCTGATCCGCGAGGCGGGTTTCTGCAACATCAAGAGAGACGTGCATTGTTGTGATGGCATCAAAGTCAGCTTTGCGGCATGCGATTCAACAGGTCACATGTGGCGTTTCGACGTCTCGGGGGGATTCACACAAGTCTCCCAACCCGGGCTGAGCCCGAGCGAGTCGCTCTGGAAGGCGATCGGGAAGGCGACCGTGCTACACCTCACCGACCCGGCTCCGCTCGTCGTCCTCACGACGGGTCGGCCACCGGACGGAACCGCCGGCCGCGAAGCACTTGCCGCGGTGACCGGTCCCGGCAAGCCGATCAGAGACGTCATCGACCTCAGCGAGCCGGGCGGCATCGCGCACCTGGCTGCCCTCGCGGGGGCCGGGTTCCGCCGCGATGGCTGACCTGATCGAACTCCAGTTCACGCCGCTGTTCGACGACTCAGGTGCCTGACGACCGGACCACCCTCACGGAGCTGGCCACTGCGCTGGGCGCGACCGGGTGCGAGTCGCTCGAGGCGGCGGGGGCGCAGCGACCCGAGTCCCTGGACATCAGGAGTGAGAGCTGGGACCGGCTCGAGCGCATCCTGGACACCGGCAAGTACAACGCGCTGGCACTGGCGGCGTTCGCCAATGGAGCCTTCTTCGCCCGCCATCCGGCGGGGCTCGACGGGCGGGCGCCGCGGCTGATCGAGTGGAGTGGGGACCGGCGGATACCGGGCGATCAGGCCATACCGGCCGACCTGCTCATCGACCGGGTCTACATGATCAGTTGCAAGTACCTGTCGCAGATCCTGCACAACACGGCGCCGGCCCGCGTGTTCAAGGAGATCCTCGGCCCATCGCCCCAGGCGAGCCACCGCGACTGGTTCGCCGACGTGGCGCGCCGTCAACACGAGGCGCTCTACCGCAGCGCGCTCGACCTACTGGATCTGGCGGACATGCCGGAGGGGCCCGAAGCACTGGACTCTTCGCAGCGGGTTCGACTCCGAGCCGCCTTCAAGGAGCACGGTGCCCGCGGGATGCCGACGGAACTGCGAGCGGAATACGACGCTCTCATCGCCCGCGTGAGCAAGGCATCGGCCGACCGCTGGCGGAAGGCGCTGCGCGAGCCGGCGCAGCAGGAGCGCATGCTGTGGCGGATACTGCGCATCTACTCGGCCACTTACTACATCCTGGGGATCGATCCCCGCCGCACGATGCGGCTCCGCGTGGTGACGCCCTGGGAATGGCGCCAGGCGTTCGAGATCCGGTCGTTCCGGGTGGAGGCCGACGGCCGCGGGCAACCGCGGGTGAACTGGACGGCCCGCTACCGGGAGCGCTCCGACGGGCGCCCCGGCGAGGTGCGGGGCCACGTCGAGATCCGCTGGAGCCACCGACCGTTCTGCGGCCCGCCCGAGGCGAAGATCTACCTCGACACCCGCCACGACGAGGTCCCCGGCTACGTGCAACTCGACGGGCGCACCCGCGGGCCCGCGCACGAGCAACTGAGTTTCCCTTTCAGCGGCGGCTGAACGGCACCGCCTGCACCCTCAGGGGCAGGCAGTGCGCCGGGGCAGTTCGGCGACCTGCGACAGAACACCCGCCAGCTCGATCGCCCGCACGGCGTAACCCACATCGTCACGAGTTCGCGACCGGGCGAACACCACGCCCACGACCAGGTCGTCGCGGTTCAACACAGCGGCACCCGAGTCGCCGTAGGCGCCGTCGAAACGCAGTTCCAGGGCGCGTCGAGCCACCCGACCGGTGAAGTAGACGTCCTCGATCGTGGCCCGCACCCGGCGGGTCACCTCGACCGGCTTGGCGGTCAGCTCGCCACCGGGGGACATCGATGCCACGACGCCGGTGCTGCCGGCCGCGGCCAACCCGGCGGCGTCGCCCCGGGCGAGAGAGGCCGTGTCCGCCCCGAGTCCCGGGACCCGCACCGCGGCGACATCCAGCGCGGCGTCCAGGGCGACGACGAATCCGTCACGGGTCCGGCCCCGCACATCGGTGACCGCTATCCGCGAGCGCCCGGCGACGGGATGCGCCGCGGTCACCACCAGGTCGTCCTCCACGGCGAACCCGCTGGCGAGCGACCTGCCGCCACACCCCGTCGCCTCCAGCGCCACGAACGGTCCGGCGGGCAGCGAGCCCCCGAGCGCCCCCCACAGCGTCAGCGCCACGGCCAGCACGGCCGCGACCAGCAGTGCCCAACGCATCGGTCGCCGAGCATGCGGGCTGCTCCCGGCAGCCGGTTCGCGCGGGCGCCCTACCAGCATCGACACGGCCCGACCCTACTTTCGAGCCGGGCGGATGAGCCCGACGGGCCGGCCCTCGATGGCGGGTCAAGACTCGATGGCGAGCCGGGCCCGAGCGGACGGTTGTCATACATATTAGGATTATCGTATGACGATGCTCAGTTTCCGGACCGCCGAGGAGCAGGCCGCCGGCGCGACCCGCTGGGCCGAACTCCTGGGGATCGATCGCTCCGAGTTGCTGCGGGACGCGCTGCGACGCCAACTCCTGCGGCTCGAGAGCGAGCATGATGCCGAGGCCTGGGCCGAGACGCCCCACAGCGACGACGAACTGTCGCTGGCGGCCATCGCCGACTGGGGACCGGCCGACGAATGGGGGGACTGGGCCGATGCGACGAGGTGAGATCTGGTTCGCCGCCACGCCCGGCGGCGATCGGCCCGTGCTGGTCCTGACCCGCGACCCCGTCGCCGAGCGGATCGGCGCAGTCGTCGTCGCCGGACTGACCCGCACCCGTCGGGACCTCGTCTCCGAGGTCGAGTTGACGCCGGCACGGGACGGGGTGCCGACCGTGTGCGTCGTCAACTTCGACAACATCCACACCATCGGCCGCTCCACCTTCCGCCGACATGTCGCCACCCTCTCGGAGGGACGCATGGCCGAGGCCTGCCGGGCCCTCACCGCGGCAACCGGTTGCTGAGACCGATCCGGCCATAGCAACGTCGTCGCAGAAGAGTCTCACTGGCGGAATAGATCCACGGCCCCGGCATCGGCCGGATTCGGGGCGCCACGGCGACCGGGCGCTCGCGTGCGCGGGATTGTGCCACCCATCCGGGGGAGAACCAGCGGAAACGGACTGGCCCCGAACGCGGGCGCAGGCTCCGCCGGCATCAATAGATGCCGGGGATGATGCGGTACGGCACCTTCTCCTGGTACTCGGCCCACTTCTCCTGGCCGTACTTCTTGGCGCAGGCCACGTCGTCTTCCCACTGGCGCGTGGTGAACAACCAGACAGCGAAGGCCAGGTAGGTCCACGACCAGGCGACGCCGAAATATCCGAAGGAGAGGCCCACTGCCACGGCGAAGAGGAACTCGCCCATGTAGTTGAAGTGGCGGGCGACGCCCCAGAAACCGCTGGTTAGGATCTTGCGGTCGCCGGCCTGGATGTAGCGGGGCTCGATGATCCCGAGGAACTTGCGTTCGGGCCAGCGCTTGAAGGTGTACTTCTGGATGTTGGCGCCCCGGGCTATGCCCCATCCGAGGAGGAACACGGCGGAGGTGCCGATGATCCAGACGGAGGTCCAGGCGGTCGAGAAGCCGGGGTTGGGGTAGGCGGCCATGCCGTACAGGGGGACGATGTAGAGCCAGCCGTAGGCGATGTTGTCGCCCCAGAACATCTTGAAGCCCATCCGCTCGTGGAGGAGGTCGTAGGTGTAGAGCCGGACGCGCTCGAAGATGTGGTCGTCGAACACGTAGAAGGTGTACATGGCGGCGTAGAGGAAGACGCCGGGGTTGACTTCGTTGGTGGGGCTGAACTGTTCGTAGTGCCAGGCGGCGCCCGACATGGCGTTGATGCCGAGCATCGTGCTGCCGACGACGTAGAAGGTCATCTTGAGGTCGAGGCGGTCCTTGAAGAAGCGGATCTCCTGGACGCGGCCGACGTAGAAGTCGGCAAAGGGGTTGCGGTCCCTCGTCTTCGGCTGGGTGTAGACGGCGATGGCCGTGAAGAGCACTGCGAAGCCGGTGCCGCCGGCGACTGCGTAGAGCGAAGTGCGGTAGAACCACTCGCGCTCCAGCCCGGGGATGACCTCGAAGCCCCAGATGAGGTTGGCGATGACGAAGACGAGGAGGCCGTTGAGCCGGTACCTGCGGGGCTCGCCGGTCCTCTCGTCGGTGGCGTATCCGAGGACCCACTTGCCGGGCAGGAGCACCGCCGGGACCGCGATGGCGATGAAGACTATGAGGGGGGTGAAGAGGGCGGCGACCTTCTCTCCCGTGGAAAGCTCGAACAGGTGCTCAATCCCAAGCCATTCGACTATGGCCGGACCTCCTTCCCTGGTGGCGCCGGGCCCTCACGCCAAGGGGCTTACCAACGATTCCCAGTTTACGGAACCGGCAAAGGCCGGGGGCTAAAGCCGACCGCCCGCTAGCTTGTGCGGGATTGTGCTGCCCAGCCGGGGGAGAACCATGCGATCCGGTCCCATCGACATCCACGCGCACGTCCTGCCCGAGAACTGCCTCGCCATACCGACCGCAACCGGCGAGCTGCAGTTGCGCGAGGTGAACGGCGAGCTGCACCTGGGGAACCTCTCACTGTCCATCAGGACGGTGACGATGTACGACATGGACATGATCGTCGAGGACATGGACACGTACGGCTTGGCGGTGCGGGCCATGTCGCCGCCGCCGTTCACGTTCGCCCTCGACGCCCCCGCCGACCGGGCCGCCGCCTTCGTCGCCTCGGTCAACGACGGGCTGGTGGCGATGTGTGAGCAGGCGCCGGAACGGCTGCGGGGCCTTGGGTCGCTGCCGCTCGCCGACCTGGACGCGGCGATCGCCGAATTGCGCCGCCTGGCGGGCATCGACTGGATCCGCGGCGTGACGGTGCCACCGCTGGTCGGCGGCGTCTCCTTCGAGACCGACCCTCTGCGCAGCGTCCTCGTCGAGGCGCACCGCCTGGGGATGTGCATGATCGTGCACCCCATGCAGCTGCCGGGGCCGGGCCTCGGCCACCACTACCTCATCAACCTGCTGGGCAACCCCACCGAGAGCGCCGCGGCCATCGGCGGGGTGATCCTCTCGGGGCTCGCCGATGAACTCGACGGCTTGCGGCTGGCGTTCCTGCACGGTGCCGGCTGCGCCCCCGGCGTGCTGGGCCGCTGGGATCACGGCTGGGGGGCGCGGCCGGACGTCTCCGCCGACTGCACCCGGCGCCCCAGCGAGGTGTTCCGGGACCGGATCTGGGCCGACAACCTCACCCACAGCGCCGATCACCTCCGCTTCCTCGCCTCGGTCACGGGCGCCGAGCGCCTGGTCCTCGGCTCGGACTACCCGTTCGACATGGCCGCCAAGGATCCGGTGGGCGCCGCGGAGGCCGCCGGACTCGACATCGAGCAGCTCACCAGGAACGCGCTGACGTTCCTGGGCTATTGAGGACGCCGGGCGGCGCCGAGCAGACCCCGCCGCCGGGCACCGAACCGCCAGAGGTCACCGCCGACGGACGCCCCGCCCGGTCGTCGCCCGCCACCGGCGCCGCCGGCAGGTCCTCCCCACCGCCACCGGGGGACCTCGGGGCCGATCCGCAGCGCTGGATACTCCTCCTGGGCCTCTGGGCGGTGTACGTGGCATTCGGCCTCGTCGTGTCGTCCCTGTCGCCGGTCCTCACGCCCCTCGCGGAGGACCTCGGACTGAGCAAGGCCCGCCTCGGCGTGATCCTGGGCACGTGGCCGGCGGTGTTCGTCTTCTCGTCGATACCCGGCGGCTGGTTCCTGGACCGCGTCGGCCTCCGATGGGCGTTGTTCTGCGGCGGCGTACTCGTGTGCCTCTCCGGTGTGCTGCGCGGGCTCGCCACCGGCGGCGTCAGCCTGTTCGGTGCCGTGGCCGTGTTCGGGCTGGGCGGGCCGCTGATCTCCCTCGCCGCGCCGAAGCTGGTCGTCAGCCGGTTCCCCGAACGCGAGCGCGCCAAGGCCACCTCGCTCTACCTCACCGCGCCCGTCCTGGGGCAGATCATCTCCGTGGCGGCGGCGAACAGCGTCATCCGGCCCATCGCCGGCGGCAGCTGGCGGAGCGTCCCGCTGGTGCTGGCCGCCGCCACCGCGATCATCTGCCTGCTCTGGTTGATGCTGACCGGGCGGCTGGAGTCCCGTGCCCCGGTCGCCGCGACACCGGCGGGACTCGGGCTCGACAGCGCCACACGCCAGGGCGCCTCCACCCTGCTGCGCAACCCGGTCATGCGGATGATGCTCGTCATGGCCGTCGCCATCTTCTTCGTCAACCACGGCCTGAACAACTGGATGCCCAAGATGATCGAGGACAGCGGCGTGTCGCCCGAGGCCGCCGGTTACCTCACCGCGGTCTCGTATGCCGCCGGACTGATCGGTCCGCTGGTGCTCACCCGCTGGGGCGCAGGCCGACCCCTGGCGGCTCCCATCGGTGTCTCACTGGCCCTCGCCGTCACGATCGCCATGCTGACCGTGCTCTCCGGAGTCGCCGCCACACCGTTCCTCCTTCTCATCGGCTTCCTGCGGTTCGGGCTCATCGCGCTGTGCATGCTGGTGCTGATGGGGCTCCCCGGGGTGAGCGGCGCCAACATGGGCGTGGCGAGCGGGCTCTTCTTCACCGCGGGCGAGATCGGCGGCTTCGGGGGGCCGTTCGCCATGGGCGGCATCGCCGATGCCACCGGCGACTTCACCGCCAGCCTCCTGACGCTCACGGCTGCGATGGTGCTCGTGGCCTGGCTATTCCTGGTCATCCAGCGCCGCAGCGACGCGACCGAGTCGAGCGTCGCTCACGGGACCGGAGCCGACCGGCCCGAACCTCCGGTTGCCGTCGTGTGATCGATCCACCCGGCCACGAGCGTCACGACGGCACTCGACCTTCGTGCACCGGGAAGTTTCCGATTCACACAGAGTTCTTCGGCGCCTTTCACCCTGCTCTTACCAAGACCCGCTTGGATGGTGGCGCCGCGGCGCCGATCCGTTCGCCGCGGTTCAGGAAGGGAGGACCACGTGTCGAGACTCCGGCTAGGCCTGCTGCCGACGATCGCCGTGCTGGCGCTCCTGCTGGGTGCCTGCAGCCGCGAGGAGGACTCCAGCGGCCTCGCAACCCTCCTGGACCCGGCGCCTGTGGCCGAGACGGTGCCCGAGTCCGAGGAGGTCGAAGCCGCCGGCGTGGTGGCCGCGCCGCCGGAAACCACCGGTGCTGCCGCGGCACCGTCCACCGAGGCAGCGGCAGCAGGGAGCACCGGGACGACCACGGTGGCGACGACCGATACGGCCCCAACGGTCACGACCACGGCGGCAGGCGGCGAGAATACGGCGGATAGCTCCCCGGCTACGACGACTCAGCCGGGCACGGCTGAGTCCAACGGGGAGACCGGGGACGAGGATCTCAGCGACGAGGAGCGCCTGCTGCGCTTCGCCGACTGCATGCGCGAGCACGGCGTGGACTTTCCCGACCCCGTCGTGGAGGCCGACGGCAGCGTGCAGTTCGGGTTCCGGCCCGGCGGCGGTGGCGCCGGGTTGCAGGAACTCGGCAGGGACTCCGACCTGCGGTCGGCGCGCCAGGCCTGCGAGGGCCTGCTGGCGGGCCTGTCGTTCGGGCCAGGATCGGGCAACTTCGACACCACCGAACTGCAGGACACGCTGCTGGAGTTCGCCCGCTGCATGCGCGCCAACGGCGTGGACATGGACGACCCCGATCTCAGCAACTTCGGCCCCGGCGGCGACCGGGACGAGGGTCCGGGTGGCGGGCCGTTCGGCGATCCGATCGACCTGCAGGATCCGGATGTGGTCGCCGCCCTCGAGGCGTGCCAGGAGGAGGTCAACATCGGCCGCTTCGGCGGCGGTGGACGCGGCGGCAACTCATGAAATGGCCGCACAGCAGGCGAGGCCGCCTGCTCCTCGCTGTGGCGGCCGCGGTGATCGCCGGCGGCGCCGCAGCCGCCATCGCAGTCCGGTCCGGACCCGGTGACGGCGATCAGGTCCAGCAGGTCGAACTCACGACAACACCGGTGGAACGGCGCGACCTGGCGGAGTACCTCGAGATCTCCGGCACGCTGGACTACGCCGGCGCCTTGACCCTCACCGCCCGCAGCAGCGGCGTACTCGGCCAACTCGCCGCCGAGGGAGCCATCCTCGAACGGGGTGAGCCGCTCTACGTCATGCTGTACAGCCCGACGCCCGCCGAGGTTGCGGATGCCCACCAGCGCCTGGAGGCGGCGCAGAACAGCCTGCTGGCCGCCGAGGAACGACTGAGCGAGGCGCTGGCCGGCCTCTCCGAGGCCGACGTGACCTCGGCGCGGGCGGCGCTGGGCGAGGCCGCCGAGCGGCGGGACGAACTCCTCGAACCGGCGAGCGTCGCCGATGCCGCCGCCGCAGAGGCGGCCGTGTTGAGCGCAGCGAAAATCCTCGAAGACCTCCGGAACCCCACCGACGCGGCCATCGCCGACGCCCACAGCCGCCAGGCGCAGACCCAACAGGCCCTCGCAGACCTCCTCGCCGGACCCTCACAGGCCGACATCGACACCGCCGAGGCCGCACTCGGCACCGCCGCGCAGGCGTTCACAGATCTCGCCGGCGGGGCGACCCCGACCGACATCGACACCGCCGAGGCCGCCGTGCTCGCCGCCCGCCAAGCCCTCGAAGACCTCCAGAACCCCACAGACGCCGCCATCGCCGACGCCAACAGCCGCCTGGCGCAGACCCAACAGGCCCTCGCAGACCTCCTCGCCGGACCCTCACAGATCGACATCGACACCGCCGAGGCCGCCGTCCTCGCCGCCCGCCAAGCCCTCGAAGACCTCCAGAACCCCACAGACGCCGCCATCGCCGACGCCAACAGCCGCCTGGCGCAGACCGAACAGACCCTTGCAGACCTCCTCGCCGGACCCTCACAGATCGACATCGACACCGCCGAGGCCGCCGTGTACAGCGCGGCCGAAAGACTCGAGGAGTTCGTGGAGATCGCCGAGGAACTGCGGCCGGCGGCGGAGGCGGAGCTCTCCCGGGCAGCCGCAGAACTGAGCGACGTTCGCCGGCAGCTCCGCGAGCAGGAGGCCGCTCGAGCCGAGCTCGCCGCTGCCGAAGCCGACGTGCTCGAGGCGACCATTGCCGAGGACGCCGCCCAGCTGGCGACGGCCCGCCAGCGGCTCCTGGACGCGCAGCAGGCGCTGGCCGCCCTGCAAGGCGACGACCCGCCGCCGAACGCGCGAGCGGCGGAGCGATTGGTGATCGCGACGGCGCAGTTCCTGGCCAGCACCCCCGAACCCGACAGCGCCGACTACGCCGACGCCCGCGCTCAACTGGCTCGAGCCGCCGATTCGCTGAACGAATTGCTGGCCGGAGCCTCACAGGCAGACATCGACGCCGCCCGGGCCGCCGTCCTCACCGCCACCGAAACCCTCCACAACCTCCAGAACCCCACCCAAGCCGCCATCGCCGACGCCCGCAGCCGCCTCGCCGTTGCCGAGCAGAACCTCGCCGACCTCCTCGCCGGGCCCTCCCGGGCCGACATCGACGCCGCCCGGGCTGCCGTCCTCACCGCCACCGAAACCCTCCACAACCTCCAGAACCCCACCGACGCCGCCATCGCCTCGGCCCGCACACAACTCGCCGGCGCCGAGGAGAACCTCGCCGACCTCCTCGCCGGATCCTCCCGGGAGCAGCTCGACGCCGCCGAGGCCACCCTCACGACCGCCCTGGAGAACCTCAACGACCTCCTCGCCGGGCCGACCGAGGCAGACATCGACGCCGCCCGTGCCGCCGTCCTCACCGCCACCGAAACCCTCCACAACCTCCAGAACCCCACCGACGCCGCCATCGCCGACGCCCGCAGCCGCCTCGCCCTCGCCGAGCAGAACCTGGCCGATCTGCTCGCCGGCGCGACGCCGAGCGAGATCCAGGCAGCCGAAGCCGCCGTCCTCGCCGCCGATGAGGCTCTGGCAGACCTGATCGAACCGCTCACCCCCGAGGAGCTCGCCGCGCTCGAACAGGCTGTGACCAGCGCCGAGGCCGCGCTGGACCGGGCCCGAGGCGACGTGGCCGACCTCGCCGACGGCTACCGGTCGCTGGTCGTCATGTATGGCAGCGTCCCCGCCTACCGCACCATGTCCATCGGTGCTGAAGGGCCCGACGTGCGCCAGCTGGAGGAGAACCTGGCCGCGCTGGGCTTCGGCGACGCCGACGGGTTCAGTGTGGACGGCTCCTTCGACGATGCCACCGAGAGCGCCGTGCGGGCCTGGCAGAGCGCACGCGGCAGCTACGTCGACGGCGAGGTGAGCGCTGCCGACGTGCTCTTCGTGTCCGGACGGGTGCAGGTCGGCTCCTGGCAGCCGGGCATAGAGGTGGGCCAGGACATCTCCGGCGGCGTCCCGCTCGCCGGGCTGACGGTGATCGAGGCGCCTGGCGACGGTGAGATGGCCACCACCCAGCGCGTCATCGCCCAGTTCCCGCTGGCCGAGCGAGATCTCCTCGGCGAGGGCGACAGCGTGAACGTGGAGCTGCCCGACAACAGCGACATCGCCGGCACCGTCGCCGTGATCAACCCGGCCCCACTCACCGACGCACAGGGTGAGGGTTTCGTGGAGGTCACGATCACGCTCGTCGGGGCGGCGCCAGTGGTCTGGATCGGCGCATCGGTGGACGTGGAGATCATCGAGACGCTGGTGCGCGACGCCCTCGTGGTGCCCGCCACCGCCCTGCTGGCCCTGGTCGAGGGCGGCTATGCCCTCGAGGTGCAGCAACCCGACGGCAGCACCGTTCTCGTCGGGGTGGAGACGGGGCTCTTCGCCGACGGCGACGTGGAGGTGCGAGCGACCGGCCTCCGGGAGGGCATGCCGGTCGTGGTCCCGCGGTGAGCGCAACCGGCGACGTCTCGCACCCACCCGCCGACGACCGGTCGGTGCCGGCACTCGAACTGCACGACGTCTCCAAGCAGTATCCCGGCAGGCCGCCGGTGACGGCGCTGGACCGCGTGTCGGTACGGATCTCCCGCGGCGAGATGGTGGCGGTGGTGGGACCCTCGGGCAGCGGGAAGTCCACGATGCTGCACATCATGGGCACCCTGGACGCGCCCACGAGCGGGGCGGTGCTCATCGAGGGCGTCGACACGTCGGGGCTGGACGACGACGCTCTGGCGGCGATCAGGGGCAGGCGCGTCGGCTTCGTGTTCCAGCGCTTCTTCCTTCTGCCCGGCACCTCGGCACTGGACAACGTGGCCAACGGCCTGCTGTACACCGGCACCCCACGCCCGCAGCGCCGGGAGGCAGCGGCCACCGCACTCGAACGCGTCGGCCTCGGCGCCCGGGCGCGCCACCGTCCCAACGAGCTCTCCGGCGGTGAGATGCAGCGGGTGGCGCTGGCCCGGGCGCTGGTGCACCAACCCGCCTTCATCCTCGCCGACGAACCCACCGGCAACCTCGACTCCGCAGGCTCCAAGGCGATCATCGACCTGTTGCTCTCCTTGCACGACGAGGGCCGGACCATCATCGTGATCACCCACAACGACCAGATCTCGGCTGCGATTCCCCGGCGGCTGCGGATGCTCGACGGCCGCCTGACCGACCACACCGACGAGAGAGTCGGCGCGCCGTGACGGCGGGCGCCCGCGGAGCCGGAGCGCTTCCCGCCAGCCGCCTGCGCGCGGCCGAGGTGGTACGGGTCGGGATGCAGGCGCTCGCCACCCGGCGGTTGCGCGCCGCCCTGTCGGCGCTGGGCATCGCCATCGGCATCGCCTCCCTCGTGAGCGTGCTGGGCCTGTCGGAGTCCTCACGCTCCGATCTGATCGACCAGATCGACGCCTTGGGCACGAACCTGCTGACCGTCAGCCCCGGCACCGGCTTCGGCGCCGGCGACGCGTCGCTGCCCGGAACCTCCACCGGGACCGTCGGCAGGCTGCCCACGGTGGAAGCCACCTCGGCGGTCTATTCCGTGGACGTCGGGGTGTACCGCAATGACCTCGTCCCGGCCAACCTCACGAGCGGCATCTCGGTCTATGCCACCGACACCAAGCTGATGGAGACACTCAACGGCTCGATGGCGCACGGGTCCTTCCTCAGCGAGGCCACCCGTGACTACCCGGTCGCCGTGGTGGGCGCCATCTCGGCCGAGCGCCTGGGAATCCGCGATCTGGAGGCGCCGGTGCGGGTCTGGCTCGGGGACCGCTGGGTGAACGTCGCCGGGGTACTCGAGACCTTCGCCCTGGCCGCCGACCTGGACAGGGCGGTGCTCATCGGCGACCGAGCTGCCGAGGAGTACTACGACGTGGACCTGGAGCCGGCGGCGATCTACATCCGCGTCGACCGGCGGTTCCTGGACGACACCCGCGACCTGCTGCCGGCCACCATCGACCCCGAGAACCCCGAGGAGGTGGAGGTCAGCAGGCCCTCGGACCTGCTGGAGGCACAGGCCGCCGCCGAGAGTTCGTTCACCGCGCTGTTCCTGGGCCTCGGTGCGGTGGCCCTGCTGGTCGGCGCCATCGGCATCGCCAACGTCATGGTGATCGGCGTCATGGAGCGCCGGGGCGAGATCGGGCTGCGGCGGGCCATCGGCGCCACCCGGGCCCACATCCGGCGGCAGTTCCTGACCGAGGCGCTCACCCTGGCGACCGCGGGAGGGATCGCCGGCACGCTGCTGGGGGTGGCGGCGACGTACTCCTATTCGGCGGTTCAGGGATGGCGCGTCATCATCCCGCCGGTGGCCATCGGCGGCGGGATCGCCGCCGCCGTGGTGATCGGGGCGGTGGCGGGCATCTACCCCGCAATCCGCGCCGCCCGGATGTCTCCCACCGAGGCACTGCGGTCGGACTGAGCCGGCCGGAAGTGAACCCGGCGCCCGCCAGCAACTAGATTTGCCCGGCGCGGGCGCCGGAGTGCGTGCTGCCCGGACCAACGGCTGGAGGAATCACCATGAAGGAAGCGTTCGGCGTTCTCAACACCGACTGGCGCGAGGGGATCAACTGGTACGAGGTCCGGGAATGGCGCCTGCGGCGCGCCCGGGAGGCCATGGCCCGCCACGAACTCGGCGCCATGCTGCTGATGTACGACGAGAACATCCGCTACGTCACCTCCACGCTGACCCCCGGCTGGAATCAGCTGAAGCCCGGCCTGCGCTACGCCGTCCTCGTGGAGGGGCGCGAGCCGATCATCTACGAGCAGGGCGACATCGGCTACCACCTGCGCGAGCACTCGCCGTGGATCCCCAAGGAGAATGTGCGCTACTCCTACGCCTGGATCAAGGGCGCCGCCGGACCCGCCGCCAGCTCGCAGGTGGCGAAGTTCACCAACGCCCTCATGGCCGACCTCACCGAGGCCGGCGTGGAGGACAAGCCGCTCGGCGTGGACTTCATGGACCTCAACATGATCCGGGTCTTCGAGGAGCGCGGCATCAACTGGACCGACGGCATGACGCCGATGATGGAGGCCCGGGCCATCAAGAGCCCCAACGAGCAGAAGGCCATGCGCATGGTCGGCTCCATCTGCGACGTCGTGCACTACCAGTTCAGCCAGTTCCTGCGCCCCGGGCTGACCGAGAACGAGGTCACCGCCTACGGCATGGAGCAGCTCTACAACATCCCCGGCATGGAGAACGTGGAGGACGTGATCGTGTCGTCGGGACCCAACGCCTGGCCCAACTGGCGCAACCACGGCGACCGGATCATCCGCCCCGGCGAGCTGGTCATCATCGACCTCGCCGCGCTCACCTGGAACGGCTTCAAGTCCTGCGTGTACCGCACCTACTGCGTGGGCGGCAAGCCCACCGACGAGCACAAGCACTACTACGACCTGGCGCTCAAGTGGCTGAACGACTCCATCGAGGCCACCCGGCCGGGCGTCACCACCGCCGACATCGCCGGCGTGTGGCCCTCGGCGAAGGAGATCTGGGGCTACGAGGAGGAGGACGAGGCCGCCGCCAACCTGTGGGGACACGGCTTGGGCCTGGCGCAGTACGACATCCCGGTCATCTCCCGCATCTGGTCGCTGGACCACCCCGTGGAGATCGAGCCGGGGATGGTCTTCGCCCTCGAGACCCAGCACGGCAAGCTGCACGAGTTCGGCGTGCGCCTCGAAGAGATGCTCATCGTCAACGACACCGGCATCGAGATGATCTCCACGCCGGCGCCGGAGATCATCGCCGTCGGCTGAGCGGCCGGCACAGCATCCGGTCGAGCGCGGCCTGCGAGCGATGAGCCCGCGGGTCGTCTCGCTGGCCGACCCGGCGGCGCTCGACGTCTCGGTCGTCGGGGCGAAAGCGGCCGGCCTGGCCCGGGCCCGGCGAGAGGGCCTGGCCACACTCGACGGATTCGTCGTCACCCTCGCCGCCTCCGCCGGGCCGCTCCAGCGCGCCGCCGCCCAACTCGACGGGCGCGGCTCCGGGGCGGCCCGGATGACGGTGCTGCGCAGCGAGCTCGACAGCGCGCTGGCCGAAGAGATCGCCGAGGCCGCCGCCCGGCTCGACGAACCGCTCATCGCACGCTCCTCCAGCGCGCTCGAAGGGGAAGGACTGTGGGCCGGGGCGTTCGCCTCCCTGCCCGAGCTGCACCGCGACGAGGTGCCCAAAGCGCTGCGCAGCGTGTGGGCCGCCATGTTCACGCTCGAGGCCCTGGAACGCTTCGAAGCCGTCGGCATCGAACCGGGCAGCGCCGGCATGGGTGTGCTCGTGCAGCCGGAGATCGCCCCCGACTGCGGCGGGGCCGCCACCGTCGACGAACTCGGCGCCGTGACGATCTCGGTGGTCAAGGGATCGCCGCGCGACCTGCTCGCAGGATGGATCCCGGGCATGCGGGCCACCGTGGCGCCCGACGGCAGCGTGGCCGGGCAGGAGGCGGTCGAGCTGATCGGCGCCGGCACGCTCGCGGACGTGGCCGACCTGGCACGGGAATCCGCCGGCAAGCTGGGCTGCAACCTGGTGGAGTGGGCGGTCGTCGACGGGGCGCCGGTGCTGCTGCAGGTGCAGCAGACCACCACGAGGACCGCCGCTGCCGACGGGCTCGTATTGCCGGCGGCACTGGGGCATCCCGATGCTCGGCGGCTGGCGCGGCTTGTTGTCCGGTATCCGGGGGCGCTGGGCGAGGAGTTGGTGTTGGGCTGGGCGGCGGCACCTGGTTTCGGGGCTCCGGCGGGGTCACCTTTCGGCCTGGACCGGGCGGGGGGCGGTGGTTCGTCTGTTGGCCCCGGACCGGCGGGGACGGCGGTGGCCGTCGGCGGATCGTCTGGCGAAATCGATCCGGCGCCGGCCCCCGGCGCCCCCGCCTCCGGGGTTGGCGCTGCCGGGGCCGCCCCCCGCCCTCGGGGGCTTGTCGATTGCGGAGCCGCTGCCGGACCTGGTGGTGGGGGCGGGGGTGACGCCGGCCAGCCCTTTGTTGGGGAGGGGCTTGGGGGGTTGTTGGATCGGGCTCGGTTCGTTTCTGCCGGGTTGACTTCTGCTGCTTGGGGGCGGCCCTCGGACGAGGCTGTTGCTCTTGCGCGGTCGGTTTTGCGGCGGTTGCGGGGGGATCGGCCTAATGAGTCGATCGAGGCTTTGGGGGGGCTGGCGGCGCCTGATCCTGTTGGGGCTGCGGAGGTGTTGGCGATCATCGAGCGGCTCGGGGAGGCCTTGGGCGATCCGCATGGGGTCTGGTATCACTCGGTGGATGAGTTGGCCGAGATCCTCGCCGGCACCGCCTCGCGGGAGCGGGGGCGTGTGGGGCGGGATCGCTGGGAGCCGTTCCTGGCCGGGGTGGCGGCGCTCGGCGGCGAGGCGCGCAGCGGGATCGGAGCCTCGGGCGGTGTCGGCGCGGGACGGCTCGTCTGGGTGTCGAGCCCCACGACGGTGGACCACGTGCGCCCGCGGGACGTGATCGTGGTGCAGTACCCGCTTCCCAACTTCGCTCCCCTGCTGTGGGACGCCGCCGGTCTCGTCGCCCTGGGCGGCGCGCCCTCGGCGCACCTCATGGAGGTGGCCCGATCCCTCACCGTTCCGGCCGTCGTGAGTTGCCCCGTCGACGACCTGTTCGGTACCGGATCATCGGGGCGCACGGGACCGGACAGCCCGCTCCACCTCGGCACCGTCGACGGCGACGAGGGCCGGGTGGCAGTCCTGGAGTTGTGATGGGCTCGGGCGACGCCGGCCGGCCCCGGGTCGGAGTGATCGGTGTCGGGGTGATGGGCGGCGCCATGTCGGGGCACCTGGTCACCGCCGGGTTCGAGGTGTGCGGCTACGACGTCGACCCCGCGAAGGTCGCCGCCTCCGCCGCGACCCCGGTCGAGGCGGTGGCCGAGGTGGCCGCCCGCAGCGACGTCGTGCTGCTGTCGCTGCCGTCGGTGAGCGCCCTGGACGCCGTGGCGGCGGAACTGGCCGATGCCGAGCCGGCCGGCCTGGTGGCCGTCGAGATGGGGACGCTCCCGCTGGAGGCGAAGCAGCAGGCCCACGACCGTCTCGCCGCGGTGGGCTGCGACCTGCTGGACGCGCCGGTCAGCGGCACCGGGCTGCAGGCCGCCGACGCCACGCTCGTCGTCTACTCCAGCGGCAGCGACGCCGGCTTCGAGCGGGCCGCGCCGCTGTTCGACGTCATCGGCCGCCGCACGTACCACCTCGGCACCTTCGGCAACGGCACCCGCATGAAGTTCGTCGCCAACCTGCTCGTCGCCGTGCACACGCTCGCCGCAGCCGAGGCGCACGCCCTCGGTGAGGCCGCCGGGCTGGACCCGGCACTCACCCAGGACGCCGTCTCGGCCGGCACGGGAACCTCGTCGATGTTCGACATCCGGGGCCCGATGATGGTGGCCGACAGCTTCGACCCCCCGTCGGCGCGGTTGGCGATCATCCACAAGGACGCCAGAATCATCGCCGCCTTCGCCCGGACGGTCGGCACCGAGACACCGCTGCTGGACGCCGCCATCCCGATGTACGAGCGGGGCCTCGCCGCCGACCTCGGTGACCTCGACGCCGCCGCCCTGCGCCGCCTCTTCGATTCCCCGCCGCCGGCCGATTCCCCCACGGGCGAGGATCTCCGGAGCCGGCAGGTGAACCTCGATGTGCGCCGCGGCGACCGGCCGCGGGTCGGGGTGATCGGCGTTGGCGTAATGGGCGGTGCCATGGCGGCCAATCTGGTGGCCGCGGGGTTCGAGGTGTGCGGCTACGACGTCGATCCGGCGAAGGTCGCCGCCTCGGCCGCCGGCGAGGTCGCTTCGGTCGCCGAGGTGGCCGCCCGCAGCGACGTCGTGCTGCTCTCGCTGCCGTCGGCGGGCGCGCTCGAGAGCGTGTCGGCGGAGCTGGCGGCCGCCGGACCGGAAGGTCTCGTGGCCGTCGAGACGAGCACGCTGCCCCTGGAGGTGAAGCAGCGTGCCCGCGACCGCCTAGCCGAGGCGGGTTGCGATCTTCTGGACGCGCCCGTCAGCGGCACCGGGCTGCAGGCCGCCGACGCCACGCTCGCGATCTACGGCAGCGGCAGCCGAGCCGGGTTCGAGGCGGCGTCGCCGGTCTTCGACGTGATCGGGCGCCGCATCTACCACCTCGGGCCGTTCGGCAACGGCACGCGCATGAAGTTCGTCGCCAACCTCCTGGCGGCGGTGCACACGCTGGCCGCCGCCGAGGCGCACGCCCTGGGGGCCGCCGCCGGGCTGGACCCCGCGGTGACCCAGGAGGTGATCTCCGCCGGCGTGGGCACCTCTGCCGTGTTCGACGTCCGGGGCCCGATGATGGTCGCCGACAGCTTCGAACCCCCGGCGGGACGGCTGGCGATCATCGACAAGGACGCCCGCATCATCGGTGCCTTCGCCCGGGCGGTCGGCACCGAGACACCGCTGCTCGACGCCGCCGGACCTCTCTACCGCCGGGGCATGGCCGAGGGACTCGCTGACCTCGACGTCGCCGCCGTGCGCCGCCTGTTCGAGTCCCGGCCGCCCGCCGATTCCCCCTCTGGCGGGGCCGCGTCCACCGAGACCGCACCCATCGACGCATCCGTCAACACAGAAGGAGCCAACCCATGACCATCGCCCGCAACGAACTCACCAAGGAACTGCTGGAGGAGTACTGCGCCCGGTTCAACAACTGGGGCCGCTGGGGTGACGACGACGAGGTCGGCACGCTCAACTTCATCACGCCCGAGAAGATCCGCGAGTCGGCGTCGCTGGTGCGCGCCGGCAAGGTGTTCTCCCTGGAGTTGCCCCTGGATGGCAACGGGCCACAGACCGGCGCCTTCGGCCGGGTCAACCCGGTCCACCAGATGGTGGCCACCGGCAGCGACCACGCCGCCGGTCTCCAGAACTGGCCGAAGGACTGGGGCGTGGCCGACGACACCCTGTTCCTGTTCCTGCAGGGCGGCACCCAGTGGGACGCCCTGTCGCACATCTTCCACAGCGGGAAGATGTACAACGGCTTCGACGCCAACCTCGTGACCGCCCAGGGGGCCGAGCGCAACGGCATCGAGCACCAGAAGACGGTGGTGTCCCGTGGCGTGCTGCTGGACGTGCCGCGTGCTCTGGGGCGCGACCACCTCGAGCCAGGCGAGCCGATCGACGGCGACCTGCTCGACGCCACCTGCCGTCACCAGGGCGTGGAGGTCACCACGGGGGACATCGTGCTGATCCGCACCGGCGACATGGCCCGGCGTCGCCACCTGCCCGGCTGGGATGGCTACTCCGCCGGTGACTCACCCGGCCTGTCGCTGCTGTCAGCCCCCTGGCTGGCATCCAAGGAGATCGCTGCCCTGGCCACCGACACCTGGGGAGCCGAAGTGCGCCCCAACGAGATCCCCGGCACCTTCCAGCCGTTGCACCTGGTGTTGATCCCCAGCATGGGGCTGTTCGTGGGCGAGATCTGGTACCTGGACGAGCTGGCGGAGGACTGCGCCGACGACGGGGTCTACGAGTTCCAACTCGTGGCGCCACCGCTGGTCATCCCCGGCGCCGTCGGCTCGCCCCTGAACCCCCAGGCCATCAAGTAGCCGACCGTCCAGGATCCCGCCTCCCCGTCATTCCGGCGGAGGCCGGAATCCACGGTCCTGCGGCACGGCCGCACCGGAAACGACGTCTTTGACAAACTGCGGGGCCAGGTCTTCGCCGGGAAGGAGGCCATCATGAGCATTCAGATGCGCGAACCGTCCGACGTGCCGATCGGCTGGATCGGCACCGGCGTGATGGGGGCGTCCATGTGCGGGCACCTCATGGACGCCGGACATCCGGCAACGGTGCACACCCGCACCCGCGCCAAAACCGAAGGGCTCCTGGAACGCGGCGCCACCTGGGCCGACTCGCCCAGAGAGGTGGCCGAGGCGTCGGACGTCATCTTCACGATCGTCGGCTACCCCTCCGACGTCCGGGAGGTGATCCTGGGGGCCGACGGCGCGCTGGCGGGCTGCAGCGGCGGCGAGATCATCGTGGACATGACCACCAGCGAGCCCTCGCTGGCCGTCGAGATCGCCGAGGCCGCCGCGGCCCGGGGCGTGGCGGCGGTGGACGCCCCCGTCTCGGGCGGCGACGTGGGTGCCCGCGGGGGCACCCTGTCGATCATGATCGGCGGCGACGCCGAAGTGGTGGCCTCGCTTGCCGGCTGCTGGGAGGCCATGGGGCGCACCTGGGTGCATCAGGGCGGCCCGGGTGCCGGCCAGCACACCAAGATGGTGAACCAGACGCTCATCGCCGCCGGGATGATCAGCGTCTGCGAGGGCCTGCTCTACGCCTGGCAGGCGGGCCTGGACCTCGAGACGGTCATGGAGTCGGTGGCAAGCGGGGCGGCGGGCAGCTGGTCGCTGTCGAACCTGGGCACCCGCATGATCGCCGGCAACTTCGACCCCGGCTTCTTCGTGGAGCACTTCGTGAAGGACATGGGCATCGCCATCGCCGAGGCCGACCGCATGGGCCTCGACCTGCCGGGGCTGCGCCTCGCCGGCGAGTTCTACGACCGCCTCGTGGCCGCCGGCCGCAGCCGCCTCGGCACCCAGTCCCTCATCCTGGCCCTCGCCGAACTCTCCGACCTCGACTGGATGGCGCGCTGACGGCAAACCCACTGCGTGCGGACGCCACGTCCGCCGCTCAACCGCGAACGCTCTAGGGGCCGAGGGCGGTTACCGGGGCGACCTGGACGCCGTCGGGGCGGCGGTAGGCGGCGCCGGTCGAGGTGACAACCAGTAAGGCCGCCAGTTCATCCGTGCGACTGCGGGCGACCTTGGCGCGAAGGCGCAGCAGGGATCTGGCAGCCTTGTCCACGACCGCGGCTGTGGGGTTCAGCTTGGTCTCGACGGCGATCCACGTGCCGTCGTCGCGCTCGATGACGGCGTCGGCCTCGAGGCCCGTGTCGTCGCGGTAGTGAAACACCTCGCCGCGGTGTGCCTGGCCGTAGATGCGCAGGTCGCGCACGACGAGCGACTCGAACAGCACGCCCAGGGTCTGCGGGTCGCCCAGAAGCCTCTCGGGGGAGGCCCGCAGCAGCGAGGCGGCGAGCGACGGATCGACGAAGTGGCGTTTCGGCGCCCGGCGCAGCGTTGCACGCGACCGCAGTCGCACCGACCACGCCGGCTGGTCCTCCACGATGAAGACACGCTCGAGTGCGTCGAGATAGGCGCTGACGGTGGTCCGAGCCAACGGCGTGTCGCCGCCCGCGCCGGCCGCCAGCGTTGTCATCCTCACCTCGGTGGCGACGTGGCGAGCGATCGAGCGCAGCAGTCGCCGGACCGCGCCGGGCCGGTGCTGGACACCGCTCGCGGACCGGAGGTCCAACCGGACGATCTCGTTCAGGTAGTCGTCGACCGCGAGGTGCGCCCTCTCCTCGTCCATGCCGAGGCTGCCGGGCCAGCCGCCGACACAGATCGACGACACGACCGACCGCAACCCGAGGTCGGGGCGGGGTAACGCGGAGGCGGCCTCCCCCTCGAACAGCCGCCCGAGCGATACCTCGCCCGTGGACCGGCCGCTCTCGTAGAACGACATCGGGCGCATGAGGACGCGACCGATCCGGCCGACGCCCGTGTGGCGCGTGGTGTCATCCTGCGGTGAGGCGGATCCGGTGAGGATGAACTGGCCGGGCCGGACGCGATCGTCGCATTCCCGGCGCACCCGGTTCCATAGGTGCGGCACGTTCTGCCACTCGTCGAGCAGACGAGGAGTGGTGCCGTCCAGCACGGCGCCGGGATCGGTGGCGGCCAGCAGCATCAGCTCCTCGGTGTCGAGGCGAGCCTCGCTACGGGCGAAGTGTCGAGCCGCCCAGGTCTTGCCGCATCCGCGGCAGCCCTCGATCAGGACCGCGCCCCGTCGCTGCAAGACACCCGAGATGTCTCCGCCGGCGACGCGGGGGAGATAACCCTGCATCGTCAGCGTTGTGGGGCGACTGTTCTCGATGCTCATCCGGCGGAACTCCCATCTCCCGCGAATCGTGCAACCCGACAATCGAGAATACTACGTTCTGCGAACTTTTTATACTGCGTTCTGGGAACAAATCACGATCCACTTTGGGAACATCGGGCAATTCGTCCGGCCAGAGGCGCCTGCCGGCCCAAGGCCGGTCGGTCAGCCGGTGGCGCGCCAGACGGCCTCGGCGCCGGCGAGGTGAGCGGGGAGGGCATTCGATCTGAGGCATCCGAACTCTGCGGCTTGGGGAGTACGGTCGGCGACGTGATCGGTTCGACATCGGCGGTACCCGGCGCCGGGCGCCATGGGGGTGACGGATCGGCGGTCGCTCGGGCGCTGGGCGTGGCGCCGGGGTCGCTGCTGGACCTGTCGCAGAACCTGAACCCGTTCGCTCCCGACGTGGCGGCGCTGGCGGCCCGGCACCTGGGCGAGCTGCAGCGCTATCCCGACCCGGCGGCGGCGTGCCGGCTGCTGGCCGAGGCGATGGGCGTCGACCCCGGCCGGCTGGTCCTCACCAACGGGGCCGCCGAGGCGATCGGGCTGGCGGTGGGCGAGATCGGGGGGCGCGTTCACTCCGAGCCCGAGTTCGGCCTGCACCCCCGTGGCGACGCCGGGCCGATCTGGCGCAGCGACCCGCACAACCCCTCCGGGCACCTGGCGAAGCCCGCCGAGACGGCGGACGTATGGGACGAGGCGTTCTACCCGCTGGCCGCCGGCCGGTGGACCGCGGGGCGCAGCGGGATCGTAGTGGGTTCGCTGACGAAGACGTTCGCCTGCCCGGGACTGCGCCTGGGCTACCTCGTCGCCGACGACGTGGAGCGGTTCGCGCGCCGGCAGCCCGAATGGTCGGTGGGCTCACTGGCGCTGGCGCTGCTGCCGGACCTGCTGGAGGTCGCCGATCTGGCGGGCTGGACGGCGGCGATCGCGGCGGCGCGCCGTGATCTGGTGGCGCTCTTGGAGGCACGTGGCCTCGCAGTGGACGCGGGCCACGCCCCCTGGGTGCTGGTACAGGCTCGGGGCCTGCGGGAGGCTCTCGCGCCGCGCGGTGTGCTGGTGCGGGACTGCTCGAGCTTCGGCCTCGACGGGACGGCCCGCGTGGCCGTTCCCGACGCAGCCGGACTCGAACGGCTCGCCGCGGCGCTCGACAAGGCCAAGATCACCCGGCCGGTCGCCGGCCCGGCATCACGCTGCGAGGAGACACCCGGACCCGGCGCCGGCGCGGGGTCCATCAGGGCCCCCGAACCAAGAACGACCGCCACCGGGACGGACTTGGAATCCAGCAGGAACGGCGCAGAACCTGCAAGAGGCCGGGCCGACGTGGCGGCGATCGTGTTCGACGTGGGCGACACGCTGGTGCACGCAGCGGCTCCCGGGACGCCCGTCGAGGCGCTGCGCGCCGAGCCGATCGGCGACGCGGTCGAGGACCTGCGCCGGCTGCGGGCGCGCTACCGGCTGGCCGCACTCACCGACACCTCGGTCATGACCGGTGAGCAGGTTCGGCACGCGCTGGCGGCCTGCGGGCTGTCGGACCTGCTGGAGGTCATCGTGACCTCCGTCGACGTGGGTGCCAACAAGCCCGACCCCAACGGCCTGCGGCTCGTCATGCAATACCTGGGGGTCACGCCGGAACGGACGCTGTTCGTGGGCGACTCCGATGTCGACGAGGGCGCCGCCGCAGCCGCTGGGACACATTTCGTCCGCGCCGGCGGTGGGCGAAGCCCGGGAGAGGTGATCGAGCGCTTCCTGCGGTAGGAGGCCGGGGCCGGAGCGGCGGCGACAGCTCGACCGGCCGCTCGGGGCCTAGACTTCGGCTCGGCTCGGAGACGAAGTCCGGTTGGAATCCGGCACTGTCCCGCAACGGTGAAGCGACGCCTGTCGCCAAGTCCGGTCGAACCTCGGGCCGATGCAAACCACATGACCCTCGAGGATCAGGGTTGGTTTGGCCGGCAGCCTCTGTCGATCGAGCTTCCGACCTCGACCGATAGGAGGTACCGGATGTTCAAACTCCGCTCCGTTCTCTTTCTCGTCTCGATCCTGGCGATAGGCGGCCTGCTGAGCGCCGCCTGCGGCAGCGACGAGAAACCCGTCACGATCAACTCCGACGGCGGGACCTGGACGCTGGAGTCGCAGCCGCAGCGCATCGTGTCGCTGTCGCCGACGGCCACCGAGATCATCTTCGCCATCGGGGCGGGACCACAGGTCGTCGCAGCGGACAACTGGTCCACCTACCCGCCCGAGGCGCCGACCACCGACCTCTCGGGCTTCGATCCGAACATCGAGGCCATCACCGCGTACGAACCCGATCTGGTGGTGATCGCCAACGACGCCAACGAACTGGTCGCAGGCCTCACGGCGCTGAGTATCCCGGTGCTCATCAGCCCGAGCCCGTTCGACATCGAGGGCGGCTACGCGGCCGTGGAGACACTCGGGCTCGCCACCGGCCACGGCGGCGGGGCGGCAGAGGTCACCGAGACCATGCGTTCGGATATCGCAGCCGCCCTGGCAGACGCTCCGGACGTCCCCATCCGCATCTACCACGAGCTGGATGACACGCACTTCTCGGTCAGCTCGAACAGCTTCCTCGGGGCCGTGTACGCGGCGCTCGGCACCATGAACATCGCCGACCCGGCCGACAGCGACGGCTACGGGTACCCGCAGCTCACCGAGGAATACATCATCGAGGCCGACCCCGAACTGATCATCATCACCGACCTGCTGGCCTACACGGCCGCCGACGTGGCGGCCCGCCCGGGCTGGGACACGGTGACGGCGGTGCGCGACGGCAACATCCTGGTCGTGAACGCCGACATCGCCTCCCGGTGGGGGCCGCGACTGCCGCAGTTCATCGGCGCGGTCGCCGAGGCGCTGGCGGCGATCGCCGCGGGGCGATAGGCCACAGCCGAGCGCGAGGACACGATGGCGACGCTGCCCGCGGCCGGCGAGACCCGCTCGGCCACCCAGCGGGCCTTCCGGCTGCCCCCGCTGGCGGCCGCCGGCGCGCTCGTGGCCCTGGCGGCGGTCGCCCTGCTGAGCGCCACGACCGGTGCCGCCGGTCTGGCGTTCGGCGACGTGCTCGCCGCCCTCGTGGACCGCCTGCCGCTGGTGGACGTGGACTCGCACCTGAGCGCTCGCCAGGAGGGCATCCTGTTCCAGATCCGTCTTCCCCGGCTGGTGTTGGGCATGCTGGTCGGCGGGTCGCTGGCCATGGCGGGAGCCGCCTACCAGGGCGTGTTCCGCAACCCGCTGGCCGACCCGTACCTGCTCGGCGTCTCCGCGGGCGCCGGGTTCGGGGCGGTCCTGGCGCTGGGATTCGGCCTCGACGTGGGCTGGGGGCCGTTCGGCGCCGTGCCGGCCGCGGCGTTCCTGGGTGCGCTCGTGGCGGTGACAGCGTCGGCGGCCATCGCCCGGGGCGCCTGGCGCTCGCCGGCGACGCTGCTGCTCGGCGGCATCGCCATGGCGGCGTTCTTCTCGGCGGCGCAGACCTACGCACTCGGCCAACTCCCCGAGACCCGCACCCGCGAGGTGCTGTCGTGGCTGTTCGGCCAGCTCAGCACCAGCGGCTGGCGGCAGGTCCTGATCCTGGGGCCCTACGTGGCCGTCTGCGGGGGAGCCCTGCTGCTGCACCGCCGGCACCTCGACGTGCTGCGGGTCGGCGACGACGAGGCGCGCTCGCTGGGCCTGAACCCCGGCCGGGCACGGCTCGTGGTGATCGCCGCGGCGTCGCTGCTGACCGCTGCGGCGGTGTCGGTCAGCGGCCTCATCGCCTTCGTCGGCCTGGTGGTGCCGCACATCGTCCGGCTGCTGGTGAGTCACAGCTACCGGGTGATCGTGCCGCTCTCGGCCCTCGGCGGCGCCGCCTTCCTGGCGCTCACCGACACCGGCGCCCGCACGCTCACCGCTCCCGCCGAGCTGCCGGTCGGCGTCATCACCGCGTTCGTGGGCGCCCCGTTCTTCGCCCTGGTGTTGTGGCGCGGCACCCGCACGGTGGGAACGTGACCTCGGCGCCGGCCACCGCCGCCGCGCCGGTCGGCGCCGACGCGCTCACCTGCCGCGGCGTGCACGTGAGCTTCGGCGAGACCGAGGCGCTGCGGGGCGTGGACCTCCGCCTGGCGGCCGGGGAGTGGCTCGGCCTGATCGGCCCCAACGGTGCCGGCAAGTCCACGTTGCTGCGGGCCATCGCCGGGCTGGTTCCTCACGCCGGCACGGTGACACTCGACTGCGGCGGGCGACCGGCAGGCACCGACGTGGCCCTGGTGCCGCAGATCCCGCTCCTGCCCGAGGGCATGACCGTCGCCGAGTACGCCCTGCTGGGCCGCAGCCCCCACCTGGGCTGGCTGGCGGCCGAGTCGCGCCGTGACCGCCGCATCGTGGCCTCGGTGCTCGAGCGGCTCGACCTGCAGCGCTTCGCCGATCGCCCCGTGACGCACCTCTCCGGCGGGGAGACCCAGCGGGTCGTCCTCGCCAGGGCACTGGCCCAGCAGGCGCCGATCCTGCTGCTGGACGAGCCGACCAGCGCCCTGGACCTGGGGCACCGCGACGCCGTGCTGGAGCTGATCGACAAGCTGCGGCGCAGCGACGGCATCTCGGTGATCGCCGCCATGCACGACCTCGGCACGGCCGCCCGCTTCGCCGACCGCCTGGCGCTGATCGACCAGGGCCGCATCGCGGCCGACGGCCCGCCCCGCCGCGTGCTGGCAGCGGGCAGACTCTCCAGCGTCTACGCCACCCCGCTCAGCGTCCACACCATCGACGGCGAGATCGTCGTCCTGCCCGCCCCCCGATCCCGACAGGAGGACGTCCCGTGACCGGCGACGAAGCCCCCCTCACCGACCGCCCCTACGAGCAGCGTGAACTCCGCTCGGCAACCTCGCTGGTACTGGTCAACACCGGCGACGGCAAGGGCAAGTCCACAGCGGCCTTCGGCACGATCCTGCGAGCCCTGGCCCAGGACTGGCCCGTGGCCGTCGTGCAGTTCCTCAAGAGCGGCGACTGGAACACCGGCGAGGAGAAGACCTGCCGCGGCCTGGGCGTGGAGTGGTACTCGGCGGGCGACGGGTTCACGTGGGACTCCGCTGACATCGACGAGACGAAGGCCAAGGCTGTGGCGGCCTGGGAGTTCTCGGCGGGGCTGGTGGCAGCGGGCAACCACCGGCTGGTCGTCCTCGACGAGATCAGCTACGCCATGACCTGGGGATGGATCGACGCCGCCGAGGTCGCCGCGACCCTGGCCGGCCGCCCCGAGCGGGTCAACGTGATCCTCACCGGGCGCGACATGGCCGCCGAGGTGATCGAAGTGGCCGACACGGTCACGGAGATGGTGAGCGTCAAGCACGCCTTCGACGGCGGCATCCGGGCCAAGAAGGGGATCGACTACTGAGGCGAGCCGCCGTGGGGGGCCGGATAGCCACGCACATGGCCACCGAGCCGGTCCTGCGGCTCAGCGGCTCCGCGCCACGCGGCGTGCTCGTGTGGCAGTGGCCGGCGGCCGTCGCAGCGCTCTCGTCGGCAGCCGTCGGGGGCGGACTGTGCCGACCGGATTGGGTGCTCAACATCGGCGTCGATTCGGACTACCGACGGACCGATCTCGCCGCACACGCAGCGAAGGTGGCGTCCGACCTCGACCTCGGGGGGACAGGGGTCGCGTTGTTCACGGCCGCCGCTGTCGAACGGCCAACGCGCCACGCCGTCGAGGGTGCCACCGTGCACGCCACCGTCGGCGTGAGCCACCCGACCTGGGCCGCGGCCCGAGATCCGGTGCCTGCCGCGGATTCCTCGCATCCGGGCACGATCAACCTCGTCATCCAGGTCCCGGTGGCGTTGGAAGGGGGAGCCGCGGTGAACGCCGTCGGCACCGCCACCGAGGCGAAGACGCAGGCGCTGCTGGAGGCGGGCATCGACGGCACCGGCACCGCAACCGACGCGGTCGTGGTGGTCTGGCCCCCCGATGCGCCGCCCGAGCACTTCACAGGCCCTCGCTCACCGTGGGGGCAGCGGATCGCAAGCGCCGTGCACGCGGCGGTGCGAGCGGGGCTCGAGTCATGATCACGCTGGTGCTCGGCGGCGCCAGTTCAGGGAAGTCCCTCATCGCCGAGGAGATCGCCGCGTCGTCCGGCGATGACGTCACATACGTGGCGACAGCCGTTCCCGCACTGGGCGACACCGACCACGCGGCCCGCATTGAGGCCCACCGGCAGCGCCGCCCGGCGGGCTGGTCAACGTTGGAGTGCATCGCGACGCCCGACCTGGCCCGCCACCTGCGGCGGATCGCCGGTGTGGCCCTGGTCGACTCGCTGGGATCGTGGGTCGCGCTCGCGGAGGACTTCGACGTCGTGGACGAGACCGCCGGCCTGCTCACGGCCCTGCGGGAGCGTGCCGCGCCGACCGTCCTCGTCTCGGAGGAGGTCGGCTTGGCCGTCCACCCGCCGACCGAAGCAGGACGCCACTACGTCGACGCGGTCGGTGTGCTCAACCAGCGCCTCGCCGCGGTCGCCGACCGGGTGCTCCTAGTCGTGGTCGGCCGCGCCATCGAACTTCCCGCAACGCGACCGGCCGACCGCCCGTGCTGAGCGCCCTGACCTTCCTGACCGTCCTCGGACGCTCCCGCGCGCCCGGCGGCCGCGCGTTCTGGTGGTTCCCGGTCGTCGGCGCCGGGTTGGGGGCTGCCGTCGGGGCCGTGCACCTGGGCACCCACCGGCTGTGGCCGCCGCTGGTCGCAGCAGCGGCGGTCCTCGCCGCCGACCTGATCCTCACCGGAGCGCTGCATCTCGACGGGTTGGCGGACAGCGCGGACGGGCTGGGGGCGCACACCGAGCGGTCCCGCCGGCTGGCGCTGATGGCAGAGCCCGGCATCGGAGCGTTCGCCCTGGCCGTCGCGGGAACCGCACTCCTGGCGCGCTGGGCGCTGCTCGCCGACCCCGGCATCGAACTCCTGTCGTTCGTGGCGCTGTGGGCGCTGAGCCGGACGCTCGCGGCGACCGTGCCGGCGTTCGTGCCCTATGCCCGCCCGGGCGGCCTCGCCGAGGCGTTCCTTCCCGGCACCCGGCGATGGCTCGTGGTCTGGCTGGTCCCCGTCGGGGTTGGCCTGTACTTCCTGGAGGGAGCGCTCGGTCCGATAGCGCTGGGCGCCGCTGTGCTGACCGCGGCGGGGATCGCCGCCCTGGCGCGACGCCGGCTCGGAGGGTTCACCGGCGACATCCTCGGCGCCGTGATCATGCTGAGCGAGACGGCGGCCCTCCTGACCCTGGCAGCGGCACCGTGAGTTCCCCCGGCGCCCGAGCGCACCGGCGGGCCGTCCGGAATCGCTGCCTCTCCGACGAGCCGGACCCACTCCGGCCGGCCGCAGAGTGGTCGCTGCGATGATCCCGGTCGCCGAGCGGTGCAGGGCTGTCGCCGCCGGGCTGCTGCTGGACCGCCTTGCCGGGGAGCCACCTGCGGGCGTCCATCCCGTCGCCCGATTCGGGCAAGCCATGGAGTGGATCGAGCAGCGCCTCTGGGCCGACAGCCGAGCGCGGGGCGTCATCTACGCCGCCATCGGCGTCGTCCTGGGCGCCCTGGCCGGGCGACTGATCCGCTCCACATCGGGGGTCGTCGCACTGACCGTCGCCGGTCGGGAACTGCGGCGAGTCGCCCGGCGCGTGGGCGACCTTGCCGCCGCAGGTGACCTCGACGCTGCCCGGGCCGAGCTGCCAGCGCTGGTCGGCCGTGACCCCAGCGAGTTGGACGCCTCCGGGGTGGCTGCGGCGGTCATCGAGTCCGTGGCGGAGAACAGTGTCGACGCCGTGATCGCCCCCGCCTTCTGGGCCGTCGTGGCGGGGGCACCCGGCGCCGCCGCGTATCGCGCCATCAACACGATGGACGCCATGGTCGGCCGCCGTAACGAGCGCTACCGGAGGTTCGGCTGGGCGTCCGCCCGTCTCGACGACGCCGCCAACTTCGTCCCCGCAAGGATCTTCGCCGCCCTCGTCGCCGCGGTCGCCCCGGGTGAGCGTGGCGCGATCCGCGACGCCGTGCGCCACGGCGCCCGGGCTCACCCGTCGCCCAACGCGGGGGTTGTCGAGTCGGCCGTCGGCGCGGCTCTCGGCCTTCAACTCGGCGGCCCGCTGCGCTACGGGGCGACGGTCGAGAACCGGCCCCTGCTCGGGACCGGACCGCGCCCCACACCTGCGGACATCACCCGCGCCATCGACATCACCGAGCGGGTGGAGCGGATCCTGCTCGCGCTGCTAGGGGTCGCCTGGCTGCTGGGCGCGCGCCGGCGGTCGAGTTGAGCGCGGGAGCAATCGGCATGGCCGGCAGGCGCGGCGACCGGACCCCGGCCTCCCGAAGGGCGGCGACGGATCCCGAGCGGACTGCCCCATGACCGACGCTCACTTCCCCGCTGCGCCTCCGCTGGACGCCTCCGCCATGGCTGAGGCGCGGCGCCGCTGGGCCTCCCGCGCCGAGCCTCCGGGCGCGCTCGGCCGGCTGGAGGACCTGGCGGTGCATCTGGCCGGGGTGACGGGGCGCTGCCCGCCCCCGGTGACGGCCTCCCCCGCCGTGGCGATCTTCGCCGGAGACCACGGCGTCGTCGCGGACGGTGCCAGTGCCTGGCCGCAGGCGGTGACCGCGGCGATGGTCGAGACCATGACAACCGGGGGCGCCGCCATCTGCGTCCTCGCCGGCGGCATCAACGCCACGGTCACCGTCGTGGACGTTGGCGTGGCATCGCCCCTGGACCACTTGGCGGCCGTGCGCCACGAGCGGGTGCGCGCGGGCACCGCCGGCATCGCCCGTGGACCGGCCATGACCGCCGCCGAGGCCACCGCGGCCCTCGGGGTCGGTGCCCGGATCGCCGACGAGTTGGTCGACGCCGGGGCGGACTGCCTGATCGGCGGGGACATGGGGATCGGCAACAGCACTGCCGCTGCGGCCCTCGTCGGCGCCGTCTGCGAGCAGCCCGCCGAGGCCGTCACGGGACCGGGCGCCGGTATCCCGGCCCGCGGCCGGGAACACAAGCAGCAGCTGGTCGCCGCCGCCATGCGGCAGGCCGACGGGTGTGCGGACCCGCTGGAGTTGCTCGCCCGGCTGGGCGGCCTCGAGATCGCCGCCCTCGCCGGCTTCTACGTCGCCGCCGCAGCGCGCCGCACGCCCTTCATCGTCGACGGCGTCATCGCCTGCGCGGCATTGTGCGTGGCCGATCTCCTGAGCAGCGGAACCGCCCGGCGTGCCATCGCCGGGCACCTGTCGGCCGAGCCCGCAGCAGGTATCGCCCTGGAGCACCTCGGCCTTCGACCGCTGCTCGACCTCGAGCTCCGCCTCGGCGAGGGCACCGGCGCCTGCCTCGCCTTCCCGCTGGTCCAAGCCGCGGCCGCGACCCTCACCCACATGGCGGCGCTGCCGGCCGAGCCGCCGGATCAGTGGGCTTGAGCCGGACTCCGCCGAGTCAGGTGTTCGGGACGCTGGCTGCGGCGCGCCTTGACGAGGAACGCCACGATCACCGCGCCGACGATGGCGCCCCCGGTGGACAGCGCCAGGTCGATGACGGTGTCCTCGTAGGTCAGGAAAAGGCGGCTCGTTCCCGTCTTCATGACGATGTACTCCAGGAACTCCCACAGCACGATCAGGAAGGCGCCGAACCCGCCGCCTGCCGACACCAGACCGAGGCGGGTCGTCGGCCTGCTGCCGCGCAGGATCATCGTGAAGGCCACCGCCAGGAGCAGCCAGTTGACCAGGTGCAAGATGTCGTCGAACAGTTCCACGCTCTCGTAGAGCCCCAGCATGTTGCCGCCGATGTCCAGGAAGAACGGCGTCACGATGCAGGCATCGGCAGCGGTGTAGTAGGCGATCCGGCGCTCCGAGAGGCGGTTCAGCAACGGCGCCATCACGATGCACAGCGGGAACGTGAGCGTCCGCACCAGCCAACCCTTACCGTCCAGCCGTTCCAGATCGGCGATCAGCCCGCCGACCAGCATCGCCACCAGTCCCCAGCGCACCACGTGCAGCGCCAAGCGCCAGAGCCGATCCACCATCACGTCCTGTCTACCGCGCCGGAGCCGCGGTCCGGCCGTCCCGCAGCCATCGCTCCACTCATCCTGCCCTCAATGCACGATTTCATCTACTGTTGATAAGTGCTATTATTATCCGTGGCTACCTCGAGAAATTGCCACTAACACCGTATTGCGGTTGCATATGCTGCCGTTCCGTGAGCCTGCCTCCCCAACGAAACCCGCGGCACCGCCGGGATCCGCGGAAGGGTCTCTGGAGACGGTACGTGGTCGTCGGGACCGCGCTGCTGATGGTCGTCACGGCCGTGGGATGGGCTCAGGCAGCTGCACAGACCGGAACCCCGGAGGAGCTACCCGACGACGCCACGGAGATCCCGGAGGACACCCCCGAAGACGACCCCGAAGACACCCCCGAGGAGGAGATTCAGGAGGAGGATCCGCCCCCGACGCCGGGTAGCCCGTTCCAGGTCTGCGTGACGGCGCAGCGCCTGCAGGACGGGCGCTTCGAATTGGCCGTGCAGCGGCACTCGCGAGGTACCGGCTGTGGCGAGCGCCTGCTACCCCGACGCCGCTTCCTGCCCGCCGACGCCGATGCCGGACAGTGGCTGGCGACCGCGCCGCTGCAGATCGACGACATCGTGCTCCGCGTCACGGCGCGCCCCCTTGCCTCCGGCGCCCTCGAGGTGGCCCTGCAACTGCGCTCGGCGGGGGACGGCACCTGGGGTCCGCGCCTGCTGCCGGTGCGCCGCTTCCTGCCCGCAGCCGTCGAGGCGGACCGCTGGCTGTCGTCCTCGCGAGTGAATGCTCGGGCGGCACCGCGAGCGTCGGTGCTGGAGAGTGCCCAGCTCGTGACCTTCTACGGCTATCCCAATACACCGCTGATGGGGGTTCTGGGCCGCGGCAGCCCCGAGAAGGTGGCCGATCAGGCGGCCGAGATGGCGGCCGGCTACGACCGGTTGAACGGCGACCGCGAGGTGATCCCCGCATTTCATCTGATCACCGGTGTGGCTCAGGCCCATCCCACCCCCGACGGCACCTGGATCTCCCGGATGCCCCACGAGCGCATCGCCGAGTACGTGGAGTTGGCCCGCGAGCGCGGCATGCACGTGTTCCTCGACGAGCAGATCGGCTGGAGCGACCCGCTCACCGAGGTGAGGAAGCTGGAGCCATTCCTGCGGGAACCGTTCGTGCACGTGGCCATCGACCCCGAGTTCGCCACCAAGCGCGCCGAGAGCCGGCCGGGGCTGGCAATCGGGTCGGTGACCGGCGCCGAGATCAACGAGGTGCAGCGCTACCTGGCGGGGATCGTCCAAGCGGAGGGACTCCCTCCGAAGATCCTGATGGTGCACCAGTTCACCCATCGGATGATCCTCGACCGCGACGTGGTCGAGGACTACGCGGACGTCGACCTCTCGATCGACATGGACGGCTTCGGCCTCATCCGGGTCAAGGTGGCGGGATACGACCTGTTCGCCGTGCCCGAGCCCTCGGAGCGGCCGGCGTTCAAGCTGTTCTTCAACTACGACACCCCGGTCATGACCCCCGAGCAGGTCCAGGCACTCGACCCGCCGCCGGACCTGATCATCTACCAGTAGCTCCGGCGACTCAGCCGCGAGATGCAGGGGGCCCCGCAGGTCGCGGGGCCGGCCGGACCGGGGGGCGGCCGATCAGATAGCGACCGGGGCCGGTCAGCCGCGGCCCACGAACGGCATCTCGTTTGCCATGACCGTCATCCGCAGGACGTTGGCATCGGGGGGCAGTTCGGCCATGTAGCGCACGGCTCGGGCGACATCGGCGACGTCCATCACGGGCTCGGACCGCACCGAACCGTCTGCCTGCGGCACGCCGGCCTCCATCCGCTCCGTCATCGGCGTGCGAGCGTTGCCGACGTCGATCTGCCCGACGGTGATGCCGTGAGGGCGGCCCTCGAGCGAAAGCGCCTTGGTGAGTCCGGTGATGGCGTGCTTGGTGGCCGTGTACGGCGACGAGTACGGCCGGGGTGTGTGCGCCGAGATCGAACCGTTGTTGATGATGCGCCCGCCCGGCGGGTCCTGGCGCTTCATCTGATCGAAGGCCGCCCGGGCGCACAGCCAGCTCCCGGTGAGGTTCACGCCGACCACTCGCAGCCAATCCTCGACGGGCAACTCATCGACGGGCACCGGCTTCGAACCGGCGCCGGCATTGTTGAACAGCAGGTCCAGGCGCCCGAAGCGCCCGGTGACCTCGGCGAAGAGCCGGTCCACGTCCTCCGCAACCGACACGTCGGCGACCACCGCCAACGCCTCACCGGCGCACTGCCCCACCAACTCGTCGAGCAACTCCCCCCGGCGCCCGCAGACGGCCACCGACCAGTCCCCGGCGCTCAACTCCAGGGCGCTCGCCGCTCCGATACCGGTGCCGCCACCGGTGACCACCGCCACCCGCCGCTCAGCCACGCTGCTCTCCCCTGCGCTCTCGCCTTCGCCGACAAGGTAGCCCGCGGCAGCCGCTGGACCCGCCCGCGCACGTCGGCAACACTCGTAGCGTCGGGGACGGCGCGGGCCGGGAGGGGAGACGAACATGCTGGATGAGGCGCTGAGGGGCTACTGGCACCCCGTTGCGGTCTCGACCGACGTCACCGCCGAGCCGCGACAGGTGCGCCTGCTGGGCGAGAACATCGTGCTGTACCGCGACGACGAGGGCGTCGTGGCGCTGGCGGACCGCTGCGTCCATCGAGGTGCGTCGCTGTCGGCCGGGTGCATCCGCGACGGCCGGCTGATGTGCCCCTACCACGGGTGGGAGTACGACCGCAGCGGCACGGTGTCGTTCATCCCCGCACTTGGACCGGGCGGCGCCATCCCCAGCCGGGCCAGGGTGCAGCACCACCGCGTGCGCGAGCAGTACGGCGCCGTGTGGGTGGCCTTCGAGGAGCCGGTGGCCGACCCGCCGCCCTGGCCCGACGACGACTGGAACGACCCCGACCGGCGCGTGTTCATGGTGGGGACGTGGCGCTGGCAGGCCTCCGCCGGCCGGATGGTGGAGAACGCCGCCGACTTCGCCCACTTCAACTTCGTGCACGCCGGGTTCACCGAACTCGCCGACGGGCCCTTCATCAAGCCCTACGAGGTGACGCTCACCGGCGACGGCATGACCTACGCCTATGACGACAGCGTGCTGGTGCGGGAGTACACCCTCCACCTGCCGTTCGCGCTGCACGACCGCAAGTCGGTGGTGGCGGCCACCGGCGGGATCACCTGGTCGGAGCAGGGCGACTCCCGCGCCGGCGACATCACCACCATCTCGTCGGTCGCCTCGCCCGTCGACCGGGCCGAGACGTTGATCTTCGTGTACCTGTCCCGCAACCACTCCCTCGATCTCCCCGACGAGGACTTCGCGGTCGGCTTCGACGAGATCATGGAGCAGGATCGCATGGTCGTCGAGGACCAGGATCCGATCGAACTGCCACTGGAGCCGCGCTCCGAACTGCACCTCAAGGTGGCCGACGGCGCCTCGATCGTCTACCGCCGGCTGATGCGAGAACTCGTGGCCACGCACACCTAACCAGAGGAGGAACCATGCTGGACCAAGCACTGAGGCACTACTGGCATCCGGTCGCAGTCGCGAGCGACGTCACCGCCGAGCCGCAGCAGGTGCGCCTGCTGGGCGAGAACATCGTGCTGTACCGCGACGACGAGGGCGTCGTGGCGCTGGCGGACCGCTGCGTGCACCGGGGCGCAACCCTGTCTGCCGGATGCATCCGCGACGGCCGGCTGATGTGCCCCTACCACGGGTGGGAGTACGACCGCACCGGCACGGTGGCCTTCATCCCCGCGCTGGGACCCGACGGCATCATCCCCAGCCAGGCCCGGGTGCAGCGTCACCGCGTGCAGGAGAAATACGACGCGGTCTGGGTGGCGCTCGACGAACCGGTGGCCGAACTGCAGCCATGGCCCGACGACGACTGGAACGACCCGGACTGGCGCGTGCTGCTGGTGGGGGCCTGGCACTGGAAGACCTCGGCGGGCCGGATGACGGAGAACGTCATCGACTTCGCCCACTTCAACTTCGTGCACGCCGGGTTCACCGAGCTCGCCGACGGGCCCTTCATCAAGCCCTACGACGTGACGCTCACCGACGACGGCATGACCTACGCTTACAACGACAGCGCCCTGGTGCGCGAGTACTTCCTGCACCTACCGTTCACGCTGCACGACCGCAAGGTCGTGGTGGCCCCCAGCGGCGGGATCACCTGGACCGAGCAGAGCGACTCCGACGCCACTTCCAAGATCGGCGACGTCACGACCGTGTCGTTCATCGCCTCGCCCACCGACCGGGCCGAGACGTTCATCATCGGATGGCTGTCCCGCAACCATTCCTTCGAGATTCCCGACGAGTACTGGGCGTCCGGCTTCGCCGAGGTCCTGGAGCAGGACCGTGCCGTGGTCGAGTCGCAGGACCCGCCCGAACTGCCCCTCGACCTGCGCGAGGAGCTGCACCTCAAGGTGGCCGACGGCGCGTCGATGGTCTACCGCAGGCTGCTGCGAGACCTCGCCGAGGGCACAGCCGCCGCCGCGGCGGAGGCGAGAGCCGCCTCGATGGTGGCCGCCGGCTGACGCGGGGCCGCATCGCGCGGCCCGCTCTGATCAGGCCCTGCCGGCGGCCTTGAACTCGTAGGCCTCGTCAGCGGTGCGCGGAGGCGGCTTCCGGGCCAGGGCGGCCTCGATCGCGGGGGCGAGCCGCTCGCACTTGCGCTCCCAGCGCTGCGGGTGGCGCTCGGCGAACTCGCCGATCACCTCGGCGCCCATGAGTTCCAGGGACTCGCAGATCTGGGTGTGCGGGATGCGGCCCATCTGCGCCATGAAGATGACCTGGTCGATGCCGGCCTCCTCGTAGCGGCGCAGCAGGGAGCGCACCTGGTCGGGCGTGCCGATGGCGCCCCGCAGCCCCAGCACCCCGAGGTCGCCGAAGGTGGCGTCGAGCGGCTCGCCGGTGCGGCCCGCCTCGGCGCGCCGGAATCCCACCTCCTCGCGGTTGGTCTCGAACTCGTCCCACACGTCGGTGCGCGCCGGGCTGTGGGTGCCGAAGGCGTAGTAGTGCAGCAGCCCGTAGCCGAAGAAGTGCGCCGAGTCGAGCCCGCGGTCGACGGCGGTGCGCTCGTCGGGATGGCACATCAGCGGCAGGACGATGGCGATCTGCGGGTTCACCGCGAAGCCGGCCGGCACGCAGTCCTCCGACGCCAGCACCGACTCGTACTCCGCAACCCAGCCGGCCGCCCGCTCGGGTTCGATGAACTGGAAGGACAGGGCGCCGATGCCGCAGCGGGCCGCCAGCAGGATGGTCTCCCGGCGGCTGCAGGCCACCCACAGCGGCGGGTGGGGCTTCTGCAGCGGCTTGGGGATCACGTTGCGCGGCGGCATCTGCAGCCACTCGCCGTCCCAGCCGGCGAACGGCTCCTCGACCATCATGCGAGCCACAGCGTCGATGTGGTCGGTCCACTGGTCCCGCTTGGTGTCCCACTCCACTCCGAAACCGCCCAACTCGGCCTCCGAGGAGGCCTCGCCGGTGCCGAGGTCCACCCGACCGTCGGAGAGCAGGTCGAGCGTGGCTGCCCGCTCGACCACTCGGGCGGTGTGGTTGAACTCCAGAGGCAGTTGCACGATGCCGTGGCCGAGGCGGATGCGCTCGGTGACCGCGGCCACCGCGCCCAGGAACACCTCGGGCGCCGCGGAATGGCTGTACTCCTCGAGGAAGTGGTGCTCCACCTCCCACACGTAGTCGAACCCCAGCCGGTCAGCGAGGGACACCTGCTCGAGGCACTCCTTGTAGAGCCGGTGCTCGTCGCCGGGTTGCCAGGGCCGCGGCAACTGCATCTCGTAGAACAGCCCGAACTGCATATTTCCTCCGAACCGCCGGCGCCGTAGGATCCCGAGCCGACGATTTCGTTGTCGCGGCCCATTGTACGGAGGGCGGATACCTCGGGGTGATCGGCCGCGAACCCTGCGCCGCCCGAGCGCCGGTACCATCGAAGTCGATGAGCGACCGCAGCAGCCTGAGCAGGGCACTCGACGCTCTGGGTGAGTCCGAACGCGTGCACTACGACCGCCTCGTCGCCGGTACCGCACTGCTCGCCGACATCAGCTTCGCCGACATCCTGGTCCTGCTGCCGATCCCGGGCGGCGACGGCGGCGGCAGCGCAGGTGAGGGGCGTTTCGTGGTCGCCGCCCACAGCCGGCCCGTCACGAGCCAGACCGTGCATCCCGACGACCTGTTCGGCCTCGCGGTCACCGCGGAGGAGCGGCCTCTGGCCGCACTGGCGCTGCGGACCGGCGTGAGCGCCAACGGCGGCGCCTACCTCCCCGGCCAGGACCGCTGGGTGCAGTCCCTGGCCGTCCCCGTCAACTTCGCCGGTCGCACGATCGCGATGCTGCTGCGAGAGTTCCCCTCGGTGAGCGACCGGATCTGGGGCAGGCTCGAAACCACCTACTTCGGGCTCTTCCGCCGCCTGGCAGGGATGATCGCCGACGGCACCTACCCCTACGCCACCGGTCCCGGTGATCATGATCACCCGCCGCGGGTTGGCGACGGCGTCATCCTGCTCGACGCCTGGCAGCGGGTCGAGTACCTGACTCCCAATGCCCATTCGGCGCTGCGGCGCCTCGGCAGCAACGGCGACCCGACCGGTCGCCGGCTGGCCCAGGTGGGGATCGAACCGCGGGCCCTCCGGCTCACGGTCTCGTCGTCGCTGCCGCACACCGAGGAGATCGAACGCAACGGGCGCAGCGTCGCGGTGCGTTGCCTGCCGCTGATCCAGGAGGACACGCTGACAGGCGTCCTGGTGCTGGTGCGCGACATCACCGAACTGCGCCGGGTCGACCGGCTGCTCATCACCAAGAACGCCGCCCTGTCCGAGGTGCATCACCGGGTGAAGAACAACCTGCAGACGATCTCGTCACTGCTCAGCCTGCAGGGTCGCTGGCTGGAGGAGCCCGAAGGCAAGGCGGCCCTGGCGGAGTCGGCGCGGCGCATCCGTCTCATGGCCGCCGTGCACGAGATTCTCAGCGAGCCCGACGGCGACAGCACATCGTTCGAGAGCGTCGTCACGTCACTCTCCTCGCTGCTGCGGGAGTCACTGGCCCCACCGAACGCCCCGATCTCGATCAAGGTGGAGGGTGCCGTCGGTCCCCTGCCCAGCGAGGTGATGACCACCATGGCCATCGTCCTGAACGAACTGGTGCAGAACGCGGTCGACCACGGATTCGGGATCGGCTTCGCCGACGACGATGACGGCGGCAACGGGGCCGACGGAGGGTTCGCGGCCGGAGGCGCCGGCCCGCAGAGCACGACCCGCAACGAGATCCTGGTGCAGATCGATCGCGAGGGTCCGGAGTTGCGGGTGTCGGTCACCGACAACGGCGCGGGAATGGCCGAGGGCACGCTGCCGGAAGGCCTGGGACTCACCCTCGTTCGCACGCTCGTCGAGAACGACCTGGGGGGCAACCTGGTCCACCGGTCGACACCCGACGGCACCACCGTGGAGCTCACCGCCCCGCTCACGACGTCGAACCCCTGACACCGGGGATCGACCCCGCCGAACCCGCCGTCGCCGCGGCGATGTCAGCGGGCGGCGATGTCAGCCGGCGGCCAGGGCCAGCAGCGAGACGTCGGTGAAGCGGGTGACCGTCGCGGGGACGATGCCGAAGACCAGGGTGGCCGCCACGGTGAGACCCAGCGCCGAGCGCAGCGAGAACGGCACGGCGATGCGCCCCTTGTCGCCCAACTCGGCGGCGGGCTTCTCGAACCACATCCGGGCGGCGATCTTGCCGTAGTAGCCGACCGCGATCACGGCGTTCACCGCGGCGAACCCGGCCAGGACGTAGCCGGTCGGACTGTCGGGGGACACGAGAGCACCGAACACGGCGAACTTGGCGTACCAGCCGCCGGCCGGGGGTATGCCCGCCAGCGAGGCCAGGAACACCGTCATCACGACGGCCATCCCCGGCGACACCCTGAACAGGCCGTTGTAGGACGCCACGTCACCCGTGCCGGTGCGGCGCGCCACCGTCATGATGACGGCGAAGACGCCCAGGTTCATGGCCGCGTAGATCACGAGATAGGTGAGCACCGCCGAGACCGCCTCGTCGGCGACGTCGGGGCCGGCGCCCGCCACGGCCAGGGGGGCCAGCATGAACCCGGCCTGGGCGATCCCCGAGTAGGCCATGAGGCGCACGATGTTCTTCTGCCGCAGCGCCATGAGGTTGCCCGCCGTCATCGAGGCGGCCGCCAGGAACCACAGCGCCGGGCCGTACACGTCGTCGCGCTCCCAGAATCCCACGAACACCAGCGACGCCAGGGCCACGAACCCCGCCGTCTTGGAGGCCACCGACAGGAACGCGGTGATCGGCGTGGGTGCGCCCTCGTAGGTGTCCGGCGCCCAGGTGTGGAACGGGAACGCCGACACCTTGAAGGCGAAGCCCACGATCACGAAGATCACGCCGACGGTGATGGCGGCGCTGGGGACGGCGTCGGCCCCGCGGTCCAGCGGCGCCGCGGCGGCGATGTCGGCCAGAACCGTCGACCCCGAGGCGCCGAACAGCAGCGACATGCCGTAGAGCATGATGGCGGAGGCGAACACGCCCATGAGGAAGTACTTGAGTCCCGCCTCGGTGCTGCGCAGGTCGCGCTTGCGCCAGGCGGCCAGCAGGTAGGCGGGTATCGACAGCAACTCCAGCGCCACGAAGATGCTGATGAGGTCGCGCGCCGAGGCCATCACGATCATGCCGAGCAGCGACGCCATGACGAGCCCGTAGTACTCGTTCTCCCAGTAGTCGCCCTCGGCCACATAGTTCATGGACAGCAGCACCACCACGTAGCCCGAGACCACGAACAGCGCCTTGAGCACCAGGGCGTAGCCGTCGACCACGTAGGCCCCGTCGAACATGACGCGCGGCTCCGACCACACGCCGGCGATGGCGAGCGTCAGGATCGGCACCAGCACCCCCAGCAGCCCCAGGCCCGCCAGAGCGGACATGATCGCCCGGCCCCGCTCGGCCAGCGCGATGTCCAGGAGGGTCAGCAACGCCCCGACCCCCAGCAGCACCAACTCGGGGGCGAGCGCGTGCCAATCCAGGTGCGGGCGGACGAACCCGATAACCCCAAGGGGGCCGGCGAGGCTGCCGAGGATCACTGGCCGCCCCTGGCCTGCTCACCCACGCGGCGCAGCCGCTCGAAGCACTCCTCGCCACGGTCGACCTCGAGGCAGTCGCCGGGAGCCCCGTTCACGGGCTCCACCTGCAGCGATTCCCGCACCGCCGGGTCGGTCGCCTCGTGCAGCAGGCGGGGGAAGAACCCCAGCACCACGATCAGCACCAGCAGCGGCGCCCAGGCCAGGTACTCCCGGCGCGTGGCGTCGGTGATGTCGGGGGAGTTCTCGAACTCCTTGCGGGCATTGCCGAAGGCGGTCTTCTGCAGCATCCACAGCAGGTAGCCGGCAGCCAGCACCGTGCCGATGGCGGCGATCACCATGTAGGAGCGGAACACCGCCTCGTTCAGGATGGCCGCCGGGTTGTAGGAGGCCAGGATGGCCGGGAACTCTCCCCAGAACCCGGCCAGGCCCGGCAGGCCCAATGAGGCCATGGCGCAGAATCCCAGGATCCAGCCCATGCGCGGCGCCTGCTGCAAGAGCCCTCCGAGCCGGGACATGTCCAGGGTGTGGTAGCGGTCCTTCACCGACCCGGCCAGGAAGAACAGCATCCCCGTGATGAGGCCGTGGGCCACCATGCCGAAGACGGCGGCGTTGATGCCGAACGGCGTCAGCGTGGCGATGCCCAGCATCACGAAGCCCATGTGGGCGACCGAACTGAAGGCCACCAACCGTTTCAGGTCGCGCTGCGCCAGACACCCCAGAGCGCCGTAGATGATGCCGATCACGGCCAGCAGCCCGATCACCGGCGCCCACGCCGCGGCCGCCTCGGGCAGCATCGGTATGGCCACCCGCACGAACCCGTAGGTGCCGAGCTTCAACAGCACGGCCGCCAGGATCACCGAGCCCACCGTGGGAGCCTCGGTGTGGGCGTCGGGCAGCCAGGTGTGGAACGGGAACATCGGCACCTTGATGCCGAAGCCCAGGAACATGCCGGCGAAGATCCACAGCTGGCTCGTGCGGGCGATGGCCGCCGTGGCCCCGCCCGAGAGCGCCCGCATGTCGAACGTCCGGGCCACGTCCAGACCGGCCAGCGTGCCGTCGGCCAGGAAGAACATCGCCAGGAAGCTGACCAGCATCAGCGCCGAGCCGAACAGCGTGTAGAGGAAGAACTTGATGGCCGCGTAGCGGCGGTTCTCGCCACCCCACACGCCGATCATGAAGTACATCGGCAGCAGCACGACCTCGAAGAACACGAAGAACAGGATGAGGTCCTGCGCGGTGAAGGTGCCGATCATGCCCGTCTCCAGGACGAGCAGCAGCGCCAGGAAGGCCTTCGGGTTGCGGGGCTCGGGGAAGTGGCCGAACGAGTAGATGATGCAGAGCGGGACGATCAGCACCGTCAGCAGCAGCAGCGGCAGCGAGATGCCGTCGATCCCCATGATGTAGCGGCTGTTGATCACGTCGATCCACGGCCGGTCCACGACGTACTGGAGTTCCCCGGCCCGGGAGAGGCTGAAGCGGGCGAGCAGCAACACCGCGAACAGCGCCGTCACCAGTGAGGTGCCCAGCGCCGCCGCCTTGAGCCACAGCTCCTTCCGCTGGGGCAACGCCATCACCAGTGCCGCACCCACGAGGGGCACGAAGGTGACCAGCGTCAGTCCCCAACCGTTCAGAAATGCATCCATCGAAACCCTCCTGACAGGGTCACAGGACCAGGATCAGTGCAGCCGCCAGCACGACCGCCGCCACGAACATGACGCCGGCGTACTGCTGCACCTTCCCGGTCTGCATCCGTCGAAGCTCTTCACCGGCGCCGTGGCTGGCGGACCCGGTGGTGTTGACGACCCCGTCGATGACCTTCTGGTCGATCCGGTCGTAGATCACGTTGCCGGCGATGACCGCCTTGCGGCCCGCCTGGTTGACCACCTCGTCGATCCCGTGCTGGTTGAACCAGTAGGCGCCCCGGGCGATGGGACCGGCCGTGCCCTTGGCCACGATGCCGGTGTAGAGGTGGTCGAGGTAGTACTTCTGCACGAGCAGGGTGTGACCCAGCCGGGCCACGGCCCAGCGGCTGGTGGGACCGTCGGCCAGCTCGGTGCCGGACCCGCCCGCGGCCGCCCGACGGTCCACCCGGACGTAGTAGGCCAGCGCCGCCCCGATGCCGACCAGAACGACGAGTATCGAGACGATGGCCAGCGTCCAGCTGGGTGTGGCGTGGGCGATGGCGGGGAAATAGAAGTGCTCTGCCGCCACCGGTTCGACGTAGTGACCGAACTGCTCGGTCCAGGACGCAGGCACGATCTGGAAGCCCTTGGGCAGGTTCGTCCAGCCGGCGCCCACGGCGAAGACGGCCAGGATCCACAGCGGCACGGTGATCCGGCGCCCCGACTCGTGGGGATGCCCGTGGCCCCGGTAGCTGCCGAAGAACGTGAGGTAGACGCAGCGGGTCATGTAGGCGGCCGTGAGGGCGGCGGTGATCATGCCCATGAACAGCATGGCCGTGTAGGCACCGTTGCCGCCGGTGCCGCCGAACAGGCCCCAGCCACCGGTCCCCGCCAGGATCTCGTCCTTGGACCAGAACCCCGCAAGGGGCGGCAGCCCTGCCAGCGCCACCGACGCGATGAGGAACGTGCGGAAGGTGTGGGGCATGTGCCTGCGCAGGCCGCCCATGTCCTTCTTCATGTCGAAGCTGTGCACCGCGTGGCTGACCGAGCCCGAGCCCAGGAACAGGCAGGCCTTGAAGAAGGCGTGGGTGAACAGGTGGAAGACCGCCGCCGTCCAGGCGCCGACACCCAGCGCCATCACCATGTAGCCGAGCTGGCTGATCGTGGAGTAGGCCAGCACGCGCTTTATGTCGTTCTGCACGAACGCCAGCGACGCCCCCACCAGGGTCGTGATCCCGCCGATGAGCGCCAGGGCGTTGATCGACGACCCGGCGATGACCATGCCCTCGAAGAACACCCCGTACAGGCGCGCCACCATGTAGACGCCGGCCACGACCATGGTGGCGGCGTGGATCAGCGCCGAGACCGGCGTCGGCCCGGCCATGGCGTCCGGCAGCCAGGTGTGCAGGAAGAACTGCCCCGACTTGGAGATGACCGCGGCCAGCAGGCACAGCGCTGCGATCAGCAGCAGATTGTGGCCGATCTCGCCGTCGATGGCTCTGGTGTTGATCTCCAGGATCGAGAACGTGCCACCGGCGGCGAAGAACAGGATGCTCACGCCCACCAGCAGGCCCACGTCGCCCACGCGGTTGGTCAGGAAGGCCTTCAGGGCGGCATCGGAGTTGGGCTTCTCCTCCCACCAGTGGCCGATCAGCACGAACGAGCAGACGCCCACCAACTCCCAGCCGACGATCATCTGGATGGTGTTCTCGGCCAGGACGAAGAACAGCATCGAAGCGGTGAACAGCGACAGGAAGGCGAAGAAGTGCGTGTAGCGGACGTCGCCGGCCACGTAGTCGGTGGAGTAGATGTGCACCAGCAGCGAGACGGCGGTCACCACGAAGAGCAGCGCCACCGCCAAGCCGTCGACGAGGGTGCCGATGGTGAAGTCCACCCCCCCGGTGACCCACCACGTCCAGCGGTTGACCACGGGCTCGATGGCGGCTCCGTGGGCGCCGTTCACCTCGCCGATCCACTGGCCGGCCGTGCACAGGGCCAGCACCAGCGAGACGCCGACCGCGGCGATGCCCAGCTCCGAGCCGCCCCGCGGCAGGCGCTTGCCGAAGAACAGGATGGCGAAGAAGCTCGCCGCCGGGATGGCGGGGATGATCCAGACGTTGGACAGGAACCACCCGCCGACGTGGACGATCTCGGCGGACGCCTCCGCCGCCAGCACCACGAACCCGGTCACTCCGCCCGACACGGCCGCCCTAGCCCTTCATCAGGTCGGCCTCGCTGAGGTCGACACTCTGGCGGTTGCGGTACAGCAGCAGGAGGATCGCCAGGCCCACACCGACCTCGGCGGCGGCGACGGTGATCACGAACAGGGCGAACACCTCGCCGGAGATGCTGGAGACGTAGCTGCCGAACGCCACCAGGTTGATGTTCACGGCGTTGAGGATGAGCTCGATCGACATCAGCACGAGAACCCCGTTGCGGCGCGCCAGGACCCCGTAGACGCCGATGGCGAACAGCACGGCGCTGAGGATCAGGAACTGGTTCAGCAGCATGGCCTCAGTCCCTCCGGGCGATCACGATCGCCCCGATGAGCGCGGCCAGCAGCAGCACCGACACGGCCTCGAACGGGATGATGTACTGGCCGAAGATGGAGTCGGCCACCTCGGCGGTGGTGGTGCGGCTGTCGGAGGGCATCTCGGCGTCGCCGAATCCCGACACCACCGCGAAGATCGTGACGGTCGCCACGAGGGCCGCCGCCAGCACGGCCGGCAGGCGGTTGGGGTGGTCGGTGCCCTCTTCATCGCCGATGCGCGTCCGGGTCAGCATGATGCCGAACAGGAACAGCACCACGACGGCGCCGATGTAGACCAGGATCTGGGTGATCCCCACGAACTCGGCGCCCATCAGCAGGAACAGGGCCGCCACGCCACCGAGCACCACGACCAGGTACAGCGCCGCGTGCACCACGTTGCGCGTGGTGACGAGGCGGATCGCCGCGAACACCATGATGGCGGCGATCACCCCGAAGGCGATGTTCTGGGCGACGAGGGCCCCGAGGGCGTTCACCGTGTGGCACCCCGGGGGGACCGGTGCTGGGACGGCTCGGGCACCTTGGCCTGCTTGACGTTGGCACCCGGCTCGTAGGTCTCGAACTCGGGGACGGTCTCCATCCAGTCGGCGAGCCGGTCGGCGTCGTGCAGCAGGTCGGCGATCCTGGGCTCGGAGTACTCGAACTCGGGGCTCCAGAACAGGGCGTCGAACGGGCACACCTCAACGCAGATGCCGCAGTACATGCACAGCGCGTAGTCGATGTCGAAACGGTCGATCTTGCTCTTCTGGCGGGGCTTGCCGCCGGGGCGCCGCGGCGGGGCCAGCTCCTTGTGGCCCTCGATGTAGATGCACCAGTCGGGGCACTCGCGGGCGCACAGCATGCACACGGTGCAGTTGTCATGGTGCAGGCCGATGACGCCCCGGGCCCGGGTGACCGGGGCCTCCTTGACGTGCGGGTACTGCACGGTGTGCGAGCCCCGGGACGGCGCCGGAACCGGCTTGCGCAGACCGTCGGGGAACACGGTGCGCAGCAGCGTCCTGCCGGTCACCGCCATCCCCTTGAGCATTCCTATGCCTCGCATCGTGCCTCCCTCAGACCAGAACCTTGAGCACGCCCGTGACGACGATGTTGAGGAGCGCCAGGGGGATGAGCACCTTCCAGGCCAGCTTCTGGAGCTGGTCCTCACGCAGGCGCGGGAAGGTGAAGCGGAACCAGAAGATGAGCGTGGAGACCGCCATGATCTTGATGAACATGACGAACGGTCCGATGAGGTTGAACCAGCCCGAAGTGGGGTCGAGCCCCGGCACGTACCAGCCGCCGAGGAACAGCACCGAGGCGATGCCGGCGAAGGCGAAGGCCGTGCCGAACTCCGCCATGAAGAAGAACAGGAAGCGGAACCCGGTGTACTCCACCTGGTAGCCGCCGACGATCTCGGACTCGGCGACGGGCATGTCGAACGGCGGCTGGGTCAACTCGGCCTGCACGGCCACCAGGAAGATGGCGAACCCGACGAACTGCGTGAGGATGTAGGGGAAACCCATGCCGCCCCAGCCGAACAGCTCGCCGTTGGCCTGGGCCAGCACGATCTTGTTGAGGTCCAGGGTGCCGGCCTGGATGACGACGCCGATGGCGGCGAGGACCAGCGGCAACTCGTAGGCGATGAGCTGCCCGGCGGCGCGCATGCCGCCCATGAGCGCGTACTTGTTGGCCGAACCCCAGCCGGCCATGAGGATGCCGATCACCGACAGCGAGGCCACGGCGAGCGCGAAGAACAGGCCCGCGTCCAGGCTGCTGACGACTGCGTCGGGACCCACCGGCAGGACGACGTAGAGCAGGAACGTGGACACCAGCACCACAACCGGCGACAGGGCGAACACGTAACGGTCGGCCCGGCGCGGGAACACGTCCTCCTTCTGCAGGAACTTCACGCCGTCGGCGAGCAACTGGAGCGTGCCGTAGGGACCGGCCTCCATGGGCCCCAGCCGGCTCTGCATGAAGCTCATCATCTTCATCAGGAACACGTAGCCCAGGATCAGCGCCGCCGTCGGGATGACGAGCGCCACCACCACCAGCTTGATGGCCGTCTGCTGCCAGTAGGCGAGCTCGATGGCGAGGGTCCAGATCATCGGTCGATGTCGCCCAGGATGAAGTAGAGGCTGGCCAGGATGGTGATCACGTCGGGCACGTAGACGCCGCGCAGCACCCAGGGAGCAACCGAGATGTTGTTGAACGAGGCCGAGCGGATCTTCACCCGGAACGGCCCCAGGTCACCCTTGCTGACGACGTAGTAGCCCATGACGCCGAGCGGGTTCTCCGTGGCAACATAGGCCTCGCCGGCGGGGACCTTGATGATGACGGGCACCTTGGCCATGACCGGCCCGCCCGGCAGCCCGTCGAGCAGCTGATCGACGATGTGGGTGGCCTCGCGGGTCTCCTGCAGGCGCACCCAGTAGCGGGCGAACGAGTCGCCGTCGGGGTGCGTCCAGACCTTCCAGTCGACCTGGTCGTGGACGAGACCGCAGGGATTGTCCCGGCGCATGTCCCAGTCGACGCCCGAGGCCCGCAGGTTGGCGCCCGACAGGCCGTACGAGAGGGCGATGTCGGGGGGAATGACCCCGACCCCCCTGGTGCGGGCCTCGAAGATCTCGTTGCCCATCAGCAGGTCCTCGAGCTCGTCGCAGAAGGTGCGCATCTTGGCCATGACGCCGCGGGTCTCGGTGATCCAGCCCTTGGGCAGGTCGTCCTTGAGGCCGCCGATGCGGTCAAAGTTGGGGTGGAAGCGGCCCCCGGTCACGGCCTCGATCTGATTGAGCACGAACTCGCGGTCCCGGAAGGCGAAGAAGACCGGGGTGATGGCCCCCAGTTGCACCCCCATGTCGCCGAGGAACAGGGCGATGTTGGCCAGGCGCGACAGCTCGAAGAGGATGGTGCGGATCCAGGCCGCCCGGGGCGGGGCCTCGACCTCCATGAGCTGCTCCGCGGCCAGGATGAACGGCACCTCGTTGGCGAAGCTGCCGAGCCAATCGATGCGGTTGATGAGCGTCGTGACCTGGGGGTAGGTGCGAACCTCGGCCAGCTTCTCGTAGCCCCGGTGCATGTAGCCCATGACCGGCTCGGCGGCCACGACCTGCTCGCCGTCGAGGCGGGCGATGATGCGCAGCGTGCCGTGCGTGGCCGGGTGCTGCGGGCCGATGTTGAGGGTCATGCCCTCGGTCTCGAGTTCCACGTTGACGCGGGCGTCGGCCGCGGCGGCGGCGATGAACGCCCGCTGCTCGCGCTCGGTCACACTCATGGCTGCAGTTCCTCGGGCATGTCCTCGACGTCCACGAGGCCGGGCCAGGGCTTCACCCTGCGGGCCAGCAGCGGGAAGTCCTTGCGCAGCGGGTTGCCCTCGAACTCGCCCGGCAGGTAGATGTGGCGCAGGTCGGGGTGGCCGACGAAGGCGATGCCGAACATCTCCCAGGCCTCCCGCTCGTGCCAGTTGGCCCCGGCGTACACCGGGATCCACGTGTCGATGGCCGGGTTCTCGTTCGGCAGGTCCGCCTTGAGGATGACCGCCAGGTTCTCGCCCCCGGGGTTGTCCTCGACGGCCTGGGTACGGGCGAGAATCTGCAGGCGGGTCTCCCCACCGGCCAAGCCGTGCTCGATGGCGGTGTCGCGCGGCGGCGGGCCCCCGGTCGGCCAGTCCTGCTCGGCGTCCATGTCGCGCCCGAACGGCGAGGGCAGCCAGTCGATGGCCGAGAGGAAGTCGAACCAGCGGCAACCCAACTCGTCGCGCACCGCATAGCCGGCCCGCTGCCACGCCTCGTGATGCACCCGGACCCACAACTCGCCGCGCTCGGAGTGGCTGTCCAGCAGGGCATCGCCGAGACTCTCGGACAGGGCGGCGAGCGCGGCCGTGTGGCGCGGATCGGGCTCCGCGGGAGCGGCGGCGTCGTCGGGGGCGGTGTCGGTCATGAGCCCTACTGTCCGACGACGATCGGCTCGCCCTTCCAGCGCGACACCATGTCCTCGTTGGCGATGCGCTCCTGCAACAGGACGATGCCTTCGAGGAGGGCCTCGGGTCGCGGCGGGCAGCCGGGCACGTAGACGTCCACGGGGATGATCTGATCGATGCCCTTCGTCACCGAGTACGAGTCCCAGTAGGGACCGCCGCAGTTGGCGCACGAGCCCATCGAGATGACGTACTTCGGGTCGGGCATCTGCTCGTACAGGCGCAGGATCGACGGCACCATCTTGTCGGTGACCGTGCCCGAGACGACGACGAGGTCGGCCTGGCGCGGGCTGGCCGGGAACGGGATCACGCCCAGACGCATCACGTCGTAGCGGGGCGAGCCGAACGCCGCTCCCATCTCGATGGCGCAACACGCCAGACCCCACTGGTAGACCCAGAGCGAGTACTTGCGGCCCATGTTCAGCAACTTGGTGAGGGGCGCGGGAATCTTGCCGCTCTCGACGAGGCCCATCTAGCCGCGACCTCCTTCGGGGACGGCGCTCAGACCCATCTCAGGACGCGCTTTCGCCAGGCGTAGAACAGCCCCAACGCCAGGATGAAGATGAAGATGGCCATCTCGACGAGTCCGAAGACCCCGTAGACCTCCAGGCGCGTGGCCCACGGGAAGATGAACACCGCCTCCACGTCGAACATGACGAAGAGCAGCGCGAAGAGGTAGTAGCGCAGCGTGCTCTGCGACCAGCCCTCCCCGACGGGATCCACACCACTCTCGTAGGTGACGTACTTCTGGCGCTGCGGCCGATCGGGACGCACGATGGAGCCCACAGTCAGCATCAACGCCACCATGACCACCGCCAGGACGGCGAAGAATCCGACCGTCAGGTAGCTGCGAAGGAAGTCCGACACAGGGCCAGAGCCTACCTAGCGTCGCTCGCGCGACGACGGCTAGAAACGCCGGAGTCCGCGGTGTCTAGCCGCCGGCCGGCGGGATCGCCGCCATTGCGGCCTCGATCTCCTCCGCCGGATAGTTGTAATCCTCCAACCGGCCCGACAAGTAGGAGTCGTAGGCCGCCAGGTCGAGCAGCCCGTGGCCGCAGAGCGCGGTGAGGATCACCTTCTCCTCGCCGGTCTCGGCACAGCGCCGGGCCTCGGCCACCGCGGATGCCAGGGCATGGGTGGGCTCGGGGGCCGGGATGATTCCCTCGCAGCGGGCGAACAGCGTGCCCGCCTCGAAGCACTCCGACTGCACCTTGGATTCGGCCTCCAGCAGGCCCAACTCGTAGATGTGCGAGAGCAGCGGCGACATGCCGTGGTAGCGGAGCCCGCCCGCGTGGATGGGCGCCGGCACGAACGAGTGCCCGAGGGTGTGCATCTTGATGAGCGGCGTGAACCCGGCCATGTCGCCGAAGTCGTAGGCGTAGACGCCCCTGGTCAGCGACGGGCAGGCCGCCGGCTCGACGCAGCGGATCTCCGGCGCCATGTTGCCGGCCAGCTTCTCGCGCAGGAACGGGAACGAGAGCCCGGCGAAGTTGGATCCGCCGCCGGTGCAGCCGACGATCAGGTCCGGCGTCTCGCCCAACTCGGCGAGCTGGGTGAGCGCCTCCTCCCCGATCACCGTCTGGTGCAACAGCACGTGGTTCAGCACGCTGCCCAGCGAGTAGTGCGCCTCGGGATCCTGGGCGGCGACCTCGATGGCCTCGCTGATGGCGATGCCGAGGCTGCCGGGATTGTCGGGGTCGGCCTCGAGCAGCTTGCGCCCCGTCTCGGTGGCCGTCGACGGGCTGGGATGCACCGTCGCGCCGAAGACCTCCATCATCAAGCGCCGGTACGGCTTCTGGTCATAGGAGGCGCGGACCTGCCACACCTCGCATTCCAGGTCGAACGTCTGGCAGGCGAACGCCAGGGCGCAGCCCCACTGCCCGGCCCCCGTCTCGGTGGTGATCTTGGTGATGCCGGCCTCGGCGTTGTAGAAGGCCTGCGGGACGGCGGTGTTGGGCTTGTGCGACCCCACGGGGCTGACACCCTCGTACTTGTAGTAGATGCGGGCCGGTGTGTTGAGGGCCTGCTCGAGGCGCCGGGCACGGACCAGCGGCGTGGGGCGCCACAGCCGGTACACCTGCTGGATGGGGTCGGGGATGTCGATGTAGCTGTCGCCGCTGACCTCCTGGAGGATCAGCGCCATGGGGAACAGCGGGGCGAGGGCCTCGGGCCCGATCGGCTCCATCGTGGCGGGATGCAGCGGCGGCGGCGGCGGTGCCGGCAGGTCCGGGATCACGTTGTACCAACGAGTGGGCATTTGCTCTTCGGGCAGGAAGGTCTTGATGCGTTCAGCCATGGGCGAAAGAGTAGGCGGTCGGGTCGCCGCCCGCCCGTGGCCCTCAGCGACCGGAATGCAGTCGGTCGGGCATGCCCGGGCGGCGCCGCCGGTGGCGCTCCGGCGGTCTAGAAGGCCCGCCTGCGCCGGCCCCCGACACCCCCGCCCTCCGGGGGTGGCTCTGTCCGGGCGGTGCCGCCGGTGGCGCTCCGGCGGTCTAGAAGGCCCGCCTGCGCTGGCCCCCGGCGCCCCCGCCCTCCATGGTTCGCAGCAGCCTGGAGACGGCGTTCGGGTTCAGTCGGTGCCAGTCTGCTCGGCGTCCTCGGCCACGCGGGCGGCTTCGACCCAGGCTGCCGTGGCTGCGTTCTGCTTGGTTCCGTCGAAGCCGATTCGCTGGGTGGGTTCCACCTCGAGGATGACGCGGCGAGGGGAGTCAAGGAACGCGGCGAAGTGGCGGCTGCGGTCGGGGTCGGGGTGCAGGGCGGCGGCGAGTTCGGGGTAGAACCAGGCCTTGGTGTCGGTGTCGGTGTGGAGGGTGCAGATGCCCTTGTAGGTGACCGTCCGGCGGTTGGGCACGCCGTGGGCGCCGGTGCTGGTGACGACGATGCAGACGCGCGGGTCGCGGCGCACCGCGGCGATGCGGGCGCGCTGGCCGCCGGCGGTCAGCCAGAACCGGCCGCGGCGCCAGATGAAGCTCATGATGACCCCCACGGGCCAGCCCTCCCGATTGGCCCAGATGAAGGTGCACTCGGTCTGCGCCGCCAGCATCGCCTCCTCGTCGACGGCCTCCAGCCCCCAGCCCGAGACGTCCTCGTAGTGGGCGTCTCCGGGCGCGGAACCGGCTGGGTTCTCAGTCACGACGTCGTCCTCTCCGATACCCGCAGCGGCACCAACCGAGCTGCGCCCGAACCTGGCGTGCTCTCAGTCACGGGTCACCTACTCGCGGACGCGGACCGGGTCGCTGCCGTCCCAGCCGTCTGCGGCCTCGGCGACCATGGCGTAGAAGTCCCGCAGGCGCCCGGTCCGTACGTACAGCTCGGTCATGTGGCCCCGCTCGGCGATCGTGTCGATGTAGCAGACCCTGGTCAACCCGTAGGCGTTCCCCGCGCCGGCGACCTCGTAGCCCAGATCCGCGTAGCCGGCCACGGCCGCGTCGAGATCGTCCACGAAGCAGGCCACGTGGTGCAGGCCCTCGGTGCCGGGGGCGTACATGTCGCGCACGACCGACGGGCCGGTGCCGTGGTCGGTGATCAACTCGACCATGATGGAGCCCCACTGGCCGCAGGCGTTGCTGTGATCGAAGGGTGCGGGGCGGCCGCGGTGCACCGAGTCGTGCATGGGAATGTGATGGCGCACGAAGAACGGCCCCGCGCCGAACCGCTCCGCCCACCGTCGCGCCCCCTCGACCACGTCGTTCACCACATAGGCCACCTGAACGATCTCCCCCAGCGGGTGCAGCACGGTCTCAGACCCTAGCCAGCCGGCCACGATCAACCCGCCCGCTCGTCAACCCGCCCCGGCCGGGCTCGGCGGCCGCACGGCGGGGCCACCGGTGGCCGCTGGCGGGGCGTCTGGCGAAATCGCTCCGGCCCCGCTCCCCGGCGCCCCGCCTCCGCTCTCGGAGTCTCACCACCCACCGGCCTCGTCAGAAGTCGAAGTCGTCGGCTTGGACCGTGTCGAGGAACTCCCGGAGCCGCTCGACCTGCGCCTCCGTCTCGTACAGGTGACAGGCGTCCTGCCACGGCTCGGGCTCGAAGTAGTCCGGGCACACGTCGCGGATCTCGCTGTCCAGGTCGTCGGAGATCTGGGTGGCGTCCACCACGTAGATGCCGCCGCCCGCATCGGAGTCGACGAAGCGACGGGCCTCGTCACGGTTCGTGAACACGAACAACTCGCCGTCCAGCACCGTCATGCAGGTGTCCCGGGGGCTGTCGGTCACACCGACCCGGATCCGGGCGGCCGCCTGCCGCACCTGCTCATGAGGCGCACCCCACTGGAGCAGGAACCTCACGATGTCCAGCGCCAGGAGATCCTCATAGGAGTACCTGCGGTGGCGGAGGCCGGGCGGGCCGGGCAGGCTGGGGTTGGCCATGCCTGCGCTCTCCCACTCGTCGAGTTGCCCGGGCGTGATGTGGCAGATGTCCGCCGCTTCCTTGGCGCTGAACCCCGAATCCACCCCGCCGGGCCTGTCGGCATCCATGTGATCCCCCTTTGTTGCGCAGTGATGACGAAACGTCGCGACACCGTAGGAACCCCCTGTGACAGAGCCGGCGCCCTCTCGACCCCGGCCGCCCGCGGTGCGGAGCGGCGACTCGATTCCTAGAGTCCCTTCATGGCCTTGCGGGCGAGCGATCCGAGTGTCACGCTCACCGACGTTGACCGGGTCGGAGGTGACCACACCGAGGACCCCGCCGCTGCGGGCACCCTGCACGCCGAGACGTACACGACCCAGCGCTGGTACGACCTCGAGCAGCCGGCGATCTTCGCCCGCACCTGGCAGTGGGTATGCCACAGGGAGAAGCTGGCCGCCCCCGGCGACTACGTGACCACGACGGTCGCCGGGCACCCGATCGTGGTGGTGCGCGACAGCGCCAACGAGCGACGGGCCTTCTACAACGTCTGCCGGCACCGGGCGCACGAGATCATGACCGGGCAGGGGTCGACCGAGACGCTCAGTTGCCCCTATCACGGCTGGACCTACGACCTGAGCGGCTCGTTGATCGCCGCCCGTCGCACGAAGAACCTGGTGGACTTCGACCCGTCGAGCATCTGCCTCGACGCCGTGCAGGTCGAGGAATTCGGTGGGTTCGTGTTCGTGAACCTCGACCCCTCCGCGGCGCCCCTGGCGCAGCAGGCCGGCGGCCTGGCCGCCGAGATCGCCCTCAAGGCGCCCGACATCGGCGACCTCACGCTCGCCCGGAGGCTGCACTATGACATCGCCTCCAACTGGAAGAACGTCATCGAGAACTACCTGGAGTGCTACCACTGCCATATCGCCCACAGGGACTTCGTGTCCCTCGTGGACATGTCGACCTACCGGACCACGACGCACGGCATCTACTCCAGCCAGACCGCCGAGGCCGGTCGGGGCGCCAACAGCGCCTACGACGTGGCCGATGCCACCGTGCAGATACACGAGGCGTGGTGGGTGTGGCCCAACACCTGCCTGATGCGCTACCCGGGCCGGGGCAACGCCATGCTGCTGCACGTGGTCCCCGCCGGTCCCGGCCGGACGCTGGAGACCTGGGACTTCTACCTGGAGGAGCCGGAGCCGAACGAGGCGGAGTCGGAGGCGATCCGCTACATCGACGAGGTCCTCCAGGTCGAGGACATCGGCCTCACCGAGAGCGTGCAGCGCGGCATGAAGACCCCGGCGTTCACGTCGGGCCGCCTTGTGTGCGACCCGGAGGGCTCCGGCGTCAGCGAGCACGCCGTCCACCACTTCCAGGGGCTGGTGCTGGACGCCTACCGCGCCGCGGCCGGAGAGCGAACCGAGGCAACCGTCGGCGTTGAGTCGGGCTCGCGGTTCTCCGGGGCCAGCGATCAATCGGCACTTGAGCGAGGGATCGACGAAGGATGGATTACCCCGCCACGGCGCAGCCGACTCGAACCGAACACCCCTTCCTCATCCGCTCGCAGCACCAGCGAGGTGCTCGACGAGGATCGCGGCTGACGCCACTGTGAGGCCACTTTCGCTGGCGGCGGGGGTGCTGGCGGAGTTCGAGCCGCCGGAGGTGGTGTCGGCGGCCGCGGCGGCGGGATTCGGGTTGGTGGGCATCTGGTTCGATCCGGAGACGTGGTCCGGCACACGGGCCCGGGAGGTGCGGCGGCGGCTGGACAGCACCGGGCTCGTTGCCCTCGACATGGAGCCGGTCTTCGTCACACCCGACGGCGACCACGGCGAGCGGCTCATCGACGCTGCCGCCGAGGTGGGCGCCCGCCATGTGCTGACCGTGAGCCGGGGCCTCGAGCCGGCGCGCTTCGCGGCACGCTTCGGCGAACTTTGCGACCACGCGGCGCCCGCCGGCATCACGGTGGTGGTGGAGCCGACCCTCCTCTACTCGGTGACAACACTCGACGAGGCCGCGGCGGTGGTCGCGCTGGCCGGGCGGCGCAACGGCGCCGTCCTGGCCGACAACCTGCATCTCGACCGCGCCGGCGGCGAGCCGATGCGTGCCCTACGGGAACTCGATCCCGCGCTCCTGCCGTACGCGCAACTCTGCGACGGGCCCGCGCGGCCGGCCGACACGTCCCGGGCGGGTCTGTTCAGGGACGCCCGCGACGAGCGGCAACTGCTGGGAAACGGCGATCTGCCCGTGCGGGAATTCCTGGCGGCTCTCCCTGCAGGCATCCCGCTCTCGCTGGAGATCCGCTCCCGAGAACTGCGCGAGCGCCATCCGGACGCCGCCGAGCGGGCAGCCCGCGTCCATGCCAATGCCACGCGCTACCTCGCCGCGCCGGCCGCCACGTGAGAGCGCCGAATCGCCGGCAGTCCCTCTACGCGCATTCGGGCCCTACGCCGGAATAACGGATCACCGACCGCGGTCACCGACCGGCGCTCAAGAGTGGAATCCGGCCTTCGCCGGGATGACGGATTGGGGAAGCGCCGGGTACGACGTCGGGCGTGGACGGTTCGTGGTGAGCCCGGCGGCTACAGGTGGCCTGCCGTCGCCGCGGCGACCGCCATGCGGACGTCGTTGATGGCCCGGAACATGGCCTGGCCGATGAGGTCGAGCCTCGACACCTGCTCGATCCGCGGCGTCGCCTCGGCGAGTTCCCGCCCCGACAGCAGCGCACGGAAGATCCCGCAGGCATCCGCGAGACAGATGAGCATCACGTCGCGGGGATCGGGGATCTCGTCGCTCAGCAGCACCTCCATGATGCGCAGTTTCACCTCGCGCCGGACCTGGCCGTCGACGGCCGGATAGCGCCGGGAATGAAACACCCAGAGGAAGCGGTTGTCCTTCTCCTCGAGGACGCCTCTCTCGACGAGCCGCGCCAGAGCCGCCTCGCGGACCTCGTCGGCATAGGCGGCGATGTGCTCGATCCAGAACCGCGTGTTCTGCTGGTCGCCGGCGGCGGCGATGTCGGCCAGCGTCGGATCGAGGAGGTCGTCACCTGTCGGGGTGCCGTCGATCAGGAAGAGGTGCTCGAGGTCGGTGTCGATCCGATCCTCGATCGCCAGTTCCATCAACACCGCGCCGGCAACCGAGTAGCGCAACGACCACGTGGGAACCCGCACGAACGACCCACCTTCGTCACGTAGCAGGAGAAGGACGGTTTCCTCGACGAGCCCAAGCATGTGCGTCCTTTCGGTGGATGGCAGCCAAAACCTACCGTAGTGGCGCCGTGCCGCTCCAGCGCCCTCCTCGTGCATGTGCAGCGATGTCGACGCGGTGATCCCCCCGACGAACCGCGGAACAGCGCCTCCTCCCGGCACGATCGCCGGCGACGACGGCGATGGGACGAACCCGACCGAGGCGTCCGGCGGCGTGTGGTTCGGCTTCCCCCGGGAGAGGTGCGCTAGATGGCGTGATGCAGCATGGTGGCCGCCATCGCCACCTGGCTGTCGTCGATCGCCCGGACGACGGCTTGGCCGATCAGGTCCAGCTTGCGGATCTGCTCGACGCGTGGGACGACGGTGGCGAACTCGCGGCGCGACAGCAGCTCCGCGAAAGCGCCGCCGGCGTCGGCGAGACAGATCAGCATGACGTCGCGCGGATCGGGGATCCCGTCATCGAGGAGCGCCGCCATCACGCGCATCCTCACCTCGCGGCGGGCCTCACCGTCGATTATCTCGGGGGCCCGGGAGCGGGAACGCCGCTTGGAGGATCGCACCCGTCGCTCGAGGACTCCCTCGTCGACCAGACGGTTCAAGGCTCCGGCGTGGATCTCGTCGGCCCGCACCGCGGTCCGCTCCAGCCAGTAGCGGGTGTCGTGGCCCTCCGAGGCGGCGATCTCGGCGAGCGTCGGATCGAGGAGGTCGTCGCCGATCGGGGTGGCGTCGATCAGGGTCAAGTGCTCGAGATCGGTGTCGATGCGGTTCTCGATGGCGAGTTCCATGAGCACGCTTCCGGCAATGGCGTAGCGCAGCGAGAGCGTCGGCACGTGGGTGGACGCGAGATCCTCGTCGCGGCGGAGGAGCAGGATGACCTCTTCGACAAGTCTCCGCACGTTCTCCACCTTCAGTGCCAACCGGCACGACAGTGACACCCTCGACAGTGCCCGGACCCCGACCGTTGCCCAACCATAGCCCCCGGCCATCGGGGGCTCTCCGGAGTCACTCGGCCGACTCAGGCCCGCTGAGCGGGCAGACGTCAGCCGCCGAGGAAGACCGTGGCGTCGTTGGTGAGTTCGACGAGCGGGCCGGGGATGACCCCGAAGACGACGGTCATCGCCGCGCAGACGGCCACCACGAACCCCGCCGAGCGCGAGACCGACGGTTTGGCGCTCCCGGTGGGAGCGGTCAGGTACATCCGCACCACGACCCGCAGGTAGAGGAACGCAGCAACCACCGCGCCGAGCATCGCCATGCCGGCCAACCAGTACGAGCGCGCCTCGACCGAAGCGCCGATGACCTCAAGCTTGGCCCAGAACCCGGTCGTGAACGGAACGCCCGCCTGCGCCAGCAGCAGCACACCGAAGGCCCCCGCCAGCCAGGGGGAGCGCTTGCCCAGGCCGTCGTAGGCGTCCAGCGTCTGGCGGCCCTCGGAGTCGCGCCCGAGGACCGTGACGACGGCGAAGCTCCCGAGTGCCAGGAAGGCGTAGACGCCGAGGTAGAAGAGCGAGCCGGCGATGCCCTCGTCCGTCGCCGCCTCCACGCCGACGAGGATGAACCCGGCGTGGCTGATGGACGAGTAGGCCAGCAGCCGCCGCACATCGGATTGGACCACCGCCAGCGTGGCCCCCACTAGGAGCGTCAGGGCGGCGATGGCGTAGACGATGGGCTGCCAGTCGGCGGCGTTCGCACCGAGGGCGGCGTTGAACACCCGCAGGAGGGCCGCGAAACCGGCCGCCTTCACGCCGGCGGACATGTAGGCCACTGCAACAGGGGGCGAGCCCTCGTACACGTCCGGGGTCCAGGCGTGGAACGGCACGGCCGCCACCTTGAAGAACAGCCCGACCAGCAGCATCGCCATGCCGCCGAGCAGCAGACCGTTGGATTCCGGGCCGCCGCCGGCCAGGAACCGGGCCACCAACTCCAGCTTCGTGGAACCTGTGGCCCCGTAGAGCAGCGCCACGCCGTAGAGGAAGAACGCCGAGGCGAACGCCCCGAGCACGAAGTACTTGAGGCCGGCCTCCTGCGACGTCGACCGGCGCAGGTCCAGCGCGGCGAGGACGTACGCGGCGATGGACAGCACCTCCAGGCCCAGGAACAGCACGATGAGGTCGTTCGCGGAGGTCATCGTGACGCCTCCGGCCCCCGACAGCAGCAGCAGGACGCAGAACTCGTCGACCGGTAGGCCCTCGCGGCGCAGCGTGCCCGACGCCAGGATGGCCGCCAGCAGCACCGCCACGGTGACGACGCCGCTCAGGAAGACCGAGAAGCCGTCGATGCCGATGGAGCCGGCGATCGTCGTGAACGGGCCCCTGGCGGAGTCCTGGACGCGGATCCAGAGCCAGATCACCCCGCCGAAGGCGCCCAGCGACGCGCCGGCGCTGAAGGCGGTGGCGAACCAGGACGGCAGGCGCCCGCGAAGCAGCGACCCGGCCGTCAGCAGGACGAGGGCGCCGCCACCGAGGAAGAGTTGCGGCAAGAGGGCCGCCCAGTCGACCTGCGGCGTCATGGCGCCACTCCCCGACGGCCGCCCCGGCTCATGGCGCCGTTCCCGACTCGGCGGTGCCGGCACCGCCGGGGTTGCCGTACATCTCCACGTGGGTCACGAGGGCGTCCACCGAGGGTTCCATGCGGTCGAGCACGGGACGCGGGTAGACGCCGAGGAAGATGATGAGCGCCAGCAGGGGGGCCAGCACGAGACCCTCACGCCAACCGAGGTCGCGCATCTTGGCGTTCTCGCCGCTGGCGGGTCCGTGGAAGACCCGCTGGTAGGCCCACAGCAGGTAGATGGCGGCCAGGATCACGCCGGCGGTGGCGGCGACCGCCCACCAGCGATGTGCCTCGAAGGCGCCCAGCAGCACCAGGAACTCGCCCACAAACCCGTTGAGGCCGGGCAGGCCGACCGACGAGAGCATGACGACCATGAAGGTGAGCGCCAGGACCGGCGCCGGTCGGGCGAGCCCGCCGAGTTCGGCGATGGCGCGGGTGTGGCGTCGCTCGTAGATGTACCCCACCAGCAGGAACAGCGCTCCGGTCGAGATGCCGTGGTTGACCATCTGCAGCAGCCCGCCGCTGAGGCCCTCGGTGTTGAGGGCGAATATGCCCAGGATGATGAACCCCAGATGCGCCACCGAGGAGTAGGCGATGAGCCGTTTGAGGTCGGTCTGCATGGTGGCCACGACGGCCCCGTAGAGGATTCCCACGACACCGAGGGTCAGCATCAGCGGGGCGAAGAAGCGCGACGCCTCGGGGAACAGGTACAACCCGAAACGAACGAAGCCGTAGGTTCCGAGCTTCAGCATCACGCCGGCCAGGATCACCGAGCCGGCCGTGGGGGCGTCGGTGTGGGCGTCCGGCAGCCAGGTGTGCACGGGGATGAGCGGAACCTTCACGGCGAAGCCCAGCGCGAAGGCCAGGAAGATCCAGCGGGCGGTGGTGGTCGCCAGCGACTGCGCCTGCGCGATCTCCACGACGTCGAAGGTGAGCGGCCCACCTGTCGCGGAGGCGTGCAGGAACGCCGTGGCCAGGATGCCCACCAGCATGAGCGCCGAGCCGAACATCGTGAACAGGAAGAACTTCACCGCCGAGTAGCGGGCGTTGCCGTGCCCCCACTGGCCGATGAGGAAGTACATCGGGACCAGTACGACCTCGAAGAACAGGAAGAACAGCAGCAGGTCCAGCGCCGAGAACACGCCCAGGCAGCCGAACTCCAGCAGGAGCAGCCACACGTAGTAGGCCTTGTGGTCGTGGCCCGGGTCGACCGCCAGTGCACCCAGCGGGAACAGCAGTGCCGTCAGCGCCAGCAGGAACAGCGAGATGCCGTCCACACCCAGCTTCCAGCTGATCCCCCACGCCGACACCCACGGCTGGTCGACGATCATCTCGAAGGTGCCCGAGGCGACTGGGTAGGCGGCGATGATCCAGCCCGCCACCGCAGTGGTCGCCGCCATGAACAGCACCGCCACGGGGCGCGCCATGTCGGCGCGGGTCCGGGGCAACAGGAGTACCGCGGCCGCGCCGATGAGCGGCAGGACGACGAGCATCCCCAGCGCCGGGAAGTCCTGCGTGGAGGCCGCTGCGAGGATCACAATCCCACCCGGCTCACGAAATACGCCAGGAGAGCCACCGCACCGGCCGCCACGCCGAGGGCGTAGCGGCGGACGAAACCGCTCTGCGTGGCCCGCAGGCGCTCGCCGGTGCGGCGCACCAGGGCACCGATCCTGTTGACCGTCCCGTCGACCACCCCGGCATCGAAGCGGGCCGCCGCATCGAACGTGCGCCGGCCCGGCCCGCCGACGAAGTCGCCGAGCGCTTCATCGAATCCCCAGGCCTCGGCGAAGAGTTGCCGTTCGACCTTCTCCGCCGGGAAGCGCCGCCGGGCGTAGGTGGCCAGCGCAGCCCAGATGCCCCCGGACGCGGCCACGATCGCCACACCTCCCAGCACCCACTTGGTGCCGCCCGCGTAGCCCAGGGGCCCATGGTGCGAGAGGGCGAAGACCGGCTCCAGCCACTGGCCGAGGAACTCGGTGTCACCGGTGAAGGGCAGGTTCAGCACACCGGCAACGAGGGCGAGGCCCGCCAGAGCGAACAGCGGCAGGCGCATCAGCAGCGGTGACTCGTGGGGGGTCACGCCGTCGGCCCAGCGCGGCTTGCCGGCGAAGGTACAGACGAACAGCCGGGTCATGTAGAAGGCGGTCATCACCGCGGCCAGAAGCAGCAGCGCCCAGAGCAGCTTGTTGGCCCCCCACGTGTGGGCGAGGATCTCGTCCTTCGACCAGAACCCGGCCAGCGGGGGAACGCCGGCGATGGCGAGTGTCCCGACCGCGAATGTGGCGGCCGTGTGCGGCATGGCGCGAGCCAAGCCCCCGTAGCGGCGGATGTCCTGCTCGCCATCCATCCCGTGGATGACCGAGCCGGCGCCCAGGAACAGCAGCGCCTTGAAGAAGGCATGGGTGACCATGTGGAAGATGGCGGCCGTCCAGGCGCCCACGCCCACCGCCACGAACATGAACCCCAGCTGACTGATCGTGGAGTAGGCCAGGACCTTCTTGATGTCGTTGGAGGCCACGGCGATGGTCGCCGCCACGATGGCGGTGGCCAGCCCCACGGTGGCGACGATCACTCCCAGCAGCGGCGATGCCTGCTCGAACAGGGGATTGAAGCGGACCAGCAGGTAGACGCCCGACGTGACCATGGTGGCGGCGTGGATGAGCGCGGAGACCGGGGTGGGGCCGGCCATGGCGTCGGGAAGCCAGACGTACAGCGGGAACTGCGCCGACTTGCCCGCGGCGCCCAGCATGAGGCAGAGCAGGATGGCGGTGGCGGTGCTCTGGGCGGCGTGGCCGGAGAGGATGCCGCTGTAGTTGAGGGTTCCGAAGGCGCCGAAGGCGAAGAACATCGCCAGCAGGAACCCGAAGTCGCCGACCCGGTTGGTGACGAAGGCCTTCTTGCCGGCGACGGAGTTGGCCTCGTCCCCGAACCAGAACGAGATGAGGAGATACGAGCATGCGCCGACGCCCTCCCAGCCCAGGAAGGTGACCAGGAGGTTGTTCCCGAGCACCAGAATGAGCATCGAGAACACGAAGAGGTTGAGGTAGAGGAAGAAGCGCGAGAAGTTCTCGTCGGCGTGCATGTAGCCGATGGAGTACAGGTGGATGAGCGTGCTCACGCCGGTGACGAAGAGGATCATCGTCACCGACAGCGGGTCCACGAGGAATGCCGCATCAACCGCCAGATCGCCGATTGGCACCCAACTGAAGAGGGTGACCTCGACGGCTCGATCGTGCGAATCCAGGCTCAGGAGGCCGGCCAGCACCAGCAGTGAGGCGACGAACGAGCCCCCGACGGCGGCCGTGCCGAGCCAGCCGGCTCGCGGCTCGCCGAGGCGTCGACCCCCGACGGCGAGCAATACGACGCCCACGAGCGGCGCCAGCAGCACCAGCCAGACGAGTTCGGCGAGGGCCATCGTTCCGCTCCCTCAGCCGCTCAGCGCCGAGACGTCATCGGCCGTGGCGCCCGCCTGCCGGCGCATGATCGCCACCACGATGGCCAGGCCCACCACCACCTCGGCGGCTGCGACGACGAGAACGAAGAACACCGATACCTGGCCCCCCAGGTCGCCCAGGTCGCGCCCGAGCGCCACGAACGTCAGGTTGACGGCGTTGAGCATCAACTCCACGCACATGAACATGATGAGCGGGTTGCGTCGCACCAGCAGCCCCATCGCGCCGAGCGCGAACACCACCGCGGCCAGCGCCAGGTACCAGAACGTGCCGACCATGCTCAGCGTGCCTTCGGGGCCATGCCTAATGCGCCTTCGGGGCCATGCCTAGTGCGCCTCCGGGGCCATGCTCAGCGTGCCTCCGGGCCATCGTCGGGCGACCATGTCAGACCGTCTCCGGAGCGGGCTCGGGTGCGGCGTCCTCGGGCTCATCCTCGTCGTCCGAGGGCCCGCGGCGCGCCAGGGCCACCGCCCCGACGACCGCCACGGTCAGCAGCAGCCCCGTCAGCTGGAAGGCCCACACGTAATCGGTGAACACCCAGATGGCCACCTGGCGGATGTTGCTGATCGGCTCGGGGCCCTCGCAGTCGCGGACGGCGACCTCCGAGGTGTCGACCACCTTGGGCAAGGCGGTACAGCTGTCGAACTCGGGGGCGACGGCCGCCGGCACCCCGGTGGCCACGACGTCATCACCGCCGACGCCTCCGGAGCTCGCGGCGATGGTGAACAGCAGCGCCAGGACCAGCACGGCCACACCGATACCGAGCGCAACCGGCCGCTGGCCACCGAGAGGCTCGGTGCGCAGGTTCTCCGCCCGATCCACACCCAGGAGCATGATGACGAACAGGAACAGCACCACGATGGCGCCGGCGTAGACGATCACCTGCACGGCCGCCAGGAACTGGGCGTCGAGCGTCAGGAACAGCACGGCGATGCCGAAGAGGGTGGCCACCAGCGACAGGGCGGCATGCACCGGGTGGCGCGCGATGATGACCCCCAACGCGCCGCCGAGAACGATCGCGGCGCAGACGGCGAAGACGGCGATCGCCATCAGTCAGGCGACTCCTCGGCAGCGGCGCCGGACGGCGCATCGGCCGACTGGCCCAGCTCGGCGGGCCGGACCCCGTACCCCAGCTCGGCCGACCAGACCGCTCGGCCCTCCCACGCCGCCGAGCCCGACGGTGAGGTCGCCCGCATCCAGCCCGAGGTGTGCTCGTCGTCACCCGGGCGCCAGTCCTCCCAGGGCAGGTGCCGCGGCCGACCGTCCTCGCCCACGAGGAGTTCGTCCTTGGTGTAGACGGCGTCGTCTCGGGACGTGAAGGAGAACTCGAAGAGCTTCGATTCGGTGATGGCCTCGGTGGGGCACGCCTCCACGCAGAGATCGCAGTGGATGCACCGCAGGTAGTTGATCTCGTAGGTGTAGCCGTAGCGCTCACCCGGGGCGACCGGGTTGTCGGGCGGGTTGTCGGCGCCGCGAACGTGGATGCACTTCGCCGGGCACACCCCGGCGCAGAGCTCGCAGCCGATGCAGCGCTCCATGCCGTCCTCGTAGCGCCCGAGGACGTGGCGCCCGTGGAAGCGCTCCGGCTTGGGTCGCTTGACCGTGGGGTATTGCGACGTGACGCGTTCCTCGAACAGCTTGGCGAACGTCACCCGGAAGCCGGCGAAGAAGTTCATCGTCCCATCCCCTCCTGCGCGGGCTGCCCGGACGCCTCGGTGGCCTGCCGCTCCGCCCGACCGGCGCGGACGGCCAACCGCAGCAGCACCCCGGCGACGCCGAGGGCGGCGACGCTCACGGCGATGACCGCGGCGACCGGCCAGTCCCGGTCACGGCCGATGCTGAGCGCGCCCAGCACCAGCAGCCATCCCAGCGACAGCGGGATCAGGATCTTCCAGCCCATGTCCATGAGTTGGTCGTAGCGAAGGCGGGGCAGGGTCGCCCGCAGCCACACGAACAGGAACAGGAAGACCATCAGCTTCAAGAAGAACCAGATGATCCCCCACAGCCAGTCCACGCCGGCGACGAGGATGGGGCCGTCGGGGCCGCCGAGGAAGAGCGTGACGATGATGGCCGACATCGTGATCACGTTCATGAACTCGGCCAGGAAGAACAGCGCGAAGCGAATGGAGCTGTACTCGGTGTGGAAACCCCCGACGAGTTCCTGCTCGGCTTCGACGAGGTCGAAAGGCGGCCGGTTCAACTCGGCGGTCGCCGCGATGAGGAAAACGACGAACGGCACGATGCCGGTGACCCACAGATTCCAGTCGTAGCCGCCCTGCCCCGCGACGATGTCGTGGGTGGAGAGGCTGCCCGATTGCAGCAGCACGGCGGCCAGCGAGAGCCCCAGGGCGGCCTCGTAGGAGACCATCTGCGCCGAGGCGCGCACCGAACCCAGCAACGGGTACTTCGAGCCGGAGGACCAGCCCGCCAGCATGATCCCGTAAACGGCCATCGAGGACATGGCCAGCACCAGCAGGATCCCGATGTGCGGGTCGGCGACCTGCAGGTAGGTGGTGTTCCCCCACCAGCTGACCGTGCCGTCGCCCGTCGTGAAGTTGCCGCCGACCGGCACCACGGTGAACACCAGGAAGGCCGGCACCAGGGAGAGGTAGGGCGCCAGCTTGTAGACGAACCGGTCTGAACGTGCCGGGATGAGGTCTTCCTTGAAGAAGAGCTTCACGCCGTCGGCGAGCGTCTGCAGGATGCCCCACGGTCCGGCCAATGCGGGCCCGATGCGGTTCTGCATGTCGCCGATGAGCTTGCGCTCGAACCAGATCATCAGCATGACCGCGACCATCAGCATGGCGAAGGCCGCGATCACCTTGATGGCCAGGATCAGCACCTCGTCGAGTCCGACACCGCCGATGTAGGCCGGATCGAGGGCGAAGACGCTCATTGGATCGGGGGCTCCACCCTGATCTCGCAGACCGCGGCATCGATGTCGATGAGTTCACCCGGGTCCGCGTCACCCGAGTTGACGGTGAGGGCGGCGACGGCGGGCGGCACCCGGTCGTCGGCGCAGGCCGCCACGGTGATCGCGCCGGCCGGTGAGCTGATCCGAAGCAACTCGTCGGGGCCGCAACCAAGCTGCTCGAAGTCACGCGGATTCAACCGCAGCCTCGGCGGGCGGGCGAAGGAGGCCAGCGACGGGCAATTGGACACGACGCTGCCGTGGTCGTACATCCGGCGGTCGGCCACCAGGCGGTAGGAGTAGCGGTCGAACGGGATCGACGGCGACGCGGGCAGGCGCACGTCGTCGAGCGTGATGCACGGCGGCCGTTCGGCGCCGCCCGGAGAGCTTCCGTTACTCCCGCCGGCGACGGGCAACAGCGCGCCGTCGGGGTCGGCGCGGACGTCGTCCCAGCCGGCGCCCGCGTGCAGCGGCGAGAGGCGGGTCAGCTCGGCCCAGGCGTCGGGCGGCGAGGCGATCCGGAGGTCGGATCCGAGCAGATGTGCGAACTCTGCCGCGATCTCCCAGTCCCGCCGGCACTGCGAGGGCGGGGTGATCTGGCGTGTGACCGCCGCGGCACGCCCCTCGATGTTGACGTGCGTGCCGGACCGCTCGCCGAAGGCCACCGCCGGTAGGACCACATCCGCGCTGCGAACCGAAGCGGTGCCGAAGATGTCGATGGCGATGATGGTCCCGACACGCTCCAGCGCTCGCCGTGCGAGTTCCCGATCGGGGAAGTCCGCCAGGGGATCGGCGCCGAGAAGTACCAGTACATCGATCCGGCCCGCGGCGGCGGCGACCAGGATTCCCGCGGCGTCGCCGCCCCGCTCGCCGGGTACCGCGCCCCACGCAGAGCCGTACCACGCACCGGCGGCGTCCAGCAGGGTGCGCCCCGGCAGCATCCCGGGTGCCAGGCCGGCATCGATACCGCCGGACGTGGCGCCCCGCCGCAGCATCGGCAGGAAGCGGGCGTGCGGGAACGCGCGGGCAAGGCGCAGCGCGGCCTGCGCCGCCGGACCGGCCGACTCGGCCACCGAGGTGCGCCCCACGAGGACGGTCAGCGGGTTTCCGGCCAGCAGATCGGCGACGGCCCGCAACTCGCCGGTCGCGATCCCGGCGAGCGCCGCGCCCTGCGGCGGCTCCAGGATCGCCTCGGCGATCATGTCCGCATCGCCGGGGCGAACCCGCAGCGAGTGACGGGCGAGAGGCGTGAGTCCACCGGCGACCGGGGCCATTTCCACGAGTGCCACCTCGCCGGAGCCGACCGCTCCCCGCAGACGCAGGAAGAGGCTGCCGAATTCCTCGCGCAGGTCGCCGGCGAGTGTCAACACGGTGCCGCCCGGACGGCAGGTGTCGGCGATCGTCGCACGCGGCAGGGCACACACCAGTTCCGCGGGCAGGCCGTCGCCCAGTTGCACGTCGACGTTGTCGGTACCGATGACGCCCTTCGCCAGCTTCGCCCAGGCGTACTGGTCCTCGCTGCAGAGGTTGGCGCCGCCCAGAACCGCGACCGACGGCGGCCCGTTGCGACCGAGGGCGTCCTGCAGTGCGCCGGCGGCGGCGGCGAGGGCGCTGGACCACGACGCGGGCGCCAGCTCGCCCCCGTCTTGCACCAGCGGGGTGGTCAGACGGTTGGGGCTGTGGGTGGCCTCGAAGCTGAACCGGTCCCGATCGGCGAGCCAGCCGTGGTTCACCGCCTCCGAATCGACCCCCTGGATCCGCAGGAGCCGGTTGCGCGAGGCATGCACCGAGACCCGGTCACCGGTGGCGTTGGGATAGGTGGAGGTCGTCTCGGTGAGGTCCCAGGGCCGGGCACGGAACCGGTAGGGACGCGCCGTGAGGGCGCCGACGGGGCAGATCTGCACCGTGTTGCCGCTGAAGTACGAGTCGAACGGGCGATCGGGGAAGGTGTTCACCTCGGTGTGGTAGCCCCGGCCCTGGAAGCCGATGAGGGGCTCGCCGGCGACCTCGTCGGCGAAGCGCGTGCAGCGGTCGCACAGGATGCAGCGCTCGCGATCGAGGTACACGAGCTCGCTGATCGGCAGCGGCTTGTCGAAGTGGCGCTTCTCCTCGACGAAGCGACTCTCGCCCGGCCCGTAGGCCATGGTCTGGTCCTGCAGCGGGCACTCGCCGCCCTTGTCGCAGACGGGGCAGTCCAGGGGGTGGTTCACCAGCAGGAACTCCAGGACACCGTCCTGCGCCTTGCGGGCGGCGTCGCTGGCGGTCTCCACGACCATGCCCTCGCTGACGGTCAGCATGCACGAGGGCGCCAGCGCCGGACCGCGGCCGGTGTCCACGTCAACCAGGCACATGCGGCACATGCCAACCGGCCGCATCCGGGGGTGGTAGCAGAAGCGCGGGATGTAGGTCCCGGCCTTCTCGCAGGCGTCGATGAGGAGTTGTCCCGGCTGAGCCGCGACCTCGACGCCGTCGACGGTGATGGTGACCGGGGTCTCGTTCATGACGCTGCAGGCGCCGCCGCCACCGGAATGCGACGTGGCAGGTAGGACTCGAACTCGTGGCGGAAGTCGCGCAGTGCCGAGACGATGGGAGACGCTGCGGACGGCCCCAGCGGGCAGATCGTCGTCATGCGGGGCGGCCAGGCGAGACCGGGGCTGATGTTGTCGCAGACATCGGTGAGAAGGTCGAGGTCGCCGGGACGTCCCCGACCGGAGAGGATTCGCTCGAGGATGACCTCGAGCCAGCTGGTGCCCTCACGGCACGGCGTGCACTTGCCGCAGGACTCCCGGGCGAAGAAGCGCACCAGGTTGTGGCACGCCCGGGGGATATCGGTCTCGGTGTCCATGACCACGATGGCGCCCGATCCCAGCATCGACCCGGCGGCGTCCACGGTGGCCTTCTCCAGCGGCAGGTCCAGGTGCTCGGAGGTGAACCACGGCGCCGAGGCGCCGCCCGGGATGAACGCCTTGAGGTCCCGACCCTCGCGGATCCCGCCGCCGTAGCGCTCGTCGCAGATGATGTCCCTGAACGTGGTGACGCCGAAGGGCACCTCGAACACGCCGGGGTTGCGGACGTGGCCCGACACGGCGAACACCCGGGTGCCCGCCGATTTCTCAGCGCCCCGGGCGACGAATGCGGCGGCCCCGTGGGTCACGATCCAGGGCAGGTTCGCCAGCGTCTCGACGTTGTTGACGATGGTGGGCTTGCCGTACAGGCCGATGGCGGCGGGAAAATACGGCGGTTTCAGCCGGGGCATCCCGCGATTGCCCTCGAGGCTCTCGATCAGGGCGGTCTCCTCGCCGACGATGTAGGCGCCCGCGCCGGTGTGCAGCACGATGTCGACGCTGAAGTCGCTGCCGCAGATGCCCGCGCCCACGTAGCCGGCGGCGTAGGCCTCGTTGAGCGCGGCGGCGATCCGCTCGGCCGCGAGCGCCATCTCGCCGCGCACGTACAGGAAGCACTGCGACAGGCCGAGGGCGTAGCAGGCGATGAGGCAGCCCTCGATGAGCTGATGGGGGTCGCGCTCCATCAGCAGGCGGTCCTTGTAGGTGCCCGGCTCGCTCTCGTCCCCGTTGACCACGAGGTAGCGGGGCCAGACATCCGGCGGGCAGAACCCCCACTTGATGCCGGCGGGGAAGCCGGCACCGCCACGACCCAGCAGGCTGGCGCCCCGCACCTCGGCGTGCACCGCGGCGGGCGCCGCGGCCAACGCCCGGCGGAGGCCCTCATAGCCGCCGCTGCGGAGGTACCCCTCGAGCGTGCGGGCGTCGTCCTGATCTCGGCGGGCGGTGACGATCATCGCTCCGGCATCCGCCGGCGCGGGAGCCGCCAGCGGGTTGTCCGCCCCGTCACCGTCCTGGTGGCGCTGCCACCATCCGGGGGGTCCGCCGCTGGAGGGATCCGAGACCCCCGCGGCGCGATCGGCGGGGATCTTCTGGCGGACCGTGGCCACGGTGCCGTGCGGGGGGATGTCCGGATGCCCGCCATTGCGCAATTCAACGGCGAGCCGGTCGAAGTCGCCGGCCTCCACACCACCCACGTAGCGGTAGTTCACCTGCAGGCACGGCGCCTCGGTGCAGGCCGCCACGCACTCCACCGCCTCCAGGGTGATCTTCCCATCGGAGGTCGTGCCGCCGACGGGCACGCCCAGCGACTCCGAGGCGTGCTCGATCAACTCGTCGGCCCCTTTGAGGTGGCAACTGATGCCCCGGCAGATGTTCACCCGGTACGTCCCGCCGGGCGACCGCTTGAACATCTCGTAGAACGAGCAGGTGCTGAGCACCTCGGCGGGGGTCGTGCCGATCAACTCGGCGACGTGCTCCATGGCGTCGTCGCTGACGTAGCCGTCCTGTGCCTGCGCCACGTGCAGCAACGGGATGAGCGCCGACCGGGCAACGGGGTAACGCCCGATGATCTCTGTCGCCAGCTTGACGTTGGCGTCGCTGAGCCGGGCCATCAGCGGTCCACCTCGCCCATGATCGGGTCCACCGATGAGATGACCCTCACCACCGCAAGGCCCGCCATCAGCGGTCCACCTCGCCCATGATCGGGTCCACCGATGAGATGACAGCGACGGCATCGGCGATCAGGCGGCCCTCGAGCATGTACGGGAGTGCCTGCAGGTTGACGAAACTGGGCGCCCTGATGTGCATCCGCAGCGGCTTGGACCCGCCGTCGCTGACCATGTAGCACCCCAGCTCGCCGCGCGGCGACTCCACGGCGGCGTACACCTCGCCGGCGGGAACCTTGAAGCCCTCGGTGAAGATCTTGAAGTGGTGGATGAGTGCTTCCATGGACTCGTCGATGCGCCCCCGCGGTGGCGGGGTCACCTTCTTGTCCTGGATGCGATAGTCGCCGGCCGGCATGGCGTCGAGAATCTGGCGAACCAACCGGATGGACTCGCGGATCTCGTTCAGGCGGATGGCGTAGCGATCGAAGCAGTCCCCGTACGTCCCGCAGAGGACATCGAAGTCCAACCGGTCGTAGGCCAGGTACGGAACGTGGCGGCGCAGGTCCCACGAGTAGCCGGTGCTGCGAAGGATCGGCCCCGTCACGCCCAGGGCGAGGCACTCCTCCGCGTTGATCACGCCGACGCCCTGCAGGCGTTCGCGCCATATGGGCTGGCCGGTGAGCAACGCGTCGTACTCGTCGAGGCGCTCGCCGACGGGATCCAGCAGCCGCAGGGTGTCGTCGCGCCAGCCGTCGGGAAGATCCGCCGCAACGCCACCGGGGCGGATGTAGTTGTGGTTCATCCGCAGGCCGGTGATCTTCTCCAGCAGGCGCAGCACCTCCTCGCGCTCACGCCAGCCGTAGAGCATCATCGAGACGGCACCCAGGTCCATCCCGTTGGTGGCCTGGAAGAGCAGGTGCGAACTGATGCGGTTCAGCTCGCACATCAGCATCCTGATCCAGACCGCTCGCGGCGGGAGTTCCAACCCCAGCAGGGACTCGGTGGCCATCGAGAAGGCGAGTTCGGTGAACAGGGGCGAGGAGTAGTCCATCCGCGTCACGTTCGTGGGCCCCTGCAGGTAGGTCAGGGTCTCGCCGGTCTTCTCCATTCCGGTGTGCAGGTAGCCGATGATCGGCTTGCAACGCGTCACCGTCTCGCCGTCGAGTTCCAGCAGCAGCCGGAGCACGCCGTGCGTGGACGGGTGCTGGGGCCCCATGTTGATGATCATGCGCTCGGGCGCCGACGGGGTGGCGGTGAGCGACTCCGATTCGCTGAGCCGCAGCACCGGCCCGCCGGTGCGGGAACGGACGCGGGACGCCGCCGGGATCGCCTCGGCGCTCACCGCGTGTCCCCGGTGGTCTTGAAGCGCACCGGCACGATGCCGACCGCGTAGTCCTTGCGGAGGGGATGACCGTCCCAGTCCTCCGGCATCAGGATCCGAGTCATGTCGGGATGGCCGGTGCAGCGGATGCCGAACATGTCGAATAGCTCGCGTTCGGGGTTCTCGGTTCCGGGGAACACGTCGAAGAGCGTGGGAATGCACGGGTCCGATTCGGGCACCTGCACCCGCAGGCGCACCCGGCGGCGCTCGCTGTGGGAGATCAGCGTGACCACCACCTCGAACCTCTCGGGCGTGACGGCGGGCGGGAGATCGCTGCGGTCATCGGCACCGAGGTAATCCACGCCGCAGACATCGAGGCACTGGAGGTAGCCGGCGTCGCGCAGCACCTCGGCGATCTCGGGGAGCCGGTCGCGTTCGGGATGCAGGACCGCCCCGCCGCCGGGGTCCACGCCGGCTGGGACACCGAGGTCGCCGAGACCGTCCGGCGCGGGTGCCTCCGGCGCGTTCATAGGCGCCCGAAACGGCCGCGCTTGGGGCTGAGGACCATTCGGGTCGCCGTCTGGCCGTCGCGCTGCTCGACGAGGATGCCGGCCCCAGTACCGGCGGCAGCCTCACGACGGCGGGTCAACTCACCGCTGCGGATCAGTCCGTGGAGGGTCAATATGGCGTGCAGCAGGGTCTCGGGGCCCGGCGGGCAACCGGGGGCGTACACGTCGACGGGCACGACCTGGTCGACGCCCTGCACGATCGCGTAGTTGTTGAACATGCCGCCCGACGAGGCGCACACGCCCATCGAGATCACCCACTTGGGCGCCATCATCTGGTCATAGATCTGCCGCAGCACCGGTGCCATCTTCTGCGAGACGCGGCCCGCCACGATCATGAGGTCGGCCTGGCGGGGCGAGGCGCGGAACACCTCCATGCCGTAGCGGGCGATGTCGTAGTGCGAACCGCCCGTGGCCATCATCTCGATGGCGCAGCAGGCGAGCCCGAATGCGGCCGGCCAGCAACTGCGCGCCCGCGACCACTTGACCACCTCCTCGAGGCGACCGGTCGCAAAGTTGTGCGGCAGTTCCCCAAGGCCGCCATAGGCCGCACCCAGCGGCGCGGCCTCAGGCGACCCGGCGACCGGTCGCACAGCGGTGCCATGCGGCAGTTCCCCAAGGCCGCCGTAGGCCGCACCCAGCGGCGCGGCCTCAGGCGATCCGGCGACCGGTCGCACAGCGGTGCCATGCGGCAGTTCCCCAAGGCCGCCGTAGGCCGCACCCAGCGGCGCGGCCTCAGGCGATCCGGCCTCCGGCACCAAGGGGTCGCTCATCGGCCGGGACCTGCCGGTGCCGGTGCCGTCGCCGGCTGCGCCAGGCCCGGTTCGGAGTCCTCAGGTGGAACGCGGCGGATCGTGCCGGCGGTCGTGCGTTCGGCATCGACGGACGGATCGGCCCGGTGCGGTCGCAGCGGGCCCCAGTCCAGGGCGCCCTTGCTGATGAGGTACACGAACGACTCGAAGACGGCGAAGGAGAAAATCCCGATGGCGACGAGCCCGAAGAGGCCGAGCACCCCGTGCGTCACCGCCCAGGGGTAGAGGAACACGATCTCCACGTCGAAGACGATGAAGATCATGGCGACGAGGAAGAAGCGGACCGGGAAACGCTCGGGGATCTCCACCTGCGAGACGATCCCGCACTCGTACGGGGCGTTCTTTGCCCTTGTGGGGCGCCGGGGTGCCATCAGGCGCGACGCCACGAAGCTCAAAGCGCAAAACACCACGGCCAGGACGCCGAGGGCGAGGATGGGGAGGTACTGGCCCACGCCGCCGGCCTTCCTCGCCTACGCCGTGGCGCCCTCGAGGGCCTCCTGCTCCCGGCGGAACCTCTGGTCACGCCAGTGCAGGCTGAGCACCAGGGTCAGGAAGATGAGTCCGGAACCGATCGCCACCAGCGCCGGCACCAGCCGCAGGTCGCCGAGGTTGCGGACCATGACAATGGAGAACGTCTCGCCGGCGCGGTCCGGCTCCGGAAGCGGCGGAGCCTCACCCAGTATCTGGGCCTTCGGGACCGCAGGACGTGCCTGGACCACCGCGTAGTGCGGTGGGTGCGTGATGCGCGCCGAGTTGCTGATCTTGTTGGCGACCCTGTCCCAGAGGCCGTCGCTCGCTCGCTCCGGCTTGCCGCCCGTCTCGTAGGTGTCCTCGAAGACGAACAGCGGGCTGACCGACTCCTCCTCACTGCCGTCGGGCAGCGCGACGGTCGTGGGCACGAAGGCGAACGTGTCACGCTCGGTCATGAACGCTTCGGCGCTCGCCGTCGCCTCGCCGGACTCGGCGGTCGAGAGCAGCGTCCAGTCACCGAGGTCCAGGTAACCGAGCTCGGTGGCCCAGTCGATCACCTGCGGCGCCGCCGCCGCCAGGGTGCTCAGCGACGTGTGATCGATGCGGTTGGCCTCGGCGGCGACCTGCGCGTCGATCTTGGCCTCCAGGGCTGCCTCGTCGAGGTGACGCGGATCGTCGGTCGACAGAAGGTTGTTGCGCTCGGTGAACCGGGTGCGGATCGCTTCGACATCGACGGCGGCGACAGCGGCCAGCACGTCGGCGCGATCGGGTCCCGAGTAGTGCAGGGCGAGTGCAATGGCGCGGGGTTGGCAACCGAAGCGGGGCGGGGAGAAGGTCCAACCGGTCTCCTCAACCGGGAAGATGCGACCGGTCTCGCAGTTCGGATCGGGCAGCTGCGCGACGTTGGCCACGTACGCGTCCTCGATGCCGGTCAGCTCGGCACCGGCCGGGTCCGCGAATGTGCCCTCGTACTCCCAGGTGGGCGAATCGCCGGCATAGCCGATGCCCTGCAGCCACCAGATGACCGCCATGATCGTGAACCAGCCGAAGAGCCCGGCCAGTGCCAGCAGCGAACCCAGCCGCACACCGGTGTTGAGCACGAGCAGCAACCAGACGGTGCCCATGAGCAGCGCCGAGGCGAGGGCCACCGTCAGCAGGCCTCGGATCTCCGGTTCCCAGCCGATCCCGGCGAGCGTGATGAGGTTGAACGTACTCATGGCGCCACCCGCTACAGCTGCCGCTCGTAGGCGACGATGGCGGCGATCTGCTCCGGCGTGAGGATGCCCTCACCGCCGCGGTGGTTACAGAAGTCGACCCGGCTGATGTACTCCAGGTCGCCGGCGCCCCGGTCAGCGACACAGACGCCGAACGACGGCATCTGGCCGCCGCCGTCGCCCTGGCCGAAGTTGCCGTACTTGATGCCGTTCTCGCTCCCGGAGGTGATGAACGACTCGTGCTCGTCCGCCGTGTCGAACTGCCGGGTCGTGGCCCCGTTGGCGAGCGGAGGACCGAACCCCCCGCCGCCCGCAATCTCGTGGGGCACCAGCGGGTTCTGGGCCGCAATCTCGTCGGCGTCGTAGGACCAGCCGGGCGTGTGGCAGCGGGCGCACCCGTAGACCCCGCCATCGGCGGCGTTGTTGAACAGCAGCTCACCCATCCGGACGGGATCGTCGGATGCATCGGCAAGAATCTGCTGGGCGGCCGCCGCGACGTCCTCGGTCGACGCCCCGGCGCCCAGTTCCTCCCGCGCCATCTGGCGCGCCGTCGAGGCGACACCGTCCTGGGACCGCTGGCGGATCTCGGGAACATCGATCTGCTCGTGCTCGATGTAGATGATGACATCGTCGATCTGCTGGGTGGTGAACGGGCCGCCGCCGGCTATGCCCCAGGCCGGCATCGGCGTGTTCGGCCGGCCGTACTCCAGCACGTAGCGCACCTCTTCGGTGGAGTAGCGATAGAGGACCGCCCCCAGCGACGGCACCTTCCAGTCGACCTGCGCCAGGAAGATCCCGTTGTTGTCCACGAGAGTGAAGTCCCGCAGCCCGCCAGGGCCGTCGACCGAGCCGTGACATGTGGCGCAGCGTTCCTCGTAGAGGTGATGGCCGCGTTCGGCCGCCAACTCGTCACTGACCTCGATGAGCCCGTCGTGGCGACCCGGCTCCCCCAGCCAGTACAGCGGCAGCGCGATGGCGATGATGACGATGGATATCAGACCCCACATGAGGCCCTGGTCGAGCCGGCGCCCCTCCATCTCCGCGTCGTCGGGAAGCGGCTTGCGGTTGGGGGCCAGCTCGATCTCCGAGCCGGTCTCGGCGCGGCCCACGAACCAGTTGAAGATCCAGTAGAGGACGAACCCACCGAGCACGAGCGCGCCCAGCACGATGCCGATGGTCCGCTGGGTGGACGCGGCCAGGACCCCGTATTCGCCGAGCGCGGCCGGCATCACTCAGAGGCCTCGCCGATGCAGTGCGGACCCTGCGCCTCCTGGTTGGTGGTGTTCGTGCCGATGGGCGGACCCTGGACGATCTTGCCGGTGTCCACGAGGAACTCACCGCGAGCGTTGACGGAGGTGGCGAAGTGGTCCATGCCGCGAGGCGCCGGGCCGCCGCGCTTCTCACCGACCTGGTTGTACTTCGAGCCGTGGCACGGGCACTCGAACCACTGCGAACTGACGCACTCCGGCACGGTGCAGCCGAGGTGCGGGCACTTCCAGTACAGGGCCACGAGCCCGGCCTCCATGCCACGCAGGACGGCCGGGGAGTAGACCTCATTCGCCTTGGCCAGAGCGCCCTCGGGATACTCGGTGACCCACATGCGCCCCTCGGGCAGCTTCAGGAAGCCGTCCTCGTCGCGCACCTGGGACTTGAGGCTGTCGACGGTTCCGATGTTGAGGACCGCGCCGAAACCGGTGATGAACGGGGGCCAGAGGAAGCCCAGCACCGCGGCGCCGAACCCCGTGAGGCTGAGGCCCATGAACCCGACGATCGACCGGTTCAGGAACTGCCGCCGGGTGACACCCACCGCCTCGGGGTCGGGCGGGGTCCAGGGCTCATCGTCATCGTCGTCGGGAATCGCCGGCAGGTCCGGCTCCCGGCGGGCCAGCACCGCCGCCCGCTCGACCTCGCGGCCCGTGGGCCGGGCGTCGGTCGCCGCGGCTTCGGCACGCCGTCGGTGGCGGTCGCGCAGTCGCGTGCGCCGGGAGAGCCGTCCGGTTGCCGATCGCACCTCGCGCCGGCGGTACGCGGCGATGAGGACGATCAGACCTGCCGCGGCCAGCACCGGGATCACGATGGCGAGGACGATCACGAGACTTGCCTCAGAAGTCGAAGAACAACCCGTCTTGCCACGGGAAGATGAAGTTGAAGCCGGGACCCCGGAAGAACGATCCGATCATCACCAGCACGGCCCAGAACATGAGGTGCACGGTCATCAGGGACACCGCGAACTTGCGGTTCTCCGGAGCCTTCTCCTTGTTGCGGTCGATGTAGGGAGCCAGGATCAGCAGGACCAGCGCGATCCCCGGAATCGTGACGCCGGCCACCATGGGGTGGAACATCGTCAGCAATTCCTGCAGTCCGAGGAAGTACCAGGGCGCCTTCGACGGGTTGGGCGTCTCGTTGACGTTCGCCAATTCGAGCAGCGGCGCATTCACGAACACCGAGAAGATCAGCAGGAACGCCGTGATGAACAGCGACGCCACGAATTCTCCGAGCAGGAGGTGCGGCCAGACGTGCACCCTGTCCTGCGGCATCGCCTTGACGTCCTGGATGGACCCCGACTTGACGACCGTCAGGAGGCGCTGGGTATGGCCGCCGGGACCGGTTGGGACCGCCGGCGCGGCGGTGGCGGCCGGGGCGCCGGACGGCGCCGGTGCCATGGCGGCCTGGTCGGCCGCCGAGCGAGAGCGGTCCAGCAGGTGCGCCGGGATCTTCTCCTCGTCGCCCGGTGGCTCCGCGGCAGCGCCGGCCGGCGGGGCGTCGGGGGGCGACGGGGGCGTACCCGCTCCGCCGGCGCCCGCGGCGGGCTCGGCGCCGCCCTCGAGGCGCTCGCGGGCCTCCTTGGCGCGCTGGAGAAGGTGTTCGGGGATTTCTGTCATGTCTCGCGAGTCCCTTGCACCGACCTACAGCGGCCCGGAGATGCCGCCGTCCTTGCGGACCCGCCAGAAGTGGACCGCAAGGAAAATGATCAATACGAATGGAAGCATCAGAACGTGTAGCACATACCACCGCAGCAGCGTGTCCGTACCGATCTCCACACCGCTGAGCAATACGAATCGCACCTGATCGCCGAACACGGGGGTGAAGCCCATCATGTTGGTGCCGACGGTCACCGCCCACAGCGCCAACTGGTCCCAGGGCAGCAGATACCCGGTGAACGACAGCAGCAGCGTCAGCTTCAGCAGGATGACGCCGATCACCCAGTTGAACTCACGCGGCGGCTTGTAGGCGCCGTGATAGAAGACCCGCGCCATGTGAAGGAACACGGTGAGCACCATGAGATGCGCACCCCATCGGTGGATGTTCCGCACCAGCAGCCCGAAGGCGACCTCGGTCTGGAGGATGTAGATGTCGTCCCAGGCCTGCGCGGCGGTTGGCCGGTAGAAGAACATCAGGAAGATGCCCGTCACGGTCAGCAGGATGAACAGGAAGAAGCTGAGCCCTCCGAGGCACAACGTGTAGCTGACCCGCACGCCGTGGCGCTTCACCTTCACGGGGTGGAGGTGGTAGAGGACGCTGTTCATGATGACGTAGGAGCGGTTCCGGGGGCTGTCGGTGTAGCCCTTGCGGAAGATCGATCCGGGGCGGAAGATCGACGTCCAGGCCTGCGACCCCTGCATCTGGTCCATGAGACCCGACGCCTTGTCGCCGAGCTGGCCACCCATCCGGCGAAGGTCGTCTGCTGTCGGAAGCCTTGGAGCCAACTCTTCTCGCCTCTCTCGTCGCCTGTCGCCGTCCGAAACCTACGCCAGGCGCATGCCGTAGCCGTAGCCGTAGCTGGCCACTCGCTGGTGAGGATCGCCGTCGGGCGGCGCTTCGCCAACCTTGCCCATGATGATGACACCGGTCGGGCAGCGATCGACGCACAACGCGCAGCGCGTGCAGACGTCGTCGTCGATCGTGAAGATCACATGATCGATCGGGTCGGCGCCCGGCCGCTCAGTGCCGATTGCCATGTCGATGGCATCGGGAGTGACCATGTGGATGCACTTCCACGGGCAGATGTCGACGCAGCCCTCGCACATGATGCACTCGGACTGGTCGATGTGGATGAACTGCTTGGGCTTGACGGCAGCCGAGAGCCACTGGGCGTCGACCTCGGCCAGCACGTAGTCGTCGCGGAACTCGGGCATGGGGGGGTTGGCATCGTTCGCAGCCATCAGACCTCGGCTCCTTCCCTGACAAGGGGGCGTCCGTACCTCGACGCGGGCTCCGGGAGTTCCACGGGCGGGCGGTCCCGGTTCTGCCAGATCGCGTGCAGCGCGAGCTGGGCTCCGAGCGCGAACACGTAGATGACCGTTGCGATCACATCACGCGCCACGCGGTACGTGAGATCGAACGGGAGCGCCCAACTCAGGAGATTCTGGCCGGGCGCCCACCAGTCGGGAAGCGGCGGACCGACGAGCATGCGGTCCGCACGCCAGTTCAGCTCGCTGTCGGCGAAGACCAGCCACCAGTGCGGGACCACCCCGTAGATCCAGAACATGAGGAAGAACGCGTACGTGGCGCCCACCATGGCGGCGCCCCAGGTCACCGGCTCGCCGACCGGGCGGCGGCGCGCATATTCGAGGATCCCGACGATGCCACCGCAGGCCACGATCCACGAGGCGGTGAAGGCGACGTTGAAGTACGGCGGGTCGACGGCGCGCGTGACGCCCAACCACAGAGCGAGCACTCCGAAGAGCAGGACCGAGCTTCCAACCATGGCCCGGTTGAACTTCTTGGTCGCTAGGTCGATCGCCCGGATTTCAGCCACGCTGCTCCCTCTGGTCGGCCAAGCGATGTTAGCCACACAGACCGCTCGAACACACCCACGAAACGCTGCGCTCGTGAAAGTACTCACAAGGAGTCTAGCCTGCCGCTGTGATCCCAACCGTGGCCGCGCCGAGCGGCCGCACCGGGGAGCAAAGGGGCGACGCTAGGATTCGCTGTCGGCCGCGGCCGGACACGGAGGATCAGTGACCGAAGTACCCGAGTATCTGCTCGAGCGATCGCGTCAGCGACGCTTGGAGTTGACGGGCGAGGCCGGCCCGGCGGCCGGCGATGCCGCCGGCGATGCCGCGGTACCGGCAACGAGCGCAGCCGGGGCATCCGCTGCGCCCGCACCGGCCCCCTCCCCGCTGCCCGCCGTTCCCCCGGCCACGCCGCCTCCCCCGCCACCACCGCCCAAGCCGTGGGTACAGGCGGCGATGGCGCGCCAGAAGATCCCCTACTGGGTGATGCCGGTGCTGCTGTTCCTGCCGATCTGGGCGTTCATGTACATCGGCACGCTCGAGGATCCCACCCGTGCCGCCACCGGAATCCTGGCCGACGGGGCGGAGGTCTACGCCCAGCAATGCGCCGTCTGCCACACCGCGACGGGTGCAGGCGGCGGCAGTGGACCCAAGCTGAGCGACGGCGAGGTGCTGGCGACCTTCCCCGACGACCCGGCGAACCTCGGCCTCGCCCAACACGTCGCCTGGGTTGCGATCGGCACCGACGGCACCGGAGAGGGCATCGCGTACGGCTCGCCCGAACGTGGCCGGGTGGCGGGCTGGTTCGCCAACATGCCGGGCCACTACGACGAGTTGAGCGGCACGGAGATCCTGGCCGCCGTGCTCTACGAGCGGACCACCCACGGTGAGAGCGACGTGGCGGCCACCCTGGCTCCGATCGTCGATCAACTGCTGGCGTCCGGCGAACTGGTGCTCCCGGAGCAATTCGACGCCGACGTGACCCCCGAGGACGTGGCAGGCTTCCTCACACCGCTGTTGACCGCCGGCGACGGAGCCTGACCATCACCCACCGCCACGACCTCGTCGTCGTCGGCGGCGGGCCGGCCGGCGCAGCCACCGCCTACTGGGCCGCGCTCCAGGGCCTCGACGTCCTGGTGGTGGAACGGAAGCAGTTCCCCCGCGACAAGACCTGCGGCGACGGGCTGACCCCGCGTGCGGTCAAGCAACTCGTCGACATGGGCCTCGGCGCCGAGATCGAGTCCTACCACCGGTTCCGGGGACTCCGGGCGGTCGCTCACGGCCACACGCGGGAACTGCCGTGGCCGGAGCACACGATCTTCCCTTCGCACGGCTACGTGGTGCGCCGCAGCACGCTGGACGCCGCCGTGCTGGACCACGCCCGGCGCGCCGGCGCCCTCGTCTGGGAGGGCGCCGAAGCGGTCGAGCCTCTGCTCGCCGGCAGCCTCTGCCGGGGCGTGCGGGTCCTGGACCGCGCCTCCGGCGAGTCCCGCGATGTGCCGGCCGGCTACGTCGTCGTGGCCGACGGGGCCAACTCCCGCGTCGGGCGGGCGCTCGGATGCCGGCGTGAGCGCTCGTGGCCGCAGGGAATGGCGATCCGCACGTACTACGAGAGCCCGAACCATGACGACCCCTGGATCGAGAGCGCCCTCGATGTGCGCGACCGCAGCGGAGCCACGCTGCCGGGCTACGGCTGGATCTTCCCCCTCGGCGACGGCACCGTGAACATCGGGATCGGGCTGCTCACCTCCTACCGCGACTGGCGGAACGTCAACACGAGCCACTTGATGACCGAATGGGCCTACGCGGCGCCCGCGCGGTGGGGCCTCGACCCGGAGGCGCCGCTGGTGCCGCCGGTGGGGGGACGCCTGCCGATGGCCGGCTCGGTGAACCCCAAGGCGGGGCCCAACTTCCTGGTCGTGGGCGACGCGGCCGGGTCGGTCAATCCCTTCAACGGCGAGGGCATCGACTACGCGTACGAGACGGGACGCCTCGCCGCCGAACTCATCGCCGAGGCGGTGATCTGCGATGACGGGCTGGCGCTGTCGCGCTATCCCGAACTGCTGGAAGCCACCTACGGGGCCTACTACAAGGTGGCCCGGCTCTTCGCCTACGCCATCGGGCAACCCCGGCTCATCAGCCGCCTCGTCCAGTTCGGGATGCAGTCGCAGACCCTCATGGAGTGGGCGCTGCGCATCATGGCCAACCTCATGCACGAGGACGACCCGGGCGCAGCCGAATACATCTACAAGACCGCCGCCAAAGCCGCCTGGCTCTGGCCCGAGTAGGGGCTCCGACGGGACCAGGGTAGGTCGGGGCCCGGAACGTGCGCCGCGTGGCGCATACCGGAGTATGGGCTTGTGGCCACCAATCACGAACTCGTCCAACGAATCACCGCTCGGGCGGGATCCCGGGGACCGAGGGCTCCTGGAATTGGCTGATTCGCTAGGCCAGTCCTGATCGCGATCGACACGAATTTTGGTGCGTTGATCCGTCTGCACATGGTCCGCCGCCGCCGTCATGAGCGGCCGGCGCGTATCATCGATGGGCAGGAAGGATCCGCCGATGAACAGCATGGACGTCGATTCACTCACCATGACCGTTTTGGTGCCAGAGACCGCCGCGGCACCTACCGTCGTATTCGATGACAACGCCGCTCTGAAACTGGCGATCGTCGAGCGGAGTGGTGCTGGGAGGCTCGACGCAGAGTGGGACGCCGCTGGTCTGTACCTCCTCATCGACCGCTCCGACGACGAGGGCCAATGGGGTGTCTACGTCGGCCAAGCACCCGCAGGTATCAAGGCACGAATCCGCACTCATCTTCGAAAGAAGGACCACTGGTACCGAGCATTGCTCGTTCGACGTGACACCACCCACGGTTTCAATTCGGCACAGATCGGCTGGCTTGAGGGCACGCTCTACGACATTCTCAAGTCGGCAGAGAACGCTCGCCTTCACAACCGCGTTCGGCCCGGCGATGAGACCCTCGCTCCGTATGACCGCCAAGCGCTCGAGATGGTACTGGTGTCGATCCAGCGCGTCATGCGACTAATGGGTCACGACTCGTCATCTGGCGACGACGATGGCGAAGACAAGCGGTCGAGTCGATATTACGGGATCAAGTTAAGGGAGCTATTCGATGCCGGATTCATCGAAGCCGGCGATGTGCTCGTATCAACGAACGGCGCTTGGCCTGCGACAGCACAGATCGCTCCCAACGGGAAGATCACATTGAATGGCGAGGAGTTCGACAAGCCATCGAATGCAGCGACAGCAGTAAAGAAGGGAGGAAGCGCCAACGGTTGGGACTTCTGGGCTCGACAGACGCCAGCCGGGCTCGTCCGGCTGTCCACATTGCGAACCGCGTACATGGAGCGGTCAAACCCCGATGGCGGCTGAATCCGGCGGGCGACGACGGCGGCGCTGCTCGTGTAGCTGACGTTGCTGTCGGTGAGGATCGCCTCGATGCGGTCGATGCGGTCGATGCCGTTGACGGCGAACGCGACGGCGCGTTCGTTATGCGCGCTGGATATCCCCTTGAGGCGCACACGGCGTCTCAATGAGTGCTAACTCTTTAGAGGAGTGTTAAAGAATCTACGAACAGGTGTTGCGTCTGTTGTAAGGGCCTGCTAGGGTAGAGGTACCGGTCACTGGCCGCCGCTTCGGTGGCGGTTGGTCTTCCCCGACCGGCTTGTCGGCTCGGCCGACCCAGAGCCAACTGCCGTGAACGCGCCCGGGGAATGACCGATGACCGATCTTCAGCCCTCCAACTCCAAGACCGCCACGGTCGCGGCAGCGCGGGTTCTGGCCTCGTTCGATGCGGCGCTGGCCGGGTTGCGGGCGATGGGTGACGAGCGGCTGGAGGAGCAGTTGCAGCTCGTCGGGCGCTGCGAGTCGCGGCTTGCCGCCGTGAAGGCCGACCGGCTCGCCGCTCTGGCCCGCCGTGACGGCGAGGCGCAGGCGGCCGACGTGCTGCGCAACGATGTGGGGCAGTCCCGGGGATCGGCCAAGCGCGAGGTGCGCTTGGCGGGCCAACTCGCCAAGGTCCCGCGAACGGCGGGGGCGCTGGCGGAGGGGGCGATCACCCCGCAACACGCTCGATTGATCGCCGAGGCGGCCGAGCAGGCGCCGCCGGGGGCGCCGATCGACGAGGGCGAGTTGCTGGCGGCGGCCGGGCGGGAGCCGGCGGACCTGTTCGGCCGGACGGTGCGCGAGCATCTCAACGAGCGCAGCGGCGATGACCTGGAGGAGCGCCGCAAGCGCCAGCGGGCTCAGCGGCGGCTCACCATCAAGCAGCAGCCAGACGGCATGTTCGAGCTGTTCGGCCGGTTCGATCCCGTCACCGGCAGCCGGATCGAGACGGCCATCACGGCGGCGGCGAACAGGCTGTGGCACGCCGAGGACCCCGAGTCGCGCCCCACGCCCCGGCAGCGCATGGCCGACGCCTTCGAGATGTTGGTCGCACACGGCGGCGGTGATGACAACGCCAAGGGAGCCGCCCCGGGCGTCGACCTGCTCGTCATCGTCGACTACGACACTCTCGCCGGGCGGCTCGCCAACCCGCGCCTCGCTGACGGCACGCCGCTCTCAGCCGAGGAACTGCTGCGATTGGCATGTGACGCCAAGATCCTGCCGGCCATCTTCGACCAGAAGGGCCAACCGCTTTGGCTTGGCCGCGGCCGGCGCCACGCCAGCGCCGCCCAACGCACCGCCCTGGTGGCACGCGACGGCGGCTGCATCGGCTGCGGCGCCTCGCCCAACCGGTGTCAGGCACACCACATCCGGCACTGGGAACACGGCGGCACCACCGACATCGACAACATGTGCCTGCTCTGCTACCACTGCCACCACCACGAGGTCCACATCAACGGTGCCCAGATCGTGAGAGGCCCCGACGGACGGTTCATGCTCAACCGCCCGGTGCACCGCCGAGCCGCGCCACCGGCCCGGGACGACCCCCACGAAGTGCCTCTCCCCGACCCGCCGACCGTGAACGGTGCAGACATCGTCCTTCCCCTCCGCTGCTGACAGCAGTGACTCCAGCCGGCCGAAGACTGTCGACCGGCGTGGCCGTGAGGTCGGTTTGCCGGGACAGGGCCGCCAGGACGTGGCAACTTGCCATGCGCTCGCTCGGGGGATGCAAGACTGGCAACCCTGAGCAGCAAGACCGTCCTCATCCCGCCCTACGGGGGCGATCTGGTCGACCTGGTCGTCCCGCCGGACCAGGCCGCCGAGTTGAAGGCCCGCGCCGGCGGCCTTCCCAGCATCCAACTGTCCGACCGCGCCACGTGCGATCTCGAGCTGCTCGCCACGGGTGCGTTCTCTCCTCTCGACCGGTTCATGGGGCAGGACGACTTCGGTGCATCGGTCGGGGAGATGCGCCTGGCCGACGGCACGCTCTTCCCGATACCAGTGACCTTGCCCGTCGACGACCCGTCGTCCATCGCACTCGACGGTGACGTGGCATTGCGCGACTCCCACAACGAACTGCTGGCCGTCATGACGGTGACCGAGGCCTACGGCTGGGATCGCCAGGAGACGGCCGACCGGGTCTTCGGTACTCGTGACCTGCGGCACCCCCTGATCTCGGAGATGCACCGCTGGGGGCGGGTCAACATCTCCGGCCCGCTGCGCGTGCTGCGGACCCCGCCGCACCACGACTTCACCGCGTTGCGCAAGACGCCGGCGGAGACTCGCGCAGGCCTGGCGGGTTACGGCCACCCGAACGTCGTGGCCTTCCAGACCCGGAACCCGCTCCACCGGGCCCACGAGGAACTCACCAAGCGCGCCGCCGCCGGCGTGGACGGCGTCCTCCTGCTCCATCCGGTGGTGGGGCTCACCAAGCCCGGGGACGTGGACCACTACACGCGCGTCCGCACCTACGAGGCGCTGACCCGGCACTACTACGAGCCCGACCGGGTACTCCTGGCCCTCCTGCCGCTGGCGATGAGGCTCGCCGGGCCCCGCGAGGCGCTCTGGCACGCCATCATCCGCCGCAACCACGGCGCCAATCACCTCATCGTCGGTCGTGATCACGCCAGCCCCGGGGTCGACTCGACGGGCAACCCGTTCTACGGCCCGTACGACGCCCAGGAGATCGTCGAGCGCTTCAGCGCCGAGACCGGCGTCAAGGCCGTCACGTTCCGTGAGATGGTCTACGTGCCCGACGACGACAGGTACGAAGAGGTCACGGCGGTACCCGCGGGCGCCCGAACGGCCTCGATCTCCGGGACGCAGGTGCGCGAGGAGTATCTGGGCCAGGGGCGAGCGCTGCCCGGTTGGTTCACCAGGCCCGAGGTCGCCGAGATCCTGGCCGAGAGCTACCCGCCGAAGCATCGCCAGGGCGTGTGCGTCTGGTTCACGGGCCTCAGCGGATCGGGCAAGTCCACCACGGCGGAGGCACTCACGGACCTGCTCATGGAGCACGGACGGCAGGTGACGGTGCTGGACGGGGACGTGGTGCGAACCCACCTGTCCAAGGGACTCGGCTTCTCCAAGGAGGACAGGGACACCAACATCCTGCGGATCGGATTCGTCGCCTCCGAGATCGTCCGCCACGGGGGAGTGGCGATTTGTGCGGCGGTCAGCCCGTACAGCGCCACACGGAACGCGGTGCGCGCCATGATCGGCTCCGAGCGCTTCGTGGAGGTGTTCGTGGACACGCCCCTCGACGTCTGCGAGCGGCGCGACTCGAAAGGCATGTACGCCAAGGCCCGCCGCGGGGAAATCACCGGCTTCACGGGCATCGACGATCCGTACGAGGCTCCGGAGAGCCCGGAGATCACGCTGGACACCGTCCGGAGCTCCGTGCGCGACAACGCCGGCCTGATCCTGAACCACCTCGCCGAGGAGCGGTTCGTACGATCCCCGGGAGGTGGGCCCGCCCCGTCCAACGGCGCGTAGGCAAGCCCGCGAGCCGGACTGGGATCCAACTCGGATTGTTGGACAAATCGACCGTCGAGGTGCGCCATGCCGAAGTTCGCCATCAGGCTGCTTGCCCTGTTCCGGAGGGTTTCCCTGCTCGTCTGGCGGCTTCGCGGCAAGACACCCGACGATGTGGCCGCCCGGCGCGTCACCAGCGGCGAGTCCTGGAACGAATTCTGCGATGCACTGAAGGCGGCAGGTGCCGCTCTGAGCTTCCCCGGCGCTCCACGGGACCCGTTCAACCAGGCCGAGGGATACCGCTACCTGAGCCGGCTCGCCCGTGCCGGACTGACGGCGTTCGTCGAGAACGCCGACCCCAAGGCGCCGGCCCTGCACCGCATCGTCGACGAGACCACCAAGATGGGCGCCGACAACCCCGACAACTTCTACCTGACGGCCACGTTGGACGGGAACTGCGACTACAGGATCACCGGACGGCGCAACACCATCGCGTACCTGAGCTTCGGGACCCAGTCCGGCCACTACGGTCAAGGGGGCGGACTTCCTCCCACCGGGTACATCGAATCCGATCAGATCGAAATGGACACCGACGGTTGCTTCGAGCTCGTGATCAGTTGCAGTCCCCAGCGCGGGAACTGGCTCCCGATGACGCCGGAGACCGGGAGGTTGGTGGTCCGCCAGACCTTCGGCGATCGGAACGCCGAGACGCCGGCGGAGCTGGTGATCCAGCGCATCAACCGCCCCGCCGACGATCCTGGCACCTCTCACCTGACGCCCGGGACACTGGACGCGGGGTTGCGCAAGGCAGGAGAGCTGGTGGCCGGCGCGCCGCTCCTGTTCGCCAAGTGGGCACGTGACTTCCAGAAGCACAGCAACGAACTGCCGCTGTTCGATCCGCAGGTGTCACTCGCCGCCGGCGGCGATCCGAACATCGCCTACTACCACAGCCACTGGGCAATTGCCCCCGATGAGGCTCTGTTGATAGAAGTGACACCACCGGTTTGCGAGCACTGGAACTTTCAGTTGAACAACTACTGGATGGAATCGCTGGACTACCGCCACTTCACGATCCACACCAACAAGCACCTGGCCCACTACGCCGACGACGGCTCCGTGCGTCTGATCGTGGCGCACACCGACCCCGGCCAACCCAACTGGATCGAGACAGCGGGCCACACGTCCGGCACCATGTGTTTCCGGTGGGTCCGGGCCGAGGAGCATCCGCAACCCCGGACCCGGCTGGTCAAGGTCGCCGGGCAACTCGCCGGACCCGAGAGCACTCATCCGGCTGCGGGCGTCTCATGACTTCGACGGACTATCGGAACCCCTACCGGCCTGCTGCGGTCAGGATCTTCAACCGGATCGGGAACACGGATCGGCGATACGGACCGTCCGGCCGCCTGGATGTCGACTCACTCGTCGACGCCGCACAGCGGAAGACCGGATTGACGGACTTCGGCACCGACGGACACCTCCGAGCCCTGGGAATGCTGGTCGAGTCCATCAACGACGAGGCCCGACTGACCGCAACCGGCCGGCAGATCCAGAAGACGCGGCTCCTCGCCGCACTGGTCAACCGGTTGCGCATCCAGGAGTTGCTCCGCAGGCACCCCGAGATCCACGAGATCCACCTCGGCACGATCGTTCTGATCGCCGGACTGCAGCGCACCGGCACCACCCTGCTGCAGCGCCTGCTGAACTCCCACCCCGACATCCGGGGAATCTCCGGAGCGGAGGTCCTGAACCCGGTGCCCGCCATCGATCATGTCGAACGCGGCGAGCGAGCACGCGCACGGCGTGCGGTTCTGGCCGAGAGGGCGTTCTCGTACCTGTCGCCCGACTTCAAGGCGATCCATCCGACCGATCACGACGAACCGGAGGAAGAGGTCCTGCTGATCGACCTGACCTTCATGAGCCAGTCGGGTGAGGCCACCATGTCGGTGCCGAGCTACTCCCGCTGGTTGGAGGGCCAGGACCACACCTGGACCTACGAGTACTTCCGCCGGGTCCTGCAGGTGCTCAGCTGGCAGCGCCCCGGGCGCATCTGGGTGCTCAAGACCCCCCAACACATGGAGCACCTCGACGCGTTCCGGAGCGTGTTCCCCCAGGCCACGATCGTCCAGACCCACCGCGACCCGCGCAAGACGGTCGCCTCGTTCTGCAGCCTGGTCGCCCACGCCCGCGGGATTCTCAGCGACCGGGTCGACCCGCTCGAGATAGGGGGACACTGGTTCCGCAAGACCCAACGGATGGTTCAACGGTCGGCGCAGACCCGCCAGGTGACCGAGGCCGGCCGATTCGTCGACGTCTCGTACTACGACCTGACCGGGGACCCGATCGCCGAGGTCCGGCGCATCTGCGAACGGGCGGGCATCGCGTTCGACGACGAAGCCGAGCGTGAAGCCGAACGGTGCGTCGAGGCCAACCCCCAGAACCGGTTCGGTCGGCACAACTACCGGCTGGAGGACTTCGGGCTCAGCGAGCAGGCCGTCGACGAGGCCTTCTCCGCCTACCGGCAGCGGCACGCGATCCCGTTCGAATAGGGCCCGTTCGAACAGACCCGCAGCAGGCCCCGGCGAGCGCCGGCGGTCGGTTCCGGAGGCACCGATCACCATGACACGAGGATCCCCGACGAGCGGCCGCGGCAACGTGCTCGACGCCATGACCAAGGCGATCCGCGACCTCAAGGATCTCAAGGCACCGGGCATCAGCCCGCTTCCCGACGATGTGCGGATCGACGGCAAGACCTGCCTCGTCACCGGAGCCAACAGCGGTCTGGGCAGAGCCGCCGCGATCGAACTCGCGCGGCGCGGCGGGAACATGATCCTGGCCTGCCGCCCGGGCCACACCGGGACGTGTGACGAGATCAGGCGGCTGTCCGGCTCCGAGGCTGTGGAGATGATCGAGGTTGACCTCGCGGATCTGCGCTCGGTGCATCGCTGCTGCGACGAACTGCGCCGCCGCGGCGAGCGCCTCGACATCGCGCTCCTGAACGCCGGCGTGATGTCGCGCCGGGCGAGGAGGACGCCGCAGGGATACGAGGTCATGTTCGCGGTGCACTTCCTGGCGAACCGGGTGATGATCGACCGGTGGCTGACCGACGGCGTCATCCGCCCCTCAAGGCGGGCCGGGGAGACCCCGCGGATCGTCCTCGTCTCATCGGATTCACACCGGTCCGCTGAGCCGGTCGACTTCGATCGGTTCGGGGCGTACACCGAGCACGGGATGTCCGAGAGCATGCGGCGCTACGCCGGGAGCAAGCTGGTCCTCTGCACCTTCGCCACCGAGCTCTCCCGCCGCCTGAACCCGGGCGAGGGCGTGGAGGTCGCGGTGCACGCCCTCTGCCCCGGAGGGGTCGACACGAACATCGTCAAGGACGCGCCCCCGCTGCTGAAACCGATCGTGAACGCCTGGCTACGCCGATTCTTCCAGTCCCCCGAGGAGGCCATCGGACCGATCATCCACCTCTGTTGCGCCGCCGAGCCCGGGACCTCCACCGGGATGTACCTGCACATGATGCATGCAAGGCAGGTGTCACCGGACGCCGCGGACCCCGACAACGGAGCCCGGCTCTGGCAGGCCAGCGAGCCCATGGTGGAGGAGTCCCGCGATTCGCACTGATCCGGGAAGGCACAGACCACCGAGGGCGGGGCCGCCTGGGCTAGGTCAATTCCGCGGCGGCGTCTGCGGCGGCTGAGATGGTCTCGTCGATGTCGGCGTCGCTGTGGGCCAGGCTGACGAAGATGGCCTCGTAGGGACCGGGGGCGAGCGCCACACCGCGGCGCAGCATCGACTGGAAGAACGGCGCGTAGAGACCCCTGGCGACGGAGGCGGCGACCTCGTCGAAGTTGCGGGGCGTCCCGCTGCCGAAGAACAGGCCCAGCAACGACCCGACTCTCGGCACCACCGCATCCACCCCGGCCGCATCGAAGGCCCTCTCGAGGCCGGCGCCCAGCCGTGTGGCCGTGGCTTCGAGTTGGTCGTAGGCGGCACTGTCGAGAGCCTCGAGCGTGGCCAACCCGGCTGCGGTTGCCAGCGGGTTCCCCGACAGCGTGCCGGCCTGGTACACGCCGCCGAGCGGGGCCAGATGGCCCATGAGCTCGCGGCTGCCGCCGAATGCCCCCACCGGCAGGCCACCACCGATGACCTTGCCGAAGCACCACAGGTCGGGCCGCACGCCGTAGAACTCCGTGGCCCCGCCGCGGGACAAGCGGAACCCCGTTATGACCTCGTCGAAGACCAGCAACGCCCCCGCACGGTCGCAGGCGGCCCGGAGCCCCTCCAGGAAGCCGGGCTCCGGCGCCACCAGCCCCATGTTGGCCGCCACCGGTTCGACCAGAACCGCGGCAGTCCCCTCGTCGACTTCGGGCACCACGTTGTAGGGCGCGACCACGGTGTCGGCGACCGCTCCGGGCGTGACGCCGTCGCAACCGCTGAGGCCCTGGTTGGCCACCCCGCTACCCCCCGCCGCCAGCAGCGAATCGGAGTGGCCGTGGTAGCAGCCGGCGAACTTGACGATCTTGCTGCGGCCCGTGGCGCCACGCGCCAGACGTACCGCCGACATGGCGGCCTCTGTGCCGCTGGACACCAGGCGCAGCATCTCCAGGCCCGGCACGCGGGCGCACATCTCGTTCGCCAGGCGCACCTCCGCCTCCGTGGGGGCCCCGAAACTGGTGCCCCCCGCGGCGGCCGCGGCGACGGCGTCGATGACGGCGACGGGGGCGTGGCCGAGGATGCCGGGGCCGTAGCTCTGGACGTAGTCGATGTAGCGGTTGCCCTCGACGTCCCACACGTGGGCTCCCTGCCCGCGGGCGACGAAGTAGGGGGTGCCGCCGACCGAGCCGAAAGCCCGGACGGGCGAGTTGACGCCGCCGGGGAGCACGGCGCAGGCGCGCTCGAACAGTTCGGCGTTGGTGGCGCCGGCCACCTCGGTGGTGTCTCGGTGCGACTCAGTCACCGAGCGTCTCGGCCATCTCGGCGGCGAAGTAGGTGAGGATGAAGTCGGCGCCGGCCCGCTTGACGGCGGTGAGTTGCTCGAGTGCCACCGCCGGGCCGTCGATCCAGCCTCGCTCGGCGGCGGCGGCGATCATGGCGTACTCGCCGGAGACGTGGTAGGCGCCGAGCGGGACGTTCACCGCGGCACGCGTCCGGGCGATGACATCGAGGTATGTGACCGCCGGCTTGACCATGACCATGTCGGCACCTTGGGCCACGTCGGCGAGCACTTCGGTCAGCGCCTCGCGGGCGTTGCGCCAGTCCTGCTGGTAGCCCTTGCGGTCGCCGCTGCGGATCGTCACATCGACGGCGTCGCGGAACGGGCCGTAGAGCGCCGAGGCGTACTTGGCGGCGTAGGCCAGGATCGCCACGTTCTCGTGGCCCGCGCTGTCCAGGGCGCCGCGGATCGCCGCCACCTGACCGTCCATCATGCCGCTGGGTGCGCACACGTGGGCGCCCGCCTGTGCCTGGGCGGCGGCGGCCTGCTGGTAGATGCCGAGGGTGGCGTCGTTGTCCACGGAGCCGTCGTCGGCGAGGATGCCGCAGTGCCCGTGGTCGGTGTACTCGTCGACGCAGAGATCGGCCATCAGCACCACGTCGTCGCCGACGTCATCTCGCAGCGCCCGGAGCGCCACCTGAACGATGCCGTCGGGGTTCCAGGCCTCCGACCCCTCGGCATCCTTGCGGGCAGGCACGCCGAACAGGATGACCGCCGGCACACCGAGATCGCGCAGCCGGCACACCTCGGCTCGCAACGAGGCGACGGTGTGCTGGGACACGCCGGGAAGCGACGGCACCGGCTGTGGTTCGCGGATTCCCCCGCGCACGAACAGCGGTGCGACCAGGTCGTCGCGGCGCAATGCCGTCTCGGCCACCAGCCGCCGGAGGGCGGCGGTGCGGCGCAGGCGGCGGGGGCGCTGGTCGGGGAAGGCCACGGCGGTCGAGTCTACGAACGGCGCCGAGCGATTATCGGAGCCGCAGCGACGCAGGGAGACGTGGGATGCCCTCGACGTGGCGCTACCGGTCGGCGGCGCTGCGGCTGAGAGCGGTGACGAGTCCCTCGACGGTGTGCTCGGTCGCCTCGACGTGCACAGGCAGGTTCCGGCGGCGAGCCGCCGCCGCGGTGACCGGTCCGATGGCTGCGACCGTGGCCGGAACCGGGAGCGACTCCGGTTGATCGCAGAAGGCGTTCACAACCGAGGGGGACGTGAAGATCACCGTGTCGCACGATCCCGCGGCGGCGCGCTCGGTCTCTGACAGGACTCTTGGCTGCGCCCGGTAGGCGGCGGCGATGTCGACCGACCAGCCCTTGGCGCGCAGGCCGACCGGAAGCACGTCGCGGGCGACTTCGGCCCGCACGATGAGGACCCGGCCGGTGCCGTCGCGCTCGCCCGGCGATGGGAAGGCATCGACGAGCGCCTCGGCCACGAACTGCTCGGGCACCAGAGAGACCGTCGCTCCGGCTTCGTCGAGCGCCGCGGACGTGGCGGGACCGATGGCGGCGACCCGCAGGTGTGGCGGCAGATCCCCGCCGTCCAACAATCCGGCGAGGCGATCCGCACCGTTCGCCGAGGTGAGCACCAGCCAGTCGTAGGTGGCCAGGCGTTCGGTCGCGGCCACCAGTGCAGCACCCCCGTCCGTCGGCGATGAGAGCTCGATGAGCGGGACCAGAACCGGCTCGGCGCCTGCAGCCCGCAGGATCTCCGCACTGGCACGACCCTGTTCCGCTGGTCTGACGACCAGGATGCGCCGTCCCACCAGAGCCGGTTCGCTCACTGCCGCCGCACTCCCGGGGTCATCGGCGGCCCGGCGGGGCGGGCGACGCATCGGCGAGCAGGGCCTCGGCCAGTTGCGTTCCCAGCTGCACGCCGTCGGCGCCCCCGACCGTGGCTCGGCTCAACGGGGAACCTTCGGCACTCGCCAGGACGCCGCGCATATGCACCGCACCGTCGAGGAGGTCGGCGTGCGCTCCCGCGGGCACGGTGCAGTCACCTCCCAGAGCGGCAAGGAACGCCCGCTCGGCGTCGACGCAGCGGCGAGCCGCCGGATCCTCGATCGCCGCCAGCAGGCCCCGGAGTTCGCTGTCGTCCGCCCGGCACTCCACCGCGAGGGCGCCCTGACCGACCTGCGGAACCATCACATCGACCGCCAGGGTTTCGAGCACCTCTGGCCGGCGGCCCAGGCGTTGGAGGGCGACGAGCGCCACCACGATGACGTCGAACGCCTCCGCCTTGGCAAGGCGGGTGTCGATGTTGCCGCGCAGGTCGGTGAACCGGAGGTCCGGCCGCCGATCGGCCAGCTGGACGCGCCGACGCGCCGAACCTGTCGCGACGACCGCACCGCCCGGCAGGTCCTCGAGCCGGGCACCCACGAGCGCGTCGCGCACCTCGCCCCTCGGCGGCACGGCTGCGATACAGAGCCCGTCGGGCGTGCTCGAGGGCAGGTCCTTCGCCGAGTGCACCGCCAGATCCGCCCGGCCCTCGAGCACGGCAGCCTGGAGCGAGCGCACGAACACTCCCTTCCCGCCGATGTCGGCGAGGGAGGCCTCGGCGAGCCGGTCGCCGGTGGTTCGCACCGGCAGGGCGTCGATGATCAGGCCGGGATGTGCCGCTCCCAGGAGGCGGCCGACCTCGGCCGCCTGCCACAGCGCCAGGGGACTCGAGCGGGTTGCAGCGCGCAACCGCCGCTGCGCAACGGGGACGGTGCGGCCCGGCCGGCTGTGCTCAGATATCGAAGAGTTCCCGGAGGGCACCGGCGAGATGCTCGCTCCCACCGTCGGGCGCGGACTCCTTGAGGCGCACGGTGGGTTCGTGCAGCACCTTGTTCACGATCCCGTGCACCAGTGCCTCCACCGTCCTTCGCTGCTCGGCGTCGAGCGAGGCGAGCCGGGCGTCGAACCGGTCGAACTCGGCCTGGGAGATGTCGCAGATGCGGCGCCGGAATTCGCTGATGAGCGGCGCCACCTCTCGGCCGGCGACGTGCTCGCCGTGGCGTTCGGCCTCGGAGTTCACGATTGCCCACGCCCGGCGGGTCTCGGCCTCGGTGTGGCCGGCGTTGGCGGCGGCGAAGGCCCGGACGTCGGACATGTCCCACAGCGTCAGACCGTCGATCGCCACCGCCGCGGGGTCGACGTCACGCGGGACGGCGATGTCGACGACGAGCAACTCACGACCGCCGCGGTCGGCCATGACCTTGTCGAGCTCGTCGAAGTCCAGGACCAGCGATGTGGCGGCGGTCGAGGTGAACAGCACGTCCGCATCGGTGAGTTCGGTGGCCAACTCGTCGAGATGCACGGCACGCGCCCCGAGCGTGAGCGCCAGTTGCTCCGCGCGTTGCCACGACCGGCTGGCGAGCACGAGTTCGGCACCCCGAACCGGCGCGATGGCCTTGGCCATTCCCCCACCCATCTCACCGGCACCGAGCACTGCGATGCGGCGTCCGGCGAAGCCGCCCAGATGGCTCGACGCCATCGCCACCGCCGCCTCGGAGACCGACGTCAGGATCCGGCCCAACCGCGTCTCGGCTCGCACTCGCCGGCCGACCCCGAGGGCCTGGCGGAACAGCGGGTTCAGGTTGGTGCCGGCGATCCCGGCGGCGTCCGCGGTCTGCCAGGCTCGCTTGATCTGCCCCTGGATCTCCGCCTCACCGAGCACGACCGAGTCCAGCCCGCTGACGACGCCGTAGAGGTGGCGGACTGCATCGATCCCGTACAGCGAGTACGCCGATCCGGCCATGTCCGAAGCCGCCAGGGAGGCTTGGGTGGCGAGGTGATCGCGGATGTGCTCGTACGCCGCGTGGAACTTCTCCGCCCAGGCGTAGACCTCCAGGCGGTTGCAGGTCGACAGCACGACCGCCTCGTTGACGTTCGGCAGATCCGCCATCCGGTGCAGCGTCTTGGGAAGGTGGGCGTGCGGGGCGCTGACGCGCTCGAGCAGCTCCAGCGGCGCGGAGCGGTGGTTCAGCCCGATGACGAGGACGGACACAGGCCCAATCTAGCGAGCAGCGCCGGAGACCCGCCCGGGTTCCGGCGGCGGCTCCAGGAGGTCGCTCGCTGCCGGGACATGGCGGCGCTGGTAGAAGCTGAGCACCTGCAGTTCGACCGCCAGATCCACGTTGCGAAGGCTGATGCCGGGGGCGGTCGCCACGACGACAGGAGCGAAGTTCAGGATCGAGCCGATCCCGGCGGCAACCATCCGGTCCGCCACGGCCTGTGCGGCCGGCGCCGGCGTCGCCACGATTCCGATCGCGATGCGGCTCTCGGTCACGATCGCCTCGAGATCGTCCAGATGACGCACCGGCACGCCCGCCACAACCCGGCCGACCTTGCCGGGGTCCGTGTCCACGAGAGCGCGCACGGGGTATCCCCTCTCCACGAACCCTCCATAGTTCGCGAGCGCCGAACCCAGATTCCCCAGGCCCGCGATCAGCACGGGCCAGTCGTGGGTGAGCCCGAGCTCGCGGCTCACCTCGTAGAGGAGGTGCTCGACGTTGTACCCCACGCCGCGGATGCCGAACGAGCCGAGGTACGACAGGTCCTTGCGCACCTTGGCGGCGTTCACTCCCGCCAGCGCGGCGAGCCGCGTCGACGACACCGTGGTGGTGCGAGTGGACAGGAGTTCCAGCAGGACACGGCGGTAGACCGGGAGTCGCGCCACGGCGGCGGCGGGGATCGAGTTGTAGCCGTCGGCCTCGAAGCCATCCGTGTCCATGCGGGGAGGCTATTGAGGATTCTCAAATTCACAATGGTCTGGGCCGGGGGACCGTCCCGGCCAGGACCGGCGCGACCGTGCGCTCGCCCCCGGACAACGCCACCCGGTGCCCGGGGGATCGGGGTCCCGGGGCTCAGCGCGCCAGGAAGAAGATCTGTACGACTCCGGCCACGAGCACCGCCGCCAGGAGCACCGCTATGACGATGCTGGTGCCGTGCCTCATGGGTTGCCTCCTGTCCGGCTGCCGAGACGTACCGTCACGGTACCGGCCCGACGCGACGAGGCATCGGCCCCACCCGCGATTGCCTCATCATCGTCGGCACGACTGATCGTCACCGCCGATCCCGGCTGCAGGAAGAGTTCGGCGGCGCAGTCGCGGCGGTTCTGCGCCAACGCGATCAGGCCGTAGGAGTCGACCACCGCACCGACCTCACCCGAGCCGATGGCGGCGAACGTGGCAGCCCGGCTCACGGCCCGCACTTCGTCGCCGGCCCTCACCACGAGAGGATCACCCAGATGCGCCAGGTCGTCGGGGTCGACGTTGAGCTGCGCGTTCCCGTAGTGATCGATCCACAGGACCTCCGCCTCGACCCTGTCGGGATGGATCGCCGCGTTGGCGACGATTCCCGGTACCAGGCTCGCGGGATCCACGAGCGGGCCGAGTTCGGTGATGGGAACACCTGCGGCGAGGTGGCCGGCGGCAGGACCGAAGATGTCCCGGCCGTCGAAGGTGTTGGCGGCCCCGCCGAGCCGGTAGCGCTCGTCACGCAATTCCACCGCACGGGTCGCGCCGCCGACGAGGGAGACCGCGGGCGCCAGCAGCCCGTTGTCGGGACCGACGAGGACCGACGACCCGTCACCCACCTCGACGGCGATGGGGCGACGATCGGTTCCAACAGTGGGATCCACGACGGCGAGGACGACACCTGGGTTCAGGTATTGCGCCGCCCGGGCCAGGGTCAGGCCGCCGCCGCGGATGTCGTAGCGGTCGACCTCGTGGGTGATGTCGACGATCCGGACACCGGGGGCAATCGAGAGAACGACCGACTTGACGACACCGACGAACTCGTCTGCCAGGCCGTAGTCGGTGAGGAAGGAGACCGTTCCGTAGCGCAGGACTTCAGCCGGCTCTGGTGTACCGGCTGGCCAGGTAGGCGTCCACGTCGGCCTCGTCGAGCCGGTAGGACTTGCCGAACCGGACCGCCGGAAGATCGCCACTCTTGATGAGGCGATACACGGTCATCGTGGAGACGCGCATCATCTCCGCCACTTCCGCCACGGTCATGAACCGCGGCTTCTTCTGTTCGTTGTCCATGTTTCCCCCTACTCCGCAATTCACACAGTAGGCAGCAGACACACCCCGAACAAATCGCCCGGCTGCCACAGGGGCCACATCACCCCCAGCGACCGCTCGTTGATCGGCCGGCGCTCCGGCCGGATCGCTAGGAAGTGCCCAACTCGACCGAGCGTCGCGTCGCCGCCGCCACCGCCTCGGCGAGGATCGCCCGTATCTCCGCTCCTTCCATGACCCGCAAGCCCTCCGCGGTCGTACCACCTGGCGACGTGACATCGGCACGCAACTCGGCGGGCGGCCGGTCGGAACGGACGAGGAGCTCTCCGGCGCCGCGGATGGTCCGGCGCACGAGCGAGTCCGCCACCTCGGGCGCCAGCCCCTCGGCGACGCCGGCGGCGATGAGCGCCTCGGCCACCAGGAAGACGTAGGCAGGACCGGAACCCGACAGTCCCGTGACCGCGTCGAGTTGCTCCTCGGAGGCGATCTCCACCGCCCCGACGCTGCTCAGCACGTCCACCGCCCAAGCCACGTCGGTGGCCGTCGCCGAGGCTCCCGCGGCCACCGCCGAGACCCCGGCTCCCACGAGTGCCGGCGTATTGGGCATCGCACGCACCACCCGGGTGCCGGCGCCGAGCCACGCTTCGAGGGAGTCGGTCCGCACCCCGGCGGCGATCGACAGGACTCTGGGCACACCGAGGCCGGCGAGCGCCCCTGCGGCGGCTTCGATGTCGTTGGGCTTGACGGCCAGAACGGCGTCGACTCCCGCCTGGGGAGTGTCCCCCACCAGTGTCCGCGGGTAGCGGTCCGTCAACGTCGCGCGACGCTCGGGGACGGGCTCGACAACGGCGAACTCCTCGGGCCCCGCCCACTCCTGGGCGCAGAGACCGCCGAGGAGCGCCTCACCCATCTTCCCGCCGCCGATGAATTGCAGCCGGTAGCCCACCTCTGCACCCTAGCCCGGCGCCTCCCGGGCCCTGAACGCTGCACCCCACAGGGGCACCGGACCGGCCCGCTTCCCCGATAAGGCCGACCCGGCAACCCCTATTGTGGTGGCAACGAGTGAAACTAAGCGAAAATAACTGTACTTGTCAAGCTATCTTCTGATATGTCAGTATCTTCAAAGCATATTCGGAGCGCAATCCGGCACAACCGGCGCACCGCCGTCAGCCGGCGGGCGGATCGGTCAACCGCTGAAGCGGGAGGCGTACCCGATTCGCATCGCCGGCCGGAAGTGCTGCTCGGTGGCCTCGTACAGAGTCCCCAGAATCCGGTCCAACTCGTCGACACCGACGCCGGCGGCGGCAATCTCGCCGACGAGGAAGACGGCGTCCTCCGCCCCGATCGCGAAGCGGGCGCCACGCAGCTTGAGATTGCGACGCAGGCAGTACTCGTAAAGAGCCGCTTGGTTCTCCTCCGGTGCCGGCACGAAATAGGTCTCGAAGTGCAACGAGCGTTGCTGCAGCGTCAACCAGACCGAGAAGACGGCCTTCTCCTCGCCGAGCAGCCGGATGTACCAGCGGCGCAGCGGCGCCTCGGCACGCTCCACCGATGCCACGGAGTTGTCCTCGGCAAGCTGCCGGGCCGCCCAGGCATCGATCCGTCGCTCTATCTCGTCAAGTTCGGCGGGCGTGGCCGGCCGTGAACCCATCAGGCAACGCACTCCACCAGCCGGCGGCGGCGCAGGCGCCCGTAGCACCCCGCCAGCAGCCCCGCGGTCGCATCCCACGAGTAGCCCCGCGCCTCGGCGGCGGCGTCCAGCGCCATCGCCGCGGCCGTCAGCGGGTCCTCCAGAATCTCCTCCACGCGGTTCGCCCAGGTGGAATGGTCGCGACCGGGCACCAGGTAGCCCGTGCGCCCGTGCCGCACGAGTGCCTTGAGGCCCCCCACCTCGGCGGCCACCACAGGCGCTCCGCAGGCCGCCGCCTCGAGGGCGACCAGCCCGAACGACTCGCTCCGGCTCGGCACCAGAACCACATCGGCCGCCCGGTAGTACGTCGCCAGGAGGTGGTGCGGCCGGGGATCGCTGAACCAGACGCGATCGTCGAGGCCGGCGCTCGCCGCGAGAGCCCTCGCCCGCGCCAGCTCGGCTTGGCCACCCTGGCCGCTCGGGCCGCCGACGATGAGCAGTTTGACGGGCCCGAGGCGGCGCCCGAGCGCTTCCAGGGTCCGCACCGCGAGGTCCAGCCCCTTGAGTGGTTGGATGCGGCCGACGAACAGCAGGACGGGCTCGCGGCCGAGGCCCAGGGCGGCACGCGCCCCATCGCGATCGCCGGGCGAGAACAGGGCGTGCTCGACGCCCGGCGCGATGATCTCGATGCGATCGGCGGGCGCGCCATAGAGGCGCACGAGTTCGTCGACCTCGGTCGGGCCGTTCGCGCAGACCACGTCGGAGCAGGCGACGACCTCCTCCTCGGCGCGGGCGCGATCGGGGGACTCCGCCTCGCCGAGCGCCTCCTTGACCCTCGCCAGGGTGTGGAACGTCGTCACGAGCGGCCTGTCGAGGGCGTGCTTGATGCGGTGGCCGGCGACGCCTGACAGCCAGTAGTGCGCGTGGATGGCGTCGACGCCACCGGTCCGGCGGATATCGGCGAGGACGCCATCGGTGAACACATCGAGAGTGCCCGCCAGCGCCTCCTTCGGGAGGCCCGGCGGGCCCGCAGGCACGTGGACGACCCGCAGGCCCGGCTCGACGTGAATCTCCGGCGGCAGGTCGGCACTGAACCGGCGGACGTACACCGAGCACTCCATCCCGCGGTGGGCGAGCGCGGCCGAGAGCTCGCGCACGTAGACGTTCATGCCCCCACTGTCGCCGGATCCGGGCTGGACGAGCGGGGACGTGTGCATCGACAGGATCGCCAGGCGGCCGGTGGCGCCGGCACCCCCGGACACCGGTGGGAGGGCGGCGATCTCGTCATCGGCCCCGACCGGGTCCGAGGGCTGCGCGGGTTCCCCGTTGCACCAGATCCGGCATGCCTGCAACTGCTCGGTGAACGCCGCACCGAACCGCTCCGAGGCCGCGGCGAGCACCTCGCCGACGGTCGCGCCCTCCAGCGTGGCCAGCGAGACGCCGGCGGCCTGGCGCACGGAGGCGAAGAGACGCAGGGTGGGCACACCATGAGCGTAGAAGTCACCACCGCCGCCGACACCCGAGAGCGGACGAACCGCTGGAGCGCGCGGCTCGCCGGTATCGTCGCCAGTCGTGGCTCGACTCCTGCTCCTGCGACACGCCGAGAGCGAGTGGAACGCTCTGGGGCGCTGGCAGGGCCAGGCGGACATCCCGCTAACCGAGCGGGGAATGCGCCACGCCACCCAGGCCGGACCGTTGCTGGCGAGCTTCGAGATGCTCGTGTGCTCGGACCTGCAACGCGCCCGGCAATCGGCGGAGATCATCGCCAAGGGCGCGGGAATCACCACGATCATCGCCGAGCCGCGGCTGCGCGAGCGGAACGCCGGACCCTGGCAGGGGCTGACCCGCGCCGAGATCGAGCAGGACTGGCCGGGCTACCTGCGCAGCGGCCGGCGACCGCCGGATTACGAGACCGACGAGCAACTCTCGAGGCGGGCCGACGCCGCACTGCGCGACATCGGGACGCTGGCGGACCGCAACGGCACCGCCGCGGTGCTGGTCATCACCCACGGCGGTGTCATTCACAGTCTGACGCTCCGCGCCGGGTTGACCATGGTCCCCATGCCGAACCTCTCGGGTCGCTGGGTCACCGTCGTCGGCGGCGACGTGGAGGTCGGCGAGCCGGCAACCGTGGGGGACGCGGAGGAGCACAGCTCCGCCGCCGTCGAAGCGGGCGGGGACTCCCCGGACCTGTGACGACTTGGGCACCCGTGCGATCGCGCGTCGCGCGCGCGTCGGCAACTGCGATAATCGGGTCGCCCCCGTAGCCAAGGCCGGCAAGGCAGCGGACTTTTAATCCGAAGACCGTGGGTTCGAATCCCACCGGGGGCACGCCGACCCCTCAGCGGCTCAAGGTGCGCCAAGCTCCCGGAAGCGCCTCGTAATCTGGCACCATGACTCTTCGCCGGCCCGGACGCCGGCCGAGCCCGCGAGGGTCTTGGACGAGGCCGGGACACGCCTCCACCGCAGCCATCGGCGTTGTCGCACTCGCTGCACTCCTGGCGGGCTCCTGCACCATCAGCTCCGAGTCCCCTGACGCCGCCGCGCTCGGCAGCCGGTCGGGGCCATCCAGCGGGACGACGACAACGACCGGAACCAGCGGTGACGGCGCCGCGGACGACCCCCCGGCGGATCAGGACACCGACCCGCCACCGGATGGCGACGCAGTCGACGGCGGAGGATCATCGGCGGAGAGCGATGACACGGGGCAAACGACCACCCCGGTCACCGAGGCGGCAGGGACCGATCCCCCCGCTGCGGGCGATGCAGCAAGCGGCGACGCGTCCGGGGTGGGCCCCGAGGAAGCGAACGCGGACGCCGGTCCCGACAACGCCGACAACACCACCGAGCCTGAAGCCACCGGGGACACGACCGGCACAGCCGGCGACGAGGCCGAGACCCCGCCGGGTCCCGAAACGGCGGCAGATCCGGAGATCACCGTTCCGGCCGGCACCGCCGAGACCGCATTCGATGAGCGGTCGAGGGTCTCGACAGTGGGCATCGGTTCGGTCTACTTCGGGATGTCCCCGGAGGAAGCGGCGGAGCGCGTGGGCACCACCTGGGTGGGCGTGCCGGACGGTGGAGCCGACTGCTACGTGGTCACGCCCGCCAGCGGGCCGCCGGGCGTGGCGCTGTGGATCTATCACGGGACGGTGGAGCGGGTGGACGTCGAGACGCCCCTGTTGCGCACCCAGTCCGGGCTCGGCGTGGGAACGCACCTGGGCGAGCTCCAATCGCTGCTGGGCAGCAAGCTCGTCGTCGAGGAGCACCCCTACCTCGGCGGCTGGACGCTGGCGACGTTCGTGCCGACCGATCCGAACGACGCCGCCTTCCGGATCGCCTTCGACATATCGGGCGGGGAGGTCATCCGCTTCCGGACCGGGCGGACAGAGATCGTGTCGCGGGAATCCTGTGCGTAGGACCTGGAGACCCGCAGGTCGGAGATGGGCGGCCGCCACCGACGCCCACCGCGTCAGCCTGAGCCTGCCGACCGAGCCGGCGGCGGTGCCACTCGCCGAGAACGCCGCCCGCGGGCTCCTGACGCACCGCAACGGCAGCGGTGTGACTCCTGCCCGCCTGGCGGCGGCGAGCGCCGAACTCGTGGCCGCCGGTCTCTCCCGCGCAAGCAAGCGGGACCGGGTGTGGCTTCACTACGACGTGACGGGCGGCGACATCACCGTCACGGTGGAACTCCGGCGGCGCGGGCGCCGGCATGCCGGCCCCTCGTTCAGCGAGAGCCTGGCCGTCCGATCCGGCGGCACCGCTCCAGGCCACCCGCGGCACTGACCGGCGCAGCCGCGAGACCGTCGGGAGCACATCCTCGACCCGGGGACGAGGATCCTCAGCGTCCGGTCGAGCCGAACCCTCCGCTGCCGCGCTCGGTCGGCGGCAGTTCGTCGACCTCGACGAGCGAGGCGACCGCAACCGGCTGGATCACCAGTTGGGCGATCCGCTCACCGCGGCGCACGACGAACGCCTCATCCGGGTCGGTGTTCACGAGCAGCACCTTCAACTCACCGCGATAACCGCTGTCGATGAGTCCAGGGGTGTTGAGGCAGGTCACACCGTGGTTCCGAGCCAACCCGCTACGCGGCTGCACGAAACCGGCGAAACCCTCGGGGATCGCAACCGCCAGGCCCGTCGCCACGAGCGCCCGACCTCCGGCCGCGGCGAGCTTCGCGTCCTCGGCGGCCCGCAGATCCAGACCGGCGTCGCCCGGGCGGGCGTAGGCGGGAAGAGGGAGACCGGCGTCGAGGCGCTGGACGGGGACCTCCACGACCATGACCCGACTCTAGGGCGTGGCCGGCCGCTGGAAGGCGGCTCCCCGGCGGGTGCTCGGAGATCCAGAAGTCGTCCCGAAAGCGTCCCCCTCCTATCCACAGCTTGACCCCAGCGCGCCCCGGCGGATGGCTGGGCGGGCTCACGCCGGGGGAGCCGGCGATTCCGTCGACCGGTGGCCTCGCTAGCATCCGGGCCGTGCTCGTATGGATCGACCTGGAGATGACCGGCCTCGATGCCGGCACGGATCACGTTCTCGAGATCGCCACGGTCATCACCGACGACGACCTCAACATTCTCGGCGACAGCCTCGAACTGGTCATCCACCAGCCGCCGGAGGTGCTGGGCCTTATGGGTGATGTGGTCACCAAGATGCACCGGGACAGCGGGCTCACCGACGAAGTCCGTGCGTCGACGATCAGCCTCGCCGAGGCCCAGCGGCAGACACTCGAGTTCATCCGCCGGCACGTGCCCGAGCCGGCAACGGTCCCGCTCTGCGGCAACTCCATCGGCATGGACCGACGCTTCCTGAACCGGTGGCTCCCCGAGATCGAGCACCACCTCCACTACCACGTCGTGGACGTCTCCTCGATCCGGGAACTGGCCGCCAGGTGGTACCCCGAGGCGACCGCGAAGCGACCCCGGAAGCGCAAGGGGCACCGCGCGCTCGACGACATTCTCGAGAGCATCGAAGAGCTCCGCTACTGGCGCCAGGCGGTGTTCGCGCCGCCGACCACGCAGGCCGCCACGGGCCGTTCGAGCGACCGGCGGCAGCGATAGGTTGACTCGGTGACCGGAGAGCAACCGGCCGACCAACCGCCGGCGAGACCCCCCCGCCAGGAACGCGAACCCGCCACCGAGGAGATCACCGAGATCGCCCCCGGGGTCCTGCGCTCGCAACTCCCCGTGCACCTTCCCGGGATCGGGCACGTGAACTGCTACCTGCTGACCGACGAGCGGGGTGTTGCCGTGGTCGACCCGGGACTGCCCAGCCCGGCGTCGTTCGCCGCGCTGGAACAACGCCTCCGGAGCGCCGGGTACGCGGTGACCGATGTCCACACGGCCATCGTCACCCACTCCCACTTCGACCACTTCGGCGGCGCGGAGCGACTGCGTATCCTCGCCGGGGCGGAGGTCCTGACCCATGAGAGTTTCCGGCCGGTTTGGGAGTCGACCGAGGTTGCCGAGCCGATCGAGTTCCCGGACGCGGACGAGGACGAGGACGACGAGGACGACGAGGACGCGCACCGGCCCCCGTGGCTGGCGCGACGGGTCAATCCCTGGGGAACCGAACGCGAACCGCTGCCGGAGAAGGAGTGGCGCACCTGGGCTGAGATCGCCAAGGACGACCCGCGCTGGTTCGCCACCCCCCGACCCACGCGGACCGTGGTCGACACGCAGATCGTGCGGTTCGCACGACGCGAGTGGCTCTGCCTGCACACGCCGGGCCACACCGAGGACCACCTCTGCCTGTACGACCCCACCTACGGGATCATGCTCTCGGGCGACCACGTCCTGCCGACGATCACACCGCACATCAGCGGGCTCACACCGCACACCGATCCCCTGGCCCGGTTCTTCGCCTCGCTCGAGCGCATGGGTGGCGTCGAGGGCGTGACGAAGGTGCTGCCGGCGCACGGCCACCCCTTCGACGACCTCGGCGGTCGGGCGAAGGCGATCCGGCGGCACCACGAGCACCGCCTCAACATCATCCGCGACACCGCGCACGAGCTGGAGGCGGGTACGGTCCCGCAGTACATGCAGCGACTCTTCTCCGAGCGTTCGTGGGGGAACATGGCCGAGAGCGAGACGTTCGCCCACCTCGAACACCTCCGAGTCCTCGGCGAGCTGACCACTGCCGAGCGCGACGGCCAGACCGTCTTCTCTCCCGCCTGACGCTTTGGGATCCGCCGACAGGAGTCGCGTCTGCGCCAGACTCCCCGGCGCACTGGTGGCGCTGGCGACACCCGCCCTGCTGATCGCCGCGAGCTGCGGTGGCAGCGCCGGGGTCGAAACGGCGCCGGTGACCGTCACCGCGACATCCACCACCGCACAGGTGACGCCGACCACGGCCGCGGGGACGACCACGGCGGGCGGGGCGACGACCACGACCGTCGATGCGCCGACCGGCACCGGAACAGGCACCGCGGCGACCGCGCCAGCTGATCCCGACACCCCTGCGGATGGGGCCGCCGGTGACGGGCGACCGGCCCCCGACGTGCGCTTCGACTACTTCGACGGCACCGAAGGTTCGCTGGCGGACTTCGCCGGCACACCGGCGGTGGTCAACTTCTGGGCATCGTGGTGCCCGCCGTGCATCGTCGAGATGCCCGCCTTCGAAGCCGTCCACCGGGAGTTGCGCCCTCACGTCGCCTTCCTGGGGCTCAACGTGGGCGACGAGCCGGGAGCGGCCCGGCGACTCGCAACCCAGACCGGCGTGACCTACCCGCTCGGGGAGGACCCGGACTCGACGATCTTCCAGGCCTTCGGCGGGATCGGGATGCCGACGACGGTATTCGTCGACGCAGACGGCATGATTGTGCACATGGTCGCGTCGCGCCTGAAGGCGCAGGACCTGCGAGCGCTCATCGCGGAGCACCTGGGGGTGTGACCGGTGAGCAGGCCGCTCTGAGCAGGCGCCCGTGAACACGGTCAGCCTCACGACCCTGGCGAGCCTCGCGCTGTCCGCCGGGTTCATCTCCGCCTTCAACCCGTGCGGCTTCGCCATGATGCCCGCCTACCTCTCGTACTTCCTGGGCGTCGAGGGCGACAAGCGGCTGAACCCTGCGCAGAGCATCTTCCGCGGCCTGGGCGTGGGGTTGACACTGTGCGCGGGGTTCATGACGGTGTTCGCCGCCATCGGAGCCCTCGCCTCGACCGTGCTCAGCCGCGGTGCCATCGAGAGCCGGGTCGCCTGGGTGACGTTCGTGCTGGGAATCGGCATGGGTGTCCTCGGCATCGCCATGCTCTGGGGGTTCGAGCCCAAGCTCCGGCTTCCCCGCCTCCAGCGCGGTGGGGAGAGCCGCCGCCTGAGTTCCATCTTCCTGTTCGGCGTCTCGTACGCGATCGTGTCGCTGGGCTGCACGATGCCGGTGTTCTTCGGCACCGTCGTCAGCGCGTTCTCCAGCCGGGACTTCTTCGACGGGCTGCTGGTGTTCATCGCCTACGGCGGCGGGCTCTGTGCCGTGATCATGGTGCTGACCCTGGCGATGGCCGTCGCCCGGACCGAGGTGATCGCCAAGATGCGCCGCATCCTGCCGCACGTGAATCGCATCTCCGGCGGCTTCCTGACCGTCGTCGGCGGCTTCCTGGCCCTGTACGGCTGGTGGGAGGTCCAGGTGCTACGCGGCAACCTCATGGAGAACGTCCTCGTGGATCTGTCGCTGGACGCCCAGAGCTCGCTCAGTTCGTGGGCGTCGTCGGCCGGGCCGGCCCGCCTGGCGGTGGCGTCCGGCTACATCGTGCTGGCGATCCTGCTGGCGGCGCTGCGTCCCGGCATGCGGCCGCGCACCCGGCGCATCTCCCTGGCGGCATTCGGCGCTCTCTGGCTGGCCGTCGAGGGTGCCTACTACCGGTTCGACCTGTTCGTGCTGCCGGTCGTGCGCACGATTGCCGACATCCCCGGAAGGATCGCCAACTGGTCCGATCCGCTGCGCTGGGCGGTGCTGTTCGAACTTGTGGCGGCCGTCGTCGCCGGTGCGCTCATCTGGTTCAAGCTGCGCCGGCGGCTGCGGCCGGCGGCCGAAACACCCGCCTGAGGGCGCTCAGCCCTCCCCGGTCTCCCGCCGCAACACGCTCCAGGTCGCCCAGAGCGCCTCGCTGGCGATCCCGGTCCAGCGTCCCGGCAGCGCCGCTGCGACCTCATCGGCCGGCAGGTGGATGGGCGTGCGCGCTCCGAGCGTGTTGAACCAGAGGACGGCCCCGCCGGGTCGGAGCACGCGGTCCACCTCGGTGGGGAACAGCAACATGTTGATCAGCGCCACGACATCCACGGAGTCATCGGGCAGCGGCAGCGACGCCCCGTCCGCTCGCACCCGCGGGGCCAGATCGGGCGGGGCCAGTGCCAGCATGCCCGCCGAGATGTCCACGGCGATGACCTGTGAGAAGTGCGCCGCCAGATGCACGGTCCCGAATCCGGTGCCCGAGCCCACCTCCAGGCACAGCGCCGCTGGTTCCAGGCGGCCGCGTTCGCAGGCGTCGGGGAGGCCGACGAACTCCTCGGGCCGCAGCCGGTTCTCCCAGTCGGGCGCCAGTTCGTCGAACCGCTCGGTGATCGAGGCGGCCTCGACGGGCGTCCAGAACGCCTCGTCGGCCACCACGGACCGGGTCACCACCCGCACCGGATGGTCGGAGCCGTCGAGATCCGGCGGGCTCTCGGGTTGCGGGATCAGCACCGGCAGGCGGCGGATCGCGCCCGGTTCCCCGTCCCCCTGCATCGGCCTGCCGTGCCCGCTACCGGGCGATCGTCGGAGCGGTCACCGCCGGACTCACCGGATGACCTCCAGCCCTCGCATGTACGGGCGCAGCGGTGGGGGCACTTCGACCGAACCGTCGGATTGGCGCCACGTCTCGGTGAGCGCCGCCCACACGCGGGGCACGGCGAGAGCCGAGCCGTTCAGGGTGTGCACGAATTGGGTGCCCCGCCCGGCAGCGGGCCGGTAGCGAACGTTCGCCCGGCGGGCCTGGTAGTCGCTGAACCACGACACCGACGAGCACTCCAGCCAGCGATCCGTGCCCGGCGCGTAGACCTCGATATCGAAGGTCCGGGCGGCCGAGCCGCCGAGGTCGCCGGTGCAGATGTCCACGATCCGGTAGGCGAGGCCGAGATCGGCCATCGCTCCCTCCGCCCGCTCCAGCAGTTCGGCATGCATGTCGGGAGCCTGGTCAGGGGTGGCGTACGCCAGGATCTCCACCTTGTCGAACTCGTGCACCCGCAGCAGGCCCCGAGTGTCCCGACCCGCCGCGCCGGCCTCGCGCCGGAAACACGAGGTGTGAGCCATGAGTCGCATCGGCAGGTCGGCCTCGGCGAGCACCTCGTCACGACCCAGCGACGTCAGCGGCACCTCGGCGGTCGGGATGGCCCACAGGTCGTCGCGCTCGAGATGGTAGGCGTCGTCGGCGAAGCGGGGCAGGTGGCCGGTACTGGTCATCGTGTCGGTGTGGACCAGCGTGGGTGGGCGCACCTCTTCGTAGAGGTCGGCGTTGCGGTCGAGTGCGTACTGCACCAGCGCGCGGGCCAGCATGGCGCCCTCGCGCCGGAACATGGCGAACATCGCCCCCGACAGCTTCGTGGCTCGTTCGACGTCCAGGAGCCCCATCGCGGTGGCGAAGTCCCAATGAGGCACGCGCTGCTGCGGCGCGTACCCGTCCGCTCGGAAGTTCTCGACCCGGAGAACCGGATTGTCCTCGGCGCCGGTGCCCACCGGGCACTCCAACGCGGGAAGGTTCGCCACGCGCATCAGCAGATCGTCGAGACGCTCCCCCAGGGCGTCGGCCTGGGCCGCCACGGCACGGCTCTCATCCCCCAGCATCCGGCTGCGCTCGGTGGACTCGGCAGCCTCGTCGGGGCGCCCCTCACGATGCAGCCGACCGATCTCCGCCGAGAGCTGCTTGACCTCGTGGCGCAACTCGTCGCGGCGCGCCAGCAGGTGGCGGCGCCGCACGTCGAGGTTGACCGCCTCGGTCAGCGGCGAGGTGTCATCGCCGCGGGAGGCCACCGCGGCGCGGACGCGCTCCAGATCGTTGCGCAGCAGGCGGACGTCGAGCACCACAAAACCGTATCGGCGCCCCGACCCGAGACGGTGCCGTTCGCCCGGCTACAAGAGGTCAACCCCGAGCCGCGGCGGCGCCCGGGGGCTCCACCCGACTCGTCGAAGCGCGGGGGAAGCCGTCGGGCAAGGCGCTCTCGTCTCCGCCGGCGGCGGTGCTCCTGCCTAGAGGCCGGCGGCGCCGACCAGGGACGGGTCCCGCCGGTAGTGCTCCCGGTAGCGCTTCACCAGCCAGCGGTTGATCTGCTGCAGGGTCGCCTCCTGCCATGAGTACGGGCCCCTCGGCGCGAACCGTGAGCGCAATCCCACCTGGACCATGGTGTCGGCGTGAATGTCGGCGCCGTTGAAGTTGTCGACATCGGCGCGGGCCTGGGCGAAGCGGACGTCGAACATCGGCATCTCGACGACCCTCGGATGGAACAGGTAGCCGATCTGTATCGAGATGCTGTTCGCCCCGTTGGGGAAGATCGTGAAGTACGCCACCTGGTCCGGCACGATCGCCAGCGCCAGTGTCGGTGGCACGAGCGCGAAGTTCCAGTGCCAGCGATCCTCTTCGGACAGGTGGGGGAACACCGGGAACAGCGGCTCCCGCGTGAGGTTGAACGAGGCGTCCTGCTTGAGCGTGCGGTTCGAGCGGGAGATGTGGTTGTCCCGGTCGGGGTCGAAGGGCACGAACGTGGCGTCGCTGCACGGCATGACATCGCCGATCCCGCTGTGCAGCCGGTTGTTGTGATAGCCGTCGACGAAGTTCTCCAGCATCACCTTCCAGTTCCACGGGAGGCCGTCGAAGCTGCCGCCGTCGATCCAGACCGTCTCGCTGAGGTGGTAGTTGCGGAGGATGCCGTCGAGGCCGCCGAGCGTGGGGACCAGCGGCGGGGCCTCGTTGTCGAAGGTGACGAAGATGAATCCGTTCCAGATCTCGGTCTTGATCTGCGGGAGCCCCAGGCACGACTTGTCGAAGTCGGCGCGCTGTTCCATCGCGGGCGCCCCGAGGAGTTGCCCGTCGAGGCCGTAGACCCAGAAGTGGTACGGGCAGCGGAAGTTGGAGCCATTACCGGAGCCTTCGGCGACGACCATGCCCCGGTGGCGACACACCGAGGACATGACGCGCACCACGTCGTCGGCGCCGCGCACGGCAACGAGCGGCTCTTCGAACAGCTGCACGCAGAAGTAGTCGCCGACGTTCGGGATCTGGCCCTCATGGCCGACGCAGACCCAATCCCTGTCGAAGATGGCTTCCCGCTCGAAGGCCAGGAACTCCTCGGAGGTGTAGCAGGCCGGCGGCAGGGTGATCGCCTCGTTCACATCGACGGTGGACTCATCGAGAGCCGCCAGGAACCCGGAGGTGGCACTCACAGCCGGCAGACCTCCCACACTCGAACCCAGGACCAGCGCGATCAGACTACTTGGCGCACCTTGGCCGGGCAGGTGTGTGCCACCGATCGGCGCCACTCGATCGCGCCGCCAGCGCGACCACCACGACCGGGCGAGGTCGGACTATTCGTGGCCTCGTCGCGACCGGCGCCGTCTGATCACCGACGCCCGATCGTCACCCCGACGGTTCGCTCGGTGGCTCGCCCGCTCGCTCGAAGGCCTCTACCACCTGCGAGTAGGTGAGCGCTTCGGGGGCCGCGGGCACGGTCTGGGGAACGGCTTCGTCACCGGGCTTCCGCGCTCCGGCCCGCTCGCGGGCCGACCAGCGGAAGAACACCCCGGCGATGATGGTCCAGAGGTACAGCCCGCCGACGATCTTCATGATGAGCCCCGCCATCTGCTGGTCGTTGGCCACCGTCACGCCCCACAGGCGCAGCGGCGTGTCGTAGGCGTCGTAGATGGTGGTCTGGGCGAAGGTCAGGAAGCCGGCGGGCACGGTGGGGAGGACGGACATCAAGAACAGGTAGAACATCTTCGACAGGGGCTGCAGGCGGAGTTCGCCGAACGGTCCGCACACGGGCATCCACATGGCGATGGCCGTCACGAACAGCAGCAGATGCGCCGTGTAGTGGAAGACACCGTTGGTGGCGCTGGTGTTCACCACCCACGGGATGTGGGTGACGGCCACCACCAGGTTGAACGTCACGCCCACCACCACCGGTCGCAGCAGCCGCCGCGCCAGCGGCCGACCGGGATCGAGAACCCGCCGGGCCAGCCATTCCGGTGTGGCCAGGAGCAGCAGCGGCGGTACCACGAGCGTGATCAGCAGGTGCTGCACCATGTGCACCGAGTAGAGGTACTCCTCGGAGATGTCGTGCACCGGCCAGTCGCTGGCGAGCCAGAGCAACGCCACAGCCAGCAGGTAGAAGCCCTTCCGGCGACGGTCGACGGACTCGCCCGCGGCGGGTGCCAGCACCCGGGCGACGTAGGCCCCGACGGCGAGGGCCGCCAGGACGATCAGCCAGACCTCCGGGTGCGGCGTCCAGCGCCAGAGTTCGTAGTCGATCAGATCCCCCATCGCCCCACCCCGGACGCCGGGGTCAGACCCCCCAGATACGGAAGGCGGTCAGCATGACGAGGTACACGCCAAGCGCCAGCACGACACCCGCCACGAATATCCGCTGGAACAGGACCGAGTCGAACTTGAGATGCATGAACCAGGCCACGACGTAGATGAACTTCAGCACCATGAGCACGATCAGGATGACGTACAGCGCGGCGTCGTTGAGGTTGTGGACCGACTCGAAGTAGGTGGCCACCTCGAGCGCTGTGAGCGCGCCGAGGATGAGGGCGATCTTGACGTACTGCCGATCCGACGGGTGCTCGTGCTCGGTGCCATGCTCGGCGGTGTCGTGATCGGCGGTGTCGTGATCGGCGGTGTCGTGATCGGCGGCGCCGGTCGCCGGAGCCTCCTCGGACGCCTCCGGCGGCGCTGACGGTGTCTGCGTCATGGGACGGCGCCCTCCCTACTGCGGGAACAGGTAGATGATCGTGAAGATGAGGATCCACACGATGTCGACGAAGTGCCAGTACAGGCCGATGAGTTCGACGGTCTCGGCGTTGCGCGGGCTCAGGCGCCCCCGCAGGCTCGCCACCAGTGCCGACATCAGCATGACGATGCCGATGGTGACGTGGGCGCCGTGGAAACCCGTGAGGGTGTAGAAGGCCGAACCGAAGATGTTGGTGGTGTAGCCGAGGCCCAGGTTGTAGAAGACCGTGAACTCGTAGACCTGCCCGGCGACGAACGTGCCGCCCAGCAGCGCGGTTGCGACGATCCACACCCGGAAGGTCCGCTCCTCGCCGCGGGTGAGCGCGGAGAGCGCCAGCACCATCGTCAGCGAACTCATCAGCAGGACGAACGAACTCACCGACGTGAACGGGATGTCGAAGACGTCGTTGGGGCCCAGTTCCCCGGCCGGCAACCGGGACTTGGCGAACATGTACGTGGCGATGAGGGCGCCGAACAGCAGGCACTCCGAGCCCAGGAAGAGCCACATGGCCAGCTTGTTGTGCGACAGGCCGGTGGTCGTCGGCGGGTGTGCGGGGGCCCCGTGGCCGGTGTCCGCCGGCGCGCTCACGGTCGGGTCGGGAGCTGCGACGTCGGTCATGCCTGATCTCCCGTCGCCTCGGCGGACGAGCCGCCGGACGCTCCCGCACCCACCAACTCGGGGGGCCCGTCACCGCCCGACGACCCCCCGTTCTCGTCGGTGGGTGTCCCCCCGTCGGCGCCGTTGCCGGCATCTCCGGACGGATCCTCCGCATGGTGGTCGTCGTGGTCGTGCGCGTCGGGATCGTCGGGCGGTTCGAAGACCCAGCCGTACAGCCCGCCCAGGATCAGGAGCGCACCGACGCCGGTGATCCAGAGGTTGTAGATGAGCCCGTAGGCCACGAACGGCAGCCCCAGCGCCACCACGACGGGCCAGTACGACGGCGACGGCAGGTGGACGTTCGTGGCACTGCCGTCGTGGGCGACGTCGGCCGCCTTGGCAATGCGAACCACCTTGCCGTTCTCATCCTGGCCCCACTTGCGGTGCCAGAACTCGTCCTGGCGGGTGACGACGATCTCGCTGTCGAAGTTGTGCTCGGGCACCGGTGACGCCGTCATCCATTCGAGGCCCCTGGCGTCCCAGGGGTCGGGTCCGACCGGAGGCGCCCCGCGGGCACGGCGGCGGCTGATGCCGATGTTCCAGAAGAACATCATCACCCCGACGGCGATGACAAAGGCACCGATGCTCGCCACAAGGTTCCAGAGGTTGAACCCCGAGTCGGCCGCATAGCTGTGGATCCGGCGCGACATGCCCTGCAGCCCCAGGATGTGCATCGGCCCGAAGGTCAGGTTGAAGCCGATCAGCAGCACCCAGAATCCCGCCTTGCCCCAGCGTTCGTTCAACTTGTAGCCGAACGCCTTCGGCCACCAGAAGTAGAACCCCGACAGCATTCCCATGAGCGAGCCGCCGAAGATCACGTAGTGGAAGTGGGCGACGATGTAGTAGGTATCGGTTTGCTGCGTGTCCGCCGGCGATATGGCGTGGGTGACGCCCGATAACCCGCCGATCGTGAACATCGCGACCGCGCCGACGGAATACAGCATCGCCGTCGTGAACCGGATCCGCCCTCCCCACATGGTGGCCAACCAGTTCAAGATCTTCACCCCCGTCGGTACGGCGATGAACATGGTCGACAGCGAGAACACCGCCACCGAGACGGGCCCGATGCCGGAGGTGAACATGTGGTGCGCCCACACACCCCAGCCCATGAAGCCGATGGCGATCCCGGAGAAGACCATGAACGGGTACCCGAAGATGGGCTTGCGGCTGAACACCGGGATCACTTCGGACATGATTCCGAATGCTGGGAGAATGAGGATGTACACCTCTGGGTGGCCGAAGATCCAGAACAGGTGCTGCCACAGCAGGGGGTCGGCGCCGGCGGCCACGTTGAAGAAGTTGGCGTCGAACAACCGGTCGAAGCTCAGCAGGAACAGCGCCACCGTGATGACGGGGATGGCGAACAGCAACAGGAACTGCACGACAAGCAGCATCCATGTGAGGACGGGCATGCGCCACAGCGACATCCCGGGAGTGCGCATGTTCAAGACGGTCACGATGAGGTTGATGGCGCTGACCAGTGACGCAATACCGGCGATCTGCAACCCGAGGGCGTAGAAGTCCATGCCGTGGCTCGGCGAATACACGAGCCCGCTGTTGGGGGCGTAGCCGAACCAACCACCGTCGGGGGCGCCGCCCAGGAGCCACGACGTGTTCAAGAAGATCCCGCCGGCCAGGAAGCACCACAGGCTGAAGGCGTTGAGCCGCGGGAACGCCACGTCTCTGGCCCCCACCTGCAGCGGAAGGAGGTAGTTGGCGAAGGCTGCCGCCATCGGCATGATCACCAGGAAGACCATGGTGACGCCGTGCATGGTGAAGACCTGGTTGTAGGCGTCCTCACTGAGCACGTTGCTGCCCGGGACGGCCAGCTGCAACCGGATGAGCAGGGCCTCGATGCCGCCGATGACCAGGAACAGGAGCGCGGCGGCGCCGTACATGATGCCGATCCGCTTGTGATCGACGGTGAACAGCCAACTCTTCCAGCCCGTGTTGCCCTTGGGCCGGGCCAGCACCCCGAGGGACGTCGAGGGCCGCACCAACTGCTCACCGGCGGTGAGCTGGAGCGGGGGTTCGGAGGTGGTGGTCATGGTGCTCGCCGGAATCTCTCTTGGTGTCTCTCAGATGCCTCGGATCGTTCTCTGCCGCGCCGCCCTGTCTAGCGCAGGGTGATCAGGTATTCGACGAGGGCATCGATGTCGCCCTCGGTCAGGCCCGGGAAGGCGGTCATGCCACGGGCCCCATCGGGATCGTTCGCCTTGCGATCGGGAGCGTCGCGGATCCACGCCTCCAGATCACCGCGGTTCAGCCGGCCCCGCTCGGCGACCTCGAGGTAGGGGATCCGCTCGGCGCGGCCCTCGTAGAAGTCGTAGATCGAGCCTGCGAACGTGGTGCGGCTGGCGACGTGCGTGAGGTTCGGAGCCGCCCCCGAGACCAGTGCGGACGTGATGGCGTTCGCGCCGGCGTAGTCCTTGGTGCCGTCGGGCACGTCGTCGAGGTTGACGTCGGTCACGCCGTTGACGACGTGGCAGTTGGCGCAGTTCGTCAGGAAGAGCTCCTGGCCCTCGTAGCCGGGGTCGCCGGGCTCCAGTGGCACCGCCTCGGCGAGCTGGCCCTCGACCCATTGCTCCCACTCCGCCTGCGTCACGGCGATTGTGTACATCCGCATGTAGGCATGCGAGAGGCCGCAGAACTCAGTGCACTGGCCCATGAAGCGGCCCGTCTCATCGGCTTCGATCACCCACGGGTGCGTGCGGCCGGGGACAGCGTCCTTCTTGCCGTTCAGGCGCGGGATCCAGTACGCGTGGATCACGTCGCGGGAGGTGATCTCCAGGGGCACCTGCTGGCCGACGGGGATCACCATCTCGTTCGCGGTCACGATGTCCGGCGGCGTCGACGTGTCCCCGTCGAGGTGGTACTGGAACTCCCACCACCACTGCTGGCCCACGACGGTCACCCGGAGATCGTCCTCGGCGGCGGAGACCTCGTTCAACTCGACGAGGGAGATGAGCGTGAACACCGAGATGACCGCGAGCAGGATCGTGGGAATGATCGTCCAGGCCAGCTCCAGCCGGAGATTGCCATGCACCTGCTCGGGATACTCGTCGTCGCCGTAGAGGTCGTCGCCATCGGGGTCGGTCGGCTCGGCCGCGGCCTTGCGGCGCACGCGGTAGCGCACGGCCAGGTAGATGACGGCGCCCTGCACCAGGAAGAAGACGATGATCGCCACGCCGAGCACCGGGAAGAAGAGATCGTTGATCTCCTGCGCGTCCGGGCCGGCCTCGGTGAGGGTGTCCAGCGGGTGCTCGTCGGCGCATGCCACGGTGATCAGTGCCACGGCGGCCGCCAGCAGCGCCAACCGCAGCCGCCGCCATGCTCTCCCGCCGGAGCGTTCGATTACCGGCTTGTTCATCACTCGTCGCCCTCGTGGACCTCGGCCGCGTCGTCGGAGCCGTGCCCGTCGTCGGCGTGCCCGCCGCCGTGATCGTAGGAACCCGCGGCGGTGGCCACGATCCCCGCCGCCACAACCGCCACGGCAGCGAAGGCCAGCACCGCGGTGATGACCGACTTGGCGATGTGCGGCCGCGCCGCGAACAGCATCGCCACGAGCAGGATCACCGCCGAGACGCCCGCTGCGATCCAGACCGCGCTGAACTCGCTGACGGCAAGCAGGACACGCGAGCCCCCGACAACCAGGACCGCCACCCCGGCCGCTCCCAGCAGCGGGATCTCGATGGGGTTCATGAGCCGGTTGCGCAGCGCCCGGTTCGCGGCCGGATCGCCGGTTGCACGGTCGGCCCAGGCGGTGATCATCCATTCGAACGCCACCACGCCGGCGAGAATGAGCCCGATCACGAAGATGGCGGCGTGGGTCACGAGGCCGATGGCCGTGACAGCCACCGCGAAGGCCGACAGGGCCGGCCAGTACGAGGGCTCACTCGGGGCGACGCTCGGCGGGGTCTCGCCGGTCGGGGCCAGCTCACCCACCGACTCGGCGTCGGCGTCGCGGAACGCCACCAGCATGCATCCGAGACCGCAGCCGACCAAGGCCGCGAAGAACAGCACGATGAAGCCGGTGTGCTCGCCGATGCCACCCTGCCATCCCAGGCTGACGACACCCTTCCAGGCATCCCGATCCACGACGCCGAGGTAGTCGGCGCCGCCGGGGTCGCCCGTGGCGACGCCGTAGACGATGGCCCCGACGGCGGCGAGCACTCCCAGGCCGAAGAAGAGCTTGAACCCCGGCGTCAGCATGCCGCAGGCTCCTCCCGTCGGAGGATCTGCGATCCGGCGAAGCAGTGCACGTGTGCCATCACTTCGTGACGAAGACGCCGACCCAGATGACCAGGTAGATGAAGACCATCACATGCCAGCCCAGGGCCGCTGCGGTCATCCCGTCGAGGTGCGCGCTGGTCTGCGGAGCGGTGAGGGTACGCACCGCCATGACGAAGAGGAAGATGAGCGAAACGACGACCAGCGCCAGGTGGCTTCCGGAGATCGTGTAGATCAGCGGCGCGGCCAGGCTGCCGCCGTCGATGACCAGACCCATCTGCGCGTACTGGAAGGCGGTCTGGTTGATCACCGCGACGCCGAACATCGCCGTCACGATGAGCGCCAGGAAGGTGTGCCGGCGATCGTTCCGGGCAGTGGCATGGACGGCCCACTGCATCGTGACCACGCTGAGCAGCAGCGTCCACGCCATGACCGTGGGCGCCGTCAACTCGATGCGCGCTCCCGGCGGGATCCATGACTGGCCGGGGTTCGCGCGCAGGAATCCCGCCCTCTCGGCGAAGTAGACGCCGAGGAGGCCGCCGAAGTACATGAGCACGGCCGCCGCGGCGAAGCCGGTCCCCACCTGCAGGGTCCGGCGCCGCGGAACGATTGCCGGTGCGACGGCTTCGGTCGTACCGATGGCCGCAGCGCTCACCGCGCACCCCCGGGGGCGCCATCGCTCGCCGGAGGCGCGTCCCACAGCGGGTGCGCCGACCGCACGACCGGAATCGGCGAATCGGTGAAGTTCTCCCGCGCCGGTGGGGAGGCGGCCGCCCACTCCAGGGTATGGCCGCCCCATGGGTCGGGCACCGTCGACGCTTCCTTCGTCAGGGCGACCGCTCCGCGCACCATGACGATCGCCACGGTGGCCAACCCGACCAGGATCCCGATCGCCCCGATCACGCTGAGCACGGCGGCAACCTCCGCCCCAGTGGACGAGAAGTGCATGCTGGGACGGTCCGGCTGCCCCAGGAAGCCGGCGATGAGACCCATCAACCCGACCAGCACACCGCCGGCGCCGATGACCCCCGCAGTACCGAACCCGGCGGCGTGTGACGCCCGCCGGCCGAAGATCTTGGGGCTCCAGTAGAAGAGGCCGGCGATGGCTCCCAGCACGGCGGCCATCGCGACGAGATCGAACAGGCCGCCGGCCGCGATGGTGCCGCGGAGACCGTCGAACGGCCCGAGGGCGCCGTCCAGATCGCTCTGCCACGACTCATTGTGGCGGGCGAAGCTGCGCAGGAACCCGATCGCGCCGCCGAGCACGCGGATGAACCCGACCGCCGCGGCGAAGACGAGTACCCCGAGTGCCGAGAGTGCCAGGGCAAGATGCCCGCTGGGGCGGGGGAGCCTCCCGGCGGTGCGGCCCAGGTCGGCCCAGCCGCCGAGCAGCGCCACGATCAGCAGCGCCAGGACGAGCCCGCTCACGACATACAGCGGCGTCGTGGAGGCGGTGGGGCTGAAGAAGCGCTGCAGGCCGGCCCCGAAGCTGAACGCCCCGACGAGACCGACGATGGAAAGCATGACGCCCCAGCGCCGCTGGGGCGTCCCGAAGGCGACCGGCAGGATCTCCCCGATCACACCGATCGCGGGGATGAGGAAGACGAACACCTGCGGCTGCTCGAATACCCACGACACCTGGTCGGCCAGGTTCGGCCCCGCGCCGAAGCGCGCGGCGCTCGGACCCCGCAGGTCGACCCACATGATCACCAGATTGGCCACCAGCACGGGCAGGCTCAGGAGCCAGACCCCGCCGGCCACGAGCACGGACCACGAGAAGATCGGCATCCTCTCGAGCGTCATCCCGGCCGGCCGCTGCGTGAACATCGTCGTCAGGAGGACGGCCGTGGCCCCGAGCAGCGCCAGGACCACCATGGCGAAGGCGAGAAGCGACAGCTCCACCGCCCGCTGCTCACCGCCGGGAGCGAGGCCGCCGTCGATCGCCCACGATGCGATGAGAATGCCGGCCCCAGTGAGCCACACCCAGAAAGCGGCTGCGGCGGCCCGCGGGAAAGCCACCCCACGGGCACCGATCTGCAGCGGCACCAGGAACGTGGCGATGCCGATCCACAGGGGCACGACGAACAGGAAGATCAGCCCGACCCGATACAGGTCGAAGATCTGCCGGAAGGACTCGACTCCGGGGAAGACCTGGAGTCCGGGCAGCGAGACGCGCTCGAGGTGCAACAGCAGGCCGCAGACGAGCGCGAAGCCCCCGAGGAGCAGCGAGACGACGATCCACATCCGCCCGACTGTCTTGTGGTCGCCGCTGGACAGCAGCCCGGCAAGCCCCTTGGGCGCCGCCGCGGCCGGCGCAGGTGGCGGGGCGTGCTCGACCGGAGCGGGAACGTGGGTTTCGGTAGCGGTCATACGGATTCGGTGACGAGGTGCAAGTTGTCCGTTCGGTATGACCGCTCGGTGAGATCCGCTCGCCCGGCGGCCAGGGGGCCTGATCCAGCCCCGAACTTTACAGCGTGTCCGGGTGCCGACCGCACTGCCGGTGCGAGGATCGCCCGCGGCCTCATCAGACGAGTTGATCCACGGCCATGGCGCCGAACAGCAGCACGACGTAGGCGATCGACCAGTTGAACAGACCCATGGCGACCTGCGGCGAACCGCGGCGCAGCAGTTGGACGGCCCAGACCACGAAGACGACCCCCGTACCCAACGCCGTCGCGAGGTAGAGAACACCCAGGTCAGCAACGAAACCGAAGGCGACACTCGTCGCCCACAGCACCACGGTGTAGGCGATTATCCGCAGTGACACCGTCCGGATGGACCGGACGGACGGCAACATCGGCACGCCGACCTGCGCGTAGTCGTCCCGGTAGCGCACGGCCAGCGCCCAGAAGTGCGGCGGCGTCCAGTAGAAGATCACCGCGAACAGCAGCAGCGGAGCCCAGCCCAGCCGGCCTTCCACGGCAGCCCAGCCGACGAGCACGGGAACGGCGCCCGCGGCCCCGCCGATCACGATGTTGCGCTCGGAACGGCGCTTCAGCCAGAGGCTGTACACGAACACGTAGAACAGCGTGGCGCTGACGGCCAGAACGGCACTCAGCAGGTTCACGACGAGCCACAGCCACACGAACGAGGCGACCTCCAGGGTGAGCGCGAACACGAGGGCCGCCCGTGCGGTCACCTCCCCGGTCACAAGCGGCCGATTCTGCGTGCGCTCCATCACGCTGTCGATGTCCCGGTCGATGATCATGTTGAGGGCGTTCGCGCCGCCGGCGGCCAGCGCTCCCCCCAGTACGACGGCGCCCATGAGCCAGATCGGCGGGAGGCCGCCCTGAGCGACGATCATCGTCGGGACCGTCGTGACGAGCAGCAACTCGACGATGCGCGGCTTGGTCAATGCCACGTAGGACGCGATGGTGGCCCGGGCTCTCGTCGCAGGCATCGGCGCAAGCGTACGAGACACAGGTCTCCAATACTCCGACTTCGGCCCGCATCAGCCGTGCCTGGGCATGCACGGCCCGCTCGTAGGCTGCTCGAGATGGCTCTCCGGCTGCCGAGACCGAACCCGGCCACCTACCGTCGCATTTGCGCCTTCGCCCTCGCCGCACTGATTTTCATCATCATCACGGGGGGCGCGGTGCGGCTCACGGGCTCGGGACTGGGGTGCTCGGACTGGCCGACCTGCGAGGACAACCAGCTCGTTGCCGACCTCGAATACCACGCCATGGTCGAGTTCGTGAACAGGGCCATCACCGGAATCGTCTCCGTCGCTGTGGCTCTGGCCGTCCTCGGGGCCCTGCTGAGACGTCCACGCCGCCGCGACCTGGTCGTCCTGGCCCTCGGACTCGTGGCCGGTGTGGCCGGCCAGGTGGTCCTCGGCGGGCTGGTCGTCTGGTACCACCTCTCACCGTGGTTGGTCATCGGCCACTTCCTTCTGTCCATGGTGCTCGTGGCGAACGCCGTGGCCCTGCACCACCGGGCAGGCCGACCGGACACGAGCGACCCCGCTCAGCCTCAACCGGATGAGGCGGGCGCCGCGCCCCGCCGGATGCCCGGGAATCTGAGCCGGCTGCTCGTCGTGGCGACCACCCTGGCCATCGTCAGCGGCACACTCCTCACCGGAGCCGGTCCACACGGCGGCGATCCCGACGTGGAGCGGCTGCAGTTCGACATCCCGTCCCTGGCCCGACTGCACGGATCGGCCATGGCGCTGTGCGCCGCCGTGGCGCTGCTGCTCTGGGCCCGGTCCGAGCGCGGCTCGCTGACCATCCGCCGCCGCGAGGCGCGCCGGGAGGACTACTCGGCGCGTGCCCGGGTGGTGGTCGGCGTCCTGGCGGCACAGGCGGTCATCGGATACCTGCAGTACTTCACAGGTGTGCCTCCGCTGCTCGTCGGGATCCACATCGCCGGTGCCGCAGCCTTGTGGACCGCCGTGTTGAGGCTCCACCTTGCAGTCACCGGCGCCGGTAGGCTGGCCGGTCCCGCCCCCATCGTCCAGCGGCCTAGGACGCCGCCCTTTCAAGGCGGTAACACGGGTTCGAATCCCGTTGGGGGTGCGGCGACACGCGGCGACCGGCGACAGCCCGTGCCGCGTGCCCGGCAGCCCGGATAGGCTGTCGGGTCTTCCGGTCCTGTAGTGCAGCTTGGAGTGCACGCCGCCCTGTCAAGGCGGAGGTCGCGGGTTCAAATCCCGTCAGGACCGCTCCGGTCGGGTAGCTCAGTCGGCAGAGCGTCCGCCTGAAAAGCGGAAGGTCCCCGGATCGATGCCGGGCCCGACCACGCCAACCGGTCCCAGGCAAGGGACACCTCAGCCATCTGCGGCGGGTTCGTAGGGGAACCCCAGTTCCGGCGCGGTGAACAGGGCCCGGAACGCCAGACCCTCGTGTGCAGCGGCCGCCGCGCACGTCCCTCCCCTGTCCACGACCGCCAGGATCATCTGCGGCGCGGCGCCGAGCGCTCGGACGACGCGGGCGGCTTCCAACGGGGATGCGCCCCTGGTCACAGTGTCTTCGACGATAAGGACGCGGTCACCCGCCTCGAGCGCGCCGGCCAGACGACCTTCGACGCCATGATCTTTCGCCTCCTTGCGAATGCTGAAGGCCCGAAGCGTGCGGCCGCGGGTCGCAGCGACGGCGGCCACCCCGAACGCAATCGGATCGGCGCCCGCGGTCAGCCCGCCGATCGCATCGATCTCATCGGGCATGATCTCGAGCACCGCGTCGGCCACGAGGAGGATCCCATCGGAACGGCAGGCCGTTTGCTTCGCATCACAGAACCAAGTGCTCTGCCGACCGGACTTCAGGACGAAGTCACCGGTACGAATCGAATGGTTCAGCAGGTGCCGGCGCAAGGCTTCCATAGAGCCAAGCTAGCCCGCCGCGATAATCCTTGTGGCGATTGCATTTGCGAACCAATGCAATACCGGATCATATCGAATAGCAACACAGATTCTTTCTGTTGTTTGCTTCACGCCTCTTGGCAAGAATAGACTAATGCTGCATACTGGCTATTGGGGCCTGGGTCAAGTTCCAATTATCAACGAAGGAGAAACTACGTGAGCGAGAGTTCAGGTCGCAAGACCCGAGAGGTAACGCCGGAACACAAGGCCGCGATGATTCAAGGACGGACAGAAACCCGTACCGTCCGCCATTATCTCGAGGCTCTCGACAGTGTCAGGCAAACGGGTGGGAGGCGTCGCTCCAAAGAAGCCCTCCAGAAGAAGCTCGCCGCTGTGGAGCAGCAGTTGGAAGATGCCGACGCGGTTGGTCGCCTGCATCTGGTTCAGGAACGAATCGATCTCATGAAGGCAATAGAGTCGGCGGACCAGAGTATTGAGATCGAGGAACTCGAGAGCGCTTTCGTCGCAGTCGCCGCTTCCTACAGTGAACGCAAAGGGATCTCGTACCAAGCGTGGCGCGAGGTCGGCGTCCCTCCAAAGGTCCTTCACGCAGCCGGAGTCCGCTGAACGATCTGGCCGCCCGACCGGGCGGCTCTCAGAGAATCGGCTCCGGAACAATCCCTTTCGCCGCTGGGTAACGATCCAGCAGATCTGCTGCCCGCGCCTGTATTGCGGTGACCTGAGCCTCTGCTCGACCTGGCTTCATCGCGTCCTCCAGAACCACCGCGACCTCACTGTCGGTCAACGGGAAGTCCCTGTCGGCGCCGAGAGACGCTGCGAGGTCGTATTGGCGGCCCGATCGTTGCGCATCGGCGGCGGCCAGGCTGTGGCGTTGCACGATGGCGTGGGCTTCGGAGCGGTCGGCTCCTGCATCGACCGCGGCGGCGAGAAGTGCGGAACTTCCCATGAACGGCGCTCGGCGGCGCATCTCTTCAGCCGCCACACCGGGAAACGCCTGCAACTCACCAAGCACCGTCAGCAGGGCCTCGAGGAGCCCGTCGATTGCAAAGAACGCATCGGGAACGACGATGCGACGGACGACCGAGCAACTGACGTCACCCTCGTTCCACTGCACACCCGCCAGGTCCGCCGCCATCGTCACATGACCGCGGAGCACCGTCGCAAGGCCGCTGATCCGTTCACATGTGCGAGCGTTGGTCTTGTGGGGCATGGCCGACGATCCCACTTGCCCGGCGCCGAATCCCTCGCTCAAAAGTTCGTGCCCGGCCATGAGCCGGATTGTCGTCGCCAGACTGGCAGGTCCTGCGGCGATCCGGAAGAGGCTCGAGATCACGTCGAAATCCAGCGACCTGGGATACACCTGACCGACCGCGTCCAGAGTCCGCCCGAAGCCGAGCCGCTCCGCCACGGCCGACTCCAGGGCGTCGACCTTCGCGGCGTCGCCGCCGAGCAGGGCGAGCAGGTCCGCCTGGGTGCCGACCGGTCCCTTCAGACCTCGCAGCGGGTAGCCCTCCAGCAGGAACTCGAGGCGGCCGACCGCTTCGACCAGTTCCTCGCACGCCGCCGCGAAGCGACGTCCGAACGTCGTGGGCTGGGCCGGAACGTTGTGGGTCCGCGCCACTAACGGACTGCCGGCCAGTTCGGCGGCGCGGCGAGCGATCCCGTCGACCGACGCCACCGCCTTCGTCAGCACCAGCGCCAGGCCGTCGCGGATCTGTGTCTGCTCGACGTTCTCGGTGACGTCGCGGGACGTGAGACCCCAGTGGAGGTACTCGCATCCCGCCAGCGCGCAGAACTCCTCGAGGCGGGCCATCACGTCGTGGCGGAGCCGGCGTTCCCGGCGGGCGATGGATTCCAGGTCGATTTCGCCGATGACGGCCCGGTAGGCGGTGACCGCAACCTCCGGAATGTCGACCCCCAGGGCGCGCTGCGCCTCGAGGACGGCCACCCAGAATTCCCGCTCGCGGCGCACCTTCGAGTGGGGCGACCAGATGGCCCGCATCCCCGCGCCCGCGTAGCGCTCGGCCAGCAGGTTGGGGACGCTCACGAGGCCGGTGGTCTCAGGTGCACGAGCTGGCGGCGGCGAGGACCGACCCCCACGAGGGTGATCGACACTCCGGCGCGCTCCTCGACGAAGCGCAGGTAGTCGGCCGCCTCGGAAGGCAGGCCCGACGGGCTCGTGACGTCGGCCAGGGAGGTGCGCCAACCCGGCAACTCCTCCAGCACGGGACGGGCCCGGTGCACATCGGACTGGTGGTACGGCATGTACTCGGTTCGCCGCCCGTCGACCTCGTAGGCCACGCAGACCTTCACGACATCGAGGGAATCGAGAACATCGAGCTTGGTGATCGCCACCTCGGACAGGGAGTTGAGCCGAGCGGCATGGCGCAGCATGACCAGATCGAGCCAGCCGACACGGCGGCGGCGACCGGTATTGGTGCCGAACTCGGCCCCGTCGGTGACGAGCCGGTCGGCTATCGGGCCGTGCAGCTCAGCGGGGAACGGGCCGGACCCGACACGGGTGGTGTAGGCCTTCGTGATCCCGATGATCCGATCGATGTGTCGCGGGCCGACGCCGGCACCGACGCAGGCCCCGCCGGCGACCGGGTTCGAGGACGTCACGAACGGGTACGTGCCGTGGTCCAGGTCCAGGAAGGTCGCCTGGGCGCCCTCGAACAGCACCTCGCGGCCCGCTTCGAGCGCCTCGTGCACCGTTGTGACCGTGTCGGTCACGTACGGCTCCAGAGCGGGGGCGCACTCCTCGAGGTACTTGTCCGCGAGCACTCCGGCGTCGTAGCCGAGGCGGTTGTAGACCTTCGCCAGGAGCGGGTTCTTCTCGTGCAGCGCCGCTTCCAGCTTCTTCCGGAAGATGCTGGGATCGAAGAGATCCTGCACCCGCAGACCGATGCGCGTCGCCTTGTCCGCGTAGGCGGGCCCGATGCCCCGCTTCGTGGTTCCGAGCCTGGCCGAACCGAGGCGGCGCTCGCTCAGAACGTCGAGCTGCTGGTGGTACGGAAGGATGAGGTGCGCGCTGCCGGACACCTGCAACCGGCTGGTGTCGATCCCCCTGCCGGCCAGCATGGCCAACTCGTCGAGGAGAACGAACGGGTCGACCACGACACCGTTGCCGATGACCGGCGTGATGTGGTCGTACAGCACGCCCGAGGGAACGAGCTGCAACGCGAACGATTCCTCGCCGACGACGATCGTGTGCCCCGCATTGTGGCCACCCTGATAGCGGACGACCATCTCCATGCCGGCGGCGAGGAGATCGGTGAGCTTCCCCTTGCCCTCGTCGCCCCATTGGGTGCCGACCACCACGGTTGCCCCCACAGCAGCCTCCCTCGCCGGTGAACGACCTCGACCAGCCTACGGTGCCGACCCGGCGACGCGCTCGGCCGGCCGTGCCGCGGCGCTGCTCAGGTGGATCTCTCGAGATGCTCCCGGACAGGGCGCCCCTTGGTGGCGTCGTCGAACTCCTGCAAGGCGCGGCGCTGCGCGGCATTGACCTTCTCCGGCACCACGACATCCACGGTGACGAGGAGGTCCCCGACTCTGCCATCGACCTGCACGCCGGCGCCGCGGACGCGGAGAGTCCGGCCCGACGGTGTCCCCGCGGGGAGGCGCAGCGTGACCGGATCGCCCTCGAAGGTGGGAACCTCGATGCGCGCCCCGAGCGCCGCCTCGCTGAACGTGACGGGAACGGTGAGAGTCAGATGGTCACCGTCGCGGCCGAACAGGGGGTGGTCGCCGGTGCGCACGATCACGTACAGGTCGCCCCGCGGTCCTCCCGCGTCGCCGGGACCGCCCTTGCCGCGCAGGCGTATCCGCTGGCCGTCGGTGACACCCGGTGGGATGCGCACCTTGATCTGCTCGCGGCTCGAGCGCCGTCCGACGGTCACCGTCGTCGTGGTGCCGTGCACCGCTTCTGCGAACGACAGGGAGAGCTGCGCCTGATGGTCGGGACCTCGCCGGGGCCGGTGGGCCCCCGGTGGAGCGCCGAACGGGCCACCCTGGCCGCCGAGGAGATCGGAAAGCAGGTCGCCCAGCCCCTCGGCGCCGGAGAACTGGAACGAGTGCGCCCCCCCGGCGCCGGGGGGGCCGAACGGAATCCCACCGGCGGCCATCCGGCGGACCTCGTCGTACTGCTTCCGTTTGTCGGCGTCGCCGACCACGTCGTAGGCGGCCGACACGTCCTTGAACCGTTCCTCGGCGGCCGCGTCGTCCGGGTTGCGATCGGGATGCAACTGCCGCGCCAGCGTGCGATAGGCCTTGGTGATGTCGCCCGGTGAAGCGTCCGGCGACACGCCGAGGGCGCGGTAGTAGTCCTTGTGCAACCACTCCTGGCGTACGTCGTTCACCTGAACGGTCGCCTCAAGGAATCTCGGGTCCGGGCATCATCCCCGGACGCCGACGACCGCCGGGCGCAGCACCCGGCCACCCCAGGCGTAGCCGGTGCGCAGCACGTCGGTCACCACCTGCTGCTCTCCCGGGGTCTCGCCGCTCTCGTGCATCGCGGCCTCGTGATAGTTCGGATCGAACAGTTCGCCCGTCGGGAAGATCACCTCGAGGCCTTCGGCGCAAAGAGAGTCGATGAGGACACTGTGGAGCGGCCCGACCACATCGCCGTGATGGACGGCCCCCGCCTCGGACGCATCGAGAAACGGGAGCAGCCGGGTCACGAGGTCCGCCGCGCCGCGTTCGGCCGACTGGGCCTGCTGCTCGGCGGCCCGGCGGCGGAAATTGGCGAACTCCGCCTTCAGCCGGGTCAGCGCGCCCAGGTATTCCGCGCACTGCGCGCACCCGCCCTGTTCGGGTTCAGGTTCATCGGCCGCGCCGTCCGCGCTCGCGGTGGACGCATGTTCCGGATCCGGCGCTTCACCCGCGGCGGCCCGCTCCTCGGGTGTCGGGACGGTCCCCGCCGTGTCCTCGAGCGTGTCGTGTGAACCCGAACCCGTCACGAGTCCTCCTCGTCGACGATCTCGGCATCGATCACGTCGTCGGCATCCTGTGTCGCCGACGCGGCCGCTTCGCCGGACTCGGCGTCCTGCGTCGCCCGGGCATACATGGCCGACACGAACGCGTCAACGGCGGCCTGCAACTCGCCGGCGGCGGACTCGATGGCGGCCACGTCATCGCCCTCGAGGGCGCTCCGTGTCGCATCCATCTTGGCTCGAAGGTCGGCCGTGCCCTCTGCGTCGCCCTGCGCCGCCTCCTCGTCCAGCAGCTTCTCGGCGCGGTAGACGAGGGAGTCGGCGTTGTTGCGGGCCTCCGCGGCCTCCCGCCGTCGGCGGTCCTCGTCGGCATGTGCCTCGGCATCGCGAACCATGCGGTCGATCTCGTCGTCGCCGAGGGAGGACTGGCCGGTGATGGTGATGGACTGCTCATTGCCCGTTGCCTTGTCCCGGGCGGACACGTGGACGATCCCGTTGGCATCGATGTCGAACGTGACCTCGATCTGGGGAATCCCCTGGGGGGCGGGTGGGATGTCGACAAGTTGGAACTTGCCGAGGGTCTTGTTGAACTCGGCCATCTCCCGCTCGCCCTGCAGCACGTGGATCTCAACCGACGGCTGGTTGTGGCTGGCAGTGGTGAAGGTCTCGGAGCGTTTCGTGGGGATGGTGGTGTTGCGCTCGATGAGCCGGGTCATGATCCCGCCCTTCGTCTCGATCCCGAGCGACAGGGGGGTCACATCCAGCAAGAGCACGTCGGTGACGTCGCCCTTCAGCACCCCTGCCTGGATGGTGGCTCCGACGGCCACGACCTCATCGGGGTTGACGCCCTTGTGCGGCGCCTTGCCCGTCATCTCGGCGACGAGCGCCGCGACGGCAGGCATGCGCGTGGAGCCGCCGACGAGGATCACATGATCGATCTCGTCCGCCGACAGGCCCGCATCGGCCACGGCCCGTTCGAACGGGCGCCGGCAGCGGTCGAGAAGGTCTGAGGTCATGGATTCGAACGCCGCTCGCGTCAACGTGTAGTCGAGATGCAGCGGGCCGGCCGAGGTGGCGGTCACGAAGGGGAGGTTGATCTGCGCCTCCTGCTTCTGCGACAGCTCGATCTTGGCCTTCTCGGCGGCCTCCTTCAGCCGCTGCAACGCCATCGGGTCCTCGGTGAGGTCCACCCCGTGCTCGCCGCGGAAGCGATCCGCAATCCAGGAGATCACGGCCTGGTCCCAGTCGTCACCGCCCAGCTTGGTGTCGCCGCTGGTCGACTTCACCTCGAACACCCCGTCGCCGATCTCCAGGACCGACACGTCGAAGGTGCCGCCACCGAGATCGAAGACGAGAACCGTCTCGTCCGCATGCTTCTTCTCGAGCCCGTAGGCGAGGGCCGCGGCGGTGGGCTCGTTGATGATGCGGAGCACGTCGAGGCCGGCGACCTGGCCCGCTTCCGTGGTGGCCGTCCGCTGGGCGTCATCGAAGTACGCCGGAACTGTGATGACGGCTTCGGTCACGTCCTCGCCGAGGTAGGACTCGGCGTCCTGCTTCAGCTTCATGAGAATGCGCGCCGAGATCTCCTGCGGCACGTACTTCTTGCCGTCGACCTCGGTGACGGCGGCGCGCTCTCCCATGTGGCGCTTCACCGAGCGGATCGTCCGGGAGGCGTTGGTGATGGCCTGCCGCTTGGCGACCTCGCCGACGAGTACGTCGCCACCGGTCGCGAACGCGACGATCGACGGCGTGGTGCGGGCACCTTCGGCGTTGGCGATGACCACCGGGTCGCCACCCTCCATGACGCTCACCACCGAGTTCGTCGTGCCCAGGTCGATTCCGACTGCCTTGCCCATGCTCTATTCCTCTCTGGTTGCGTTCTCTCCGGTCCACCGGCGGACCCGGATCAGCGAAAAGGTCCTGTTCCTCACGGCGCAACTGCCTCGTCCGGAAGCAGGCTACCGAGGCCCGGTTCGCCTGCCGTTCGCCTCGGGCGCTCCCGCCGGCGGACCGGACAACATGTTCAACAACGGGGGCCGCCGAAATCTTCCCGCCGCTGTTGAGTACGCGAATCGGTCCACCGCCTCGCTCCAAGTCAGCGGTGGCAGACCGGCTGGGGATGCCGGCGGCGCTGCGGCGGCCTGCGAGAATGGCGCGCCTTCGCCAGCCGCC
>CBDCSG010000007.1:0-625721 GCA_965221525.1 Acidimicrobiales bacterium | reverse complement strand
GAACCAGGTGCTGCAGCGCGACCGCCACGCGCAGGTCGTGACGACGCTGGCCCTGTACGCGGCTTCTCTCGAAAAGTTCGCCACCGAGATAAGGGGCCTCCAGCGCACCGAGATCCTAGAGGTGTCCGAGGGCTTCCCGAAAGGCCAGCCGGGCTCATCGTCCATGCCGCACAAGCGCAACCCTGAGCTGTCCGAGCGCGTCTGCGGCCTGGCGAGGTTGATTCGCGGGCACGCGGTCACGGCGCTCGAAAACGTCGCTCTCTGGGGCGAGCGGGACATCAGCCACTCGTCCGCCGAGCGGCTGATTCTGCCCGACTCCTGCACGGCCCTCGACTACATCATCGACCTGTTCGCGGGAGTCGTCCGGGACATGGACGTGCATACGGACCGGATGATGCGGAACGTCGAGTCCACCCACGGCGTCATTTTTTCCCAGCGTGTCCTGCTGGCGCTGATCGAGGCCGGCATGGCGCGCGAGGAGGCCTACGCCATCGTCCACGACCGGTCGATGCAGAGCTGGCAGAACGGCGAGGACTTCCGAGGGCTGATTCGCTCCGAACCCGAGGTGGCCGCGCGGCTGGACCGGGACGAGCTCGATTCCCTCTTCGACTACGGCTACTACGTCCGGCACGTCGACGAGACCTTCGAGCGCGCCGGGCTGGCGTGAGAGGCAAAGTACGTTGACCAATAGACGGCAGAGGAGAAGAGAGAGGGCGGAGCACAGGCAGCCTCAGCCCCCCCAGCGGTCGACTAGGCTGCCCTACCTGCTGATCGGGGGCGGCGTGCTGGTAGTCGCAGCCGTCGCCGTCATCGTCTTCGCGGCCTTGAGCAGAGACTCCGGCACCGATCCAGCAGTGGCAGTTCAGGACGAGCCTACCCCGGTTGCCGCACAGGATGCAGTCGCGTCCGCGAGCGAGCCCAGCCCGGTCCCGACCCAAGCGGAGGCCGCGCCCGCGCCCCTCGTCACGTTGGAGGAGTTCGGCGACTTCCAGTGCTCCCACTGCGCCCAATTCGCCCTTGGGATGGGCAGGCAGCTCAAGAAGGACTTCGTGGACAAGGGCCGGATCAACTTCGTCTTTCGCCACTTCCCCTTCATCGGCGAGGAGTCCTTCAGGGCTGCAGAGGCTACCGAGTGCGCCCGCGACCAGGACAAGTTCTGGGAGTACCACGACACCGTATTCGAGAACTGGAACGGCGTGAACAAGGGCGCATACTCCGACGACAACCTGAAGGGATTTGCGAGCGGCCTCCAACTCGACAGGGCTGCCTTCGACTCCTGCCTGGACGGCGGCAAGTACCGGGTCAAGGTGGAGGAGGACTTTCAGCTTGGGGAGCGGATGGGCGTCGACTCCACGCCCTCGCTCTTCCTGCAAGGACGCAGGATCCAAGTCGCCGACTATAGCGAGCTGGCCGGGCTCATCGAGTCGGCGATAGAGGCGGCGCAATGACATCCGGCGCCGCACTCCGCTGGGCCGTTGCAGTCCTCAGCCTGGCCGGTCTGGCGTTGGCGACGTACCTGAGCGCCGAGCACGTCACCGGCGATGCTGCTTGCGTGTTAGGCGAGGGCTGTGGCGACGTGACGTCGAGCGAGTATGCGGTCCTGTTGGGTGTGCCTGTCGCGTTCATCGGAGTAGCCGGATACGCCGCGCTGTTCCTGGGCACGCTCGCCTACCTGGGACTCGACAGCCCGCCAAGCAGCCTGGCATATGTGCTGCTGGGCATGGCCGTGATTGGCGAGAGTCTCACCGCCTACTTCGTATACGCCCAGGCCTTCCGAATCCACGCCTACTGCGTGTACTGCCTGGCATCCGCGGCTATCATGACGTCGGTCTTCGCAGTAACTGTCTTTGCCACGTTCAGGGCGAGAAATGAACGGGTCGCCGCGCTACAATAACCGTTCGAGAGTACAACGAGACTGAAGGACTTGGAGGTCTGACTGAATGGTTGCGATAAAGGAGTCTCCCCTGCCGAACCTGGTCTACAGGGGGAAGGTCAGGGACACACACGAGCTGGACGACAAGCTGTTCCTCATGGTGGCGACGGACCGGATTTCCGCCTTCGACGTCGTCCTGCCCACGGCGGTGCCCGACAAGGGCGCGGTGCTGTGCCAGATATCATACTTCTGGTTCGACCAGACCGAGGACATCGTCCCCAACCACTTCGTCGCCCGGGCCACCGACAGGCCTGAGCTGGACATACCCGCCAGCCTTGCCAGGCAGACGATGGTCGTCAGACGTGCGGAGCGCATCGACGTCGAGTGCGTTATTCGCGGGTATATCACCGGCTCGGCATGGTCCGAGTACAAGAAGAGCGGCACCGTCCAGGGGATGCCGATGCCGGCAGGACTCCAGGAGGGCGACAAGTTCCCCGAGCCGCTGTTTACCCCCACCACCAAGGCCGAGGTGGGCCACGACGAGAACATGACGATGGAAGAGGTAGAGGCGATGGTGGGGGTGGACGAGGCGAAGCGGCTCGCGGACACCACGGCCGCCGTCTACAACAAGGCCCACGACATCGCCCTCGCCAAGGGCATCGTCATAGCCGACACGAAGATGGAGTTCGGCTACATCGACGGCGAGCTGACTCTCATCGACGAGCTGCTGACCCCGGACTCCAGCCGGTTCTGGGACGCCGAGGGCTACGCGCCCGGCAAGTCCCAGCCCAACTTCGACAAGCAGTACGTCAGGGACTGGCTCGACGAGCAGGGCTGGGACCACGAGCCGCCGGCGCCTGAGCTGCCGGACGACGTGGTCGAGAAGACCCGGCTGCGCTACATCGAGGCCTACGAGCGGTTGACCGGGCAAAGCCTGCAGTAGCAGAGTAGAAGTCTTTGCCCTAAACGGCCTCCTCCCGGTGGGTGAGGCCCCTCGGGCACTCCGCATCGTGGTGTAAGCTCAGTAGCGGCATGAGCGAACAACCGCAGCTGTATTCGGACCTGGCGGGCTGGTTTCATCTGCTTACCGCTCCCCACGAGTACCGCGACGAGGCCAGGTACTACGGCGATCGCATTGTCGAGGCGGCTTGCGGTCCGGTGCATACCGTGCTGGAGCTGGGTTCGGGCGGCGGGAACAACGCCTCGCACATGAAGCGGCGATTTGCGATGACTCTGTCCGACCTCTCGCCTGAAATGCTTGAAGTCAGCCAGCGGATCAATCCCGAGCTCGAGCACATCCAGGGCGACATGCGCTCATTGAGGATCGCGGGCGCGAAGTTCGACGCCGTGTTCGTACACGACGCGGTCTCGTACCTGGCCTCGGAAGCCGACGTGCGCGACATGGCCGGAACGGCCGCGTCCCACTGTCGACCCGGAGGGGCAGTCCTGGTCGTCCCTGACTACGTCCGCGAAAGCTTCGCCCCGCCTTACGTGGAGCGCGGCGGCCACGACGCGCCCGATGGACACGGCATGCGCTACCTGATGTGGACCACGGACCCCGATCCCTCCGACTCGACCTATGTCACGGACTTCGCCTACCTGCTCCGCGACTCCGATGGGTCCGTCCGAGTCGAGCATGACCGGCACGTCTTCGGCATCTTCCCGGAGTCGCTGTGGACCGATGCCCTGGAGTCGGCTGGATTCGACGTCACCGTGCAGACGGACCCCTGGGGCGCCCGCGTATTCGCCGGCACGAAGCGCGCCGGCTAGGCCAACGTCTCCTGGGGGCAGCAGCCTACCGAGGTCCGCTGCCTGCACGCCCCTTGCTGATACCGCTCTATTGACCGGCTTTCTGCCTATGGACATAATGACCCCATCTCAGGAGCAAGGGGCATTCAGTCATGATCGAATGGCTCGGCATCGAACACCTCTTCGAGCTCTCCGGGACCGAGGCGATTGCCGGGTTCCTCACGCCTCTGGCGATCTTCGCCGTGTTCTTCGTGGCGCAGATCATACTGCCGGCCAGGAAAGTTACCGGGTACGTCATCAATCCCGAGACCGGCGAACCCCGCAACTACCGGCTCAACGGGATCCTGGTGTTCGTCATCGCCATCGTGTTGTGGGCATTCGTCTTCGAGCGCATCGGGATACCGCGTGACTGGTTCTACCGTTCCTCCATCTATGCGGTGGCCGGAGGGACGGTCTTCTGCTTCTTCTTCTCGCTCTGGGCGCTGCTCAGCCAGCCTGAGGGCCACATCAAGAACCCGTTCCTCGCGTTCTGGGAAGGGCGCTCTCTGGAGCTGCCCTTCTTCAACGAGCGCTTCGACGTCAAGATGTACCTCTACGTCGTCGGCGGGACGATGTTGTCGCTGAACGCCCTGTCCGGGGCCGCGTACCACTACGAGCTGTTCGGCGAAGACTCCAACCCGGGCGTCTTCCTGTTCGCAGGATTCCTGTCGTTCTACGTGTTCGACTACTTCGTCTTCGAGCGGGTCCAGCTATACACCTACGACCTGATTCACGAGCATCTCGGCTTCAAGCTGATCTGGGGCGGTCTCGTGATCTACGGCTGGCTCTACATCCTCCCGCTGTGGGGTATGGCCGTTCACCCCAACCCCGGCTTCTCGACGCCGGTGACGTACGTCTGGCTCATCGTAACGGCCACGCTGTTCATGGTCGGGTGGGGCATCTCGCGCGGCGCGAACATGCAGAAGTACACCTTCAAGCGCTGGCCCGACCGCAAGTTCCTAGGACTCATCGAGCCCGAGTACATCCAGGCCGGCGACCGCAAGATCCTGTGCAGCGGCCTGTGGGGTTACGCCCGCCACTTCAACTACCTGGGCGAGGGCTTCGCCTCTTTCTCGATGGGGCTGGCATTCGGCCACTTCGGCAATCCCTGGGCCTGGACCTACTTCGTCTTCATCGTCTCTCTGTTCACCTGGCGCCAGACAGTCGACGAAAAGAACTGCGCCGAGAAGTACGGCGAAGAGAAGTGGGCGGAGTACCGGAAGCGGGTCAAGTACCGGATTCTTCCCGGCATCTATTGACCCGGTACCACTGTGGGGATGGGTTTCAAACCCAGCCTGCCTCTACCCTGGGAACCGCCGGGTGTGCCCGGGCGCCCGCGAATAGCTGACCAGGCCCTAGTACCCCCGCGCCTCGTCGGTGCCGGTGGGCTGGACGCCGGCGCGCAGCAGGCCTGCGGCCGCATCGACCATGACGCCGCGCGGCCGGGAGAAGCCGCCGCCGGTCGAGGGCTCCGGCACCACCTCCACGTTGTGGCCCATGCCAGCCAGTGCCTCGACGATCCGCGGGTCGATCCGGTGATCGACGAATGTCTCGCGCTCGGCGGCGTCGACGCTCGGCGCGGTGATCGCCTCCTGCATGCCCATACCGAAGTCGACCACGTTGGAGACGATGTGCGCGATGCGGCACATGATCCTGCGGCCGCCGGGCGCTCCAACGGCGACGAAGGGCTTGCCGTCCCTGAGCATCAGCACGGGCACCATGTTGTTCAGCCCGCGCTTGAATCCGGCTATGGAGTTGGCCGAGCCGGGCATTGGATTGAAGACGGTCATGCCGTTGCCGAGGAGCACGCCGGTGCCGGGCACTACGACTCCTGAGCCGTAGCCCGCCACGGCGGTCTGCGTTAAGGACACCATGTTCCGGCCCCTGTCGATGACGCTGACGTGGGTGGTGCAGTCGCCCTCGCTTGGAGGCGATGCGGGGGCCGCACCCTCGGGCCGGGGCTGAGGGTCGTACCGCCACGGGTCGTGCAGGGGCTTGTCGGCGTAGGCGACCCACGGCTGCACTTCGCGCTCGCCCTCGAGGCCCGCCTTCTCGCGGTCGATAGTCAGGGCGATCTCCCGGGCATACTCCCTGGACAGCATCCCGTCCAACGGCACAGGCGCGAAGTCCGGGTCGCCGGCGAAGCTGTAGCGGTCGGCGAAGGCGTGCCGCGCAGCCTCGATAAACAGGTGCAGGTGCTCGGGCGACCCGTGCTCGAGGCGGCCCAGGTCGAAGCTCTCCAGGTTGTTCAGCGTCTGCAGGGTGGTGATCGTGCCCGCAGGCGCGGGGGAGCCGAGCAGCTCATAGCCCCTGTACGAGGTCCTGGCGGGTTCGAGCATCTGCGCATCGTAGTCGGCCATGTCCTGCGCGCTGAGGACGCCGCCGTTTCGCCTCATCTCCTCGTCGATGGCGGCCGCGACCTCACCCCTGTACAGAGCGTCCCTGCCCTTCCGGCCTATGCGTTCGAGCGTATCGGCCAGGTCGCGCTGGACGATTCTCGTGCCGGGTGCTGGGGGATACTGGTCCGGCAGGAATGTGCGCGCGGCCTCGGGGTGGGCGGCCAGCTTGGGCATGAACATGCTGCCCATCAGGCACGTGGTCACGTCCGCCTCGAACCCCTCCCTGGCGTAGTGCGCCGCCGGCTCCACCAGCCGTTCCAGCGGCAGGGAGCCGAACAGCTCGTGCGCGCGGCACATACCCGCCGTGACCCCCGGCACGCCCACCGAGAGGTGACCGGCGGCGTTGGCGCGGCCCTCGACCTCGTATATCCCGTTGCCCACCACCGTCTGGCCGGTCACGCGGAACATGCCGGCCGTCGCGGCCCTGGGGGCGCGGTGGCCGTAGTCGATGGCGACGCTGCGCCCCTCCGCAGCCAGGTGGACGATCATCTGGCCGTGGCCGGCGATGGAGGAGTTCCACGGCTCGATCACGGCAAGGCAGAAGCCCGTGGCGATTGCCGCGTCCACGGCGTTTCCGCCGCTCTTGAGGACGTCGACGCCGGCCTGGGCGGCGATGGGATGCGCCGTTGCCACGGCGCCGTGCTCGACGACCACCTCGTCCTTGTCGGGCCGCCAGAGGCTGCGCGTGTTCAACATCCCAAGCCTCCTCGCACGAGCCGGCAGGCATGCCTCCTACCCCTTCTCCCCTGGCGGGAGAAGGATGGGATGAGGGGGAATAGATCCCCGGCAGACTCTCCGGACCCGTGTCTCATCAACTTTGACCACATATCCACGCCCATGTCCTTATGTGTAGTTCGCCTCGGGGCCGCTCGCCGTGATCTTCCCCGCGGCCACCAGCTCAACCACGTCCTCCAGGTCGCCCAGGTACTCGTCCACGTACGGCTCGTGCCCCGGCGACTGCATGAACCGGATCGCCTTGAACGGCACCGTGTCCTTCGACACCATCCAGCCCCGCTCCTCCATCCCGGCGGCGATGGCGTAGATGTCCATCGTCGACGACGTATAGGCGAACAGCGACATGTCCGGGTTGCCCAGCACTTTCAGGCCCTCGATGGCGTTGATGCGGTCCTGGAACCGGCGCATGTAGCGCATCGTCCCGTCGACCAGCCGCATGTACCCCTCCTCGCCCAGGTACATCATCACGGCCCACGCGGCGGCGATGGCCCCTCCGGCCCGGCTTCCCGCGATGGTCGGCGTGACGTAGTAGCCCTGCGGCCGCTTCGGCGGCCCGTAGTCGAACACCTGGTACTGGAAGATGTCCTGGTCGCGCGACACTATCGCCGACGCCCCCTTCGCCGTGTACCCGAACTTGTGCAGGTCCGCCGAGATCGTCGTCACGCCCGGCACTCGGAAGTCCCACGGCGTGACCTCGTACCCCAGCTTCTCGGTGAACGGCAGGAAGTAGCCGCCCACGCACGCGTCCACGTGGAAGCTGATGCCACGCTCGGCCGCGGGAGCCGCCATCTCGGGGATCGGATCGACCATACCCAGCATCGTGCTCGGCGCGGACCCGACCATCAGCACGGTGTTGTCGGTGACGGCGGCGTGGTAGGCCGGTACGTCCACGAGCCCCTCAGGCGTCAGCGGCGTCGACACGAGCGTCAGCCCGAAGTAGTCGGCCGCCTTCTGGAACGAGGGATGGGCCGACTCGGGCGCAACGATCTCCGGCTCGGTGACCTCCGGCCTGAGCGCACGGGCCCGGTCGCGGGCCGACTTGACGCCGAGCAGGTTGCTCTCCGTGCCGCCCGACGAGATTGCGCCGACCGCGTTCTCACCGTGCAGCAGGCCCGCCGTCATCTCGATCACCTCGCGCTCGAACCGCGCCGTGCTTGGGAAGATCGACGGGTACAGCGCGTTGACCGAGAAGAAGTCGAGATACGCCTGTTGCGCCACCTCTAGCACGTCGTCGCCCGCCGGGTACGACACACCCGACGCCAGCCGCTCCTTCCACTGCTTGTCCCCCTTCGCCCTCTCACGCATCGTCTCCCGCAGCTCATCCGCCGCCACACCCTTCTTATCCAGCTTCATGTCAGCACACTCCTGGCCGTTAACCGCCGAGGTAGAGCTTCTTACCTCTTCCCCCATTTGGGGGGAAGATTGAGATGGGGGCTCTTATCCCTCGATCCGCACCACTTCGCCCAAGGTGCCGCCACTCCTACCCACTCCCCGCCAGCTCCCCCACCGAAGGAACACCCCCAACACCCGTCGCACACCGCACGCCCCTCACGACAGCCCTCCCCACGCAGTCCACCGCCGCCGCCCCCAGCCTGAGCATATCAGCTTCCCCCGACACAGCGCCCGTGGCTAGGGCGAACATCGTATCGCCGTCCCGCATCGTATGCACCGGGCGCACCGCCAGCGCCAGCCCGTCGTGCGAGATCGACGCCAGCTTGTTCGCCTGCTCCTTGCTCAACGTCGCGCTCGTCGCCACCACGCCGATGGTCGTGCTGCTCCCAAACGGGGCCGGCGGGTCCCCGGGGTCGCCCGACAGCAGCGCCTCCACCGGATCGTCCATACCACCGCTGTCCTTCCGTGGCCCCGCCACTAGCCCGCCCGTATCCGGGTCGTACACCCCGCCGATCGCGTTCACGGCCACGATCGCGCCCACCACCACCCCGTCCCCGAGATCGACGCTAGCCGTGCCGATGCCGCCCTTGACGGCCCGCTCGATCCCCAGCGTCTTCGCCACCGTCGCCCCGGTCCCCGCGCCCACGCTCCCCTCCTCGACGCAGCCGTCCGACGCATCGACGCAAGCCGCATACCCCTCATCCGCCCCGGGATGCACGCCGTGCCTCGCGATGCCCATGTCGAACAGGATAGCCGCCGGCACGATCGGCACCGTGATCGGCCCGGCCCGGTACCCGATGTCGCGCTCAGCCAGGTACCTCACCACCCCCGACGCCGCATCGAGCCCGAACGCGCTCCCGCCGCCCAGGACCACCGCATGCACCTCCGTGACGTGGCTGGTAGGCCGCAGCAGGTCCGTCTCCCGCGTCCCCGGCGCCGACCCGCGAACATCCACACCCCCAACCGCCCCACCCCTGCACAACACCACGGTACACCCCGACCCCCGCTCGAGATCGGTCGAGTGACCGACCTCAATACCGCCCACATCCGTTATGCCGCCGCGTCCCAAGCGAAGAGACCTCCGAACCCACACTGAAGAAGCCGATTGACTGCGCCGCATCATAGCAGCCGCCCCATTCCCGTGAAAGGAGCTGAGTTCAGTACAATGGCCCCTTGCGTAACTCACCATGCCGGCTGTTCTTCTACCGGCAAAAGAGTGAAGGAAAATAGAGGCTCCCAGCAATGAACGATACCCTGCTCAGCCACATCGCCAGGGACCATACTTCAGACCTTGAGGACGTGGCCACAAACGCGATGTTCTACATTCTGTCTCGGTCGGACTCCGCCAGATCCGCGTTGTCCGAATTCTTGGGGGACGAGCGTGGACCACTGCCCATCGCGAAAGCGGAACCATGGGCGGCTGTTGCACATGGCGCAGAGCCGGACCTTGCCTGCTCTGACGAGGATGGGATAGTAGTGGCGTTCATCGAGGCTAAGTTTCGGGCTCCTCTGACCCGTCACCAGCCCGTCACATACTGGGAGGAACTCCCCAATGACAGGCCAGCCGTGCTTCTATTCCTTGCGCCAGACTATCGCATCGATCAAGGACCTTTGTGGGACGATCTAGTAGATCTTCTCCGAAAGGCGGGGCATGAACTCGGCCTTGCAGACAGGTGCAAGGGTCTCGTGACAGCGTCAGCCAAAGCTGGTCAGCGCCGCCTGATGCTCGCCAGTTGGCAATCGCTGCTCGACAAGATGGCGCAGAAGGCCAAGGAGGACGGCGATACTCAGGCGTGCTTCGAAATCGCCCAACTGCAAGGACTAGCCGACCGTGTCATCTCGGACGATAACCCCGAGCGCGACGCGAACCTGAAGCTGTGGGTACGAGAAGCTCTAAAGCGCCTTGAGCAGTCGGGCTGGGCCAACACTAATGGACTGTCGGTGGGACAGGGCAATGACTTCTATGGAAGGTATCTCCGTTTGGCGGGCGCGTCAGCTTGGCTTGGCATCGACTACAGAGCCGTGAAGCAGATGCCGGACAAACCGCTCTGGCTGACCTTCGGCCAGTACTCTGACGCCAGTGTAAGTGTGGAAGCTGTGCGCGGCAGTTTGGGCAGCAGGACCGAACCCGGGTTGGATTGGTATCCGGGGCATATATGCATACCGATCGCCTTGCCTGTTGCCGCAGACAGCGAAACAACTCTCCATGCCATATTTGACCATTTGGAGTGTATCGCCAAGCGTATTGACCCCGACGGTCCTACCTACCAAAGAAGCACACCGGTGGCTGGCGGTAACCGACCGACGACTCAACCTACTCGACCGGAGCCGGAACGCAATGTCGAGAATCGGGTACGGGGACACCGCCCGATCAAGGTTGTGTGTTGGAATATCGCCACTATGCACGATGCATGGCGGGAGCTGGTCGAGATGGACGCCGATGTGGCCCTGCTCCAGGAAGCGCGCCTCCCGCCGGATGACGTTGCCGCCAAAGTCGACACGGGCCCGGAGGCTCACTGGGACTCACATGTATGGAATTCGCGCTGGTGGGATGGTCGCTTCAACAAGCTGTACGACCGATGGCCGATGGTGGTGAGGCTGTCGGATCGCGTCGAGGTCGAATGGTTCAAGCAGGTTAGCCCAATTAGCGAGCCGCACGGAGACGAGATAGCGGTCAGCGGTATAGGCACGGTCGCCGTCGCGCGCATCAAACCGGAAGGAGCGCCTCCCTTCATAGCAGTCTCCATGTATGCACGGTGGATAAGCCCGCACTCCTCCACCAAGACCAGTTGGCGGGTCGGGTACTCGGACGGCTCGGCGCACCGCATCATCTCTGATTTGTCGGCCTTCATCGGCAGCACCGACCCAAGCACGCATCGCATCCTGGCAGCCGGTGACCTAAACATAGGATTTCGTAGCACCGACCAGTTCGACCACAGGGCACAGACCGTATTGGATCGTTTCCAGACCCTGGGGCTGGATTACATGGGGCCACAATACCCTGACGGTCGCCGCGCCGACCCCATACCTGAGCACCTCAACGAGGAGTCCCTGGATGTGCCCACCTACCATACGACCAGAAGTGGTCCTGCTGGAGCCCACGTCCAGATCGACCACGTATTCGCCTCCCGGGGATTTCACGCGGAAGTCGAAACCAGGGCCCTGAACGAGGTGTCGGAATGGGGCCCTAGCGACCACTGCCGGATCGCCATAGAAGTTGGAGGCAATCCCTCCTAGTACCCCTTAGGGACAAGAGACTCTGGCGCCTATGTGACAAACGGGCACGTCTGTAATGCCTCCACTGCTGCTTGAGGAGGCGTACCGTTGCACAGGGCTGTAGCGGCCTACTCCGGTTTGCGGGCGTGGATGAAGTACATGGGTGTGAAGATGCCGAGCCGGCCCGCCTCGGCCATGGCCGAGGCGCACAGGTTCAGCGTCTCCGACACGCGGACCGTTCCCCGCGGCACGATCCGGAGCGCCTCGAGCACCCTCAGCGTATTGGTCGTGGCCCAGCGTCCGAATCTCGAGCTGCGAAAGCTGGCGAAGGAGATGCCAGAGCCGACCAGCGGCTGGTACCAAGGAATCGACGGCCCAGTCTGCACCGAAAGGTCGCGAGTTTCCAGCACCTCGAAACCCACCGACCGGAGCGCGGCGTCGACCGTCGGCTTGTCGTCGATGTCGAACAGCGCCCCGCCACTCTCGATATCGGCCTTGATCCTGAGGTGGCTGGGGTCCCGGGCGTCGAAGCGTTCGGTTAGGCAATATTCGTAAGCGCCGAAGCGCCCGCCCGGCTTCAGCAGCCGAAAGACCTCGCCATACACCGCGCTCTTGTCCCGTGCATGGCAGGTTGCCTCGATGTCGTAGACCGCGTCGAACGACTCGTCGGGAGCGTCCACGTCCGTGAAGTCGCAGTGCAGGAACTCGACCACATCCGTCAGCCCCGCCTCCTCCACCAGTTGCCGGGCGCGTTGGAGCTGATAGCCGTTCCTGTTGATGCCCACGATCCTGGCGCCGGTAAATCGGGCAATCTCCAGCAGCGGCCCGCCGACACCGCACCCGAGGTCGGCTGCGACCATCCCGGGCCTGAGGCCGAGCGCCTCCGCCAGGAAACGCTCGTGGCGAATCAGCGACGCCTCGAAGCTCTCTCCCGGGACGCGCGGCGCAAAGTGGAAGGACTTGCCCCATCCATACTCGTAGAAGTCCGTAACCAGGTCATAGTAGAGATCGCTGACCTTCTTCTCGGAACGCTCTTCATCCTGGGATGCGCCGCCCTTTACCATCGTGAAGCGGTCTTCGTACTCCCGGACAGCCGGATCGACACCGGTATCCCCCGGCCTGTCCTTCAGGATGCTTGACAGCTTGACTGGCATCGAAGCCCTCCTAGAGCGGACTCTCGACAGGTGTGCCTTCCGTCGCCACTGACGATCTACTCAGGCACCTACCCGATGCCCAGGCCGCCCACCCTCAATAGGTCCCTCCAGCCTCCATTCGAGCCAGAATCATAGCACGCCCTACGCCAACGCCCTGAGAGCCGCATCAATCACCGGGGCCCGTTCCGTTACAACCACGAGGCTCAGCTCCGGCCCTCCTATGTTACGCTTGCCCATCCCCGGCTGGGAGGCGGCACATACAGATCCACATCTCGAAGCACTACCGCTGGTGGGTGTACGCGGCGACCTCGCTTGGCATATTCGTGTCCGTCGCCGACCATGGCGCAACGGCCGTCGCCCTCCCCAGCATCGCCGACGAGTTCCGCACCGACCTGCCCACCGTCCAGTGGGTGATGATCGCCTACGCCCTCACCATAGGCTCGCTGCTCCTGCCGATGGGGCGCCTCTCCGACATCGTCGGCCGGAAGCGGCTGTACCTCGTCGGCTTCGCGATCTTCCTCGTCGCGGCCCTGCTCTGCGCCCTCGCCGGCAGCATCGTCACCCTGATCGGGTCGCGCGTGCTCATGGGCCTCGGCGCATCCATGACCCAGGCCACCTCGACGGCGATCCTCCTCTCGTCCTTCGGCGAGAGCGAGCGCGGCAAGGCACTGGGCCTGCAGCTGAGCGCTGTCGGCGCAGGCGCGGTCGGGGGGCCGCCCATCGGCGGCCTCGTCGTGGAGCTGTTCGGGTGGCGGGGCATCTTCCTGCTCACGGCGGTCCTCACGGTCGCCGCCATCGCCTTCGCACAGGTCGTGCTTGACCGGCGGAGGACCGACGGGGCGCTATCGGGAGGACGCTTCGACCTCGTCGGCGCAGTCACATCCACCGCGGTCCTGGTCGTGTTCCTGCTCGCGATGAGCAACGGGGCGGAGCTGGGCTGGAGATCGTTGCCCATCATCGCCGGGTTCGCCGCGGTCCTCGGTCTTGCGGCCTTCTTCACCTACTGGGAGCTGCGAGCCCGGAGCCCGATGCTCGACGTGACCCTGTTCCGGCACCCGGTCTTCACCATCGGCGTGGCGGCCAGCGCCATCTCGTTTATGAGCATCTCGTCGGTGCGATTCCTGATGCCCTTCTACCTCCAGACCGTCCTGGGATACTCTCCAGGCGCCGTGGGGCTCGTACTGGTGCCCGCAGCGTTTGCCATGATCCTGATGGGGCCGCTGGGCGGTAGGCTGTCGGACAGATACGGCTGGACGCCCTTCAACGTCGGCGGGCTGGCCTTCTCGGCAGCCGGGCTGTTCATCCTCTCGAGGGCGACGGAGACCTCGCCCATCGGGTTGATAGTCCTGGGGACCGTGACCCAGAGCGTGGGGTCCGGCATATTCAACCCGCCCAACAACAGCTCGATCCTCAGCGTGGTCGACCGCAGCAGCTACGGCGCGATGTCCGGCTTCCTGAACCTCGTGCGCAACGCGGCCAACATCACCGGCATAGCCGTCGCGACCACAATCGTCGTCACCGTAATGGGCGCTCAGGGCTTCGAGCCAAGCCTCGCCGCCGTGTCCGAGTCGGGAGGCCAGGGCGTGCTGGGCGCGTTCACCTCCGGCATGAAGACGGCCTACCTCGCCATGTCCGGCTTCGCCCTCGCCGGAGCGCTGCTATCCATGTTCAAGACCAGGCAGACCGCCTGACCGGCATCACAAAGGTGTTGCCATAGACGGTGTTGGGGGCAAGGCAATCCGTTGGGACGCACCAAAGGGCAGTGCGCTCTCTCACAACAGTCGGAGGGGGATCTAAGATCCACCCTCCCCGTTACTGGTTCTTCGGCGGTCGGCTGCCCTCAGCCCTCGGAGCGACCTCCGACAGGCCGGCGCCCTAGGACGTACACTGCCACGACTCCGACCAGTGCCACTATGGACACGATCAGAGCGATGATGCTCAACGCCTCGGATGCCGGACTCTGGGACCCTGCCGGACCCCGTGAGCCGGGCAGTCCTTGCGGACCGGGAGCCCCGTCCCTGCCATCCACCCCTGGGAACCCGGCAGGACCTCGCTCACCGGCAACGCCCACCGGGCCGCGAGCCCCGATGGCCCCGGGAGATCCGTCCCTGCCATCCAGCCCTTGCGGCCCTTGAGGACCCCTGGGACCTGTAGCGCCTTGCAGCCCCTGCGGACCCCTGGGACCTATAGCGCCTTGCGGGCCCTGCGGACCCCTGGGACCTGTAGCACCTTGCGGACCCTGCGGGCCTTCCTTACCGGCCGGCCCGGGTACGCCCACTACTTCGTCGGCGGTGGCGCTGCCACTGTCGGCAGGCTCCAGGATGGTTATCAGCGCCATGGCCACGCGGTCGTTCACGCCACCACCAAGGCCCACCGTCCCGCATGGCGCTACTCCATCCTCGGGATATGCCTCGTCAGGTCCGCCCCAGCAGGACGTGACCTCGAGGTAGTGGTCCCCGGCTGCCAGATCATGGGGCAGCACGAACTCGGCCGTGAATGCGCCGTCTGCCGCCGTCCCCGCAGGGTCGATGTCGATGTGCTCGGCTATATAAAGGCCCGACTCGATCGTCCTCGCTGCGTGCAGATACCCCGACGCAGGGTCTACGCTCTCCACCCCAGCTATAGGCACGCCCCCAACAGTGATGGTCGACGTGTAGATGAACGACGCATCCGTTTCCGCCCTGAAGCCCGATCCCCTCACCGTAATCGTCTCGCCGGGCTCCGCCTCGCTCACACTAAGGCTCAACTCGGCCGTCGAATCCCCTGCGCCGTCCTGTGCCTGGGCCGGACCGGGCAAGGCCGACAGCGCTGCAATCACGGCCACGACACCGATGACCACCATCACGATCAAGGGTCTGCGCCTGATCATCATGTGTTCGTTCATAGCTATCTTGGCCTATCTCTAGTCTCGAATGTTAGTGGCAAGGCTACTCTAAGGGTTATAGCCTGTCCAATGTTGAGTAGCTATATTCGTGCAGGACTGTGCGCCCCTGCACAGGCGAAACGTCGGCGTGCGTATCACGTCGGACAGGTCTGCTGGTCAGGGTCGATCGCCGCCCGCGCCCCATCCGCCGACACGGCTGCCGGCCTGCACTCTTCGATGCCCGCCCTTGACAGCGTGGGGCAGAGGGATAGACTGAACCCGGACTCCACACGCACTTCTGAACAGAAAGGGCCAGCCACATGCAGCGCGCCACACGCGACGTACTCTACTACGAGACAGGCCGTGACAACCCCGTCACCATGACCGTCAGCCCCGGCGAGGTGTTCGAGGTCGAGACCCAGATGAACCGGGGCCGCGACGCCTCAGAGGTCCCGGGGGAGCTGAGGGACCTCTGGATCTCCAAGCGCAGCGACGACAGCCCCACCGACCGCGGCAATCCCACGTCCGGCGCGATCTGGGTCGAGGGCGCTGAGCCGGGCCACGCCCTCACCGTGCACGTCGAGGACATACAGGTCCACGGGATCGGCTACACCCAGTACCGCGGCTCCACGGGCGCGGCCCCGGGCTTCCTCGGCCCCAGCAGCATCGGCCCCCAGTTCAAGGTCGTCCGCATCGAGGACGGCATGATCATCTGGAACGACCGCCTCTCATTCCCCGTCGAGCCCATGCTCGGCGTCGTCGGCGTCGCGCCGGAGAGGGAGCGCAAGCACAACGGCTGGGCCGGCGAGTGGGGCGGCAACTTCGACATCCAGGAGATCACCGCAGGAGCGGCCGTCTCCATCCCCGTGCAGGTGCCCGGCGCGCTGCTCCACGTCGGCGACATGCACGCCCGCCAGGGCGACGGCGAGATCTGCGGCGGAGGCGGCATCGAGACCGGCGGCATAGCCAGGCTGCGCGTCGAGCTGTCCGACAGGCCCGGATCGATGACCTGGCCGCGCATCGAGGACGCCACCCACATCATGACCACTGCCCAGGCCAAGCCCGCCGAGGACGCCTTCCGCATCGCCCTGTCCGAGATGGTCCTCTGGCTCGGCGAGGACTACGGCATGGAGAAGGGCGAAGCCTTCATGTTCCTCGCCCAGTGCCTCGAGGCCAGGGTCACCCAGTTCGTCAACCCGACCTACTCCTACGTGGCCAAGGTCAACAGGAAGTACCTGCCATAACCGCGGCACCCCCTCTCCCTTGACGGGAGAGGGTTGGGGTGAGGGTGCCGTAGGGGCGGGTTTGAAACCCGCCCTCGCCTCGCCAAACCGCTGGCCTGCTGAGGACGCACCACACGAGGACACGCCTATGACCAGGCCAACCGAGCTCACCACGGACCGGCTACTCCTGCGGCCCTTCAGGATGTCGGACGTCGACGACGTGCTCGCCTACGCCAGCGACCCCGGATGGGCCGAGTTCCCGCTGCATCCCTACGACCGGGGCAATGCCGAGCACAGCGTGGCGTATTCGGTGACCGAGTCGTGGGACAAGGCAGCCGAATTCGCCATCGTCTTCGATGGGCGCGTGGTGGGCCTTGTCGCGCTGGTAATCGATTCCAAGCACCAGAACGCCGAGCTTGGGTACGAGATTGCCAGGGACATGTGGGGTCGCGGCCTCGTCCCCGAAGCGGCCGCCGCCGTTTGCGACTGGGGCTTCCGCGAATACGGACTCGCGAGGATCTACGCCATGGCCGACGCGCGAAACACCCGCTCCCACCGGGTGATGCAGAAGCTAGGCATGAAGTACGAGGGTACGGAGCGCAGCAGCGATGTCCGCCACGGCGAGAGGGCCGATGAGGTCTGCTACGGCGTGCTGCGGGACGAGTGGAGCAGCCCCGGCGGACCGCTGCCCGGAATCTCCACCCCCAAGCGCAGGTACGATTCGACCGATCAGGACGAGTCCCGCGACCTCACCACGGCCCGGCTGCTCCTGCGCCCATTCGGCCCCGGCGACGTGGACGACGTGTTCGAATACGCCCAGGACCCCGAGTGGGCGGAGTTCCTCCTCGACTCGGTGCCCCAGCCGTACACCCGCCGGGACGCCGACAAGTTCGTCGCCGACCGGATGCTCGCGCCGAAGACCCGGCCCTCATGGAACATCGTGCTCGACGGGACCGGCATCGGCGGCATCATCCTGAGCATCGACCCCAGGCACGAGACCGGTGCTATCGACTACGCCCTGGCCAGGCCCCACTGGGGGCAGGGGCTGATGACCGAGGCCGCCCGCGCCGTGGTCGACTGGGGATTCGGACAGCGGGGATTGTCGAGGATCACATCCCACGCCGACCTTCGCAACCGGCGCTCCTGGAGGGTCATGGAAAAGCTCGGCATGACCCGCGAAGGGATATTCCGAAGCCAGCGCAAGCACCCCAGGCCAGGCCGCCAGCGAGTCGACTTCGTCCACTACGCCATCCTCCGCAACGAATGGGAACAGGCGGCTAGGTGACGGCCGCACCGACCCCCTCTCCTTGACGGGAGAGGGCTGGGGTGAGGGTGAAGTCGCCGGCTCCTTGACATCCTGTCAGGGTGTGGGAACATAGCCCCAACCTCAGGAGGACACGCATGGCATTCGACATCCTCATACTCAACGGCACCATTGTCGACGGGACCAACTCGCCCCGCTACAAGGGCGACGTCGGCGTATCCGACGGCCGCATCGAGGCCATCGGCGCGCTCGGCGACGCCGAGGCGGCGCGGCGAATCGACGCCGCCGGGCACGTCGTATGCCCGGGATTCATCGACATGCACTCACACTCCGACGTCACCATGTTCGACGACCCCGGCGGCGACAGCAAGGCCTACCAGGGCGTTACGACCGAGGTCACGGGGAACTGCAGCTACACCCCGTTCCCCGCCGGCAAGGGCGGCCCCAAGGCCCTGCAGGACAACATCGGCAAGGCCCTCGTCGGCGACACCGTGTGGGAGTGGGACACCCTGGACGACTGGGCCGGCGCGCTGGAGTCCAACGGCATCAGCATCAACCTCGCGCCCCAGGTCGGCAACTCCGCCCTGCAGATCGTTCGGCCGGCGGAGCGGCCGGGGGGGCCGGGGGCGGGCCGGCGGACAGGAGCGGGTCCCCACGCCGAGCAGGCGGTGCGGGACGGCCGTGGGGGGCGCGTCGCGGCGGCGGGGGGATGGGAGGCGGCAACGGCGACCGGGGCGGGGCCTGCGGGGCTTCCGGCGGGGCCGGTGCCGCCCGGGGGGACACCGGTGGCTCGACCATCGGCGGCGGCGCGGGTTGCGGTTGCGGGACGGGCGGGGCGGGTGCGGGTACCGGCTCGACAACTGGCGGCGGGGCGGGTTGTGGCTGCGGGACAGGCGGCGCCGGTTGAGGTTGCGGCTCCTCGACCGGGTTGACCGGATCCGGCAACATCAACTCGCCCAGCAACCCCGGTGGCGTCTCCGGAGCGGCAGGGGTCCGCGATTCGCCAGGAGCGTCTTGCGGTTGTGCCGCCGGCGGTTCGGGTTGGTGGTCCGCCGGGGGCGGCGGCTCCGGTTCGGAGGCCTCCGGGGGACTGTCCTCCAGCAGGGCGTCCTCCGGCGAGTCGGCCGGCTCGACTCCTGGCGCGGCCACAGGTTCCACGTCCGGGCCCGCAGGCATGGGCCGGCTCGTCAACTGATCGAGGATGTGGTCGACCCAGGCGGGATCGGAAGGGTCCGGTTCGCGCGAGCCATCCCGCGGCGGTTGCTCCGTCATCGGGCATTCACCGTAACCGACGAGGGTCTCAGCCCTGCGGTTATTCGCCGTACCGAGCGAGTATCCGTCGCGCCGCCGCAGCCGCGATGTCGTGCGGGATGCCCTCGCCGGCCAGCACCCGGGCGGCAGGGCCGAGCCGCAGCAGCAGGCGCTCCAGCCAGGCGATCCCGCCGACCTGCAAGCGCGCCAGGCAGCGATCGCCCTCCCAGGAGCACCGAATGGTCGGGTAGTAGTCCAGGATCCAGTGAGCGCCGGGATCCAGCGCCAGGTCGACCCACGGCGCATCGTCGGGAGGGTCCCAGACCACTGCGGTGACCGGTCCGGGCGGCGGAGCGAAGGTCTCGGCGGTCAGTTCCGCCGCGGTCATCCGGTCGAGGCGGAACGTGCGCTCATGGAGCGCCGTCCGGCAATGGGCGCGCACGTACCAGGCACCCTCGTGGGCAAAGAGCCGATGCGGCTCGATCACCCTCGTGGTCACGGCGTCGCGGTCGTAGCTGTAGTAGCGGATCATCGCCGGCCGCCGGCTCCGGCAGGCCTCTTGCAGGACCTCCAGGAGTTCCGATGCGCCGGCGCCGAGGTGCACCTCCAGCGCCTCGGCCGGGTCGACACCGAGCGCCGCGGCGATCTTGGCCAGTCCGCGGGCCAGCGCGCTGTCGGCGCTGACACCGAGGAGGCTCGTGGCCGCGACGATCAGAGCGACCGCCTGAGGTGGTGTCAGGCGAAGCGGGCGCCGGAAGTAGTCGGCGAAGTTGATCTGGACGAGGCCGTCCTCGACCTCCACCTCGATGAGGGCGTCGGGTGTGTACGGGGGGACGCCCACCATGAAGACCACCTGCTGCAGGTCGTCGAGTAGCTCCCCGGCGGGATAGTCGAACCGCTCGGTGATCTCCTCCAGTTCGACACCCTGGCGACTTGCGACCCACGGGATCAGCTGCAGCAGACGCTGCATGCGATCAGCGGAGGTCAGCGTCCGGCGCGCCGATCCCGATGCGGGCCCCGACGGTTCCGGCGCCGCCCGTTGGGTTCCCACCGCCGGGCGCGAGACCGGGGTCTCCGCGGGTGGGGCGGCCCCACCCTCCCCTGACGACGCGCACGCACGCAGCCGCCGGAGCAGGTTCTCTCGCAGGTTCGCGGGACCGAGGAGCGTGGCGTGTTCGAGGAGGCCGATGACGAAGTCCTCGAGAGCCCCGGTGTTGGCGACCGACACCTCCAGCCGGAGGGTCCCGTCAGGTCGCCACTCGTGCCGGAGTCCTTGCCCGGTCTGTGCCAGGGCCCAGTCCGCCATCTCGGCCGCCACGTCGAGTTCCGCCACCACGGCGTCGCTGCCGATCTCCCAGGGCGGGCGCATGAGGTCGGCGGCGTCGGATGGCCGCGGTGCGAATCCCCCGGGGTCCGCGATCTCCAGATCCCGGAGGCGGTCGAGGCGGAAGTGCCGCCACTCCTGCCGGTCGCGGTCGTGGCCCGCCACATACCAATGGCCGCGGGCGAAGTGCAGTCGAGCCGGTTCGAGCGAGCGCTGCTCCTCGCGATACCCGAACGTCGCCACCCTGCGTTCGCAGACGGCCCGGTAGAGCAGGGCGAGATTCTCATCGGAGGGGATGACCGCCAACTCGGGACCGGGATCGCCGTCAGCGGGTCGCCCGCCGAGTGCCCAGAACGCCGTATCGGGCGATGTGCCCTCGAGACGGACCGCGCAGGTCGCCAGGTGCAGCGCGACGCGCTCCTCCTCGTCGAGTTGGGGGTCGGGAAGGTAATAGTCCTGGGGACGTATGCGGTAACCCTCCACAGGGGGATCGCTCGCAGGGACACTGCCGACCGTGAGCGGGATTCCCATACGGCGGAGCTCGCTCTTGTCCCGTTCGAAGGTGCGCCGGAAGGCCTCCTTGCCGCTTGCGTAACCCGCCACCTTGGCCTGGATCTCCGCTGCGGGAAGCAGGCGTTCGGTATCGAGCAGGGCCGCGGTCAGATTCAGGAGCCGCTCCAGTTTCGTGCTCGCCGGAGTCGTCACCGGTGTGTCTCCCGGCGCCCGCTCACAGCGATGCGATGAGCTTCTCGACCCGCTCGTCGTGTGAGCGGAACGGGTCCTTGCACAACACCGTGCGCTGCGCCTGGTCGTTCAGCTTGAGGTGGACCCAGTCCACGGTGTAGTCCCGCTTACGTTCCTTCGCTCGGCGCACGAACTCCCCGCGCAACCGGGCCCGCGTTGTTTGCGGTGGCCGGTTCATGGCCTCCACGACGTCGCTGTCCACACAGATGGACTCGACCAGGTCGCGTTGCTGCAGCTTGTAGAAGAGTCCCCGTTCACGGCTCACGTCGTGGTACTTGAGATCCAGCAGCGCAAGCCTCGGATCCTCCCAGCCGAGGCCGTGCCGCTCGCGGTAGGAGTTGATGAGGTGGTACTTGATGACCCAGTCGCACTCGCGGTCGGGGCTCAGGGGATCCTCCTCCAGACGCTCCAGGCAGTGGCCCCACATCTGCAGGGCGCGCTTCTGCTCGACGCCGATGTCGAACCGGGTGGAGAACTCCTGGGCCCGCTCGAAGTACTCGCGCTGGATGTCCAGCGCGCTCATCAGTCGCCCGTTGGCAAGGCGCACGCGTCGCCAGGGCTTGGTCCCCTCGCTGATCTTCGTGTAGTCGTCGTGACTGATCTCCCGGATCGCCCTGATGGGGTTCTCCAGTGTCATGTCACGCAGGACCACTGACGGTTCCTCCAGCATCTGCAGGAGGATGCTGCAGACCCCGACCTTCAGGAACGTGGCGTACTCGCTCATGTTGGAGTCCCCGACGATGACGTGCAGGCGGCGGAACAACTCGGCGTTCGCGTGCGGCTCGTCGCGCGTGTTGATGATGGGGCGGGAGCGTGTCGTGGCGCTGGAGACCCCCTCCCAGATGTGCTCGGCGCGCTGGCTGATGCAATACCGGGCTCCGCGGGGAGTCAGCAGGATCTTGCCGGCACCGGCATAGATCTGCCGGGTGACGAGGAAGGGGATCAGCACCTCGCTGTACTCGGCGAGTTCCTCTCGACGCGTCGTGAGGTAGTTCTCGTGGCAGCCGTAGGAGTTCCCTGCCGAGTCGGTGTTGTTCTTGAAGAGGTAGATCTCCCCCCGCATGCCGTCGGCGTTGAGCCGCTCCTGGGCATAGACGACCTGCTGATCGAGCACCAACTCCCCCGCACGATCATGGACGACGAGGTCGTAGAGGGAGTCACACTCGGGTGTGGCGTACTCGGGGTGCGATCCCACGTCGAGGTACAGCCGGGCTCCGTTGGCCAGGAAGACGTTGCTGCTGCGCCCCCACGACACGACGCGCCGGAAGAGATAGCGCGCCACCTCGTCGGGGCTGAGGCGCCGCTGGCCGCCGAGGGCGAAGGTGACCCCGTACTCGTTCTCTATCCCGTAGATGCGCCGCTGCACCGGACGGACCCTAGTCCTCGGCTCCGGAGGCACCCGCGCCGGCGGGGTCTCCTTCCGGAACGTGCAGGAAGGCGTCGATCTCGGCCATCTCCAAGCGCCGGAAGCAGCGCCGACCGAGATTCCGGTCCAGCAACGCGACCTCGAGGTCATCCGCCGCGAGCGTGCGGTCCGAGCCTCCCAGGGCGCCGGCGGCACAGCGCAACGCCGGGCCTGCCTCGAGTCCGCTCTCGTAGGCATTCTCGAGACGTTCGGAGATGGCCTCGGTTTCGCCACCGAGGACCGAACAGCGACTCTCGTCGTTGACCGTGCCGTCGTAGAGGATGTGGAACAGTTGCTCGCTGCCCGGCTCCTCCCCTATCTCAGCAACGAGAATCTCCACTTCCATGGGCTTCATCTCGTGGGTGAAGATCTGCCCGAGGATCTGCGCGTACTGGTTGGCGAGGCTGCGGGCGTCGACATCCTGACGGCTGTAGGAGTATCCCTTGAGGTCGGCGTGGCGGACCCCGGCGATCCGCAACTGGTCGAATTCGTTGTACTTGCCCACCCCGGCGAAGGCGATGCGGTCGTATATCTCGCTGATCTTGCGCAGCGTGTTCGACACGTTCTCGGCGCAGAGCAGGATGCCGTCGCGGTACGTCACCGCGACCAGGCTCTTCCCCCGGGCGATTCCCTTGCGCGCGTAGTCGGCCCGGTCCTTCATGATCTGCTCGGGCGCCACGTAGAAGGGCATGTTCATGGCCGGTGCTCGTTTCGTCAGCGGGTCGTCACCGAAGTCACGGACTCAGAGGTGGAAGATCTCACCGCTGCCGGGAGGCGTCCGGCGCCTCGTCGGCGTCGAGCGATCCCAGCAGCGCGCGGAACCGCTCCTCGACATCCTCGTCGTCGAGGCGGCGGTAACCGTCGGCATCGATGTCGACGACCGTGGGGAAGATGCCGCGGACGAGATCTGGGCCGCCGGTGGCAGAGTCCTCGTCGGCGGCCTGGAAGAGTGCCGAGATGGCGAGGTCGACGGCCTCGGAAGGCTCCAGCGAGGGACGGAATCCGAGCTTGACGACAGTCCCGGCGTGCAGGCCGCCCGACCCGCCGGCCGCATAGTCCTGCTCCTCGTAGCGTCCGCCGGTGACGTCGTACTGGAAGAGGCGGCCCCGCTCCTGCCTCCCGTCCCAACCGGCGAACAGCGGAACGACGACGAGCCCCTGCAGAGCCGAGGACAGGTTGGCGCGCACCATCTGTGAGAGTTGATTCGCCTGGCCGTCCAGGCTCAGCGGCTGACCCTCCACCTTCTCGTAGTGCTCGAGTTGCAACTGGAAGAGGCGGACCATCTCCATCGAGGGCCCGGCCGCGCCGGCGATCGCGACACCGCCATGGCGCCCGGCGGGATACACCTTCTCGATCGTGCGGTGGCTGATGAAATTGCCCGCCGTCGCCCGCCGATCGCCTGCGAGAACGACCCCGGCACGATGCCGGAGCGCGACGACGGTCGTGCCGTGTGCGACACCGGGGAGGTCCATGTGAGCATCTGCTTCGGACCGCTCCGCCCAACCCGCGTTCGTGGAGGCGGCTGCGAGCAGGCCGGTGAAACTGGGGCCGGGATCCTCGCCGATGCTGAACGTCGGGAGGCTCCGATGCAGCGGCAGATCCATGTCGCGAGGCTACTCGCGGCGAGATCGCAAACGGACCAGCGTCGCCTCTCCCGGCGCGACGGCACCCGTGGGGGTTACTGACCGCCCTTTTGGATGTAGGAGTTCACGAACTCCTCGGCGTTCGTCTCCAGGACCTCGTCGATCTCGTCGAGCAGATCGTCCAGTTCGGCTTTCAGGCGCTCCCCGGAGCGGCTCGCCTCCGGCGACTCGATTGCCTGCTCGGGATCGGATTCCGACCGGCTCGACTTCTGGATCTGCTCTCGTTCAGCCATGGTCCTCGTGCTCACCCGTCACTGCTGCAGCCGCCCGATGAGGTCGGCCGGAGTCTGACACTCCTCGAACAACCTAGCCACATGGCGACGTGTCCCGCGGGAGGGTTCCATCATGGGCACGCGCCGCAGCGTCTCCGCACCCAGGTCGAACACCACCGAGTCCCAGTTCGCCGCCACGACATGGGAACCGAACTCCTGCAGGCAGCGACCGCGGAAGTATGCCCGGGTGTCTGTCGGTGGGTTCTCGATCGCCCAGTGGACCTCGTCGGTCTGCACGAGTCTCTCCAGCCCCAGCCGATCGGCCACCGAGCGGTCCGGCCGCAGGTCGTGATACTGCAGATCCAGCGCCTGCAGGCGCGGGTCCGTCCAGCTGCATCCGGAACGCTCCCGGTAGGCGTCCAGCAGCCGGTACTTCGCCACCCAATCCACCGTTGTGGCCGGCGCCAGAGGATCGCTCTCGAGTTGCGTGAGCACCCACTCCCAGCGTTCGAGGACTTCGGCTGCGACCTCCCCGCCGACAGCGTCGCTCCCGAAGTTGTCGCAGTACTTGCCGCAGCGTTCCAGGAGGTCCCATTGGATGTCGAGGGCGGTTGCGGTGCTGCCGTCGGCGAGGCGCAGCGGGCGGCGCAGCGTGAGGTCGCAACTGACGAGCCGGATCGCCTGCACGGGAGCGGCGAAGCAGAGATCCTCCGGGAACAGATCCTGCTCGATGAGGGCCAGCACCAGTGCGGTCGTGCCGATCTTGAGAAGGGTCGCCACCTCGGAGAGGTTGGCATCGCCGACGATGACGTGCAGGCGCCTGTAGAGCCGTGCGTCGGCGTGGGGCTCGTCCCGCGTGTTCACGATGGGGCGCTTCAGCGTTGTCTCCAGACCCACCTCCTCCTCGAAGAAGTCAGCGCGCTGGGAGACCTGGAACGGGACCGAGAAGCGTTCGGCGCCGGGGGCCTCCGTGCCCACCTTGCCGGCTCCGCAGAAGATCTGCCTGGTCACGAAGTGGGCCGTGGCCCCATGGACGATCCGACCGAACGGGGTCGACCGATCCATGAGGTAGTTCTCGTGGCAGCCGTATGAGTTCCCCTTGCCGTCGGAGTTGTTCTTGTAGACGACGAGCTCCTGGCCCTCCGGCAGCAGTTTCCGCGCCGCTTGCATGGAACGCTGTGCGATGACGTCGGCAGCGCGGTCCCACAGGACGGCACTGCGCGCGTCGGCGCATTCCGGCCCGGAGATCTCCGGGTGGGCGTGATCGACGTAGTAGCGCGAACCGTTGGTCAGCACGGCGTTGACGAGGTGTGTCTCCGGCTCGTAGGCCAGGTCGCCGCCGCCGATGCCGCGCGCGTCCCGCCCGGGCATCTCGTCCTCGAAGTCCCACTCGACGCGTGCCATCGGCGAGCCGGGTGCATGCTGGAGACCGGCGAGGTAGGCGTTGATCAGCAGCGACGAGGCTGTGATCGGGTTCGACTCCTCGGTGCCGCGATGCGTGATCCCGTACTCGGTCTCGAGCCCGCAGATCTTCGGGACGACCACTTGCCGATGTGCCTGTGCGGAGCGCGGCGCTAGAGGTACTGGCCGGTGGCGACGCGCTCGATGGAGCGCCCGCCGGTGTTGGTGTCGTCGCGGTGCACGAGCGTCCGCACGAAGACGATCCGCTCGCCCTTCTTGCCGGCGATCTTTGCCCAGTCGTCGGGGTTGGTGGTGTTGGGGAGATCCTCGTGCTCGGCGTGCTCCTGGGTGACCGACTCCAGGAGGTCCTCGAGGGTGATGCCCCCGGCGCCCCCTGCGATGACGCGCTTGATGGCGAGCTTCTTGGCCCGGCGGACGATGTTCTCGATCATCGCCCCGGAGGCGAAGTCCCGGAAGTACATCGTCTCCTTGTCGCCGTTCTGGTAGGTGACCTCGAGGAACTCGTTGTGCGATTCGGCGCTGTACATCTCCGCGACCGTCTGCTCGATCATCCCGCGAACCGCCTTGTCCCTCTCCCCGCCACCGATCAGTTCGACGGCGCTCTGTGCGATGGGGAGGTCGGAGGTGAGATAGCGGGCGAAAATGGCGGCGGCGGCCTCGGCGTCCGGACGCTCGATCTTGATCTTCACGTCGAGCCGTCCGGGACGCAGGATCGCGGGATCGATGAGGTCCTCCCGGTTCGAGGCACCGATCACGATGACGTTGCGGAGAGCCTCAACGCCGTCGATCTCCGCCAGCAACTGGGGCACGACGGTGGACTCCATGTCCGAGCTGATGCCGCTGCCGCGCATCCGGAACAGCGATTCCATCTCGTCGAAGAAGACGATGACGGGCCAACCCTCCGCCGATCGCTCCCGAGCCTGCTGGAAGACACGGCGGATCTGCCGCTCCGTCTCGCCCACGTACTTGTTCAACAGCTCCGGCCCCTTGATGTTCAAGAAGTAGCTCCGGGCCTTGTCGTTGCCGGTCGCTGCGCTCACCTTCGTGGCGAGCGAATTGGCGACGGCCTTGGCGATGAGGGTCTTGCCGCATCCGGGAGGTCCATAGAGCAGGATGCCCTTCGGCGCCGGGAGGCGGTGCTCGGCGAACAGATCCGCGTAGAGGAATGGCAACTCGACGGCGTCGGTGATCTTCTCGATCTGCACGTCAAGGCCTCCGACGTCCTCGTAGGTGACCTCGGGGACCTCCTCGAGCACGAGATCCTCGACCTCCGAGCGCGCCAGCCGCTCGGTGAGAACGCCCGAGCGGGGGTCCATCAGCATCGGATCGCCGACGCGGAGGGGAACGTTCTGCAGCCCGTCGGCGAGGTCGACGACGCGCTCCTCGTCGGCGCGGCAGCTGACGACCGCTCGCGTCCCGCCCTCGAGCAGTTCGGTCAGCGTGACGACTTCGCCGGTGCCGTCGGCGGCGCGGGCCAGGACCACGCTGAGTGAGTCGTTCAGGGCGACCTCCTGGCCGCGTTCGAGGGTTCCCTCCACGTCGGGGTGGATCGCCACGCGCATCTTGCGACCCGAGGAGAAGACGTCGGCGGTTCCATCGTCGTTCAGCTGGATGACGGTGCCGTAGGCGTTCGGGGTCTGGGTGAGCTTCTCGACCTCCTCGCGCAGGGCTCCGATGTGCTCGCGCGCCTCGCGCAGCGTGTGGGTCAGCTTCTCGTTCTGCGAGACGGCCTGTGCCAGCTGGCCCTTGGTTTCCAGCAGGCGTTCCTCCAGCGTGCGGATGCGCTGGGGGGTGTCCTGAAGCCGTCGGCGCAGCGCCTCGATCTCCTGGCGGAGCAGCTTCAACTGGACGCTCTGATCCTTCGGGACATCGTCGATGGGTCTCACCTCCCTCTGCGGTCGTCGGATCCGACCCTACACGCGGCGCCATGAGTTCAGGTGACTACACTCGATCCGGCTGCGGTGCGCTCTGGTCAGAGTCGGCCGTGGCGTCCAACCAAGTCCATGCGGGGCGTGCCGGGGCCGGCGCTATACTCACAGCGGCGGTGAATTGCCGGTCAAGCACGCACCATCCAGTCAACCGGGGAGCGGCAAGATGAAGGTCTGGATCGACCAGGATCTGTGCACGGGCGACGGTCTCTGCGAGGAGATCGCGCCGGACGTGTTCACTCTGCTCGACGATGGCTTGGCGTACGTGCGCGAGGGCGACACCATCTTCAGCGATCCGGGCGGCCCGACCGGTTTGGCCATCGTCCCCGACGGCCAGGAAGAGGCGACGATCGAGTCCGCCGAGGAATGCCCCGGGGAGTGCATCTTCATCGAGATCGACGCCTGAGCGACGGCGCGTTCTCTCGACAATCTCCTATCGCGTCCACTTCGGCGCGGCCGGCGGCCGGTCGGCGTGCTATCCGGCGTTGAGCCGCACCCAGGCGACGACCCGGTCGAGCGCTTCGGGCGGCGCCGGCAGGCGCTCGAGGCTCAACCGCACGAAGAACGAGCCCTCGGACTGCTCCGCCGGCCAACCCGGCGTGGTGGCCACGGTCGGTGTGAGCAGCCAGAGCATGGTTCCCACAACCGCTGCGACCACGATGCATCCCGCTATCCGATCGGCGTTGCGCAGGCTCTCCGGGAGGGCCATGTGCAGCAACTTCCCGATGAGGTAACCGGCGAGGTGTCCCACGAGGGCACCGGCGACCAGGACTCCCGCCGTGACGCCCAGCGGGAAGGCCAGCGGATGCCAGGGGTCGGCGTGCGGCGCGGTCTCATCGAGAACCCACGGCAGGATCCGCGTGGCCACCAGCAAGCCGGGCGCCACTCCCAACCAGGCGAGCCCGGGCCGTAGCAGGCCGGTGCGCAGGCCCAACAGCGCTCCGAGCAACAGCAGACCCAGCACCGCCAGATCGAGCAGGGTCATGGGCGGCCGTCCCCTATGCCGGCAGGCGCCGCGCGTGGGTCACGAACCCCGTGTGCGCCACCATGCGGTGGTCGGGCCTGACCGCCTCCCCGGCAATGTGCCATCCCCGCTGCAGGACCTCCACCGTCGCCGCCAGCGCCCACGGACCCCGTTCGAGCGCCTCGCGCAGTCGCGTCGCCTGCACGACACTCGGCGTGTATGCGACGAGGATGCCGCCGGGCCGCAGCCGCTGGGCGGCGTGCGGCGCCACGCGCCAAGGCTCGGGGAGATCCAGAGCGACGCGATCCAGCGCCTCGACGTCGATCCCCTCGTAGCAGTCCCGTTCCTCGACGCGATAGCGATGCATGGCCTCCGGTCCAAGGAACTCACGAACGTTCTTCTGCGCTCGGCGGGCGAAGTCGCTCCGGATCTCGTATCCGACCACATGGGCGCCGGCGCGCAGCAGGGCGAGCGAGAGTGCGCCCGATCCGACGCCGGACTCCAGCACACGGTGGCCGGGAGCGATGTCGGCCAGCAGCAGCATGGGACCGAGGTCCTTCGGATAGATGACCTGGGCACCGCGCTTCATCTTGATCACAAAGTCCGACAGCGTCGGGCGGAACGCCAGGAATCGTGTCCCTCCCGCCGATCGCACCTCGGTCCCCTCGGGTCGACCCGCCAGGTCGTCCCATGCGAGGAGCCCCGAATGCGAGTGGAAGAATCCCCCGGACTCCAGCCGGCGCAGGTAACTCCGGTTCTTCCGGTCCACCAGCAGAACGAGGTCGCCGTCGGCGAATCCTGCCGCCGCGTCTCCGGCGCCACCGTCCTCCGGTGGGGTCGAGGTTGGCGCATCAGGCTCCGATGGCGCCGGCGTCGTCCCTTCGCAGTTCACGTGCCGGGGACGGTCAGCGGCGCCGGTGCCGCGGGACGTCCGTCACGACGAGCCGATCCCCGGGACGCAGTCGCAGGCGGGTGCGAACGGCCGGTTCCGTCGGCCGGAGAGCTTGCCGCAGCCCTCGCAGACCCCAAGCCGCCAGGCCCACGAGGAGCCAGCCGGAACGTCCTCCGAGCAGGCCACGGGTGATGCCTCGCCGGCGGGCGAGAGCCAGCAGCCGACCGGCGGAACCCATGAACGCGGACCTCAGTAGCGTCGCAACTCGACGAATGTGCGGGACAGGCGCCCGCGACGCCTGCCGAGGAAGTACGCCACGACCACGCCGAGCGCGGCGCTGAGCATCCCCACCCTCCACGCGGCTTGGCGAGCCGGGGCGCTTGCGGTGTTCAGAGCCTCGGCCAACTCGGTCAGCTTGGCTTCGAGGTCTGCGCGATCGATGCGGGCCGGGTCCGGACTCACTCTGCTGACTCCTCGGTCCCGCGGCGGCGCGCCCGCGCCGCCGACCTGGCGACGAGGAAGACCACCAGGACACCGGCGAGGACGATTGCGTACGGACTCCAACTCAGGCTGCCGGCCAGGTGACCGCCGGTCTCGGTCTGCAGCGCCCGCAGTCCTGCCAGCGCCAGGAGCACGAGACCCGTGCAGAGGAAGACGCCACCGGCAAGCCCGAACCCCAGCCAGACTCCCAGGCGCTTGAGCGGGTCCAGGGCCTCCTGGCGAAAATAGGCCGCCACGACGTTACGCAGTTCGGCGAGCGCCTCGCCCGGGTCGGCCGGGCCGGTGCTCGGCGGTGTCCCGGCGCCCGTCGCACGGGCTCCGGCGTCCGGCTCCTCGACAGGGCGCTGCTCATGCCGCGCCTCGTGCCGCGATTCATCGCCCGCAGCCGGAACCATGGTCGAAAGTCTACCGCCCGGCCCGATCCAGCCTGATTCCGCGGAACCCGCCCGGAGATCGCCGGTCGTCACGGCTCGTCGTCGAGGTTGCGCATCAGCCGAACCGTCGCTTCCAGCTCTCCCAGCAACTCAACCAGGATGTCGAGACGATCGAGAGTGCCCGCGGCGCCGAGAAGGCGGAGGCGATCCAACTCACCCAGCGGAGCCGCTGCGCACAACTGGAACGATGCCGTGGCGGGTTCGCTGCTCAGCATGCCGGCATCGATCGAGTGCCGGCGGTTCGCCCGCGAGCCATCCGAGGGACTCTCGAGCGCCACCGCCAACCGGTCGAAGGTGGCCACGATCGTGTCGATCCGGTCACGGGCGTCCGCCGGCGACGCCGGAGGATCCGCCCAAGGCTCGGTGAGAGCGCGCGGGTAGGGAGCCTCGTGCAGCCACCCATGGATGCGCAGCCGCGCAACGCCGGTCACCTGGAGCAGCCAGCGGCCGCCATCGAGGGCCTGTGCCTCCTCGATTCGCGCCAAGGTCGCCGCGGCGCTGCGTTCCTGGTCCGGATCGACCCCGACCTCTGAGCCCCGCATGATCAGCGCGACCCCGAAGAGTCGATCGGTCTCGAGACAGTGTCGCGTCAGCTCGCGGTAGCGAGGCTCGAAGACATGCAGCGGGAGCGGTTCGGTGGGCAGCAGCGTGCGTTGCAGCGGGAACATCGGCAGTTCCCGGATCGCCGGGCCGCCGGAGGCCGCTTGCTCGGCCTCCACGGGTGCTATTCCCCTCCGGCGCTCGTGCCGTCGACGCTGTCCTCGTAGTTGGGATGGGCCACGAGGACCTCGAGGAGTTGCTGGAGGAACTGATCCGCGGTCACGGCGGCGAGCGACTCGCCGTTCAGGATCGCGGCGAACGTGATCGGGCGGCCGTCGGACCCCGTGGCGAACCCTGCCAGGGAGCGAACTCCCGGGAGCGAGCCCGTCTTCGCCCGGACCCGCCCCGCGGCTGTGGAGTCGACGAAGCGGTGCTGAAGGGTTCCCGACTGTCCGGCGACCGGAAGGTAGGAGGCCAGTGGACCGTCGGGACCGCCGATCTCGAGGATCTCGACGGCCTGGCTGCAGGTCAACTCGTTGTCGGGGCTGGCCCCCGAGCCGTCTGCCGGTGGGAAGACAAGTATCGGACGGCTCGCTTCCTCGGCCAGAAGCTCCAGGGCGGCCAAGGCCCCGTCCAGTGTCGTGCCCCGACCCGTGTGCACCAGCCCGAGCTCCTTCAGGAGCAACTCGGCCGTCGTGTTGTCGCTCTCCCCCAACATGAATTCCAGGTGGGCGCTGAGCGGAGCCGACTCGACATCGCCCAACTCGATGAAGCCACTGAAGTCCCGGTCGCGAGCGGCCACCTCCGGCCGCTCGGGGATGCGCACCGCACGCGCCTCGAGCATGTCATCGAAGAGCGCCGCGGTCCGCCGGGCGGGCTCGGATTCGGGAAGGAGCCCTGCCCTGCCCGCGAGACCCGGCGGGGTCTCGTACCCCTGGTTGAGGGCGACCGCATTGAGCGTGCCCGCCACGCCGTTGCGCACCCAGTCCGCCGGCCAGGAGGGAATAGACGCAACATCGTCGTAGCGGCTGTCCACCGCGATCACGCCACCCTCGATGCGAACGAGGCCATCGGCGACGAGGTCTGCAGCGAGATCGTCGAGTTGTGTGGCGGCCACCCCATCGCTCGCCAGCAGGGCCGCATACTCCGGGGTTGCGAGGAGTGGATCCCCCGCGCCGACGAGATAGAGATCGCTGGGGAGAACGCCCCCCACCGGCTCCGCCTCGGCGATCGCCGTGGTGCGATAGGTGTAGTCCGCGCCGAGGGCGGCGAGGGCGGCTTGGGCGGTCACCAGTTTCTGCAGCGATGCCGGCTGCAGCGGTTCGGTGGACTCGTGGACGAAGAGGTCGGCGCCGTCCTGGCGAACGGCGATGCAACTGCGCGCGGGGGCATGAAGCACCAGGGCCGTCAGGTCGCGCTCGAGCGTCGACCGGCGGAGCGGCAGCACGGGCTCCGGTGTGCTCGCGGCGGCGACGGTGGGAAGGCGTCGTACCGACAGGAGCGGGACGTCCGCCGCCGCAACCCCTCGCGGGACCGCCACCGGAGGCTCTTCGGCGAGCCTGTTGGACACGAGCAGTGTCGCGACCGCAACGGCGAGCAGCACCAGGGGGACGAAGAAGCGGAACATTCCGCTCAAACTGTAGGCGTCGCCCCCACGCGATCGGCGCCCGGGGTGGGATACGGCTCCGCCGTGTCGGCGAACGGCCGGCCGATTCCCCGCAGGGATCGACGAGCCCCGGTCCCCGTCGCGGGCAGCGCCGGCGGGCGGTACACCCGGGTTCCATAATCCCCGATCGCGCCGGCGAAGGCGATACGGTCAGGGCGTGCAGATCGTCGCAGCGCTTTTCATCGACGAGATCGATGTGCGCCAGGTACCGGGGCCCTCCACTCGCATCGACCTGACGGGTGTGCAGTTCTCCGCGGTCGCCCCGACGGAGCTGCCGCTGGTCTGGGCGCCGCATCTTGTCGTGATCGTGCGCTGCCCCGGCGACAGCGACGGTACGGGGGTGCTCGAGGTGGTCTACACCCGCGATGGCGAGCAGATCGCCCGGAACGTCCAGTACCTCCAGGTGGATCCGGGGAAGTTCAGCTTCCGCCTCGTTCGCGCCGAGATGGAGTTCTCGGAGTACGGCACGGTGGAGGCACACTGCCGGATCGGCGAGGAACCATCGGTGGTGGTTCCGTACACCCTCCTCGTCCCGCCTCAGGAGGATGGATGAGGACGCCGTCAGCCGCGCAGGCTCGATGAGCATCGCGATCGCGTTCTCGGAGGCGGACTCCACGCCGGAGGCGGCGGATGCGGTATCGAGCGAACTCGCCGAATCGCTCGGAGACCACTCCCCCACCGTCGTCGTCTTCTTCGCCACGACAGCGCACCTCGGCGCGATGGACGCCCTCGCGGCGGTCCTGGGTGAGCGCTTGGCCCCCGACGCGATGTTGGGTGCGAGCGCCGTGTCGGTCATCGCAGGAGGTCGGGAATTGGAGGAGGTGCCGGCCGTCGTGGCCTGGGGTGCCCACATCGCCGACGGCATGCCGGTTCGCCTCGGGCCCGCGCTGGGTCGCGATCACTCGCCTCTCGCCGACCTGCCCGAACTCGACGACCGCCTCCGGACGCTGCTGCTGCTCGCCGACCCGTTCAGCTTCCCTGCCGACCGCCTTCTTCAGGAAGTCCACAGCAGCGGCTGCAGCCTCCATGTCATCGGTGGCCTGGCATCGGCGGCCGGCGCTCCCGGCGGGAACCGCCTGGTACTCGGCGGCGAGGTCTTCGACGACGGCGCGGTCGGTCTGCTGCTGGACTCCGGCGCCGAGGTCGACACGGTCGTGTCCCAGGGGTGCCGGCCCATCGGCCGCCCGTACGTCGTGACCAAGGGCGAACGCAATCTCATTCACGAGTTGGGTGGTCGCCCGGCGCTCGAGCGTCTCCAGGAGATCGTCGGCGGCCTCGACGACGACGAACGCGCCCTCGTGCAGCGGGGTCTCCACATCGGCATAGTCGTGAACGAGCAGAAGCTGGAGTTCGACCGGGGTGACTTCCTGGTCCGGGGCGTTCTGGGCGTCGAGCGGCAATCCCGGGCGCTCGCCGTCGGCGACGCCGTCGAGACCGGCAGCGTCGTGCAGTTCCATGTCCGTGATGCGACCACCGCGGGAGAGGATCTCACCCGGCTCATGGCGGGGCGCCGGGCGGACGGTGCACTGCTGTTCACCTGCAATGGCAGGGGACGGCGACTCTTCGGAACCGAGAACCATGACGCCGCGTTGGTCTCGGGGGCCATCGCACCGGCCCCGCTGGCGGGAATGTTCTGTGCAGGGGAGATCGGTCCGGTGGGTGAGCGCAGCTACCTGCACGGCTTCACGGCCTCCGTGGCCCTGTTCGGCGGGGCGCCGGGCTCGTGACCGCCATCGACTCCCGTCGCTCAACCGGGCCGGGCCCGGGTGCCCGCGACCAGGCCCTCGAGCAGCGCGCCGTCGCCGTGATCCGCGGGCTGTCGATGGACGGTCCGCACGCCGCCCGCTCGGGACACCAGGGGACGGCGATGGCCCTCGCGCCGCTCGCACACGTGCTCTGGAGTCGGGTGATGACCTATGACTCCTCGGCCCCGGACTGGCCCGACAGGGACCGGTTCGTCCTCAGCGCCGGCCATGCCTCGATCCTCCAGTACGCCATGGCCTTTCTCTGCGGATACGGCCTCACCCTGGATGATCTGAAGGCGTTCCGGCAGTGGGGAAGCCGGACTCCCGGCCACCCCGAGGCGGAGACCGCCATCGGCGTGGAGGTCACGACGGGACCGCTGGGCCAGGGGTTCGCCAACGCGGTCGGCATGGGAATGGCCGAACGCTGGCTCCGCACCCGTTACGGCACCGATCTCTGCGATCACCACACCTTCGTGATCTGCAGCGACGGTGACCTCGCCGAAGGGGTCAGCCACGAGGCGGCATCGCTCGCGGGTCATCTGGGGCTCGGTCGCCTCGTCTACGTCTACGACGACAACCGCGTGTCCATCGACGGCACGACCGATCTGTGGCTCTCCGACGATGCGGAGCGCCGGTTCTCGGCTTACGGCTGGCACACCGAGACTCTCGGTGACGTGGCCGATGATCTCGATGCGCTCGAAGCGGCGCTGCGGCGCGCCATGGAGAACGAAGCGCCATCCCTTCTCATCCTGCGCAGCCACATCGCACACCCCTCCCCGGATCTCACCGACGCCCCCGCCGCTCACGGGTACGCGCTGTTCGACGACGAGATTGCCCGTACCAAGGAGGCGCTGGGGCTGCCACCCGGGGAGACCTTCTGGGTACCCCCCGATGTTCTCGACTACTACCGTGAGGCCGGTCTGCGGGGAACCGCCCTTCGGCGATCCTGGGAGACTCGCTGGGACGACGCCGTGCGCCGCCGCCCCGATCTGCCGGCCCTGTGGGCCGCCGAAGCAGCCCCGGGATGGGACTCGGACCTACCGCCCTGGGACGTCGGAACCCCGGTCGCGACCCGCGCGGCGAGCGGGGCCTGCCTCAACGCCGCGGCGGCGGCCATGGAGAACATCGTGGCCGGCGGCGCCGATCTGACGGGCAACACGGGGACCAAACTCGCCGGGGAGCGTGCCCTGGGCCGGGACGACGGTGACGCTCGACAGGTCTTCTACGGTGTCCGGGAACACGCCATGGGTTCGATGATGGTCGGCATCGCCCGCCACGGGGGCCTCCTGCCGGTCGGTGGGACGTTCCTCGTCTTCAGCGACTACATGCGCCCGGCGGTGCGACTCGCCGCCCTGTCGCGGGCAAGAGTCGTGTTCTGCTGGTCCCACGATTCCCTCGGCGTCGGCGAGGACGGCCCGACCCACCAGCCGGTCGAGCACGTCGCCGGCCTGAGGGCGATCCCCGACCTGCCGGTCATCCGGCCTGCCGACGGTCCGGAGACCCTGGGCGCATGGCGGATCGCTCTGGAGACCGACGGCCCGACCGCGCTCATCCTGACGCGGCAGGGAACTCCGGTCCTGGAGGGATCCGATCCCGACGCCGTTGCGCGCGGCGCCTACGTGCTCGACGAACCCCCCGGCGCGGTCATCACCCTCGTGGCATCGGGCAGCGAGGTCGCACTGTGCGTGCAGGCAGCGGCGCAGTTGCGTCGCGACGGCATCGTCGCGGCGGTCGTCTCCATGCCGAGCTGGGAGCTGTTCGCCGGCCAGGACGCCGCCTACCGGCATGCGGTCATCCCGCCGGCGCGTCCTTCGCTATCGATTGAGGCGGGGGTCACCCAGGGCTGGGAACGATGGGTGGATCGCGCCCTGGGAGTCGATCGTTTCGGTGCGTCGGCACCGGGGTCGGTGGTGTTGGCGGAGCTCGGCATGAGTCCCGAGCGGGTCGTGAACACCGCGAAGGAGCTATTGGGAGAGACGGGCGGGCTCAGTGGTGCCGACCCGATGCAACCCGTGTGAGGGAAGGAGCCCCCATGACCCGACTGGTCGAGCTCTACGATTCGGGCGGGCAGAGCCCGTGGCTGGACAACCTGAAACGGAGTTGGATCACCGGTGGCGAGCTGAGCCGCTGGATCGACCGGGGCTGCCGGGGCATCACCTCCAACCCCACCATCTTCCAGAAGGCCATGACCGAGAGCGACGCGTACGACGGGGACCTGGCCGAGTTGACCGGCGGCGGAGCCGGAACCACCGAGAGCTACTGGGAACTCGTCACCGGCGACATCACCGCCGCGCTCGACATCCTGCGCCCGGTCCACGATGCCAGCGAGGGAGTCGACGGCTTCGTCTCGGTGGAGGTGGCCCCCGAGCTCGCCCATGATGCGGCGGCGACGGTCGACGCGGCGCGGGCGCTCCACGAGCGGATCGACGCCCCGAATCTCTACGTCAAGGTGCCGGCCACGGCGGCGGGCGTCGAGGCCCTGCGCACGCTGACGGCCGAGGGACGCAGCATCAACGTGACCCTCATCTTCTCGCTCCAGCGCTACGAAGAGGTCATCGAGGCCTACCTGAGCGGCCTCGAGTCTCGCGCCGGCGATCTCGGCGACGTTTCCGGGGTGGCCTCCTTCTTCGTCAGCCGGGTGGACACCGAGGTCGACCGGCGCCTGGAGGCCATCGGAACCCCCGCGGCGCGCGCGTTGAGGGGGCAGGTCGCGGTGGCGCAGGCCAAGATCGCCTACGGCATCTTCCGGCGCTACTTCGCCGGAGCGCGCTGGGAGGCTCTGGTGGCCCGCGGAGCCCGCCTGCAACGACCCCTCTGGGCCTCGACCTCCACGAAGAACCCGGCCTATCCGGACACGCTCTACGTGGACAATCTGATCGGGCCCGACACGGTGAACACGCTCCCCGAACCGACTCTCGAGGCTTTCGAGGACCACGGCAGGGTGCGCCGGACGATCGACGTCGACGCCGGCAGGGCCGCAGCCACCCTGGAGGACGTCGCCGGCGCCGGTGTCGACCTCGGCGAGGTCGCGGATGTGCTCGAAGCCGAGGGTGTAGCCGCGTTCGCGAAGTCGTTCGACGAACTGCTCGACACGCTCGCACGGCGTGCCGAGGATCTCACCGCCTGACCGCCGCACCTCCCCACTCCTGCCCGACTCCGCGACGCCGCTCGGGGAGCGGTCTGTCAGACGATCGGGCCGTCCTCCGCGTCGTGGCGGCCCAGTGCGGCGACGGCCCTGGCAACCGCGCGGCGCGCCTTGATGAGGCGCCGCTCCGCGGCGAGGTGTCCGGGATCACCGCCCGCGGCCGCTTCCCGCAGGTGCTCGTACGCGAGGTCGTCCATGTCTGTGGCGATGCCCTCGAGCCGTGCCGCAAGGTCCTCGAGGGAGTCCTCGATTCCTCCCATACCCGAAGTCTGCCCGCTGCGGCCGTCGCCGCGTCGCTGCGGACCCGCTCCCCCGGCCCGCCGGTGATTCTCAGAGTCGACAGAGGGGCCCGGTAGCCTCGCAATGGTGCGCTTCCTACGCTCATTCCGGCCGGTGGGTCGGCTGCCCCGGGTGCTGGGAGCCGCCGTCGGTGTGGGTGTCGTCGTGGGCCTCCTCGTGGCCGCGTTCGAGCAGCTCGTGATCGAGATCATGCTCGAACGGCTCTTCCACCTGCCGTTGTGGCAACAGGCGGTGGCACCTCTCGTCGGCCTGTCCGCGGCCGCGGTGCTGCTGCATGTCGTGGGGGGCAGAGGCACGACGCCCTCCACGTCCGATGAGTACATCAGAGCCTTCCATGAGCGAACGCCGCGGATGCCGCTGCGCCAGTTGCCGGCGAAGCTCCTCGCCGGCGCCGCCACGATCGGATCCGGCGGAGCACTGGGCATGGAAGGCCCCTCGATCTTCGCGGGAGCCTCGCTGGCACAGAACCTGCAGCGCCTCCTGGGGCGATTCCTGCGCCGCGAGGAGATGCGGATGCTGCTCACCGCCGGCGCCGCGGCAGGCGTGGCGGCAATCTTCAGAGCACCTGCGACGGGTGTGATCTTCGCGCTGGAGGCTCCGTACCGCGATGACGTGACCCGTCGGGCCCTCCTGCCGTCGCTGGTTGCCTCCGCAGTGAGCTTCCTGGTCTTCGCCGTGGTCCTCGGCGACACCACGCCCGTCTTCGGCGGCCTCGGGGGGGATCTTCGGACGCTTGCGATCGTCGACCTGCTGGGAGGGGCCCTGGTCGGTGTCACCGCCGGCCTCGGTGGCCGGGGGTTCGCGACGCTCGTGCGCTGGGCCAAGGCTCTGCCACGACGCGTCGGCCACGTCCCCCGCATCCTCGCCACCGGGGGGCTGCTCTGCGGTCTGGCGTTCGCGACCGATGCCCTCTACGGGGCTCCCCTGAGCCTCGGCCCGGGGGTGCGCTCCGCTGAGTGGGTTCTGGAGGTGCCGAGAGGGGTCTGGCTCGTCGTGGCATTGTTCGGCTTCCGGCTCCTCGCCACGCTGGCCTCCCTGACCGGTGGTGGCACGGGCGGCCTGTTCATCCCCCTCGCGGTCCAGGGTGTCCTGATGGGCACCGTCGTGGGGGTGCTGCTGGATCAGACCGATACCGGTCTTTATCCCACCCTCGGCCTTGCGGCCTTCCTCGGCGCCGGATATCGAGCCCCGATCGCCGCCGTCATGTTCGTGGCCGAGTCCAGCCAGGGTTCCTCGTTCGTCGTGCCTGCGCTCGTGGCGGCCGCCGTTGCGCAACTGGTCGCCGGGCGGTCCAGTGTCTCGGCTCATCAGGTGGCTGAACGTCTGGGACACCTCGAACGACGCTTCATGCTCCCCATCACGGCCGTGCTCCGGACCGACGTGCTCACCGTGCCTCCCGACGCCACGATCTCCGAGTTGATGACGATGCACGTGCTCGGCCGCCGCGAGCGGGAGGTCGCCGTCGTGGACGGCAGCCGCTATGTCGGCATGTGCGGTCTGGACCAGATCGCCGACCTGCCGCGCTCGGAGTGGGAAGTGATGTCGGTCGCCGACATGGTCGCCACCGATCTCCCCGCCGCGCAACCCTCATGGACGGTGCGTGACGCCGTGGCGGCGATGGATCAGGCGGACGTGGAGATCCTCGCCGTCGTCACCGCAGACGGCTCGTTCGTCGGCCTGGTGCTGGAGGACGACATTCTGAAACTCGACGAGATCCTGGACGAGACCGGCGGCTGACGGCCCCTCCGATCCTCACGCCGGCGACGAGCTCGCTTCCTCGGCTCCCGCGTCGGTGGCAGCAGCGCACCACGAACGATGATCGTGGCCCGGCAGCGCGGCGCACTCCGGGCACGGCTCTTCGTCGTCCTCGAAGAGTTCGTCGAATCCGTCGCTCGTCCGCTTGAGAGAGCGGGCCTCCTCGTAGCGCCGGTGGCGTCCCTTCTTCACAGGCTGAACTCCGAGACTCGAGACGGTGGTCGCCTTGGTGGCAGTGGCCACGTCATTCCTGTTTGCAGCGCCGCGTGTTCTCGCGGGGAAAGCAGTGTAGCCGCCACCGGTGTGCTCATTGTCAAGCCCGAGTCGCCCGCGGGGAGCCGCCGCCCGGCACGAACCGACTGCCGGCGACGTTCCGGCCAGCGGTCCTCATGCTCTCACAGGGGCCGTCCGGATCGCTCCTCGAGGCGGAGTGTGCCTCCCGGCTCGAGGGCCACCGCCGCCTTCCCGGCGACGAGTTCTGAGACACGCGAGCCGTAGTGCTCGTAGCGCCAACCGTGCGCGAGCCTCGAGTCGGCATCGCCGTCGAGGAAGGACTCCAGGTCGGCACGGGTGGCCACGAGTGCCGGGTCGAGTGCATCGTCCCGAGCCACCTGGGACAGCCAGGCGGATGCCAGCGACACCACAGGCTGCAGATGAGACCTGCCGGTCGCGTTCGGCGCTTTGGCAACCTTCGGTGGGTTGCGTCGCGCCTCCGCGATGGCCGCCAGCAACTCGGACCCGGCGGCGCCGCCCAGAGCGCGACCGTCGACGCCCCGCACTCGTTCGAGTGCAGCCCGCGTGGCCGGGGCTGCCTGGACGACGGCCGCCAATGCCAGGTCGCTGAGGACGTAGCGCACCGGAAGGTCCTGCTGGGCGGCCCGGCGCTCCCGCCACGCGGCCACCGCGGCCGCAAGCGGGTGTGATCGCTTCGGCAGCCGGCGAAGCTCGCGAACCCGGAGCCATGCGTCCTCAGGGCGGCGCTGCGAGTTCACCCGCAGACGGAGGCGTTCGCACTCCTCCTCGCACCAGTGAAGGCGTCCTCGTTCGGTGAGAACGTCCCGCAACCGGTCGAACAATGCCAGCAGGTAACGGACATCGTTCGCCGCGTACGCCAGTTGTTCAGATCCCAGCGGTCGCCGCAGCCAGTCGCTGAGTCGATCTCCCTTGGCGACATCGACATCCAGGAACCTGTCGAGAAGATCGCGCAGCGACGGCGATCGCATGCCGCAGAATCCCGCCGCCGTCTGGGTGTCGATCAGGCGACTCGGGATGTCCCCGACGACATTCCGGAGGATCTCCAGATCCTGATCGGGTGCGTGCATCACCGCCGTGGCGGTGCTCCGCAGCAGGTCGGCGATGGGTGCGGGTGAGACGGCCAGAGGGTCGACGAGGACGACCCGATCCGCCCACGCCAGCTGGAGCAGGCCGAGACGGGGGTAGTAGGTCTGCTCGCGGTGGAATTCCGTGTCGAGCGCGTAGTGGGACTCCGCGCGCGCCTCGGCCACCAGCTCGGCGAACCGCTCCGAGTCCGTGACCAATTCGTAGGGGATCAGGACTCGTCTCCCTCCGGTGAGCCTCCGATGCGCCGTGTTCCCGCGGGGGTGGGATGGGCACCGGCCGAGAGGGCGGCGCGACTCCGGTCGATGCTCCCCCCGGCGGGAGTCACTGCGGGCGAGACCTTGTGGAGATCGCTCTGCGTGTCGACGTCGATCAGTGTCGCCGGACGGTGGACGCTGACGCGGCGCACCCGGAGGTGACCGAGCGTCGCCGTCAAGCGCCGCTCGCCTTGCGCGTAGAGGGCACTGAGGGCCGCCCGGCAGTCTCGCCGCCACACGGCATGGGCCGGCTGGGGCCGACCATCGAGCAGTGGGACGACGGCATCAGCGTCCTCGCCGGTATGGCTGAGCAGTTCCCGGACCGTTCCGGCGCTCGCGAGGGGCAGGTCGCAGGCGAGTACCACCACCCAGTCCGACCCGGCCACCCGCAGGGCGGTGAGGAGACCCCCGAGAGGGCCTTCACCTGCGTCGTCATCGGGGACGGCGGTGAAACCGAGCCGCTGGAGACGGTCCAGATCGCCCCCGACACTCAACACCTCGCGGGCACCGGCGTCGAGCAGGGCGCGACGAGCGATCTCCGCGAGAGGGCGGCCTTCGTGGCAAAGGAACGCCTTGTCCTGCCCCATGCGCCGGCTGCGACCCCCGGTGAGCACCGCACCGCTGAAGCTCATCGGCGGCGACTCACGTACCGGAACGATCCGGGGGCCAATCAGGATCGAGCTGATGCAGGAACTGCTCGCAGCGCTGTGCCTCGCTGTCTTCACCGAGACGCGCGGCTGTCTCCGCCAGACCGGACAGCGCGCGCAGGAATCCGCGGTTCTCCCGGTGGCGCCAGCGCACATAGCCCGAGCCGCGCCAGCCGCTCTGGCGCAACCTGTCCAGCCCGCGGTGGTAGCCCGTGCGGAAGCAGGCGTAGGCCTCAACCGGATCCCGCGCCTCTTCACCCAGACGCGCCCACCCGTCGAGGAACTGCGGCCAACGGGCGACGACGCCGCTGATCCGGTCGCGCCGCCGGTCCGCGGGGGCGTCGAGTGCCGCCTGAAGGAGGGCGGCCGCCTCGGCGGGCTCGGGATTCAGCACCGTCTCGGGCGGGCCGGAGGGACTCAGCGATATGGGAATGTCACTCACTGCTTCTCCTTCGCGGTCGGGCGTCGGCCCTTGCCGACCTCCCGGGCAACGAACGGGGGCGTGCCTCGGCGGGGAACCTCATTGTCGCCCAGACCGCGACACGCTCCGGAGTTCGCCGAGATCCGCGGGAACGCGGAGCAGGCGAAGCACGTCGGTGCTCCGGCCTGCCGGGTTGATGCCGGCGAGGATCGCCACAAGATCTCCGGCGCGGATGTGGCCGAGCTCGACGGCAGCTTCCACGGCATCGGCCACCCGCGGTTCGTAGGCGAGTTCGCTCGCGAGGCACACCGGCTCGACGCCCCAGCTGAGCGTCAGCTGACGCACCGTCCGGGGGTCGGCGCTGAAACCCAGCACCGGCACGCGAGGCCGGAACCGGGTCATCGAACGGACCGTGAACCCACTCCCCGAGACGCACACCAGCGCGGCGAGGTCCACCTCGCCGACGACACGTGAGGCGGCCATGGTCATGGCATCGGTGACCGTCAGAGATTCTTCCGCGGGGTTGATCATTCGCAACTGCGTGATCGTATGAGCCCAACTCGCATGGTCGAAACGGCTGTCGGCTTCCTGGGCGATCCGAGCCATTGTGCGTACGACGTGCGCGGGATTGGCGCCGATGGCCGTCTCGCCCGAGAGCATGACGGCGCTGGACCCGTCGAAGACCGCATTCGCCACGTCGGAGGCCTCGGCGCGCGTGGGGATCGGCGACTCGATCATCGACTCCAGCATCTGGGTGGCGGTGATGGCCGGGCGACCCCCGGCGATGCAGCGCCGGATGATGTCCTTCTGCAGGTGCGGCAGATTCTCGATCGGCACTTCGATGCCCAGATCGCCGCGCGCCACCATGACGGCGTCGGACTCGTCGACGATGGCAGCCAGATTCTCCACCGCGATCCGGGTCTCGATCTTGGCGACGAGGAGCGGCCCGGCAGGCGGCGCCGCGATTCTCAGGGCGCGCAGATCCCCGGGACCGCGAACGAAGGAGACGCCGAGGAAGTCAACCCCGGCCTCCACGAGCGCCTCCGCGTAGCGAAGGTCGGTCTCCGTCGGAGTGGTGATACTGAGGCGATCCGCCGGGATGAAGAAACCGGGACGCCCGCGCAACAGACCACCGTGCAGGACGTGGCCCCGCAATTCACTGCGGGTCACCGAGTCGATCTCGACGATGATCTGCCCGTCGGCGAGCCCGACGCGGTCTCCCGCCCGGATGTCGTCGAGCAGGCGTTCGTAGTCGACCTGCAGGACGCCGCCGCTGCTCTCGGCGTTTCCGGGCCGGATGATCACCTCGGCGTGTTGCTCGAGCGTCACCCCGCCGCTGGGGAACGGCGCCATGCGAATCTTCGGACCGGGAAGGTCCGCCATGATGCCGATCTCGCGCCGGTGGCGCTCGGCCACCCGGCGGATCCGTCCATAGAGCCCCAGAGCTCCCTTGAGCGAGAGATGGGAGAGGTTGAGTCGGGCCACGTCCATGCCCGCCTCGATCAACTCCGAGACGACGCGGGTGCTCTCGGAGGAGGGCCCGATCGTGGCGACGATCTTCGTCCGCCGGGCGCCGGAACTCATGGTGGCGCTCCGGAGGTGTCGCGAGCCTGCATCACAACTGCAGGAAACCGGACGCGACTCATCGTTTCACTACGCTACCGGCCTCGCTAACCTCCGCGCCATCGTCGAGACGCCGCCTTACCTGCAGAACGACGGGCCGCTGGCGTTCGCGCACCGCGGCGGCGGCGGCGAGGCTCCGGAGAACACTCTCGCAGCGTTCGAGCGAGCCGTGGATCTCGGCTTCCGATATCTCGAGACCGACGCGCGCCTCACCGCCGACGGCGTCGTCGTGGCATTCCACGACCCTGTACTGGACCGGTTGACGGACTCCCGAGGTCGCATCGCCGAGCTCACATGGGCCGAGGTTGCCGGCGCGCGTGTCCACGGTGTCGAACCGATCCCGAGAATGGAGGACCTTCTCGGGGCGTGGGGCGATGCGCGTTTCAACATCGACCCGAAGTGCGATGCGGTCGTCGAGCCGCTCGCCCGGTTGATCCAGCGTCGCGGGATGCTCGAGCGGGTCTGCTTCGGTTCGTTCAAGGCTCGGCGCACCGCACGGCTGCAGCGGATGCTCGGGCCTGCCGTGTGCCGGAGCCTGGGACCGCTGGGAGTGGCGCGGCTTCGCGCCGCCTCGCTCCGGATGCCCGTCCCGGTCGCCGCCGGCGGCGCCGCCTGCGTCCAGGTGCCCCCCTATCTCGAGGGCCGCCGGCTCGTGGACGAGCGATTCGTGCATCGGGCGCACCGGCAGCGGTTGCAGGTGCACGTCTGGACCGTCGACGATGCCGATCACATGCATCAGCTGCTGGACATCGGGGTCGATGGCCTGATGACCGACCGCCCGAGCGTCCTCCGCCGGGTCCTGGAGGCACGCGGCACCTGGTAGGAGTGCACCCGGTGGCGGCACGAGGGCGGCCCCGGAACGCCGTGAGAGCCGCTCGGGACCCCTCGGGCACGCCGCCTGTTGACCAAGCCGTTGACAACTCCCGGTAACGCTGTTGACAGCGGAGGATTCTCTGGGGATTTCTGGGCGATTCCTGGGGATATCGGCTTTTTCGGCCAATACCCGATTGAACATGACGCCACGAGTTGGCAAACTCACGATCAACCAAACCACCTGCTTCGGTCCTTGCCGCGAGGAGAGGAACCGTCGGAGAGGCGGAGAACCGGGAAACCGGGGCGAAGCAACTCCAGCGGGAACCGGGACAGAGGGATTGGCCAGGATCGGATCCGCCGGAACCTGGCAACAGGAACCGGAAGCGGGTTCGCCGGCCGCAAGGCTGGTGGATCTGCTCCGAACCGACCGGAACCGCCGGAGGCCACGGCCACCGGTAGAGACCGGGCGGATCGGAGGAGACGGGCCACGTCTGCGGAGTGGCCCGGCTGCGAGGAGAAGAACCGAACGGAGGCCCCGAGAAGCCGACCGGCGAAAGTCGGAAAGCTACTCGGGGCCTTTCGCGTCCGGCCGTCCGCAGTTCGCCTTCTCGTTCCGCCGATCAGGGCCGACCCGGTGGCCGGATCGGGCGCCGCTCGCCGAGTCCGGTTCCGGCCGGCGCCTCAGACCTGCTCGCAGGCCCGCCAGCAGTACCAGGCGGCGATAGAGCGATACGGCCGGAACCGCTCCCCCGCCACCTCCAGCTCCGCCGGCGCCGGCATGTCCGCCAAGCCGAAGGCCAACGAGTAGCCCCTCCTGACACCCAGGTCCCCGACGGGCCAGACATCGAGCCGGTGCAGCGTGAACATCAAGAACATCTGCGCCGTCCAGGGGCCGATGCCGCGAACCTGCACCAGGCGATCCACGATCGCCTCGTCGCTGAGGCGCCCGATTCGCCCGAGCCCCAGGGAACCGGCCAGTTCGCGGCCGGCCAGATCCATCAGGGCGGCCGTCTTGGCGCCCGAGAGCCCGGCGGAACGGAGAGTCGCCTCACCGGCGCCGAGGATGCTCTCCGGGCTGCATTCGCCTCCCACCGCCACGACGGCACGCGACCAGATGGCGCTCGCGGCCGCCCCGGCGAGCTGCTGGTAGGCGATCGCCCTGGCGAGCGAGGCGAAGCGCTCCGATGCCCGCGGGCGAGCGCCCAACCGGCAGGGACCGTGGAGCTCCCTCAAGCGGGCCATCTCCGGGGTTCGGCGGGCGATCTCCTCGCTGGCCTCTCTGAGGCTGACACGACGCACGGTCGGATGCTAGGTGGGGCCTGGGGCGCGGGGCGCGTTCCACCGGCGGGGATCCGGCCTGCCCGCCGCCGGCGGCGTCGACTCGTTCGCAGCGACCGACCCGCTAGGGTCGCTCCGTGGCACGTCCGCCGGTGGTACTCATCCACGGGTTCGCGACGTCCGCCGGACGCACCTGGGGATCTCTGGGCTGGATCGACCTGCTGACCGAAGCGGGACGCGAGGTGCACGCCCCGGATCTCCTCGGCCACGGCGCGGCCCCGAAGCCGCACGAACCGGCCGCCTACACCGACCTGGAGGGATGGCTGGCCGAACGGCTGCCGGAAGGGCGCATCGATGCCATCGGTTTCTCCCTGGGCGCCCGCCTGCTGCTGGGCGTCGCCTCGGAGCAACCGGCCCGCTTCCGGCGGCTCGTCGTCGCCGGTGTCGGGAGGAACATCCTCCACGGGGATCCCGAGTACCGCCGCCGCATCGCCGCCGCCGTCGGAGCCCTCCAACCACCCACCGATCCCGGGATGGCCTACTTCCACGCGCTCGCCTCGCGACCCGAGATGGACCGGGAGGCCCTCGTGGCGTTCCTCGAGGGCTTCGAGGCGACCATCGAGATCTCCCGGCTCGCCCGCATCACCTGTCCCGTGCTGGTCGTGCTCGGTGACCGGGATCGCTCGGGTCCGCCCGAGCCGCTCGTCGCCGAACTCCCCGACGCGGAGTTGCGGATCCTGCGGGGGGTCGACCACTTCGCCACCCCGAAGAGCTTCGACTTCCTCGACGCTGCGCTGGATTGGGTGAACCGGCCGGACTCCTAGCGTGGCCCGACCGGTCGCCGCTCAGTCCCGAGGCGCCTCGGGGCCCGGACCCTCGCTCAGGTGCGGCGACGCGTCGGCACGAGACTCGACCGCTCGACGCCGCCGGCCCTGCGAGCCGGCCAACACCACCCAGATGCCACAGCACACCGAGATGCCCGCTGCGGCGATCATGCTGGTGGCGAACGCCCGGCTGATGGCCGCCCCAACCTCTGTGCTGATGGCCCCCACCTCGAGAGTCGTCAACTCGCCCGCTGTTTCGAGGTGCTCGGCTGCTTCGAGCGCGGCTCCGGGCGACTCGCCGGCCGCGCCCGCCAGCGACGGGGGCAACTCGGTGGTGTCGACGCTCCGCCGGTACATCACCGTCGAGATCGTGCCGAGCGTGGCGATCCCGAGCGCGGCGCCGATCTCGCGGCTGGCATCGTTGACAGCGGACCCCACCCCTGCCTTGGCAAGCGGCGTGGCCGCCATGATGTCGTTGGTGGCCGGGATGGTGGTCAGGCTGAGCCCGATCCCGGCGAGCGTGATTGGAATCACGAGGAAGCCGTAGCCCGTCGTGGAGTCGACGGTCCCCAGCAATGCGAAGCACACGGCCAGAACGACGAACCCCGCGGTCATGACCCTCGTCGCCCCGAACCGGCTCACCAGCGGCGGCGTGAAGGGCGCGATCGCGATTCCCGCGACGGCGTCGGGCAGGGTTGCGAGCCCGGCCTGCAAGGGTGTGTAGCCGAGGGCGAACTGCACGTAGAGCACGAGCAGGAACCAGAATCCGACGAGGACGAGGAATGCGGTCGTATTGACACCGGCGCCCACGCTGAAGCGTCGGTTGGAGAAGAGCGAGAGCGGGAGCATCGGTGTGGCCACCCGCCGCTCCCAGGCCACGAACGCGGCGCCGACGACAAGAGCCACGATCAGCCCACCGAGCACGAGCGGCGATGTCCACCCCCGCTCCGGGCCCTCGATGATGCCGAAGAGCAGCGAGCAGAGTGCGATCAGCGAGGTGACCGCGCCGACGGGATCGAGTGGGGTGGCATTGGGGTCCCTGGACTTCGGCACCCAGAGCAGCGCCGCCAGCAGGACCGCGGCGGCGACGGGAACGTTGTAGAGGAAGGCCCACTCCCATCCCCCCGCGGGGATGATCCACCAGCCCGTGATGAGGACCCCCGTCACCAGCGGACCGATGGCGGCGCCGGCACCCGCCACGCCCGCCCAGATCGCGATCGCCTTGGGACGTTCCCGCGGCGAGAAGACGTTGGTTGCGATCGACAGGGTCACGGGCATGATGAACGCCGCCCCCAGGCCCATGAGCGCACGCGACACGAGAAGGACCGCGGCGCCGGAGGCCGTTCCGCCCAGCAGGGCGGCGCCGCCGAAGACGGCCAGGCCGAACAGGAATGCGCCCTTGCGCCCGTAGCGATCCCCGATCGCGCCCGCCGACAGCAGGAGGCCGCCGAAGGTGATGGTGTAGGCGTTGTTGATCCACTGCAGGATGCTGAGCGTCACACCGAGCTCCCGCTGGAGGCTGGCCAACGCCACGTTGACCCCGGCGATCGACATGATCACGAGCGCCAGCCCGAGGCTCAGGACGGCGAGCAGCCACCACCGCCTGCGGTGGACCTCCGGTTGCTGGTAGAGCTCCACTGGCCGTCCGGCGGGCGTCGGCCGCGGCTAACGCAGCGGTTGATCGGTCGGCGTAACCGGAGCGGGGAGTTGAGTCCGACCCTCCAGCCAGTGGTCCACGGCGGCTGCGCACGAGCGACCCTCGGCAATGGCCCAGACGATCAGGCTCTGGCCGCGACCCATGTCGCCGCAGACGAAGACGCCCTCGACGTTCGTCATCCAATGATCGTTCCGGGCGACGTTGCCGCGCTCGTCGTAGGCCACACCGAGCGATTCCAGGAGGAGGGAACGCTCGGGTCCCACGAACCCGAGTGCGAGAAGCACCATCTGCGCCCGATGGCGCTCCTCGGTGCCGTCGACGGGTTCGAACGACATGCGGCCGTCCGCGAATCGCTGCTCGACGCGGATCGTGTCCAGCGCCGCCACACCGCCGGCACCGTCGCCGATGAACTCCTGGGTCTGGATGGCGTACAACCGCTCACCGCCCTCCTCATGAGCGGAGGACGTCCGCATCATCAGCGGCCACGTCGGCCAGGGAGTGCTCGACGCGCGCATGTCGGGGGGACGGGGCATGATCTCGAACTGCTGGACGGAGGCGCAGCCCTGGCGATGCACGGTGCCGAGGCAATCCGCCCCCGTGTCACCACCACCGATGATGATCACGTCCTTGCCCGTCGCCGGGAAGGGATGGTGCTCCAGATCGCCCTCGATGACCCGATTCGCCGGGGGGAGGAACTCCATCGCCTGGTGGATGCCATCGAGGTGCCGGCCGGGAATCGGCAGGTCGCGCCACGCCGTCGCCCCGCCGGCCAGCACGGTCGCATCGAAGTTCTCCCCCAGGGCTGCACCGGAGACGTCGACACCGACGTCGGTGCCCGTCACGAACTGGGTCCCCTCCGCGGCCATCTGCTCGAGCCGGCGGTCCAGGAATCGCTTCTCCATCTTGAACTCGGGAATCCCGTAGCGCAGCAACCCGCCCGGGCGATCATCCCGCTCGAAGCACACGACCTCGTGACCGGCACGGGTCAACTGCTGCGCAGCCGCCAGTCCCGCGGGGCCCGATCCGACCACTGCCACGCGCCGCCCGGTTCGCTCCGCCGACGGGATGGGTCGGACCCATCCCTCCTGCCACGCCCTGTCGATGATCTCCACCTCGACCTGCTTGATGGTGACCGGATCCTCGTTGATGCCCAGCACGCAGGCCGCCTCACACGGTGCCGGGCAGAGCCGGCCCGTGAACTCGGGGAAGTTGTTCGTGGCGTGCAGTCGTTCGATGGCGCCCCGCCACTGGTCGCGGTAGACGAGGTCGTTCCAATCCGGGATGAGGTTGCCCAGCGGGCAGCCGCTGTTGCAGAACGGGATGCCGCAGTCCATGCAACGCGAGGCCTGCGTGCGCACGGCGTCGAGGCCGAAGGGGTGATAGACCTCACGCCAATCCCGCAGCCGCACCGGCACGGGCCGCCGCTCCGGGGTGGAGCGCTCGTGCTTCATGAATCCGTGGCGATCACCCACGCGCGGCCTCCGCTGCCACTGCGCGCCGCTCAGTCGTGCGCCGCGGCCATGACGGCCGCCTGCACGTCGGTTCCGGTCGCTTCGGCACGCGCCGTGGCCTCCAGCACGCGCTTGTAGTCCTTGGGCATGACCTTCACGAACATCTCGAGGTGCACATCGGGATCGGCCAGCATGCGCCCGGCCAGTTCCGACTCGGTCTCGGCCCGGTGCATGCGCAGCCGCTCGGTCAGCCAGTGGCGGTCCTCATCGCTCATGGGGTCGAGGTCCACCATCTCCCGGTTCACCCGCGGCGGGAAGGTGCCGTCGGGGTCGTACACGTAGGCGATGCCCCCGGACATGCCGGCGCCGAAGTTGCGGCCTGTGGGCCCCAGGATGACCGCCCGACCGCCGGTCATGTACTCGCAGGCGTGGTCACCGACGCCCTCGGCGACGGCGGTCGCGCCCGAGTTCCGTACGCAGAAGCGCTCCCCCACCACGCCGCGCAGGAACACCTCACCGCCGGTGGCGCCGTAGAGGATCACGTTGCCGGCAAGCACGTTCTCCTCGGCTGTGAAGCGCGCCAGCCGGTGCGGCCGGGCCACGATCCGCCCTCCCGAGAGGCCCTTTCCGAGGTAGTCGTTGGCGTCGCCGAAGAGCCGCAAGGTGACCCCACGAGGGACGAAGGCGCCGAAGCTGTTGCCCGCCGAACCCTCGAACCGCACGTCGATCGTGCCGTCCGGAAGCCCGTCGGGTCCCCAGCGGCGCGTGATCTCGTGACCCAACATCGTGCCGACGGTGCGATTCACGTTCCGGATCGGCAGGTCGATGCGGACCGGCTCGCGGCTCTCCAGGGCAGGCGCGGCGAGGCGGATCAACTCGTTGTCCAGCGCACGCTGCAGGCCGTGATCCTGCTCGTTGACGCAGTACCGGTGGCTGCCGGCGGACACCTCGGGCATGTGGAACATGGGGCTCAGGTCGAGGCCCTCGGCCTTCCAGTGGTTCACCGCCGAGGTCACATCGAGCAGATCGGCCCGGCCGACCGCGTCGGTCAACTTCCTGAGTCCCAGTTCCGCCAAGGTCTCGCGGACCTCGGTGGCGACGAACTCCATGAAGTTGACGACGAACTCGGCGCGCCCGGCGAACTTCTGGCGCAGGTCGGGATTCTGGGTGGCTATTCCCACCGGGCAGGTGTCCAGGTGGCAGACCCGCATCATCACGCAGCCCATCACCACCAGCGGCGCGGTGGCGAAACCGAACTCCTCGGCGCCCAGGAGAGCCGCGATGACGACGTCGCGGCCGGTCTTCAGTTGCCCGTCCACCTGCACCACGATCCGGTCGCGCAGGTCGTTCAGCAGCAGGGTCTGCTGGGTCTCGGCGAGGCCCAGCTCCCAGGGTGTGCCGGCGTGCTTGATCGAGGTCAGGGGCGAGGCGCCCGTGCCGCCGTCGTGGCCCGAGATCAGGACGACATCGGCATGGGCCTTCGAGACTCCCGCGGCGACCGTCCCGACGCCCAGTTCCGAAACGAGCTTCACGTGGATGCGGGCACGCGGGTTCGCGTTCTTGAGGTCGTGGATGAGCTGTGCCAGATCCTCGATCGAGTAGATGTCGTGGTGCGGCGGTGGCGAGATCAGTCCCACACCCGGCGTGGAGTGGCGGACCTCGGCGATCCACGGCCATACCTTGTGCCCCGGCAACTGGCCACCCTCACCCGGCTTGGCGCCCTGGGCCATCTTGATCTGGATGTCGTCCGCCTCGACGAGGTACTGGCTGGTCACCCCGAAGCGCCCGGAGGCGGCCTGCTTGACGGCGCTGCGGCGGTAATCGCCGTTGGCGTCGCGCACGTAGCGGCGCGGGTCCTCGCCTCCCTCACCGGTGTTGGACTTCCCCCCGATGCGGTTCATGGCGATGGCCAGGGTCTCGTGCGCCTCTGCGGAGATCGATCCGTAGGACATGGCCCCGGTGGCGAAGCGCTTCACGATCTCGCTGGCCGGCTCCACCTCGGAGATGGGCACCGGTTCGCAACGTTCGGAGCGCAGTCTGAAGAGCCCGCGCAGCGTTCCCAGGTTCTGCGACTGCTCATCGACGGCCGCGGAGTACTGCCGGAAGATGTCGAAGCGCCCCTCCTGCGTGGCGTGCTGGAGTTTGTAGACCGTCTCGGGATTGAAGAGGTGGAACTCACCCTCGCGGCGCCACTGGTACTCGCCGCCGAGTTCCAGGTCGCGGTGGGCCCGTTCGACCTCGTTGGGTGCGTAGGCCAGGCGGTGACGCAACTCCACCTCCCGGGCAAGATGGGAGTAGCCGATCCCCCCGAGACGGCTGATCGTGCCGGTGAAGCAGTCCATGACGAGACGGTGTCCCAACCCGACCGCCTCGAAGATCTGGGCGCCGACGTAGGAACGCACCGTGGAGATGCCCATCTTCGACAGGACCTTCAGGATCCCCTTGTCACAGGCCTTGATGTAGTTGCGATGCGCTTCGGCGACATCGATGTCGGGACTCAGCCCGTGGGCACCCTGGGTGATGAGGTCGCCGATGGAGTCGAGTACGAGGTAGGGATTGATGGCGGTCGCCCCGTAACCCAGCAGCAGGCACATGTGGTGAACCTCGCGGGCGTCGCCGGACTCCACGATGAGGCCGACCCGCGTGCGCTTGCGCTCGCGCACCAGATGCTGGTGGACGGCCCCGACCGCCAGCAGGGACGGCACAGGGGCGAGGGTCTCGTCGCTGAAACGGTCCGACAACACGACGATGTTCACGCCGGCGTCGATGGCCTCACTGACCTCCGAGCGGATCCTGTCGAGGGCGCTGTGCAGGCCGGGGCCTCCTTCGGCGACCGGGTAGAGGCAGTCGATCACCGCCGTGCGGAAGGCCGGGTTCACACCGTCGATGTCGATCAGGCGCGCCAACTGCTCGTTGGTCAGGACGGGATGGTCGATGAGGATCTGCCGGCATGACTCCGGTCGGGGATCCAGCAGGTTGCCCTCCGGGCCCAACCAGCCGTAGACCGAGGTGATGATCTCCTCGCGGATGGCGTCCAGCGGCGGGTTGGTCACCTGCGCGAAGAGCTGCTGGAAGTAGTCGTACAGCAGCCGCGAGCGCTTCGACAGCACCGCCACCGGCGTGTCGGTGCCCATCGAGCCGAGTGCCTCCTTGCCGTCGCGGGCCATCGGCGCGACCAGGATGCGCAACTCCTCGTGGGTGTACCCGAAGGTCTGCTGGCGCCGGCGCAGCAGCGGTTCCGCGGCGCTGCGGCCCGCGGAGACCGGCGCCAGATCGGACAGGTGGACCTGGTTGCGCTCCAGCCAGTCGCCGTAGGGTCGGGCACCGGCCAGATCGTGCTTGATCTCGTGGTCGCGCACGATCCGCCCCTGGGCGGTGTCCACGAGGAACATCCGGCCGGGCTGCAGGCGACCCTTCTCGACGATCCGTTCGGGCGCGAAGTCCAGCACGCCGACCTCCGAGGCCATCACCACCAGATCGTCGTCGGTCACCCAGTAGCGGCTCGGGCGGAGGCCGTTGCGGTCCAGGACCGCCCCGATGACGGTGCCGTCGGTGAAGGCGATGGAGGCCGGACCGTCCCACGGCTCCATCAGGGAGGCGTGGTAGCGGTAGAACGCCTTCAACTCCGGCGCCATGGACTCGTGGTTCTCCCAAGGTTCGGGAATCATCATGAGCACCGCCTCGGGCAGCGAGTACCCGCCGAGGCAGAGCAGTTCGAGGCATTCGTCGAAGCGCGCCGTGTCACTGGCTCCGGGCGTGCAGATCGGGAAGATGCGCTCGAGGCTGTCCTTGGAGAAGTGCTCCGATTCCAGGAGGGCCTCGCGGGCCCGCATCCAGTTCTGGTTTCCCTGCACGGTGTTGATCTCACCGTTGTGCACGATCATCCGGTAGGGGTGGGCCAGCGGCCAGGAGGGGAACGTGTTCGTGGAGAAGCGGCTGTGCACCATGGCGAGACCGCTGCTGAGCCGCTCATCGAGGAGATCGGGGTAGAACTGCGTGAGTTGGGGCACCACGAGCATGCCCTTGTAGACGAAGGTCCGCGCGGAGAGGCTCGGGAAGTAGACCCCCTCGTGGGCGAGGCTCATCGAGCCGAGCATCTCGCCGCTCGTGGGATCTTGCTCGGGATCCATCTCGTGGCGGATGCGGCGGCGGCAGATGTAGGCGCGACGGTCGAGGTCGATGCCGCTCAACCCATCACCGGCGATGAACAGCTGCCGGAATCGCGGCATGGTGCGGCGGGCGCCGGCGCCCAACATGCTCGGATCGGTGGGAACCTCGCGCCAACCCAGCACCCCCAGACCCTCGGTGACCACGATCCGCTCGACGACGGCGCAGGCCTCGGCGGCCTTCGCCTCGTCATTGGGCAGGAACGCGATCCCCGTGGCGTAGCGGCCCGGTGCCGGCAACTCGAAGTCGACGACCTCCCGGAAGAAGGCATCGGGGATCTGCACCAGGATCCCTGCCCCGTCGCCGCTGTTGCTCTCGGCGCCGAGAGCGCCGCGGTGCTCCAGGTTCCCGAGAGATCGGAGCGCCAGGTCGACGATGCGGTGACCGGCGCGACCCTGCAGATCCACGACGAACCCCACGCCGCAGGAGTCGTGTTCGAATTCCGGGCGGTAGAGACCTTGCGGGGGCGGCAGATCGGGTGTGGTGGGCATGGTGTCCCGTCTCGTGAGACTCGGTCGGGTTCGTTCGTGGGGACGCGCGCCGATCCCCCGAGGCTCTCGTCAGCGCGCCCGAGCCGGCCGGCATCGTCGGCGACCGATCCCCGCGGAATACCGCAGGGCCCGTCATTCTACCGAGCGCCCCCTGAGCGACCAAGATGCGCGGCCGGTTGAGCCCCGCCGGTGCTCGTGGCGGCGCGTCGCTAGCGTCTCTTGAGCAGGTGCCGGAATATCACCGCCGCGCCGAGGAAGATGGCGGTGATCTCGAGGCGGCCGACCAGCATCAGCCCGGCCAGCACCAGGCGGGCGGGGCGGGTGAAGACCGTGAAATTCGAGGCCGGGCCGGCCTCGCCGAGCGCCGGGCCCATGTTGGACATGGCGGCGATCACGCCGGAGGCGGCGGTGACCGGCTCGGCGCCGAGCGCCGAGACGATGAGCGTGCCGACTCCGAAGGTGATGATGAAGAGCGTTCCGTAGCCCAGGACCCGGCCGACGATGTGCTCGGGGATCACCGATCCGCCGAGCTTGATGGGCAACACCGAGCGGGGACGGCGAGCCTGGCGGATCGACCGCAGGGCGTGCGCGGCCGCGATCTGGCCGCGGAAGACCTTCATGCCCCCCGATGTGGAGCCGGCTCCCCCGCCGATCAGCATCAGGACGGCCAGCACCACCTGCGCCGGCGGCAGCCAGGCCGCGAAGTCCCCGAGCCCACCGCGGCGGATGTTGTGGAATCCCCCGCTGGAGGCGAGCGTCACGACGTTGAAGAAGCCGTCGCGCAGCGACAGCCCGAACGGGGCACCCTGGCGCAGCCAGAGCAGCAGCGTCACGACCCCTGTGGCGCCGGCGAGCATCTTCAGGAAGAGCATCTGATCGCTGGCGCGCCGGTAGACGCCGAGGTTCCCGAGCACAGCCCGGTAGTGGAGGCTGAAGCTCATTGAACCGACGATCAGCCCGCCGGCGACGATCAGCTCCACGGCCAGCGAATCGAAGTGGCCGATCGAGCCGCTGTAGGGCGAGAACCCTCCGGTGGCGGCGACGGTGAGCGCGTGGGCGGCGGCGTCGTAGAGCCCCACGCCGGGCACGGCGAACAGTGCCACCCCGATCGCCACGGTGAGCCCGGCGTAGACCGCCCAGAGGCGCTTGGCCGTGCCGCTGATCCGCGGCGCCAGCCGGTCGCTCTCGGGACCGGGGATCTCGGCGCGCATGAGTTCCTGCCCCCCCACGCCGAGCAGGGGCAGCACGCTCACCGCCAGCACGATCATGCCCATGCCGCCGTACCACTGGGTGAGTTGCCGCCAGAGCAGCATCCCGCGGCCGTGGGTATCGATGTCGACCAGGACCGTGGATCCGCTGGCGGTGAAGCCGGAGATCGACTCGAACAGCGCCGAGTCCCACTGTGCCCAGCCGAACATGTCGGCATCCAGCACGTACGGGAGCGTCCCGAAGAGCGAGCACGACACCCAGGTCCACACCACGACACCGAAGGTGTCGGTGGGCCGCACGTCGTCGGGCGGCCGGAACCCCCACGCCAGGGTCACGCCGACCGCGACCGTGACGAGGGCGGAGACCAGCAGTGCCCGCTCGCCGTCGGAGGTCGCCGAGCCCCACTCCACGAGCGTCGCCACGAGCATCCCGGGCACGAGGAACAGCAGGGCCAGACCCACGACGTGCAGCGGGAGGCTCTCGCGGCGACGCGGGAGGGGGACCAGCGGGAACTCGGCCCCCTCACGCAGGGCGCGCCTCATGGCGAGCCCCTGCGGCCGTTGGGGTGATCAGCCGGCAGGACCGCGCGGCGGGCGCCGGCCAGAGCCCAGCCGGCCGCCACGACGAGCGGGAAGAAGGCGAGGCGGCCCAGCAGCATGAGGAACGCAAGCACACCCCGCTCGGTGCCGCCGAGTGCACCCAGATCAGCACCCGGGGCCGGGCCCATCGTGGCCAGAGCGCTGACCGAGGCGCCGGCGGCGGACCAGAGATCCATGCCGGCGAGACTCAGACCGAAGACCCCGGCGACGACCGAGAGCGCGAACAGGATCTGGAAGCCGTTGAGCATGGCCAGGGATCTCTCGCCCACCGACCGGCGCCCGATCTTCACCACGTGCACCGTGTGCGGGTGGATCTCGGTGACGAGTTCCCGGTAGGCGTACCGCGCCACGGCGATGGCGCGGCGCATCCGGAAGCCGCCACCGGCGGTCCCGGCCATTCCGCCGGTGGCGATGAGCGCCACGATCAGCATCTGTGCCCCCCAGGCCCAGTCCGACCAGGCGGCGACCTCGAAGCCCGTGCTGCTCAGGGCCGCCGTGACGGCGAGGGTGCCGCTCCGCAGCGCCTCCGGACCGCGGCCGTCCCACGCCCACGCGGTCACGACGAGGATCGCCGCCGCGAGCACCAGGAGGTAGACCCGCAACTCGAAGGAGCGGCGGAGGATCCGGAACCTGCCGCGCACCGCCCACCAGAGGGTGACCGCGCTCACACCGGCGAGTGCCATGAAGACACTCGCAACCGCATCCACCGCAACCGAGTCGAAGTGGGCCAGACCACCTTCGTGATTGCCGAAGCCTCCCGTGGAAGTGGTCGTGAACGCATAGCTGAAGGCGTCGAACGCTCCCATGCCGGCAGCGGCGTAGGCGGCGACGCAGAGCACCCCGATGGTGCAATAGACGACGGCGAGCCGGCGGACCTGTGTCCCGAACGGCGGAGCCGAGGCCCGGTCGGGCAGCGCCCCGCCGTCACCCGGCAGCACCAGTGCCGGGACGTGCAGGGGCAACGCCGCGCTCATGAGCGCCAGGGCGGCGAACCCGCCGAGCCATTGCGTGAGTGCCCGCCAGAACAGCACCCCCGCCGGGAGGGACTCCAGACCGTCCAGCACGGTGAGGTTCGTGGTGCAGAAGCCGGCGACCGACTCGAAGATGGCATCCGGCAGCGACCCCGTCGTGGCGGTGGCCAGGTACGCCGCCACCGAGATGGCGATCATCGTCAGCCAGGCGCCGGTGACGGCGACGAACGTTGCCGTCGACGATGGATTGTGGGGCGGCCGCAGGCGGCGCACCCCGAGGGTACCCACGGCGCCGCAGCCGACTCCCAGCCACAGCAGCGCCATCGCCTCGCCAAGGTCGGAGAGCCCGACCAGCCCGGACAGCGCGAGTCCCGCGCCGCAGGCGACGGCCGCCCAGGCCGCGGCCCAGAGGCTCAGGCCGGCTCGCTGCCGGGGGCGGGTCCGGACGCCGACCGAGCCATGCCTGAGCGGCGGGTCCGCCGCGGCTGTCACTCGAACCGCTTGCGGGCTGCGGCGACCGCCTTGGGGCGGGCGAAGATCACGAGGTGATCCTGCGCCTGCAGGACTGTGTGGCCGCGGCCGATCATCGAGGTGCCGTCACGGACCACCGCCGCGATGAGAACCTCCTTCGGCAGGTGAAGCTCGCTGATCCGCTGGCCGTGCACGCTGCTGCCGTCGGCGACGGTCAACTCCAGCACCTCGACGTCCATGTCGAGATAGGTGGCGACCTGCACCCCGCCGCGGATGATCCGCATCACACCGTTGGCGCAGGCCGTGCGCGGCGACAGGGCGCCGTCGATACCGAGCGTGCGCAGCAGCGGGAGGAACTCCAGGCGGTGCAGCAGGGCGATCGTCTCGTGCACGCCCATCGACTTGGCGTACAGGCAGGCCAGGATGTTGTCCTCGTCGTTGCCGGTGACCGCGATCACCGCGTCCTGATCGTCGACGCGTTCCTGTTCGAGCAGTTCGGCATCGGTGATGTCGCCCTCGAGGATGAGCACGTCGTTCAGTGACTCGGCGAGTTCGCGGGCGCGTTCGGGATCTCGCTCCACGAGGCACACGTCCACGTTCATCTCAACGAGCCGCCTCGCCACCATCTCACCCGTGCGGCCTCCGCCGAGGATCATTACCCGGTGGGGGCGGGCCTGCGCCAGCCCGAGCAGGTGCCGGAGCTCGTTCGAGGACGTTCCGAGATCCACGATCCGGACGACGTCGCCGGATTGCAGCACCATGTCGCGGCGCGGGATCACCGTCCGGTCACCGCGGGAGACGGCACCGATGAGGAACTCCCAGTCGGGTCCGTACGGGGCGAAGCTCGCCGAGAGCGGCCGGCCCACGAGCGGCGAGTCGGGAGCGAGGACGGTGCCGACGACGGTGACCCGGTCGTCGGCGAGCATGTTGATCTCGCTCGCGCCCGGGTACTCGAGGAGGTGGAGGATCTCCACCGCGGTCTCCGCGTCGGGGTCGATCACCTCGTCGGCCCCTGCCGCCCGCAGCAGGTCCGCGGCCCCCGGCGCCCGCAGCGCGGCGGCCTCGATGCGGGCGATCCTCTGCTGAACGCCCGCCTGGCGGGCCAGCATGCACGCCACGAGGTTGGCCTCGTCGTCGGTCGTGACCGCCACCAGCAGGTCGGCGCTGTCGATCCCCGCCGCGGCCATGACGTCGGGGTGGCTGCCGCTCCCCTTGATCACGTGGGCATCGATGTGCTGCTCCACGTGGTGCGCGCGCTCGGAATCCTGCTCGACCACGACCACGTGGTGGTTCTCCTTGGTGAGCCGCTCAGCGAGGTACGAACCCACCTCGCCGGCGCCCACGATGACAACCTTCATGGCTCACGCCTCCCGCGGTCGCAGGGGCGACCCGCCGCATTCCGATACGGCCCCTCGGCCCGTGAGGACGGGGCACCGGGGTCTGAATTCAGTTCCATGGGGCGAACCCGCTGCCGAATCGCCGGACGCCTTCCGGCGAGACGAAGACGTCGACGGCAACGTCGGTTGGGCGGCAGCGCAGTTCCGGCTCCCACTGGAAGACGTGGCCCACCCCGATGAGCAAGGGAACCTCCGGGGGCCGCGGTGCGTCGGGAGCGTTCCGGAAGGCCAGCGCTCGGTCGTAGTAGCCGCGGCCGCGCCCGACACGCGCACCCTCGGGGCCGAACAGCACCCCGGCCAGCAGGACGACGTCGTGGGTGACCACGTCGATCGCCTCGGTCCGGGCCGGGACCGGGATCCCGAACCGGCCGGGGATCAGGTCCGCGCCGCGCTCCCAGCGCACGAACATCAGATGATCGCGGTCGTCGATGGCCGGCACCGTCACGGCGACATCCTCGGCCCAGAGCCGGGCCACGACCGGCCAGAGGCTGATCTCGCCGTCATCGGCGATGAAAGTGGCGACGACGCGGGCCACCTGCATCTCGGGAATCTCCCAGATGTGCGCCGCCAGCCCGGCGGAGGCCATGGCCTGCACATCCGCGGGAAGCTCACGCCGCTGCCGGCGCGCCCCGGCCTGTCGTGTGGAGATCTCCACCAAGCGAACTCTAGCGAGGCGCTCGCGCCCGGATGTGACACCCGGCCGGGCCGCATCGGCTGATCCCGATGGTCGACCAACCCGTCTGGCCGCCAGGGTCGGCTGCTAGCTTTCGGGAGACTTTTCGGGAACCGAGGAGGTCACTGGAGTGCAGGCGATTCCCTACCTGGCCGGCGCGTCGGCGCTGGCGGCCCTGGCCCTTGCCGGGTTCTTCTACCGCTACGTGAAGGCCGCCGATCCCGGCAACCAACGCATGGTCCAGCTGATGGAGGCGATCGCGGCGGGGGCCCGGACGTTCCTGCGCCGGGAGTACCGCTGGGTGGCCGGCTTCGTGATCATCATGATCGTCCTGATGGTCTCGCTCCTCGACTGGGGGGCGATGGGTGCGATCGCCTATTTCCTGGGCGCCCTGCTCTCCGCCGCAGCGGGCTGGATCGGGATGACGGTGGCCACGATGGCCAACGCCCGCACCACCCAGGCGGCCAGAACCGGACCCCAGCGAGCGCTGCCGCTGGCGTTCCGCGGCGGCGCGGTCATGGGATTCTCCGTCGCCGGCCTCAGCCTGTTGGGCCTCAGCTTCTGCTACCTGCTGTTCGTCGTGTGGCTGGAACACCTCGACGCCTTCGAGGTCATCACCGCCTACGGCCTCGGTGCCAGTTCCATCGCTCTGTTCAGCCGTGTCGGCGGCGGCATCTACACCAAGGCCGCCGACGTCGGCGCGGACCTCGTCGGGAAGGTGGAGGCCGGAATCCCCGAGGACGACCCGCGCAATCCCGCCACCATCGCCGACAACGTGGGCGACAACGTGGGAGACGTCGCCGGCATGGGAGCGGATCTCTTCGAGAGCTACGCCGGCGCCATCATCGCTCCGGTGGCCTACGTCTGGTTCGCCTACGGGGCCACCTCGGTGACCGACTCGGGCGAGGGGCTGCTCGCCGATCTGCTGCTGTTCCCGTTCCTCGTGGCCTTCGTCGGGATGGCGGCCTCGATCATCGGCGCCTTCTTCGTGCGTGCCGGCACCACGTCACGGGTGAAGGACCTGGCCGCCGCGCTTCACCGGGGCACCAACGCCGCAATGGTCATCACCCTGGGGGGCGTCTTCGCCGTGGGGGCGATCCTCTTCGACGGTGACGCCGCGTGGGGCCTCCCGCTCGCGGTCGTCTGCGGGATCGCCGTGGGATACGCCATCGGGCGCGTCGCCGAGGTCTGGACCAGCGACCACTACCGGCCGGTTCGCCACATCGCGCGGCAGGCAAACACCGGACCGGCCACGACGATCCTCTCCGGCCTCTCGGCCGGAATGATCTCCGTCGCCGCCTCGGTGGGCCTCATCGTCACCGCTGTCGGTCTGGCGTACTGGGCGGGCGACGCCACGCTCGGTGCCGTCGGGGTCGACCTCTCGGGGGGCATCTACGGCATTGCCATCGCCGCCATCGGCATGCTCGCCACCACCGGCGTCGTCGTGGCCGTCGACGCCTACGGGCCGATCGCCGACAACGCCGGGGGGATCGCCGAGATGTCCGAGCTGCCCCCGGAGGTGCGGGAGGTCACCGACTCCCTGGACTCCCTGGGCAACACCACCGCAGCGGTCGCCAAGGGCTTCGCCGTCGGCTCCGCGGCCGTGACGGCATTGGCGCTGTTCGCCGCCTTCAAACAGGCCGTCGGAGCCGAGGGAGGCGTCCTCGCCCTGGACCTCAGCCAGGTGGACGTGTTCATCGGGCTGTTCCTGGGTGTGATGCTGCCGTTCCTGTTCGCCGCTCTCACGATCGACGCGGTCGGGCGGGCTGCCAACAAGATGATCGAGGAAGTGCGGCGACAGTTCCGTGAGATCGCCGGCCTTCGCGAGGGAGTCGAGGGGGTGCAGCCGGATTCCTCACGCTGCGTCGACATCTCGACCCGTGCCTCGTTGCGCGAGATGCTCATTCCCGGCGCATTGGCCATCGCCGCGCCCCTCGTCATCGGCTTCATCAACATCGATTCCCTCGGCGGATTCCTCGCCGGGGCGCTGGTCTCGGGGTTCGCGCTGGCGATCTTCATGGCCAACTCCGGAGGCGCCTGGGACAACGCCAAGAAGTACATCGAGGCCGGCAACCACGGCGGCAAGGGTTCGGAGGCGCACAAGGCCGCCGTCGTGGGCGACACCGTCGGCGATCCCTTCAAGGACACATCGGGGCCGTCGATGAACATTCTCATCAAGGTGATGACGATCGTGTCGCTCATCTTCGCCTCCGCCTTCGTCTGAGCGGAGGTGCAGCGCCCGGGTGGAGATCGTCGATGCCCTGGCCGCCCTGCAATTGGGGCCCGGCGCCACCTGGAACGAGGTGCGTGCCCGGTATCGCCACCTGGTCCGGGCGAACCACCCGGACCTGACCGACGCGCCCGGCGCGGCCGACCGGACTGCGCGCCTGACGGCCGCCTATGCCGTGCTGGCGAAGGCGACCGGCAACGGCCGCCACCCGTTGCCGACCCCTCCCCCGCGCCCTGCTGATCGCCCCCGGCGCGCCCCGGCCGGCACGCCGCGTTCGGAGACGGGCGGGATGCGCCGCGGCGACTCCGAGCACACCGGGAGCGGCACCGGATCAACCGGGGCCGTCGTCGGCCGGCGCTCACCGGCCGAGGTGTTCCAGCGGCTGCGCGCCGCGGCGCCGGCGGTGGGCAGCGTCAGCGGGGTGGACCCGGAGTCCCTGACCCTCCAGATCCTCGTCGAAGCCCCCGGCGCCGCGCCGGCCCAACTCCTTGCCGAGGTGTCCCAGCGGGGCTCGGACACCGCAATCATGTTCACGCTGGAGAGCCTCAGCGGAGTGCCGGGACCCCCCATCGACGCCATCGTGAAGCGACTGCTCGCCGCGTTGTGACTGCGTCGTCGTCGACTCAGCGATCCTGGGTGCCGCGGCCGAACGGACCGGCGGGCCAACCGAAGCAGTCGACCATCAGCTGATCCACCTGCGCCTGGGAGGCGACTCCGTCGCTGACGATCCGGGTGGCTTCGGCCTTCAGTGCGGCCCAGACCCGGTTGGTGACGAAGCCCCATGCCTCCGGAGCGTCATCGATGACGACCGGGTTCTTGCCGATGCTCCGCGCGACCCTGACGACGGTATCGACCGTCTCGGTGGCGGTCAGCGGGCAACGCACGACCTCGGCAAGCTTGCTGACCGGAGGGGGCCACCCCCATCGCCACCCCACCAGACGATCCGGGTAGCGCATGCCGGAAGCCATCGGGCCCAGGGGTTCGCCGGGAGAATTGCAGGCGAGGATGGTCGCCGGAGGCAGATCCCCCTCGATCCCCCGAATCAGGGTGCCCTCTCCGTCGTCCTGCCCGTCGACGGTGACGATGACGAGGTCCGCTGCTGCTGCAGCCTCGCGGTGCTCGTCGCTGAAGGCCAGCCGGTCGAGCGCCCGGCGCCGCTCGCCACTGCCGATACGCCCGGCGTCGACGGCGGCGAGGAGTCCGAACCGCCCCCCGTCGACTTCGGCTCGCGCCGCCGCCAATCTCTCGGCGCGGTCGCAGAACGTCACGCGATAGCCGGCCACGGCCAGCACCTGCGCGATCCCGACCGCTGTGACATCCCGGCCGAGCACCGCGACGCTCCGGACCGGGAGATCCACTCGGGCGCTCACGCCAACCGATGCTAGGGCCTCGACCGCCGACGGTCGCCCGCCGGCCGGCTCAGAAGGTGCCCGCCGCCCGATCGCGGGCCGCGTAGCAGGCGTCCTGCATGCGCGCCGGTATCGCCTCGCAGAGCGCTGTCGCCATCTCCGTCCCGTGATCGTTGTAGACGGCGTTGAGCGATGCGCCGACGAAGCACTCCTCCTGGTACTCGGGATCGCCCAGGGAGCACAACCGGACGATCCTCGTCACCTCGAGCAGTGAGGAGCCGCTGATGTCGCGGCCCATGCTGCGGTAGCAATTGTCGACCATGTCGGCCCGGACCGTGTCACAGATGGCGAACGCCTCGGCGAAGTTCTCATCCTCGTAGCCCAGCTGGAACAGCATCCATGAGGTCTGCATGGCGAAGCACTCGTCGACGTAGTCGTCGCCGATGACGTTGCAGGGATAGATGAGATCATCGCTGCGCACGTCGGTCTGGATGCCCTGCTGGCCGGACACGACGTTCTCCATGATCGCACCGCCCACGCACGAACTCAGCTCCCAGTGATCGGGCAGGGTCTCGCAGTACGGGATCGACCCGAACAGGTCGCCGTCGAGGTTCAACATCACGCCGTGGCCGAGACCGTGGACGCAGTTGTAGTGGGTGAAGGAGTACTGCTCGGCGGCGGCGGTCCTGCAGATGTTCGGCATCTCGTCGAAGAGCTCGGTGCCCTCGAACTGCGAGATGGCGTACTCCACGACGCCGTGGTAGTAGCCCGACCAGCATGCCGACCCTTCGTAGGTGAGGGCGATCCCGACGTCGCCGTAGTGCTCGGCGGCGTCGTTGCCGAGGTCGTGCACAACCTGGTGGCAGTCCCGTGCCACGTGGTCGTCGGTCTCGGAGAGGGCGGCGATCTCGGCGACGGCCACGTCGGCTCCCTCGGTGCGCATGACCTCGGCGAAGTAGTCTCGGTAGCAGTTGGATTTCCCGACCGTCCGGGTGGTGCACTCGTCGACGTTCTCGGGCGGCGCGTCGGAGAGGAGGGCGAGGGCGTCGGTGCCATCGATCGCGCCCGGCCCGCCCGCCGACGCCGCCTGGGCGGTGCCGGCGTCGTCGCCGTCGCCGAAGACGGCCGGGTTCAGACCGGCCAGGACGGCCGCCACGACGAGCACCGACGCCAGTGCACCGGTCTCCAGTCGCAGCGACCGCACCGGGACCTCGCCGCCGTCACCACCCCGGCGGCGCGCCAGCCAGCCCAGGCGGCGGTCGTGATACATCCCCAGCGGCAATACGACCGCGGCGAGGAGGGCGAGCTTGACGATGAGAGTCGTCGTGTAGCCGGAGCCGGAGAGGAGCTCGGCGCCGGCCAGCAGCCACGTCGACCGGAGACCGGTCAGCACCAGCACGGCGAACGCACCGGCGGCCACCGGCGCGAAACGCCCGAACAGCTCGCGAACGGTTGCCGCCCGCTCCGCAACCGGGCGCTCACGCCAGGCGCGGGAGGCACCGACCCATCCGACGACGAGCAGCGGCCCCAGCCAGATGCTCGCCGCCGAGAGGTGCAGGGTCGAGATCCAGATCCCGAAGGGGTCCTCGGAGAGCACCGAGGTGTGGCTCGTCGCCGATCCCACGGCGACGACGGCCATGACGCCGAGAGCGGCCTGAAGCAGCGTCCAACCCGAACGGGTCCGGCTGAGCCGCGGCGCCCAGAGCACCAGGACGCCTCCGCCGACGGCCGCCAGCAGCAGGGTCAGCCCCATGCCGTCCACCAGGGCCAGGCGGAGATCCTCGCCCACCGAACCGGTGCCGTAGCCGCGGGTGACGAGCGTGATCACCGAACCGGCCCGCACCAGGATGCCGACGTGCAGCACGATGGCACCGACGATCAGACCTCGGCGGGCGCCGCCGCTCAGCAGTTCCTTCGCCGGCGAACCGTCGCCCGGCCGCAGACCCCACGCCAGCACGAGCATCGCGCCCGCCACGAGGGCCAGCCCCAGGTACCACAGGTAACGGGCCAGTCCGCTGACGATCTCCAGGGCGCGCTCCAGCGGGGGCACCTCGCTGAAGCGCGCGCCCGCCAGCACGTCACCGTCGACGATCCCGACGCCGACGACCACCTCGCCCGCCACACGATGGCCGTCGGGGCCGACGGTGATCCAGGAGAGTCCGTAGATCCCCTCCGGGAGTGCCGGCAGAGCGAAGTCGATGATCGCCTGATCGGCCCCGAGGGGGGTCAGCAGGATCCCGCCGTCGACGACGGACCCGTCGGCCGCGATGATGTCGAGCTGCACCGTCCGGGGATCGACGGCCTCGGCGAAGACCAGCGTCAACTGCCCCGGCGGTTCCGCTCCGATCGTCCGGTTGGCGGGAACCGTCTCGATCAGCCGGGTGTGCGCCGCCGCCGGCGACGACGTGAGCGCGACGGTCGCCGCCGCGATGGTCGCGGCAACGAGCAGCAGGCGCAGCGGACGAGCCTGGGAATTCCTGCCGCGGGCACGCCGAGCCGGCAACGACAACCCGATCACCTCGCAGAGCTTAGGCCCGCATGTCCCGCGGCCGGACCTTCACCCTCCGGTCCGAGGTGCTCGTAGGCTCGCCGGCCAGTGAGCGATCAACCGGCAAGGCCGCCCCTCGCGCTGGGCGCACTGAGACATCGGGACTTCGCTCTCTTCTGGTCGGCGGCACTGATCTCGAACGCCGCCAACTGGATGCAGCAGTTCACCGTGCCGTTCCTCATGTACGAGATGACGGGCTCCAACACCTGGGTGGGCGCGGCGGCGTTCACCTCGCTGATCCCCGCAGTCGGCCTGGCCCCTCTCGCCGGTGTGCTCGCCGACCGGTACTCGCGCCAGAAGGTCATGGCCATCACCCTCGTCGTCCACACCCTGGCCTGCGCCGCGTTCACGGTGTTGTGGATGACCGGCGAACTCACGCCGTGGCGCATACTCGGCCTCAACCTGGTAATCGGCCTGGCCCTGGGCATCCAGGCATCGAGTTGGCAGGCTCTGGTGCCGCTGCTGGTACCGGCCTCCAGCCTGCTCTCCGCCATACGCCTGAACTCCGCCCAGTTCACCGCGTCACGGGCGATCGGCCCGCTGGCGGGTGCAGGGCTCCTCGGCCTCGTGGGCGCAGGATCGATATTCATGGCGAACGCCGCCACCTACGCGCTGCTGCTCGTGGTCATCGTCACGGTCCGACCCAGGGTGATCGACTCCCCTGCCCGCCAACGGATCGGCGCGTTCCTGCGCGCCGGGATCACCTATGCCCGGCGCCGCGCCTCGCTGCTGCAGTCCGTGGTCACCGGTTTCGTCATGGCCTACTTCGGCGGCGCCATCCTGCACCTGGCGGCCGGGCTGGCCAGCGAGGACTTCGGCGTCGCCGAGACGGGACTGGCGGGTCTGATCACCGCGGCAGGCGTCGGCTCGGTCGCCGGATCGGTATTCGCCATCGCGTACGGCGACCGCTTCGACCGCTCGTTCATGGCTCGCTGCGGGTTGGCGCTGTACGCATCCGCATCGGTGGTGGCGGTGGTGACGACCAGCTACCAGGTGGGGTTGGTCGGGTACTTCCTGAGCGGCGTGGCACACGTCGTCGTCGCCATCCCCTTGAACCTGGCAATCCAGGCGCAGGTCGCCGAGGAGATGCGGGGGCGGATCGTCTCGTTGTACATGATGGCCATATTCGGCGGTTGGCCGATCGGTGCGATCATCAGCGGCTGGATCGGCGACCAGGTCGGTCTGCGGCCCGTCTTCGCCGCCAACGGGCTTGCCCTCGCTCTCTTCCTCGCGGTGATCAGCGCCCGCTGGAACGGCCTCCGGGCGCTCGACGCCAATCAGGACGTCGCCGACCGGACGCCACTGGGTCAGCCGGGGACGCCGGGCAGTACCGCGTAGTGGTCGTGGGCGGCGCTGAACTGACCCCGACCGCCCGTGATCGAACGGAGGTCGATGGCGTAGCGGACCAACTCTGATTCCGGCACGAGCGCCCGGATGTGCTGGGTGCCGTAGTCGCCGGTGTCGGTCCCCTGGACGATGGCCCGGCGCGAGGAGAGGTCGCCGATGACGTCGCCGAGGCACTCGCCGGGTACGTGCACGTCCACCTGCGACACGGGCTCGAGCACCACCGGTCGCGCCGCGCTCATGGCGGCGTTGAAGGCGAGCCGCCCCGCCATCTTGAAGCTCATCTCGGAGGAGTCCACGGAGTGGTGCTTCCCGTCGTACACGGTGGCACGGAGGTCGACCACCGGGTAGCCGTGCTTGCCGCCGTTCTCCATCGCCTCGCGAATGCCCGCCTCGACGGCAGGGATGTACTGGCGGGGAATCACTCCGCCGGTGATCTCGTCGACGAACTCGAATCCCGTTCCCCGCGGCAGGGGCTCGATGCGGACGTGGGCGATACCGAACTGCCCGTGGCCGCCGGTCTGCTTCTTGTGCTTGCCCTCGGCGGTGGCCTTGGAGGTGATGGTCTCCCGGAACGCGATGCGCAGGTCCTCGATGTCCACCCCCACGTTGAACTTGCGTTCGATGCGCTTGAGCGCCGTCCGGAGGTGCATGTCCCCCAGCCCCGACAGGAGGGTCTGACGTGTCTCGAGCGGCCGCGTCACCCGCAGTGATGGGTCCTCACCGCAGAGCCGGCGCAGCGCGTTGGAGAGCTTCTCCTCGTCGGCCTTGCTCCGGGGCACCACGGCGAAGGACAGCATCGGCTCGGGACGTGGCGGCGGCGCCAGTTCCAGCGACCCGTCACCAAGGGTGTCCCCCGTGGCGGTGTCGGCGAGCTTCGCCACCGCGGCGATATCGCCCGCGGCGAGTTCGTCGACGGGCCGGCTGGTCGATCCCTGCAACAGGACGACCGTCCGGACACGTTCGGTGTTACCGGTGCGGGAGTTCGTGAGGACCGTGTCGGCGTGGAGCGTTCCGGTGGCGACCCGGAACACGGAGACGGCGCCCAGGTAGGGGTCGACGGTGGTCTTGAACACCAGCAGCACAGGAGCCCCGTCCGCCACCGGGGCCACCGCCTCCCCGGCGCCGTCCAGCATGGGTTGCGCCGTCGCGGGCGACGGACCGATACCGCAGATGTAGTTGCAGAGCCGGTCGACCCCGATGGGCAGGGTCGCCGATCCGCACACCACGGGGAAGACGGACGCCTCGGCGACACCGACCGCCAGCGCCTTCTCCAGCTCGGCCACCGACGGCATGTCACCGTCGAGGTACCGCTCCAGGAGGTCGTCGTCGGCGACCACGATCCCTTCGATGAGCGATTCGCGGACACGCTCGACGCGGTCGCTCATGTCCGCGGGGATCGGGGTCTCGGTGATCTCGGTGCCCTCGTACAGCCAGGCATCATCGCTCAGAAGGTCGGCCACGCCGCAGAATCCAGGCCCTTCGGAGATGGGCAACTCGAGAGGGGCCACGCCGCTGTCGAACGTGTCCTGCAGCTGATCCAGCACGCTGTCGAACGAGACGTGCTCGCGGTCGAGCTTGTTGACGAAGAACAGCCGCGGCAACTCCGCCGCGGCAGCGCGTCGCCAGGCTGCCGCGATGGTGTGGTCGACACCGGACGTGGCGTCGATGACGAGAACCACCATGTCCGCCACCGCCATCGCCGCCCATTGCTCCCCCGCGAAGTCGAACGAGCCCGGGGTGTCGAGCAGGTTGATCTTGTGGTCGTTCCACTCGAAGGAGGCGAGCGTCAGTACCTGCGAGCTGCCGGCCGTCTTCTCCTCGGGCTCGTGATCGCAGACGGTGTTCTGCGCCTCGATGCTCCCCATGCGATCCAGGACGCCGGCACGGTAGAGCATCGCCTCGGCCAGCATGGTCTTTCCCGCGCCGCTGGAGCCCACGAGCGCCACGTTGCGGATGCGTTCTGTCGGGTAGGTCTTCACCGACACCCCTTCGTTCAACTCGGATCAACACCCTCGATGCCGCCCGGTGTCCTCAACCGGTACGGCGGTCGATTCAGCGGAGACTACCGACACACCCCGCCACGGCCAAGCCCCGGGCCCGGAAGACCACCGGCGCGACAGCGCGATCGCCGGGGACCACGCTCCGGATCGAGGTCCCCGGCATAGGGTGGAATCGTGGCGCACTTCGATCTGGTCATCATCGGGGCAGGCTCGGGGAACTCCCTCCTGACGCCGGAACTCGCCGACCGCAGGGTCGCCATCATCGAGCGGGGTGACTTCGGCGGCACCTGCCTGAACCGGGGCTGCATCCCGTCCAAGATGCTGGTGCATGTGGCGGACGTGGCCGACGCGACGCGCCACGCGGCGCGCCTCGGCATCACGGCGAGCGTCGAGCAGGTGCACTGGGATGAGGTCACCGAGCGCGTCTTCGGGCGCATCGATCCGATCGCGTCCGGCGGTGAGGACTACCGGCGCGGCCTCGACAACGTGACGGTGTACAAGGGCCAGGCCCGATTCAGCGGCCCGCGTCGTCTCGTCGTGAACGGTGCGGAGGTCTCCGGTGACGCCGTCGTGCTGGCGGCGGGCGCCCGCCCGTTCGTCCCGCCCCACCCGGACCTGAGCGCTGTTCCCTACCACACCTCCGACGGGATCATGCGGGTGACCGAGCCGCCGGACCGGATGCTCATCTGGGGCGGGGGTTACATCGCCGCGGAGATGGCCCACGTCTTCGGCGCCGCCGGGAGCGATGTCACCATCGTCAACAGGGGCCCCCGGCTGCTGCGCGCGGAGGACCTCGAGGTGAGCGAGGCCTTCACGGCCGCCTACCGGGAACGCTTCCGTGTGCTGACCGAGGCGCAGGTGCTGTCCGCCACGGCGACGCCGCACGGCCGGATCGAGACGCGGGTGCGCCATCCCGGTGGCGATTCCACGATCAGCAGCGATGTCCTGCTGGTGGCCGCCGGTCGGGTCCCCAACGGCGACGAGTTGAACGTGACGGCGGCGGGTGTCGATGTGGACGAGGCCGGCTACGTCGTGGCCGACGAGTTCGGCCGGACGACCGCCGGCGGCACTTGGGCGCTCGGCGACATCTGCAACCCGGCCCAACTCAAGCACGTCGCCAATGCCGAGGCCCGTGCCGTGGCGCATAACCTGGCCCATCCGGCGGACCTGCGGCCCGTGGCGCTGGGGCCTGTCCCCCACGCCGTTTTCGCTTCCCCGCAGGTGGCCTCGGTGGGACTCACCGAGCAGGAGTTGCAGGCCGCGGGGCGGCCCTACCGCCGCTCGGTCCGGCCCTATGGCGACACCGCCTACGGCTGGGCGATGGAGGACACCACGAGCTTCTGCAAGGTCCTGGCGGATCCCGCGACCGATCGACTGCTGGGGGCACACATTTGCGGGCCCGACGCCGCGGTCCTCCTCCAGCAACTCGTTCAGGCCATGGCGTTCGATCTGAGTGTGACCCGGATCGCCCACGGTCAGTTGTACATCCATCCGGCCCTCAGCGAGGTCGTGGAGCAGGCTCTGCTGGGTCTGGTGCCGTGACCGCGCGGCGCCATGCCGGCGATGTCCTCGCCGATCCGAGCGAACTGATCGCCGGAGGCAGCCTGCCGGCGGTCTGGCTCGAACACGCGGGCCGGCAGCCACAGCGACGCTGCCTGCACGATCCGCACGAGGGCTGGATCAGCCGGGGCGAGTTGACCGCGCGCAGCGCCGAAGTGGCGGGCCGGCTCTACGCGGCGGGCCTCCGTCGCGGGGACAGGGTGCTGCTGTGCGCCCCGTCCAGCGTTGCGCTGGTCGCCGCACACGTCGCGTGCCTGCGCATGGGGCTCGTCGTCGTTCCTCTCAACGCCGCGCTGCGACGCCGCGAGGTGGCCCACGTCGTCGCCGATTCCGGGCCGCGTGGGGCACTAGTCGACGATGCGGAGATTCGCTCGTGGGTGGCTGCAGAGGCTCCCGACACGCTCACCTGCACCTCGGCCGTCGACCTGCCCGCCGGGACGGTCCCCAGTCTGGACGATCTCGACGGCGGCGAGCCGGCGATCCTCGGCTACACCTCCGGCACCACGGGCGCGCCCAAGGGTGCCGTCCTCACCCATGCCAACCTGCTGGCGGGCGCCGAGTCCCTCCGGCGCGCCTGGGGGTGGCACAGTGACGATCGACTGGTGCTCGCCCTGCCGCTCTTCCACATGCACGGGCTGGGGGTCGGACTCCACGGCACCTTGCACGCGGGCGCTTCGGCGATCCTGCTGCCTTCGTTCAGCCCCGACGGGGTCGCCGGGGCCGTCCGAGACCACGAGGCCACGCTGTTCTTCGGGGTTCCGACGATGTACCACCGCCTCGCGCGCAGCGACCACGCCCACGAGCTCGCCCGGCTCCGCCTTGCGGTCTCGGGGTCGGCACCGCTGCCCGCCGACCTTCACCGGCGATTCGAGGCGCTCACCGGACTGGCGGTTCTGGAACGCTACGGGATGACCGAAACGGTGATGCTGGTCTCCAATCCTCTCGAGGGCGACCGCCGCCCCGGGAGCGTCGGGTTCCCGCTGCCCGGCGTCGAGTTGCGGATCCTGCCCCCGGGCGCGTCGCCGGACACCGAATCGGAGGTGCGCGACGGAAGCACGGGTGAGATCTGGGTGCGCGGCCCCAACGTCTTCGCGGGCTACTGGCGACGGCCCGGCTCCGGACCGGACGCGGGGGGCTGGTTCGCGACCGGTGACGTCGGGCGGCGCGACACCGACGGCTACCTCCACCTCGAAGGCCGCACCGGTGAGGTCATCATCAGCGGCGGGTTCAACGTCTATCCGCGCGAGGTGGAGGAGCAGCTCGCCGATCATCCGGGTGTGGCGGAGGTGGCGGTGGCCGGTCGACCCGACGAGAAGTGGGGCGAACTCGTGACGGCATACGTCGTGCCGAACGCCGGCGGCCGGGCGCCGTCGGCGGACGAACTCCGCGCCCACGTTGCCGATCGCCTGGCGACCTACAAGCATCCCCGCGCCGTCGTGGTGATCGAAGCCGTACCCCGCAATGCCCTCGGGAAGGTGCAGCGCCATCTGCTCGACGAGGTGGCCCGGACGGCCGCGGCAGCGACGTAACGTAGGAGCGATGGGCAGCACCTGGGGCCACACCTTCCGGATCAGCACCTTCGGCGAGTCCCACGGCGGGGCGATCGGCGTCACCGTCGACGGCTGCCCGCCCCGGCTGGCTCTGAGTCAAGAGGACATCCAGCATGACCTGGACAGGCGGCGCCCCGGCCAGAGCCGGATCACCACCCAGCGCGATGAGGCGGACCGCGTCGAGATCCTCTCGGGCACTTTCGAAGGGCGAACCCTGGGCTCTCCCATCGGGATGCTGATCCGGAATACCGACGCACGACCCGAGGCCTACGAACACCTCCGCGACGTCTACCGGCCGTCCCACGCCGACTACGTCACCGAGGCGAAGTACGGCATTCGCAACTGGCAGGGCGGCGGGCGCGCAAGCGCCCGGGAGACCGCCGCCCGCGTGGCCGCCGGAGCGGTGGCCCGCAAGCTGCTGGCGACGGCCTGCGGGATCGAGGTGACCGCCTGGGTAGCGCAGGTGCACGAGATCACCGCCGCCACGGACCCCTCCACCGTCACCCTCGAGACGGTGGATGCTTCGCCGACGCGTTGTGGCGATCCCGAGGTGGCGGACCGAATCGTCGAGGCGATCGAGGATGCTCGCCGGCGCGGTGACTCCCTCGGTGGCATTGTGGCCTGCGTGGCCCGCGGCGTACCTCCGGGTCTCGGCGAACCGGTGTTCGACAAGCTCGAGGCCGACCTGGCGAAGTCACTCCTCTCCCTGCCGGCCGCCCGGGGCTTCGAGATCGGCAGCGGCTTCGCAGCCGCGACGATGACGGGGATCGAGCACAACGATCCCTTCGTGGCCGGCCCGGACGGCCGGCCACGGACGCTCTCGAACCACTCGGGCGGTGTGCAGGGAGGAATATCCAACGGGGAGGACGTCGTCGTGCGCGTCGTCTTCAAGCCGACCGCCACAATCGCCTCCGAACAGCGCACCACCGACACCTCCAATCGTGAGGTCACTCTCGCCGCCCGGGGACGTCATGACCCTTGCGTGCTGCCGCGGGCCGTGCCGATGGTGGAGGCGATGGTGTGCCTCGTGCTGGCGGACCACTGGCTGCGCCAGCGCGCTGTGGCGGTTTCCCAGGTCGACGGCTGATCGGCGGCGGTACGTCGCCCGCCGCGGTCGGCAGCGGTGAGGAATCCCTAGCCGGCCTCGGCCACCGAGGCGAGTTCCCAGGACAGCCTGGGGCAATCACCCCAGAGCCGCTCGAGTTGGTAGTACTCCCGGTCCTCGCTGGAGAAGACGTGCACCACGAAGTCGCCATAGTCCATCAGGACCCACGACCGTGCCGAGAGTCCCTCCACCGACACGGGCTTCGGGCCGCCTGCGGCGCTCACCCCCTCGCTCACCGCCTCACAGATCGCCTTGACCTGACGCTGGTTCGCGCCGCTGGTGATCACGAAGTAGTCGCAGATCGACAGCAACTCCGCCACGTCGATGAGGACCGTGTCGGTTCCGAAGTGATCGTGCGCCGCTCTGGCCCCGGCTCGCGCCCAGGAGATGACGTCGCTTCGGTCTCCGCCGTTGTGCACTGTGGTCAGTGTAGATCGGCGCGCCGGCAGGCGCGGACCGGGAGGGTCCGCACCCTCAGCGGTACAGGCTGCGCCGGTCGATCTCGGCGGCGACCGGCCGCGACAGGACACTCCCGAGCGCCCGACCCTCCGCCAGCCAGTGCCGCACGTGCGTGCTGGAGACCTCGATGCCCGGGCCGTCGACGGCGACCCAGCGCCACCCGGGCGGCGGCCGGCCCGATCCCGTGCTGCCCAACCGCGCGACGACGGCCACCGTCGCCAACGAGCGGATCACCTCGGGACTGCGCCACGTGTCGAGGGACTCCGCCAGATCGCTGCCGATGATCAGGAACAGCTCGCGCCCGTGCCGGGCGAGTGCCTCGAGAGTCTCCGCCGTGGACGAGTCCCCTCCCCGGTCGATCTCCAGGGTCGAGGCCTCGCAACCGTCGACCTCGGCGACCGCGGCCCTCACCAGCGCAAGACGGTCCGTCGCCGGACTCACCGGCTGTGAGTCGACCTTCTGCCAGGGAACGTTCGCGACGACGAAGAGCACCCGGTCCAGGCCGAGGGCGAAGCGAGCCGCCTCCGCGGCGGCGAGGTGCCCGATGTGCGGCGGATCGAAGGTCCCGCCGAACACGCCCAGACGCTCGGAGGTGCTCCGGGGACGCTCGGAGCTGCTCGGTGGCGGCTTCAGGCTGGCCTCCATCACGCGAAAGCTATCGCCGGACGGTCTGGACGTGACGGTCCCGGTGCAGTAGTATCGACACTGCTTACAAGTGCACTGTGCCCGTTATCCGGTGTCCAGCTTGACATCGCTTGGCAGGAAGTACACAGAAACTCCGTAAGCAGATAGCCCCTCATTCGGTCTCGACCGGATTTGCACGAACCGAGTCGAGCATTCCCCTCAACGGCCACGGCCAACGGGCGCTCGAAAGACGGTTTCACACCTGTGAAATGTGTCACAAGCGCGACTCGCGAGTGTGCAGACAACGGGAACAAACCAGCACCCGGTGCTGTTGAAACCGTCACGATCGGACCGAACCAAGGGGGTCGCGCCGGAGGCCGCCAGCGGCCCCGCACGTGACGGGAATTCAAGCGAAGCAAAGACGAAGAAGAAGCCATGAGTGATTCAGTCGGTCAATACCTCAACGAAATCGGCCTCGTGCCGCTGCTCACCGCCGCTGACGAGCGGGAGCTCTCCCAGATCATCGAACGCGGCCGGGTTGCCGCCGAGCGGAAGGAAGCGGGCGAGCGCACCCGGCGCCTCGATCGGGAGATCGCAGCAGCGGCGGCTGCCAAGGACCGGTTCATCCGGTCGAACCTGCGCCTCGTCGTCAGCGTGGCGCGTCGCTACCCCCTGCCTCCGGGCATGGAACTGCTCGACCTGATCCAGGAGGGCAACCTCGGGCTCGAACACGCCGTCGACAAGTTCGACTGGCGCAAGGGGTTCAAGTTCTCCACCTATGCGACCTTCTGGATCCGCCAGGCCATCGGTCGCGCTCTCGACCAGAAGGCCAGCCTCGTACGCCTCCCCGGCGACCGCTCGGCCAGCCTGCGCGCCGCGCTCCGCCAGGTCTCCGGCAACGGCGACGAACTGGACGAGGAGCATGCTCGGCTGCACCGGCTGACCACGCCGACCTCCCTGGACCGCACGATCGGTGACGACGACAGCAACGAGTTGATCGACCTCATCGCCGACGTCAACCCCGGGCCGGAACAGATGGTCATGGCATTCGCCGACAGCGAGATGGTCACCGATCTCCTGTCCGTGCTCGACGAACGCGCCCGCTACGCCGTCGAGCAGCGCTTCGGGCTGCAGGACGGCCGCAAGCGCAGCTACCGCGAGGTCGGTGAGGAGTTGGGCGTCACCGCAGAGGCTGCCCGGCGACTCGTCAAGCGCGCTGTCAACGTCGTGCGCGAGCGAGCTGTCGAGCGCACCGACGCAGCCTGAGACGGAGCGCACCATGGCCGCGAAGCCCTGGTCTCGAGAGAGCTGGCGGCATTTCCCGGCCCAGCAGCAGCCGGCCTGGCCCGACGCTGCCGACCTGGAGCGGGTGCTCAAGGTCCTGGCGGGCTTCCCGCCGTTGGTCTTCGCCGGCGAGGCGCGCAACCTCACCGCCAAGCTGAGCGACGTCGCCGCCGGTCGGGCGTTCCTGCTGCAGGCCGGCGACTGCGCCGAGTCCTTCGACTCACTGTCGGCGGACAGCATCCGGGACAAGTTGCGGGTGATCCTGCAGATGGCCGTGGTGCTCACGTACTCGGCCGGCGTGCCGGTGGCAAAGGTCGGCCGGATCGCCGGCCAGTTCGCCAAGCCCCGGTCGAGCCCGACCGAGGTGGTGCAGGACGAGACGCTGCCCAGCTTCCGCGGGCACATGGTGAACGACATCGGGTTCTCCGCCTCGGCGCGGGTGGCCGATGCCAACCGGCTGCTCACCGCCTACCACGCCTCGGCCTCCACGCTGAACCTGCTGCGCTCGTTCACCAAGGGCGGCTTCGCGGACCTGGGACGGGTCCATGCCTGGAACCAGGAGTTCGTGGCCTCCTCCCCCGCCGGGCAGCGCTACGAGGAGCTGGCGGGCGGTATCGACGCCGCCCTGCGCTTCATGGCGGCGTGCGGCATCGGCAGCGGCGAGCACGTGGCGCTGAACACGGTGGACTTCTTCACCAGCCACGAGGCCCTGATCCTCCCCTACGAAGAGGCGCTGACGCGCATCGACTCCCTCACCGGCGAGCCCTACGACTGCTCGGCCCACATGCTCTGGGTCGGCGAGCGCACCCGGCAACTGGACGGCGCGCACGTCGAGTTCCTGCGCGGCGTCCACAACCCGCTGGGCTGCAAGCTGGGGCCCACTGCCACGGCCGCCGAGGTTCTGGAGCTGTGTGAGGCACTCAACCCGGAGCGCCGTCCCGGCCGCCTGACGCTGATCTCCCGGATGGGCGCGGAGAAGATCGGCGACGTGTTGCCGTCGCTGGTGCGAGCCACCAGCGACGCCGGCCATCCCGTCGTGTGGGCCTGCGACCCGATGCACGGGAACACCTTCACCTCCTCGGCCAGCGGGCACAAGACCCGCCACCTCGAGGACATCTGCGCCGAGATCGACGGCTTCTTCGCCGTGCACCATGCCGAGGGCACCTGGCCCGGTGGCCTCCACGTGGAGCTCACCGGCGACGACGTGACCGAGTGCCTCGGTGGATCCGAGGATCTCGGGCACGACGACCTGCCGATGCGCTACGAGACGATGTGCGACCCCCGCCTGAACGGCCGGCAGTCGCTGGACCTGGCCTTCCGCGTCGCCGAGAAACTCCGCACCTGACCGACGGCCGCGACGCCATCCCGCACGGATTCGCCCGAACAGCACAGGAGCGTTCCATCCCATGTCACTGACCCAGTACCGGATCGACCGCGGCGGCGCAGACCGTCTCCTCTTCCTCATGCACGGCTACACCGCCGAACAGCACCACCTCGCGTCGTACGTGCCGTTGGTCGACCCGGACGAACGATTCAGCGCGATCGCACCGCGGGGACCGATCGACATGCCCGATGGCGACGGCGCGGGCTGGTGGACCATCGACCTCAACACGTTCGAATCCGACCTCTCACAGTTCATGCCCTCGCTCGAGATGCTCGAGTCCTTCATCGCGGACGAGGCCGGAAAGGCAGGCGTGCCACTCGAGCGGTGCGTCGTGGGCGGGTTCAGCCAAGGCGGCTACCTGTCGCTGGCGCTCGCCGGCAGGGCCGGTGCGCCGCGCTACGCCGGTGTGTGGGCCATCTGCTGCGGCCTTCCACGCGCATCAGAACTCAACCTCGACCTGTCCGACGGTGGCGGCCGACCGGCGCTCTTCCAGTGGGGAACCCGCGACATCTTCATCGGCCAGGAGCAGCCCAAGGAGGTGATCGCAGCCCTCGGCGATGGCGGGTGGGATCTGCGACACCACGCCTACGACATGGCTCACAGCCAGACCATCGAAATGATGGTCGACGCCCGCGAGTGGCTCGCCGGGATCCTCTGACCTGTCCTCGCTTCTTCGGAGAGCTACTTCAGAGAGCGAGTCTGACCAGGGTCCCATCGGCCCGACCGACCAAGAGGCTGTCCTCGCCGAACCACCGGAGCCGACTGGTCGCCGCATCGGCCTCGAGTGCAGTCACCGGTGAGAGGTCCTGGCCGGCCCGCGTCGGGGTGGCCCACACGATGGTGCGGCCGTCCCCTCCCCCCGTGGCGACCGACCTGCCGGATGGATCCCAAGCGACGTCCTCGATGTGGCGGTCGTGACCGGAGGCAACTGCCGGCTCGGTGCCGGCGGGCCCCTTTCCGCCGAAGTCCCAGACGGTGAGCTCGTCGAGGCACGCAACCGCGAGCCATCGGCTGTCGTGGCGAAACTCGAGTCGCTCGATCTTGGACGGATAGCCGGACATCGAGAGGTCCCGGCCGCTCCAGAGCCGCCAGAGATGCACGGTCGCGTCCTGGGCACCGGCGCAGGCCCATGCTCCGTCGGGAGACATCGCCAGCGAGAGCAGCGACCCCTTCCAGTCGAAACGACGCCGACGGCCGGTCCGTGGTCCAACGACATCGTGCCAACCGATGCCGCCGTAGGCGGTTGCGCCGACGCGGGTGCCGTCGGTTGACCAGGCGACCGCCGTCACCGTCGAGGGTTGGTCGTCGAAGTCGTGGAGAAGCGCACCGTCCGGATCGGCGATGAGAAGGTGTCGGCCGGCGCCGATCGCAAGCACGGGGGCGGTCGGCGACCAGGCCAGCGCCGTCGCCCAGGCCGAGGTGGCGATGTCGCCCTGCGCGGCTCCCGTGTGGTCGTAGATCCGCACGATTCCGTCCTGGCCCCCGACCGCGACGCGGCTGCCGTCGGATGACCAGGCAGCGCTCAACACTCCCATCTCGTGCCGTCCCAGCGCAGTGGCCGAGCCGTCGTCAATGTCGATGAGGGCAGCGTCGCCACCCAAGGACCCGACCACCGCCTGGCCGCGGTCCCGACAGACCTCGAGGACCTGCAGGTAGTCGTCAACGTCCGCCCGCCATTGTGCGACGGGTGATGTCCCGGCGTCGGTCATACCAGGCAGGACCTGAAGCCGGCCTCCAGTGACTGTCGGTCAAGGTTGCGTCCGATGAACACGAGACGGTTGCGTCGTTCCTTGCCGTCCTCCCAGTCCCCTTGGGCTTGGCCGTCAAGCAACATGTGGACGCCCTGGAACACGTACCGCTGATCCCAGCCGGCAATCGACAGGATGCCCTTCGAGCGGAAGATGTCGGTTCCCTTCGTCCGCAGGAGATCGGACAGCCATTCATTCAGCCGGTCGATATCGAGGTCGCCGTCGGCTTCGATGCCGACGGACGTCACGCTGAGGTCATGCTGATGCTCGGCGTCGGGGTCGAGGAACTCGGGATCATCGGCCAACACACGATCGAGCGAGAACGCGCCGACCTCGAGGATGACATCAAGGTCGACCTTCCCATGCTGGGTCCGGACAATGGGCGCGAGTGCGTTGACCTGCCGGATGCGGGACTCCACATCGTCCAGCTCGTTGATGTCGGCGAGGTCGATCTTGTTGAGCACGATCCGATCGGCGAACGCGAGCTGCTCGACGGCTTCGTTCTCGACCCCGTCGGGCTTCTCCTCGTCCAGATGTGGAACCAGGTGTTTGGCGTCGACCACCGTGACAATCGCGTCGAGACGCAACTGGGCGGCCATCTCATCGTCGACGAAGAACGTCTGAGCCACCGGTGCAGGGTCAGCCAGACCCGTCGTCTCGATGAGGATCTGGTCGAACCGGTCCTTGCGCCGCATCAGATTGCCGAGAATGCGGATCAGATCGCCTCGAACGGTGCAGCAGATGCAACCGTTGTTCATCTCGAAGATCTCTTCTTCGGCATCGAGGACGATGGCGTCGTCTATGCCGACCTCGCCGAACTCGTTCTCGATCACCGCGATCCGCTTGCCGTGCTGCTCGGTGAGGAGGTGATTCAACAACGTCGTCTTGCCCGCACCGAGAAAGCCCGTCAGCACCGTCACAGGAACCCGCTCATCAGCCATTATCTAATGATAATGGTTCCCATTCTTGGAACCAACTTGCAATTCCCGGAGGGTCTGCTCCTCCGGGCCCTGGCGTGGTTCTCGGTGCCCGGGGTGGGACTCGAACCCACACGACCGCGAGGTCAAAGGATTTTGAGTCCTCCGCGTCTTCCAATTCCGCCACCCGGGCCGGTCGCATCGCCAGTGTAGGATCGGCGTGGCAACCGGCGGCGCGTCGAATACGCTCCCTCGGATCGGGTAGCCAACAGCGGCGCACTTTGCAGCCGGCTCCCGGTCGCCTACGGTGCGCCGAACGCTCCAACCACCGGTCAACGGACGAGGTCCTGCTCCACCATGTCTCGTGACACCCATTCGCCGTGCATTCCATTGGCGCTGCGAACATCGATCGTGCGACGAGGGGTGGCATGATCGTCTTCACGTACCCCGGGCAGGGATCCCAGGCTCCCGGGATGGGATCGGCGTGGACCGGCGAGCCCTCGTGGGAACTCGTCGACGAGGCAACCCGCGCCACCGGGCGCGACGTGGCCTTCCTGCTGCTCGAGGCCGACGCCGACCACCTGCGCCACACTCGCAACTCCCAGCTCGCCACCTTCGTGATGAGCATGCTGGTTCTCGACGCCGTGGCCCGGGTCGGTCTCATGCCGAACGCCCACGCCGGGCACAGCCTCGGCGAGTACAGCGCGCTCGTGGCGTCCGGCATCCTGGACTTCGGCGAAGCCGCGTACCTCGTCGCCGAGCGCGGCGAGGCCATGCAGGTGGCGTCCGAGGAGCAGGAGGGCACCATGGCGGCCGTCCTGGGGCTGGCCGACGAGCAGGTGGAGGCCGCCTGCGAGGAATCCGGGCCGAAGGTGTGGGTCGCCAACTACAACGCTCCCGGCCAGGTGGTGATCGCCGGTTCGCCCGGCGCTGTCGCCGATGCCGGCGACGCTGCCCGCAACAGCGGTGCCAAGCGGGTCATGGCCCTACAGGTCGGCGGAGCGTTCCACACACCCTTCATGGCCTCTGCCTTCGATCGCTTGACGAAAGCGATCGCCCAGGCCGAGTTCCAGGACCCCGACGCCCCGGTCTACGCCAACGTCGACGCCGCCCCGTACGACAGCGCCCGACCGTGGCCCCGGCTCCTGGCCCGCCAACTGACCAGCCCCGTCCGCTGGCACCAGACCATCCGCCGCCTCCTCGACGCAGGGTTCGCGACCTTCGTCGAACTCGGTCCGGGAAGCGCCCTGACCGGCATGGCCAAGCGCATCGACCGCGGTGCAGCGACCCTCAGCGTGCGCACCCCCGCCGACATCGATCCGCTGCTCACGTCGGTCGGAGCGCGGGGTTCCACCGAAGCCGCCGACGAGGAGGGCGAGTCGCTCTACGCCCACGAGCGCGTGGTGGTGGCGCCCGCCGCCGGGGTCTTCAAACCGGCCCAGCCTGACTGCACCGGTTCCCGGATCGTCACCGGCGCCGTCCTCGGCGACGTGAGCGGCGAACCGGTCCGCTCCCCGTTCAACGGTGTTGTGATGGACTATCTGGCCGTGGACGGCGAACGCGTCGCGACCAACCAGCCGATCGCCTGGCTACGCATCGCCTGATGCCGGTACTCCGGACCTCCGTCGACATCGAACTGCGAGAAGGCCTCCCCCGATGAGCCGGGGCAGCCGCATCATCGGTTACGGCACGGCCCTTCCCGAGCGCGTGATCACCAATCATGACCTGGCCCAGACCCTCGACACCAGTGATGCCTGGATCACCGAGCGCACCGGGATCAAGGAACGCCGCGTCGGCGGCACGACCCGGGCTCTCGGGATCGAGGCAAGCCGCCGGGCACTCGAGATGGGGGGCGTGACCGCCGAGCAACTCGACGCCATCATCCTCGCCACCACGACACCGGATCGGGTGATCCCCGCCACCGCCAGTGCGGTCCAGATGGCACTCGGCGCCCGCTGCGGAGCCTTCGACCTGAACGCCGCCTGCTCGGGCTTCGTGTACGGGCTCAATGTGGCGCACGGTCTGATCCTGGCCGGCGCCGAGCATGTCCTGCTGGTCGGTTCGGAGACCCTCAGCCGGTTCGTGGACTGGGAGGATCGCGCCACGGCCGTGCTCTTCGGCGACGGCGCGGGAGCCGCTCTGCTGAAGGCCGCACCGTCGTCGGAGAATGCCCTGATGGGCTGGGCGCTCGACTGCAACGGGGAGTTGGAGAAGTCGCTGCACTGCGACTTCGGCCGCTTCATCTACATGGAGGGGCGAGAGGTCTTCCGCCAGGCGGTGCGGATCATGGTCTCGACGTGCGAACGGGCGCTGGATGCCGCCGGACTCACCGTCGATGACGTGGACCTCGTGGTTCCCCACCAGGCCAACGCCCGCATCATCCAGAGTGCGTGTGAGAAGCTGGGCATCGGTGAGGACAAGACCGTGCAGGTGCTCGCCTGGACCGGCAACACCTCCTCGGCGTCGATCCCCCTGGCCCTGGCCGACGCCGCGGACAGCGGCCGGCTCAACGCCGGGCAGATCGTGCTCCTCGTGGGCTTCGGTGCGGGGATGACCTCCGCCAGCGCCCTGTTGCGCTGGGACCTGTGACCGACGCCGGCGACAACGGCAGGGTCGCGCTCGTCACCGGGGGTGCGCGCGGGATCGGGCTCGCCTGCGCGGTGGCGCTGCGCGAGGCCGGGCACCGTGTGGCCGTGACGTACCGCACGAGCCCTCCCGATGCCGCGGAGTCCGCCGGCCTGGTCGCGGTGCGATGCGACGTGACCGACGCCGCCGATGTGGAGGCCGCCTACGACACCGTCGAGGAGGCGCTCGGGCCCGTCGAGATCCTGGTCTCCAACGCCGGTATCACGCGGGACAACCTGCTCCTGCGGATGAGCGAGGAAGACTTCGCAGATGTCGTGGACACGAACCTGACAGGTGGCTACAGGGTCCTGCGCCGCGGGATCCGGTCGATGATGCGCGCCCGCTGGGGGCGCGTGGTGCTGATCTCCTCGGTCGTGGGACTCGGCGGTCAGGCCGGCCAGGCCAACTACGCCGCCTCGAAAGCGGGCCTCGTGGGACTCGCCCGGTCGGTTGCCAAGGAGCTGGCAGGGCGCAACGTGACGGTCAACGTGGTGGCTCCGGGACCGGTGGAGACCGATATGATCGATGCGCTGAGTGAGAAGCGCCAGGAAGAGATCCGCTCGGCGGTCCCGCTCGGTCGTTTCGCAACGACGGCCGAGGTGGCGGCCACCGTACGATTCCTGGTCTCGGCCGAGGCCGGATACATCACCGGAGCCGTCATCCCCGTTGACGGCGGGCTGAGCATGAGTTGAACCCAACACGACGGAGTGAATGCAGTGAGCAACGACCATTTCGAACGATTCCAGCGCTGTGCCGTGGACGTGCTGTCGGTCGAGGCCGAGCAGGTGACCCTCGAGGCGAGCTTCGCCGATGACCTCGACGCCGACAGTCTCGACCTCGTGGAACTGGTGATGGCGCTCGAGGAGGAGTTCGACGTGACCGTCGAGGAGGAGGAGCTCGAGGACATCGAGACCGTCGGCGCCGCCTTCGCGATGATCGAAGCCAAATTGGGATGAGCCGCCGCCGGGTGGTCGTCACCGGCCTCGGCGTCCTCGCATCGTGCGGCGTCGGCCAGGACGCATTCTTCACCGGGCTGCTCGCTGAACCGCCGAAGGGCCTGCGGGTCGTCTCCGGGTTCGACCCGGCCCCCCACTTCGCCAACGCCAAGGAGTTGCGGCGCCACGACCGCTTCACGCAATTCGCTCTGGCGTGCGCCGCCGAGGCCCTCGAGCAGGCCGGCGAACCGGATCCCGATCCCGAACGCACCGGCGTGTGGATCGGCACCGGCGTGGGCGGCTTGACGACGATCGAGAACCACATCCTCTGGCACTTCGTCAAGGGGCCGAAGCGCGTCACCCCCTTCCTCATCCCGATGATGATGGCCAACGCGGCTGCCGCCGCGGTGTCGATGCGCTACGGCTACCAGGGCCCCTGCGAGGTCACTTCCACCGCCTGCGCCTCGGGAACCCAGTCGATCGGCAACGCCGCCGACCTCATCCGCCACGGCCGTTGCGATGTGATGCTCGCCGGCGGTTCGGAATGCTCCAGTTCGCCGACCGGCCTGCAGGGGTTCGCCAACATGACGGCGCTGTCACGCGTGGGCGTCTCCCGACCCTTCGATCGCGAGCGGGACGGGTTCCTGCACGCCGAAGGCTGCGGCGTGCTGGTCCTCGAGGAGTTCGAGCACGCCAGAGCTCGGGGCGCCGACATCCTCGCTGAGATCACCGGGTACGCCAGCACCGCCGACGCCTACCACATCACCGCGCCGGCACCGGGTGGTGCAGGTGCGGTCGCCTGCATGAAGCGGGCGATCGCCGACGCCGGACTCACCCCCGCCGACATCACGCACATCAACGCCCACGGCACCTCGACGCCCCTCAACGACGCCAACGAGGCCGATGCCATCCACAAGGTGTTCGGCTCGCCGGGGCCTCTGGTGACCTCGACGAAGGGCGTCACCGGCCATGCCCTCGGCGCCGCCGGCGCCATCGAGGCCGCGGCGATCGTCCTGTCGATGCGCCACGGTGTGCTACCGGCCACCGCCGGTTTCGAGAACCCCGACGACGAGATGGCCCCGATCAACCTCATCGCCCCGGACCCCTGCGACTGGGAACCGGGGCCCAGCCTGTCCAACTCGTTCGGTTTCGGTGGCCACAACGGCTGCCTGGTGATCAGTCCCCCACCGACCGCCGCCTGAGCCCGTCACCGGGAACCCGGGACCCAGCCTGTCCCCGAGTCATTGGGTTTCGGTGGCCACAACGGCTGCCTGGTGATCAGTCCCCCACCGACCGCCGCCTGAGCCCGTCACCGGGAACCCGGGACCCAGCCTGTCCCCGAGTCATTGGGTTTCGGCGGCCACAACGGCTGCCTGGTGATCAGTCCCCCACCGACCGCCGCCTGAGTCGCCGCGCCGCCTGGCGGCGATGCTCAGGCAGGGACCGCGACGAACATCAACTCGCAGCTGCAGGCGGTCTTGCCGTCCACGGAGGCCTCGCCGGCGGCACGCCCCGCCCGGGTCGAGAGTCGCAGGACCTCCACACGAAGGTCGAGCCGCTCGCCGGGCACCACCTGGCGCCGGAAGCGGGCACTGTCGATCCCCCCGAACAGGGGCAGCTTCCCGGCGAAGCGGTCGTCGGTCAGCACCGCGTAGGCGCCCAGTTGGGCCAGAGCCTCGGTCATGAGGACTCCCGGCAGCGTGGGGCGCCCCGGGAAGTGGCCGGCGTAGAAGAACTCGTCCCCGGTGGTCTGCCAGTAGCCGTCGGCACTCTGGCCCGGGATGAGCGCCGTGACCCCGTCGAGGAAGAGGAAAGGCGGTCGGTGGGGTAGGACGTCGACCGGGGCCGGCAGCCCGTCGGGCCTCACTCCGCCTCCAGGGCGGCGAGAATCTCCAGCGGTGTGTCCTTCGGGCTGATCCCGTACCACGCCTGCTCGATGCGACCCTCGGCATCGATCAGGAACGCCGAGCGGGTGGTGCCGATGAACGTGTTGCCGTACATCTTCTTCTCGCTGCGCGCCCCGAATGCCGACGTCGTCTCGTTCTCGGGATCCGAGAGCAGCCCGAAACCGAGATCGTGCTTCTCGTCGAAGCGCTTCTGGCGGTTCGGCGGATCCGCGCTCATCCCCAGGATGGAGACCTCTTCGGGAAGTTCGTCGGCAATGTCACGCATGCCGCAGGCCTGCTTGGTTCAACCAGGGGTCAGGGCCTTCGGATAGAAGAACAGCGCCACCCGCCGCCCGGCGAAGTCCCTGAGCGAGACATCCTCGCCGTCCTGGTTCTTCAGCACGAAGTCGGGTGCCGGATCACCTGGTTGAAGTCTCATGTCGGGCTCCTCGCTGCTCCAGCGCCGCGGCGCAATCCTAGGTTGGTCGGCCGCGGATCCGGTTCAGAGGTCGGTCACCGGCGAACAGATCGAGAGACCACCCGGTTAGCATCCCCTCGACCCGCTGGGACGAGAACAACCGAAAGGCACGTGACGTGACGCCAGAAGACTCCATTTCGCGCCGGGCGAGGACCCGGATCGCCATCGCAGTGTTCGCCGCTCTGCTCGCCGTCCTGACCGCCACCTCATCCGGTAGCGCGTCGGACGAGCCTCCCGGCGACGAGACCGGGACGAGCGGCGAGTTGGAATCCCTGGTCGTCCGGCTCCGGAACAACGCAGAGGAGTTCGGGTACACGGTCGGCAGCCACGGGGGACGCCTCACGGTGGCGACCATCTCCGAGCCGCTCACCTTCAACCTCGCCGTGTCGAACGACGCCGGCTCCTCGAACGTTCTCGGCTACCTCTTCGAGGGACTCACCGAGACGTCCTGGTTGACCGACGAGGTGGAGCCTGCGCTTGCACAGAGCTGGGAGCACTCCGACGACGGCCTCACCTGGACGTTCCATCTCCGCCGGGACGTCAGCTGGCACGACGGGGAGCCGTTCACCGCTCACGATGTCGACTTCACCTTCAACCGGATCATCTACAACGACGAGATTCCCTCCTCGGCCCGCCCCACGTTCGAGTTCCGCCACCTCGACGCCGACGGCACCTGGCAGACCGATCCGATGACGGTCACGGCCATCGACGACCACACCGTGCAGATAGTGCTCCCGGTGCCCTTCGCGCCGTTCCTGCGCTCACTCGGCACGCCCATCTACCCCGAGCACCTGCTCGCGCCGCACACCGACGACGGCACCTTCGCGTCGGTCTGGGACATCGACACGGACCCGACCGAGATCGTCGGGACCGGACCCTTCACGATCGCGAGCTACGAACCCGGAAAGCGGCTGTCGCTGCAGCGCAACCCGGACTACTGGCTCACCGACGCCGCCGGCAACCGGTTGCCATACCTGGACGAGATCGTTCACGTCATCGTGGAGGACCTCGATGACGAACTCGCCGCCTTCCTGGATGGGAGCTCGGATCTGCACGGCGTCCTCGGCGCCGAGTACACGGATCTTGCGCCGCTGCAGGATTCCGGCAACTTCACGATCCACCGCCGGGGTCCGGCCTTCGGGACCAACTTCCTGGCCTTCAACGTGAATCCTGGGACCGATGCCGACTCGGGCGATCCGTACGTGGACCCGGCCAAGCGGGAGTGGTTCTCCAACACGCAGTTCCGCCAGGCCGTGGCCTACAGCATCGACAAGGCCACCATCGTCGCCGAGGTGCAGGACGGCCTGGGCTACCCCCAGTGGTCCTCCATCAGTCCCGCGGCCGGCGACTTCCACAATCCTGACGTGCGGCGGTACGAGCACGACCCGGCACGAGCCAACGAGATCCTCGACGATCTCGGCTGGACCGACAGCGACGGCGACGGCGTGCGCGAGGACTCCGCCGGCAACCGCATCGAGTTCACGCTCGTGACCAACACCGGCAACACCGTGCGCCAGCGGACCACCGAGTTGATCGCCGGGGGCATGGAGGGCATCGGGCTGGCGGTGGACTACAGGGCGATCGAATTCGGCGAGCTCGTCGACCAGCTCACCGAGACCTACGACTGGGAGACCATGGTGATCGGCTTCACCGGCGGTCCCGAGCCCCACAACAGCATCAACCTCTGGCACAGCAGCGGCGCGCTGCATCTGTGGAATCCCAACCAGGATTCCCCCGCCACTGACTGGGAGGCCGAGATCGACGCCCTGTTCGTCAGTGCCGGCCAGGAACTCGACCACACCGAGCGCGTGGCCCAGTACCACCGTGTCCAGGAGATCATCGCCGAGAACGTGCCCCTGGCCTACACGACGGTGCCCGAGCGCCTCACGGCTGTGCGGAACGTCTTCGGCAACACCACGCCGACCCTCTTCGGGATCTGGGACAGCCGCTACGTGTACCGCACCGACCTGCCCGCCGAGGCACCCCCGCTGGAGGTCCCGACGGGCTAGCCCGGCGGCGGGACGATGCTGCTGGTGGGCTCGAAAGTGCCCCAGGCGAACCAGAACGTGTCCACGAACTCGCGGGTCTGAAGGCGGCTCCCGGCCAGCTCGCCGGCCGTGGCCTCGCCGAAGAGGTTCCAGGTGGAGCCGGTCTCGTCGTCGCTGAATCCGTCGCCGCTGCGGCTGAAGCTGAGCAGGCGCCCGTCGAGTTGGCGTTCGAACACGCCGCTGGAGCCCACGTCTATGCCGTTGGCCAGTTCGGGGGCATCGATCGCCGAGCTGGCGCCGGGCAGGTTCCAGACCACCAGCGGCACACCTGCCAGCTCAACCTCCACGACCCCGCTCTCGGTGAGGTGGGCATGCCGGACGGCGACCGCATCCCCGGCGCTGCGGATGCCCACGACCCGCTCCTTGGCGGGCAGGCGCTCGTCGATGTCGGTGGACTGGAAGGCGGGGGTCAGCAGCCGCTCGCTGGTCTCGTAGCCCACGTAGGGATTGCGCCCGTAGGACCGCTGGTAGCCGGTCTCGGTGGTCAGCACCATGCCGTCGGGGTGCGCGTCACGCCACGCCTCCCAGGACACGACCGCCATCGGCCAGAAGTCCAACTGCGTGCCGATCAGCTCGCCGATCACGGCGAGGCCGTCGAAGTGGGTCCATAGCGACTGCGTCTGGCGGTCGTACATGACCATCGAGGACTGGAAGAGCATGCCGGACGTGCCGAAGTCGAGGACCCGGCCGGCGGCGTTGCGGTCGTAGGCCACCGAGGAGTTGCACAGCGGGCAGTACGAGATGGTCACCGGCACACCCCCCACCGTGTCGTTCACCAACTCGTGCCAGGTCATGATCTGCAGCGGGTAGGCACGGGCGTCGCCGTTGATCTCCAGCGCCAGCACGGCCTCGTTGCCGGCCAGGAAGTCGATCTCACCGGTGGGCGCGAACACCGGCTCGTCGACGGCGGGGATGCCGTCGGGCGGCGGGCCGCCGGAGCGGATCTGCTCGGGAGGGATGAGCGCGGCGAAGCCGGGCCAGAAGCGGTCCACCAGTGCCGACGGCACCGACTCGCGCCCGCTGCTGCCGGCCAGGGGCGCCCGGCCGGGCGGGATGTCACCGTCCGCGTTCGGCGGGGGCTCGTCGGTCGGCGGCGCCACCGGGATCGGACGGGTCGTCGTGGTGGCCGGCGCCGGGGGCACGTCGGTCGGCGGCGCCACCGGGATCGGACGGGTCGTCGTGGTGGCCGGCGCCGGGGACTCGCCGGCGCTCGCATCCGGAGTACCGCCGGAGTCCGTCCCGGCCCCGGTCGACGCCGTCGCGTCGCCGGGCTGCGCGGCGTTCGCAATAGGCGTCGAACCGTCGCGGGTCTCCTCCCCTGCCGCACAGGCCGCAGCCAGCAGCACCGCCGCGATGAGGGCACGCTGTGCGACGTGTCGTGGGCCCACGATCGAACGCCGGAGCCGCGTCATCCGCGTACGGCCCCGTCCAGGGCACGCCGGATGTCGCCGACGAACGCACCCACGCCCTCGGGTCCGCCTGCATCCATCAGCCGCCGCACGACCGCCGAGCCGACGACCACACCGTCGGCGACCGATGTCGCCTCGACCGCCTGTTCCGGTGTGGACACACCGACGCCCACGAGGACGGGCAGGTCGGTGACGGCCTTGAGGCGCCTCGCGATGACCAGCGCGCTGGAGGCCAGCGCGTCCCGCTCCCCGGTCACGCCGAGCAGGCCGACCGCGTAAACGAATCCCCTGGCTCGGGCGCAGACCGCCGCCAGGCGTTCGTCGGAGGCCGTCGGGGCGGCGAGCAGAACGGTCTCGACCCCGGCCCAGTCGGCAGCGGCGGCCCACGGCCCGCTCTCCTCCAGGGGGAGGTCGGCCAGGATCGCGCCGGAGAATCCGGCCTCGGTCAGCGATCGGGCGAACCGCCGGTGGCCCATGTGGCGGGCGATGTTGTAGTAGGTCATCACCACCAGCGGCACACCCACGTCCAGGTCGGCGGCAGCGGCCAGAATGCCGGCCGGCGTCGCACCCGCAGCGAGCGCCCGGTCACTCGCCGCCTGGATCGTGGGGCCGTCCATGACCGGGTCGGAGAACGGGATCCCGATCTCGACGGCGTCGGCGCCGGCCGCCGAGGCGGCCTCGACGGCCGGCTGCCAACCCTCCAGACCCCCGGTGACGTACGGCACGAGGCACTTGCGCCCGCCGTCGCGCGCCGCCCGCAGGGCGGATTCCAGGCGACCGGATCCCAGCCCGCTCACTCCTGCAGCCCCATGACCAGGTCGACGTCCTTGTCGCCGCGTCCTGACATGTTCAACAGGACGGTGCGCCCGGCGAGCCCTGCCCGCTCGCGGCTGATCCATGCCAGACCGTGCGCCGGTTCGAGCGCGGGGATGATGCCCTCGGTCCGCGACAGCAACTCGAAGGCCGCCAGCACCTCGCCGTCGGTCACGCTCTCGTACCGAGCCCGGCCGGTGGCCGCCAGGTGCGCATGCTCGGGCCCGACACCCGGATAGTCCAAGCCGGCGGAGATCGACTCGGCCTCGAGCACCTGCCCGAATTCATCCTGCATGAGATACGAGAGCGAACCGTGGACGACCCCCGGGGTGCCTCGCCCGACCGCCGCTCCCCCGGCCGGTTCGACCCCGACGAGTTCGGCGGTTCCGCCGGCGAAGCCGCTGAAGATCCCCGCCGCGTTCGACCCGCCGCCGACGCAGGCAACGACCACATCGGGCTCGCCGCCGAGGCGCTCGAGGCACTGCGCACGCGCCTCGTCGCCGATGATCCGGTGAAACTCTCGGACCATCCAGGGGTACGGATGCGGACCCATGACCGATCCCAGGCAGTAGTGGGTTCGCTCGACGGTGGCCACCCAGTCGCGCAAAGCCTCGTTGATGGCGTCCTTGAGGGTCCGGCTGCCCGTGGTCACGGCATGCACCTCGGCGCCGAGCAACCTCATGCGGAACACATTCAACTCCTGGCGGGCCACGTCGACCTCACCCATGTACACGGTGCATTCCATGCCGAGCAGTGCGGCAGCCGTCGCCGTGGCCACGCCGTGCTGGCCGGCCCCCGTCTCGGCGACGAGGCGGGTCTTGCCCATCCGCTCGGCCAGCAGGGCCTGCCCCAGGACATTGTTGATCTTGTGCGACCCCGTGTGGTTGAGATCCTCGCGCTTGAGCAGCAGGCGGAGTCCCAACTCCGCCGACAGGCGGGGACAGTCGGTCAGTGGGGATGGCCGGCCCGCGTAGTCGCGCAGCAGACCCTCCAGGCGCCCGCGAAACTCCGGATCGGCCCACGCCGAGCGGAACGACCGGTTGAGTTCCTGGCAAGCGGGAACGAGGGTCTCGGGCACGAAGCACCCACCGAAGTCGCCGAAACGACCGTCGGAACCCGGTTCGCTCATCGCCATGGGTGTTCTCCCGTCAATGAGGTGGAGCGGAGGCTCAGAACTCGTCCTGCCAGTCGTACAGAACGCCCTCGGGCGCCTCGCGCGCCGCCGACCCGGTGCCGGCACGCGCCGCCGCGATGAAGTCGCGCACGAGCCGTGGATCCTTCTGCCCCGGCGAGGACTCCACGCCGGTCGAGACGTCGACCCCCCAGGGACGCGTCTTGGCGATCGCCGCGGCGACGTTGGAGGGGTTGAGCCCTCCCGCCACCATCACCGGCAACGGGCCGGCTGCCCGCTCCGCGAGCGCCCAGTCGAAGACCTTCCCCGAACCTGGCTGGTCCGCATCCACGAGAATGATGTCCGCTCCGTACTCCCGCGCTTGCTCGAGTTCCTTGGAGCCGGCGCGGAAGGCCTTGATGACCGTCCCCACCTGCTCCCGGACACGCTTGGTCTCCGCCGGGGTCTCATGGCCGTGCAACTGCACCGCCCGGAGGCGGGCCCGGTTGGCGATACGGACCACAGTGCGCGGGTCCTCGTTGCGGAAGACGCCGACGGTGAGAATCTCCGGAGGCAGCCGGCGGGCGATCTCGGCGGCGGTCGCGGGCGACACCCTCCGCGGGGAGGGGGCGAACAGGAACCCCACGGCGTCGGCCCCCATGGCCACCGCCAGCAGGCCGTCCTCCTCGCTGGTGATGCCGCAGATCTTGATGAACACGTCCGCGACCCTACCGGCCTGCTGCGACAAGATCGGCGACCGCGCGGCCCGCCGCCGCCAGATCGCCCGCACCGACGAACGACTGGCCGACCAGCACCGCGTCATAGCCTGCGGCGGCCGCCGCGGCCACCTCCGCACCCGAACGGATGCCCGACTCGGCCACGGTCACGGCCCCGGCGGGAAGCCCGCCCGCAAGGTCCGCCGCCCGCGAGCGGTCGACCGTGAACGTCTGCAGATCTCGTTGATTGACCCCGACGAAACGCGCTCCCGCGGCGCCCGCCCGGTCGATCTCGGCGGCGTCGTGGACCTCGACGAGCGCGTCCAGTTCCAGCTCGGCCGCCAGGCCGGCAAAGTCCCGCAGCTCGTGATCGTCGAGCGCGGCGACGATCAGCAACACCGCGTCGGCCCCCATGATCCGGGCATCGCAGACGTCGGCAGGGCTGACGGTGAAGTCCTTGCGCAGGATGGGGAGGTCGACGGTCGCTCGTGCCGAGCGCAGGTCCGACGGCGAACCTCCGAAGTGCTCCTCATCGGTCAGGACCGAGAGCCCCGCCGCACCGCTGCGGTGATAGGTGGCCGCCAGGGCCGACGGATCCAGGCCGGCCCACAGATCGCCTGCCGAGGGCGAGCGCCGCTTGATCTCGGCGATGACCGACACACCCTGCTCGGCTGCCAGCCGGGCGGCCATCCCCCGCGGTGGGGGGCAGTTGAGGGCCTGTGCCAGCAACTCATCGAATCGGCGGCCGTCGGCCGCCGCGCGCTCACGATGGTGCCGGATGATCGCGTCCAGGTACGTGGTCACGGCACGAGAGGCAGGGTCCGGATCTCACACGCCACGGCGCCGGCGGCGCCGTCGATGCGGGCCGGCGCCGGCGGCTCCACGCGGCGACCGACGTAGGCCAGCGCCACGCACGAACCGAAGTGGGGCGAGTAGGCGCTGCTCGTGATCCGGCCGATGGGGGCTCCATCGGCATCGAGCACCGCTGCTGCGGGTTCGGCTCGCGCTTCGCCGTTGACCACCACGCCCCGCAGCCGGCGCGGCGTGTTGCCGCCCCGGCTGTCGATCCTGGCGACCAACTCCTGCCCGACGAAGCAGCCCTTGGTGAAACTCACGGTCTGCGGCACGATCCCCGACTCGGCGGGGATGAGGCCGTCGACCAGCTCGCGACCCGTCGCCGGCACGCCGGCCTCGATGCGCACGGCCTCGAGCGCCGCGGGATCGCAGAGCGGGACTCCCGGAGGCGGCGCGACATCGGCGGCCACCAGATCCCATCCGGGCACGCTCCCCCACTGCACCGCGGTGACGGTGGCAGGCTCGGCCCCGTTCGTGATGCCGCCGGCCACCCCCGCGGCGGAGGGCGCGGGCATCGGCGGTGCAGCCGGTCCCCGCACCGAGAGCATTCTCCACCGTCGCAAGTCCAACTCGACCGTGACGCGGAGTTTGAAGCGTTCGAGCCGGGCCAGAGCCGTCTCGCCCGCGCCTGCATCGAGGTCGCAGATGAAACCGCCGGCGACGCGGGTCACCCGCAGCAGGCTGTGGAGCTTGCCGTCGGGGTGCAACAGCAGCGACCAGGCGCCATCACCGGGGGTGAGCCCGGCGACATCCTGGCTGAGCTGGCCCTGCAGGAAGTCCTCGGCGTCGTCGCCCGCCACGACCAGCACGTCGCGCTCTGTCACCACCGCGCCGGCGCCGTGACGCAGCCGCCGATGGTCCTCGAGGTAGGGGGCGGAGCGGTTCACCGGACCGGCGGGGATTGCGCTGCTTCGCGGGTCATGGCGCGTGCCGCGTGCACCGCGGCCAGGAGAGCCCTGGCCTTGGCGCGACATTCGAGTTCCTCCTCCTCGGGCACGCTGTCGGCCACGACGCCGGCACCGGCCTGCAGGTAGGCGCGGCCGTCCCGCACCGCGACGGTGCGGATCGTGATCGCCGTGTCGAGGTTGCCGGAGAAGTCGAGGTAGCCCACGACACCGGCATACGGACCGCGGCGCGTCGGTTCGAGGTCGTCGATGATCTCCATCGCCCGCACTTTCGGAGCACCGGACACGGTGCCGGCCGGCAGCGTGGCGCGCAACACGTCCACCGGACCGTGACCCGCGGCCAACTCGCCCGATGCCTGGGAGGTGAGGTGCATCACGTGGCTGTAGTACTCCAGGGTCATCTGCTCGTCGGTGCGCAGGGTGCCGGGCCGCACAACCCGGCCCAGGTCGTTGCGCGCCAGATCCAGCAGCATGAGATGCTCGGCCAGTTCCTTCGGGTGCTCGGCGAGCTCGCCCGCCAGCCTCCGGTCATCGCGCTCGTCGACACCGCGGGGACGGGTTCCGGCGATGGGGCGCGACGTGACCCTGCCGCCTCGCAGGTGGACCATCGGTTCGGGCGAACTCCCGACGAGCGACACCTCCGGCTGGCGCAGGAAGTACATGTAGGGGCTCGGGTTGATCTGGCGCAGCGACCGGTAGAGCTGGAAGGGATCCGCCTCGAGGTCGAAATCGAAGCGCTGCGACAGGACGACCTGGAAGATGTCACCCTCGAGAATGTGCTCCTTCGCGGCACGCACCGCCTCGCAGTACCCCTCCGGCGTGAAGTTCGCGGTGAACTCCGGCAGCGGATCGTGGTCGCCCGGCGGGGCCAGCAGGGGTTCCGGTTGGGGACGCGCCCCGGCGCGGGCGAGATCATCGAGCGATTCGAGAGCCTGCTCGTACGCCTCGTCGACGAAGCCGGCGGACGGTTCGGGCGGAAGTACGACGTTCTGGATCAGGAGCACGCGCTGGCGCCAGTGATCGAAGGCGACGAGCCGGCCGATCACGTCGAGCACCGCATCGGGCATGCCCTGGTCGTCCGGTGGCGGATCCGGAAGGTGCTCCACCTCCCGCACGACGTCGTAGCCGAGGTAGCCGACGACGCCGGAATGCAACGGGGGCAGGCCCTCGATGTGCGGCGAGCGGAAGCGGTCGAGGATGACGTCGAGAGCCGCCAGGATTCCCTCATCGACCGGTACCGGCCCCAGGTCATCGCCGGTGATCGTCAGCTCACGACCCCGGGCGACGATCCGGGCGAGCGGCCGGCAGCCCATGAAGGAGAAACGACTCCAGCGGTTGCCGCGCTCGGTGGACTCCAGCAGGAAGCCTGATTCGTCACCGACGATGCGCGTGAAGGCCGCCACCGGCGTGATCAGATCGGCCAGCAATTCCCGCCAGACCGGGATCACGCGATGGCGCGTCGCGAGGTGCCGGAACTCCTCGCGGCTCGGCCGGGTGCTCACGGCCTCCTCAGCTTGCGAACGAGGAGAAGAAGCAGGAGCGCTCACCCGTGTGGCAGGCGCCGCGTCCCTCCTGGACCACCTTGAACAGCAGCGTGTCCCCGTCGCAGTCGTAGCACGCCTCGCGGACGTACTGCCGGTCGCCCGAGGTCTCACCCTTGCACCAGTACTCCTGCCTGGATCGGCTCCAGAACCACATCCGGCCCGTCGACAGCGTGCGCTCGAGGGCCACCGAATCCATCCAGGCCAGCATCAGGACCGCGCCGGTCTCGCTGTCCTGGACGATGGCGGGCACCAGGCCGTCGGCGTTGTAGACCACCGCGTCCAGGGAGCCCGCCGCCGGCGTGATCGGGGTGGCGACAGTCATCGCATTCATGCTAGAGGTCCCGGTCGCGCACGCCGCGCCGACCGGATGAGTCCGGATCCTCAGAGGTAGAGGCCCGTGCTCCCCTCCTCGAGACGCTCGGCCGCGACGGCATGGACGTCGCGCTCGCGCAGGATGATGTAGTCGACTCCCCTGACCTCCACCTCATAGCGGTCCTCAGGGTTGAAGAGCACCTTGTCGCCGGGCTCCATCGACCGGACGTTCGGTCCGACCGCGATGACCTCGGCCCACGTGAGACGCTTGCCCACCTGCGCCGTGGCCGGGATGAGGATGCCCCCCGAGGAGCGACGCTCGCCCTCCGCGGGACCGATGCGCACCATGATCCGGTCGTTCAGCATCTTGACCGGCAACTTGTCGTCGGCCGCCGGGGCCACCGCCGCGAGGGAAGGCCGGGAATTGGAGGAACTGGACACGCCGTGACGCTACCCCGCGGTGGCGCTCTTGGCGGGCCGAACGGGTACACCCGCCGCGGCCAGCGCCGCCTTCGCCTCCGCGATGCTGTGGGTGGCGAAGTGGAAGATGGAGGCCGCCAGCACGGCGTCGGCACCCGCGCCGACCCCCTCGACCAGGTGATCCAGCGTTCCCACCCCGCCGGAGGCGATGACCGGGACGTTCACCGCGCGACTCACCGCCCGCGTGAGGGGCAGATCGAACCCCTCCTTCGTGCCGTCACGGTCCATGGAGGTCAACAGGATCTCACCGGCACCGAGTCGGGTGGCCTGCTGCGCCCACTCCACCGCATCGAGGTCGGTCGGTCGCCGACCTCCGTGGGTGACCACCTCGAACCGTCCGGAGTGGTGCAGCCGGGCGTCGATCGCCACGACGACGCACTGGCTGCCGAACTCCTCGGCGATCTCGGAGATCAGGGCCGGGCGGGCAACGGCCGCGGTGTTGACGGAGACCTTGTCGGCGCCGGCGCGCAACAGCCGCCTGGCGTCGCCGGTGCTGCGGATGCCGCCGCCGACCGTGAACGGGATGAAGACCTCCTCGGCAGTGTGCCGCGCCACCTCGAGCATCACGTCACGCGCATCGGACGAGGCGGTGATGTCCAGGAACACCAACTCATCGGCCCCCTCGGCGTCATAGCGGGCCGCCAACTCCACCGGATCGCCGGCATCGCGGAGATCGACGAACTCGACCCCCTTGACCACGCGGCCGCCGTCGACGTCGAGGCAGGGGATGATGCGGACGACCGTGGCGCTCACGGGGCCCCCGATCCGCCGTCGGGCACCGTTGAGGCTCCCGGTTCCCCGACGCCGGAGGCCAGCACACCCAACGCCTCGGCAAGGTCGACCGTGCGCTCGTAGATGGCGCGGCCCACGATTGCGCCGGCCAGCACCCGCCCGCCGGCCCGCAATGAGGCGAGGAGGCGCAGATCCTCCAGCGACCCCACACCGCCGGAGGCGATCACGGGAACGTCCGTCGCCGAGAGCGCCTCGGCGAGCAGTTCCACATCCGGGCCCTCGAGGGTGCCGTCGGTGTGAATCTGCGTGACGACGAGCGCCTCGGCGCCTTCGGTGACGTCCAGCACGTCGCCGAGGGCGCGCCCGCTGCCCGACCGCCAGCCGCGGACGGCGACCTCCCGCCCCCGGACGTCGAGTCCGACCGCGACCGGTTGGGCCGCCGAGACCTCGGCCACCAGTGAGGGGCTCTCCAGCGCCGCCGTGCCGATGACGACCCGGGCCACGCCCACCGACGCCAGCCGGGCCGCAATGGCCGCGGACCGCACTCCCCCGCCGTACTGCACCGGCACGCCGGCGGCAGCCACGATGGCCTCGACCTGGGCGAGGTTTGCGAGTTCCCCGGTGCGCGCCGCGTCGAGGTCGACCACGTGCAGCCACGGGGCACCGGCCGCGGCGAACGCCGTCGCCACGGCCCCGGGGGAGTCGGAGTAGACGGTCTCGGCCGCGAAGTCACCCTGGTGGAGGCGGACGCAGCGCCCGCCGCGCAAGTCGATGGCGGGATACAGCAGCATCAACGATCCGCCAGGATCGCCACGAAGTTCCCCAGGAGCCGCAAGCCCTCGGATCCGGACTTCTCGGGGTGGAACTGCACACCCCAGAGAGCGCCGGACGCGGCGACGGCGGTGACCGGCCCGCCGTAGTCGCAGGTGGCGACGACCGCGCCGGAGGGACCGGGAGCGTAGGAGTGGACGAAGTACACCCAGGCGTCGTCGAGACCAGCGAGGAGTTGGTCCTCCCGGTGCACCCGCAGCCGGTTCCACTGCATCTGGGGCCGCTTGACGCCCTCGGGGAGCAGCCGCACCTCGCCGGCCAGCAGGCCCAGGCCGCGCCGGCCGGGTGCTTCCTCGGAACCCTCGTAGAGCAACTGCATGCCGATGCAGATGCCCAGGAAGGGCACCCCCGCCTCGACGGCCCGGCGCGCCTCGCCGTCGAGGCCCGTGGACTCCAGTGCCGCCATGGCCGGCCCGAAGGCGCCCACGCCCGGCAGGACGAGCCCATCGGCGCGCCGGATGAGCTCCGGGTCCGACGTCAGGTGGGCGTCGGCGCCGGCGCGCTGCAGCCCCTTCTGTGCCGACCGGAGGTTGCCGATGCCGTAGTCCAGCACCGCGACGAGGGGACGATCGGCTGCGCTCACGATTCTCCTGAGGGTAGGACCCGGATGGTCTAGAGGGTGCCCTTCGTCGAGGGCACGTCGGAACCCTCGATGCGCACGGCGTCGCGCAGGCTGCGCGCCACGCTCTTGAAGGCCGACTCCAGGATGTGGTGGGTGTTCCGACCGCGGACGAGAACGAGGTGCAGCGTGATGGCAGCCGACGTGACGAACGCTCGCCAGAACTCCTCCATCAGCTGCGGATCGAACGGGGGATCACCCAGGATCTTCTCACCCGGCGGATCCACGTCGTAGTGGAGGAAGGGCCGCCCCGAGAGGTCCAGGGCCACCTCCACGAGGGCCTCATCCAGCGGCACGGCGGCAGAGGCGAACCGGCGCACGCCGCGCCGATCGCCGAGCGCCTCCCGGAAGCACTGCCCCAGCAGGATCCCGGTGTCCTCGACGGTGTGGTGGGCGTCGACGTCCAGATCGCCGGTGGCGCTCACCACCAGGTGCCAGCCTCCGTGGCGCGCCAGCTGCGCCAGCATGTGATCGAAGAACGGCAGGCCGGTGGATATCTCGCTCCGCCCGTCGCCGTCGACATCGACACTGATCCGGATCGTCGTTTCCGCTGTGGCACGTTCCCGTTGGGATTGCCGCTCGCCCACGGGGCCTCCTCGGTCGGTGGTTGCTCGCCGGTCGATTCCGGCATGTGCAGTATCGCAGCAGTGCCCGCCACCCGGACCCTCAGCGCAGAACGTCCGCCAGAGCCTCCAGGAAGAGCGTGTTCTCCTCGGGGGTACCGACGGTCACCCGCAGGCAACCCTCGAGCCCCTCCCATGAACTGCAGTCCCGCACGAGAACCGACCGGTCGAGCAGTCCCTGCCAGACCGCCGCGCCGCCGCGGACCGTCGGGCGGAACAGGATGAAATTGGCTCCCGACGGCCACTGGTGCACGGGAAGCACGCGCAACGAGTCCGCCAGCCGCTCGCGCTCGGCGACCGTGGCGGCGGCTCGACGATCCGCGGCCTCGGTGTTGGACAGGCAGAGCAGCCCGACCTCCTGGGTCACCACGCCGAGGTGGTACGGGAGCACGACCTTGTGCAGTTCGGCCACGATCGCCGCCGGCGCGAGCGCGTAGCCGATGCGGGCGGCGGCGAGGGCCCACGCCTTGGAGAACGTGCGGCAGACGGCGAGCGGAGCCGACTCGTCGAGCAGGTCGAGCGCCGTCGTCGCGCCGGGCTCGCGCGCCGTGAACTGGATGTAGGCCTCATCGACGACAACGAGGCCGCCGTATCCCGAAACGGCGTCGAGCACCGCCTGCAGCGTCTCGAGTTCCGCGACGGTGCCCGTCGGGTTGTTGGGCGAACAGAGGAACAGCACGTCGGGGCGTTCGGCCTCGGCAAAGCGGGCGGCGTCGTCCGCCCGCACACCGAAGTCCTCACCGCGCGGGGCCGACACGACCTCGGCACCGACCATGCGCGCGATGTGTGAATGCAGCGCGTAGGTGGGGGTGAACAGCCCGACGCGCCCGCCGCCGGCCCCATAGGCCAGGAGCAGCGTCTGGATCACCTCGTTGGATCCGTTGGCGGCGAACACGTTGTCAACCGAGGTGCCGTGCAGTTGCCCGATGCCGCTGCGCAACCGCTCGGCCGATCGCGCCGGGTAGCGATTCCAATCCACCGTGGCCAGCCGCCCCGCAAGCGCCTCGGTGAACTCCTGGGCCGGCGCGTACGGCGACTCGTTGGTGTTGAGACGCACGCGCACGTCCACCTGCGGAGAGTGATAGCCCTTCATCGCCACCACCTGCGGGCGCGGCCTGGGCAGCGTCACGGGCCCTCACCCACCGGTGACGGCCTCTCGAGGCGCTCGAGGCGCCGCCGGACCGACGCGGCGTGCGCAGGGAGGCCTTCGGCCATGGCCAGGGTCTCGACCGCCGGACCGAACCGCGCGATCGCCTCCTCCCCGGCTTCGATGACGTGCGTCCTGCGGCAGAAGTCCGCCACCCCCAACGCCGAGCCGAAGCGGGCCGTCCGCCCCGTCGGAAGGACGTGCGACGGTCCCGCCAGATAGTCGCCGAGAGACGCGGGCGCGTTGTGGCCGCAGAAGACGGCCCCGGCGTGGCGGACGAGGGGAACCAGCCCATCGGGTTCGGCAACCATGAGTTGCAGGTGTTCGGGAGCGATCCGGTTGACCACATCAGCCGCCTGGGCGGGGCCGTCGGTCAGGATGGCGTAGCCGCAGGAGGCGAGTGTCGCCTCGATCTCGGTCCGGCGCGGCGCCTTGGCGGCCGCGGCGGCAACCTCCGACGCCACGGCCTCGGCGACGGCCGCGTCCCAGGTCACGAGGCAGGCCATGCCGTCGGGTCCGTGTTCGGCCTGCACGACGAGGTCGACGGCCACCAACTCCGCCGGTGCCGAGCCGTCGGCCACCACGGCGACCTCCGACGGGCCGGCGAACGCGGAGGGCACGCCGACGACGCCGGCCACCTCCTGCTTGGCCACGGCGACGTAGGAATTGCCGGGACCGGCGATCACGTCCACGGGCGCGATGGTGCCGGTGCCGTAGGCCAGCGCGGCGATGGCGCCTGCGCCGCCGACGGCGTACACCTCGGTGACGCCCGCCAAGGCGGCGGCGGCCCGCGTGACCGCTGCCACCTTGCCGCCGGGGCCGGGCGGCACACACAGCGCCCGCGAGCCCACACCGGCGACCCGGGCGGGGATCGCCGTCATCAGGACCGTCGAGGGGTACGCGGCGCGCCCTCCGGGCACGTACAGCCCGGCCCGGTCCACCGGGACCTGCCGCGAATGGACCGTCACCCCGTCCGCGGACCAACTGGTGCCCGGCTCGCGCTGCGTCCGGTGGAAGTCCTCGATCCGCCCCGCTGCGACCTCGAGCGCGTCGCGAACGGCGGGATCGAGGTCGTCGAGAGCGGACGCGTTCTCCGCCGGATCGACGGCAAGGTCGACCAGCTCCACCTCATCGAAGCGTCGAGCCATGCGCCGCAGTGCCGCGTCGCCGTCGCGCCGCACCTCGCCGATGATGTCGCGCACGGCCTCGGTGACCTCCGGAGGCGTTGCCGAGTTGACCTCCGGCAGGCGAGGCCGTTCCGTGCCACGGACGTCGAGGAGCGTCAGGAGTCCGGTCTCGGGCACAGCGGGCATGTCTAGAACGCGAAGGCCGAGGGGCAGAAGTCGTTGCAGACGCAGTTTCCGCAATCGGGTCGGCGCGCCCCGCAAACCTGCCGCCCGTGCAGGATCAGCCGCATGCTGAAGTCGCCTCGCTCGGCTGCGGGAACCATCGGGTTCAGCTCTTTCTCGACGGCGACCGGATCCGTGGCCTCGGTCATACCCAAGCGCCGTGACAGCCGCCCGACGTGCGTATCGACCGGAAGACCAGGCAGGTCGAACGCCACGCTGCGCACCACGTTGGCCGTCTTGCGCCCGACCCCTCCCAGCGCGGTCAGGTCGCGCATCGACGTGGGAACCTCGCCGCCGTGAACGTGCACGAGACGGTTCGCCATGGCGATGAGGTTCCGCGCCTTGGACTGGTAGAAGCCGGTGGAATGGATCATCTCCTCCAGTTCGGACGGGTTGCAGGCGGCGAGATCCTCCGGGGTGGGGTAGCGGGCGAACAGCGCCGGCGTGACCATGTTGACCCGCTTGTCGGTGCATTGTGCCGACAGGATGGTGGCCACGAGCAACTGGTAGGGGGAGTCGTGGGTGAGCGCGCAGTCGGCGTCGGGGTACTCCAGCTTCAGGCGCTCGTGCGTCTCCCTGGCGCGGCCGCGAGGCGACCGTGGGCGGGCCATGGCGCAACGGTAGCGCCCGGGCGACCCTGCTCAGACGACCCGGACCGGGTGAGACAGGGGCTGGTTGAACAGGTAGCCCTTCGCGTTGAACGGCACGATCTCCGGTTGCGTGGTGCCGGCGGAGTCGGTGGCCCGGGTCATCAGCGTGTGATCGCCGGGAGGTGCATCCCAATCGAAGGCGAACTGCGCCCAGGAGTATTGCGGTTGCGGAGCCGTCAGGGCGGCGTCGCGCCAGGCGACTCCCCCGTCGGCACTCCACTGCACACCGGTGATCGGACCCTCCGGGGAGTGGGCGTAGCCGCGTATCACATGCAGTCCCGCCGGCAATTCCGCCGGCCAACCCAGGGCGAGTGCGCTGTTGACCACCTGAGTGGTGACCGGCTGCCCCTCCGCCGGCCCGTCAGGGCGCCGGCCGTCACCGATGAGCACGTAGGAGGTCGTGTTGTTGCGGGTCCAGATCGGATCGCTGGAGACGACGATGCGCCCCAGCCACTTGATGCTGCTGGCGCCGACCCACCCGGGCACCACTGCTCGGAGGGGATAGCCGTGATCGGCCGGGAGGTCCTCACCGTTCATCCCGTAGGCCAGGAGGGTGTCGGGATGCAGCGCCTTCTGGATGGGCAGGACCCGGCGGAACCCTCCCTCGGGTGCCCCGGTGTCGAGGCCCACCAGCAGGACGCTGTGGGCATCAGCGGATATTCCCGCAGCGAGGAGCACGTCGCGCAGTGCCACACCGGTCCAGCGGGCGTTGCCGACCGCGCCGGTCCCCCACTGGGTTCCCGAGGCCTCCCTGCCCTGCAGGCGGCCGTACATCGACCGGTGGTTCCCGGCGCATTCCAGGTAGCAGACCAGGCTGCGCTCGGGCATGGCGCGGATGTCCTCGTAGGAGAGGCTCACCGGCGTCCCGGTCGCATCCCCTTCGACCGACAGGCGCCACGTCGTCGCGTCGATGTCGGTGACCCGGTCGGAGTTGTTGCGGACGAAGAAGAGCCGGTTGGGTGTGATCAGCCCTTGCTGCAACTCCAGCCGGGACTCGAGAACGCCTCCTCCGTGGCGGACGAAGGGCGCCGGATCCTTGGCGAACGATGGCATGCCGGCCGGCGGTCCCGCAACCGCTTCGCCTCCCGGCGGCCTCGACGAGCGGGTGCATCGGGTGAGAACCGCGGCGGCCGCACCGGCCAGGAGCAGTTTCAGGAACCGGCGACGCGTGATGCCACCCGCCTCTGCCAATCGCCCGATGCTCATCGGTCCCTCGCCCAGTTGATTGCGCGGATGTCGAGACCGTCCGGAGCCGTTCGCCCCGGACGTGCGCCACGCCGGGATTCAGGACACTACCGCCGCTCCGGCGCCCCCTGCCGGACCTCCATCACATCGGGCCGGAGGGTCGAGAAGTAGTCTCCATCCCCGTGGCGATCGAGGTGTCGGGCCCCGGCGGCGGGGAGGTGCCCTGGACGATCGAGGTACCGGCGGCCGAGCGGCTGACCCGTGACCGGGACGGTCTGGCGGACGGGTTGGCGGGTGCCGTCGAGGCCGTGCGAACCGGCGGTGGTGGAACCTGCCGGCTATGGATCGGCCACGTCGAACCGGGTGACGACGAGATGGCGGCGCGCTGGGGGTTCAGCCCGTACCGGGATCTCTGGCAGTTGCGCTGCCCGCTGCCGGCGGCGCCCTCGGGCCTGCCTGTCCGCCCCATCGAGCCTCGCGACGAGGCAGAGGTGCTCGCCGTGAACCGCCGGGCCTTCAGCTGGCATCCCGAACAGGGCGCCATGTCAGCGGCGGATCTGGAACAGCGGCAGGGTGAGCCCTGGTACGACCCCGCCGGCTTCCTCATCCACGAGCACTCCGGGCGCATCGCCGGGTTCTGCTGGACGAGGGTCCATCCGGCCGGGGGCGCGCCCCCCGATGACGTCGCCATGGGAGAGATCTTCGTCATCGGCGTGGATCCCGACTTCCAGGGCCGCGGGATCGGCGGACCGCTCACGCTCGCCGGGCTCGCCCACCTCCACAGCCGTGGACCGGCCGTCGGGATGCTCTACGTCGAGTCGGACAACACCGCCGCCAACGCCGTCTACGCGCGCCTCGGATTCGAGCACCACCACACCAACCGGGCCTATGTTGCGGTGCTCTGATTGGTCGCCGGCCACATCGGCACACCCTGGGCGGCGCATGAGTCAGCGCAGTCGGGACACAGCAGACTAGAGCCGTGAGTCGGATGCGCTGGACGAACCCCTCGCTCCCGCAGACGCTGCAGATCGCGGTGATCTTCCTCTACATCTCCGCCTTCTTCGCCATCCTGGCCGGCCTGATCGGCATCGGCCACCCGCTCGCCCTGCTGGCCCTCGTGGGAGGCCTGGCAGGGTTCGCCGCGGCGCGAGGGGTCGTCCGGGAGCGGAAGGTGGGTTACTGGGTCGCGGTCGTCGTCGCCGTGATAGACGTCGCCGGATCGCTGATACCCCTGCTCGGGGGAGCCTCCGCGCTCGGAGCGATCAACCTCCTGGTGGCGATCGCGCTGGTCGGCCTGCTGCTGCACCGCGAAAGCCGCGCCTACTACCGCATCTGGTTCCGCTAGGAGCGTGATGGCAATGCGGCAGACCTTCCCTCCCGCCAGTCCGGCCGCCCCAATCATTCCGGCGGAGGGCGGAATCCAGGCCGATTTCGCTCCGGCCGGCTCCGTTCGGCGCACGCCGGGCCCGGATCACCGGTGACGCGCATCCGGAGCCCGGCACGCGCCGGACCGGATGAGTTGTTCGGCAGCGGGCGCGAGCGAGCCATCGAGCGGATGTTCGATCGGGTGGCGCGGCGCTACGACCTGCTCAACCGTCTGCTGACCTTCGGACTGGACCGCCGCTGGCGCCGCCGCAGCGTCCGGCTGCTGGACCTGCCGCCGGGTTCCGTCGTGGCCGACCTGGCCTGCGGCACCGGGGACTTCTGCGGCGAGCTGCAGCGCGCCGGCCTCGCCGCGGCCGGGGTCGACTTCTCGGCGGGAATGCTGCACCACGCCACCACCGCCGCTCCGCTGGTGCGAGCCGACGTGCAGCGCCTGCCGCTGGCCGACCGCAGCGTCGACGGTGCCGTCTGCGGGTTCGCGCTCCGCAACCTGGCCGACCTGGGCGCCTTCCACGCCGAGGCGGCCCGTGCGGTGCGTCCCGGCGGACGGATCGCCCTCCTGGAGGTGGCCGAGCCGTCCTGCCGGGTGCTCCGTTGGGGGCACCGCCTCTACTTCGGACGGATCGTGCCGATCATCGGCGGCCTGCTGTCGGACCGCGAGGCCTACCGCTACCTGCCGGCCTCGGCACGCCTCCTGCCGCCGCCGGACGAACTGGCGGACCAGCTCCGCACCGCCGGCTTCACCGACGTGGAGCACCGCCTGTTGAGCGCGGGCATCGCCCAACTCTTCACCGCCACCCGCCGGGCGTGACGAACCATGGTCGAGTAGCTGGCGGCAGGCAGCAGGGCCGGCTTCTCTCAGTCGCCCCAATGGCCGTTCTTGTAGTCGAGCATGTCGGTCTCGATTCCAACACTTCGGCGCCGTCGTTCACGCCGATGAGCAGCTTGCCGCCCTCGCCGTTCAGAAACCCGCAGATGGTCTTGACGACGACGTGTTGGAGGCGCTTGTCGATTCCCCCGGTGTGGCTGTTCCAGCGCGCCGAGGACTTGAACTCCAGTGCCTGAGACTCGCCGAGTTGCAGGAGGTCGCTGACGCTCCCCCAGGCGGAGGCGAGGAGCCCGCGTCCCAGAGTTGCTCGACACCGTCGCTCACCACCTTCGCCACGAGTTTGCGGCCCCTCGCAAGGAAAGTCGGATAGTCCAGTTGCTCCCATCCCACAGGCAAGGCGTGCCAGTACATCTGCCGCTCGATCCGCGTGGGATCCATCGCAGCGGTCATTGCAGGCCAGTAGTCCTCAGGGTCGTCAGGCCTGATAGAGGCGTTGTCCGGCCAGTCCAGAAAGGCCATGTTGGCGATGGCGTTGGTCTCCTGCCGCCGCGTGATGCCCTTCGCCGCCGGATGGGCCTTGGGGAACAGGTGATGGCGCTCCAGTGACCGCGGCGCGGCACGCAGCGGATCGCTCAGGTCGCGGATGCGCAGGTCGCTCAGCAGTGCCTCGGCGTCCAGAAGGTTCAGCGCCGCGAGGTGGGCCGAGAGCACCGGGGTTCGAGAAGACGAGGTGTCGAGCCGCTCCGGTAGAGAGATCTCCCAGTAGTCGCGGGTGAAGGTGGCGCGAACGACGCGATCCAGTTCCCCGCAGAATGTCTGACCGTCGTGGGCCGCGGATTCGAGTCGCCTGAGGTCACCTTCCACGAGAGTCTCGGTCGATCCGGTGTAGCGGCTCGTTGTGTGTGCCATGAAGAACCAGCGGCTCATCACCCTGCGAAGCCTCTTACGGTCGAGGCCGAAATCGCACCTGCCGAAAACGGCAATCAATCGATTCCTCACCAGGGCTCGCCAGGGCAGGCAGCGGGACGCCCGCGATTCCGCAGCCCGTCGCCTGGGGCTCGGAGATCCCGACGCGCGCCGGTGGGCACCCGAAGCCCCCACCGAGACATCGAACGCATCCTCCCGAGCCGGAACCCGACCACCAACCACCACATCATGACTGTCACACCCCCTTCGTAGTGTGCTGGTCATGGAAATCGGAGGTAGCAACGGCGCGGGAACTATCGGCGCACTGGCCGAGTCCACCGGACGGCTCGACCTGTTCAAGCGGGCCGCCGGCGCGGGGGCATCTCCGGCTGGACCGGCGAGGACCGATCACGACGTGGCCGGAAGTGTTTCGGCCTCGCTCGATGCGGTGATCGAGCGTTTGCGTGCCCTCGACGGTGATCGCCTGGAGGAACGACTGGGTCTCGTGGGGCTCTGCGAGAACCGCTTGGCGGCAATGAGGGTCGAGACGGTGACGGCGCTCGTCGAGCGCGACGGGGAGGCCGGTGCGGCGGAAGCGGTGCGCATCAACGTCGGCCAGTCCCGCTCCGGCGGCAAACGAGAGGTGAGGTTCGCCGGGCAACTCGCCAAGGTTCCGGGGGCCGCTGGGGCGCTGTCGGAGGGTTCGATCACCCCGCAACACGCCCGGATGATCGCCGAGGCCGCAGAGCAGGCGCCGCCCGCGGCACCGATCGATGAGGATGAGTTGCTGGCGGCCGCGAAGCGCGAACCGGTGGACGTCTTCGGCAACACCGTCCGCGATCACGTCAACGCCCGTATCGGCGACGACATCGACGAGCGCCGGCGGCATCAGCGATCCCAGCGCCGGTTGAGCTTCAAGCGTCAGCCCGACGGGATGTTCGAATTGTTCGGCAGGTTCGACCCGCTGACCGGCAGCCGCATCGAGACCGCGCTCGCCGCCGCCGCCAACAAGCAATGGCGCGCCGAGGATCCGAAGAACCGTGCAACGCCCCGACAGCGGATGGCGGACGCCCTGGAACTGCTCGTCACCGGCAACGGTGCGCCCGGCGACGCCAGGGCCAAGACCACCGCTCAGGGCGTCGACCTGCTGGTGATTGCGGACTACGACACGGTCGCCGGTCGGCTACGCGACGCACGATTGGTGGACGGCACGCCGCTGAGCACCGAGGAGTTGGTGCGCCTGGCGTGCGACGCGACCATCCTGCCGGCGCTGTTCAACAGGAAGAGCGAGCCGCTGTGGCTGGGTCGCGGCAAGCGTCACGCCAGCGCCCGCCAGCGGGCCGTTCTGGCCGAGCGGGACAAGGGCTGCATCGGCTGCGGCATCTCGCCCAACTGGTGCCAGGCACACCACATCGTGCACTGGGAGCACGGCGGCCCCACCGACCTGGACAATCTGTGCCTGCTGTGCAGCCACTGCCACAACCTGGTGCACACCAACCGCGCCGAGATCATCCGAAGCGCCGGCGGCAGGTTCACCCTCCAACACCTCCAGCGACCACCACCCGGCAACAACGGGAGCCGCACCACCGCGGGCACGGACGGTGGCGAGGTCGACCATCCACTCCGATGCTGAATACACACCGCCGGCTCCACCAGCCTGGCTGCAAGCAAGAAGCCGGCGGTGGCGTTGAGCCGGGACCACAGCGACCCGGAGACCTGTGCGGTGACCTATCCGTCGACGGCGAGCAGTCATCCGGCGGTTGGTTGCCGGCGTCGACAGGCTGGCGGCAAAGTCGAAAACGGGCGGCCGCCACCGCCCGACGGGTCCGCCACCGCCCGACGGGTCCGCGACCGCCCGACGGGTCCGCGACCGCCCGACGGGTCCGCCACCGCCCGACGGGTCCGGCGCCTCCCGGCGACTGCTACGCCACGGCGGAGGCGATCCAGAGGCCGGTGGCGACCGTGAGGCCGTAGGCGGCGAGGAGACGGCCGGTCGCGGCCAGCACGCCGATGAGGTCGGCTCCCCTGGCGCCGCGGCGGACGTGAGCGACGGGGGCGGCCGCGAGCGGGAGGGCCGCCAAGCCGAGCAGCGCCCAGATCTTCCCCATTGCCAGGGGGATCAGCGCGGCGAAGCCCCCCGCCACGAGTGCCACGTAGAGGCGGCGCGTCCGGAGCGCTCCCATGCGAACCGCCAGCGTCCCCTTGCCCACGGCCGCATCACTGTTGATGTCGCGGAGGTTGTTGGCCACCAGCAGGGCGCAGCTCAGGCACCCGCAGCCGACACCCACCCAGAGGCTGCGCAGGGTCAACGCCCCGAGTTGCACGTAGGCGGATCCCACCCCCGCCACGAGCCCGAAGAAGACGAACACGGCAACCTCGCCCAGACCCCGGTAGCCGTAGGGCCGCCGGCCGCCGGAGTAGAACCAGCCCGCGACCAGGCACGCCGCGCCGACCGCCAGCAGCTCCCAGCCGACCCCCGCCGCCAAGGCCAGGCCGGCCCCGCCGGCCAGAAGGCCCGCGAGCACCGCCGCGGCGCGCACGGCCCCCGGAGCGGCGAGACCCGAGCCGACGAGGCGTCGCGGGCCGACCCGCCGGTCGTCGTCGGTGCCGCGAACGCCGTCGCTGTAATCGTTGGCGTAGTTCACACCGATCTGCAGGGCGAGCGCGACCACCAGACACATGGCGAAGCGCCACCAGATCACTCCCTGACCCCAGCCGAAGCCCGGCCGGGCCGCAGCGGCCGTGCCGGCGATGACCGGCGCCAGCGACGCCGGCAGCGTGCGCGGCCTCGCCCCGGCGACCCAGTCGCGCACTCGCGTCACGTCGGGCACGCTAGCGGTCCGTCTCGAACGGCCGGCCATCGCGGGTCCGGCAACCGACCGCCGCGGCGCCGCACGCCGAGACGACGACGCGGATCATGGACAGTCGGCCCCCGCGGGCACGGCGGCTGACAGCGGCGCGGGCGCGCCTCCGGTAGCTCATATGCTCGGCGCGTGAACCGACTCGCCGCCGAGGGCAGCCCCTACCTCCGCCAGCACGCCGACAATCCGGTTGATTGGTACCCCTGGGGGACCGAGGCCTTCGACGAGGCGCGCCGGTCCGGCAAGCCGGTGCTGCTGTCGGTGGGCTATTCGTCCTGCCACTGGTGCCACGTGATGGCGCACGAATCCTTCGAGGATCCCGCCACGGCCGGGTTGATGAACGACTTCTTCGTGAACGTCAAGGTCGACCGCGAGGAGCGGCCCGACGTCGACTCGCTGTACATGGAGGCGGTCACCTCCTTGACGGGCCACGGCGGCTGGCCGATGACGGTGTTCCTGACCCCCGAGGGCGAGCCCTTCTTCGCCGGCACCTACTTCCCCCCGACCGCCCGCCAGGGGATGCCCTCGTTCTCCGACGTGCTCCGGCGTGTTCACGAGGCCTGGGCGCAGCGCCGCAACGACGTCCGCGACCAGGCCCAACGCATCACCCAATCCCTCGACCGCACCCAGCGACTGCCGCTGAGCGGAGCCGGCGAGCCGCCCGGGAGTGAGGTCCTGGAGCGGGCGGCAACCGCGCTGCGGCACCACTACGACGCCGCCTGGGGCGGCTTCGGCGGAGCCCCCAAATTCCCGCAGGCCATGACCCTGGAGGCACTGCTGCGCCACTGGCGGCGCTCCGGCGACGACGACGTGCTGGCGATGGTCGTCAACAGCCTCGACTGCATGGCCTCCGGTGGGATCTACGACCACCTCGGCGGCGGGTTCTCCCGCTACGCCACCGACCAGCGCTGGCTTGTCCCGCACTTCGAGAAGATGCTCTACGACAACGCCCTGCTGCTGGGTCTCTACACCCGCGCCTGGCAGATCACCGCCAAACCCCGCTATCTCCAGGTGGTCGAAGAGACCGTCGAGTACCTGCTCCGTGACCTGCGCCTCGCCGGCGGCGGGTTCGCGTCCGCCGAGGACGCCGACTCCGAGGGCGAGGAGGGCAAGTTCTACGTCTGGAGCATCGAGGAGATCGGTGAGGTGTCCGGTGAGGCGGCCGAGGCGGTCGTCGACTGGTACGGCGCCACCGAAGGGGGCAACTTCGAGGGCTCCAACATCCTCTGGCGACCTGTCCGCGGTGATCTGCTGCGCCCCCCGGAGATCGAGGCGGCGCGCCGCGCCCTCCTGGCGCGGAGATCGAAGAGGGTCCGACCGGGGCTCGACGACAAGGTGCTCACCGAGTGGAACGGCTTGCTGATCTCCGCTCTGACCGCCGCCGCCACCGCCACCGGGAACCAGGTCTGGCTGGCGGCGGCAGTGGCCTGCGGGGAGTTCCTCGCCGGCAATCTCCGGCGCGCCGACGGCCGGTGGCTGCGGTCCTGGCAGGCCGGCGATGCCGACCGGCCCGCAGGGGCACGGCATCTGGCCTGTGCGGCCGACTACGCCGCCATGCTGGATGCCTTCTGCCGGCTCGGTGAGGCAACCGGGCAGGCTCGCTGGACCGAGGAGGCCTGCCGGACCGCCGACGACCTGCTGGAGTTGTTCTGGGATCCCGGCGGGGGCGGCTTGCTGACCTGCGGGCACGACGCGGAGCCCCTCGTGGCGACCCCCCGTGATCTCTTCGACAACGCGACGCCGTCGGCCAACAGCGCGGCCGCCCTCGGGCTCCTCCGCCTCGGGGCACTCACCGGACGCGACGAGTACCGCAGCCGGGCAGCGGAGATCTGCGGCCTGCTGGGGCCCCTCGCCGGCGAGCATCCGACAGGCTTCGGGAACCTGCTCTGCGCCCTGGACGTGTACGCCACCGGTGCCACAGAGGTGGTGATCACCGGCGACCGCCCCGATCTGGTGGACGCCGTCCATCGCAGCTGGCTGCCCAACGCCGTGCTGGCATGGGGGGAGCCGTACGACTCGCCGCTATGGCACCAGCGCCCCGACGGCGCCGCCTACGTGTGCCGCCGCTACGTCTGCGAGGCCCCCACAGCCGACGCCGCCGAACTGAGGGACCGCCTCAGGGACGCCCGCTGAACCCGGTCCCCCACCCGCCGGTCCACCAACCGAGGGAGGGGGTGTCGGGGACCGGCCGGCGGAGCGATTTCGCCAGACGCTCCCGACGACGGCCACCGGCGCCCCCGACCGGACGCCCACCGAAAGGGTTCCGGCCCGCGCCGGAACGACAGGTAGAGGCGGATGGCGCAAACCCGGCCCCCGACCCGAAGCCCACCAACCGAGGGAGGGGGTGTCGGGGACCGGCCGGCGGAGCGATTTCGCCAGACGCTCCCGACGACGGCCACCGGCGCCCCCGACCGGACGCCCACCGAAAGGGTTCCGGCCCGCGCCGGAACGACAGGTAGAGGCGGATGGCGCAAACCCGGCCCCCGACCCGAAGCCCACCAACCGAGGGAGGGGGTGTCGGGGGCCGGCCGGCGGAGCGATTTCGCCAGACGCTCCCGACGACGGCCACCGGCGCCCCCGACCGGGAAGCCCACCAACCGAGGGAGGGGGCCGGGGGGCCGGGTTGCGACGCCTTGCGCCCGCGCCGAAGGAGCAACCGGCACCCCGGACTCCGACCGGACCCAGGACCGGCGGGCCTCAGGCGGCGGAGCGCTCCAGGATGTGAACGCCGCACGACGAACCCAACCCGATCACGTGCGCCAGACCCACCTTGGCACCGGGGATCTGGCGGTCGCCGGCCTCGTCGCGCAGGTGGGTGGCGATCTCGTAGATGTTCGCCACACCGGTGGCACCGATGGGATGGCCCTTGGAGATGAGGCCGCCGGAGACGTTCACCGGCGTCGAGCCGTCGCGATACGGCGCACCCGAGTCGATGAAGTCGCCTGCCCCGCCGGGCTCGCAGAGTCGCAGATTGTCGTAGTGGATCAGTTCCGCCGAGGCGAAGCAGTCATGCAACTCCACCAGGTCGAGGTCCTCGGGACCGAAACCCGCCTGCTCGTAGGCCGTGTCGGCTGCGTTGCGGGTCAGCGTGTTCACGTCGGGCTGAACCTGACCCCCCTCGACGTACGGGTCGCTCGTGAGCACAGAGGCGGAGATCTTGACCGCCCGGCGGCGCTGGGATGCCGACAGCGTCCTCAGGCGCTCCCCGCTCACCAGGATCGCGGCCGCGGCACCGTCGCCGGTGGGGCAGCACATCAGCAGGGTGTTGGGGTAGGCCATCATCGGCGCCGCCTTGATCTCTTCGAGGCTGAAGCGCTTCTGGTACTGCGCGAGCGGGTTGAGGACCGAGTGGAGATGGTTCTTGTGGGCGATCCGGGCGAACTGATCGAATCCCACGCCCGGGTGATCGTGTGCGTAGCGCATGCCTGCCTGCCCGAACACCCCCGGCATCGTCTTGGTGCCCAGGATCCCGTCGACCGAGCGCACCGATCCGAACCTCCCCGACGGCGCGAAGACCTTGGCGCCCTTCGAACCCTTCGGCGTGCTCGTGAGCAGCCCCATCTTGCCCATCTTCTCCACGCCGACCGCCATGGCCAGCGACGCCTCCCCCGAACGGATCGCCATGAGCGCGACGCGCACGGCCGTGGCCCCGGTGGCACAGGCGTTGGCGACGTTGTAGATGCTGATGCCCGTCTGGCCGATCTGGCCGAGCAGTTGCTGGCCGACGGAGGCGTTGGCGGAGAACAGCGACCCGCAGGCCAGCACGTCGAGGTCGTTGACCGTCACACCACCGTCGTCGAGGGCGCCGAGCGCCGCCTCGGAGGCCAGATCGACGAGATCAAGGTTCTCATGGCGGGCGAATCGGGTCATCGAGGTTCCCAGGATCCAGACGCTGTCACTCATTGGTTGCTCCCCTGTCCGGTTCGATCGAACTCTCCGTCATGGCGCGGCGGGCACTGGCGGCCTCGATGGCGCATCAGCCCGCCGCGGGCGCGAACCCGAATGCCACGCACTCGGTGCCCTCGCTGTCGCTGCCGAGGGGGTAGGTCACGAGCCGGACCGGCATGCCGAGGCTGACGCAGTCGGGATCGGGTGACACCTCCACGAGGTTGGCCCGCACCGTCGTCCCGTCGATCGCCTCGACGATCGCCGAGACGAACGGGACGGGCACTCCCGGGTCGGCACGATGCACGATCGAGAAGGCACGCAGGTGGCCGGTCGTCGCAACAGGCGCCGCCGAGAAGCGGCGCCCGCCGCAGGCCCCGCACGCATTGCGGCGGTCGAAGAAGCGAGCGCCGCAGCCCTCACATTCGTTCGCCACGAGATGCGGCTCCGGTTCGAGAGCGAGGTACCCGACCAGAGGCACCTGTGCCGTTGCCATCACTTGCTCCCCCTGTCGGGTCCACCTGCCGGAACCCTAGCGGCGCTCCCCTCCCAGGAGCCCCAGTGCAGGAGCTCCGCCGGATCCCTCCAGCCGCGCGCCAGCGACCCGCTGGGCCGGTCGGCGGCAGGCCAACCCAACGCCACCGCGCCGAGCAGTTCGACCCCGGTGGGGATGCCCAGCGCGGACCGCAACCCGGCCTCGCCCCGGAACAGGCCGAAGAGCAGTGCGCCGAGTCCCCGGTCGGTCGCGGCCAGCAACAGGTTCTGCACGGCGAAGGCGCAGTCGATCAACCAGTAGGGAACCGGCCAGGAGTCCGGGGACTCACCCAGCGGCGCGGCGGGGCCTCCTGCCTTGTCCGCCTCCCTGTAGCGCGCCAGGTAGCGCCGGCTGTCCGCGGCCGGCAGCACCAGTGCGGGCGCATTCAGCAGACCCGGCCACGCGAACCCCTCCCGCTCCGCCGGCGGGAGAGTCAGATCCCAGAATCCCCGGACCGTCGCGGGAGTGTCCAGGACCACGAACTCGGCGCCCTGCGCGAACCCGGCCGACGGTGCCCGGCGCGCCAGCGTGCAGAGTTCGGTCAGGAGGCCCCGATCCACCGGGCGCGGATCGAAGTTCCGCGTCATCCGGCGCGCCCGCAGCGCCTCGGTCAGCTCCACGGTTGCCGGCTCGGCACCGACGACTCCGCCGGGCGAGCGCCGGAGTGCTCAGTCGCGATATTTCTCCAGGCGACCCGCCGTGGCCCAGGCGACCGCCACGAGTGAATCCCCGCGGTCGCGCTGCACGTTGCCGAAGAGCGCGTGGAGTTCAGGGGCGATCTTCTCCGGGCGGGGCGACTCGTAGTCGAAGACGGCCGGTTGCCCGCCATCGCCCGTGGCGACGAAGTCACGCGGGTCGTAGACGCTGTTGCCGATCCGGTAGCGCTTCGCCAGGCGGCGTCCCCAGGCCCGCTCCTCGCCGTTGGCATTGTGCCCCGGGCGGGGGATCACGTTGCTCAGCACCTTGAAGACATCGAACGCGGAGGGATCGTTCATACGGACACCCATCAGCACATCCTCGTCGGGAAAGGCCATCACGGCGCGGTGCAGTTGCTCGGCGACCAGGGCCGACAGCACCGTGCTTCGCCGCGAGATTCGCGTCACCGAGCCTGCTCCGAGGATCACGACCGGGGTACCGCCGATGCGTTCGAGCGTGGAGAACACGAACCCGCGGAGACGACCGCCTTCGCGGGCCTCGGTGAGAAGTACCCAGAGTTCGGTCTGCTTGGAGAGGAATCCGACCGTGAAGGGATTCGGGCCCTCCGCGCAGAGATCCGCCATCGCCTCCAACTCGGCGTCGCTTACCGCGGTGCAGTCCCTGCTCTCGACCTCAACTGCCATTGTCGCCGCCTTGTCCAGTCGCCGTCCGGTCACCTCGGTAACGGGTGGACCGCAATGTCCCCCGATAGTCCAGTGTGCCGGAGGACCGAACGCAAACCGACACGGCCGGCGGTCAGACCTGGACGGCGTGGCTCCCCAGGAGTTGGCGCAGTTCGGGCACGAGGCCGCCGGTGGTGTTCACGTGATACTCCGGCGGCAGCTGCAGGAGATGGGATCGCCCGACCTGGATCTCGACCGGCGAGTCTCCACCGTGTTCGGAGATGAGGCGCTTGAGGACACCCAGCCGGTCGTCCTCGATGCCGGCGGGCGGGAAATGCAGGCGCAATGCACCGCGGGTCTCGGCGGAGAAGCCCTCGAGTTCGATGCTGATGAGTTTCGGCTCGTCCTCGCGGCGGTCGAGGCGGGCTTTCAGGACCACCACGGCCTCGTCGACGAGCAGGGCTTCCTGGGCCTCCATCGCACGCGGGAAGACCGTGACCGGGATCATGCCGGTGCGATCGTCCAGGGTGAACGTGGCCATGTGGGCCCCGGCGCGCGTCTGGCGGCGGGACAGGGATGTGATGGCTCCGGCCACGGTCACGATCGACCCGTCGGACATCTCGGCCAACTCGGCGATGCTCTGGGTGCGCTTGGCCACGAGGAGGTGCTCGATGCCCTCGAGGGGATGGTCGCTGATGTACAGCCCCAGCATCTCCTTCTCGTCGGCCAGCATCCGTTCCCGCGGGGTGTGGAGGTCGGGCACCGGCGGCTTGCTGTTGTAACCGGTCGTGACACCGGTGTCGCCGAAGAGGCTCAGGACACCGGCGTCGCGGTCACGACGCTCGGCCATGGCGGCGTCGACCGTCAGGCCGTGCACGTTGAGCAGTCCCTGGCGAGGATGACCCAGCGAGTCGAAGGCCCCGGCCTTGACGAGCGAGGCGACGGTGCGCTTGTTCAGCACCGACGGGTCCACGCGGTCGCAGAAGTCGTCGAAGTCGCCGAACCCTCCCCCGTCGGAACGCGCGGCGATGATGTGACCGGCGTCGGCGGCGCCGACATTGCGCACCGCGGCGAGCCCGAAGAGAATGCGGCCCCGGTCGGGCGACGACGGATCCAGGACGGGCGTGAAGTCGGCGAACGACTCGTTGACGTCGGGGACCACGACATCGATGCCCTGCAGGCGGCAGTCCAGCAGGTACGGGGTGAGACGTTCCATCTTGTCCCGCACGCTCGTGAGCAGCGCCGCCATGTACTCCACCGGGTAGTTCGCCTTCAGGTAGGCGGTCTGGTACGCCAGCAGGCCGTAGGCGTAGGAGTGGCTCTTGTTGAAGGCGTAGTCGGCGAAGGGTTCGATCTGGTTCCACCACTGCTCGCCGACCCCGCGCCCGTACCCGGTCGTCGCGCAGCCCTCGATGAATTTCTCCTTCTCCTCAGCCATCTTCTCGCGGATCTTCTTCCCGCAGGCCTTCCGGAGATTGTCGGCCTCCTCGAGGCTGTACCCCGCGAAGTGCTGGGCGATCCGCATCATGGACTCCTGGTAGATCATGAGTCCATAGGTGTCGGCCAGGATCTCCGACGCATCGGTGTGCAGGAAGTCGACCGCCGACCGCCCCTCCTTGCGGTCGGCGTAGGTGATGTGCATGTTGTCCTTCATTGGCCCCGGCCGGTACAGGGCCACGAGCGCCGAGACATCGTTGATGTTGCTCGGCAGCAGCGAGCGGAGGAGCGCCCGGACCGGTGGGCTCTCCAACTGGAATATGCCGGTCGTGTCCCCTCCCTGGAGCATCTCATAGGTGGGTCCGTCGTCGAGGGGGAGCTCCTCGATGTCCAGTTCGACGCCGCGCAGGCGCGCCACGTGAGCGACCGTGTCGGTGATCACGTCGAGCGTGCGGAGTCCGAGGAAGTCCATCTTGAGCAGGCCCAACTCCTCGACCACGTCCATGTCGTACTGGGTGACGATGGGCGCGTCGGCGATCTGCTGGCGGTCGGCGGGCTTGCGCTGGACGGGGACGTGTTCGGTGAGTGGCTCCGGCGAGATCACGACCGCCGCCGCATGGATGCCGTCCTGGCGCCGCAGCCCCTCGAGCCCGAGTGCGACGTCCACGACCTCGCGCACCTGCGCATCGTCGTCGTACATGGCGCGCAGATCGCCGGCGAGGTCGTAGCCCGCGCTGTAGCCCTCCTCCCGCTTCAGGCAAGCCGACAGCGGGGTGGTCCGGCCCATGATCGGCTCGGGCACCGCCTTGGCTATCCGGTCGCCGACCGCGTAGGGGTGGTCCAGGACACGCGCCGCGTCCCGGACCGCGGCGCGCCCCTTGATCGTCGAGAACGTGATGATCTGCGCCACGTGATCGCGCCCGTACGTCTCGGCGGCGTAGCGGATGAGGTCATCCCGGTAACGAGAGTCGAAGTCCATGTCGATATCGGGCATCTGCCGGCGCCCGGGGTTCAGGAAACGTTCGAACAGCAGGTCGTAGCGCAGCGGATCGAGACTCGTGATGCCGAGGCAGTACGACACCGCGCAACCGGCGGCACTCCCCCTGCCGGGCCCGACCCGGATGTTGGCGGACCTGGCGTAGCGGATCAGGTCCCAGACGATGAGGAAGTACGACGAGAACCCCATGTCGGCGATGACCCTCAGCTCGTAGGCCAGGCGGTCCGCCGTCGTGTCGGCCAATGGGGCGCCCCAGCGGCGCTCCGCCCCCTCCAGCGTGAGGTGGGACAGGTAGGCGTCAGCGGACTCGAAACCCTCCGGGACGGGAAACTGGGGGAGCTTGATGTCGCCGAAGGTGATCTCGACGTTGCAGCGCTCGGCGATGTCCAGGGTGCTGTCACAGGACTCAGGGAGTTCGGCGAACAGGGCTCGCATCTCCTCAGACGTCTTCAGGTAGTGCTGGTCGCCTTCGAAGGAAAACCGGTTCGGATCGCTTCGGATGCTCCCCGTCTGGACGCACAGAAGCGCGTCATGAGCGAGCGAATCGCTGCTGTGCGTGTAGTGGCTGTCGTTGGTGGCGAGCAGCGGGATATGCAACTCGCGGGATATGTCGAGGAGTCGGGGCATGATTCGCCGCTGGGCGGCGATGCCGTGATCCTGCAACTCGACGAACGTGCCGGCAGGCCCGAATATCTCCCGGAGGCGGCCGGCGTGACCCAGTGCGGCCGCGTAGTCGTCCTGCAGCAGGGCCTGGCAGACATGGCTGCCGAGGCAGCCCGTGCTCACAACAAGGCCGTCGGCGTGGTCGGCCAGAACCTCCCAGTCCACCTTGGGCTTGTAGTAGTAGCCCTCCAGGAAGGCGCGGCTGGCGACCTGGATCAGGTTCCGGTATCCGGTGTTGTTCTCCGCCAGGAGCGTGAGGTGGTAGTAGAGCTTGTGACCGGTTGAGGTCTCACCGCCGCTGTCGTCCACCCGCCCGCGGCGTGCCGGGCGCTCCTTGCGGTCCTCGTGGGCCATGTACGCCTCGATGCCGAGTATCGGCTTGACCCCACCGCTGCGGCACGCCTTGTAGAACGGCACGATCCCGTACATGTTGCCGTGGTCGGTGATTCCGAGGGCCGGCTGGCCGTCGGCGGCGGCAGCTTTGACGAGTTCGTCGACGCGCGAGGCCCCGTCGAGCATGGAGTACTCGGTGTGGGTGTGCAGGTGTACGAACCGCTCAACCACCGTTCCGTCCCCAGACCATCCCCATGATCTTTCCACCTCCTGTGGACAAATGACAGCGCTGTACTTTCGGCGCCGACCATAGCCGAGGGGGGCGGGATCTGCAGGAGGAACGCGACGACCCGGCGGCCCGGGCCGCGGCGGCTCAGAGGTAGGTTCCGGGGCGTTCGGTGGGCCCGTCGTCCTCGTCCGGCGGGCGGAGGGCCGGCAACTGGCCCCGCATGTCCGCCAGCTGGCGGCGGGCGAGCACCTGCTGGGCGTAGAGGGTCGCCTGGATGCCCTGGATCAGCCCCTCCATCCAGCCCACCAACTGCGCCTTGGCGATGCGTAGTTCACCCTCGGTCGGCACCTCGGTCTCGGGGAACGGCTCGGTGAGGCGCTGGAGCTCCTCGCGCAGGTCCGGTGAGAGCGACGAGCCGAGCTCCTGCAGCGAGATCTCGTAGATCTCCCGTAGCCGGTCGCGGCTCCGCTCGTCGAGCGGCGCCTCCCGCACCTCCTCGAGGAGTCCTCGCAGCATCGCGCCGACGCGCATCACCTTGGCCGGTTGCTCGATGGCGTCTCCGCGTGATTCGCCGCCCTCACCGTCTCCCGGTTCCACGATCTCCGCCTGCTCGGGGATCGGTGATCGCTCGGTGCTGCTGTCGGACATTCGGTACTGCTCCAGGGCTCGGGGTGTCGGGTTCTCCTGACGCTAGCGCCCTGTCGTGCCGATCCTTCGGCGACCGGTGGTTCCGGGCCCGCCCGCCGGGAGGTCGCCGGGTCGCGCCGCCTCCGGCCGGCGGCACCGGAGGCGGTACGCTCGCAAACGTGAAGGTATCGACCAGGGCGGACTATGCCAGCCGTGCCCTGCTCTCGCTGACCCTCCATGAGGTCGAGACCCCCCAGTCGGCCCGCGATATCGCCGACCGGACGGGCCTCCCCCAGCCCTACCTGGAGCAGATCCTGCTGGCCCTCAAGGGAGCCGGCCTGGTGCTGTCCAAGCGCGGCGTCGGCGGCGGCTACCGGCTGGCTCGGTCGCCCGATCGGATCTACCTGAGCGAGATCGTGAGCGCCGTGGAGGCACCGATCGTCGCCGACGACTTCGGGGAGCCGCACAAGGACGGAGCCTGCGACCACGAGGGGCAGTGCGTGCTGCTGGCGGTCTGGGCGTCGGTGGGGACCGAGATGCGCCGCCTGCTCTCCTCCTTCAGCCTGGCGGACATCGCCGCGATGGCCGCCGGCTCTCTTCCCTGGCCGGACGGGACGGGGGTTCGAGGCGCCTGAGTGGCCGGCGGCGCTAGGACAACCGGGCGACGAGTGCGGACATGTCGGCGGGAAGGGAAGCCTCGAACTCCATCGCCGTGCCGTCCGCGGGGTGCCTGAATCCCACCAGAGCCGCGTGCAGCGCCGGTCGTCCCAGCCGCAATCCCTGCGGGACACCGTCGGGGACTCCAGCCGGCGCGCCGCGGCCATAGACATCATCGCCGACGAGCGGGTGGCCGATCGCCGCAAGATGCACCCTGATCTGGTGGGTGCGGCCGGTCTCGAGGCGGCACGCCAGGCGCGTGACCGCGGCAGGCGAGCGATACCGGTGGCGCACCTCGTAGGAGGTCCGCGCCGGCCGGCCGCGTGCGGTCACCGCCATCTGCGTCGGCCGCCGCCCGGATCGGCCCACCGGCGCATCGATGATGCCGCGATCGTCACTCACCTCGCCCCAGCAGACCGCCTCGTAGCAGCGCTGCACGGTCCGCTCGGCCAGTTGCCCGACGAGCGACCCGTATGCCTCCGCGGTCCGGGCGACCACGAGCAGGCCGCTCGTGCCGACATCGAGCCGATGCACGATCCCGGGCCGTGAGGGATCCCCCACCTCGGCCATCTCCGGATAGCGGGCCAGCAGGCCGCTGCAGAGCGTCCCGCCGGAGTGACCCGCTCCGGGGTGCACGACGAGCCCGGCGGGCTTGTTGACGACCACCACGTGGGGATCCTCGAAAACGACCGGGAACTCGATGTCCGCCTCGGCCTGCGGCAGTCCGGCCCGCCGTTGCCGCGCAAGGGCGTCGGCGGCGACCACGAGCTCATCGCCGGTGGCCAGGCGCTCGGCGCGACCGGTGCGCACCGTGCCGTTGACCTGCACGGCCCCGGCGGCCACGAGGGCGGCGGCGTCGGACCGGCTGCAGCGCCAGAGAAGTGCCACAGCGCGGTCGAGGCGCTCACCGGCGAGCGCCGGTGGGACGGGCTCGGTCACGCGTCGTTACCGAGCGTCTCACCCCGCATTCCGGAGAGGACTCCGAAGACCAGGAACGTCACCACACCGACGGAGATCGCCGCGTCGGCAAGGTTGAAGACCGGCCACCATTGCGGGTCCACGAAGTCCACAACGCTCCCGTCGAAGAAGCCGTCGCCCCGGAACGCCCGGTCGCCGAGATTCCCGAGCGCCCCGCCCAGAACGAGACCCGCGAGCGCCGCGACCCCTCGCCGTGGGGTGGACCAGGTCGAGGCGATGAGGGCCAGCGAGACGATGACCGCGGCGACGGTGATGAACGGCGCCAGGGAGGTGCCCAGCCCGAAAGCGGTGCCCTGGTTGAACACCAGATTCAGCCGGATCGTCCAGAACAGATGGATGTCCTGGTCCTGGAGCGCCCGGAGCGCCCAGAGCTTGGTCAGCTGATCCGCCAGCAGCACTGCGGCGGCGACGGCGAGCAGCAGCAGGCGGTTGTTCCGCAGGCGGGCCGAACCGCTGTGCTCAGCGCCGCCCGAGACCACCGGCCTTGTACTCGACCCGTTCAGCAGCCCAAGGGATGGCACGCAGGCGCTCCTTCTGGATCGGCTTCCCCGACACGACGCAGATTCCGTAGGTTCCGTCCTCGATGCGCACCAGAGCGCTGTCGATCAACTCGACGGCGGCCCGTGCCTGGGCGCTCAGTGCGAGATCTCGCTCGCGCTCGACGGCCCAACTGTCGCCCTCGCCGGACTCCTCGTCGAACTGAAGGTCGCCGGGCTCGCGATCATCGAGCAGCGCGGCCGCCTCCGCCGCCATCGTCTCGGCGGAGCGGACGTACCTGGCTCGCTCCTTGAGCAACTTCTCGCGTTGCCCGGTCAGGAACGCCTCGTCGAGGCGGCGCCCCGTGGGCGCATCCGAACTCTTGTCGGGGGAATTTCCCGCTGTGACCACTGATCCTCCTGGCCAGCGCGATCGGTTGTCGGATCGTGGCAATCGGCCCGCTAACTCTAGCCGCGGGCGGGAGTTCGTCCGCTCCACACCCGCGCCGCGCCGCCTGAAGCGACCGTGAGAGCTCCCGCCGGGGAGCGCTTTCGGCGGCCGGGCGCGGGGCCGGGCCGCATCGGCGGTATTTTCTTGCGCCATGAGCGATGTGCCGGCCCCGTATCCCGACGTCGACCCGAGGCCCGACTTCGCGGCCATCGAAGCGGCGGTCCTCCAGTGGTGGGAGTCCGAGGGGACGTTCGCGGCCTCCGTCGAGGCGCGCGCACCAGGGGTCGGCGGTGCGAACGAGTACGTCTTCTACGACGGGCCGCCCTTCGCCAACGGCCTGCCCCACACGGGCAATCTCCTCACGGGGTTCGTGAAGGACGTCATCCCGCGGTACCACACGATGCGCGGACGACGGGTGGAGAGGCGCTTCGGCTGGGACTGCCATGGGCTGCCCCCGGAGATGGAGGCGGAGAAGGAACTCGGCGTGTCGGGGCGGCGGGCCATCACCGACTACGGCATCGGGCGGTTCAACTCGCACTGCCGCCGATCGGTGATGCGCTACACCGACGAGTGGCAGCGGTACGTCAACCGCCAGGCCCGCTGGGTCGACTTCGAGAACGACTACAAGACCATGGACCTGCCGTTCATGGAGAGCGTCCTCTGGGCCTTCAAGAGCCTCTGGCACAAGGACCTCGTCTACGAGTCGTACCGGGTCCTTCCCTACTCGTGGGGGGCGGAGACCCCGCTGTCCAACTTCGAGATCCGGATGGACGACGCCACGCGCCCGCGGACCGACCCCGCCATCACGGTGGCGTTCGAGCTGGTCCCCGCCGCCGGCGACCCGTGCCCGGTGTTCCTGTGGGCCTGGACGACAACCCCCTGGACCCTGCCGTCCAATCTGGCGCTGGCGGTCGACGCCGGCACCACCTACGCCGTCTACGAGGAGACCGCCGGCAGCGGGCCGCGCCGTCACGTCCTCGCCGCCGATGCCGTCGAGCGCTACGCCCGGCAACTGGCCGACGCCCGCCCGTGCGGCACGGTTCGGGGGAGCGACCTGATCGGTCGCCGCTACGAGCCGCTGTTCGACTATTTCGCGGACGCCGCCGGCGCGTTCAGAGTGCTCGGCGCCGGTTTCGTCGACACAGCCGAGGGGACAGGAGTCGTGCACATGGCCCCCGGCTTCGGCGAGGAGGACCAGCACCTCTGCGAGGAGGCCGGCATCGGCATCGTCGTGCCCGTGGACGACCAGGGCCGGTTCACCGACGCCGTTGCCGACTGGGCCGGGCAGAACGTGTTCGACGCCAACGCCGGGATCATCGCCGACCTCAAGTCACGAGGGATCATCGTCCGCCACGACAACGTCGTGCACAACTACCCGCACTGCTGGCGCACCGACACCCCGGTCATCTATCGCGCCCTCAACTCGTGGTACGTCCGCGTCACGGCCATCCGCGACCGCATGGTGGAACTCAACCAGCAGATCAACTGGATCCCCGCGCACGTGCGCGACGGGCGCTTCGGCAACTGGCTGGAGGGCGCCCGCGACTGGTCGATCAGCCGCAATCGGTTCTGGGGCTCGCCCGTGCCCGTCTGGCGCTCGGACGACCCCGACCACCCCCGGATCGACGTCTACGGCAGCCTCGACGAGATCGAGAGGGACTTCGGCATCCGACCCGACGACCTGCACCGCCCGTTCGTCGACTCGCTCACCAGGGCGAACCCCGACGACCCGACGGGGCGTTCGGTCATGCGCCGGGTTCCCGAGGTGCTGGACTGCTGGTTCGAGTCAGGCTCGATGCCGTACGCCCAGGTCCACTACCCGTTCGAGAACAAGGAATGGTTCGAGAACCACTTCCCTGCGGACTTCATCGTGGAGTACGTGAACCAGACCCGGGGCTGGTTCTACACCCTCCACGTGCTGGCCACGGCACTGTTCGACCGCCCGCCGTTCCGCAACGCCGTCTGCCACGGCGTCGTGCTGGCCGCCGACGGGGCGAAGCTGTCGAAGCGGCTGCGGAACTACACCGACCCCGAGGTCATCTTCTCCCGGCAGGGAGCCGACGCCCTGCGCTGGTACCTGATGTCCTCCCCGGTGTTGCGCGGCGGCGATCTGCGCATGAGCGACGAGGGCATCGACGGCGTCGTGCGCGGTGTCCTGCACCCGTTGTGGAACGCCTACGTCTTCTTCTGCATGTACGCCAACGCCGACCGGTCCGTGGGCCGGCCGAACGCTTCGTCCACCGACGTTCTGGACCGCTACGTGCTGGCCAAGACACGCGATCTGGTCGAGCGGGTGGCGGGAAGACTCGACTCGTACGACCTGCCGGGGGCGTGCGGGGAGATCGAGTCGTTCCTGGGGGCACTCAACAACTGGTACATCCGGCGGAGCCGCGACCGCTTCTGGGCGCCGGCCGCACAGGCCGATCCCGCCGACAAGCAGGCCGCCTACGACACCCTGTACACGGTCCTCATGACCCTTGTGCAGGTGGCCGCGCCGCTGTTGCCGTTGGTGAGCGAGTCGATCCACCGCGGCCTCGGCGGCTCCGGCAGCGTTCACCTGTGCGACTGGCCCGACGCCGGGGCGCTGCCGGGCGACGATGATCTGGTCGCGGTCATGGACCGCGCACGCGAGGTCTGCTCGGCCGCCCTCGGCATCCGGGTGGCACGCGGGATACCGGCTCGCCAACCCCTCCGTTCGGCGACCGTCGCCGGCCGCGGCTCGGAGGAGCTCGCCCCCTTCGCGGATCTGATCGCCTCGGAGATCAACGTCCGGTCGGTCATCCTCACCACCGAGCTCGACGACGATGTCCGCTTCGTGCTGCGGCCCCGCGGCGAGGTCATCGGGCCGCTGCTCGGCAGGGCGACGCAGGCGGTCATGGCCGCGGCCCGCTCAGGTGACTGGACGCGGTCGGGGGACGGCACGGTCGTGGCGGCCGGGCAGCGACTCTCCCCCGATCAGTACGAACTGGTGCTGGAGGCGGCCCCCGAGCACCCCAGCGCGGCGCTGCCGGGCGCGGATCTCGTGGTCACACTCGACGTGGCTCTGGACGACGAACTCCTCGCCGAGGGAGCGGCGCGGCATCTCGTCCGGATCCTCCAGCAGGGTCGCCGTGACGTTGGCCTGCACGTTGCGGACCGCATCGAGCTGACGCTGGACCTCCCGGCGGGACTGGCCGCTGCAGTGGCACCGCACGAGCGGTTCGTCGCCGAGCAGGTGCTCGCTCTCAGTGTCACCCACGCCGATCTCCGGAGCGACCCGGGGGCAGGTTCGGGATCCGTCGACGGCCAGGAGTTCCGTTTCGTTATCAGCCGGGTTGCGGCGGGGTCGGCCTAGCCGGCGCCGGATCCCTCCTCCTCGGAGACAACATGCTCGGCGACGGCCTCCTCGGAGACGACGTGCTCGGAGACGGTCTCCCCGGAGATCACCTGCTCGGAGACGGTCTCCCCGGAGACGACCTGCTCGAGTCGAGCCAGGAAAGTGTCGGACTCGGGGTCCGCTTCGGTGGCGGCCTCGCCGCCGGTGGCGGAATCGAGGGCCGCGGTGGACTCGGCGAGTGCCGCATCGAGCAGCGCCAACTCCTCCAGAACGCCTCCTCGCCGGTCTTCGAGGAGGCGCCGAAGGCCGGCGACGGACGCCTCGAGTTCCTCGCGCCTGTGATGGAGCTCCTCGATCGCCTCAGCGCCGTCGCGGCGGACCTCCTCGATCGCGAGGCGTGCACTCTCCGCCGCGAGGGTGGCCATCGGAGCGCTCTGCTCGGCGACCAACTCCTCGAGGGCGTCGGCCGCATCGTTCAGGAACGCGTCCACCTCGGCGGCGTCGTATCCACGGAACCGCTCGGTGAATTGCGCGCCGCGTAGAGAGTCCGGCGAGAGGTCCATGAGCACAACCGTAGTGCTAACCGCACGCCGTTCAGTAGATGCCGGCACCCCGTGGGAGGCTCAGCAGATGCGCGAGCGCACCGCGAACAGGACGACCATCACGATCGTCAGCGTGAAGTCGACGCCGACGTTCCCGACCCGCAGCGGCCGGATCACGCGGCGCAGCGGCCGCAGGAGCGGATCGGTGATCATGATGAGCCCGCCGGCGAGCGTCGCCGCCACGCCGTCGGGCCGGATCGGGAACCAACTCAGGACGGCGCGCAGCAAGAACGCGAGCGCATACAGGAGGAGGAGCCAGCACACGATGGCCACGGGACCGCGGCACCCAGCTCAGGAGTCGGCGGGGATTTCCCGTTCCTCGAGAGCCACTCGGACGTCGCTGGGAGTCAGCAGGTAGACACCGGGCGTCACCCGTTCAACCTGCCCGTCGAGGGCATAGCAAAGGCCGGCGGCGAAGTCGACGAGGCGCCGGCGAAGATCGCTGCCGGCGTCCTGCAGATTGACGATCACCGGCTGGCGTTGCTTGAAGTGGTCACCGACCTCCTGGGCCTCGTCGAAGACCGCCGGTGAGACGACGATCGGGCGCACTGCCGCGCCCGACGCTCGCGGGCGAGCCACAGTCGGACGCACCATCGGCTCGGCCGCAAGCGGTTCCGGCGCCGGCTGCACCGCCGAGAGCGGCGTCGCTTCGGGCACGGCGAATGACTCGGGGGCGTGCGGATACCGATCAACGGTCGCCCCGCCGTACGGCTCGCTCATCGGGGCTCCCCGATGAGGTCCACTGAGATGGCCCGCGTAGGGTTCGCCCTCGTCGGGTCCGAGGCCGAGCCAGTTGACGAAGGACTTAAGGGCCGACATGGACTCTCCTTCAGGGACGTGCGGGAATCCCGCCTCGATCCGGGCTTCGAACACTCATAGAACCGCCAGATATCCACAGATGTGGCCGCGGGCGCGTCGTTCCAGGCGTGTCCACCGCACCTCGTCGTTTCTTCCAGTGTAGTCATTCCGGGATGGCCGTGGTTGGCCCATCGCCCTCCAACGGCAGGTCCCCGAGGAGTACGCGGCCGAGCCGCAGCAGGTTCGAACCCTCGGCGACCGCCAAGGGGTAGTCCCCGCTGGTTCCCATGCTGCGCACGGCCAACCCCAACTCATCGGCCAGTCCGCGAACCAGGCGGAACTGTGCCCGGACCGCCGCGGGAGGCCCCGGAAGAGCCATCAGCATCAGCCCGGCGGGCCGCAGGCCGACTGCGGTCGCCTCGGCGACCAGCCGCTTCGCCATCTCGGGGTCGCAGCCACCGCGGCCGGCGACGGTCTCGGCCGCCACCTGCACGAGGATCTCCGCTCCCGGAGCGTGCCGGGCGATCTCTGTCAGCAGCCGCCGGCGATCCACGCTCTGCCAGAGGTCGACATGCGGTGCCAGGCGGCGAACCTTGTTCGCCTGCAGGTTGCCGATGAAGTGCCAGCGCGCGTCCGGCAGGTCCCGGGCCTTGGACACCAACTCCTGTGCATAGTTCTCCCCGAGGTCGGTGAGCCCGGCCTGCAGAGCCGCAGCGGCGGCGAGGCTGCTCCGCCCTTTGGTGACGGCGACGATGCCCGTGCCGGTCGGGTCACCGCCGGCCTCGGCGATCCGCTCGCGGATGCCGGCGAGGCGGGTCCGGGCGGCCTCGGCGGCGGCGCTCAGATCGTGCTGAGCCATATCGCCAGCACGTGCCGCTGCGTCTCGCCACGGGCGCGGTGCGAGTACCAGTCCTGCGGCTCGCAGGCCGTGCAGCGGCCCGCGTCGATGATCTCCTCGACGTCACAGCGTTCCAGAACGCATCGCACCGCCGCGGGGACGTCCAGAGCCGGGGTTCCCCACGCCGTTCGCGACACCACCGCCGGACCGAACCGGTCGGCCAGATCCGCCAGGGGCTCCTTCCCGAACTCGTAGCACTCGGCGTGGATGCACGGGCCGAGGAAGGCCGTTATCCGTTTCCCGCCGAGGCGGCGCACCGAATCGGCCGCGGCCTCGATCACGCCGCCCGCAAGACCCCTCCATCCGGCATGCACGGCGGCGACCACGCCCTCGGCCGCGACCAGGGCGACGGGCGCGCAATCAGCGGTCCGGACGCTCAGGACCGCCCCGGGTGTCGCAGTGACAGCCGCATCGGCGGCGGCACCGTCGCCATCCCCGGGGGTCCCCACGGTCACCACGTCTGCGCCGTGGCACTGGTGCAGCCGGGTCCAGCGACCCGCCGCCACTCGCCGCAAGCGCGCTGACCGGCCGGCGAAGTCCCCTTCGCTGCGGTCGCTGAAGCGAATCTCCGCTCGCCGGCGACCCTGGAGGTCGAGCGTCAACTCCAGCACGCCTGCCGACCGTGTCAGCGCAGGAACGAAGGGATGTCCAGATCCAGGTCGTCCTCGGGGGCGCTTTCGTCACCGTCGGGCTCTGCGAACGGATCGGGAAGGTCGCGGCGTGCCGATGCGGCACCGGCCTGCGGGCGCGGCGCGCCCTCCTCCCAACGATCGAACCCGGCGGCGATGACCGTCACCCGCATCGATTCGCCGATCGACTCGTCGATGACCGTTCCGAAGATGATGTTGGCGTCCTCGTGTGAGACGCCACCGATCACCTCGGCCGCCTGAGTGACTTCCAGCAACCCCATCTGGGCGTTGCCGGAAATCGTCAGCAACAGCCCACGGGCACCTTCGATGGAGGACTCCAGCAGCGGGCTGGCGATTGCCTTGCGCGCCGCACTCGCAGCACGATCCTCGCCGGAGGCGGTACCGACTCCCATGAGCGCGGAACCGGCATCGGCCAGGACTGCACGGACATCAGCGAAGTCCGTGTTGATGAGCCCCGGGGTGGTGATGAGGTCGGTGATTCCCTGCACACCCTGCAGCAGGACGTCGTCGGCCATCTGGAAGGCGTTCAGGAGGCTGGTGTTCTCAGCCACCTCGTTGAGAAGGCGATCGTTCGGGATGACGATCTGGGTATCGACCTTCTCCTTCAAGCGCTGGATTCCCTGTTCGGCCTGCAAGGCCCGCTTGCGGCCCTCGAAACGGAACGGCCGGGTGACGACGGCGATCGTCAGCGCGCCGAGGTCTCGGGCGATTTCGGCGAGCACCGGTGCTCCGCCGGTACCGGTGCCCCCGCCCTCGCCCGCGGTGATGAAGACCATGTCCGCACCGTCGAGCGCCTCGCGGAGCTGATCGGTCGCCGACTCCGCCGCCGCCTCGCCGATGTCCGGATTGCTCCCGGCGCCGAGGCCGCGCGTCAACTCGCGCCCGATGTCGATCTTGATGTCGGCATCACTCATGAGCAATGTCTGCGCATCGGTGTTCACTGCCACGAACTCGACGCCGCGGAGTCCCGCTTCGATCATGCGGTTCACGGCGTTGACGCCGCCGCCGCCGACGCCGACGACTTTGATGACGGCAAGGTACTGGTGTGGGGTGTTCACGGGATCCTCCCCGGGACTAGTGCGGATCGTTCCGCACATTGCTTGTTCGATTCGCTGGTTGGCGCTGTTCTCGTCTGGACTAAAGCTCTACTTGAGCCTTAAAATACATCTCGTTCAACGGAAAGTCTATATACACGTGGAGCCGCGCGTCAACACCGGAGTCGCCGGCGCTCGGACATCCAGCGAGTCCAGGCAGCGGAGGTTCACCTTGTTGAGGAAGGTGCTGACAGCCAGGAGTTTCGCCTCCAGTTCGGTGCCGCGGCCCAGCAGGACACGACCCGGGGCATGCAGTTGGAGTACGTATCCCTCGTGGGTCCAGTCGACGCTGCTGACTGCGGATCGGATCGGCTCGTAGAGCGCCGCCGCCACGCCGATTGCCTGCAAGTGCGTCGGATCGAGCCAATCGCCCGGGTGTGCGTCGGCGATGTTCAGGCCGGTGACCGGGACCGTGGTCCCGTCCGGTTCGGCGCTCATTGCCAGGATGCGACCCTCGGATCCGACGATCGCCCAGGCGCCCGGAACCGCCACCGCGGCGACCGGGATCCGCTCGGAGACCTCGAAGCGCACCGAGCCGTCCCACGAGCGTGTCGAGTAGACATCGTCCACCCAGGGCAGCCGTGCGATCCGTTGGCGCGCAGCCGCCAACTCCAGGCCGAGCAACGGCTGCCCGTTCCCGATCGCGGCGACCTCGAGAATCTGTTCGGCCGGCGTTCTGGTCGCGCCGGCGACCGTGACGCGCTCCACATCGAGAATCTCGCTCTGTGTCGCCAGGTAACCCGAGAGCAACAGGACGGACAGGGCGAGTGCGGTCCACAGCGTGCGCCGCCTCCGGCGCTCCATCGATCGCGAGGCCGCCGACACGTCGGCGCGACGCTGGGCGATGCGCGGGTGGGGAATGCCAGGTGCACCGACGGTCATGTCTCACTCCGGAAGGGTTTGTCGAATCCAACGAGCCGCGTCTCCGGGCTGAGGCGCACACCGCTGTGCGATTCCACCCGGCGCGCGACCTCGCGCATGAGCGAGAGGACATCCTCCGCGGATCCCCCGGCATCGGCCTGGATGAAGTTGGCGTGCTGCGGCGAGACCACCGCAGAGCCGTGGCGGAGCCCCTTGCACCCTGCTGCCTCGACGAGTCGCCCGGCGGCATCGCCCGGGGGATTCTTGAACACCGAGCCCGTGTTGGCGCCCCCGGGCTGGTTGCTCCGTCGCCATGCAACGACCTCGCGAATCAACGCCTCCTCGCATTCCCGGTCGCTCTCATGGAGAGATAGCTCCACCTCTACTACAACGTGAGTGTTACTGAGTGCGGAGGACCGGTACCCCAGAGCCAGTTCTTCAGGAACGGGGTGCCATGTGCCCCCCGCGGCGAGGTCCACGATCTCGGTTCGACGGAGCACCTGTCGCATGTCCGAACCGTGTCCACCGGCATTCATGGAGACCGCTCCACCGATGCTGCCCGGCACCCCGACGGCCCAACTGAATCCTCCGAGACCCGCGGCCGCGCATTGGCGGGCGACGACCGGCAAGGGCGCCGCCCCGCCCGCGGTGGCGACAGTGCCCGTGATCCGGATGTCGGCAAAGGCCGCCCCGAGACGGACGGCCACGCCGTCGAATCCGCTATCGCTGACGAGCATGTTGGAACCCAACCCGACGACGAGCACGTCCCATGACTCGTCTGCGGCACACGAGGCGAACCACTCGAGGTCGCCCTTCGAGCCGATTTCGACGAGGACTCCGGCGCGACCGCCGACCCGGTAGGTGCTCAAGGCTCCCAGTGGCGCGGCACTGCGCACCGCGCTGTCGGACATCGCAGGGCGGAGCCTCTGTGCCACCTGCACCCAGTCGTGCCGGCCCCCGTGCGGCGGCGCGAGACTCATGAGTCCAACTCCGCGATGAGCTCTGCGGGCAGCGTGGTCAGATCGCCCGCGTTGAGGGTGAGGCAAAGGTCACCCGGGCGTAGCTCGCGGACCAGGTAGCGGACGAGGTCGGTGCGATGAGGCAACCATGCCACCCGCTTGTACGGCTCCACGTCGAGCAGCGAGTCGACGAGCAACTTGCCGTTGACCCCCGGTCGTGGTGGCTCGCCCGCGGCGTACACCTCGGTCAGTGCGACAAGGTCGGCATCACCGAAGGCGCCTCCGAAGTCGCGCCACAGCGTCGCGGTCCGCGTGTAGCGGTGCGGCTGGTACACGCAGACGACCCGTCGCCATCCCCCGTCGCGGGCGGTCGCCAGGATCGCCGAGACCTCACCCGGCAGATGCGCGTAGTCATCGACGAACGTCACGCCACCGGCTTCGCCGCGGAACTCGTAGCGACGCGACACGCCGCCGTAGCGGGCCAGGATCTCCGCACTGCGCGCGAACGACACTCCCAGTTGCTGCGCGCAACTCATCGCGGCGATGGCATTCAGCGCATTGTGCGCTCCGGGCACCGGCAGGCGCACCCTCACGCTGTCGCCGCCCGCTTGGCGCACCGTGAACTCCGCACCCGTCCGCGCCGTCGTCAAATCCTCCAGACGGACGTCCGCTGCCGACGATTGCCCGTATCCGACCACGCCGGGATTCTCCGCCGCGAACCTGGAGCCCCACGGGTCGTCGATGCAGACCACGCGGAATCCTCCGACCGCCTCGAGGAACTCGTCGAAGGCATCCTGCAGGGACTCGAGAGAACCGTACCGATCGAGGTGATCCGCCTCGACGCTCGTGACCGCCGCTGCATCGGGAGCCAGCCGTAGGAATGTGCCGTCACTCTCGTCGGCCTCAACCACGAGCCACTCCCCCGTGCCCCACACCGCACCACTGCCGATCTCGTTCACGTCGCCGCCGACAATGGACGATGGCCGGCAGCCCGCTTCGGCGAGGATCAGGGCGAGCATCGACGACGTGGTGGTCTTGCCGTGCGTTCCGGAGATCGCCAGCGTCTTCCGGAGGCGGCAGATCGCGGCAAGGAGGTCCGCCCGCGAGCACACCGGGATCCCGGCGCGGCGCGCCTCGCGGATCTCGCTGTTGCCGTCCGGAACGGCGCTGGAACGGGCGACCAGATCAGGCGCCCGCCCGCCGCTCGTCGCCGCGCCCATCGTTGACGGATCGGCGACGTGGCAGGCCCGATGCCCCACGGCGACAGCGAAACCCCCGGCGCGGAGTCGCTCGAGGGCGGCGGACGTCTTCAGGTCCGAACCCGTCACGAGGTGGCCGATATCGCCGAGCACCGTGGCGATGGCACTCATTCCCGCGCCACCGATTCCCACCACGTGAATGTGCCGGATCCTCTCGAGCTCGACCCTCATGTGCCGTGCCCCTCACCGGCGACCTGGCGGAGAATGGCCGCCACCTGCCCTGCGGCCCCCGGTGCACCGAGACTTGCAGCGGCGCGTTCCATCGCCGTGAGCCCGGCGGGATCTCCCAGCAACTCATCCACCAGCTCGGCGAGACGCTCGCCGTCGAGGTCGGAGTCGCGCACCACCGCTGCAGCACCGGCGTCCGCCAGCACTGCGGCATTGGCCGATTGATGATCGCCGGCAGCACCGGGGAGAGGCACCAGCACCGCGGCGCGTCCGACCGACGCCAGTTCCGCCACCGTGCTGCCCCCCGCACGGCTCACGACGAGATCGGCCGCCGTCAGAGCCGTACCCATGTCGTGCTCGTAGTCCACCGCCTGATAGTGCAGACCGTCGCATCGTCGCTGTGAGACCGGGGACGTCGCAGCGGCGCGCCCCACCACGTGGCGCACCGTCAGATCTCCACGGCCGGCCAGCAACCCGCAGGCCCCTCCCACCGCCGCGTTCAGTCGTGCCGATCCCTGGGATCCGCCGACGACGAGCACGAGGTGCCGCTCCGGGTCGGCGCCGAGAGCCACTCGAGCCTCCTCGCGTCCCGCCCGGGCACCGCAATCACCATTGTCGGGCGGCTGCAGCCGCCCGATCGCCCCGCGCACCGGCAGTCCCGTCACGACCTTCCGTGGCAACGCCGTGACGGGAAAGGCGACGGCGCAGGAGACGGCCCACCGGGCGGCCATGCGGTTCGCCAGCCCCGCCGTGGCGTTTGCCTCGAGCACGACGACCGGGATGCGACGCAGCCGTGCCGCCAGGGCGCAGGCGGCGCTCACGTAGCCCCCTTGCGCCAGGACGACTCGAGGATCGATCCGCCCCAGGAGGCGCCAGCACTGCCAGACGCCCCGGGCGAGGACCGCGGCCGCCGGCAGGTTCGCGGGCGTTGCCTTGCGCCGCAGGCCCCGCGCATGAACGGCCGTGGCACGGAATCCCGCCGCAGCGACGGTCTCCGCGTCCGCCGGGCGGCGGCTGACCACGAAGTGAACGTCGCTCCGGTCCCGTCCGACGGTGACGAGTTCCTCTGCGACCGCCAGGCCGGGGTACAGGTGTCCCCCGGTGCCGCCCCCGGCGACGATCGCGAAGATGGCGCCGGAATCGAGCGAACCGAGCGCCGAGCTCACCTGGCAACCCCCTGGCGCGCCACGTTCATCAGGATGCCGGCAGCGGCCAGATTCACGACGAGGCTCGATCCGCCGTAGGAGATGAAGGGGAGGGTCACTCCCATGGTGGGGAGCAGGCCTTGGGCCACGGCGATGTTGGCGAAGGCCTGCAGGACGAACCACCCGCTGATTCCCGCCGCCAGCAGCGCCCCGTACGGATCCGGAGCGTCACGCGTGGCGCGGACGCCGAGCACGCCGAGCACGCAGAACAGCAGGACCACGCCACCGGCACCGATGAGTCCCAGTTCCTCGGCGATGATCACGAAGATGAAGTCGGTATGGGCGAACGGCAGGAACGCGAGGCTTGCGCGGCCACCCCCGGGGCCGAGCCCGGTCAATCCTCCCGAAGCGATCCCCACTTGGGCCTGCACGGCCTGGTAACCGATCCCGTAGGGATCCGACCAGGGATCGAAGAAGGAGAAGAGGCGCTGCCGCCGGTACCCGATGAGGAGCGTGAAGAGGAGAACGGCGCCCGCTCCGAGTGCCAGTAGCCCGGCGAGCTGCCGGCGGGACAGGCCCGCAATGAACAGGAGCACCAGGAGGATCCCCGCCAGCAGCACGACCGTACCCAGGCTCGGCTGCGCCAGGATGAGCGCCGCCATTGCGCCGAAGACCACGGCGAGGGGCAACAGCACCGCCCGGAGGGTGTCGAGGCGGTCCAGCCTCCGGGACAGCAGGGAAGCGGCGAACAGCACGATGGCGAGCTTTGCCGCCTCCGACGGCTGCACGACGAAGCCGGCCACGCGGATCCAGCGCGAGGAGCCGTTCGCCGTCACGCTGAACGGCGAGGGAAGAAGCACGAACGCCAGCGCGCCGAGGGTGGCTATGAGCGCGCCGCCGGTGAAGAACGGTGCCCGCCAGCGGTGGTAGTCGACGCGCAGCGTGATGATGCAGGCGATGAGCCCGATCGACAGCCACATCGCCTGACGTTGAGCGTGGTGGAAGGCGGAACCGGCGCTGTCGATGGAGGTGACCGTGGAGGACGACAGCACCATCACGAGGCCCAGGACGCACAACATCACCACGACGAGGAACAGGCCGACGAAGGTGCCCGACCGGCGACCGACGGGCGGGCCCAGGACCGACCGTGCCGGCCTGGCCACCGGTTGACCGCCTCTCTCCCGCTGCGACACGTTCACCGGACTCACAGCCGGCCTCCGATGGCGACCGACTGCCGCACAAGCGCGGCAAAGTGGTCGCCACGCTGGCTGTAGGACTCGTACCAATCGAAGGAGGCGCAGCCGGGCGACAGCACAACGGCGTCGCCGGGCCGGGCCATCTCAGCGGCGAGTGACACGGCCGACTCCATGTCTCCCGCCACGTTCACCGGGTGCGTGCCCGCGAAGATCGAGCAGATGTCCTTCGCCGACTCGCCGATGGCGACGACCGCCCGCACCGACGGCACCGCGACGAGGCGGCTCAGGTCGAGGCCCTTGTTCCGCCCGCCGGCGATGAGCACGACCGACTCGAAGGCTCCCGCCGCGGCGATCGCGGCATCGGGTGTCGTCGCCTTCGAATCGTTGTACCAGCAGGTCGCGGATGTCTCGGCTATCAGCTCGAGACGATGGGGCAGTCCCCGGAACGACTCGAGAGCCGATCGTACGTCGCCGGCGGGAGCACCGGCACTCAGGGCACACGCCGCGACCGCCGCCGCGTTGGACAGATCGTGCGGGAAGCGGCGCGGCAGGCGACCGGTCTCGATCAGCGGCTCGCCGAATGCCCGCAACCGGCCGCCCTCGGCGGTGACGTCACTCGCCGGCGCGCCGAAGGTGACGACGCTGCCACCGCGCGGGCGTCGGGCCCGTACCACCGGGTCGGCCTCGTTCACGACGGCGACGTCACCCGCTCCGAGATGGCGCCAGATCAGCGATTTGGCCTCCTCGTAAGCCTCCAGCGACGCGTGCACGTCCAGATGATCCGGGGCGAAGTTCAACCAGGCGCCGACGCGCGGCCGGAACGACCGGCTGCGCCCCAGCCGGAAGGACGAGGCCTCGACGACGAACATCGCCGGAGCAGGATCGGTGATCGCCTCGACGAGCGGCAGATCGTTGTTCCCCGCCGCCACCGCGGCGGTGGTCGGTGCCAGAGCAGCTGCCACCAGCGTGGTGACGGTGGTCTTGCCGTTGGTCCCCGTTATGGCCACGACCGGTCGATCGTCCCAGTGGGCCGCCAGGTCGAACTCGCTCATCACCGTCGTCCCGGCGGTCGCGGCAGCGCTCATCGCCCGATGACCGTCCGGCAGACCCGGGGTCGGTAGGAATGCGCCGCAGCGGTGCATCAACCGGGCGAGGGCCTCGTCCCCCGGGGGCGGCCGCAACTCGGCGCCGGCGCCCGCGACGGCCTCGGTCAGCGCCGCAGACGGCACGTCGTCGACGGCGACGACCCCGGCACCGCGCGCGATCAGTGCCCGCGCCACCGCCTGATTCGTCGCACCCATGCCCCACAGCAGGTACGGCGTGTCCAACGGCAGGCTCATGGCGCGCCCCCGCCGCCCGCCGCGCCGTCCAGCAGCGGGAAGTAGTCGGCATAGAAGAGGCCGAGGGCCACCGCAGTGGCGAAACCTGCGAACAACCAGAACCGCACGATGACCCATGTCTCGTGCCAGCCGTGCTTCTCGAAATGATGATGGATCGGGGCCATCTTGAACAGTCGCCGTCCCCCGAGGGATCGGAAGACACCGATCTGCAGGATCACCGAGAGCGTCTCCACCACGAACAGCGCGCACATGATCGGCAACAGCAGATGCGTGTTGGTCGTGAGCGCCAGCGCGCCCAGAGCCGTGCCGATCGCCAGCGAACCGGTGTCACCCATGATGATCTGAGCGGGAGCGGCGTTCCACCAGAGGAAGCCGACACAACCGCCGAGCATCGCGGCTCCCACGACGGCGAGGTCGAGAGCGTGCGGCAACTCGTAGAGATCGACGTGCCGGAAGGCCCAGTACCCGATGATGACGAATGCGGCGAAGTTGAAGATGCTCGATCCGGCCGCCAATCCGTCCAGCCCGTCGGTGAAGTTCACGGCGTTCGCGGCCGCCACGATGATCAGCGTCGCCCAGAGCACCCATCCGACCGGGCCCAGATCCCAGCCGATTCCCCCTGCCCTGGTGAAGGACAACTCGGTGCTGACGTTGGTCGCCAGGACGGTCACTGTGGCGAAACCGGCCCCGACGGCGCAGAGGCTGAGCATCTTGGCGCGCATGCTGATCCCTCTGCTGTCCGCGCGCCGGATCTTCAACCAGTCGTCGATCACGCCCACGCCGGCTGCGGCAAGGATCGCCAGCATGACGAAAATCCCGGTGCGTGTGAATATCCCTCCGTGGATGAAGTCACTGCCGGCATAGCCGGCGCAGGCACCGCCCACGATCGCGAGCCCGCCCATCGTCGGGGTGCCCGCCTTGGTTGCGTGAGTCTCGGGGCCGTCACTGCGGATGGGTTGTGCCAGATTCCGGGCCCGGAACACGGCGATGAGCACGCGCGTGCCACCCAGGGAGACGACCGCGGCGATCGCAGCGGCGAGCAGGAGCCGGATCACCGCGCCGGCCCTCCAGCGGTCGCGGCGGCGAGGAACTCCCTCACCACGGCCCGATCGTCGAACGGTCGGCGCTGATCACCGATGATCTGGGTGGTCTCGTGGCCCTTGCCCGCCACGATCACAACATCGCCGCTGCCCGATGACGCCAGGGCGGAGCCGATGGCGGCACGCCGCTCCAGCTCGACGGTGGCCGGGGTCGCGGTGACTCCCGCCAGGATCGCCTGCGCGATCCGCTCCGGATCCTCCCGTCTCGGGTTGTCCGACGTGATGATGACCCTGTCGGCAAGGCGGGAGGCGATGGAGCCCATCGCCTCCCGCTTGCTCGTATCCCGATCGCCGCCGCAGCCGAAGACCACGGTCAGGCGAGCGTGCGCGGGGAGGAGAGACCGCCCCGCGCTCAGCAGCTGCTCCAATGCTGCAGGAGAATGTGCGAAGTCCACGATGACGGTCACCGGACTCTCGGCGATCACCTCGAAGCGCCCGGGGAGTTCCTGCGGGCGCTCCAGTCCGGTCCGGATGTCCGCGGCGGCCACGCCCAGCGCCTCCGCCGTCGTCGCCGCCACGACCGCATTGGCGACGTTGTGCAAACCACCCAGCGGCAGGCGGATCTCGACCCCGTGCCACCGGAATCGGCTGTGGCGCGCCGAGGTGTCGGTGATCTCCGCGTCGCGCCGCGAGCAGCGACGAACATCGCCGGCCACCTCGCCGGCGAGTCGGCGCCCCCAGGCGTCGTCGGTGCAGATGACGCCGAGCGCGGACCGGTCGGCATCGAAGAGCACTCGCTTCGTGCAGTAGTACTCCTCCATGTCGGCGTGGTAGTCGAGGTGCTCGGGCGAGAGGTTCGTGAACGCCGCCGCAGCGAAATGCAGTCCCTCCACCCGCTTCTGGGACAGCGCATGGGAGCTGACCTCGAGTACCGCGGTCCGGGCCCCGCCGGCGCGTTCGGCCGCCAGACGACTCGCCAGTTCGGTCGCCCGCGGGGTGGTGAGGGCACCGTCGAGGGTGCCCACCGTGACGCTGCGCCCCGCCGCTCCGCCCAGGACGGCGCTCAGCAGCCTCGTGACCGTGGTCTTGCCGTTCGTGCCCGTCACACCGACGATGTCCAGGTGCTCCTGCGGTGATCCCGCTCCGGCCAGCGCCAGTGGCCCCAGGGCCGCGCGTGTGTCCTCGACGACGACCTGAGGCAACGCCACCGGAAGCGGACGCTCGACGGCGAGCGCCACGGCTCCGGCTCCGGCGGCAGCCGCTGCGAACTCGTGCCCGTCATGGGTCTCGCCCGCGATGCAGCAGAAGAGCGCCCCGGGGACCACGTCGCGGGAATCCTCGCAGACGACCGTGACGGTCGGGTCGACATCGGCGGCGCCGGCCAGCAGGCGCAACTCATGGGGGATCCGGCTCCGGACCAGCAGGGCCCGCAGGGTCTGCCCGCTACCCATCGCCGTTCTCTCCCGGCACCGAGGCCAGGATGAAGTCATCCCCGGCCTGTCCCGGCGGCGGCACCTTCAGGCGGCGCAGGGCGATCTCGGCCAGTTCGGCGAACGCCGGTGCGGCCGCGCTCCCGCCGTAGATCGTGGTCGTCGGCTCGTCGATCACCACGACCAGGGAGATCTCGGGATTGCTTGCGGGGGCGAATCCCGCGAACGCCGCGACATAGTGGTAGTTCCCTGCCGCGTCCCTGTAGTCGCCGCCGGGCAACGGCTTGCGAGCGGTGCCGGTCTTCCCGGCAACCTCGTAGTTCTCGACTTCGGCCTGCTTGCCCGTGCCGTGCGCCACGACCTCGCGGAGGATCCGGCGCATGTGGGTCGCGGCGGCGACCGACATCACCCGGTGCGGGTCGCTCGCCGGTTCCGGGACCATGCCGGCGCCGTCGGGCGTGATGACCTCCGCCACGACTCTGGCCGGCACATAGACGCCGTCGTTGGCAATCGTGTTGAACGACAGCAGCAACTGCAGCGGCGTCAGCGAGACGCCCTGGCCGATGGCGATGGTGGCCAGGGAGGTTCCCGACCAGTCGCTCACCGACGGCAGCAAGCCCGCTGTCTCGCCGAACAGTCCCAGGCCGCTGGTGTCACCGAGCCCGAAGCGGCGCAGGTAATCGTCCAGCCCGTTCTCGCCGAGCCGCTGACCCCAGAGAATCGTCCCGATGTTGGAGGACTGCACCACGATGTCGCGCACTGAGTAGTCCAACGTCGCGTGCGGGCTGTAGTCGGTGAACTCCGAGTCGTGGACGAAGAGCCGGTCCGGTACCGGGCGGGTCGTCTCCGGCGTCGCCAGGCCGGCGTCCAGCACGGCCGAGAACGTCAGCCCCTTGATGACCGATCCTGGTTCGAATGCCCAGGTGAGGGCCCGGTTCTCGTCGCCGGTGACCACTGCGCCGTCGGAATCCCGCGTGGCGGTGGACATGGCCAGGATCTCCCCGGTCGCCGGGCGGCCGAGCACGATCACCCCTCCTGCGGCATCCGTCTCGCGCACCTGGTCGGCCAGGATGCGAGCCGCCTCGAATTGCAGCAACCGGTCGATGGTCAACCGCAGGTCCGAGCCGTCGACCGCGGGAGTGAACAGGTTCAGCCCGCCGGGAACGCTGCGGCCCCCCGGGTACTCCTCGCGTACCCGCGTGCCGGCCGTGCCCGTGAGTTCCCGGTCGTAGAGCAACTCGATTCCGGACGTGCCGTTGTGGTCGTCGCTGACCGAGCCGATGATCTCTGCGGCGACGTTGCCAAGGGGATAGACCCGGCGTGCCTCGGGGCGGGTGGCGATGCCCGGAAGCCCGAGCGCCTCGACCTCACCTGCCGTGGCGGGAGAGACCTGGCGTTCGAGGTAGACGAATTGGCCGGGCACGGACATCTTCTGGGCGAGCGGTGCGACGTCCGCCCCCAGTACCGGTGCAAGCACCTGCGCCTCGGCGAACGGATCGGTGACGAGGGAGGGATCGGCGTAGACCGTGGCCCACTCGAGGGACGTTGCCAGCGGCTCGCCCGACCGGTCGAGGATGTCACCTCGCAGACCCATCACCCTCGTCGTCTGGATGCGGTGGTCCTCACCCCATGCCACGATCTCGGTGGCCTGGCGGAATTGGAGATCGTATGTGCGCCACACGAGGCCGGACGCCATGGCGATCAGCGCCAGCACCAGCACGGCGCGCCGACCTCTGGACCGGTAACGCGCGGCCATGGGCCCGGCATTCCTGCGGCGGTCACCGCCTGTGCCGGGCGCCTCGCCGCTGCCCGGGGGGCGACCTCGACGAGCCGGCGGGGAGGAACGGGGACGACCACGGGCAGGACTCACTTCGGGCTCACGGGGACGGGGGCTGCGACGGGACGAGGTAGACGATCGTCGTCGGCGTGACCATCCCGAGCCGATCCTGAGCCGCCTCCCTCAGCCGTGCCGGGGCGATCAGCTCGGCGCGACGCAGGCGCAGCTCCCGATCCCTGGTCGTCGCATCTTCGATCTGGCCGTTCAACTGGTCGATCCGGCCCTGGGTCTCGGTGACGACGCCCTGCACGATGCCGACAACGAAGAGGCCGGCAAGCAGGGCGAGCACCACGACGATCCCCGTGCGGCGGATGTTGCGCGAGCTCTGCGGGGAGTCCGCGACGACCGCCAGGCGCGGCTCGGTGCTTCGCGGGGGACTCGGGACACCTGGAGCGGGGGCCGGACGGTTCACGACGATGAGACCTCGAGCTTCTCGAAGGAGCGCATGCGGGCACTCGCCGAACGGGGATTGCGGCGGATCTCCGAGGCGTCGGGACGGCGGGCCCGGCGGGTGAGCAGCCGGATTCGCCCCGATGCCCCGCAGACGCACGGAAGCCTCGGCGGGCACCCGCACCCGCCGGTCTCAACCTCGCGGAGGGTCTCCTTGACGATCCGGTCCTCGCCGGAGTGGTAACTCAGAACGACTCCCCGACCCTGGGGCACCAAGCGGTCGATGGCCTGGGTCAACGCCGGCCTGATCTGGCTGAGTTCGGCGTTCACCGCGATCCGCAGCGCCTGGAAGCTGCGCTTGGCGGGATGGCCTCCGCGGCGGCGATCCCGGGCGGGAATGGCGGCGCGGACGACCTCGGCCAGTTGCAGGGTGTCCTCCAGCGGTCGGTGCGCGACGATGGCCCTCGCGATCCGCCGAGCGTGCCGCTCGTCCCCGTACTCGCGCAATAGGTCCACCAGTCCCTCGAGGGGCCATTCGTTGACGATCCGGCCGGCACAGAGGGACGACCCGGGGTCCATGCGCATGTCGATCGGACCACTTCGCCGGTAGCTGAACCCCCGCTCGGGGGAGTCGAGTTGCATGGAACTGACCCCCAGGTCGAAGAGAACCCCGGAGATCGCCTCGATCCCCAACTCCGCCAGCGCCTCACCCAACTCGTCGAACCGGCGCCTGCACAGGCGGGCCCGGGCGGGAAGGCGCCGTGCGGCGACGGCGAGCGCGCCGGGATCGGCATCCAGGCCGACGCAGATCAGGTCCGGCCGGTGCTCCAGGAGTGCGGCACTGTGACCGCCGGCCCCGACGGTGGCGTCGAGCACGACCCCCGTTGGGATCGGCCGCAACTCCTCGACGACCTCGCGGAGCATGACAGAGTTGTGCCCGCCGCCCTCGGCAACCTCATGGATGGCCACGGCGCCGTTGCCGCAGTTGCTCGCCGTTCAGCAATCCCCCGGCTACCAGGACCTCGCGGAGATTTCTCCCGACGCAAGGAAGGTGGCAAGTGGGCGGAGTAGGGATTAGTTGTCCTCCTGTCAACCGAGGGATTGCTGAACGGCGAATCAACGCCGCGTGATCACTCACAACCAACTGCTTTCGGCCCATGAATCCAGGCCCGCCTCGTCGGTGTAGGCAGCCGCCCCACCGACCGTCTCCAACCAGACATCGGTGTTCCACAACTCGATCCGCTCACCGACGCCGGCGACGAAAACACGCGCCTCGCTCCCGTCGGTGTCGATGTCCAGCACGTCGCGCAGCGGTTCGGGCACGACGATTCGGCCCTGGGCGTCGGGTCTCACGGGATAGCCGTTGCCGGAGAACCAGCGCAGCAGGTTCTGGCCGCTGCCGCGCGACCGGACCTCCTGCTCCAACCGGCGGTAGGCCGCATCGAAACTCTCCTGCGGCCACAGGCCCAGGCAGGGACTTCCCGGGACACGGCCGAGCACGCAGCGATCGTCGGCGTCGGCTCCCTGGCGGAATTCCGGGGGAAGGGAGACCCGCCACTTGCCGTCGATGGAGCGCTCGTGGCTGCCTGAGAATGTTCTGTCCATGGTCGCTCGTCGCTCGGCCGGCCAGGGCCTGATGTCCCACCCTGAGTGGCTTCCCAGTCCCTCGATAGTTTAGGGACTGTTCTCCCTTTCGCACCACATTAACCCACTTAGCCCCACTAGACAAGAATATCGGCCCTCGCGAGATGGCTGACGGGCCCCGTGGGGCGATCGCATGGCGGTGCCACCGGGCGCACCGGCCCGGGGTGGGCTCACGCCTCGGCGGCTCGCAGCCCCTCGGCGAACACCTCGATCATCCGATCCTCCGAGACCGGCACCCCCAGAGCGCAGCGTCCGAGATCGGCCAGCAGGGCCTCCCGCTCGGGACCGGTGACCGCCAGAAGGCCGGCAAGCTCGGCGGGATCCCAACGTCGCAGCAGCCCCGTCTGGAATCGCGCGCAGGCCCTGGTGCGCCGTTGTGACAGACCGACGACCTTGCGTCCCTCCACGAACACCTCGCCCGGGCCGCGACCCGCGAAACACACGAGCGAGCCCCAACGCCCGGGCTCGAGCCGGCCCCGGTGCACCTCGCCTCCGATACCGAGGGCGGCGAGTGCCCGCTGCCAGGCGCGCCCGACCCAATCGAAGGCACGCGCGACATCAGGGTCCCACAGCGGATCGTCCCGGGGCACCAGGACGTCGATCCAGAGCAGGTCGGCGCGCGACACCATGACCACTCCCCCGCCGGAGCGGCGCCGCAGGATCGGCAGCTGGCGACGCCTCGCCGCAGCCGAGTTCACGGCTGCGACCGGCTGACCGCTACCCAGCACGATGGCGGCGGCCTCCGGACGCATGATCCACATCTCCCGCCGGGGTCGGGATGGGATCGCCGTGTTGTGCAGGCTGCGCACCGATCCGGTGCGCTCGACGATCTTCCAGGATTCGGCCGAACCGGCGGGGACCGAGGCCGCGCCGCCTCGACTCACGCCGACAGCGCCCTGCCGTCGCGCAGGTAGGCGTTCCAGTGAGCGGGAACCTCATCGGTGCTGAGGCGAATCAGAGTCGTCCAGGTCGGAGGCTGCGGCGTCCGGTGCAGGCGCATGCCGATCTCGCTGGGGAGGCGATCGCGTTTGCGGGTGTTGCACCGGCGGCATGCGGCAACCACGTTGTCCCAGGTGTGGCCACCCCCCCGGCTGCGGGGGCGGACATGATCGATGCTGTCGGCACGGCGGCCGCAGTACTGGCAACTGTGGTCGTCGCGCGCCAGGACCCCGCGACGGCTGAGCGAACCCCGCCGCAGGAAGGGCACGCGCACGTAGTACTGCAAGCGCACGACGGACGGGATCTCGACGCTGAGGTGCTCCGATCGCAGGACGACGCCCGACAGGTGCACGGCGTCGGCCTTCCCGTTGAGCACGAGGACCGCCGCCCGGCGCCCGGGGACGACACTCAGCGGCTCATCGGTCGCGTTCAGGACGAGTGCCAGGCTCACGGCCTCACAACCTAGCCCCACCTCCGGCAATGCCGGACGTGGCCCGTGAAGCCAGGCGCCGGTGGGATCTCGCCCACCGGAGCCAGGCAACCACATCGTGCGCCGTGGGCCTCGCCGCCGGATCGCCGTAAGCCGTGAGCGAGCGGAAGCCGCGATAGTCCGCCGACAGGACGGCCCGCAACTGGCGCAGCGCCTCCCACCAGAGTCCCGGGCGGCGGATGACCGCGCACGCCGCGGCGACCCCGAAACCGCCGTGCGGACGCCGTTGAGAGGTAATGCGACTTCTCCGGTCCACCACCGGCGTACCCTAATGGTCGCGGGTATTCCGGCCGGACCCACTCCGGAACCCAACCGGAACCCGTCAACATCGCTGACCCCGACGCACCGGATCCGTCAACGTGACACACGCGAACCCCGAACCGACAGCCACAGCGCCTGGCCCGGGCAGTTTCGCGGCGACTTTCGAAGCCATCGCCTCCAACATCGAGCAGGTCGTCAAGGGCAGGCGCCGCCTGGTGAGGCTGCTGCTCCTCTGCCTCCTGGCCGAGGGCCACGTCCTCCTGCGGGACCCACCCGGAGCGGGAAAGACCGTCCTGGCCAAGACGGTCGCGCGCACTCTCGGACTGGAGTTCGGCCGGGTGCAGTTCACACCGGACCTGCTGCCGAGCGATGTCGTGGGTGTGTCGCTCTGGAATCCGAACCGTAACGGATTCGAGTTCAGGCCCGGGCCCGTGTTCGCGGGGCTCCTCCTGGCCGACGAGATCAACCGAACCTCACCGCGCACGCAATCCGCGCTGCTCGAGGCCATGGCGGAGCGGCAGGTGACCGTCGACGGCACGACCCACCAGCTGGCGGCGCCGTTCCTCGTCATCGCGACGGAGAACTCCGAGGAGATCGAGGGAACGTTCCCCCTCCCGACGAGCCAACTCGATCGGTTCCTGATGAGCCTCAGCGCCGGCTTTCCCGATCGAGCCGCCGAAGCGGAGATTCTCGAATCCCACATCTCCGGCACCCCGCTGGAGTCGGTCAACGCCGTCACCGACACGGAGTCGGTCGGCGCCATGATCGACACCGTGCGCTCGGTGCACGTGGCTCCGGCGGTACGGGACTACCTCGTCGACCTGGCCTCCAACAGCCGCTCCCACGGCGCCATCGCCGGCGGGATGTCACCGCGGGCGACGCTGGGGCTGCAGCGCGTGGCACAGGCCCGGGCCGCGGCCGCGGGCCGGAACTTCGTCCTCCCCGACGATGTCAAGGACGTGGCGCGACCGATCCTGACCCACCGGATCACCCTCCACCAGAGCGCTCAGTTCGGCGGCACCACCCCGGCCGCCGTGATCGACGAGATCCTGACCGACACCCCCAGCCCACCGGTCAGCGTGCGCTGACCGAAACGCCGTCTTGACCCGAGCCGGCGCGCTGACAGTCGTCCCGGCCCTGGTGCTCGGGGTCGCCGCCCTGCTCTTCGGGCTGCCGGAGCTCTTCTTCGTCGCTGCGGTCTGCGGGGGCCTCGTCCTCCTCGCCGCCGTCGCGGTCTCCGTGCGGCTGCCTCTACGGATTACCTGCACGCCGGCCCGCGCCAGGATTCCCAGCGGGACACCGCTGAGGATCCTGCTGCGGATCAGCAATGGAGCCCGCCGGCGAACAGTTCCCGCAGCCGACATCATCGACGATTCAGCCGATTGGCCGGGCCCGGTCCTCGGCATCGGTCCGATGATGTCCGGAGCGGTCGTCGAGGACCACTACCACCTCTCGACCGCCCGGCGGGGTTGGCGCGACGTCGGGCCACTCTGGGTCGAGGTCTCCGACGCGTTCGGGCTCGCTCGGCGTCGCCACCGGGCCGCGCCGGGCCGCCGCGTGCTCGTCTGGCCCAGGATCGAGAATCTGGCCGCGTGGCCCCAGAGCATCGAGGATGCCACCGAGAGACGCCGGCGCGCCCGGATCGTCGCCGGAGCCGAGACCGACTTCCACAGCCTGCGCAGGTACGAACCGGGCGACGATCCCCACCGGATCCATTGGCCGACGAGTACGCGCTACCAGGAGTTGCTCGTCCGCCGGTTCGAGACCATCCAGCGCCCGGAAACCCTCCTGTTCCTCGAGACCGACGCCGCGGCCGCCGCTCCGGAGGTCTTCGAGCGGATGGTCTCCGCCGCAGCCGGCATCGCCGTTGTGGCCGCCGCCGAGACCGGGACGGTCCGTCTCCTGGCACGTGGCGGTCTCGAGGTGCGCGCCACCGGCACCCCGGTCCCGGTGCTCGACGCCCTTGCCGTCATCGCGCAGGATTCGAGCGGCGACGAGCCGACCCCGCTGCTTCCGCTCGGTGCCGCGCGCATGACCCTCGTGGCGATCGTCGGCGACATGGCACCCGGACGGACTCCCGCGCTGCCGAAGTTCCCCGGGCGCAAGGTCATCCTCCAGTTCTGGCACCAGGAGGCTCCATCGAGCCATCCCGATGTCGTGGCCATCGGTCCCGAGGACTCCGCATCGGCCCGCTGGCAGGAGCATCAGGCGCGGCAGGCCACCCTCGGTCGGGTACCGAGCGGAGCGACGGCCACATCCCCCCGACCATGAGGCGCTCACCACGGCCGCCGGCGGTCAACCGGCCGCTGCTCGCAGAGTTGCTCCTCGTGGCGGTCACGCTCGCCACCGTGCTGAGCGGCAACCGGCTGTTCGCCGACTGGTCGTTCCTGGCGCCGCTCGCAGGGTCGGCCGCCCTGGCCCACCTGCTCGTGGCCGTCGTGCGGCGCGCCGGCGGCGGGGTGACCCGCGGCGCCACGGTGTCCATCATCGCTGTCGCCGCCCTGCAGATCTGGATGCACTACCCGGAGACGACGCTGTACGGCCTGCCGAGACGAGCCACCTTCGAAGCCCTTGCGAACGACTTCTCCGGGGCGTGGGAGTTGCTCCGTGCCTCCGACGTGCCGGTCGCCGCCCACACCGGCCTGCTGGTCGGCGCCGCTGCGGCCACCTGGCTCATCCCGCTGCTCGCCGATTGGGCCGCATTCCGGGTCGGGGTGCGCGGCGAGGCGCTGGCGCCCGCCGGAATCGTGTTCGTGCTCGTCGCGATATTCGGGACCACCGATGGCCGGATCCTCTACCCGGCCATCACCGTGGCCTGTGCCGTGGCGTTCGGGCTCGCCCATCATGGCTCCCTGTCGCCCACCCGGGCGACCCGGAGCCAGCCGATCCCCCACTCGCTCCGGCGACCGAGGGGCCTCGCCGCCGGGACGCTGGCATTGGCCGCCGGGTTGCTGGTGACCGTCGGCCTGCTGCCGACACTCTCCGACGGCCCCTTGCGGACATTGCTCGAGCCCGATGCGACCAATCCGGCGGGTGGGCGGAAGGTCGTGCTGAGCCCACTCGTGGCACTCCCCGGTCAGCTCCTGCAGAATCCCGAACAGGAACTCTTCACCGTTCGCAGCCCGAGGCGTTCGTACTGGCGCCTCACCGCCCTCGGGGACTTCGATGGATCGGTCTGGTCGCTCGACGAGACGACCGGGACGGCGACCGGTTCGCTCTCGAACCTCGTCCCGACCGATGCGCCGGTCATCGAAGTGACGCAGACCTACAGCATCGGAGCCCTGGAAGCGGTCTGGCTTCCCGCCGCGTATCAACCCGTCGGGTTCGAGTCGGCGGCGGACGGCTTCCAGGCGAGTTTCGAGCCCGTGTCCTCGACCCTGCTCGTCGGATCCGGCGAGGACGACTCCGACGGCCTGCGCTACGAGGTGACATCGGCCATCCCGCGTTTCGATCCCGACTTCCTCGCATCGTTGCGCAACGACCCCGCCGAGGTCCCCGCCGGCTTCCTCGACGTTCCCGCCGGATTGAACCCCGCGCTGGCGGAACTGGCCCGCGAGGTCACCGCCGGCCACGACGGCCCCTACGAGCAGTCGCTCGCCCTCCAGAACTGGTTCCGCGACAACTTCGAGTACGACCTCGATGTGGCGCCGGGACACTCGATCAGCCGACTGGATTCATTCCTTTTGAGCGAGCGCGCGGGATACTGCGAGCAGTTCGCCGGCGCATTCGCGACACTGGCGCGAGCCTTGGGGCTCCCGGCCCGGGTTGCGGTGGGGTTCACGCCCGGCATCGCGGTCACGTCCGGCAGTGAGGGCCTCACGCTCTTCAGCGTCCGCGGTGAGCACGCCCATGCCTGGCCGGAGGTCTTCATCGGAGATGCGGGCTGGGTGGCATTCGAACCGACACCCGGTCGCGGCGCTCCCGGAGCCGAGTCCTACACGTTCGTCCCCGAGCAGCAGGAGGCCGCCGGTCGGGAGGCGGGCTCGACGCTCGCCCCGGCGCCCACGGCCCCGCCGCCGGGCGACACGAGCCAACCCGTACCAGCGGCGCCGGACCCCGTCCCCGTCCCCGACGACGGCGGGAGCGGCAACCTGGCCCGGCGCATCGCCACACTCGCGGGCCTGTCCGTGGCCGGCCTCGCCGCCGCCGCGTCGGTCTACGTTCTGTCCACGACTGCGCTCCGGAGCCTGCTAAGACGCCGGCGGCGCCGCTGGGCTCACCGGGACGCAGGCCGCACGGTGATCGTCGCCTGGGAGGAGATCATCGACGTCCTCCGCTCGCGCCGGATCCGTCCGAACGCCTCGGAGACCCCTCTGGAACTGGCGCAGCGAGTCGCCGATCTGCTGGGGGCCGCACCCGAGGTGTGGCGCCGGCTGGCCTTCTGCGTCTCGGTGGCTGCGTTCGCCACGGGGCCGATGCCGAGTGAAGTGGAAGTTCAGGCAGGCGAGTCGGCGCGGAGAATCTCGGCCGAACTCCGCGGAACACGAACACTCTCCCAACGGCTACGCGGGATCATCGACCCCTGGCCGTGGACCCAATTGCCGGGGGCTTCCCGCAAGGTTGGCCGACCCGACCAGCGGACCGGCGAGAGCGGCTAGAGCGCCGCGGCCGGCCTCAGTCGCCGCGCTGGTCCCGGTTGAACCGATCACGCATGCGCTGACCGGGCGCCCCGCTGCCGTCACGCCATGCGCCGCTCAGCGGGTTGCGCGAGATCTGCTGCAGACCGGCCTTGCCCACGAGGCGGGCATTGCGCTCGAAGAACATCGCCGAGGCCAGCATGATGAGGAAGCCGACGAATGAGAGCCAGAACGACGTCGACAGCGTGAAGATCATGAACACGATGCCGGCGATGAATCCCAGCACCGACCGCCGCAGGTTGCGGAACCCGTGACGGAATACTGTCGTGGAGCGGACCTCCTCGGCGAGTTCGGGATCGGTTTCGTAGAGATTCGCCTCGATCTCGCTGAGTATCCGTTGTTCGTCCTCCGACAGCGGCACGGGCCAGACCCCCTCCGGTTCAACTTGCAAGCTGCCTTCGATTCGGCTTGCCGGGCGTACGGCCGGTTGGCTCCCGGCCGGTGTGTCCAAGTCTCGCACACGCGACACGCCGCGACAACGTATCGTCGCTCAGGAAAACTCTTCCGGACCCTTTCCCCGGCGAGGCCCTGCCGGCCGGTGGGTGCTCGCCGGGGCGATGACCTGTGGACCGAACCGCTCTCTCAGGGCGTCCAGCGCCTCGTCGAGGGCCTCCGGCGGCGCCCGGTCGACCTCGTCGAGAGTCAGTTGCACACTGCCGCCGGTCGTCAGACCGCTCGCCGCGAGGCCCAGGAGGCGGACCCCCGCAGCGACGTCCAGCGAGGCCAGGAGTTGCTTGGCCGCTCGTGCCAGGTGGGGGGCGTGGGCGGTCGCCTGCGCGAGTTGCTGCGAGCGCGTCACGGTGCGGAAGTCACCGAAGCGCAGCTTCAGGACGACGGTACCGGTGGCGCATCCGGCGTGGCGCAGACGTGAGGCGAGAGCGTCGGCCTGCCGGACGAGTTCAACCTCCAGATCCGGGCGATCGGAGATGTCGGTCGGGAACGTCACCTCGGTGCTGAGCGACTTCGGCGTCCGTGAGGCGACGACCGGTCGGGGATCACGCGCCCTGGCGAGTTCGAACAGGCGGCCCCCGTGCGCCCGTCCGAACGCCGCCACGAGCGACTCGACGGGAAGCGCTGACAGATCGGCAACGATCTCGATCCCCATGTCCTGCAGGCCGCGCAACGTGGCGGGGCCGACTCCCGGCAGCGCCCGAACCGGAAGCGGGTGCAGGAAGGACACGGCAGCCTCGGCCGGCACCACCACGACACCGGGGCCCGGCTTCACCCCGCCGGGCCCTGCGGAGGGCTTGGCTCGTTCCGACGCCAGCTTTGCCAGCAACTTGTTGGGAGCGACGCCGACGGAGCACGTCAGATCCTCGGCATCCGCCAGATCGGTGCGGATCCGCTCGGCGATGTCACGGGGGGAACCGAAGAGTCGCCCGGCACCCGCCACGTCGAGGAACGCCTCATCCAGCGACACCGCCTCGACTAGTGGGGTGAACGACTCGAACAGCGCCATGATCCGGGCGCTCACCTCGCGGTAGTACGCGTGATCCCCCGCCAGGAAAATCCCCTCGGGACACAGCGACCGTGCCCGGGCGGTCGGCATCGCCGAGTGCACCCCGAAGCGGCGAGCCTCGTAGGAGGCCGCGGCCACGACGCCGCGACTCCCGATGCCGCCGACGATCACGGGCCGGCCCGCGAGTTCCGGTTGGCGCCGGACCTCCGCGGCCGCGAAGAACGCATCCATGTCCACGTGCAGGACGCTGGCCGTCGCGGGCACCGCCATGGCCTCACGTTAGAGCTCGAGGCCCCGCTTCTTCCCCGTTCGAGCCGGGTCAATCCCGGTGCGGCGTCCTAGCATTGTCCGGGTGAGTGGTGGCGAGGACACGTCTCCGGCGCGCTCGGCCCTTCCGGGCCGCCGGGCGAGGGCCGTGGCCACAGCGGCGATCCTGCTCGCCGGCGCCTGCGGCGGCCTGATCGGCTACGCCCTCGTGGATGTGAGTTGCTCGGGGGACTGCGGCTGGCAACTCGGACTGGGGACGCTGCTCGGTGCCGGTGCGGGCGCCGGAGGCGTCGCCGTGGTCGCCTCGCTGACCCTCCGCGCCATGCACGAGTGGCGCACCAACCCCAGGGCGCGCCCGGCCCCGGACCGCACGAGGTCGCGGCGCGATCGGTGAACGCCTCACCGGCCACCGGACGCCGCGATGCGTCATTCGAGGATCTTCGAGGCCTCGCGGTGGAACTGGCCGTCGAGGCCGCCGAGATCGTGGCGGGCCATCACGGCACAGCGGCCGCGATCAAGACGAAGTCCTCCCGTACCGATCTCGTCACCACACTCGATCACGCCGCTGAGTCCCTGATCACCGGGCGGCTCGGCGAAGCCCGACCGGCCGACGGCATCGTCGGTGAGGAAGGTGCCGCTCGCCGGGGATCGTCGGGGATCACATGGTTCATCGACCCCATCGACGGAACGACCAACTTCGTCTACGGCCACCCGGGCTACTCGGTGTCCGTGGCAGCCGCCGACAGCGACGGCGCTGTGGCCGGCGCGGTCGTGGACCCCTGTCTCGGTGAGGTGTTCTCGGCCGCTCGCGGCGGCGGAGCCCGGCGCAACGAGCAACTCGTGAAGGTCAGTGCGACCACGGACCTCGGGGCGGCGCTGATCGCCACCGGGTTCGGGTACGACGCCGCCGAGCGAAGCCGCCAGGGCCGCGTCGTCGCGGATCTCCTGGGGAGCATCCGGGACATCCGGAGGATGGGTTCGGCCGCGCTCGACCTCTGCTCGGTCGCCTGCGGCCGCGTCGACGGCTACTACGAGTCCGGCCTCCGACCCTGGGACCATGCCGCCGGCGCGCTCATCGCCGCCGAGGCGGGCGCGGTCACGTCGGTCCCCCCGTTGGCCCCGCCGGCCGACGATCCCCACGGCGGTGACGAGCCGGCGTTCGTCCTCGCCGCGACACCGGGGGTGGCGACCGAGCTCGCCGGGTTGCTGGACGAGCTTCGGGCCGGTGGGCCCACGCGGGTCGGGCGCGGGTCGACCGTCGCCGGTTGAATTCAGACAAGCGGCTCCAAATGGGGCAGCATGGTGCCCGTGGCGACGCGCATCCTGACAGTGGAGGACGACGAGCGAATCCGCACCTCACTCCGGCTCGCCCTCGAGGACGAGGGTTGGGAGGTGGAGGAATCCTCCAACGGCGAGGCCGCCTTGAGCAGCTTCCGACGCGATCCCGCCGACGTGGTGCTGATCGACATCATGCTCCCGGGCGTCGACGGTTTCGAGGTCTGCCGCTCGCTCCGGCGCATCAGCAACGTGCCCATCGTCATGGTGACCGCCCGGGAGGACACGCACGACATCGTTGCGGGACTCGAGGCGGGCGCCGACGACTACCTCACGAAGCCGTTCGCGCCCAAGGAACTGTCGGCACGCATCCGGGCGCTGTTGCGCCGGGCGCGGACCGCCGAGGGCGCGATCACCAACTTCATCTTCGCCGACCTCGAGGTGGTCGCCGAGGAAGGTGTCGTCCGCAGGGGATCCGAGGAGATCGACCTGACCAAGACGGAGCTCCGACTACTCGTGGAGCTGGCCTCGAGTCCCGGCCGGACGCTGAGCCGGGAGGTCTTGCTGGAGAGGATCTGGGGATACGACTACTTCGGTGACAGCCGTCTCGTGGACGTCCACATCCGGCGACTCCGCACCAAGATCGAGGTGGATCCGGCGAACCCTCGCCACGTCGTGACCGTTCGCGGCGAGGGCTACAAGCTGCAGCCCTAGGCGCCGTGGCCGCACGCGTCTCCCTGCGGCTCCGCGTCAGCCTGGCGTTCGGGCTCGGGGCACTGGTTCTGGCCGCCGGGTTGTCGCTGATCACCTACGAGTTGACGCGCGACAACCTCCTCAGCCGCCGCGAGGAGTCCTCGCTGGCGCGGGTGCTGTTCAACGCCACGCAGGTGAACCGGCTCATCGATACCGACACCACCGAGGACGAACTCCGCGAGCTCGTGCAGAACCTCTACACGCCCCTCGGAGCCCGGCCGGTCATCCGGTTCGGGGACCTGTGGCTCTCAGCGAACCCGGTGGAGTTCAGTGAGCCGCAGATCAACCCGCGGCTCAAGCAGACCGTCGCCGGCGGGCGGGCGGCACAGATGCGCTACGTCGTCGGCGACACCCCCGTCGCGGTCATCGGGATCCCCTACTTCGACATCGACGCCACGTACTACGAGGCCGTACCGCTCGACGACATCGCCGACACTCTCAGCTCCCTGCTGATCGCGCTCCTCACCGGCAGCGCCATCACGGTTCTCGTCGGCATCGGGATCGGCATCTGGGCCGCGCAACGCGCGGTGCGACCCCTGACCGACATCGGTGAGGCCGCCGAGGCCATCGCCGCCGGGGACCTCAACACGCGCCTCGAAGGCGCCGACCCCGACCTCGAGCGCCTCTCGCGATCGTTCAACCAGATGGCCAGCGCCCTGCAGGGCCGCATCGAACGCGACGCCCGGTTCGCCTCCAACGTCAGCCACGAGTTGCGGTCGCCACTGATGACCCTGACCGCGTCCCTGGAGGTGCTGCGCAAACGCCAGAACGAGCTGCCGGCGCGCTCGCAGACCGCCCTGAGCCTGCTCAGCGCCGACCTCGAGCACTTCAAGCAACTGGTCGCCGATCTCCTGGAGATCTCGCGCTACGACGTTGGCGCCGCCGCCCTGGAGTTGGAGGACTTCGAGATCGTCCAATTCGTGCAGCAGGCGGTGAGGGCGGCCGGCCACGGATCCCCCGTGACGTACACACCCACGGTCGAAGGCCTCGTCGTGCAGGCCGACCGGCGACGCCTGGCACAGGTCATGGCAAACCTCCTGGAGAACGCACGCAACCACGCCGCCGGAGCCACGGAGATCCAGGTCGACCGCAGCGAGTCCACCGTCGAGATCCGGGTGATCGACGCGGGGCCCGGGGTGTCGCACGCGGACCGCGACGTCATCTTCGACCGCTTCTCCCGCGGGCGCCGCCAGGGGTCGGGCGGGCGGTTCAGCGGCACCGGACTCGGGCTTGCACTCGTCGCCGAACACGTCCGCCTGCACGGTGGCGCGGTGCACGTGACCGACCGTGACGACGGCCGGTCGGGCGCCTGCTTCGTGGTCATACTGCCCGTCAACGGCCGATGACTCCCCGAACACGGCATCGTCCCGACCGGCTCCGGCGTCCCCCGGCGCTGGCGCTCGGCGTGCTCGCAGGCCTGGCGGTCGCCATCCCCGCCTGCGGGGTGCCTCAGGATCCAGCACCTCGCGTCCTCGACGCGGCCGTTCTCCCCGAGGAACTCGCAGTCCCTTCCACGACGACGACCTCGACCGAGGCGCAGGTGCCGCGCCAGACCCTCTACCTCTACTTCTCCGACGGCGAGGTGCTCGGCCAGCCCGTGCAACGCGAACTGGCCACACCCGCCGGCCCCATCGCCGCCCTCGAGGCGCTCGTGGCGGGACCGACCGAACAAGAGGCCTCCGAGGGGCTGGCGTCGGTCATCCCCGCCGAGACCGTCATCCTGGGCAGCGATCTCACGAACGGTGTGCTCAGCGTGAACCTCGCCGAGGGAGCGCTCGAGCAGATCGAGGGAGAGTTGCAGCGGCTCGCCATCGCGCAGCTCGTGTACACCGCCACCGAACTCTCCGGCATCGATTGGCTCTGGATCCTCATCGAGGGTGAGCCGCGGGCGCTGCCGACCGACGAGGGGGACGTCGAGGCCCCGGTGGGACGCGTCCACTACGCATCGCTGGGGCCGCCCGGTTCGCAGCAGGCGCGCAACTAGGACCGGCAGGCCTCCGCCACCGCCCACAGCCCTTCGGGAATGGGCTTGAGGGCGGCCGTGGCCTCCGCCAGCGAGACAAGGGTCAGAGCGCCGCCGGAGACGGCGACCATCTTCCCGAACGCCCCCTCGTGGGCGGCTTCGGCCGCCGCCACACCGAAGGACGTGCAGAGCACGCGGTCGAACGCGGTCGGCGTCCCGCCCCGCTGGACGTGGCCCAGCACCGTCACCCTGGTCTCCAGGCCCGTCCGCTCCTCGATCTCGTCCGCGACGAGGGCGCCGATACCGCCGAGGCGCACGTGGCCGTACTCGTCGAGGGCCGGCTCGGGGATGTCCAGGGTGCCGGCCACCGGCCGCGCCCCCTCGGCGACGACCACGACCGAGGAGCGAGTGCCGCCGCCGTGCAAGAGGAGCAGGTCCGCGCTGACGGCATCGATGTCGAAGGGGCGCTCGGGGACCAGGATCGCCGCCGCACCGCCGGCGATGCCCGCCCAGAGCGCCACGTGGCCGGCGTGGCGCCCCATCACCTCGACGACCATGATGCGGTTGTGCGACTCCGCGGTCGTGTGCAACCGGTCGATGGCGTCGGTGGCGGTCTGCACAGCCGTCTCGAAGCCGAACGTCACCTGGGTCACGCCCACGTCGTTGTCGATGGTCTTGGGCACGCCCAGGAGGGGCACTCCGAGGTCGCGGTACAGCCTGTGTGCCACGCTCAGAGTTCCCTCACCGCCGACGACGATCAGCGCCGCCACATCCCGGCCGGCAAGCACGTCGACCACTCTGGTGGGACCGTCGCCGGTCATGTACGGCTGGATCCGCGAGGTGCCGAGGATCGTCCCGCCCCGCGACAGGATCCGCGAGGCTCGCTCGGGGTCGATCACGAACGCGTCGTCGTCGACGACTCCCCGCCAGCCGTCCCGAAATCCCACCACCTCGTCACCCCAGCGCCTGTCGCCGTGCAGCACGACGGCGCGGATCACGGCATTCAGACCCGGGCAGTCGCCGCCGCCGGTCAGGATGCCGAGACGCAAGATGAACTCAGGCGAGCGCGGGCAGCGCCTTGCGCAGGTTCCGCACCGCCTGGCCGATGCGCTGCTCGTTCTCGATCAGCGCGAAGCGCACGTGCCCCTCGCCGCCCGGCCCGAAGCCGCGCCCCGGAGACACCGCAACCTTGGCCTCGGTGACCAGGAACGAGGCGAAGGCCACCGAATCCATGTGCCGGTAGGCCGGGGGGATCGGCGCCCAGACGAACATGGTGCCCTTGGGGGGCTCCACGTGCCAGCCGATTCGCGCCAGACCGTCGCAGAGGCTGTCGCGGCGGCCCTGGTAGGTCTCGTTCACCAGCTTGGGATAGTCGGCGGCCTCGTTGAGCGTCACGGTCGCGGCGATCTGCACAGGCTGGAAGGTGCCGTAGTCGAGGTACGACTTGAGTTTCGCCAGCGCAGCCACGACCTCCGCGTTGCCGGCCATGAAGGCGACCCGCCAGCCTGCCATCGAGAACGACTTCGTGAGGGAGTAGAACTCCACGGCCACGTCGGTCGCGCCGTCGGCCTGCAGGATCGACGGCGGCCGGTATCCGTCGAAGCCGATGTCGGCGTATGCGAAGTCGTGGACGACGAGCACCTCGTGCCGGCGCGCGAAGTCCACGACACGCTGCATGAAGTCCAGGTCGACGCACGTCGTGGTGGGGTTGTGCGGGAACGAGAGGAGGATCACCCGCGGCTTCGGCCACGAGTACTCCCAGCGCTGCCGCAATACCTCGTCGAGGTCGTCACCGACCGACAGCGGCATCTCACGGACCTCGGCGCCCGCGAACAGCGGGGCAAAGAGATGGATGGGATAGGAGGGCGACGGCACGAGCACGGCGTCGCCCGGCTGCAGGAGGACCCACATGAGGTGCGAGAGCCCCTCCTTGGCGCCGATCGTGTTGATGACCTGCGTCTCGGGATCGAGTTCCACACCGAAGCGCCGCAGGTAGAGATCCGAGACGGCGCGGCGGAGCTTCGGGATTCCCCGGCTGAGCGAGTAGCGGTGATTGCGCGGGTTGCGGGCCGCCTCGGCGAGCTTCTCGACCGCCACGTCGGGCGACGGGATGTCCGGGTTGCCGAATCCGAGATCGATGACGTCCTCGCCGCGGCGGCGACCCTCCATCTTCAGCCTGTCGATCACCGAGAACACGTACGGCGGGAGGTTGGTGATGCGGCGGAACTCCATCGACACCGAGGCTACCGAGCGCGACCCACCGGACTGCGCAAATCCGACCCGCCGAGCGCATCGAGTCCCAGGAGCGCGGCCCCGAGCGCGCCCGCCCTATCGCCGTTGCGCGCCGCTCGCAGCTCCACGGCGGGACGGTCCTGCGCCTCGATGAACACCTCCGCCAGCTCCTCGCGAACCGGCGCCAGGAACACCTCGCCGAGTTCCGACAGACCCCCTCCGACCACGACGAACTCGGGCGAGACCAGCAGGATGAGGTTGTTCAGACCCAGGGCCACCCACTGGGACAACTCCCGCATCAGTCGCCGCGCCACCGGATCGAGTGCCGCCGCCAACTCGCCGACGTGCTCGCCGCGCAACTCGTCCGGGTTGCCACCCACCCGCTCGAGGAGCGTCGGCGCCTTCCCAGCACGTGCCGCATCCCGTGCCGCTCTGCCGAGCGCGCTGCCCGACGCCAACTGTTCCCAGCAGCCGCGGCGACCGCACGGGCACTCCGGGCCGCCGGGGGCGACGATCATGTGACCCGCCTCCCCTGCCAGACCACCGGCGCCGCGCCGGATCACCCCGTCGAGCGCCAGCGCCGCGCCGACGCCGGTGCCGAAGGTCGCAAGCACGACATCGTGCGCGCCGGCTGCCGCGCCCAACTCCATCTCCGCCCGCAGAGCCGCCGTGGCGTCGTTGTCGACCGCCAGAGGGCGTTCGAGCCGCTCGCTGAGCAGCGAGAAGAGCGGGAAGTCGCGAATATCGGGCATGTTCGGTGAGGTCGCCACCGTCCCCGAGGTGTCCACGAGCCCGGCGATTCCCACACCGACGGCGGCGACCCGCTCGCCGAGGTCGGCTTCGATCGCTCCCACCATGTCGCAGACGCACCCGACGATCTCGCCTGCGCCGGCAGGTCGGGAACACCGTCGGGCCGCCTCGTGGCGCACACCGGGCGGGCCGATCACTTCCGCTCGGATGTTGGTGCCTCCGACGTCGAAGCCGGCCGCGATCGTCGCGCTCACGCGAGAGGCCCCGGAACGTGCAGGTGAGCGCGGACGGTGCTCGGTTCCATTCCCCGTGACGTTGCTCCGCGAGGGTCAGTCCGGTTGCCGAGCCCGGTCGGCCGCAACCGACTCCACGCGGCGGCGAAGACGGTCCAGGGCCGTCCCCATGATCCGGGACGCCGCTCGCCGCTTCACGAACCCGGGAACCGGGACGGCCAACTCCGCGGAGATGGAGTAGGTGATGAGCGTCTTCGTCCCGTCGTCGGCGGACGGCGCCAACTCGTACTCGCCGTCGATGTGGCGCACCTGATCCCCCTCCACGAGGCGCCAGGCCACCCGGAGGGGATTCGAACCGTAGAAGTACTTGAGGGTGTAGGTGACACTGCGCCCCATGGCGGCAGCCCGGAACGCCACCCGGCCGCCGTAGCCGCTCTCGTCGCGCCGCAGGACCCGAGCCTCCTTGATGTCCGGCGCCCACTGCGGGTAGCTCTCGAAGTCGATGACGACATCGAAGCAGTCCGCCGGCGAGGCGTTCACGAGTATCTGGCGCGTCGAGAACTCAACCATGGCGCTTCCATTCCGCTGACGGGTCCCGGCGAGGGAAGACTCCGAAGGTCGCACCCCACAGACCGGTCAGGCCGAGACCGTACACGCCGGCAAGAATACCGAACGCGAGGGTACTGAAGGGTCGGAGGGAGGCGCCGGCGAGCCCGGCGGCGAACTGCACGAGCGTGGTTATCCGGTACTCCGCCCGCAGCGCAGGCGATGCACCGGGCATCTGCACGAAGACCGCCAGCGTCGGTACCTGCTCGCGGCGACTCCGGCGGACGGCCAGCACGTACGCCCGGGCGAAGGCCACGCATCCGCCGGCGAACAGCGCGAGCGCCACGACCTGCGCGACGAGGCCCACAGCCTCGACCCACGCCACCGCCAGCGCCGTCGCCACGCAGAACACGACCGTGCCCAGGCGACCGGCGATCAGCATCCACCTGCCTTGCGTCCCGGACCGGGCCGGGGCCCGCTCCCGGGCCTCGGCGTGCCGCCGGCTCCTCAACTCAGCACCCGCGCCAGCCGCTGGGCCAGATGGTCGTAGGAGAACTGCCGCTCCACCCGTCCCCTGGCCTCGAGGCCGAGCGACCGGCGGCGTTCCGGGTCGTCGAGCAGCACCTCCAGCGCCGCTGCCACGGCCTCGGTGTCGTCGGGGTGCTCGACGACGAGACCCCCGGCACCGTGTTCGACGGCCTCTGCGGCACCGCCGCTGTCACCGGCGACCTGGGCGATGCCCGCGGCGGCGGCCTCCAGGAAGACGATCCCGAACCCCTCCTGCTCGAGTCCCCCCCAGCGCTTGCGGCACAGCATGGCGAACAGATCCGAGGCGCCGTACAGGGATGGCAGGTCATCCTCGGCGACCCTCCCGAGAAGCCGCGCCGGGGCACCGGTGCGCCGCACCAGGGACGCGAGGCGCTTCGTATCCCGCCCGCTGCCCGCGATGAGCAGGCGCAGGCCGGGGCGGGCGGGTGCAAGCCGGGCCACCGCTTCGATGAGCCGGTCCATCCCCTTGCGGGGCACCAGCCTGCTGACACTCAGCAGCAACGTGTCACCGTCCTCCACCCCCAGGCGACGACGCACCTCGCGGCGCTGCCCCGCAGCGAGCGGCACGAACCGCTCGACGTCCACCCCGGGAGGGATGTAGTCGTCGCGCACCATTGCCGGACACAGCCGGCGCGCCTCGCTCGCCGCGTAGCCGCTGGCGGAGATCACGATGGCGGCACGGGCAAGGGTCCTGCGCAGCACAGTGCCGATCAGCGGCGTTCGCGCGGGGATCGTGACCTCCGCGCCGTGCAGGACGACGCCGTAGGGAACGTCGAGCCGCGGCCCCAGCGCGCCGACGGGAATGGCCGGGTCGAAGACGACCAGATCCGCGCCGGACGACGCCAGTAGGCCGCGGATCTCGGCAAGCACCCGGGGGACGGGCAGCAGGAAGGGAGCCGCGCTGCGGACGATCGGGTACGCCTGGGATGCGTCGAATGCGCCAGCGGTGGGATGGGGGCGCGCGAGCACACAGAAGCGATCCGGAGGGAGCCGCCGCCAGAGTTCCCAGAGATAGTTCTGGATTCCGCCGACCTTCGGGGGGAAGTCGTTCGTCACCAGGAGATGGCGCCGCACGCCCGAGTGGCCCGACCCGTCCGGCGCCGGGGCGGAGCGGTTCACCGTGCCACTCCGGCACCGTCGGGTCCGCAGGCGGCGGCCGCCGGCGGAGCTGGTTCGAGCCCGAGGCGTTGGGCGGCCCAGGCGGCGTGCCGGGCCAGCATCTCGTCGGGACCGTGCTCGTAGCGCCTGACGGTCGCAATCACGCCGGGGACGGATGCGTCGGCTGTATTGGCGAGGACCACGAGTGCATTGCGCCGCAGGTAGCGCGGATCCCGCTCGGGGATGTACCAGCGACCGTGGCGATCCATCAGCTCCTCGTCGGTGGCCGCGAGCAACTCGAGCACATCCACCGAGGCCTGCGGACCGGGGGGGTCGGTGACCGGGACGCGCCGGTTGGGAGGGCAGACCTCCTGGCAGTCGTCACACCCGTACAACCGGTCACCGAGGGGGGTACGGAACTCGACGGGGAAATCACCGGGGGCCTGCACGAGCCAGGCGAGGCAGCGGCGGGCGTCCACGACTCCCGGTGCGGTGATCGCCCCCGTGGGGCAGTGGTCGATGCAGCGCCGGCAGGTTCCGCAGCCGTCGGCGACCGGCTCCGCCGCCGGCCGCAGCGGGGCGTCGGTCACGACCGAGCCCAGCACGAACCAACTCCCCGCCCCTGCGAGCAGGAGGTTGCTGTTCTTGCCGTAGTAGCCGAGGCCCGCACGGTAAGCCGCCTCCCGATCGACGAGAGCGTTGTCGTCGGCGACGACCGTCGCCCTGTACCCGCACCCGACCAGCAGGTCCGCCACGTGAGCGAGGGCACTGCGGAGACGGTCGTAGACGTCGCCGGTGGCGTAGCGGGCGACGCGCGCCGCCGGTGTGCGCCCATCAGCGGCCGGCGCGGCCTGCTGTGCGTAGTTCATGGCCCCGACCACGAGCGCCGTGGCTCCCCGCATGATCCGCGCCGGGTCGGTGGACCGCTCGGGATTGCGATACGTGAACTGCATGCCGCCGTGGCGCCCCTCCGCCTTGCGCTCGGTGAGGATGCGTCGGGTGGTCTCGAACGGCTCCACGGCGGCCACCCCGACCGCCGCCAACCCTGCACACCGACCCGCCGCCAGGACCTCCTCCCGGAGAACCTCGGGCCGGACCTCTGCACCCGCCGGCCGCTCGGGCACCACCGGTGGCAGGACGGCCCTCGACCGCGGCCCGCTCACCGTTCGCCCGGGCGGGCCCATTGCCTCCGAAGGGGGACCGGGCGCGAACGCCGACGCCATCGAGGCCTCAGGGAGCCAGAGACTGCGATACGTCGACCCATCGGGCGAGAGTACGGGCCGCGTCCCCGCCGTCGATGGCGCCCGCCGCAAGACCCAGCCCCCCGGCCAGATCGTCGGCCAGGCCTCCCACGACGAGTCCCGCGGCCGCGTTGAGGCACACGATGTCGCGCCACGGCACGGACTCCCCGGCCAGCAGCGCCCGGGTCGCCGCCACGCCCGCATCGACGTCCGCGCCGGCCAGGTCCGCCAGTTCGACGGTGTCCAGGCCGAGTTCGGCCGGCGTCACCACGTAGCGCCGGATCCTTCCCTCCCGGACCTCGATCACGTTCGTGGGTCCGATGGTGGACAGCTCGTCGAGGCCGGGGTGGCCGTGCACGACCATGGCCCGCTGGGTCCCGGTGACCGCCAGGACCTCGGCCATCCGCTCGGCCATGGCCGCGTCGTTCACGCCGATCACCTGGCGGCGCACCCCGGCGGGGTTCGCCATCGGCCCCAGGTAGTTGAAGGCCGTGGGTATCCCGAGGCTGCGCCGGGTGGGGCCGGCGTGGCGGAGCGCGGGGTGGAAGAGCGGCGCGAGGCAGAAGGCGATTCCGGCCCCGGTGAGACACCCGGCGACCCCGGCGGGGCCCAGATCGACCACCACGCCGAGTGCCTCGAGGAGGTCGGCCGAACCACAGGAGGAGGACACCGCACGGTTCCCGTGCTTGCACACTCGCGCCCCGGCGCCCGCCGCCACCAATGCGGCCATCGTGGAGATGTTCAGCGATCCGCTGCCGTCACCGCCCGTTCCGCAGGTGTCGATGAGCCCCATCTCCTCGGCGTCGACACCCACCTCGAGCGCCGCGGCGCGGAGTCCTTCCAGCAATCCCGCCAACTCGACGGCGGTCTCTCCCTTGGTCCGCAGGCCGATGAGGAACCCAGCCATCTGCGCCTCGGTGGCATCCCCCGCCAGCATGGCGTCCGCGGCGTCACGCGCCTGCACGCGGGTCAGATGCTCCCCGGCGACGAGCCTCTTCAGCAGCGTCGCAAAGTCCACGGGCTCCGCGCGGTCGGCAGCAGCCGAGGTGCCGGCTTCGGTCTCTTTGCCCATGGTGCGTCCTCAGTCGTCCAGCGGCCGCCGCAGCGCGGCCGCGATGGCCATCGCGCCGGCAGGACGATCCGTCGCCCGCCGATCCGCCTACCTCTAGCATGCCAACCGTGTCCGGCAGTGCCGCATCCGGCATCACCGCCCCGGGCCGGGCAGGGCGGTCCGGGGCCGATCCCCGCGCCGTGGACCTCCCGACGTGGCCGGCGCGATGAAGATCCTCGTCCTCGACGTGGGCAGCACGAGCGTCAGAGCCGCGATGCTCGACGAGGGTGGCCGGCTCCACCACGAGCGTCGCGTCGCCACTCCCCGATCGACACCGGCACCCGGGCTGGTGGAGTTCGATCCGATCTCCCTCGTCGAAGCCATCCATCAGGCCGCCTCGGCCACCCTGGCCGACGCCCCGGCACCCGACGCGGTCGGCATCGCCAACCAGCGCGCCTCCACCGTCGTCTGGCATCGGGCCACCGGCGAACCTGCCGGCGCGGGCCTCGGGTGGCAGGATCTCCGGACCGCCATCGACTGCCTGAGCCTGCAGAGCGATGGCTTGCGCCTTGCGCCCAACCAACCCGCCACCAAGGCCGCTCACCTGATCGCGGCCTCGGGCACCCCGCCAACCGAACTCTGCATCGGCACGCTCGACTCGTGGCTGATCTGGCATCTCACCGGCGGCACGGAGCACATCACCGACGCCACCAACGCCGCCATCACCGGACTCTGCTTCGAAGACCGCGTGGAATGGGATTTCGATGTCGCCTCCCGCCTCGGGATCGCACCCGAGAGCCTGCCGCGCATCACCGACAGCTGCGGCCCCCTGGCCGAGGCGACCGCGCTCGCCGGCGCTCCGCCGATCACCGGCCTGGCGGGCGATCAGCAGGCGGCGTTGGTGGGCACAGGATGCGTCCGCCCCGGGGACATGAAGATCACATTCGGCACGGGCGCCACGCTGGACGTCTGCGTTGGGCCGGGCGATCCACCAGCAGAGATCAGAGGGCCCACCGGCACCTTCCCGATCGTCGCATGGCAGCAGGGTGGCCGACCGACATGGGGCCTCGAGGCGATGATGCTCAGCGCGGGCAGCTGCATCGAGTGGCTCTGCGACTTGGGGCTCCTGGATGATCCCGCCGAGTCCCACCACGTCGCCGCCACCTGCGCGGACAGCGCAGGTACGACGTTCGTCCCGGCGATGATGGGTCTGGGAACACCTCGTTGGGACTTCGGCGCACGAACCCTCCTCGCCGGCCTGACCACGGCGACCCGCACCCCGCACCTCGTGCGCGCCGTGCTGGAGGGTGTGGCGCACCGCGGCGTCGACCTCATCGAGGCCGCCGAGGCCGACAGCGGCATCGAGCTGGCCGATCCGGTCGTCGACGGTGGTATGAGCGCCAACACCACTTTCGTGCAGGCACTGGCGGACGCCGCGCGACGCCCGGTCCGCGTGGCTCCCGAGGTCGAGTGCACCGCTCTGGGAGCCGGCTACCTGGCCGGCCTGGCGATCGGCGCCTGGGACGGTTGGGACGAGGTCGCGGCGCTGCGCGCGCCGCGTGCCACCGTCGAGCCGGGCCGCCACCTCGACCGGGAGCAGTGGCGCCAGGCCAACGACGCAGCCGCAGGCTGGCATCCGGACCTGAGCGCGGTGGCCTTCTGACCCATCGGGCGCCGACCGCTCTCGCCGGTCCCGGGGTGCTCGCGCTCCGGCGGGATGGCAGAATGGGGTCGACGGCGAGCCGGCCGGGTGACCGCGGCACCGCGCCGCAACGGTGACGGTGTCGAGGAAGGTCGGGGCTCCGCAGGGCAACGGTGCTGGCTAACGGCCAGTCGAGGCGACTCGCAGGAAAGTGCCACAGAGAACAGACCGCCGACGGCCCGCAGGTCGGGCCGGGCAAGGGTGAAACGGTGCGGTAAGAGCGCACCAGTGCCCCGGGAGACCGGGGCAGCTCGGTAAACCCCACCGGGAGCAAGGCCAGACAGGGGGTGGCGGCCCGCCGGCGCTGAGCGCAGCGCAGCCCCCGGGTAGGCCGCTGAGATGGATGGTCACCCAGGGCCTCCGGGCCTGGACAGAACCCCGCCTACAGGCCGGCTCGCCGTCACACCCCTCGCGGCCGGCGGGCCGGCGGCTCCAACCGGCCCGTGCGCAGGAACTCGCGACGGCGGTGTGAATCCGCCAGCCCGAAGCGTCGCCACGACCACCACAGAGCCGCCGCACCGATGCACTCCATCACCGCGAGGGCCCAGATCGGGCGCAACCCGGCGGATTCCACCTCCCCGAGCCGGACCCCACCGAGCGGCCACCAGAACAACGCCGAACGGAGCCACGCCCCGTCCAGGATCAAGTGGCAGAAAATCCCGATCGGCAGACCCAGCCAGCGCCGCTGGACGAGCCGCCGGCCCCATCCGGCGACCATGACGCCCGCCAGAACGGCGATCGGGAACAGCAGGCTCCCCATGAACCAGAGGTGGTCGACGGCGAGTGCCAGCGACGGCAGGACCGCACCCACCAGTACGAAGCGGTAGTCGAGAGCCCGGCTGGCGAAGATCGCCGCCACCGCCGGCGGCGCCAAGCCGGCGAACCAGACCAGCACCGGTCAAAGAACCAGGATGCGCCCGCAAGAGGGGCAGGTGGCACTCCCCTTGTCGATGTCACCCGCAGGGGCCTCGCCCACGTCGGGCAGCCTGCGGAGCCGGTCCACCTCCATGAGCGGCAGCGTGAGATAGCAGCCCATACAACTCGTGCCATCCAGGCGCGCCACCGCCACTCCGCCGATCTGCCGCCGGAGTCCCTCGTAGCGTTCCAGCAGGTCCGCCGCCACCTCTGCTGCGGCCGTGCCGCGATCCGACCGCACCGAGTCGCACTCCCCGTCGATCTCCGCCGACGCGCGCTCGAGACGCTCGCGTGTCGCGTCGATCCTTGCGGCGATCTCTCCCCGGGCGCTGCGCAACTCGGCCCGCTCAGCACCGGCGGATTCCATCTCTTCCATCACTTCGAGCAGCTTGTCCTCGACCACGCGCTGGCGCCGACCGAGCGCCGCCACCTCCTCCTCGAGACCCTGCAACTCCCGGATCGCCGTGACCTTGCCCGAATAGAGCAGTTCCTGCTCCCGGTCGCGCTTGGTCAGCACCGCCGTGAGGTCATCGTCGTAGCGCCGGCGCAGGCGGTCCAGGTCGGAGTGCTGCTTCTCAGCGGTTGCGAGCCGCCCGTCGAGTCCCGTGGCCTCGCCCTCCAGCGAGCGCAGCTCCGCGCGCTCGGGGAGTTGGTCCTTGCGGTGCTCGAGTTGCGCGATCCGTGTGTCGAGCGCCTGGAGTTCCAGAAGGCGTTCGAGAGGGTTCACGTCGGTTCTCGCAAGTTCGCTGCCATGACCGAGCGTGACCCTAACGACACCGGCGCTCGGGCTCAAGGCCGATCGCCGACCCGATCCGGTGGGGCATCGCCCCGGAATGACGACGCCCCGCCGAATGGGGGGACATCGACGGGGCGTCCGATCACCGCCATGGCATGGGGGCTGCCCGGGGTGAGTCCTGTCGCCGAAGCATCGGCGAGATTGCGGAGTGCAGGTTAATCAGGACGACTCGCCGATCGTCGCAGTTCCCTGTGAAATCGGGCACAGCATCGGAGATCACCCTGGCCACGTCCGCCGGGTCGCCCGGCGGCTCGCCGGGGCGATTGGCTCGGCGATGCCGAAGGGGTGTACACTCTTGTGAGCGACCAAGTCGTCCTCGGAGGGGATGGCGGGTCTGGAGAGAATCTCGCTGATCCCGGCTGCTCCAACAGTCCCAGGCCCGCACCCTCCCCCTCCGCTCTCCCCACGGAGATTCATTCCGGGGTTCGGTCGCGCCTGGCCGAGTGGGCGCTGGCGGACTCGAACCGCCGACCCCTTCCTTGTAAGGGAAGTGCTCTGACCCGACTGAGCTAAGCGCCCGGCAACCGAAGGCTAGCCAGCACGCGACCCTCGCAGGTCTGCGAGCAGGTACTCATTGCCGGCGGCCAGCAGGGTGCGCCGTGCAGCCGGGTCCGTCGTCGTCAGCTCCCGCCCGGCGGCGTCCACGACGGGCGCCCCCGCTTCCCGGCAGACCAGCATCGCGCCGAGGTAGTCCCACGGGCCGTGCGAGTCGCAGTCCACGAAACCGTCGAGACGGCCGTCGGCGACGGCGCACAGGTCCAGGGCCGCCGCGCCGAGAGCGCGGAACTGGCGCCAGCGCAGATGATGCTCCGGATAGCCCGACAGCCCGATGACCGCCTCGGGGAGGCGGCTCACCTCCGAGGGCCGGATCACTCGCCCGTCCCGGTGCGCGCCCTCTCCCCGGATCGCGGAGTAGCGCTCGCCGGAGGCCAGGTTGACGACAAGCGCCGCCAGCGCCCCGGAGTCGTCGACGGCGCAGAGGCTGGTTGCGTACCACGGAATGCCCTGCGCGGCGTTGGTCGACCCGTCGAGAGGATCCACGACGACGATGATCGGGCGGTCCCGGCCATGGAGACCGGACTCCTCGCTGCAGACCCCGAGCCCGGCCTCCAGCAGGATTCCGGTCGCCGCGTGATCCGCGGCGAGGTCCGAGTGGTGCTGGCCGGCCCCGGTCCCCGCGAGGCCCCAGTCCTCGAGGGAACCGAGAGCATTCGCGACGGCGTCAGCGACCTCGGTGAACAGCGACAGCAAGTCTTCCGGTGAGATGCCCGACACGCTAACGGTGCGAGGCTCTGCGGACGCCCGGCGCGGCGGCGCCCCCGGCGAGGCGTGACACGGGCCGCGGGCGACCGCTCCGGCGCATCCCGGCGGATCGTCCCGGCAGCGCCTAGGGCTAGGGTTGGAGGCGCCCCAGAGCCGGGCAAGCGCCAACGCCGAGGAGTTGTCCATTGTCCATCGTCGATTTCCCCGGGTTCGTCACTGATCTCAAGTACCACGCCGCCGAGGGTGGATTCCACTACCACGAGGACCACCACTGCATCGACGTCACGACGGGTCGTCAGTGGTGGGAGATCCAGCTGCACCCGGACTACGACTGCGACGGGCCTCTCGAACTGCACATCGTCGTCGACCTCGATCCGCGGGTCCAGATCGCCTTCGAGGACGAGGTAAACAAACTCCCGGAGGATGCGGAGTGGCCCACCGACGGGTTCGACCTCCTACTGCGCTTCCACTGGCGGCTCCCGCCGCTGCCGAACAGTCCCAACCTGCTCGAGTTGGCCACGGAGCTCTCTGCCATCGGCGGCACCGAGTTGCCCCTCCATGTCTGGGCCGCGGACACCATCGCCATGGTGACCGACGATGTGGCCCGGACCGTGCACGTGGAGTCGGAATCGGCGATCCCGCTCGCGCAACTCGCCGGCGAGCACGAGTTCCTCGACAACACGTTCAGCCTGATCGGGACCGTCACCCGGTACCTGCACGACAGGGCACCCGCCTGGCTGGGCGAGTGAGACCCGCCCGGATCGCTCGGCGACGGTTCCCGGGCGAGGGCGGCGTGGGCTCGGTGGGGATCGAACCCACGACCAAACGATTATGAGTCGTCTGCTCTGACCACTGAGCTACGAGCCCGGCAACAAGCTAGCGGCCGGCACGATCACCCCTGTCGATGGCACCCCTGTCGATGGCACCCCTGTCGGCAGCACACCTGCCGCCTGCCCGGACAGCCGGGAAACGATCTCGGCCGCGGTGCCTGGGAAGCTCCGGGGGTGGGGCTCGAACCCACGACAAACGGCTTAACAGGCCGGCGCTCTGCCAACTGAGCTACCCCGGATCGTGGCGCAAGGATACCAGCGGCGGGTCTCAGGATTCTCTCATCAACTCCCGGAGTTCGTCACCCAATCCGCTGCGGCGCAACCGCGACAACGTGCGCGTCTCGATCTGGCGGAGCCTCTCCTTCGTGACGCCGAACTGGCTGCTCAACTCCGCCAGCGTTCGGATCCGGCCGTCGACGAGCCCGAACCGGAGGCGTAGCAGTTGGCGGATGCGGTCGTCGCCGACGGCCTCGAGAGCCCCCTCCACGGCGTCCCGGACCGCCGCGCCGTGCAGCCGCTCGAGGACCATCGCGTCAGGCCCGGACTCCGCCACGTCGGACAGCAAGTCGCTCAATGAGGCGTCCTCTCCCACCGGTGCCTCCAGCGAGACCGGTGACGCACGGAGCTCGCGGACCCTGGCGACCTGTTCGGGGTCGGCGCCACAGCGGCTCGCCAACTCCGAGACCGTCGGCGCACGGTGGTGCTCCTGCTCGAACTGCTGCTCCGCCCGGTAGACCTGGGTGGCGAGCGACGACAGGTGCGCAGGAATGCGCAACCCGCGGCCCTGGTTCTTGATCGCGGCGAGCATGGCACTGCGGATCCAGGTCCCCGCATAGGTCGAGAAGCGGCAGCCCTTGTCCGGCTGGAATCGCACTGCGGCCGCCATCAACCCCACGTTGCCCTCCTGGACCAGGTCGGCGAACGGCACCCCCCGCCCCTGATAGCCGCGCGCCAGGAAGACGACGAGGCGCAGATTCGCCTCCGTCAGCCGCTGCCGCGCGTCCTCGCCGTCGGTCTGCAGGCGCTGAAGCTCTCGGCGTCGCTCCCCAGGCAGGTCCCGATCTCCGTCCAGGGTCTGTCGCGCCTCGATTCCCGCCTGCACCCGGCGGCCGAGCTCGCGCTCCTCATCCGCATCCAACTGCGCCACGCGGCCGATGCCGCTGAGGTAGGTCGTGAATCCCTCGGTCATCGGCGATGCTCCCAGCCCGCCGCTGGACCGGCCTCGAGCGGCTCGTCGACGTGGGGGGCCGGGACCTCGTCGTAGAAGCGCTCGTCCTCCGGCGACGGATCGTCCCCGAGGGCCGTCGGGTCGTCCCCGAGGGCCGTCGGGTCATCCTCGAGCGGTTCGACGCCGGCGCCGGTCGCATCCGCCGAGGCGTCGGCAAGCAGGCCGGCGAGACGCTCGGCAACCTCGAGGGACCAGTTCGCGGCGCGCAACTCCGAGCAGGCGATCTGCACCTCGCCCAGGCGCTTTCCCAAGGCCGCGTCACCGGTCGTGCGCGCCTCCCGGGTCATTCCGGCGATCCAGCGGCCCGCCACGTCGAACACGAAACGGCCGATCACCGGCGCCGCACGCTCGGGCGGCTCGTGCACCGAGAGACGCGCCAGCACCGCGGCCGCCTCGCCCTCGGCCACGTCGGTGAGTTGTGCCAGCGGCGCGCCTCCGGTCAGCAGACCGAAGATCGTCCTGTGGAGCCCGGAGGAGAGGAGCCGTGGCGTGATCCACGCCGGCAACTCGCTCGGCGCGTGCATCTGCAGGAGCAGGATCTGCTCCTCGATGGTCGGCTCGGAGGGGAGTGAGGAATTCGCATCGGCGTCCCCCGGGCGACGACCCGTCCGGGAGCGCTGCCGCAACCTGACGACCTCGTCGCGCAGGCGGTCCGGCGGCAGGCGGCAGCGGTCCGCCACGTCCATCAGGTACTGATCCCGCACGATCGGACTCGGATGCTCGTCGACGACCGCCAGCGCAGCGTCGGCGGCCCGAACCCTGCCCTCGGTCGTGGCCATGTTCCCCCTGCCCAGCGCCCGATCGATCCGGTAGGCCAGGAAAGGCCTCGCCCCGGTCACGAGCCGGCGCAGGTCCTCCGGGGCCCGGCGCGCCAGATCATCGGGATCGGCCCCCGGGGGCAGGTCGGCGACGTAGACATCGAGGGAGTGTGCGCTCTCCCACTGGTAGATGCGCTCGGCGGCGGCAGAGCCCGCGGCGTCGGCGTCGAAGGCCAGCACGATGCGCTTGGTGAAACGGCCGAGGCTCTTGACATGCTCCTCGGTGAGAGCCGTGCCACAGGTGGCGACCGCTTGCGGGAGACCGGCGGCGTGCAACCCGATCACGTCGGTGTAGCCCTCGCAGACGATCACCTCCTCGGCGCGCACGATCGCCTCCTTGGCCCAGTTCAGTCCGTACAGCAGGCGGCTCTTGGCATAGAGCGGGGACTCGGGGCTGTTCTTGTACTTGGGCCCCGAGCGCTCGTCGGCTCCCGGGAGGATCCGGCCCCCGAAGCCCACGGCGTCGCCGCGCGCGTCGAAGACCGGGAAGAGCACCCGGTTGCGGAAGTTGTCGATGAGCCCGCCGCGTGAGCTCACCACCGCCAGACCGGTCTCGGTGAGGTCCTCTACGGAGGCCTTCCGACCCAGCGCCCTGCAGAGGACGTCCCACCCCGAAGGAGCCCAGCCCACCTTGAAGGCACGTACCTCGTCGCCGCTCAGGCCCCGGGAACGCAGGTAGCCGCGAGCCACGCCCGCGTCGGCGTGGTGAAGCAGGCGCTCGTGGTACCACTCCACAGCGGTGGCCACGACATCTGTCAGCTGCCGGCGCCAGCCGACCCGCGCAGCCTCTCCCTTGCTGTCGTAGCGAAGCGTGATGCCGGCCCGGGCGGCGAGAAGCTCGACGCTCGCCACGAAGTCCAGCCCCTCGGTCTCGCGCACGAAGGTGATCGCATCACCCGACGCCCGGCAGCCGAAGCAGTAGTAGAGCCCTTCCTCGGCGTTCACCGAGAACGACGGCGTCTTCTCGGTGTGGAAGGGGCAGAGACCCTGCCAGCGCCTCCCCGCCTTGCGCAGCGCGACCGTGTTGCTGATGAGTTGCACGATGTCGGTCGCATCCCGGACACGGGTCACGTCCTCGGCGACGATACCCATCGTCAACCCCCGACCTTGGCGGGTGCGGCAACCGTCGCCGCCCTCGAGGGTCGCGCCGTGATCATGATCGCAAGTTACCAGCCGACATTTTCGCCGGGGCAGGCCGGGCGAACACCCGCCGCTTCGCTCCTCAGTGGGCCAGGCGCTCCTGCAGGTACGCCACCAGATCCTCGATCCGCAGCCGGTCCTGCGACATCGAGTCGCGCTCGCGAACCGTCACCGCGTCGTCGCTGAGCGTGTCGAAGTCGACCGTGACGCAATACGGCGTGCCCAGTTCGTCCTGCCGCCGATACCGGCGGCCGATGGACTGCGTGATGTCGAAATCGACCATCCAGTGAGGCGCCAGCATGTCGAGCACGCCTCGCGCCCGCTCGATCAGGTGATCCTTCTTCGAGAGGGGCAGCACGGCGACCTGGTAGGGCGCCAGCAGGTGGTGCAGCCGCAACACCACGCGGGTCTCCCCGCGCACCTCCTCGGTGTCGTAGGCAGCCAGCAGGAACGCCATCATGGCCCGGGTGGCGCCGGCCGCGGGTTCGATCACGTACGGCACGTAGCGATCTCCCGAAGCCTGGTCGTGATACTCCAACCGCTCGCCCGAGTGCTCTGCGTGTTGCCGGAGGTCGAAGTCGGTCCGGTTCGCCACTCCCTCCAACTCCCCCCACCCCCAGGGATACCGGAACTCCACGTCGGAGGTGGCCGTCGAGTAGTGGCTGCGCTCATCCGGCCCGTGGGGGCGCAGGCGCAGCAGGTGAGGCGGGATGCCGAGATCGGAGTACCAGCGCAGGCGCTCGGCGCACCAGTACTCGTACCAGTGGGGTGCCTCGGCGGGAGGCACGAAGAACTCCAACTCCATCTGCTCGAATTCCCGCGTACGGAAGATGAAGTTCCCCGGCGTGATCTCGTTGCGGAACGACTTGCCGATCTGCGCGATGCCGAACGGGGGACGCAACCGGCACGCCCGTTGCACGTTTGCGAAGTTGACGAACATGCCCTGTGCCGTCTCCGGGCGCAGGTAGACCTCGGCTCCCTGATCCACGACCGGTCCGGCATGAGTCCGGAACATGAGGTTGAACTGGCGGGGCTCGCTGAGGCTTCCGACCGAGTCGCAATCCGGGCAGCGATCGGGGTCGGCCAGTTGATCCTCACGATGGCGATGGCCGCAGCGGCGGCACTCCACCAGCGGGTCCGTGAAGCTCTCGAGATGCCCCGACGCCTTCCAGACCGCCGGCGGGGAAAGGATCGAGGCGTCCAGGCCGACCACGTCGGGGCGCATCTGCACCATCGAGCGCCACCAGGCGTCCTTGACATTGCGCAACAGCAACACGCCGATCGGTCCGTAGTCGTAGGTCGAGCGGAACCCGCCGTAGATGTCAGCGGACCGGAAGACGAATCCCCGCCGCTTGCACAGGTTGATGACCGCGTCGAGGCGCTCCGCATCCTCCTCGGAACCGTCGGGCGACGTCGCGGCGTCGGAGGGTGCTTGAACCACGCCCGCAGGCTACCGGTGGGCGCGGCGCCCTCTCGCGATCGACCCTCGCAAGCGCTAGGAGTCGCCGGTGGCCGTCACCGGGGCACCGTCGGCGTCGATGCCGACGGCACCCAGCAGCGGAGGCACCCGCAGGCGGCGCTCGGTGTGTTGCTCCAACACCTCGACGGCCAGCCTCTCCACTGCCTCTGTCGTGGCGCTCGCGGGTCTCGCAAGCGCCGCGCCGAGGCGGCCGCCGAGGATCTCCTGCAGGACGGCGACGGTCTCGGTCGCGGTGGCGATCGCACTCGCCGGCCGGCAGGATCCGCAGACGAGGCCCCCGTGGGCGACGTCCAGCGCCACGAGGGCGCCGGGACTCCCGCAGTGCACGCAGGAATCGACCTCCGGTGCCACACCCTCGATCTGCGCCAGGCGCCAGAGGAAGGCCCCGACGCTGAGCGCGGAGGGGTGCGTGACGAGCGAACGAAGGCCGCGCAGCAGCCGGTCGTAGAGTTCTGGGGCCGCTGTGCGCTCCAGCGCCAGCCGATCGACCGCCTCCAGCATGGCCATCGCCCGCCCGAGCGCCACCAGATCCTCCCGGAGCGCGGTGAACTGCTCGACGTCGCCGACGTTGTGAGCACCGGTGATGGTGTCGAGTTCACCCCTCCCCCGCCAGAGGGAGACGTCGATGTGGCCGGCGGGTTCGAGGCGGGATCCGAACCGGCTGCGGGTTCGCCTCACCCCCTTCGCCACCCCGCGGATCTTCCCGTGGTCACGCCCCAGCAGGACGATGATCCGATCCGCCTCGCCGAGGCGGTAGGTCCGCAGCACCACCGCCCGATCCCGGTACGGCCCGGTCCAGTCAGGGGCGCTCACGGTGACTCCGACGGGGCGCCCCGGCTTGCCGCCGATCGGCAGCCCTCGCATCCGCACCGGCACGTCGTGCCCCTCATTGGTCCAGGCCTCCGAAGCGGCGCTCCCGCCGCTGGAACTCGGCAATCGCGGCGAACAGGTGGCGCCGGCCGAAATCGGGCCACAGCACGTCGAGGAAGACCATCTCGCTGTAGGCCATCTGCCAGAGCAGGAAGTTGGAGAGCCGGTACTCCCCGGAGGTCCGGATGAATAGATCCGGATCGGGCATCTCGGGGGCGTACAGGCGGGCCCCGATGGTCTCCTCATCGATCTCCGCCGGCTCCAGGCCGTCGGCGACGATCCGCCGGACCGCCTCGGCGATCTCGGCGCGGCCGCCGTAGTTGAACGCCACCGTGAGGGTCAGCCGGCGGTTGGCGGCGGTCAGTTCGGCCGCGGCGTCCATCTCCGCCATCAGCGATCGGGAGAGGCGCCCGTCCCGCCCACCGATGAAGCGCAGGCGGACTCCCCGCTCGTGCATCTCGTTGCGGCGCGCCCGCAGGATCGAGCGATTGAAGTCCAGCAGGAAGCGCACCTCGGCACGGGGACGGCTCCAGTTCTCCGTCGAGAAGGCAAAGACGGTCAGCCACTGCACGCCGATCTCCAACGCCCCGTCGACCGCGTCGAACAGGGCATCCAGGCCGGCCTCGTGCCCGGCGGTGCGCCGCAGACCCCGCTGGGCGGCCCAGCGCCCGTTCCCGTCCATGACACACGCCACATGCGTCGGGACGGCGGATGGATCGACAGCGGGAACGCTCATAGGGCACCTGGGGACAGCCGGCACCGTGTCGCCGGTGCTGTCATTTGTAGCAGTCGCCGCGGGGAATCCCCCGCACCCGGGAGAACCTCCGGAACGAGCCGCTTGGTACTCTGGCGGGGTGAGCCTCGCCGAGCGCAGTCGCGCCCTGCTGGCGGCGGCGATCGAGGCGCTCGGAGCCGACGGTGAGCGCCGTCCGGGCCAGGAGCAGATGACGACGGCTGTGGCGATGGCCCTGGACGGCGGGAGACATCTGGCCGTGGCCGCGGGGACCGGCACGGGGAAGTCGCTGGCATATCTCATTCCGGCCGTCCTGAGTGGCCGGCGGGTCGTGGTGGCGACGGCCACCAGGGCGCTGCAGGACCAACTGGCGACCAAGGAACTCCCCTTCCTGGCGGCGCAGCCATCGCTCCAGCGGTTGCGCGCCGGCCGGGCGCCTTTCAGCTGGGCCGTGCTGAAGGGGCGCTCCAACTACATCTGCCGCCAGCTGGTGGACGAGGCCACGCGGACCGGTGTGCAGCTCTCGCTCGATAGCAGCGACGCCGGAATAGGGGCATCGGCCGGCGGCGCCGCGACAGCGGACGCCGACCGGCAAGCGCCGGGGATGGACAGCGGCGCCGGCAGCGAGCTCACGAGGCTCGTGGCCTGGGCCGACCGTTCGGTGACCGGCGACCGCGCCGAGGTGGACTGGCCGCTGCCGTCGGGACTCTGGGAGCGCCTCAGCGTCAGCGCCGATCGGTGTCCGGGACGCAACCGCTGCGCCCAGGGGCCGGCATGTTTCGCCGAGGCGGCCCGTGAGCGCGCCGAACGAGCCGACATCGTCGTCGTGAACACACACCTCCTGGTGCTGCATCTGCTGGGGGTACCGCTGCTGCCTTCCCACGACCTGGTGGTGATCGACGAGGCGCACCAGTTCGAGGACACGGTCACGGCGATCTCGGGCGCGACCCTCGGTGAGCGGAAGCTGCGCACCGTCGCCCAGGAGGTCAACGGGGCACTCGCCGGGAGGGGGACACCGCTGTCGAACTCGGGCCGGCAGATCGCCGGGATACTCGACGGGCGGCGCGGCGCGCGCCTTGCTCCCGGCGATTCGCCGGAATTGCAGGATGCACTGATACTGGCGCATGGCCGGCTCGAGGCCGCGTCCGCCGAATTGAGGGATGTGCCACGCGGCGACGACGGCGACGCCGAGGCGCAACGGCTGCGCGCCGTGGGTGCGGTGTCCACACTCAGCGGCGAGATCGCCCTGCTCCTCGAACCGCCCGAGGGCACGGTGGCCTTCGTGGAGGGTCGCCCGGGCGCGCCCCAGTTGCGCCTCGCCCCTCTCGAGGTGGGCCCCCTGCTGCGCGAGCCGTTGTTCGATGAGCGGACCGTGGTCATGACGTCTGCGACCCTGGGGGCCGGCACCCCGCGTGCACTCGGTCTCGCCCACGATGACTACAGGTATCTGGACGTGGGAAGCCCGTTCGACTACCCGCGGTCCGGCCTGCTCTACTGCGCCGCTCACCTGCCGCCACGCAACACGCCGGACTTCGACGGCGCAGCCATCACCGAACTCGAAGCCCTCATCAACGCCGCTCGCGGACGCACCCTCGCCCTCTTCACAAGCCACCGCATGCTCGGCAACGCCGTCGCGGCGCTCCGCCCTCGGCTTCTCTGGCCACTGCTCCGCCAGGGAGACCTGCCTCCCCGACAACTCCTGGAGCGCTTTGCCGACGACGAGACGAGCTGCCTCTTCGCCACGATCGGCTATTGGCAGGGCGTGGACGTTCCCGGCCCGGCGTTGAGCCTCGTGACCGTCGACCGTTTGCCGTTCCCGCGGCCCGACGATCCACTGCTCAGTGCCCGGCGCGAGCACGCCGGCGACGACGCCTTCGAACTGATCGACCTGCGTCGAGCCGCCATGATGCTCGGTCAGGGGGCCGGCCGCCTCATCCGTTCGAGCAGCGATCGCGGCGTCGTGGCCGTGCTCGATCCCCGGCTGGCGACCGCCAGGTACCGATCGGCGATCCTCGCCGAAGTCCCCCCTCTGCGCGCCACGGAGAATCGAGACGAGGTTCTCGAGTTCCTGGCCGGGATCTGAGATCCCGGCCCCCTCACTCGCAGTAGCGCTCCACAGCCGAGGGACGGTCCTGCCAGTTCGGATCCACCGAGACGTGCAACTCGAGGTAGGCACCGGGCGGCAGTTGCCGCCGCACCTGGCTCCCGACCTCCTTGAGAACCCGACCCCGGTGACCGATGACGATCCGCCGCTGCGAAGCGCGCTCGACGAGGATCTCGCAGCGGATCCGGGGCCACTCCCATTCGGTCACGCGGGTCGCGATGGCATACGGCAATTCATCTCGCACGATCGCCAGCAACTGCTCGCGCACCAACTCGGCCACGGCGACCTCGTCGGGGACGCCGCTCACCATGCCCTCGGGGTAGTACGGCGGGCCCGGTGGCATCCGCCCCAGAAGATGATCCACGAACGCGTCGACACCCTCGCCCGTCCTCGCAGAGAGCGGGAAGTAGGCCGCTGCGGGCACTTCGGCGACCCTCCCCAGCTGCTCGAGGACCCGAGCCGGACCCGCAGCGTCCATCTTGTTGACCACGACGACGCCGTCGGCCGGCAGCTTCGCCGCCACGAAGCGGTCACCGGGTCCGAACGGGGCGGTCGCATCGATCACCAGGCAGGCCACGTCGACATCGCTGAGAGCGTCCGAGGCGGTGGCGTTCAGGCGCGCCCCGAGAGCCGTACGCGGCTTGCCGATACCGGGAGTGTCGACGAACACGACTTGAACCCCGTCGCCGTGCAGCACGCCGTGAACGGCGCGCCTCGTCGTCTGGGGCTTGTCACTGACGATCGAGACCTTCGTACCGCACAACCGGTTCAGCAGCGTGGACTTCCCGACGTTCGGCCGCCCGACGAGCGTCACGAAGCCGGACCGCAGATCCCCCTCCGAACTCACGCGATCACCGAGGGAGGGGGCGCAGGGGGCCGGCCGGCGGCGCGATTTCGCCAGACGCGCCGACGACGGCCACCGGCGGCCCCGACCGGACCGACCGACAACCGGGGGAGGGGGCCGGGGGGCCGATTCGCGACGCCTTGCGCCCGCGCCGAAGGAGCGAACGGCACCCCGGCCCCCGACCGGACCAACCGACGACCGAGGCTCACGCCTGCGAGCCGGTGTCGACGCCCGTGACGAGGACACGGGCGATGCGCCGCCGCTGCACGCGTTCCACCAGGAATCGATGCCCGTTGACGTCGAGGCTCTCGCCTTCTGCGGGCACGCGCCCGAGCAGGGTGAAGATCAGCCCGCCGACCGTGCTCCAACGACCCGATGGCAAGTCCGAGGACAGGACCTCCGACAGGTCACTGAGCGGGACCCGGCCACTCACCCGGAACGCTCCGTCTCCCAGGTCCTCCACGAGCGCGTGCTCCACATCGAACTCATCGGTGATCTCACCGACCATCTCCTCGAGCAGGTCCTCGAGGGTGACGAGTCCCGCCGTCCCCCCGAACTCGTCGATCAGGATCACGAGGTGCGAGTGCCCGCCCTGCATCTCGCGCAGGAGTTCCGCCGTACGCTTGGTGTCGGGCACGAAACCGATCTCGCGCATGACCTCGCCGACCGGCCGATCATCGCCGTCGTCGCGTACCGCGGCGATCAGATCGCGAACGTGGGCGAGTCCCACGATGTCGTCGATTCCCTCGCCGTAGACGGGGATCCGGGTGAGCCCGTTGAACAGGGCGACCTCGAGTGCCTCCGAAACACTGAACGTCCGCTCGATGGCCACCATGTCGGTACGCGGCACCATCACCTCTCGGGCGATCGTGTCGCCGAAGGAGATGACCGAGGTGATGAGTTGGTGCTCCCGCGCCTCGATGCTCTCGTCGGCGGCCGCCAGTTCCGCGACGGCCAGCAGTTCCTCCTCCGAGACCGCTTCGGGCTCCGAGCGTTCACGCCGGCCGAAGCCGGCCCGCACCCGCGGCAGATCCACCAGCAGCCGCAGCGGCGTGAACATCACCATGATCCTCAGGAACGGGGCGACGAGCCGGGCGACGTGCTCGGGCCTGCGCATGGCGGCGGACTTCGGCACGACGCTGGTGGCGAGGTAGAGGACGACCAGTTCGACGACGAATGCCACCCCGAGCGCGCCCGCGCCCCAGCGGCGCTGCACCAGGAATGCGACGAGCGTGGCGACGCCGAGATGGCAAGCCAGGACCAGGCCCAGTACGAGCCCGAGGATCCGCGGCCGGCGCTCCAGGAGCCAGCCGAATGGGCTCGCCCCATGGGGATCCTCTTCCATCAGAACCCGAGCCTGGCTCTGGCGCAGGCGGGTGAGGCTCGTCTCGGCGGCCGAGAGCAGCACCGCGCACAGGCTGAGGAGCAGCACGGCGAGTCCGGCGAGTATCTCGGTCATGCCTCAGCCCGTGCCGGCGGGTCCGGCCGCCCCGGCGCGTCCGGTCCGGAGGAGTCGCTCACGTGCCGTGATGGCGCGCCAGGAGCATCCGGGTCCTCCGCTCCATGCGGCGAGACTCGATCGGTCCCGCGTGGTCGTGGCCGAGCAGGTGCAACACGCCGTGGACGACCAGGAGTGCCACCTCATCCTCCGTCCGGCGCCCCGCCTCGGCCGCCTGGCGCTCCGCCACCGACGGGCACACGACGACGTCACCGACCAGCAACGGCGGTCCATCCTCGTCGATCGCCCGGCGTTCACCGCCGGCGGACCCGTCCACCGGGAACGCCAGAACATCGGTCGGGTGGGCGTTGTGGAGCCATCTCCCCGCCAACTCCGTGATCTCTGACTCGTCGACGAACGCCAGACCCAACTCGGCAGGTCGGCGGAGCCCCTCGTCAACCGCGGCGGCCGCGGCCAGCCGCCCCCACTGCTCGAGATCGATGGCCACCGGCGAGTTCCCGGCGGACCGGGCACGCTCGTCGGAGACCTCAACGGTGAGCGAGCCGCGCACGACGCGCCGGCGCGACGGCACCGCCGAGGCACCTCCGGGAACCCGGGAACCGCGAGCCGGCGGTTCGGGACGTCTGTCGCCGGATGGGTCGGTGGGAGGATCCTCACTCACCGAGGTCGGCCCCGCTGCGGATCTCGTCCCGCCTCGCTGCTCGCCTTGTCATAGGCATTCACGATGTCGGCGACGATCGGATGGCGAACGACGTCCCGGCTGCTGAGATGGACGAACCGCACACCCTCGATCCCTCCGAGCAGCGGCTCCAACCCCTCCAGCCCGCTGCGACCGCCGGCAACGTCAACCTGCGTCACGTCACCGGTGACGACGGCTCGCGAGCCGAACCCGATTCGGGTCAGGAACATCTTCATCTGCTCCGCCGTGGTGTTCTGAGCCTCGTCCAGGATGATGAAACTGCGATTCAGAGTCCGGCCCCGCATGAACGCCAGCGGCGCCACCTCGACGACCTCCTGGTGGAGCAGCCGCTGCACGCCGTTCACGTCGACCATGTTGTACAGGGCGTCATAGAGAGGACGCAGGTAGGGATCGACCTTCGCCGCGACGTCACCCGGGAGGAATCCGAGACGTTCGCCGGCCTCCACGGCCGGGCGGGTCAGGATGATGCGTTCGACCTCGCGTGCCTGCAGTGCGGCGATGGCCGAGGCGACCGCCAGCCAACTCTTGCCCGTCCCGGCCGGACCGATGGCGAACGTCACAGTGGCCGAGCGGATGGCGTCGACGTAGGTCTTCTGGCCCCGCGAGCGTGGGCGGACGGCCGCCCCCCTGGCATGGCGGAGCACCTCGTCACTCAGGACCTCGCTGGGGCTCTCATCGGCGGCCACGAGATCGATGACGTGCACGACCGCCCGGGAGTCGACCGGATGCCCCTGGCGCACGAGTGTGACCAACTCCTCCAGTACCTTCGCGACGCTGTGCGCCTCAGGCCCGGCGAGGGTCACCTCGTTGCCCCGCACATGGATGTCGGTCAGCGGGAACGCGGCCTCCAGCAGACGCAAATGGCGGTCCGCCGGACCGAGCAGGCCGGGGAGCAGGTGATTGCCGGGAACGGTGACCCTGGCCCGGCTCACGGGCTGGTCAGTCGCAGATGACAAAGCCGAGGTGACTTGGCGCCGATCGTCCGACTTGACGCTCCGAGCGGGCGCGTACCGGTGCGCCGACCACGTCGTGACTGCGCAAGCGACTAGGTCTCCGCTGAGGTCTCTTCCTCGCCGGAACTACTCGACTGCGCGGGAATCGGATCGGGATACAGATGCTTGAGCGTGCCTGGCTCGACTCGGGACTGCTCGATGAACACGTCAACGTCGCTCGCCTTGAAGCGGAAGACGCGCCCGAACCGATATGCCGGAAGTTGGCCGATATCGACGAACCGGTAGATCGTCCTTGTCGTCAGACCGAGGCGCCGTGCCGTCTCTTCTGTGCTTAGCCAATCGATTCCCGACTCTACCATGATCGTGATCCTCACAATTTCTAACGGGCTGGGCCCCCACGCACGCATTGTGCACATGCGCCGAGGACCGTGGGCCATGCACCTTGCGGCAAGCTGCCCGTCGCCCTGAACTCGGTAACCAACAAGCAGATATTACCGCACGTATCGACGCCGATGAATCGCGGCCGGAGATCGACCCGGTCAGAGGGCAGCGGCGACCTAGTCCGGCGACTCAACGTCAAGCAAGATCTTACCGAAGTTTGCGTTCGATTCCATGTAGTGATGCGCTTCGACCACGTCGTTGATCGAGAATCGACGATCGATCACAGGTCGAAGGGAGCGCGCCTCGAACAGCGGCAGGACTTCAGCAGAGAATCTCCTGCTGAGAGCGATCTTCTCTTCGAGTGGGCGAGCCCGCAGAACCGTGCCCACGAGGTGGGCGCGCTTGGCCATCAGGCGACCGAGGGCGATCGTCGCCTCGCCTCCCCCCAAGAGCCCGACCTGCACGATGCTTCCGCACGTCGCGAGCGCCGCCAGATTGCGGTTGAGATTCTCCCCGCCCACGATGTCGAGCACGACATCGGCGCCACGACCCGCCGTCAGGTCGCGCACCGCCTCGACGAAGTCATCCGCCCGGTAGTCGATGGCGAGATCGGCTCCGAGCTCCCGGCACGCCGCCGTCTTCGAGGCCGACGCCGTCGTCACCGCCGTCGCCCCGATCGCCTTGGCGATCTGGATCGCCGCGGTCCCCACTCCCGACCCGCCTCCGTGAATGAGGGCGGTTCGACCCGACGTCAGGCCGCCCTGGCAGACGAGTGCGTCCCACGCTGTGATCCAAACCTCGGGAATCGCCGCCGCGTCCGCCAACTCCAGCCCCGACGGCGGGCGTAGAGCCATCCGCTCGTGAACGACGAGTCGTTGGGCGTAACTTCCCCCGTTCACCAGGCCCATCACCGGGTCACCGACGGTGAGGGTCCTGACCCGTCCGCCGACGGCGGCGACCCGCCCGGCGAACTCGAGCCCCAGGATCTCGACATCCGCCGGCGGCCCCGGGTAGCGACCCATGCGCTGGAGGATGTCGGCCCTGTTCAGCGCGGTCGCCGCGACGGTCACGAGCACCTCGTCGGGCCCGGGCACGGGCGGCTCGACCTCCTCGAGTCGCAGAACCTCCGGACCGCCGTAACCGGTCAGAACGACAGCGCGCACCTAGTCGATCCTACCGGTGTCGTCCTCATCGGTCATCGGGTCATCCCCCGGGCCCGCCGAGGCGTCCAAACGGTCGATACCGCGACCCGAGGTTCGGACGAGACCGTGCAACATGCGAAGTCCGATGGCCATCAGCAGGCCGGCGAACAGCCCCGAGGCGACCTGCGGGGGGATCACGTTCGCCAGCAGCGCGCCCCCGAACGCCGACAGCACCCCTCCGGCGCCGGTCACCAGCGCGCCCCGCAGATCGACATTGCCGTAACGCACGTTGCGCAGCGTCCCGACGATCGCGGTCGGGAGCACGACCAGCAGCGAGGTGCCCTTGGCGGTGACGTTCGCCATTTCGAACAACAGCACGAGTGCGGGCACGACGATCACGCCGCCGCCGACGCCCAGCAGCCCCGCCACGAGGCCGACGGCCACTCCCGTCGCAACGAGAGCGAACGCCATCGCCACCGTCAGGGAGAGTTCACCGGTGCTCTCACTCGTACCGGCAAGCATGCGACCCGCCGTCACGCCCAACAGGAAGACGAACGCCGCCTGCAGCGTTCGCATCCGCACCCGATTGAGAAGGTCGACCCCCCCGAGTACGCCGAGACTCGAACCCGCGAAGAGCAGCAACGCCGTCAACGGATCGACTGCGGAGTTGAGCGCGTAGGCGACGATGCCTGCACTCGCCAGGATCGCCGATGCCGCGAGCGACGTGCCGTGGGCCACTCGCTGCGGGAGCCCTCCGAACAGCATCAGACCGGGAGCGACCAGGATTCCCCCGCCCACGCCGAACAGCCCGGCGATGAATCCAGCGACGAGCCCGACCCCGACGAGAGCCCACCTCGGGCGGGCAGCGCCGCCGGTGGCCGTCGTCACGCTGTCGGGCCCGTATCCCGACTTGTCTGGGCGCCCCGCTCCTCGCCGCGTCGGCCGGAACGGTCGCCGCCGGCGTACTCGAAGCCGAATCGACCCTTGATGCAGAGGTGTCCGGAGGTGACCTCGTGGTCGGCCGGAGAGGTGACGCGGAAGATCTCGTCGTCCTGGGTATGCAGTTCGAGGTTGCAGCCGACGCCGCAGTAGGGGCACACGGTGGTCGTCACCTTCTGCGCATCCGCGTCGAACCGGCCGGACTGGCGGAGATCGAACTCCCGGGTGAACATGAGCGCACCCGTGGGACAGACACCGATGCAGTTGCCGCAGTAGACGCACGCCGAGCGGGGCAACTCCACATCGAACTCCGTCGAGATCCGGGCATCGAAGCCGCGGCCCGCAACAGCGATGGCGAACGTGTATTGCGCTTCGATTCCGCAGGCGTCGACGCACTTGTAGCAGAGCACGCAGCGGTCGTAGTCCCGCACGTACAACTCATCGTGACGGCGGACCGGCTCGCTGACCTGCGCTCGATCCTCGCCGTGGCGCTCGGGGTCGGCCCCGTACTCGTCGAGCCAGCGCAGGATGTCCGCCTCCGCACGGGACAGATCCACCGAGGATGCCAGCAACTCGAGCACCATCCGCCGCGCCGCCGCCACCCGTTCACCCCCGGTGCGGATGCTCATTCCCTCGGTCACCTGGCGAGAGCAGGCAGGCACGAGGGTGCGGGAGCCCTCCACCTCCACCACGCAGACCCGGCAGGCGTTGACCGGCGTGATCGTCGGGGCCCAGCAGATCGTGGGGATCTCGACAGACGCCTCCTGGCAGACATCCAGAATCGTGGAACCCTCGGGTGCCGTCAGCTCGGTCCCGTCGACCTCCACGGAGACCTTGCGGCGGGGAAGCCCCACGGGCACCGGCGCGCTCACCGCTCCCCCCCGCTCGATGCGCCGGCCCCCACACCGTCCAGGAGACCCAGACGGAGTGCGGAGGTGACCGCAGACGCCGCCGTGTGGCCGAGCCCGCAGATCGAGGCGTCACCCATCACTGCTGCGAGGTCATCGAGCAGTGCGCCGTCGTCCGGCAAGGACGAACCGGCACGCAGGCGGACGACCGTCTCGTTCTGGCGGACCGTCCCCACGCGGCACGGCACGCACTGACCGCAGGACTCGTCGCGGAAGAAGGCCGTGATCCGCTCCACGATGTCACCCATGTCGACGGCGCGGTCGAACACCGTGACCGCCCCCGAACCCAGGGTGAGATCCGCCACCCGCACATCCTCGAACGTCAAGCGCACGCCTGCGGCCTCGGGAGGGACGAACACCCCGGCGGCGCCGCCGAGCAGCACCGAACCCTCCCCTGCCCCACCACCCGCCAGAGCCAGCAGTTCGTCGAGGCGTGTACCGAAGGGCACCTCGTAGACACCCGGGCGCGCCACGCTGCCGGCCACGGAGAAGAGCTTCGTGCCGGGGCTCTCCGCGGTACCCACGGCGCGGAACGCCGCCGCTCCGGCATTGAGGATCACCGGCACGTTGTGCAGGGTCTCGACGTTGTTCACCACCGTCGGCTCGCCGAACAGCCCCGCCTCGGTGGGAAACGGCGGCTTGGAACGCGGCTCGCCCCGGTAACCCTCCAGGGAATTGAACAGTGCGGTCTCCTCGCCGCAGATGTAGGCGCCCGCCCCCCGGCGGACCTCCATGTCGAAGCTCAGGCCGCTGCCGGCGATGTCGGGACCGAGAAGCCCGCGGTGGCGGGCCTGGTCGATGGCATGGATGACCCGCTCCTCGGCCTCCGGATACTCGCCGCGGATGTAGACATAGCCCTTGGTGGCGCCGACGGTCACCGCCGCGATCGTCATCGACTCGACGAGGGCGTAGGGATCACCCTCGAGCAGCACCCGATCCTTGAACGTGCCGGGCTCGGACTCGTCCGCGTTGCAGACGACGTAGCGCTCCGGGCGTGCGGAGGACGCCACGGCGCGCCACTTGACACCGGTCGGGAAGGCGGCCCCTCCCCGACCCCGGAGCCCGGAGTCGGCGACCTCCCGAAGCACCGCCTCCGGCCCCATCGCCAACGCGGTGCGCAGGGCGCGGTAGCCGCCGTGCGCCCGGTAGTCCTCCAGACTGGCCGGGTCGACGACACCGATGCGCGCGGTGAGCCAGGACGGCCCCGATGCGACAACGTGCGGGGCGCCGAGGGGCGCCCTGGATCCGGAGAGGGCTTCGGCGACCGACCCCGCGGCGGTCCAGCGGGCCTGATCGTCGCCGGCGCGTTGGACGAAGAGCGCCGGCGCCCGGTCGCACTGGCCGAGGCACGGAGAGCCGTGCACCGCGACGGGTTCCCCGCCCACCGATCCCGCGTCCCCATCGCCGACCATCGCATGGCCGGCGTCCGGACGGATGCGACAGGCGATGTCGTCACAGACGTGCACGACCGTCCGGGGACCTTCGGTGGTCCGCAGCAGCGCGTAGAAGGTGACCACGCCGAACGCCTCGGCACGCGGCACCTCCAGGCGGGCGCACAACTCCCCCAACGCTTCGGAACTGATCCACCCGACACCGTCCTGCAGGGCGTGCAGCGCGGGGAGCAGCAGGTGCCGACGATCCGGTCCGCGCCTGATCACACGGGAGTCGACGCCGTCAGGCCTCATTCCGAGGGTCCCGTCCAGGACGCGCATCTCGGCCGCGGTCGGCACGCCGGCGGTGGGTCTCGACTCCACGGCGTCAGCCTAGGAGTGCCTCTCAGGCTCGCGCGAGCAGCCTCCGCCGCCGCACGAGGGGATCTCAGACCTCGACGCCGTCGCGAATGAGCGAGCGCAGTAGCGGCGGGCTGAGGTTGGACTGCGTGATCGGGATGCCCAGCGGCGCCAACGCGTCGTGCACGGCGGCGGCGAGCGCCGCAGGCGTCACGATGATCGCCCCCTCACCAGCGCCGCGGAACCCGCCGATCAACTCCGACGGGGTCTCGCGATGGATGATCCGCGGCTCGATGACGTCGCCGAAGCCGGGAATCATGTAGTCCAGAAGTGTCGATGTCTGCGGCTGCCCGTTGGCGTCGTAGTGGATCTCCTCGTAGAAGGTCTGACCCAGCGCCTGCGCGATCGCTCCGTGGATCTGGCCGTCGAGCAGCACCCGGTCGATCACGGTGCCGCAGTCGTGGACGATCGTCAGATCCTCGACGGTCACCACGCCGGTGGCCGCATCGACCTCCACGACCGCCGCCGCCGCCGCCGTCGAGTACGTGGCGGCCACGTTCATCTTCCCTCGCTCGTCGGGGAACGGGCTGGTGTTGCCCGGGTCGTACCCGACGACCACCGACAACCCCGGATCCATGCCGGGCGGGAGCAGGAACGTGTGCAGGTAGGCCGCCGCGGCGATCTGGCCGAACGGGATCGCCGCCTCGCCGAGGCGGAAGAAGCCGCCGGAGGCCTCGATCTGATCGGCGGGCGCGTCGAGCAGCCCCGCGGCGATGGCGGCCATCTTGTCGCGGACCTCACGTGCGGCCTTGATCACCGCGCCGCCACCCATCACCGCCGAGCGGCTCCCCCACGTCCCGATGCCGTAGGGCAGTCCGGCGGTGTCTCCGTCGCTGACCTGGACGTCGTCGGGACTGATGCCCAGGACCTCGGCGGCCACAGCTCCGTAGATGGTCTCGTGCCCCTGCCCCTGAGACTTCGTCCCGACGGCCACGTTCACCTTGCCATCCGGCTGCACTGTCAGCATCGCCATCTCGTACCCGCCGAAGCGGCCCGCCAGGCCGTGGATGTTGGGGGCCGTGGGCTCCACCATCTGGGCGATCCCCACCCCGACGAGACGATCAGCCGCGCGCGCCTCGTCGCGCGCGCGGCACGCCCCGTCGTAGTCTGCGGCCACGAGCAACTCCGTGAGCTGATCGTTGAAGCTCCCTGTGTCCAGCACCGCTCCGGTCGCCGTCACGTACGGCCGGGGCTCATCGGGAATCGTGTTCAGCCGCCGCATCGTCACCGGATCGACGCCGAGCTTCTCGCCGACGAGGTCCAGCACCCGCTCCATCAGGAAGATCCCCTGCGGCTGCCCGTAGCCCCGGTAACCGCCCATCGGGCCCTTGTTGGTCGCCACGCAGCGCAACTCGAAGGCATAGTCCTGCAGGTCGTAGCAGTTGGGAACCACCGCCGTGGTGACGATCGCCGGGGCACAGCCCAGGATGTACAACTCCGGCGAGCCGACGTCCACGACGAAGTCGGCCCGCAACCCGAGGATCCTCCCGTCGTGGCGGTAGGCCACCTCCACCTCGTGGACCTGCTCGCGTGAGTGCAGACCCGCGAGCAGGTTCTCGGTGCGATCCTGAAGCCAGACGATCGGGTGGCGAACCCGCATCGCCAGTACTGCGACCAGTACCTCCTCGCGCATGAAGTGGGCCTTGTTCCCGAACCCGCCGCCCATGTCGGGTGCGACGACTCGGATCTTGCTCTCACTCAGGCTGCTGATGTCCGAGATCACCGTGCGCAGCGTGTGCGGCACCTGCGTCGACACGTACATCTCCAGACGCCCCGAGGCGGGATCGAACTCGCCGAGGGCGCCGTGACCCTCCATCGGCAGGCCACTGATGCGGTGATGCGTGAAGCGCTCCCGCAGGACCCCGTCGGCATTGGCGAAGGCCGTCTCGACGTCGCCGTGGCTACCGGGCATGTACAGGAAGACGTTGTCGCCCCAGTCCTCATAGAGAAGGGGCGCTCCGGTCTCCAGCCCTGCCTCCGCGCCGGTCACCGGCGGCAGCTCCTCGTAGTCCACTTCGATGAGTTCGAGCGCGTCCTCGGCGATGTAGCGGCTCTCGGCCACGACGGCCGCCACCGGTTCACCCACGAACCGCACCTTGCCGGTGGCCAGCACCGACCAGGTGATCTGGCGCAAGGTGGGGATCATCGGAAGGTGGTGGCTGAACTCGCCGATCTCGCCCGCCAACTCGGCGCCGGTGAACACACCGATGACGCCGGGCAGCGTCAGCGCCCCCGAACCGTCGATGTCGCGGATCCGCGCGTGTGCCACCGGGCTCCGCAGGATGGCGACGTGCTTGAGGTCGGGCCGGTGGACGTCGCCGAGGAACTCGCCCTGCCCGCACAGCAGCCGGGTGTCCTCCTTGCGCCGGGTCCCGCTGCCCGTCCCCGGTGGCGCCTGTGGCGGCGCGGCGACGCTCACGACCGCCCCTCGGCGGTGCCGGCGACGGCTTCGAGGGCATTGACGATGTTCACATATCCGGTGCAGCGGCAGAGGTTCCCCGACATCCACTCCTCGATGCGGTCGCGACCCGGGTGGGGATCCGTCTCGAACAGTTCCAGCGCCGTCAGCACCATGCCGGGTGTGCAGAACCCGCACTGCAGGCCGTGATGATCCGACAGCGCCTGCTGGATCGGATGGAGTGCCCCGGGGGAACCGACCCCCTCGATGGTGCGCACCTGCGTGCCGGCCGCCTGCACCGTGAACATCAGGCAGGACCGCACGCCGCCGCCGTCGACGAGGACGGTGCATGCCCCGCACGCGCCCTGCTCGCAGCCTGCGTGGGAACCGGTCATCCCGAGTCGATCCCGCAGGGTGTCCAGCAGCAGTTCGCGTGGCTCGACATCCACCTCGGCGGACTCACCGTTGAGCGAGAACCGGACGGCCGTCATGCTTCGTCGCTCCTCATTCGCATCCTCCTTGCCATCGAGTCGGTCCCTGCTCAGCCCCTTGCCGGCGCACCGGCCGATCCCGCCCGTTCCCAGGCGTTCTGGACCGCATCGGCCCCGAGCACCGCCGCCAGGTCGCGGCGGTACTCGGACGAGCCGTGCACGTCTCCGGGCGGGTCCACCATCGCCGCGACCTGCCTCCCGAACTCCTTCGCCGCCGCGTCGGTGAGAGCCGACTCTCCCCGCAGGAAGCTCCCCGCGGCGCCGAGATCAACCGGCGTCACGCCGAGACCGCAGCCGGCCGCCCGCAGCCACTCGCAGGTACCGGAGCGGTCGCGGTGGACGATGACGACCACTCCGGCGGTCGCGAAGTCACCGTGGCGGCGGGTGAACTCGGAGAACGCGCCACCGTCGCCATCGCTGTGCGCCGGCATCTCGACGGCGGTCAGCAATTCGGTCGGCTCGAGGCTCGTCGTGAACGGCCCGTCGAACAGTTCCGCGGCGGGGACGGTCCGCTCGCCGTCGCTGCTGGAGGCAACGACGCTGCCGCCGAGCGCCAGGAGCAGCGCGGGGAACTCTGCCACCGGATCGGCGTGGGCGAGACTTCCCCCGAAGGTGCCGCGGTTGCGGATATGGACATGACCGATGAGTCCGGCCGTCCGCGCAACGATCGGTGCGTGCTCGCGCACCCGTTGATCCGTCTCCAGGAAACGATGGCGGCACATCGCGCCGAATCTCAGGGTGCCGTTGCGGGTCTCGAAGTCCGACAGGCCCCCGATTCCGTTGACGTCCACGAGCACGCTCGGGCGTGCCAGGCGCAGGTTCATCAGCGGCACGAGGCTCTGGCCCCCGGCCAGTATCCGGGCCTCGGTGGCGCCGGCGAGCACCTCGGTGGCCTCGCCGACCGAGGTTGCCGCGACATAGTCGAACGGCGGGGGCTTCATGCCGGCACCGCAGTCGGCGCCGCTGCCACTCGCCGGTCCTCGGCCCTGTAGCGCCCCACGAGCCAGGTATTGAACTGAGCCAGCACGGACTCCTGCCACGAGTAGCGCCCACGCGGCGCGAAGCGGGACCCCATGCCCCGCTGCACGGCCGTGTTGGTCGGCAGATCCTGGTTGTTGAACAACTCCACCCCGTGGATGGCTGCACCGAGCAACTCGCCGAACAGCGGAACCTCCAGTGTGGACGGGGGGAAGATGTAGGCCATGGTGAGCGTGTGCGACGACTCGCTGACGGGCTGCACCGTGAACCAGAACGCTGAGTCGGGCTGGAATCCCATCAGCAGGCTGGGCGGTACGTAGGCGAACAACATCCGCCACCGCTCCTTTTCGGTGAGCGTGGGGATGATCGGGAAGATCGCTTTCTGGGTCGGGTTGAATCCTCCGTCGGGAATCGTCGCTCCCATGGCGCCGTACATGGCGGCGTCACCTTCCGCGAACGGTGCGTACCACGCCTTCGATGACGGCGCGAAGTCATGGATCCCCTTATGGAGGCGATCGGGGTGGTACCCCTCCATGAAGTTCTCCACCATGATCTTCCAGTTGAAGGGCAGGCCGGGCACGGTCTCCGGCTCGACGGTCACCATGTCCTCGACGTGGTAGTTCGCGAGCGCCTCGTCGAGCTTCCCCAGGCGAGGGCGGAGCGGCGGCGCCTCTTCATCGAAGTTGACGAATATGAACCCCTTCCAGAGTTCGGTTCGCAACCGGGGCAAGCCGACGTCCGACCGATCGAAGCCGGTCGTCTCGTTCATCTCCGGCGCTCCAACGAGCCTGCCGTCGAGGTCGTACGTCCACCAGTGATACGGGCATCGGAACGTGCGGCAGTTGCCCGAGGTCTCCGGCGGCAACTCGAACCACTCCGACGGTGGTCTCTGAGCCGGCGCCGTCACGCACATCCCCCGGTGCTGGCAGACCGAGGACATCACGTTCACCTCGTCGTCGCGGGCGCGCACCACGATGAGCGGCTCGCCGGCGACGGTGATCGTGAAGAAGTCTCCGGCGTTGGGGATCTGGTCGCTGCGACCCACGCAGATCCACTCATGGCCGAAGACGGCCTCGCGCTCGAATGCGAAGAAGTCCGGATCGGCGTACACGGCCGGTGGGAGGCCCACGGCGGCGCTGAAGTCCTGCGCCGAGGCATCGAGACTCTCCAGCGGGATGGGGCAGCGGCGGTGGGGCGACACGAGGCACCTCCAGGTCGTTCGAGCACCTCACGTTAGTGCGCGCCACCGGACCGGTTCCAGAACGCTCAGCGACGTCGCAGGGGTCGCCGAGACGACCGTGAAGGGCGCTATTCGCCCCCGAGCGGCGGCGACGGCCAGGGTCGGGCGACCTGGAACGCCTTGGCGACGCCAAGCACTGTCTCGTCTGCGAAGCGACGCCCGACGATCTGCCCTCCGGTTGGCAGGCCGTCGGAACTGAATCCTGTCGGCACCGAGATCACGGGGCAGAAGGGCACGAGGTTGAAGGGTGAGGTCATCTCCAGACCGTTGAACATTCCGTCGGCTCCTGTCGTGCCGTAGTCCGAGTCCTCGACTCCCTCAGCAGGCGGGACGGGAAGCGCGAGAGTCGGGCAAATCAGGACGTCGTGGTGCTCGAACACGTGGCGAAGCCGCTCCCACTGGCGTGTGCGAATCGGTCCGACAGCCTTGAGTTCGACTGCCGCGAGCCGGCGACCGTGCTCCACGAGCCTGAGCAGTTCGGGATCCGCGTGATCCTCATGACCCGCGAGCGCGTCGCCGTACAGTGCGGCGAGGGTTGCAGCCCAGTTCGTGTCCCACGCCCAGTTGATCGACGCATCCCACCCGAGTTCGACCGGCTCGACCCGGGCGCCGAGTTCCTCGAGTGTCCCTGCGAGCGCAGCCGTGTTCGCCGCGACCTCCTCGTGCACGCGGTAGTAGCCGAGGTCGAGGCTCAGGGCAACCCTCAGGCCGCTCAGATCGATCGTTAGTTCGAGCGGGCGCCCGAGCCCCGGAACCACCGAGGTGGGATCTCGTTCGTCAGGCCCCTCGATCACGCTGAACATGGCCACGACGTCGTCGACGTTCCGCGCGATCGGACCGAAGTGGAAGACGGGATCGAAATCATCCGGCGTGGCGTGCATGGGGACCCGGCCGTAGGTCGGCTTGAACCCGACCACACCGCAGCAGGAGGCCGGGATGCGTACCGATCCGCCAGCGTCGGAACCCTCGGCCAGGACCGCCATGCCGGAGGCGACCGCGCCCGCAGAGCCACCCGAGCTTCCCCCCGGGGTCCGCGTGGGATCCCAAGGATTGCGCGACGTCCCCCACAGCGGGGTCCTCGTGAAGGAGGAGTGCGCCAGTTCCGATGTCGCCGACTTTCCGACGAGGATCGCGCCAGACGACCGCATGCGCTCCACCACCGGGGGATCCGCCTCGGGCACCCAGTGCTCGAACGCATACGACCCGCGCGTCGTGCGGAGCCCTCGGGTGGGCGTGAAGTCCTTGAGCACGTAGGGGATCCCGCGCAGCGGCTGCTTCCCGCCGGGGTGCGATGCCGCCGGCGGCGTGCCCGCCGCCCGGCGCGCCGCCGAGCGTGCCTCTTCGTCGTACGCGAAGCACAGGAGATTCAGTACCGGGTTGAGCAGGTGGATGCGCTCGAGATGGGCCTCCACCACATCCACCACCGTGATCCGGCCCGCCTCGAGGGCCCCGGTGAGCGACGCCACCGACATCGAGCAGGGTTCGGCGGCGCGCCCCCGGCCGGACACGCCCGTCAGGAGGGGTCGTGCGGGACTTCGCTGAGCATCCGGAGACCGTCATCGGTCACGAGGAAGTTGTCCTCGATCTTCAGCACGACGGACTCGCCGCCGATCTCGACGAACGTCTCCGGCTCGAGCGCGATCGTGGCGCCGGCGACGAGCGGCACGTCCGCGCTCATGAGATCGGGCCGGTACATCGTCGGCCACTCGCACGCCCGGAGCCCGATACCGTGGCCGACGGCGTACGGCGTACGCGGATAGCCGCGCCCGAGGAGTACGGCGTTGGCAGCCTCGTGGATCTTCGACGAGCTCACGCCGGGACGGCAGAGTTCTTGGGCTGCGCCGTAGGCATCCAAGAGCACTTCATAGCCTTTCACCACATCGGGATGGGGATCTCCGACGAACGCGGTCCGGCAGATGTCGGATGCGTATCCCCCCTGCCCGTACGCGCCGATGTCGAAGAAGAATGCGTCGCCATCTCGCAACTCCGCGCCGTTCGCGAACCAGTTCCCGGTCGGTTGCCGGACGTTGCACACCGAATGCGTCAGATACTCCACGCCTTGGCGCTGCAACGACTCCATCGCCACCGCAAGGACCTCGAAATCCCGCATCCCGGGCGCAAGCGCATCGATCGCCTCCTGTGCCGCGATCGCATTGACGCGGCTGACCGCCTCGAGCAGTTGGACCTCGGCCGGATGCTTCTCGACCCGGACCTCGAACATCTCGAGTGCGATGTCGATCAACTCGACGTCCGGCAGCCGTCCCCGCAGGGCCTCGAACACCTGCCACGCGCACGTGTCCACGCCGATGCGGCGGGCGCCGGCGCGTTCGATCTGCCCGGCGAGCACGCGTGCCCACTCAGCCACGTGCATCGTGCTCGCCGACCACGACGGCGCCGGAACCCAGGCGCCGACGTTGGGCAGGTCCGGCAGCGGATCGGGGACCTCCTCATCCACGAACGGCACGAAGATCAGGCTCCGGCCATCGCGGTCCACCAGCGTGGCGAACCAGTCGTGGTTCTCGGCGATCGTCATGACGCGGTAGTCCGTCACATAGCGGATGTTGTCGAACGCCGTGAACAGCACATGGTCCAGGTCTCTGGATTCCATCAGCGACCGGGTCCGCGCCAACCGGTGGTCACGCAGAGACCGCCAGTCGATCAGCGGCCAGTCGTACACGTGCGGCCTCAGTCCAGGAGTGCCTTGGTGTACCGGCGGACGAGCCAGCGGTTGAAGTGTGAGATGGGCTGCTCCTGCCAGCAGAGTCGGCCCCTGGGCGCGAAGTCCGACCGCAGGCCGCGCTGGATCGACGAGACCGCGCCGAAGTCCTGCTCGTTGAAGTACTCGATGCCGAGCGCGGCGACCGCTTCGAGGTGGTGGAACCGGGGATGCTCGGGATACTCCCGGGGGTACAGGCCTGCCACCTTGATGTCGAGGCGGTCGACCGCCGTCGGGTTCAACAGGAAGTAGAACGCGGAGTCGGAGTTGACGCCGAAGGCAAGCGTGGGGGGGACCAGGAAGAACACGGCCAGTGCCCGTTCCTCCTCGGTGAGCGTCTGGATAGGCGGGAACAGCGCCTTGAAAGTCGGGTTGAATCCAAAGTCGGCGTGCGTGGTCTTCCCGGCGCCGATGACCGTGGCACCGGCCGGATCAAAGTCATCCTGCCACTCGTAGCTGTTGCTTCGCGAGAACTCGCAGATCGGATGGTGCAGGCGGTCGGAGTGGTAGAACTCCACGAAGTTCTCGACCATGACCTTCCAGTTCCACGGGAGATCCTGCAGGAGTTCGGCCTCGCCGGGGACCATCTCGGCGATGTTCCAGTTCACGATCATCTCGTCGACCGCTTCGAGCTTGGGCGCCAGCGGCGCGGCGCCCGGGTCGAAGTTGGCGAAGATGAAGTTGTTCCACACCTCGACCCGGAGGTTGGGCAGGCTGTTGTCCTCGCGCCGGAAGCCCTTGGTGCGCTGCATGTCGGGCGCACCGATGAGGTCGCCCTCCAGGTTGTAGGTCCAGTAGTGGTACGGGCAGCGGAAAGCGTGCCCGCAGTTGCCCGATGTCTCCGCGGGCCTGTCGTCCCACCACTTCTGGCGAGGCTTCGGAATCTGATCCGTGATCACCATGGCGCGGTGCCGGCACACGGACGACATGACCCGGACCTGCCCGTCCTTGCCGCGCACCGCCAGGAGTGGTTCGTCCGCGATGGTCGCGGTGAAGTAGTCGCCGGCATTCGGGATCTGGTCGGCGCGCCCAAGGCACACCCACTCCTTCTTGAAGAGGGCGCGCTTCTCGAACTCGAAAAACTCCGGGCTCGTGTAGCACCTGGCGGGCAGCATGACCGCCTCATCGACCTCTTTGTCCGAGGCCTCCAGGTTGCTCTCCAGGATCCGGCGGACCAGCGGTGTCGTTGGGATGGCCATGCCTGAGACGCCTTTCGGGGAGGATCCCGCTCGCTCGAAGGCGTCGCTGTCCCCCCAGGGATTCCGACCTGCTGTCGGAACGTAGTGCCGACGGTTGTGAGGGTCAAGGTGCCGGAGCGGGGTCACCTCCGACGGAGCAGCCGACCCGAGCGATCAGCCCCCCGGTGCGAAGGTACGGCCGAGGGCTGCGGGCTGCCGCTTGCCCCGGGCGAACAGGAGCATCGCCAGGAGGGCGAGCAGGTACGGCGCCGAGATCAGCACCTGGGGCGTAATGGTGACGCCGATGGCCGGGAGCGCCAGCCGCAGCGCGTCGGCCCAGGCGAACAGGAGGCAGCCCAGGACGGTTCCCCTGAGCGTCCAGCCGCCGAAGATCACGGCCGCGATCGCGATGAAGCCCCGGCCGGCGGTCATGTTGGGCGTGAAGGCTCCGATCACGCCGACCGACAGGTAGGCCCCACCGAGCCCGGCCAGCACGCCACACAGGTAGATCGCCTGTCGCCTCCGCCTGTTGACGGGGATTCCCGTGACGGTCGATGAGTCGGGGTCCTCGCCCGCAGCGCGGATCTCGAGTCCCCAACGGCTGCGCCACAGCACCCACCAGATCAATGGGACCAGGGCGTAGAGCAGGAAGAAGGGCGGCTTCTGCTCGAACAGCGCCTGGCCCACGAGCGGGATCTCGGCGAGGACCGGGACCGACCACGTGCCGAACTGCAGCGGGATCATGTCGATCGAGGCGAGGAGGAAACTCGTGGCGCCGAGGACGAGGATGTTGAGCGCCAGGCCCACCACGAACTGGTTGATCGTGAACCTGTGGCTCAACAGTGCCTGAATGACGGCCACCACCAATCCCACGGCCATGCCGATGAGCAGCCCGAGGACCGGCGAGCCGGTCATGGAACTCCCCAGCGCCCCACCGAAGGCGCTGCCGAGCATCATCGCCTCCACGGAGATGTTCAGTGTCCCGGCCCGCTCCGCCACCAGTTCACCGAGCGCCACGAAGAGGAGCGGCGCCGCCAGCCGCGAGGCGCTGTCGAGGATGATCGTGATGTCCTGAATCATCCCGGTGCCTCGCCTCGAGCCGGAGTTCCGACGCCTCGTGGCGCGCTCTCGGGCAGGGGAACCACTGACTTCACGCCCGCTCGCGGATCGCACGCGCCTGGCGCTGGCGGCTCCGGTACAGCATGTACAGCGAGGGCACGGTCACGGCAATGACGATCAGAGCCTGGACGATGCCGACCAGCGCCTGATCGACGCCGGTGGCGGCAAGCACGCCGCCGCCGGCGCGCAGCGCGCCGTAGAGGAAAGCCACCGGGATCGCGTACAGCGGGCGGAAGCCGGCGACGAGACCGACGAGGAGGCCCTCCCACCCGTAGTTGTTGGCGAAACCGGTCCGGATGCGCATGACGTGACCGCTGAGGAGCACACCGCCGGCGAGCCCTGCCATCGCCCCCGATAACAGGAGTGCGCTCCCTCCGATCACCCAGGGCCGCACGCCGAAGCGGCTTGCGGCCCGCGGGTTGAACCCGAACATCCGCAGCCGGAATCCCCAGCGCAGGCGCGCGATCGCGAACGCGGCCCCCACGGCCACGACGATCGCGATGACGATCCCGAACTGGAGCCGGAATCCCTCACCCGATGCCAGGAACGGCATTTGAGCGGCGTCGGGCAGGCGGTCCGACTGCGGGTTGAGGGCAACGTACGCGGCTTCGCTCGGGGACTCCTGGAGGAGCCAGGACCGATTGACTGCAAATGATATGATCTCGAAGGCAACGAAGTTCAGCAGGAGCGTCGTGATGACCTCGCTGATGCCCCGGCCATACTTGAAGGCCGCGGCCACCGCCGCCCAGATCGCCCCGCCGATCACGCTGGCCGCCAGGATCACCGGGATCGCCACGTAGCCCGGTGCGGGCAGGGCCAGCCCTACCGCGGCGCCGAGCATTGCGCCGAACGCCAGCTGCCCCTCGAGGCCGATGTTGATCAGGCCGGCGCGGCCGGCGATGCAAGCGCCGACTGCCACGATGAGCAGCGGGATCATGTGGTTGACGGTCGTCACCAGCGACGAGGCCGAGCCGACGCTGCCGCGGATCATGGCCGAGAACACGGTGCCCGTGCTGCTACCCGTGAACTCCAGGAAGAGCGACGCGATCAGGAGTGCCACCCCGATCGAGACGAGCAGCAGAACCGGGAACAACAGCCTGTCCCGGAAGGGAACGCGGCTCGCCGACCCAGCCGGATCTACCAAGGGCTCCTGTTCGGGCGCCGTCTCGCGCCCGGCCGGGGTGGGCTTCACGCCGCGTGGCCTCCCATCATGAGTCCGAGCCTCTCGTGGTCCACCGCGGCACTGTCCATGCTCCCGACGATGGTGCCGCGGTGGATCACGTCGATCCGGTCGGCCAGGGCGAGGATCTCGTCCAGCTCGGTGGAGATGAGCAGCACGGCCGTCCCGTCGCGTGCGACGCTGTTCAGCCGGGCCCACATGTCCTCGATGGCGCCGACGTCGAGTCCCTGCGTGGGTTGCGCGGCGAGCAGGACATCGGGGTTGCGGGACAGTTCGCGAGCCAGCACGACGCGCTGCTGGTTCCCGCCCGAGAGCGACCACATGGGCGCGTCCAGACTCGCGGCGGCAATGTCGAACTGCCGGATGAGCTCGCCTGCCCGCCTGCGCAAGAGCCGGGACATGATGACCCCGCGCCGCATCACGCGATCCAACTGGTTCAGCATGAGGTTCTCCGCCACGGTCATGCCGAGGACGCTGCCGGACTCGCGCCGGTCCGCCGGGATCACGCCGATGCTCGACCGCGGGTCGGGGCGGCCGAGCGGGATCTCGCGTCCGGAGACCATGACCCGGCCCGCGTCGGGAGCCAGCAGGCCCGAGAGCAATTCCACGAGCGCGTCCTGCCCGTTGCCCTCCACGCCAGCCACTCCCAGGATCTCACCGCTGCGGACGCTCAGGGACAGGCCTTCCAGGAGCCTGCGCCCGTCGGGGCCGCGTGCGCTGACGTTCTCGACCTGCAGCGCCGCCGCTTGATCGGCGTCACAGGGCGCGGCCGGAGACTCGGTCCGGTGGGCAGGCCCCGCGTGTTGCTCGTGGGCCCCGTCCGGATCCCGCCGTTCGGCGACGGTCACGAGCCCGATCGCCGCACCCTCCTCCTCGAGCGACGCCTCGCGACCCAGCATCTCGTTGGCGAGGGACGCCGCCGTCGCGCTGCCGGTAGCGATCGTGGAGATGGCGCGGCCGTCTCGAAGGACTGTGACCCGATCGGTGGCGCGGAGGATCTCCTCGAGGCGATGGCTGATGAGCACGACGGCGCATCCTCTCTGATTGACCATCTCTCGCAGCACCTCGAACAGCACCCGCGATTCCTGGGATGTCAGGACCGAGGTCGGCTCGTCGAGGATGATCAGCCGGGGATCCTGGCGGAGGCACTTGATGATCTCGACGCGCTGGCGCTGAGCGGGGCTGAGATCCTCGACGCGTGCCCGGGGATCGATCGGGAGCCCGTAGCGCTCGCCGATCTCGACGACGCGCTGGATCGCCTCCGAGGACCGGACCCGACCCCGCTCTCCGAGCGCGACGTTCTCCCACACCGTCAAGGCTCCGACGAGGCTGAAGTGCTGGTGGACCATCCCGATCCCCGCTTCCAGCGCCGCGATCGGGTCGCCGGGGGGCAGTTCGCCGCCCTCGAGCAGGACCCGGCCGCCGTCGGGATGCACGACCCCCGACACCATCTTCATCAGAGTGGACTTCCCGGCGCCGTTCTGACCGAGCAGCCCGCGGATCTCGCCCGAGTCGACCGCCAGGGAGATGGCGTCGCACGCGACGATCCGGCCGTAGACCTTCGTCGCCGCCTCGACGGTCAGAAGCGCGTTCGACCCTCGAGCGGACCCGCCGGAGGTTCGGGCGGGCTCCGACCGCCCCCGCTCGTGCTGATCCGGCTCGGCCTGACCCCTCTCCGGAGTGTCTCCGCCGGGCCGTGCGGGTTCAGGCGGCAATCATCATCCCCCGCCGGCGATCGCTTCGAAGTCGATCTCGCCCGCTGCGATCTGCGCGGCGATGTCGTCGAGCACCTGCTGTTCCTCGGCACTCGCGTCGCAGATCACCGCGCCGACCCCTGCGTCGTCGGCCACGCCGAGCAGGCCCAGGGAGCCGCCATTCTCCAGTTCGCCCGCGGCGAGCGAATCGAATACCAGATTGATCCACGTCGCTGGGTTGAAGGTGATCCCCATGGCGAAATCAGCGGTCGGGTCACCACAGCGGTTCACGGATGTGGCGACGACGTGGATTCCGGCGCTGTTGCCCGCCCGGACCACGGCGCTGAGCGCGCCACCCAGGTACGGGTAGATGACGCTGCAGCCCTGGTCGATCTGCGCCTGCGCGGCCTCCTGCGCCAGCGCGGCGTTCTCGAAGTCGCCGGTGAAGGTGACCCGGAGCTCGTAGTCCGGATTGTGGGCTTCGAGCCCGGCCGCCAGGTGGGCGGCGGCGTTCTGGACGAAGTCCAACTCGGGGCCGGCGATGTCGCAGGCGATCGTGTCGTCCTCGCTGCGGTCGAGCAGTAGGCCCATGGCAATGCCGCCGATGTAGTGCGCCTGCGCCTCGTTGGAGTCGCCCGTGGAGAAGCACGGTTCGGGGGGCGGGAACGGAGCGACCAGGAACCAGTTGATCTGATCGAACTCGCCCGAGCATGCAACGGGGATGAACCCGTCGCTGAGTTCTGCGCCGCCGCCGACGATGATGTCGGGGCCCTGGCGGGCGAGGTTCTGGAACGCCTCCTGCGCCGCACCGGGATTCACCTGGTCCACGACGATGAAGTCCCAACCGTGGACTTCGGCCGCCGCCCTGGCGGCGTCGATCTGGCCCTGGTAGAACCCGCCGTCCTGGCTGTCGCCGGCCACCACGTAGCCGAGAGTCAGGGGTTCGGCGTCGTCCATGGGCTCTTCCTCAGCCATGGGCTCTTCCTCAACCGCGGGCTCCGTGGCGGCAACAGGCTCGTCGGCGGCAGGCTGGGCGGTGTCATCCGCGTCGTCGCCCGCGCACGCAGCTGCCAAGAGGACGATGACTGCGAGCACCGTGATTGACGCGAAAATTGCTCTTGACTTGGTCACGTGATCCCCCTGTTGCTACTTGCTATGCCGTGGGCATTCCGCCACGGATATTAGCCGCGTAGGGACGGGCGATCAGGTGCCGTTGGGCCAGTGGCGCTCGTAGCGCGTCACGAGCCAGCGGTTGAACTGCGCCAGCGTCTCCTCCTGCCAGGAGTACCTGCCGCGCGGGGCGAACATCGAGCCCAAGCCGATCTGGACCATCTCGTCCGCGTAGATGTCCTGCACGTTGAAGTTGTTGACTCCCTGCTCCGCCTGCTCGAAGAGGTACTCGAACATCGGGTCGGACAGAGCCGACGGCTCGAAGCAGTAGCCGATGTGAATCGTAATCTCACCCGGACCGTCGGGACTGATGATGAAGTAGGCGATCTCGTCGGGCACGATGGCCAGGGAGAGTGTCGGCGGGATCAGCACGAACCCGCCGCGCTTGCGCTGCTCGTCGGTGAGGTTGCTGAACACGGGCAGGAGGCACTTCTTGGTCGGGTTGAAGGAACCGTCGATCTCGGTGAAGTGCTGGATCCGACCGATGGCGCCGTCGTCAGGATCCCAGGGCAGGTAGTCGTTCAGATGGCTGGGGGCGAAGGTCTGCAACGGGCCGTGCAACCGGCTGGCGTGGTACGGGTCGTTGAAGTTCTCCATCATCACCTTCCAGTTCCACTGGAGGCCTGGTAGCGACTTCCCCTCACGCGTCACGGTGTCGGGAAGGTTGTAGTTCTCCAGCATGGCGTCGATCTTCGCCAGCGACGGACCGAGTGGCGCGGCGTCGGGATCGAGATTGCAGAACACGAATCCCTGCCAGAGTTCGGTGCGAAGCCGGGGAAGGCCATGATCGGTCTTGTCGAATCCGACAGCCCTCTCCATCGCCGGCGCCCCGACCAGGGAGCCGTCGAGACCGTAGGACCAGTGGTGATAGGGGCAGGTGAACCGGCGCGTATTGCCCGACCCTTCGGCCAGAACCATGCCCCGGTGCTGGCACACGGCCGAGATCACACCGATCTCCCTCTCGGAGTCCCGCAACAGGATCAGGGGCTCGCCCGCGACCGTGATGCACCGGAAGTCCCCCGGTTCGGGGACCTGATCCGTCCGACCGACGCACAGCCACTCGTGCTGGAAGATCGCCTGACGCTCGAACTCGTAGAACTCCTGCGACGTGTAGATCAGCGGCGGGAGCAGGCATGACTCGTTGACCGCCTTCGTGGACGCGCTGAACGAGTCGCGCAGTTCGGTCGTCAGGACGGTCATGCTGAACCCCCTGTGGTGTGTTGATCCCCCGCCGCTGCCGGGCGCGGCTGTGCGACACGCTCGAGAGTCACCGGCGAGACGTACCTGATCCGCGCCCAACCCTCCTCGTAGGGGCAGATCACCCGATCCTCGAAGCGCAGGCGGGCGATCCGCCACTCGCCATGCTGCTTCACGAAGTCATTGTCGTAGTGGGCGATCAGCCAGGCGGCAGTCTCCCCGTCGAACAGAGTGGCGGCCTCCAGGGCATGCCAGCGGCCGCGGGCCTCGGCACCGTCGGGAGAGACGCTGAGGACCGGATTCGTGAGGAAATGCGCCGTGAACGGGAGCATCGAGGGGTTCCCCCGGAACATCTCCCTGATCTCGTCGAGACCTTCAGCCCTGAACTCCGCCAGATTCCCTTGGCCCTCCCAGACGGCGCCGGACGCGAAGAACCCCGCTGTCACGTCCGCGTCCTTGATGACGTCGATGGCGTGGACGTAGCGATGCATGAGCTGCTCGATGGCGCGCTCGGCCTCGATGCGCTCGAGGCGTCGCTCGATCCGCTCCAAGTGTCCTCGAAGATCATCCATTTGCATGCTCCTCTGACCCGGTGGACCCAACCGGTGTCTCGTCGCGGTCCTCAGATGAGCGCCTGGTTCTCCGCATACGCCCGATATCGCTGGTACAACCACCGGTTCAACTGCGTCACGGTGGTCTCCTTCCAGGAGAACCGGCCGCGCGGGGCGAATCTGGATCGCAGCCCCTTCTGCACGGCGGTGTCGGCCACCACGTCCTGCTCGTTGTACATCATGATCCCGTCGACGATCCAATCGATGATCTTGCCGAAGTTCTGGATCTTGAGGGCGTCCGGCGGCACGCACAGCCCGACCCGGATCGTGATCCGGTTGGCACCGCCCGGCAGGACCAGGAAGTAGAACATGTGGTCGGGGACGAGACCCAGGGGCATCATCGGCGGGATCATGGCGAACATGACCCGCTTGCGCTGCTCGTCGGTCAGCGTGGGGATCGGCGGAAGGAGAGCCTTGTGGATGGGGTTGAAGGCGCCGTCGGTCCGATCGAACCCGGTCGGGTGCATGATCACGTTCTCGTCGGGACTGTGCTCGACGAACCCGTGGCCGAGCGCGAAATCGTGGATGCCCTTGTGGAGGTAGGTGTTGTGATAGGGCTCCATGAAGTTCTCGAGCATCACCTTCCAATTCCAGGGGTAATCCGGGATGTCCATGGTCGGCAGGCTGACCATCTCCGCGACCCCGTAGTTCTCCATCTCGTCGGCCAGCTGGGTCAGAGTGGGGGCGAGCGGCGGCGGGTCCGGATCGAAGTGCGCGAACACGAAGCCCTGCCAGAGTTCGACCGATAGCTGAGGCAGGCAGATCTCGTCCCGGGCGAAATCGTTCGTGCGGCCCATCTCCGGGGCGTGGCGCAGGCGACCGCGCAGATCGAAGGACCAGTAGTGCAGCGGGCAGCGGAAGAGTCCGGTCTCCTTGTGACCGGCATCCTCGGCGAGCAGGTGGCCTCGATGCTGGCAAACCGCCGACATCACGCGGATCGCACCCTCGTCGTCCATGACGACCAGCAGCGGATCGTCGTTGATGGTGATCGTGAAGTAGTCACCGGGCGCCTTGAGGAAATCGGCCCGCCCCACGCAGAGCCACGAGGTTCCGAAGATGGCCTCCTTCTCGAAGCCGAACCACTCCTCGGAGGTGTAGTACTCCGGCGGGAAGTAGCAGCCGTCGGCGACATCGGCGATGGAGGGCTGCATCTCCGCGAAGCGCTCGGCGTTGACGAGGTGACCGAACCGCTGCTCCGGGCTCGTCATCATGACCTCTCCTCCCCGGCGAGGGATCGCTCGCCGTCAACCGACACCGGTGATGCCGTAGCGCCCGGTCTCGCCACCCGACGTCGCCGCAAGGCGCATTATGGTCGCCACCTGCGCCAGGCACAATCGGAGCGACCTCACCCGCGCCGCCCCCGAGAAGGCGCCGGTCGGGGCCGCGAGCCCCTTCCCGCAGGTCGACCGGTCCGGCTCGCTCCGGCAGCGAGGGGACGCCACCCGGATCCTGCCCGATTGCCATGTCCCCGGCGAACCGGACTATCGTGCGGCTTGGACTCGGCCAGAAGTGGTCGGGTCCGCTACGACCGGACAGTGAACGCTGCTAGATTCCACTAGCCTTCGTTGACCGGGGAGGGAAGAACCGGCGAGACCATGGATCAGGGCGACATGGATTCGGCAGATAAGGAGCAACCATGATGGAAGTCACTTCCGAACGGCGCGGCAGCGCGGTGATCGTGAACACCGAGGGCCGGGTCGACGGATCCAACGCGAGCGACTTTCAGGATGCCATGGAGGCCGCAATCGGCGACGACGACGCGGCGGTGATCCTGAATCTCGCACACCTCGACTACATCAGCAGCGCCGGCCTGCGGATCATCCTGCTGAGTGCGAAGAACCTCCGCCAGCGCGACGTCCAATTCGCCATCTGCTCGCTGTCCCCCTCCGTCCACGAACTCTTCATCATCAGTGGCTTCGATCAGATCATCGCTATCCACAGTTCGGCTGACACCGCACTGGCCGCGCTGAACGGCTAACCGCAGCACATCCTCGGAACGCCCTGCGGGCAGCGACGCGCAGCAGCGGCCCCGGAGGCGGACGCTCCGATCGGAACCGGGAACGCGATGACAGAAGCCACGTACAAGATCCTGGTCGTCGACGACGAGGTCGACCTCCAGCCACTCATGCTCCAGCGCATGCGCCGCGATATTCGAGCCGGGCGCTACGACTTCGTCTTCGCTCACAACGGCATCGAAGCGCTCGACAGGCTGAATGAGGACGACACCATCGACATGGTGCTGTCCGACATCAACATGCCGCAGATGGACGGGCTGACGCTTCTCGAGCAGATCCCCAAGGTCGACCCCAACATCAAATCGGTGATCGTCTCCGCGTACGGCGACATGAAGAACATCCGCACGGCAATGAACCGGGGCGCCTTCGACTTCGTGACGAAACCCCTCGACTTCTCCGATCTGCGGATCACGATCGAGCGCACGCTCGCCCACCTCACGGAGTGGCGCGCCGCCCTGGCCTCCCGCGACCAACTGGTGTCTCTGCAGCGCGAGCTCGATGTGGCCAGCAAGATGCAGAAGTCGATCCTGCCGACCCGCTTCCCCGACAAGCCGGGCTACGAGGTGTTCGCCCACATGGAGCCGGCCCGCAACGTCGGCGGGGACTTCTACGACGTCATCCGATTGGACAACGACCGCCTCGGCCTCTGCATCGCCGACGTCTCCGACAAGGGCGTGCCGGCGGCACTGTTCATGATGTCCAGCCGCACCCTGCTGAAGGGCGCATCGATCGGCTGCGACAATCCCGGCGACGTCCTCAGGGAGGTCAACGACCTGCTCCGGGAGACCAACGAGTCGGAGATGTTCGTCACCCTCCTGTACGGCATCTACGACCCCCACACCGGCGACTTCAACTATGCGAACGGAGGCCACAACGAGCCTCTCCATGTCAAGCCGGACGGCAGTTCCACACTGCTGCCGAGGACCGGCGGCGTGATCCTCGGCGTGATTCCCGGGATCGAATTCAGCCACAACACCGTCAACCTCGCCCCGGGCGACACGCTGTTCCTCTACACCGACGGCGTGAGCGAGGCCATGAACGCACACGCGGAGGAGTTCGGCATGGAGCGTCTCGGCGAGTTGTTCGAAAAGGAGCCGCCGACCGGTGCCGAGGACATCACGATGAGCGTGTTCGGCGCGGTCCATGCCTTCGCCGGCGACATTCCTCAATCCGATGACATCACGTGTCTCACCCTGCACCGAAGCACGGCAGGCTGATGGGCGGCGATTTCTGCCTGGAGGTCGGTCCCGCGGAGAGCGAGACGCCCGACGAAGCCCTCCGGCACATGGAGCAATCGATCGAGGAGTTCGGCCACCAGGAACAGTGGCCGGAGGATCTCATCTTCAAGCTGCACCTCATCCTCGAAGAGTTGGGCTTGAATGCCATGACCTACGGCGGCGCCTCGAGCGTGCGGGTCATCATCTCCGAGCTCGCCGAGAACGTCACCATCGAGATCTCCGATGACGGTGGCGCCTTCGACCCGCTGAACGATGCGCCGGACGCCGACATCGACGCCTCGCTGGAAGATCGCCGCATCGGCGGTCTGGGAATTCACCTGGTTCGCACCTTGACCAATGATCTGAGCTATCGACGGGAAGGGGGCAGGAACCATCTGACCCTGGTCACGCGGCGACCGGGATGATCACGGCGCCGCGCCGGAGGTTCCTGCCGGCGCTCGTGGCGGCAACCCTGCTCGCGCTGCTCGCAGCGGGCTGCACTCCCGAAAGCGTCTCCGACCCCACCGGCGACACCGCTCCTGACCCGTCCGGGGAGGCATCCGACACCCTCGACGGGGCCGCCTCCGGACCCACCGCCGGAGGTGTGTTCGAAGACTCGGTTCTCTTCGGCCAGTCGGCGGCGTTGACCGGTCCGGCCCAGGAACTCGGCAAGAACATGCGCCTGGGCATCGAGGCGGCCTTCGCCGAGACCAACCGCAACGGGGGGATCCATGGCCGGCGAATCGATCTGGTGACTCTGGACGACGCATACGAGCCGGAGGCCGCCGTCACCAACACGCAGCGACTCATCGAATCCGACGATGTGTTCGCCCTGATCGGCGAGGTCGGGACCCCCACCTCGCGATCGGCCACTCCCATCGCCGCCGAGGCCCGGGTCCCCTTCATCGCCCCCTTCACCGGCGCCGCCTTCCTGCGCGACCCGTCGTGGAACAACATCATCAACCTCCGGGCCTCGTACAACCAGGAGACCGAGGAGATCGTCGCCCGGCTGATCGCCGATAGGGGAATCGATCGCATCGCCGTGTTGTTCCAGGACGACTCGTTCGGCCGTGCCGGATACCGGGGAGTCCTGCAGGCGCTCGACCGGCGGGGCATGGAGCCCGTCGCCCTCGGGCTCTACCCGCGCAATACCACCGCGGTGCGGGCCGCCCTGCTGGACCTGCAGGCGGGAGATCCCGATGCCGTGGTGCTGGTCGGCGCCTACCAGCCCGTGGCGTCACTGATCTCCTGGGCGAGTCGTCTGGGCGAGGACTGGACCTTCGTCACGATCTCCTTCGTCGGCAGCAACGCCCTCGCCGAGGAGTTGGGCCCGGCCGGCGACGGTGTGTTCGTGACGCAGGTGGTTCCGTTCCCGACCGATGACTCGCTGCCCATCGTGGCCTCGTACCTCGCCGCTCTGAAAGCTCATGATCCCGCGGCCACACCGGGATTCGTCTCGCTCGAGGGCTACCTGGCCGGACGGATGGCGACAGTCGGCCTCGAGCGCTGCGGCCGCGACCTCACGCGGATCTGTTTCCTCGACGAGATCCTGCGGGGTGAGCCCATCGACATCGACGGCTTCTCCCTCACGTTCGGCGACGGCGACAACCAGGGCTCCGACGCGATCTTCCTGAGCGTCATCGAGGACGGCCGCTACGTTCCGGCCGACTCGATGTGAGGTGGCGAGGCATGCGGCACCGTCGGCGCGATCGACGGCCCCTGACCGGGTCCGGAACTGAGGCGCACCGGCGATGAGGGATCTGCTCCAGCGACTGGTGGCGTTCGCCTTCCGGATCTCGACGCAGTTGTACGTCGCCATCGGCGTCATCGTGACGCTGACGATCGCCTCCATCGCCGTCAGTTGGGTCTCCTTCAACAGCATCGAGGATGCCCAGGACCGGGTCAACGACGAGAGCCTTCCGCGGATTCTGACCGCCTTCAGGATCACCGAGTTGAGCAGCCGCCTCGTGGCCGCCGCACCGCGCCTGACCGTTGCGGCCACCCCTGCGGAATTGGCTGCCGTCTCCGCCGAGATCGTCGAGACACAGACGGAGTTCCGCAGCGAACTGGAGACCCTCGAGCAGCAGGGAATCGACGCCCAGCTGTTCGTGCTGATCCGCTCACGAGCCCGGCAACTCGAGTCGAACATCGCCCAGATCGAAGCCGAGATGCCCACCTCGTTCGCCCTCGCCGCCCAGACCGAGGACCTTCGCGTGGAGCTCGCGGAACTCCGGTCGAACCTCGAGCGCATTCTCCTGCCGGCCATCGACGAGCAACTCTTCTACCTGATCACCGGGTATCGGGTACTTGGCCTGCCTCCGGTGCCGCGCGAGGAGCACTTCGTCGAGGAGGAGTTCAGCCGCTACCGCCATCTGGCGGCGCTGCAGACCGACGCCGCCGTCGCCACGCAACTGCTCTCCGGTGCGTTCAGCGTGTCGAATGCATCGCTCATCGAGCCCCTGCAGGAGAGTTTCGAGTCGGCCGTCGACCGGATCGAGATCAGCGCTGCGACCGTGACCCAGGAGACGCTCCGGGAGCAACTCAACCCTGCCCTAGCCCGCCTGTTCGAGTTGGGCAGCGGCTCCGAGAGCGGCTTCGCCCTACTCACCCGCCAGTTGGAGCTCGCCGACCGCCAGCGTGAGCTGCTCTCGCAGAACCGCGTCCAGGCAATCGGGTTGGGGGTTGAACTCCAGAGGCTGATCAGCACGGCGCAGGACGACATCTCGATGTCGACCGAGGCCTCCTCCCAGGCCATCCGCACGTCGCGGATCCTGCTGCTGGTGATCGCCGGCATCAGCGTCGTCGTGGGCCTCTCGATCATCCTGGGATTCGTCAGCCGGATCCTGCTGCGCCGGCTCAACCAGCTTTCCGTGCGCATGCGCCGCATGGCCGACGGCGACCTGGAGGACGCGGTCGAGATCAGCGGTCGCGACGAGGTCTCGGAGATGGCCGCGGCCCTCGAGGTCTTCCGGCGCCACGCACTCGAGGTCCAGCGGCTCAACCTCGTGGAGAAGTTGGCCGAGGAGCTCGGCGAGAAGAACACGCAGTTGGAGCAGGTGCTCGACGAACTGCACCGCGCCCAGGATCAGATCGTCATGCGGGAGAAACTCGCCGCACTCGGCGAGGTCACCGCCGGCGTGGCGCACGAGATCCGCAACCCGCTCAACTTCGTGAAGAACTTCTCCGAGGTGTCCGCCGAACTCATCGAGGAGATGCGCGAGGTTTTCGCGGAGGCGGAGGACGAACTGACGAGCGACCAGCGGGAGTTGATCTTTGAGATCGCCGACGACCTGACAGAGAACCTCGACCGCATCCGCTCCCACGGCGATCGCGCCAACCGCATCGTCCACGACATGCTGACGATGAGCCGCGAGACGGGCGAATGGCGGCTCGCCGACGTGAACTCCCTGGTCGAAGAGCACGCCAAACTGGCATTCCACAGCGCACGCGCCGTCGATCCCGACTTCCAGTTGAACCTCGAGTTCGACCTGGACCCGGAGGTGGGCGAGATGGAGGTGCTGCCCCAGGATCTCGGCCGGGTCTTCATCAACATGGTCGGCAACAGTTGCCATGCCACCGACGAGAAGCGCAGGGAACTCCTCGAGGCCGGCGACGCGCGGTCCTTCATGCCCACGGTCAAGGGCAGCACCCGGAAGCTCGCCGACAGCGTCGAGATCACCATTCGCGACAACGGCAAGGGGATCCCGCCGGAGGTGGCCGACAAGATCTTCAACCCCTTCTTCACCACCAAGCCCACCGATCAGGGAACCGGCCTGGGTCTGGCGATCACCAACGACATCATCCGGGAACACGGTGGCTCCATCGAGGTCAACTCGGAGCCGGGAGAGTTCACCGAGATGAAGATCACCCTCCCCCTGCAGCGCCCGGAGGCCACTGTCGAGGAGACCGCGCCGAGCGATCAGCCCGACGCCTGACGACGCCCGGGCGGCGAGACGTCAGCCGGCCAGCGGCTCGATCCGGACCGCTGTGGCCTTGAACCCCGCCGTGCCTGACAGCGGGTCCCAATCGTCGGGGACCAGTAGGTTGGTGTCGACCTGCTCGGGAAAGTGCAGCGTAAGGAACGCCAGGCCCTCGACGAGATCGGGGTCGAAGCGCACCGGGGCGTCCACCGCGCCGCGACGGGAGATGACTCGGACCACGTCGCCCTCGCCGATGCCGAGGCGGCGGGCGTCGGCCGCGCACACGTCCAACTCCTCCCGGCGCCGGATCGGCGAGTCGAACGATCCCGACTGCACACCGGTATTGAACGAGTCCAACCGCCGGCCCGTGGTGAGGCGGATGGGGTACTCATCGTCGAGGTTGTCGAGCGGCTCCTCCCACTGCACCGGATGGAAGCCCACTCGCGGTCCCTCGAGCGGCTCGGCCCACAGCCGTCCGTGCAGGAACTGCGTCCCCGGATGGGCCTCATCAGGGCACGGCCAGCGGATTCCCCCGGAGGACTCCAGCCTCCGGTAGCTCATGCCGCCGTGGAACGCGGAGAGTTGCCTCAGCTCGTCCCAGATCGCCTCCGCATCGGGCTCACCCCACTCGTGGCCCATCTCGCGGGCGAGTGCGAAGACGATCTCGAGATCGTCACGGGCCTCACCGGGAGGCGGCACCGCAGCGCGGACGAGTTGCACCCGCCGCTCGCTGGAGGTCACGGTGCCGGTGGTCTCGGCGAAGCTCGCCGCCGCGGGCAGCACCACATCGGCCATCTGCGCCGTGGCGGTCAGGAACATGTCCTGGACGACCAGGAACTCCAGATCCGCCAGGAGTCGGCGGGCATGCGCCGCGTCGGCTTCGGAGTCCGCCGGGTTCTCGCCGATCACATAGAGCGAGCGCAGGCGGCGATCCTCCATCGCCTCGAACATCTCCGAGAGGTGCCAGCCGATCTGCGCGGGCACCGTCGCTCCCCAGACGACCTCGAACCGCCGCCGTTCTGCGGCGTCGGTGAGGTCGGCGAACCCCGGGAGGCGATGTGGCAGCGCGCCCATGTCCCCGCCTCCCTGCACATTGTTCTGCCCCCGCAGCGGCGCCAGTCCCGAGCCGTAACGCCCGACGTGACCGCACAGCAGCGCCAGGTTGATGAGGGCGAACACATTGTCGGCGGCGTTGTGGTGCTCGGTGATGCCCAGGGTCCAGCACAACTGGGCGCGCTCGGCCGTGGCATACATGTGGGCCAACTCGACGATCGCGTCGCCGGGCACCCCCGTGATGGACGTCGCCACGTCCAGGGTGTAGCGCTCCACGCTCGCCGCGTAATCCTCGAAGCCGGCGGTCGCATGCCCGATGAAGTACTCGTTGTGCAGCCCCGCCGCGATGATCTCCCTCGCCATGGCGTTCGCCAATGCGATGTCGGACCCCACGTCGACGCCGAGCCAGAGGTCGGCGAACCTCGCCGAGGCGCTGCGCCGCGGATCGACGACCGCCAGCTTCGCGCCGTTGCTCCGGCCGCGCAGCATCCGGTGGAACATGATCGGGTGTGCATTGCGGGCGTTCGAGCCCCACAGCAGGATCAGGTCGGTGTGCTCGAGCTCCTCGTACGAACTCGTCCCTCCCCCGACTCCGAAGACCGTCGCCAGACCGACGACACTGGGGGCATGTCAAGTGCGATTGCAGCTGTCGATGTTGTTGGAGCCGATGACGGTTCGGGCGAACTTCTGCAGGGTGTAGTTCAGCTCGTTGGTGGCCTTGGAGCAGCTGAATGCGCCGAAGCTCCACGGCCCGTCACGCTCGATCGAACTCTGCAGACCGCCGGCCGCGGCCGCCAACGCCTCGGGCCAGGTCGCCGGCTGCAGGTGGCCGCGACGGTCACGGACCAGCGGCTCGGTGAGGCGTGAAGGCATAGCGAATGGCTCCCCCGATGAGGGCGGTCTACCGACGGGGACAGCCTATGACGCCGCTGCCGCCGTTGGTAGAGCAGCGGCTCCGAGCCACCCGACGGCGAGCGGATCACACCACGAGGTGCCGGCGGTACACCGCGCGTACCGCCAGAACAGACCGAATCTCGCCGGCCACGTCGTTGAAGAACTGCTCCCGGTAGGCGACGTCGTTCAGCGACGCAACGGCGAATTGCAGCGCCGACACCGTGGCGATCACGCCGGCGCTCGCCAGCAACTCCCACGTCAGCACCATCTCGGCGCCGAACAGGTGCCACGTCGCCAGCGGATCCAGCTCGGTCTGGGTGGTCCACTGCAGGATCGTGTCGGCTCGCACTGTGAACAGCCCGAGGACCACGAAGAACACGCCCACCACGAGTCCCACCAGCAGCATCCGGACGAGCGCGCTCACGAACAGGAGCAACCCCACGTTGATGCGGGCACGGCGGTCGAGGGGCGCCGACAGCGGGACCGTCCCACCGGCGTCTCCGGTCGTCACCTGGCTCTCGCGGGCGGCAGCGAGGAACGCGGGCGCGGCGGCGGGAGGCGAATCGGTGGCCGTGCAGCAATCGACCACCTCCTGCCACGACGAGAATCCAGCCAGCGAGCGCACCTCGACCGGCACGCGAATGGCCAGGAACACGACGGACAGCGCCAGCACCATGCCCACCACGACGCCGTAGTAGGCGGGAGCGAAATCGTGCGCCAGCTGCCACATCTCGGCGTTGAGGAAGATCACCAGGGAGAAGAGCAGGAGCAGCGGCAGAGACCGGGCGAGGAGTTGCCCCATCTGGCGGATCTGCCTGCTCATGAAGATCGCTGCCCAACGAATCATCGGGACTATCCCATAGCTCGTGATCAGGTAGATCACCGGCACCGCGACCACGTTGAGCACCAACGTGGCCAGCGCGTCGCGCGCCGGGGAGGCGCCGAAGATGGCGACGACGACGGGCGGCAGCGCGAAGAAGACGGCCAACTCGACGAAGCCCACGCGATCGGGGCGTTGGAACGGTCGCCTGCCCCGCAATCGGTTCGCCGCGACCGCTCCGGCGATGAGAATCCCGGCGCTGCCACACCACACCGCGGCCTGCGCCCAACCGGAGAAGCGGTCTCCGAACACCAAGTTGGTCTCCAGGAAGAAGAGGATGACCAGACCCGGAATCATGCGCGTCATGACCCCCGTCGTCGCCTGGTAGCCCTCGATGAGATGCGGGAGCCCCTTGTGAATGAACCAACGCTCCGTCCGCTGTCGGAGTTCGGTGGTGTCAGGATCCATCTCAGCCCGGCGGGTTCGTCGCGGTCCTGCGCCGACCTCGAACGTCCGGCCTTGCGTTAGGCGCCCGCGACGCCCTCGGGGATCGACACTTCGACGCCTGGCCGGTAGTGGATGAAGAGATCCTCGATGATCTCCCGGAGTCCGGCGGTACTTGCGCCCTTGCTCAGGTCGACCGTGATGACGTTGGAGTTGATGTGCATGCCGTCGATCGATCCGGTGGCGAAGAGCCGCCGCGCCAACTCGTCAGGAGGGCGATCGCCGGTCTCCGGTGGCGGCCCGCCGTAGTACTCGTGGCCCATGCCGGTCAGCGATCGATTGATCTCGAAACGCACCACTCCCGGTCGCGACGACGGGCGCTCGATGACGGTCACTGGCTGTCCCACGGTGCGCCATGCTAGCGGTGCTCATCGAGGCGGAGTTGCACGTCGGGACCCGCTCCCGAGGGTAGATGCTCCATGAAGGCCCACGTTCGCCGGTGGATCGCCGAGGGACCCCAGGCGGCGAGCGCAGCGCGGTGTCGCGGGCACGGATAACCCTTGTTGCGCTCGAAGTCGTAGTACGGGTAGTGCGCGGAGTCGCTCACCATCCGGTGGTCGCGCCAGACCTTGGCGACAATCGATGCCGCCGCCACGGACAGGCAACTCGAATCTCCGCCGACGACGGCGCGCACCTCACCGTCGAACCCCGCCGCGGCCGGCCCCGGTTGCCCCGGAGCCGGCGATACGAAGTCCCAGCGCCCGTCGAGCAGCACACCATCGGGGGCGCTCGCCAGCGAGGCCAGGGCCCGGGCAGCCGCAACCCGCTGCGCGGCGGACATGCCCCAACGATCACACTCGGCGGCGCTGGCGCTTCCCACCGCCCAATCAAGACCCGCCGCCAGGATGTTCTCGAACAGGCGCTCCCGCTCCGCCGGGCGCAACCGCTTGGAATCCTCGACACCGCTCAGGTGCTCGGCGGCGCCGCTCCCGGCACGCAGCGCCACCGCTCCCACGACGAGCGGCCCGGCCCAGGCACCCCGGCCCACCTCGTCGAGACCGGCGACCACCCGGACGCCGTCGGCCCACATCTCCTGCTCGTGGCGGAGATCGGGCAACCCCTCCCCCACGGCGGTCACCGGGAGGGCCGGAGCAGTGCCTCCCCGGCCAACGCATCGGCGCTCCAGGTCGAGGCGAGGCCGCTGGCGGTGAGCCGGAGCGGCGGGTCCGCTCCGTCACCACCGGCTCCGTCGACGAGGGCGGCGGCCCAGGATTCCAGCCTGTTCCGCGGCGGTGTCAACTCCCAGAGCAGCGCCGGTGTGGCGTCGTGCCAGCGAACGGCGAACGACAGCATGCCCCGGCCGGTTCCGAGTCCGTGCACCTCGATTGGCGGGCGCATCCCGGCGAGTTCACCGAGATTCCCGATCCCGGCGAGGAGATCGACACGGTCGGCACTCTCGGCGACGAGCACATCTCGCAGACCGACCAGGAACGCCGCCCGCGACAGCGGATCGTCCCCGCTCCGGTCCGAGCACCAACCGCCGCCCACCCCGGCCCCCGCAACCATCGCACCGACCGCCGCGGCACCCTCGCCCCACGGCTGCATGTGGCGTGCCGCCTCCTGGCGTGCGATGCGCCCGAGGGCGCCGGGATTCCGGGCTGCCCGCACCGTGACGATCTCCGCGGCCCGCTGCGGGTAGCCGGCAGCCGCCAGGGCCACCGCAACCAGCGCCCGGTCGGCGGGCGAGAGGAGCCCGTCGACACCGCCGACGGTTGCCGCACCGGCATCGAGGGCGAGCAGCCGCCGCACGGCCGCTGCCGTCACCGAACCGGTGCGACCGCCCGCCAGACCCCCGACCTGCAGGCCCCGGGCGGTGTGCACGTCCCAGCCCCGGCTCACCTGCTCGAGCGTGGGGACGCTCGCCGGCGCCGGCGGTGCGCCATCGGCGGTCTGCAGCGGCAGCATGACGCGTAGCGAACTGCCGTGTGCCACCGGCCAGGTCAATCGGGCGCCCGCCCGGCCGCGCCGGCTGCGGACCCGACCGGATGTGGGTGGAGCCGGACGGTCGGGTGGATCGCTCGCTGCGACGAGGTCCGGTGCGGCATGCATGTCCGCCGGCGGGTGCTCCCACCACAGCGCGGGCGAACCGTTCACAGCCACACCCGCTTCGTCCACTTGCAGGTTCCAGAGCCCGTCGGGCCGCCAGAAGTCCCCCGGCCGGAAGCTCAGCGTCACCGCCACGGGCACCGAGGTTGCGTTCCGGATCTCGAGTGCACCGAGAGCGCACGCACCGGCGCCTGGAGCCAGGCACACGTACACCGTCTGGCGGATGGCTCCGTCACCGACGTGCAGCGATGTCTCCAGCCCCACGGGCACCGGGCCTCCGCCGGTGGCGGTGCCCTGGTGCAGCGCTGCCTCCTCGCTCGGGACAACCCGGCGCTCGCCGGTGAGGACCTCCCAGTCCAGCGACCAGCCCGCCCGCTCGGTGACGATCCGTCCGGCCGGATCCACCGCCACAGATCCCTGGGCGCCGAGTGCGCCGAGGACGGTCCAGCGAGAGACCCCGGCTGCATCGCGCGGGTCTCCCGTCCGATCCCGCCGCCCGAGCGGGTCCCGGCGGTTCACCGCACCGACCACCGGGTGCACCGCGCCGGACTCGAACGGCGGACGTCCATGGACCCGACCCGCCGCTGTGCTGCCGTCGCTACCGGAAGGTCTCCGGCTCGGGACGCAGGCTGCGCCCCAGCAGGTTCCGGTAGGCCACCTGCGGATCGCGCCCCCCGTCGAGCACTGCACAGAGTTCGGAGGTGATGGGCATCTCGAGATCGACCTCGGCGGCCAATTCGAGGACGACGCGGGCCGTCCTCACGCCCTCCGCCACCTGCGCCATGGCGTCGGTGATCTCCCGCAGGCTCCTGCCGCGACCCAACTGGACACCGACGTGGTGATTGCGGCTCTGGGGGCTCAGGCACGTCGCGAGCAGGTCGCCGAGCCCCGCCAGTCCGGCGAAGGTGGCGGGCTCGCCGCCCATCGCCACTCCCAGGCGGGTGAGTTCGGCCAGACCGCGCGTGATGAGCGTCGCCCGGCTGTTGTCCGCCAGCCCCATTCCCTCGGCCATCCCCACGGCGAGGGCCATGACGTTCTTCAACGCGCCGCCGAGTTCGCAGCCCACGACGTCCTGGCCGACGTACACGCGGAAGTGCTCGCGGGCGAACACCGGGCACAGCCGCTCCGCGAGTGTCACGTCGCTCATGGCCAGGACGGCCGCGGCCGGTGACCCCGCCAATACCTCCCGGGCCAGGTTCGGGCCCGTCAGCACCCCGACGGGATGCCCCGGGGCCAATTCCCCGACGATCTCGGACATCCGGCGGTGCGACCCCTGTTCCAGACCCTTGCTCAAGCTGACGACGGGGACACCGGAACCCAGAGACGGCGCGACCTCCGCCATCACGGCGCGGAACACGTGCGAGGGCACGGCCATGGCCACGATCTCCGCCCCCGTCACCGCGGCGGGGAGGTTGCTGCCTGCGTCCAGGGACGGCGTCAGATCGAAGCCCGGCAGGTACTGCTCATTGCGGGAGCGGGCGTTGATCTCCTCGGCAATCTCGGGGCGCCTGCACCACAGTCGCGTCGCCGTATTGGCGGCGACGAGCGATGCCACCGTGGTCCCCCATGAGCCGGCACCCACCACCGTCACGCGCTGCACCGGCGTGAGAGTACCGCCCGAACCCGCTCGCATCGAACCTGGCACGGCGTTCCGAAGCCTCAGCAGATCACACCCGCGGCGCGGAGTTCGGAGGTCTGCTCGCCACGCAGTGCCGTGATGATCTCGTCGGTGTCGCGACCGGGCTCCGGCGCGTGGAGATCCCAATCGGCCGGCGTCGCCGCGAAGCGCACCGGTGGCCGACTCTGCCGCAGGCGCCCCGCGGCCGGGTGGACGCTGTCGACGAACGACTCGCTGTGAGCCAGCTGCGGGTGTTCGGGCAGATCGCCGACCGCGACGGCGGGACTGTGGGGAACATCGCATGATTCGAGGCGGGAACACGCGTCCCCGACCGGCATGGCCGCCAGCCGCGCACGGATCTCCCGCCAGACGTCCCGCGCCAGACCCCGATTGCGATGGCGCCCGGCCATGGACGCCAGCTTCTCGTCCAGTTCGACGTCGAGCGCCTCGCAGAGCCCGGCGAACTGGTCATCGGCCAGCGCCACGATGTAGATCCACCCGTCGGCGCAGGCCAGCGGCTTGACGTGGGCACCCGGATCGGAGCGCTGCGGCCCGTCGTAGTCGAGCAGCGTCTCCCGTCCCGCGGCATCCACCCAGAGGAACGATGCCGACACTTCGAGCATGGCGACCTCGACCAGCTGGCCGCCTGCTCCCCGATCGCGCGCCACGAGGGCGGCGGTCGCGGCCTGCACCGCGTACAGCGCCGTCAGCTTGTCGGAGACGGTGTGACGCAGGTTGTGCGGCTCTCCTGTCTCGACATCCGCCTCGAGGGCGGCGATGCCGGAGGCTGCCTGGATGATGCCGTCGTAGGCGGGTCGATCGGCGTACGGTCCCGTCGGCCCGAACCCGGTCACTGCGACGACGATGACGGCGGGATTGACGGCCCGAAGATGCTCGTACGACACACCGAGACGCTCGGCGACTCCGGGGCGGAAGTTGCAGAAGACGATGTCGGCCGTGCGGGCGAGTTCGAGCACGATGCCGAGGCCGGCTTCGGTCCTGATGTCGACCGTGGCGGCCCGCTTGGAGCGATTCGTCATCTGGTAGATGCCCGAGACGCCCCCCACCGCAGGGCCGATGTGGCGCAGCACGTCACCACCGCCGGGTTGCTCGATCTTGATGACGTCGGCGCCCTGCTCGGCGAGAATGCCCGCTGCCAGCGGTGCCGCGAGTGCGCTCGCGAGGTCCAGAACCCGGATTCCCGCCAGTGGCGGGGCGTCGGGAGACGGCCGGCCTCGCTCGGGTGATCGCCACGGCCCGGCGGGGGCCTCGCCGGCCGATGGGGAGGACTCTCGAGCCATCGCGCCACTCCTTCCGTGAACGGACATCCGAGCCTAGGTGTACCCGGCCATGACGTTGGTTACATGTTGGCCGGGGGTGGGTCCTTGACGTAGTGAAGACCGCCGAGTGGTGTGGTGCTTGACAACCAGCCCAATCCACTCGGAGGTCTTCATGTCGCATCGTAGAGCCCGCTTGACCGTTGAGGGTCGTCGTCTGTTGGTGCGCCGGGTGCGCGTCGAGTTGATGCCCGTTGCTCATGTGGCGGCGATGATGGGTGTGTCTCGGCAGTGCGCGCACCGTTGGCTGCGCCGCTTCGACGCCGAAGGCGACGGGGGCCTGGAGGACCGCTCCAGCCGTCCTCACCGCTGTCCGGGCCGCACACCGACCCACGTCGAGCAACAGGTGCTGGCCGCTCGCGCCGAGCTGCGCCTGGGACCCGACCAGCTCGCCGCAGCCACCGGTGTTCCGGCGCGCACCATCAGCCGCATCCTGGCGCGCCACGGCGTCGCGCACCTCGCCCACTGCGATCCGCTCACCGGCGCCCGCATCCGCGCCTCCAAGGCCACCGCGGTGCGCTATGAGCGCGAACGCCCCGGTGAACTCGTCCACATCGACGTCAAGAAGCTCGGCCGCATCCCGCCAGGGGGCGGCTGGCGCGTCCACGGGCGCGCTCACGCCGGCCCTCGCGCCCGCGTCGGATTCGACTACGTGCATTCCGCGGTCGATGACCACAGCCGCTTCGCCTACAGCGAAGTCCATGACGACGAACGCGCCGCCACCGCCGCGGCGTTCATCGAACGCGCCGCGGAGGCGTTCGCCGCCGCCGGCATCGCCCGCATCGACGAGATCCTCACCGACAACGCTCTCAGCTACCGCCAAAGCGCCGCGGTCGCCGACGCCGTCGAGCGCCTCGGCGCCCGCCAGCGGTTCATCAAACCCCACTGCCCCTGGCAAAACGGCAAAGTCGAGAGATTCCACCGCACCATGCAAACCGAATGGGCCTACCGCCAGCCCTGGAGCACCAACACCGAACGCACCCAGGCCCTCACCGCCTGGCTCTGGATCTACAATCACACCCGACCGCACCGCTCCCTCGGCGGACAACCACCCACCAGCCGACTGTCACCAACCTGATGGCCGCGTACACCTAGGAGGATGCCGCTCGATCACCGCGATCCGGCGGCACCGGTCGGCGGGAAACCGGAGCGTCGAATCGGGACGACAGCGGTCGCTTCACTAGACTGCCGCCGGTGAACGACGCGGCGGTACTCGTGCCCGTCAAGGCCTTCCATCAGGCCAAGCTGCGCCTGGGCACGGTCCTGTCACCGAGCGAGCGCCGCGATCTGGCTCGCCGGATGGCGACGCACGTCGTCAAAGTTGCGGCACCGCTGCCGGTCACGGTGGTGTGCGACGATCCCGATGTCGCCCGGTGGGCCGAGAGCGTCGGCGCGGAGGTCGTGTGGTGTCCCGGGACCGGCCTGAACGGCGCGGTGACCCGCGGCGTCGAAGTTCTCGGGGCCCGAGGCGTGCACGAGGTGGTGGTTGCACACGGTGACCTGCCCGGCGCCGGCGGGTTCACCCATCTGACCGGCGACGGCGGCGTGACGGCGGTCCCCGACCGGCGGGCGGACGGCACGAACGTGCTGTGCGTGCCATCGGGCGCCGGCTTCGGCTTCTCCTACGGCGCCGGGTCCTTCCGGCGACACTGCGCGGAGGCTCGGCGCCTGAGGCTTCGCCTGCGCGTGCGGCACGACGCCGACCTCACGTGGGACGTCGACGTGCCGGAGGATCTCCTGCGGTTGCCTGCGCACCTGCGAGACCGGGCGATCGCCGGCGATGGCGACGGCGACCCCGCAAGCGGGATCCGGGGCGGGCCTGAACCGGGTCCACTCGCGGCGGGTGCGGCAAGGGTCCCGTGAGCCGCGATCTGCCGACGCCCGCCAGCGCACTGTCGGTGTCGGCCCATCCCGACGACACCGAATTCGGCTGCGGCGCCACTCTGGCCCGGTGGGCCGCCGACGGCTGCGTGGTGCACTTGGCGGTCTGCACCGACGGCTCCAAGGGCTCCTGGGACCCGGCGGCCGACGCGGCTCGACTCGTCGTTCGCCGCCAGGCGGAGCAACGCGAGGCGGCGCGACGCCTCGGCGCCACGGGCGAGGTCGTATTCCTGGGGTACACCGACGGCGAACTGGAGGCGAACCTGGGTGCCCGAGCGCTTCTGGCGTCTTGGATCCGCCGCCTCCGGCCCGCGGTGGTGTTGGGCCACGACCCCTGGAAGCGCTACCGGATCCATCCGGATCACCGCCAGGCGGGCTTGCTCGTGACCGAGGCCATCGTGGCCGCGCGTGACCCGCACTTCTTCGCTGAGCAGAACCTGCCGTTCCATCGTCCCGAGCACCTGCTGCTGTTCGAGGCCGACGAGGCCGACCACTACGAGGACGCCGCAGGATGGGGCCATGCCAAGATCGCCGCGCTCGAGGCACACGAGAGCCAGTTCGAGTCGACGATGCACATCGACGCGGGCGACGACGGAGCGCAGCGGGAGGCGTTCCGGCGACGCATCCGGCGCGAACTCGCCGAAGCCGGGCAGCCGGCCGGCCTCAGCGAAGCCGAGGCCTTCAAGCTGCTGAGCGACCTCTGAGGGCCGCGGGGCCCGGCGCTCAGGCCTCCTGCTTGGCGCGCCGCCCACTCGCCACGCGCGGCATCCAGTCGAAGAAGCGCCACGCCAGCAGCGCGCCGGCCACCCCCCACGCCGCCAGGATCGCCAGATCGGTGCCCTGCCAGGCCGGCGCGGGCACAGCGGGGTGGAAGGCGGCCGAGAACGCCCGACCGAAGTGCTTGAGCGGCAGGACGTCGCCCAGGATCCGCAGCCAGTCGGGAGGATTCTCGGCGGGCACGAAGATGTCCGACACGAATGCCATCGGCAGGATCAACCCGTTGGCGACGGCCGGGGCGCTGTTGCCACTCGGCGCCAGCGCGGCGAGCGCCAGACCGAGCCCGGCGAAGGCCGTGGTGCCGACGAGGAATGAGACGATCGCCGCGGGGATCTTCGCCGCAGCAATGCCGACGCCGAAGAAGAGCACGCCGACCAGGAACATGATCAGGGTGCCCAGGAGGGCGATCCAGACCGACGAGGCGACCGTGCCGGCCAGGAAGGTGGACGGCGGCAGAGGTGTTCCCCGGACCCTCTTGAGGAGTCCGAACTGGCGCTGGAAGGCCAGCGTGATGCCCACGTTGGCCAGCGCGGCGTTGGCCGCGGTGAATGCCGCCAGACCCGGCGTGTAGAACTGCGCGGCGGGGATCAGGCCGAAACCCACGTCGATCTCCCAGCTGAACAGCGAGCCGAACAGCACCAGCATGATCAGCGGCAGCCCGAGGGTGAAGAAGGTCGCCACCGGGGTGCGCCAGAACGTGCGGTTCTGGCTGCGCATGCTCGTCGCGGTGAGGCGCCCCCAGGACGGCCAGGCGCCCGCGGTGACGGTCTCGACTGCGCCGCTAGCCCGCATCGCCGGCCTCCCCGTCGTTTCCGATGAGCTGCAGGTAGGCGTCCTCCAGGCTCGGCGGGCTGACGCTCAACTCCGCCAGTTCGACCCCCCTGCCGACCGCCCAGCCCGTCAGCTCGGCCAGGACGGCGGTGGGGCGATCCGTGTTCACGACCACCACGTCGTCACCCACCTCCACCGCCGCGGCCACGGCCGCCGGCAGGTCCGCCGGTCCGGTGCCGACCGGGAGCCGGAAGCGAACCATCGACGTCGACTTCTCGCCCCTCTGGAGTTCCGACGGCGCGGCGCAGGCCACGATCCGCCCGTCCAGCAACACCGCCACCCGGTCGGCCAGGTGCTCGGCCTCCTCCATGTAGTGGGTGGTCAGGATGATCGTCCGGCCGAGGCTGCGCAGACCCCTGATCATCTCCCAGGCAGCCCGCCGCGCCTCGGGGTCGAAGCCGGTCGTGGGCTCGTCCAGGAAGATCAGGTCAGGGTCGCCGATGAGCCCCAAGGCCATGTCGATGCGCCGCTGCTGGCCACCCGAGAGGGTCTTCAGGCGGGCATTCGCCTTGTCCGCCAGGCCAACCAACTCGATGACCTCGTCGCGGTCGCGGGGAGTTCGGTAGGCGGCTCCGAACGTGTCCAGCGCCTCGGCCACGGTGACCTCGGAGGTGTCCACGGTGGACTCCTGCAGGACGATCCCGATGCGGTCGCGGAACTTCCGGCCGCCCCGAGCCGGATCGAACCCCAGCACCGAGACCTCGCCCGAATCCGCTGACCGGTGACCTTCCAGGATCTCGACCGTGGTGGACTTGCCAGCCCCGTTCGGCCCCAGCAGGGCGAACACCTCGCCCGCCGCCACTTCGAAGGAGATGCCGCGCACGGCCCGCACGGCGCCGTAGCTCTTGGTCAACTCCCGCACGGTGACGGCGGGAGTGGTCGGGGAGGGTTCCGTCATTCGAGCCCTGGATTCGCTCGTGCCTGGCAGCTAGAGAAGACCGACCGGCGGCTGCGCCGGTCACGGGCAAGGCTAGCGACGCTTGCGGGCGGCGGTTCGCGCTTCGGCCTGGGACTCCAGCAGGTTCATGATCCCCGGGAAGCCGGGGATCCGGCCGAGGCGTCGGGACAGGAACGTCAGGCTCAGCGCGGTGAAGGCCACGTACAGCGGCCAGTTGATGAGGTAGCGGAAGAGCACGTACTGGTCGGGGTCGGTGACGCCCAGGAACCAGATGTCGAAACCGCCCGTCAACCCCAGCAGCACGCCGAACACCACGATGATGCGGTCCACGGCCGAGCGGTACTCGTGATGATCCCGCATCGCCGCCGAGAGACCGAGCGTGCGCGCCACGAGGTCCACGGCGGGGTTGAGCTTCAGCGGTGCAGACAGCACGAGGGCCCCGGCGATGGCGAACTTGTAGCCGATGCCGATCCCGAAGTAGATGTCGTCGTTGTCGGTGATGATCCCCACGACTCCGCGGGCGATGACGCACACCGTCACGAGCGGCAGCAGCTTGCCCACCCCGACGCCGACACGCACGCGCAGGACACCCGACAGCACCGAGACGACCGTGATGCCCCCGATCGCCGGGCCCAGACCCCAGTAGCGGAACAGCACCACGAACGCCACGACAGCCAGCAGCGTGTCGTAGCCGACCCACCACGGGGGGACGAACGCGTCGTCGTCGCCGGCCACCCACTCCCCGGCGGACGACTCGACCTCGAGGTCGTCCGCTTCGGGTGCGCCGCGCGGCGTCGGCTCGTCCGGTGTCACCGGGCCATGACCTTCTCAGCCGGATGGTCCCGGCGCACCGTCCCCCTCAGCGGCCGAGGGCCGTCCAGGTCGCCAGCACGTCGACGTCGCCGAAGACTTCGACCTCGTCGGGCGGTATACGACGCCACAGCACCAGGTCGAGTTGCTCGCCGGTCCCGCGCACCGCCACGTCGCCGCGGGCATGGCTCCGCTCGACGTCCAGGCGGCCCTCGGAGATCCGGCAGAGCCACTCGCCCTCGCCATCTGTACGGTGCAGGTGCAGGGTGCCTTCGGGCAACGCGTCAGCGGCCGATCCAACCTGGAACGGCCAGATGACGTCCATCAGTTCGTCGACCCCGTCGGCTCCGAGATCGCTGTCGATGGGACCGGGTGCACCGGCGGCGTTCTCGGCGTCCCAGCGGTGGATGAGGCTCTCGTGCGCCAGGCGCTTGTGCCAGAACGCCCCGGTGTTGATGCCGGCCCAGCCCCAGATCTCGGTGTCCGGGGCAACGTCCCCCAGCGCGTCCAGGACGCGGGCGTGCGCCGCGGCGTACCACTCGATCACGGAATCACCGGTGGGCGGGCGAGGCACGTCGTCTCGGTTCAGCATGGCCGCGGCGCGCTGCTCGATGTGCTCGCTGACCCAGTTGTAGACCCAGCCGAGATGGCCCACCAGCTTCTGCAGGCTCCAGCGCGGGCAACTCGGAACGACGGCGTCCAGATCGGCGGAGGCGGCGACCACGCTGACCGCGGCGCCTTCGCGGGCCACGGTTGCGACGTATGCGTCTGTGTCGAAGCTCATGCCCTCAGTCTCGCCCACCGGCACGCGGTCCGCACACCACCAGAGCGCCGGCCGGCGAGGCCGAGTCGGGAATTGCGCCTATAGGGTTCCTGTTGCCGGACGGTGAGCCTGAACCGGGGAGGATGACGATGATCAGAGACTTTTCCCTCGACGTCGACGCGCTGCGAAGCTTCCTGCACCTTCTGAGCGTGACGGTGTGGGTCGGCGGGCAGATCGTGGTGGCCGGTCTCGTCCCGCTGCTGCGCAAGCTCGACCGCTCCGCGGGGCCCGTTCCCGAGGGCGAGAAGAGCATCACCCAGAAGGCGGCCCACCGCTTCGGCCGGATCTCCTGGCCCTTCTTCGCCCTGGCCATCATCACGGGCCTCTGGAGCCTCGGCGAGATCGCCGCCAACGACGAGTGGGCCACCAGCGAATTCCTCTGGAAGACGATGTTCCTTGTGAAGCTCGCCCTCGTGGCGGCCTCGGGCGTCGGCGCCTGGCTGCACACCCGGGCGCAGCGGGCGCCGGAGCGGGCGCTGTTCGCCAGCGTCGCGTCGCTCTCGGCCCTCGCCGCACTCCTCATCGCCGCCAGCTTCCAGTCGGTCCCGGCCTAGAGGGGTCCGGTGGCCGGGGGACTCAGCCGACCGGGAACTGCCCCGGAGGCTGGGAGTGCCGGCAGATCCAGGCCCACATGGCGATGGCGCTCGCGGCTCCCGCGTTGATCGAGCGCGTCGAGCCGAACTGGCTGATGCTTCGCAGGGAGGCGCACGCGGCCACAGCCGCGGCCGACAGGCCGGGGCCCTCCTGACCGAACAGCAGCACGCAGCGCTCGGGCAGCGGGTGCTGCTCGAGCGCCGGCGAGCCCGCCAGGTTGTCGATACCGACGATCGGGAGACTCTCACTCTCGGCCCAGCCGGCGAGCGTGGCGACGTCGGGATGGTGGAGCAGGTGCTGGTAGCGGTCGGTCACCATCGCGCCGCGGCGGTTCCAGCGCCGGCGACCGACGATGTGCACGGCGGCCGCCCCGAACGCGTTGGCGTTCCGAACCACGGCTCCGATGTTGAAGTCGTGTTGCCAGTTCTCCACAGCCACGTGGAACGGGTGGCGCCGCCGGTCCAGGTCTTCCACGATGGCCTCGTGATGCCAGTAGCGGTAGCGATCCACGACGTTGCGCCGATCGCCCGCTGCGAGAAGCTCGGGATCGAGGCGGGGATCGTCCGGCCACGGCTCGGGGTGGGGCCCCACCCCCACCGGTGTCCTGGCGTCGTCAGGCGGGGCGACGCTCACAGCGCGGGCACCACGACGTAGGCGACCACCCAGAACTGGCAACCCGCGCCGGCGATCACGTTGAGGTGCCAGACCTCGTGGTAGCCGAAGTGACCGGGCCAGGGGTTCGGGCGGCGGAGGCCGAGCGCCAGCGCGCCGAACCCGTAGAAGGCGCAGCCGACGAGCACGACGATCGTGCCGACGACGCCGAGTGCGTCGAGGATCTCGCGGATGGCGATCATCGACACCCCGCCGGTCGCCAGGAAGAGGGTGGTCATGAGCCCGAACGGAGGATGGACGAGGAGCCAGCGACCGGCGATCCCGACAGCGCACAGCCCCACAGCGATGCCGACCAGCCACGTCCGCGGCCATCCGGGCACGCCGAGACCCATGATCGCCCCGTAACTCCCCGCGATCAGGAGGTAGATGGCCGAATGGTCCAGGCGACGCATCCGCAGCCAGTCCGCGTCGCTCCAGGTTCGAAGGTGAAAGGATGCACTGACGCCGAACATCGCCACGAGGCTGGCGGCGTACAGGGCGATCACGACCCGGGAACCGACTCCCGGCGTGACGACGACCAGCCATACGCCCCCTGCGACCGCCGGGATGACCATGGCGGCGTGTTTCCTGCCGCGCCAACTCGGCGGGTCCAGCGCACTCTGCCGATACGGATCCTCGGAGATGTCCGGGGTATGCCCCGCCTGCCGCCCCACTCTGTGCGCCAGCCGCGCAAGTGCCCCGCGGCCGCGCATGTTTGCCGGACTCACCTCTGGGGGACCGGCGCCATTCACCATTGGCTTACTGGAACCGGAGGAATACCCCCGAGCGGGGTTTCGGATGGAAGAAGGTCGACTTCGGCGGCATCACCTGCCGGGCGTCGGCGACCGCCATCATCGTTTCCACGCTGACGGGATGCAGCACGAACCCGACCCCTCCGGAGGCGTTGCAGCGGCGCGCGACCTGGGCCGGACCGAGCACGCCCGAGACGTACTCGATGTTGCGGGTGTGTTCGGGATCGGTCACCCCGAAGACCGGCGCGATCACCTGATCCTGCAGCCATCCGGCGTCGATGCCGTCCACACCGCCCGATGGCGTGAAGCGGAACCATCCCCCCTCCAGGTACACGCCGAAGACGCCCGAACCCGGGGGCGTGGCCTCCGCCTCGCTCACAGGAACGAGCGACCCGAGGTCACCCAATGCGGTCTCGATCGCGGCGCCCGCGACGGCCGGGACAGGCGTGACCCGGCGGTGGTAGACGTGCAGCCGCAGTTCGTCGTGCGGGAACAGGGCGGCCAGGATGGCGTCGCTCGACAGGACCTCGCCCGCCGAGAGCCCCTCCTCTCCGGACTCGAGAAACTCGTCGGGCAGCGCGGCGGGCATGCCCGGCGGGGAGACCCCGAGGGTGCTGAGAACGAAGTCGCTGGGCAGGTAGCCGCCTGCGGCACTCGAGGCCTTGCGCTGGCGGCGAACACGCTCGCTCACGACGAGTCCGGCACCGAGCCGATGATGACCGTCGGTCACGTACAGATTCTGACCCTGGAGATCCTCGTTGATGACCTGCAGGAAGGACTGGTCGGTGACCTCCCAGACCCGCTGCTCGACCCCGTTGGCGTCACTGAAGTCCAGCAAGGGTTCCTCGGTGGCTTCAACCGCGTCGAGCAGTTCCCTGATGCGGGACGTGCCACGGAACGTCAGACCCACGGGACTGGACTGCGCGCTGGTCAGCGCCAGGAACTCGCTCAGCAGTTCCTCGCGATCGGCGTGCGTTCGTTCGTGCGGCCTGATGAGGCCCCGGCGGTAGGCCTCGAGGGGCACCACGCCCACGATCCCCCGCTGGCGCGTCCCGTAGCCGATGAGCCGGTAGACGTACACGGCCGGGGGCGATCGTGATTCGAATGCATCGAGGCGCAGCAGGCGGATCAGCGCCATCTGGTTGAGGACCGCCAGTTCCGCCGGGCTGAGCGCGTAGCCCACGTCCTCCGGCGACCGGGTGGCGTGCATGTAGCTGTCGGGCTGCTCGAGCATCAGGGCTCGCCGCTCCTCGACGCCGAGACCGTCGTAGGCGGGCGAAACCACCCGCTCCGCCCACTCCTGGCGGACGACGCTCGCCGCGAACGGCAACACGGCCGGCGTGTCCTGCGCCTGCACCGGCTCCCCCGGGGAGGTCATGCGTCCGCCTTCCCTTCCCGAGTGACTCGGGAGGCCCCCACCGGGGCCGGTCCCGGTCCCTCCAGGTCGGGATCGACCGGCGGCACCGGACGGATGTCCACGTGATAGACGTGCGGCAGGTCGGCAATGTCGGCACGGACCTCCGGGGTCATGGTTCCGGAGAGATCCATCGAGGCGACCGCGGCGCTGGAGTCCCGGAAGACCCGGTTCTCCATGCCCGCGACGTTGAGGTCATGGCGGCGGAGCACGCCCAGGACAGCGGCCAGGACACCGACACGATCCTCGTGGCGCACGACGATGATGTGGCTTCCCACCCTCCCGGTCTCGAGATTGACGCAGTTGGTGACGCGTCCGGCCGCGTAGGCCCCGACAACCTTGACGATCGCGGAGGCCACCGCCTCCTGCGCCTGCTCGGTGGAAGCACCGATGTGAGGTGTCGCCACGACGTTCGGGTGCCTGGCCAGGTTCGAGACGAACGATGTCGTCGCGCTGTCCGGCTCGTCGTCGAACACATCCAGACCGGCGCGGATGCCCTTGTCATCCATGGCCGCGATCAGCGCATCGGCATCCACGAGGCCGGCTCGGGCGGTGTTCAACAGGATGGCACCGGGTGGCATCGCCGCCAGCACGGCCGCGTCCACGACCTTCTCGGTGCCGGCAAGGTGCAGCGTCAGCACATCGCAGACTGCGGCCATGTCGACGACGCTGTTGTGGAGTGTGATGTTGAGTTCGGCAATGCGCTCGTGGATCCGAGGGTCGCGACCGGGGCGTCGCACGGCGTGCAGGCGCATGCCGAAGCCGGCCGCCCTTTGCGCGACCGCCATGCCGATGCGCCCCAACCCCACGATGCCCAGCGAGCGACTCTTCAGGCCGCGGGCGCCGCTGTAGCGACGCTTGTCCCAGTGACCCCGGCGCAGCTCGGCGGCCGCGTCGGCGATCTGGCGATCCAGCGCGATCATCAGCCCGATCGTGATCTCCGCCACCGCCACCGCGTTGCGCCCCGGTGTGTTGCAGACGTAGATGCCGCGAGCCGAGGAGGCGGCGACGTCGATGTTGTTGAATCCGGCGCCGGCCCGCACGATGAGCGACAGGTTCCGCGACGCCGCGATCGCCTCGGCGGTCACCACCGTGCTACGCACCACCAGCACGTCGATGTCCGCCTCGGCGAGCAGCACACCGATCTCGGTGCTGTCGGCCTGCGGCTTCTCGATGCAGTCGAATCCCTCGGCGCGCAGCGTCGCGACGGCCGTGGAGTGGCACGGGTCGGCGAAGAGGATCCTGATGGTCACCACCTCCGCTGAACCGGCAACGACGCGGGTCGCGCCGACCGCCCAATCACGCGCATGGCCCCCATGATGGCACCCGGGCACCGCCCGTGGAAAGCGTCGCAGGGAGCCCGGCCCGGCGCTGCATGACCCGATCACAGCCCGGAGTCGAGTGATCGACGCGCCGGTGCTGAGGTGGCGGGCGTGTCGCTCTAGCCCTCCGCCCAGGGGGGTGCACCGGCGGGGCGGCTGCCGGGGGAATCCGCGAAGGCCTCGGCCTCGGCCTCCAGGAGCCGGCCGAACCACTGCCTCACCTCAGCGCGCCGGCCCCGATCGCCGGCGAGGTTCACCAGCTCGTGAGGATCCTCGGCCAGGTCGTAGAGCTCGTGCTCCTGGTCATCGAAGTCGGCGTCGATGTCGAACAGCTTCGGTCCCGCCGGCGGCCGGGCGGACGTGGTGCTGCTGCCGCCGATGCCGTAGTAGCGGCAGTACTTGAAGCGACCGTCGAATATGCCCCGGCTGGCGTAGCGCGTGTCCAGCAGCCCGTCGTACCAGGCCCAATCCTGCGCGAACAGGATCTCGCTGCGTCCCGGTGCCGCCCGGTCCCCGAGCAGCGGCACGAGGCTGCGTCCCGGCAGGCCGGTATCGGAGAGATCCACGCCGGCGAGGTCGGCGACGGTCACCGTCACATCGACGTGGCTGGTGAGCGTTTCGCTGCGCGTCCCGGGTGACGTGAGACCCGGCGCCCGGACGTACAGCGGGATGTGCATCGTCTCCTCGTAGTTCCACGGCCCCTTGGAGCGCAGGGCGTGCGAGCCGCACTGGTCGCCGTGGTCGGAGGTGAAGACCACGACGGTGTCGTCGGCGGCGCCGGCATCGTCGATGGCGTCGAGGATGAGCCCCACGCTCACATCGCTCATCTCGTGGAGCTTCACGTAGTAGTCGAGTTGGCGGAGCCAGTGTCCCTTGTCGGCGCGATCGAGGTAGCCGCCGTTGCGGGACATCTCGTGGACGAACCGACGGTGCACGTCGGGCTTGGTGTGCAGGTCGTCGTCGAAGTTCGGGGGCAACTCGTCGAATCGCTCGGGATAGTCGAGCGTGAACGGCGGCAGGGCGTCGGCACGTCCCCAATCCAGGGAGGCATAGCGGTCGCGCACCCGGTTGAAGTGCGCGGGATTGGCCTCCTGGTACCAGGGCTGGTCGATGGGGAACCACATGACGTCGTGGGGGTTCACGAGTCCCACGAACAGGAACCAGGGCTGCTCGCCGCCGGCCCGGTCGCGGATCCACTGCGCTGCGGAGGCGGCGATGGGCTCGTCGAACTCCACGCCGCTGCCGGCCTGGCCCCAGAATGCCTGGTCGTTGCCCTCCCAGTCGCCGAACCCGAACGATTCCATGTCGGGGAAGGGCCCCATGGAGAGGTGCCACTTGCCCTTGTAGCAGGTGCGGTAGCCCTGCCTGCGCAGCATCTTGGCGATGGTGTCGACGCCGGTGTCCAGCCAGCCGTTGGCGGGGCCCCGCGTGTTCTCCTTGATCCCGTGGGCCGGCATGTACTCCCCGGTCACGAGAGTCGCCCGCGACGGCGAGCAGGGTGAGGTGTGCGTGTAGTGGCGGTTGAACTCCAGCCCCTCGTCGAGCAACCGCCCGCGGGCGGGCAGGTCGACGTCATCGGGCAGCCAACCCCGGTGGCGCTCCTGGTCGGTGAGGATGAAGCAGATGTTGGGAGGCCCGGTGGCTCCGTTGCCGCTCACGCGAGTCCGTCCAGGACCTCCGCGACCGCGCCGATGGCCGTCTCAGTGTCGGTGGCGGAGATGTCCAGATGTGTCACCGCCCGCACCCGCTCCTCGACCCGGCTCATGCGCACGCCCGTGGCCGCGAGACGATCGAGGAACTCCGCCGCCCGCAGCCCGGTCGAGGTGATGTCTATCCACACCATGTTGGTCTCGACATCCTCGGTGCCAAGTCCGAGAGCCGAGATCCCCTCGGCGAGCCGGGCCGCATTGGCATGGTCGTCGGCGAGGCGCTCGATGTGGTGGTCGAGCGCGTGGAGGCAACCGGCGGCGGCGATGCCGGCCTGCCGCATGGCGCCCCCGCAACGGTGCTTGTGCACCCGAGCCGCCTCGATGAAGTCCCGCCCGCCGACCAGCACGGCTCCCATCGGCGCGCCGAGGCCCTTGGTGAAGTCCACCCAGATGCTCTCGGTGGGCCTGCCCCAGTCGGCCGGTTCGGTTCCCGAGGCCACGGTGGCGTTGAAGAGCCTGGCCCCGTCGGTGTGCACCGGCACCCCGGTCCCGTGCGCCTCATCCGCGACCGCCCGGTACTGCGAGAGCGGCCACACGGTGCCCCCGCCGAAGTTGTGGGTCTGTTCGAGGCAAAGCAGGCGCGGCCAGGGGCGGTATGCGTTGCCCGGCGCCAGCGCCTCGGCCACCGCCTCGGGGCCGAAGCGGCCCCCGTCACTCGGCAACAGGTCGGTGATCACGCCGGAGTAGGCGGCCGCTCCACCGGTCTCGGACCGCACGATGTGGCTGTCCTCCGAAGCCACGATGGCGTCACCCGGCGACGTGTGCGTGGCGACCGCCACGAGATTGCACATCGTGCCGGTGGGCAGGAAGAGCCCCGACTCGTGGCCCAGCATCTCCGCCACCCGGGCGCACAGGCGGTTGACGGTGGGATCGGTCCCCTGCTGCTCGTCACCCACCTCGGCCGCCGCCATGGCCCGGCGCATGGCCTCGGTGGGCTTCGTCTGGGTGTCGCTGTAGAGATCGACCGCGGGGGGCCAAGGCACGGGAGGACTCTAACCGGCGGTCGCGGCTTCTCTCACACCGACGGCGATCGCCCCGCCCGCGCTGCGGCACCCCTGTAGTCTCCGCGCGGGTGCGGTCCGCGCGTCGCGGTGAGCGGCGACGGCGCGACCTGCGGCGCACGATTCGAGGATCCCATGGACAACGAGCAACGGTCGGACGGCAAGGCGCCCGCCCGCCGCGCGAGCGTCCTGCTCGCGCCGTTCGGGGCCGCGGCCGACCCTTCGCGGCGCCGGCTGCTCGCCGTGGGGCAGTTCGGCGTGGCGTCGTTCGCTCTGTCGATCCTGTCGCTGTACGTCACCTGGGACGACCAGACCGGCCGGCTCGTGGATGATCCGGTGAACCTCTGGTTCACCTGCATCCAGTTGTCCGCTCTCGCCATGATCCTGTTCTGCGTGTCGCGGCCGCGTCATCGCACCGCCGGTGCGGTCGCCTTCGTGGGATTGACGATCGGCATGTTCTACGTGATCGTCGAGAACACCTTCGGGATGTTCACCTACAACGACGCCACTCCTGCGGCGGGTTTCTGGCTGGGGCTGGCCTCCTACGTCCTCCAACTCCTGGCGGCGATCTATGCCGGGTTGCTGGTCAGCGACGAATGCTGCGGCGGGTGCCGCCCCGACGGCAGGCCCCGGAGTCCGTGGCTGGTGCTCGGCCTCGGAGTCCTCAGCATCGGCTGGATCGTGGCGCGGTTCCTCCCGGACTTCATCATCACCGTGCGACGGGCTCCCGTGAGCGAGTCCGGGACCGCCCTCAGCGAAGGATTCGACCCCCTGATCCACCGGCGCGGCATGGTGGCCCGCCTCGACGGCGCCGAGTTCATCCCGGAACTCACCGGCTGGGCCATCTTCCTCCTCGCCGCGCCACTGGCCGCCTGGGTGTTGCGCCGTCAACTCGCCGCCGCGCTGGTGAGCGGCTTCCTGGTCTATTTCGTCGCCGACATCGTGACCGCGCTGGCGATCGACTACAGCCTCGACTACAGCGAGGACCTCGACAACGGTCTGCGTGTGACGGTCGACTACGGGCTGGGGGACGGATTCCTGGCCCTTGTTGCCACGACGACGCTGTTCGTGATCGCGACCGCTGCCGTTTACTTCACCGGCCCTGATCAGCCCGCCGCACCCGATCCCGCCGGCCCGGCGGAGGCCTGACGAGCCCGAGCCGCTAGCGTCGCTCCCTGTGAGTGCCGCCGAGCCCCGCCGCACCGTGACGGCGGTGCTTCTGCAAGCGTCCAGCGGCGACGTCCTGATGCTCGATGAGGCGCTCGCCGGCCTCGCGCGTGAGCACAAGGTGCTTGCTCCGCGACCCGAGCGCCGCTTCGGCCTGCTGGAGGCCTGCCGGCTGGCGCTGATCACGGGCGGGGACCTCGTGCTCGTCGCCGGTGGCGATGTCCGGCTCAGCTACAGCGACGTGGCCCGCCTTCTCGACGGCTACGAGGCCGGTGCCCGCATCGTCGTGGGTGACCGGCACGCCCTGGCGGGGCGGGTGCTGCGCCCGCTCGCCGGACTGTCGATCGGCGTGTGGCGCAACGACATGGGTTCAACAGTGCGGCTCTACGACGCCGCGGCGCTCAAGGAGATCGTGTCGCACATCCCGCCCGCCACCCGCCATCCGGCGATGCTCATGAGCATGGTGGAGCATCGCCTCCGGTTCTCGACCAGGGAGATCCGCCTCCGGCACGCCGCGGAGACCTTGCGGGACGAGGATCCGGTCGCCGCGCTGGCCGAGATGGTCACCGGACTGAGCGAACTCTGGTCGTTTCGAACCGCCGTCCGCGCGATCCGCTGAGAATCCCGGGCCGCTGAGAGGGTCGGACCCGGGAGTCAGGCCCCGGACGCCTCGGTGACCTCGGCCACAGAAGCCATCTCCGCCAGCGCCCTGCGGGTCGTATCGGGTGCCACGCCGACGCAGAGGTCCGCCAGCACCCGCGTCTCGAAACCCAGGCGAGCGGCGTCGAGAACCGTCGCCCGCACGCAATGGTCGGTCGCAATCCCCACGACATCCACCGCCTCGAGGCCGCGCGAGCGCAGCCAACCCTCGAGCGACTCGCTGCCGGGGTCGGCGCCGTCGAATCCCGTGTAACTCGCCGAATACCGGCCCTTGGAGAAGACCTCGTCGAGGGCGTCGGTGTCCAGGTCGGGGTGGAAGTCGGCGCCGGCGGTGCCGGCGCGGCAGTGCGGCGGCCAGGTCGACGCGTAGTCGGGAGAATCGGAGAAGTGGTCCCCCGGATCGATGTGCCAGTCACGGGTCGCGACGACCGCGGCGTAGTTGTCCCCGGAGTCGCGGACGTACCGGCTGATGCGCCCCGCCAGGGCTGCGCCCCCCGACACCGCCAGCGTGGCACCGGGCACGTCACAGAAGTCGTTCTGCACGTCCACGATCACCAGTGCGCGCGCCGTGCCGGTGCCGGGACCGGATGCGGCCGGCGAGTTCATGCGTCCTCCAGCGGCGGCTCGATGGGCAACCAGGGCTCGCCGGGCGCCAACTCGAGCGCGGCCGTGTCGAGCCGGGCGAGCGCCTCTCGATGATAGGCGCGGGCTCGACCGGTGAAGATCCCGGGGTCGGCGCCGTGCCCGGTCACGATCTCGCCTCTCACCACGAGATCCTCCTGAAGGGCGATGGCACCCGCCGGCGCGGATTCGCCGGGTCTCAGCAGCAACTCCGCCGACGCTGCACCGGAATCATCGAGGAGGCGGAACGCTCGCTTGCGTCCCGGTCGCCATGACTTGGCCAGCGACCGCTTGCGAACCGCGCGCCCGTCGATCTCGACGAGCTTGTAGACGAGCCCGGCGGTCGGAGCCCCGGCACCCGCCACCAACTCCGTACCCACGAGATAACCGTCCGCCGGAACCGCGGCAAGGGCTGCGATGTCGTGCTCATCGAGGTCGCCGGAGAGAATGATGCGGGTGCGATGCGCGCCGAGTTCATCGAGCTGACGGCGGACCGCGACGGCCGAAGCCGCCAGGTCCCCCGAGTCGATACGCAACGCGCCCATTCCGGGGCCGGCAACATCGATGGCTCGCCGCACACCCTCGGCCACGTCGTATGTGTCGACGAGGTAGGTGCTGGCGGCTCCGAGGAGGCCCGCCTGCGCCGCCATGGCCGCTCGCTCGTCGGCGTGCGCCAGGATGAAGGCGTGCCCGATGGTGCCTCCGGTGGGCACGCCGAAGCGCCGACCCGCCTCCAGGTTGGACGTTGCGTCGAACCCGCACACGTAGGCGGCCCGCGCGGCCGCCGGTCCCGCCTCCTCATGGGTGCGCCGGCTGCCTCCCTCCAGCAGCATCCGCTCACCGGCGGCAGCCCGCATGCGCGCCGCCGCGGCGGCGATGGCCGAGTCGTGGTTGAGGATCGAGAGCACCAACGTCTCCAGCACGACCGTCTCGACGAAGCTGCCGGTGACCGTGAGGATCGGCGACCCGGGAACGTACAGCTCGCCCTCGCGGTACCCGCAGATGTCCCCGGAGAAGCGGAAGTCCGCGAGTCGCCGCAACCCGGCCGCCGAGACGATCCCGCCGCTGCGCAGGAAGTCCAACTCCTCAGGACCGAAGCGGAAGTCGGCCAGCGCCGCCAGCAGGCGTCCCGTGCCGGCGACGACCCCATAGCGCCGCCCCGGTGGAAGCCGGCGGCAGAACACCTCGAACGTGGCGGGGAGGTCGGCGACACCCGATCGCAGGGCGGCGTCGATCATCGTCAGCTCGTACTGATCGGTCAGCAGGGCCACTGAGGGCCGCGAGCCCGTCACGGGAGGTACCTGAGCGGGTCCACGGCGGTGCCCCACAGGCGAATCTCGAAGTGCAGGTGAGGGCCGGTGGAGAGTCCGGTGGATCCAATGGCGCCGACCTGATCGAGGGCACGAACGAGGTTGCCCGGACGAACGTTCACCGTGGAGAGATGGGCGTACACCGAGGACAGCCCATTGCCGTGCTCGATCACCACGGCGTTGCCGTAGCCGCCCCACGGGCCGGCCGTGATCACGACGCCGGCCCGTGCCGCGTAGACGGGCTGGCCGTGTGCCGTCCCCAGGTCGATGCCGGCGTGCAGCCGGTACACACCGAGGATGGGATGGAGCCGGTTGCCGAAACCCGACGTCACCGTCCCCGCGGTGGGCCAGACGAACCCTCCCGCCGCCTCTGCGGCCTCCTGGGCGCGAACCCACTCCTCGGCCTTCTGGCGGTACTCCTCGACCTGGATGAACGTCTCGAGCTCGGAAGCCTCGCGGTCCCAGGCGGCGAACTCCCGTTCCAGGGCGCGACGACGGTTGTCGAGTTCCGCCTTGATGAGCAGTTGCCGGTCGCGGCGCTCGTCGAGGACGGCGAGGTCGGCCCCCAGGAGTTCCTGCAGGCGCTCCACCTCGGCGACCGACGCCTCGGCCTCCGCCACCGCCGCGTTGTAGCGGTCCTCGGCGAGGCGGATCTCATCCACCAGGTCACCGGCGCTGCCGTGCACCGCCTCGAGCAGCGCCAGGCGGCGCAGGCCGTGGGTCAGATCATCCGAACTCAGCAGCGTCGTCGTCCGGGTGCTCCCGGCCTGCAGGTAGACCTCGACAACGATCTCCTCGATGTCCAGCTTGACATCCTCGATATCGAGCCGGGCCCATCCGATTGCCGCCTCGTTCTGGCGCTGGACGGCGATCTCCGCACGCAGTTGCTGCTCCGCCGCCTCCACCTGCGCCGCCTGGCGCGCCACCAACTCTTCCGCGGCCTGGAGCGCCTTGAAGACTTCGGCGTCCTCGGCGGCGAGCACGTCGATCCGCGCACGCACGGCCAACCTCTCCTCCTCGACGCGTTCCAACTCGGCGCGCGCTTCGGCGATGGTCTCCTGCGCGGCGCCCGGCGAAGCGGCGGGAAGGGCTCCCAGCAGGCAAACCACAATCAAAACCGAGCACCGAGCCGTCCGACGATTCTGTATTCGACCCGACGATCGCACGCGGCGGCAGCGTAGCAAGCGATTCCACCGTCCAATGGAGCCATCGAGGTACCGGAGAGCCGCTCCGGGCACGTCCGCGGGCTCGCTTCGCGCCGTGCCCGGCAGCCGACGTCCGCGGCCCCCGCCGGAGCGCACGCGAAGGGCCTGAAGATGCGCCACTCCTATACTCACACCGTGCTGCAGGACATCGACGGACCGGACGCCCGGCCGACCAGAATCGCCCACGTACCCGGGTCCGGAGCCTCGTCGTCGATGGACCGGCGAGCGCGCCGGGGCTGAGCCGCCCGGGGACGGCGCACAGAGAACTCCTGCATGAGCCTCGCAGCCGGGGAGGCGCCTACCGACGTGCACGGACTCGCCCACGCGGCCGAGTTGATCCACCGCGAGCTGCCCGTCCCGCCGCCGGTGGACCCACTGGCCGTCTTGGCCACCGCAGGCGGGCGCAAGCGGTTCTGCTGGATCCAACCGGACAGGGATCTGGCCCTGGTCGGCATCGGCGCCGCTCTCCACTGGCAACCGCAAGGCCCTCAGGAGCGGTTCGCCGAGGCCGCCCGCCTCGCCTCCGACCTTGCCCCGCTCCTTCGACGCACGCCCGACCCGCCCGGGCCCGAATCCCTGGAGATCCCTGCCGGGCCGATCCTTTGCGGAGGCTTCGCCTTCGATTCGAAGCCCAACGGCAATCCGTCACGCTGGGCGGAGTTCGGCACCGGGGCCCTCGTCGTGCCCGAACTGACGGGAATCACCCGAGGCGGCACCGTTCGATGGTTCATCACGGCTCGCCGGCGGCTGCTGGACGAGACCATCGGGCGCGCCACCGCATTGCTGCAGGCCGCGATCTCGGTCCCTGCCGTCGCCCCGGAACTCATACTCCTCGGGCACCGGTCCAATGCCGATGACGACGCCTACCTGGCCACGATCACGGCTGCGCTCGAGAAGATCGGCGCCGGTTCACTCAGCAAAGTCGTCCCGGCCCGGCAGGTCACGGCCCGCCTCGCCGGCTCACCGGGTGAGGGCGCCATCGGCGCGCTGGTGCGCCGACTCTCCGACCGCTACCCGACGGCGACGACCTTCGCCGTCGGCGAAGGATCACTCACGCTCGTGGGGGCGACGCCCGAGTTGCTGATCCGCACCTCCGGCGGGATCGCCGAGACCGACGCCCTCGCAGGATCGTGCGGCCGCGGCGACACCCCGGAAGAGGACGCGGCATTCGCACAGGCGATGCGGGCCAGCTCCAAAGAGCGCCGGGAGCACGACGCCGTGGTCGAGCACTTGCAGAGCCGCCTGACCGCCGCCGGCGTCGCGCTCGAGCCTGTCCCCACCGAGCCGGAGGTCCGGTCGCTGCCGGGCATCCAACACCTGCACACGCCCCTGCGCGGCCGTGTCGGCACCGCTCCGGGTGCGATTTTCGACCTCGCCGGAGCTCTCCACCCGACACCGGCGGTGGGCGGCCTGCCTGCGGCGGGCGCGATCGACTTCCTGCGCACACATGAGCCGAGCGGCCGCGGCTGGTTCGCCGGCCCCGTGGGATGGGCCGATCTGGCCGGCAACGGCGAGTTCTGCCTCGCCCTGCGCTCGGGACTCGTGGACTCCGCCAGCAACGAGGTCGCACTCTTCGCCGGTTCCGGCGTGGTGGCCGGCTCGGACCCGGCCGCCGAACTGGCCGAGACCGACACCAAACTCAACGCTCTGCCGGCGGCCATCGACAGCGGGCCATTCGCCGCCGCCTCCCGGCAGTGAGCGCGTACGACTACTACGGGGAGTTCTTCGAGGAACTGGCAGACCAGGGTGTTCGCCACGTCGTCTGCTCCCCCGGGTCCCGCTCGACTCCTCTGATCCTGTCCGCCGACGCCGATCGACGACTGCGTTGCTGGGTGCAGGTCGACGAGAGATCGGCCGGATTCTTCGCCCTCGGCCTCGCCAAGGCGCAGCGCGGCTGCGTCGCCCTCATCTGCACGTCGGGCAGCGCCGCGGCCAACTACCTGCCCGCCGTCACCGAGGCGTTCTTCGACGGCGTGGCTCTCGTGGTCCTGACCGCCGACCGCCCGCCGGAGTTGCGTGACCGTGGCGCCGGGCAGACGATCGACCAGATCCGCCTCTATGGCGGCCACGTCCGCTGGTCGGCCGATCTGCCGATCCCTGACGAGGTGAACCCCGGTCACGCCCGCTACATCGCCCGGCGGGCGGTCGCCGCCGCCGGCAGCCCGCCCCGCGGCCCCGTGCACCTCAACGTCCCGCTGCGCGAGCCCCTCGAGCCGCCCGGCGAGTTGTTGACGGGTCATCGTCGGGATCCGGCGGCCCCCGGGCTCCTCGAGATCCCGGAGCCGGCGAGCTGCATGGTCGGCGAACCAGGCGAGGCCACGACGCTGGCGCACCTGCTGGCGGACCACGAGCGAGGCCTGCTGGCGATCGGACCCTCAGATCTTCGGGCCGGCGACGCCGCCTCGCTGAAACGACTGGCAGCCCTGACCGGCTGGCCGCTCGTCGCCGACGCCGCCTCGGGCCTTCGCTCGGGCCCCTCGGAGGGCTCGATTGTCGTCGCCGGCGGGCACCACCTGGCATCCAACGCCCCGTTCTGGGAACAGCACCGGCCCGACGTGATCGTCCGGATCGGGCATCCGACAGCCGGCCGGGTGCTGCGCGAAGGGCTGGCCGCGTGGCGCTCGGAGACGTGGCTCGTCGATCCGCTCGATCAATGGGCGGAACCCACGACCGTTCCGGCGGGACTCTGGCGCAGCCCGATCGGGACGCTGGCGGGCGAGACCCTGGCGATCCTCGGCGCCGGAGCGGATCTCACGGGGCGCTCGGAATCCTCCTGGGCGCGCGCCTGGCGCGACGCCGAGTCCGTCGCCCAGAAGGCAATCTCCGGGGCGCTCGGGGAAGCACCGTTCCTCGAGGCCGGGCTGGCTCGCGCACTCGGGGAGATGCTCGCAGGGGACACGACCCTGTACGTCTCGAACAGCATGCCGGTGCGCGACCTGGACGCCTTCACCGAACCGCACCCCGACGGCCCGCGGATCGTGGCGCACCGCGGCACCAACGGGATCGACGGCGTCGTCTCCGCCGCCGCGGGGGTTGCGGCCGGCGCGCCGGCGCCCGTCGTGCTGCTCGCCGGTGACCTGGCGCTGCTCCACGACATCGGAGGATTGCTCGGCGCCGCCCGGGCGGGGATCGACCTGACCGTCGTGGTCCCGAACAATGACGGTGGCGGCATTTTCTCGTTCCTCCCGATCGCCGGTGCGATCCCGCCGGCGACGTTCGATCGCTTCTTCCTGACACCCCACGGCACCGACCTTGCGGCGGTCATGGCAGGGCTCGGGATCGGCCACCGGCAGGCGACGACCGGCGCCGAACTGGGCGACGCGCTGGCACTCTGCAAGGCGGCCGGAGGCATCGGCGTCATCGAGATCCCGGTCGACGCTGCCGCGAACGTGGCACAGCACCGCGAGGTCGAGCAGGCGGTGCAGACCGCGCTATCGGACACCGATCGGCCGCGCCGCGAGGATTGACGGTGCGCCCACCGGCCGCCCCGGACACGCCGCGGCGCGCGGGCCGGGTCGCCCCGTGACAGCGGGAGGAGCCGACGAACCCGGCGCGGCGGTCCCGCTGGGCGACGGCACCGTCGCCACCCTTCATCACTACGTGCTGCGGCTGCGGCATCCCCTCCCCACCGGCCGTGGCCGGTTGACGCACCGGCGTGGAGTGCTGGTCTGCCTCCGCGACAGCGACGGGCATGAGGGCTGGGGCGAGGCCGCACCTCTCGCCGGCTGGGGTGGACCCGATCTGGCGACCACCTCGAGCGTGTTGGCAAGGTGGCTGCGCGACGTCGGGCCCGGCGCCGATCCCGAAGGGCTGGGGGGGCGCGCCGCGGAGACCCTCGCCCATGTGCCGTGCGCATGGGCGGCCGTCGGTGGGGCCGTGGCCGACCTGCTGGCTCGCCGGCGCGGCACGACTCTGGCCGGGTACCTGAGCGCCGCAGCATTCCCCGGACGGGGACCCGTGCCCGGTGAGGTGCCGACGGCGGCGCTGCTTGAGGGCGATGACCCGTCCGCTGTTGCCGGAGCTGCAGCAGCCGCCGCAGCAGCAGGGTTCGAGACGCTGAAGCTCAAGGTCGGCAACCGGCCGCTGGCCGATGACATGGCCCGCGTCTCGGCACTTCGGGAGGCTGCGCCGCATGCCGCGCTCCGTCTCGACGCCAACGGCGCCTGGGGACGCGACTCCCTGGCCGCCACGGAGGCCCTGGCCCCATTCGAGCCCGAGATGATCGAAGAGCCGTGCCGCGGGCTCGCCGACCTGCGGCGTCTCCAGGAGCAGGCTCCGGTGCCGATCGCCGTCGACGAGAGCCTGCCGCCGCTGGCGGACCTCCACCGTCACCTGCCGCTCGGCACCTCCGCAGCCGTCCTGAAACCCTCCGCGCTGGGCGACCCGCACGCGGTGCTCGGTGCTGTGGCCGCGCTGGGCGCGACCGGCACGACGACCGTTGTCGGATCGTTCCTCGAGAGCGCCGTGGGCGTGGCGACCGCGGCGCACATCGCCGCGGCCGTCGGTGGCGCTCCGGCAGGTCTGGCGACGTCGACGATGCTGCAGGAGGACGTCTGCGAGCCGCTTCCCGTCGACGAGGGCGCGCTGAGGCTCCCGGCGCGAAGCGGCATCGGCCTCGCCCCCGATCGCGGTCGCCTCGCCCGGCTCCGCGACGGCGGGCACGGCAACTGACGGCACTCCCCGGCCCGCGCCTCGCCGGCCGCACGCCTCGCGCTGCACCTCGGCCCCGGGGCAATACCGTGTCAGTGGCTGCCGGCTCCGAGCGCTGTCCCGGCTCCCCGGGCCGGCCGTGCAACATCCAATCGGGAGGCCCTGTGAACCAGCCCAGCGATACCCGACCCTCGGGCGGATCCGACCACTTCGCCGCGCCGCGGCCACGAGGCGAGGCCGATCCCGCCCGGAGCCTCATCCGGCCCGGTGCCGACTGGCAGGACAGCAGCGGAACCTACGGCGACATCGGCTACGCCACCGCCGGCGGCATCGCCAAGCTCACGATCCGGCGTCCCGAGGTTCGCAATGCGTTCCGACCCCAGACGCTCTTCGAGCTGTCCGACGCATTGAACCGGGCGCGTGACGACGCTGAGATCGGCGCGGTGATCCTCTGCGGGGCCGGCGACCTGGCCTTCTGCTCAGGGGGCGATCAGCGCATCAGGGGCGACGACGGTTACCTGGGCGACGACGAGGTGGCCCGCCGGGGCATCGGCCGTCTCAACGTGCTGGACCTGCAGGTCCAGATCCGGCGCACCCCCAAGCCGGTCGTGGCGATGGTGGCGGGCTATGCCATCGGTGGCGGGCACGTCCTGCACATCGTCTGCGACCTGACCATCGCCGCCGACAACGCCGTGTTCGGCCAGACCGGGCCGCGCGTCGGCTCCTTCGACGGCGGCTACGGATCGGGCCTGCTGGCGCGCCACGTGGGGCAGAAGAAGGCCCGGGAGATCTGGTTCCTGTGCCGCCAGTACGACGCCGCCGAGGCACTCGACATGGGGCTCGTCAACGCGGTGGTGCCTCTCGAGGGACTCGAGGTCGAGACGGTGCGCTGGTGCCGCCGCATGCTCGAGCACTCACCGCTCGCGCTGCGGATGCTGAAGGCCGGCATGAACGCCGCCGACGACGGTTTGGCCGGCATCCAGCAACTCGCCGGCGACGCCACCCTGCTCTTCTACCAGACCGACGAGGCCCAGCACGGCCGGGACAGCTACGTGAACCGCACGCCTCCCGACTTCAGCCGGTTCCCCCGCCGTCCCTGAAGGCAGCACCGAACCCGGCCGGCGGGTCGCTCAGTTCACCTTGATGCGCAGTTCGCTGTAGTCGCTCGGCAGCAGGCAGATGTTGGTGTCGGTCCCGAGGCCCTCGAGAGGGCAGGGATACCGGAACGTGATCGGCTGCACCGAGTCGCCCATCGCCCACTTTCCGGGGGCGAGTGAGCCCGGCAGCATGAACGCCAGGTCGACCGGGCCAAGATTCTCCAGAGCGGCGAAGATGTCCGCGCGGGTGGGATTGGGGCCGGCGTCGTAGAGGGCGCGCAAGGCCACCCGGTACTCGCTGCAGATGAGACCCACTATCCCGTACTTGTTGGTCTCGACCGGGTCGCGCGGGTCGTAGTCCTCGCCTGTCGGCGAGTTCTCGCGGTATTCCCGCATGCACATCTCGTCGAAGGCACCCGGATTCCAGTCCGGATCCCGGAAGCGGCCCGTGTCGAGGTTCACCAGCATGATGGCGCCGTCGTAGAGTTCGCCCGCCGCGGCCCCACCGAAGGTGACAATCAGGCCGGCCACCACCTCGTTGCCCTGGCTGTTGAAGTCGGAGTTGTAGAACTGCACATCACCAGGCTCGATGCCCTGGGCGACCATCTCGGTGATGTAGGACGGCAGCGAGACCGCGTTGAGTGTGGGGAACAGCACCTCCACGCCCTCGTCGACGAGGCGCTGGACCGACTCGGCCACGCCGCCGACGCAGATGGACGTGCCGCCGCAGTCGATGACGTCGAAGACGGCCACGTCCACCCCGGCCGCTTCCAGGGTCGCCACGAGGCTGCCCTCGACCGCCTCGGCCTCGCCGGGCGTGCTGGGGGCCACGACGCCGACGCGACGACCCTCGAGGGCGCCGGTGTCGATGGCGTAGCGGGCGAGGGCGCTCAGGATCTCCTCCAGGGTGCTGGCGGTTGTGAGCAGGCGCCCGCCGCCCCGGGCCATGTACTCCTGCGGCAGGGTCTCATGGCTGATGAACGCGGAATCGTGCTCCTCGGTGACGCAGAGCATGGCGGTGCCCTGGAAAGTGGTCACGTTCATCACGATGACGCCGTCATGGCCCTCGGTGGCCTCGATGCAGGCGGCGTTGCGCAGCGTGTCGATGTCCACGCCACCACCGCCCAGAGCCGACACCTCCACCAGCCTCAGGTCGATCTGGCGTCCCCACACGCCGCCGCAGCGCTCGTTGACGATGCGGGTGAACACCTCGAACATGTCCGTCGGGTCGCCGACGTCGACGCCGAGGCCGAGGCCGATGAGTTCCTCGATATTCGAGCGCATGTGCACGAGGGTGACGGAGCCGGCCTCGATTCCCGCTCCGGTGGCCCGGAGCGCCTCGACCGGCGGGTCGTGGGGGAAGCAGAAGGCATCGAGAGAACCGAACGGGTGATTGCGGTCGAAGCCCCGCTGGAAGTCCGCGAAGATCCCGCCGCGGGGATCCTCGTAGAAGTTGGGAGGCGGCCCGGTGTCGGCGCTCTCCTCAGGTGCCGGCTCGTCGGGGTCGCTGCCGGCGGGGGGCTCGTCAGCGGCCTCGGCGGGGCTGGGCACCGTCTCGAAAGTCGCCGTCCCGGTCTCCTCGGCGTCCTCGTCGCCGGCTGTCTCGGCGGCCGGTGCGGGTGCGGCAGGGGCGTCGCTCGACTCAGCCGCCTCGGCGGAGGGAGCGTCGGTGTCGGTGGTCGCAGCGCTCTCGCCCGCAGCGGAAGCGCTGCCCGCCGGGGCCGGCCCGGGCCCGGCACCCGTATCGGGTTCTGATGCACTCCCCCCGCAGGCCGCCGCCAGCAGGACAGCGGCCAGCGCGGCCGCGCCGGCGCGACAGACGACCGTTCGCGCTCTCACGACTGTCCAAGCTAGACGAAATGGATTGCCGCGACCGGCGCCGGCCGCGAGTGCCGGTCAGCCGACGCCGACCTGTAGAGCGCTGTAGTCGCCCGGGACGTGGCAGGTGTCGGCGTCGGTGCCCATGCCCGCGAAGGGGCACGGGTAGCGGAAGGTGACCGGCTGCAGCGAGTCACCCATGGTCCACTTCCCGGGAGCCAGCGAGCCGGGCAGCATGCTGACCAGGTCGACCGGCCCGAGGTTCTCCAGGGCGGCGAAGATGTCCGCGCGGGTGGGGTTGGGGCCGGCGTCGTAGAGGCCCCGGAGCGCCACGCGATAGACGCTGCACACCAGGCCCACCATGCCGTGCTTGTTGGTCTCGTTGGGATCCCGCGGGTCGTAGTACTCGCCGATGGCCGAGTTCTCGGCGTACTCGCGCATGCACATGGTGTCGAACGGAGTGGCCGCGGGGTACTCGGGCAGGCGGTAGCGGCCCGAGTCCCCGTGCACGAGCAACACCGTGCCGTCGTACAGGGCGCCCGCCGCCTCGCCGCCGAAGGTGACGATCAGGCTCGACACGATCTCGTTGCCGTGGCTGTTGAAGTCGGAGTTGTAGAACCGCACGTCACCGGGCGCGAAGCCCTGCGTGACCATCTCGGTGATGTAGGCCGGCAGGGTGATGGCGTTCACCGTGGGGAACAGCACCTCGACGCGCTCGGAGATGAGGCGCTGCACCGACTCCGCCATGCCACCGATGCAGATGGAGGTGCCGGCGCAGTCCAGGACGTCGAAGACGGCCACGTCCACACCCGCCCTCTCCAGCGTCGCCACCAGAGAGGCCTCGGTGGCCTCCGCCTCCCCCGGCGTGTTCGGCGCCACGACACCGACGCGGCGGCCCTCCAGAGCGCCCGTCGAGATGGCGTACTCGGCCAGGGCGGCCAGGTTGGCCTCCAGCGTGGTGGCCGTCGTGAACAGGCGCCCGCCGCCCCGCTGCACGTACTCCGCCGGCAGCGCCTGATGGCCGATGAGGGCGGAGTCGTGCTCCTCGGTGACGCAGAGCATGGCGGTGCCCTGGAAGCTCGTGGAGTTCACGAGGATGACCGCCTCGTGCTCCTCGGTGGCCTCGATGCAGGCGGCGTTGCGCAGCGTGTCGATGTCGGTGCCGCCGACGCCCAGGGCGGCGACCTCCACCAACCGGAGATCGATCCGGCGACCCCACACGCCGCCGCAGCGCTCGTTGACGATGCGCGTGAAGGTGTCGAACATGTCCGTCGGGTCGCCGACCGGGGCGGCGAATCCCATGTCCACGATCTCCTCGATGCGTGTGCGGATGTGCGCCAGGGTGATGGTGTCGGCGCCGATGCCGGCGTCGGTGGCGAGCCGGGGCTCGGCCCCCTCGCCATGCGGGAAGCAGAAGGCCTCGAGCGAGCCGAACGGGTGGTCGCGGTCGAAGCCGCGCTGGAACCCGGCGAACACCTCGCCGCGCGGGTCGAGGTAGACGTTCGCGGTCGTCTCACCGGCGGCGGTCTCCGCTGCTCCGGAGTCCGGGCTGGGAGCGGGAGCCTCAGGGACCGCTTCACCGGCGGACCCGGTCTCCTCGGACCTGGCGGCCCCGGCATCGGGGGCCTCGGCACCGGCGGCGGGCGCGCCCTCCGCGGACTCCCGAGAGTCGACCGCCGAATCGTCGCCACCGCCGGGGACGCCCTCGCCGACCGGTTCACCTCCATCGGTCGCGGCGGCGCTGGAGGACGCCGCTCCAGGCGCCTCGGGCTCAGCGGGCGTGGCCGCGGGCGTTTCGCCTCCGCCCCCGCAGGCCACCGCCAGGAGCACCGCGAGCGCAATGGCCGTTGTGCGCCCGAATCGCGACCCCCGTCCCACGACGAATCAACATAGACGAGACCAGAGTTCCAAAACTTGCAGAGCGGCTGATCGCACCGGTGCCCCACCGTCGGGCTGCCTCCCCGAACGGCCACCGTTGCAGGATTCGGGACTGACCCCGCCCGATGGGGCAGACTTTCGGCGGTGAAGTCCCGATCGCGGGCGACCCCCCTTCTGGAGGTACGCAACCTCTCCGCCGGTTACGGCCACGTTCGCGTGCTGTTCGGCGTGAGCTTCTCCCTGGCGCGCAGCGAGACGGTGGCCCTGCTGGGCGCCAACGGCGCCGGCAAGACCACCCTGCTGCGCACGCTCGGCGGCCTGCTGATGCCGACCGAGGGGGCGGTGCGGCTCGGGACGAGGAACATCACCTACTCCGAGCCCGAGACCCGCTTCAGGGTCGGCATGGTGCAACTGCGCGGCGGCGAGGGAACGTTCGCCCCCCTCAGCGTCGGCGACAACCTGCAGGCGGCACTCATCGGCGCGGGCCTCCGTCGCGCCGAGGTTCTGGAACGTCAGGAGGAGGTGCTCGCCGTCTTTCCCGCCCTCGCCGAGCGTCTCGCCGATCCCGCCCGCGACCTCTCGGGCGGTCAGCGGCAGATGCTGGCGTTGGCGATGGTCCTGCAGCACCGGCCGGAGCTGCTGCTGATCGACGAACTGACTCTCGGCCTGGCGCCGATCGTGGTGCAGGAACTGCTCGGGGCGCTGGCGCGGCTCCGCGAGCAGGGTCGCACGATGCTGGTGGTCGAGCAGTCCGTGAGCCTGGCCCTGGACCTCGCAGACCGAGCCATGTTCCTCGAGAACGGCAGGGTGGTCTTCGAAGGGCGCTCGGAGGATCTGCGGCAGCGTGAGGACCTGCTCCGAGCGGCATTCCTGGGAAAGCCGGAGGCAGCCCCGGGGCTCGCCACCGAAGGGACGGTCGAACCGTGATCGAGGTGGTCGGCTGGGGGGTCTCGCAGCAGGACCTGCTCATCGGCGGCGTCACCGGGCTCACCTACGCCGCCCTCGCCGCCGGATTCGTGCTCGTCTACCGGGCCAGCGGGATCCTGAACTTCGCCCACGCGGATGTGGGCGCGCTCTGCGCCGCCACCTTCGTTCTGATGCTGGCGGGCTACGGCCTCAACTGGTGGATGGCGTTCGTCGTGGCGATCGCGGGCGGTTTCCTCGTCGGCGGCGCCATCGAGTTGACCATCATCCGGAGGCTCTCGCAGTCCTCTCGGCTCGTCCTGCTCATCGCCACCATCGGGGTGGGTCAATTGCTGGTGCTGGCCCGGATCAACCTGCCGTCGGTGCTGCGGCCCGGCCCCATCCCGCCGCCCTTCGACCTGCGCTGGCAGGTCACCGACGATCTGCGGATCCTGGGGCGCGAACTCATCGTGATCATCGCCGTGCCGGTGATGGTGGGCCTACTGGGCCTGGTGCTGCACAAGACCCGCTTCGGGCTGGCAACACGGGCGTCCGCCGCCAATCCCGAGACCGCCCGCACCTACGGCATCCCCACGCGGCGGATCTCGACCGCGCTCTGGGGTATCGCCGGATCGCTCTCGGCCGCCACCGCCGTGTTCTTCGCCCCGCTGGAGGGGGTGAGCGCGGCGCAGACCGGCACCGCCGCCCTGGCGCCCCCGCTGCTGCTGCGGGCCCTCGTCGTGAGCCTCATCGCCCGGATGCGCTCCCTTCCGATGACGCTGCTGGGAGGTGTCGGCGTCGGCATCGCCGAGAAGATCGTGCGGGACAACGTGGAGTCGGCCAACCGCTCCATCGTGGACCTGTTCCTGTTCGGGGCGGTGGTGGTTGCGGTGCTGTTCGCTGTGCGCGCCCGCCGCGACGAGGCCGGCTGGTCGCTGTCGCCCAAGCTCCGGGCGGTGCCGAGAGAGTTCGGCGACCTGGCAATCGTGCGCCACCTGGGCACCATCGGGCTGGGCGGCATCTTCCTGTTCCTGGGGTTGTTGGGCTGGCTGCTGGACTCCCCCACGTCGCTGTGGCTCTGGACGGGGATCCTCATCCACACGATGGTGGCCCTCTCGTTGACGTTGCTGACCGGCTGGGCGGGTCAGATCTCCCTGGGACAGTTCGCGTTCGTGGGCCTGGGCGCGTTCTGCCTCGTGGCGCTGACCAAGGGCCACGACATCCCCATTCCGCTGAACGCCTTCGACCTGTCGCTCTCGCTGAACTGGGGCCTGGCGGTGGTGCTGTGCACGCTCATCGGGGCGTTCGCGGCACTGATCATCGGCATTCCCGCCCTGCGGGTGCGCGGCCTGTTCCTAGCCGTGGCGACCTTGGCCTTCGCCGTGGCGTCGGCCAACTGGATCCTGGCGCAGGACGTCTTCACCGGCGGCACCACCGCGGTGCGCCCCGTCGCCGAGCCGGTGCTGGGGCCGTTCGACTTCGGCGCCTCCCGCAAGTCGTTCTATTTCCTCTGCCTGGGGTTCCTGATCGTGGTGACCGTGCTGCTGGCGAGGTTGCGGCACACGGGCATCGGACGCTCACTGCTGGCGGTGCGGGAGAACGAGGAGATGGCCGCGGCCAGCACGGTGTCGGTCACCCGCATGAAGATCATGGGTTTCGCCATCGCCGGCGCGGTGGCCGCCCTGGCGGGAGCCCTCTACGGGACCCTGCAGGAGAACCTCAGCCCCGCCAACACGTTCGCGCCGGAATTCTCGATCGACGTGGTGGCCATCTCGGTGATCGGCGGCCTGGGCTCGATCGCCGGGCCGTTCCTGGGAGTGCTGTGGGTCAAGGGGATCCCAGCGCTGTTCGACCCGACGGCGCCTCCGGAGTCCATCCGCCTCGTCACCTCGGGTATCGGGCTGCTGCTGCTGTTGCTCTACCTGCCGGGCGGTCTCGTGCAGTTCCTCTACAACGGGCGTGATGCCCTGCTGCACTGGATCAGCCGCTCGCGCTTCGGGTCGCGCGCCTCGCCGCCGAGGTCCGCACCGATACCCGTCACGGCCCTCGCCGCGCCCCCGAGACCGACCGTTCCCGACTCGCCGGTCTGGCTGCGCACCGGGGCGCTCAGCGTCAGCTTCGGGGGCAACAGGGCGGTGCGGGAAGTGGACTTCGAGGTGCGCCGTGGCGAGCTCGTGGGGCTCATCGGCACCAACGGCGCGGGCAAGTCCACCCTCATGAACGCGGTCAGCGGGTTCGTGCCGGCCTCGGGCACCGTGGAGTTGCTCGGAACCGACGTGTCGGACCTCAGGGCGCACGCGCGTCACCGGCGCGGCCTGGGGCGCACCTTCCAGTCCGCCCGCCTCTACCCCGACCTGACGGTCACGGAGACGCTGATGGTGGCGCTGGAGGCGCGGCGCCGGTCGTTGCTGTTGCCGTCCCTGCTGGGCGTGCCACCGTCGCCGGGCACCGAGCGGCAGAAGCGGGCCGAGGCCGCCGAACTGGTCGACTACCTGGGCTTGGGGGATTTCGCCGGCTACTTCGTCTCCGAACTGTCCACCGGCACGCGCCGCGTGGTGGAGCTGGGCTGCATGCTGGCCGGCGGCGCCCGCGTCCTGATGCTCGACGAGCCCACCGGCGGCCTGTCCCAGCGGGAGACCGAGGAATTCGGGCCCCGGATCAAGGAGGTGCAGACCGAACTCGACGCCGCAGTGGTGGTGATCGAGCACGACGTGCCGCTGGTGATGGGCATCTCGGACCGGATGTACTGCCTGGAGGCCGGGTCGGTCATCTCGGTGGGGACCCCCGACCAGGTACGCGCCGACCCCGCCGTCATCGCCTCCTACCTCGGCTCCGACGAGCGCCTGACCGGCGGCGGACGCAACTGAGCAGGCCGTTGCCGGGTTGAGCGGGGGCTGCCGCGCCGCTCAACTCCCCAGCGCCCCCACAAGTCGATCCAGGATCTCCTCCAGCAGGGCCGTGGAGGTGCCGAAGTTGAGGCGCACGTGGCCCTCGCCGCCGGTACCGAACTCATGTCCTTCCGACGTGCGGACCTGTGCCGTCTCAACGATCCTGGCAGCGGGATTGCGATCCAGGTCGAGCGCCGACAGATCCAGCCAGGCCAGGAACGTCGACGCCGGCAGGTGGCAGCCTGCCGCGGGCAACTCGGCCGCCAGCACGTCGACCACCATCCGTCGGTGCCGTTCGAACAACGCCACGAGATCGTCGAGCCAGCCGGCGCCGTGCTGCCAGGCGGTGATCGCCGCCTCGACCCCGGCACGTCCCACGCCGCCGAGGAGGTGCGCCGGCATCGCCCCGTTGAAGCGGTCGTGCAGTTCCTCACTGGCGAACACCGCGATGGCCGCACGCAGCCCGGAGATCGCGAACGCCTTGCCGGCGGAGTAGAGAGCCACGGTATGGGGCGCCGCATCGGGCAGCGCCAGAGTCGGGTAGTGGCGTCCGCCCGGGTAGACGAGGTCGAAGTGGATCTCATCGCTGACGAGGATGACGTCGTGCTGCCGGGTCAAGTCCACCATGACCTGCAGGTCCTCGGGACGGTAAACGTGGCCGGTGGGGTTGTGGGGGCTGCACAGCAACAGGATGCGAGCACCCGGTTCTCGCTCCAGTAGGGCCGCCAGGTCATCCAGATCGAGACGCCAACCGTCGGCGTCGTGACGCAGCCGGCACTCCAGGCTGCGGCGACCCAGGCTGGGCGCCACATCGTGGAAGTACGGGTAGACGGGAGGTGTGGTGATGACCCCCTCGCCGGGCTCGGAGAACGCCGCCACGACGGCCCAGATGCCCTGCAGCACGTCCGCGGTCGGGACCACGAGGTTGGGATCCGGGCGCCAGCCGTGACGCAGCTCCGTCCAGTCCGCGAACGCAATGCCGAGTTCGTTGGCCCGCCGGCTGTAACCCACGTCGGGCAGGTCGGCAATGCGGCGGAGGGCATCCCGCACGACCGGGGGCGGCCCCAAATCGTGCTCGGCGATCCAGGCCGGCAGCACGGCAGGCCCGTCGATGCCCCACTTCAGGTTGCCGCCGGCCCGCTTCGCCGCCTCGTCGACGCGGTCTGTCACAAGACGGGCCACGGTGTCAGGTCCGCCGCTGTTCGACTCACCGCGCCTCACGCCCGCCATTGTGGCACTCACGGCACCCAACCCGACCCCTCCTTCCCCGACCCGGCACAGCCGGGACGGTACGCTCTCGTGCGTGTCGGCGACTGATCGTGACGACCTCCACGACGAGGTCCGGCTGCGCCTCGAAGCCAAGGGCAGGCGCTTCACGTCCAATCACCGTCTAGTCATCGACGTCTTGGCCGACGCCGGCCGGCCGCTGACCATCCCGGAGATTCTGCCCCTCACCCAGCGCGTCCCCCAGAGTTCGGTCTACCGCACCCTCACCGTGCTTGAGGAGGCCGGGACCGTGAGCCGCCTGGTCGTCGGATCCAATCACGCCCACTTCGAGTTGTCCGAACAACTCGGCCGACACCACCACCACCTCGTGTGCCGTGCCTGCGGCTCCGTCGTGGACATCGACCTGGACCCCGAGATCGAGCAGGCCATCGAAGCGGAACTGAACCGCTCGGCCCGCGTGCACGGCCTTCGCATCGACGAGCACAGCATCGACGCCTTCGGATACTGCGCCCACTGCTCCTGATCTGCTCCGGATCGAGGGCACGCCCCCCGCCGGACAGGCTGCTCCAACGGTCCGCCGGGCGAATGTCCCCAGCGGAGATGAACTCGATTCAGGCGGGCGCCTCAGCCGGGCCCTTCAGACGTGAGCGCGCTCGTCGTGCTCGCCGTGGCCGTGGGCATGCGGATCGAACACCAGCACGCGATCCGCCGGATGCGCACAGCACTCGTCGCCGGCATCGGACGGGTCACAGCCGTCGGGCTCGGGCCCGCAGCAGCCGCCGGCCTCCACGATCCGTCCCTGGTAGGAGGCCTGCAGGACCTCGGCCGTGAGGACCTCGGCCGGCGGCCCCTGCGCCACCAAGCGATTCGCCAGGAGCACCACGTGATCGCAGCGGCGCGCCTCGTCCAGGTGGTGCGTGGAAAGGACCACGATTGCACCCCTGGCGCGTTCTGCGTTGATCACCTGCAGGATCCTGCCCTGGCTCGCCAGGTCCAGACCGGTGATCGGCTCGTCGAGCAGCAGGAGATCGCCCTCCTGCATGATCGTCTGCGCCATGAGCACCCGCTGGCGTTGACCGGCGGACAGTTCGCCGAACTGCCGGCGGAGGAGATCGCTCACCTCCAGCATCTCCGCGGCCTCGCGGACGCGGGCGCGGTCGGCCGCGGTGAGACGGCCAACGAGCCCGCGGAGCCTGTAGCGCCCCATGCCGATGACCTCGCGCACCGTCAGCGGCATCCAGATGCCGATGCCGTGCTGGTGCGGCATGTATGCCACCCGGTCCGGCCCCTCGACGGTTCCGGATGCGGGGACGATGAGCCGGGCGAGCAGGTGCAGGAGCGTGGTCTTGCCCGAGCCGTTGGGGCCGATGAGGGCTGTCACCGAACCTGCCGGCAGGCAGATCGAAATGTCGCTGAGGGCCAGGCGATCCCCGTAGCTGAAGCTGACGCCCTCAGCACTCAGCGGCGGACCCCCGTTGACGGTCTCCGGAGCGCGGGCCTGCGCGCTGACGAGTGTCATGGCAGCCGAGAGGTCTTCTGCGGCCAGGCAGATCCTGCTAATCCAAGGTCTCCCACGTCTCTCACGCTAGCGGCGCGGGGCGCCGAGCGGAACGCCGTTCGAATCATGGGAGTCGCCTCCGGTCTGTTGGTCTGCCCGGTTTGTGGTCGGTGGTTTCGCGATCACATCGTGAGCCCTGGTTGAGATCGGTCCTCTGGCGACCCTCGCAATGGGATCGATTCTCAAAAGTGAGAGCCGTTCTCATTCGCAGTATACTTTCGAGCATGAATCTCATTCTGAATCTCGGCCCGACAACTCGGATCCGCCGCGCTGTCGCGGCACTGCGCGGGGCGCCGCTCCGGCGAGCGATCGCAACCGGCTGCGCCCTGGCGCTCGTTCTGGCGAGTTGCGCTTCTGAGGAGCCCGCGTCCACTGCTCCGGCCGCCGGCGCCCCGGCCCCGCCTCCGGCCGAATCCGCCGCCCCGCCGCCTGCCGAGCCGACTCCCGCGCCCTCACCCACCGAGGCGCCGGCGGCCGACAGTGACAGCGACCAGCCCCCGGCCCAGATCATCGCCACCACTTCGATCTGGGGGGACATCACCCGGAACGTGGCCTGCGGAGGGCTCGCCGAGGTCGACTCCATCCTGCCGCCCCTCGCCGACCCGCACGACTTCGAGGCGTCCATGGCCGACCGTGCCCGGCTCGACGCGGCTGACCTGATCGTAGTGAACGGCCTGCAACTCGAGCAGGGGTTGGCGGACACCCTCGCCTCCGCGGAGGCCGACGGCACACCGATCTTCTCCGCGGCCGAGCAGGTGACGACAATCGAGTTCGATGCCGACATGTTCGGAGGCCACGGGCACGACGACGAGGACCACGAGGACGACCACGACGACGAGGACCACGACGACGAGGACCACGACGACGACCACGACCACGACGACGAGGACCACGACGACGAGGACCACGACGACGAGGACCACGACGACGAGGACGACCACGACCACGACGACGAGGACATGGACGAGCACGACGACGAGGACGACCACGACCACGACCACGACGACGAGGACGACCACGACGACGAGGACGACCACGACCACGACGACGAGGACATGGACGAGCACGGGCACGAGGATGAGCACGGGCACGACCACGGCTCGGAGGACCCGCATGTGTGGCTCGATCCGGTGCGAGTGGCACAGGTGGTCGAGGGCCTCGCCGCGGTGCTCGTGGACCAGCACGGACTGGACGCGGACAGAGTCTCGGCGTGCGTCGATGCCTACCTAGCCGAACTCGGCCAACTCCACGAGGACATCACCGAGACCCTCGCCACAGTGCCCGCAGCGAGCCGCAAGCTCGTGACCAACCACGACGCGTTCGGCTATTTCGCCGACCGCTACGACTTCGAGGTGATCGGCACCGTGATCCCGTCGCTCTCGACGCTGGCCGAGCCCAGCCCGGCGAGCCTGGAGGCACTGGCAGAACTCATCGAGGAGACCGGGGTATCGGCCATCTTCGGCGAGTTCCTCGACCACCACAGGGATCTCGTGAACGCTCTGGCCGACCGGCTCGAGGGCGTCAGCGTGGCCAACCTCTACTCCGGCGCCCTCGGCCCGGAGGGATCAGAAGCCGAGACCTACCTCGCCATGATGCGTGTGAACGCCCAAACCATCGCCGAGGCACTGGGCGGCTGAGATCGTCCGGCGGGCGGCCGGCTGCGACGGACCGGCCGCCCGCCGGTTGCATGACTCTCACCGTCAGGCCCGCGACCGGGTAGAACACCGCTGTGGAGTTCCTGACGGACCCGTGGGCCTGGTGGATCGAGCCGTTCGCCGCCAACCCGTTCATGCGGCGTGCCCTGTACGCCGGCCTGCTGGCGGTGCTCTCCACCTCGGTCATCGGCACCTGGGTTGTCCTTCGGGGGCTCAGCTTCCTGGGCGACGCTCTGGCCCACGGAGTGCTCCCCGGTATCGCCCTTGCCCTCATCCTCGGCGGGAACGTGACGCTCGGCGCCCTGCTGGCGGCTCTCGTCGTGGTCGGCGGGATCGGTGCCCTCCGCCGCTACTCGCCCCTATCCACCGATACCGCCATCGGCCTCCTGTTCGTTGGCATGCTGGCGTTGGCCGTGGTCATCATGTCCGGCCAGTCCGGCAGCTACGGGGGCGATCTCACCGGGCTGCTGTTCGGTGCCATCACAGGTGTGGACGACGCCGACATCCACCGCCAGATCATCACCACCGCCATCTCCGCGGGCGGCTCGCTACTGCTCTACCGGGCCTTCCTGGTCCTCACCTTCAACGAGACCCAGGCCCAGATACTCGGCCTCCGGCCCCGGCTCACGCACTTCCTGCTCCTGGCGCTTCTGGCGGTGGCCATCGTCTCCTCGTTCGAGGTGGTCGGCACGCTGCTGGTGTTCGCCCTGCTGATCGGACCGCCGGCCACCGCCGCACTGTTCGTGCGTCGCGTCCCGCTGATCATGGCGGCGGCTGTGGTGCTGGGGGCGATCACCACGACCGTCGGCATCCTCGTCAGCTACCACCACGACACCGCCGCCGGTGGCACGATGGCGCTCAGTTCGGTGGCGCTGTTCCTGGCCGTGCTGACCCTGAAGGTCTTCGGCAGTTGGCCTATGGAGCACCTGCGTCGCGCACTGCGTCGAACAGATACCGCCCCGACGAGCGCGGCGACAGGATGAGGTAGGACCTCTCGCCGGCCACGTCGTTGCGGATGAGCATGCAGGCCACCCTGGCCACGGAGGCGCCGCAGACCGCTCCGTCGGGCATCATCTCCTCGGCGCTGTCGATGCTGCAAGCGGCTGCCAGGACGTCGGGGGCCGCCGGGCCGGACAGCCGGAACATGGCCGTCCCATGGGTCAGGTCCACCGTGACGGCTCTACCCCCCGGCACGATTTCGCTTGACCGCTCCCCCAGCAGCAGCCACTCACCCGGACGAACGCCGCAGGCCAGCGCGCCGGCGCCGGCCGTCGTCGCGGCACCGAATCCGACACCGAGGTGCTCGGCGATCAGACCGTCGGACCCGAAGTCCTCATAGACCAGCAGCGTCGAGGTTCCCGAGCAGTCGCTGAGGCGCCAGCCATCACCGCGCGCCTCCTCAATGCCGGCCAGGGGACCGGAAAACTCGGGTCGATCACGCACGACGACGGTCCCTCACGACTGGATTCCCGCCTTCGCGGGAATGACGGTACCCCTGCCGGAGGTGCATCCAGAGTTCAAACACGGAGGCGCTCGCCTTCGGGGTCGAAGTGGGCGTGGTGGGAGATCACCGTGGCGGTGTGGCGGCGACCGCCGATGTCCACGATGGTGAGTTCGGTCCCCGGGCCTGCGTGGTCGGCCTCCACCTGGGCCAGGCAGACGGAGCGTTCCAGGGTGGGTGAGAATCGCGACGAGGTGATCCGGCCGATGATCCGCTCGCCGCCGGGCCCGCGTGCCACGATCTGGCAGGCCTCCGGCGGTACGTAGCCCGGCTCGGTCGGCTGCACCGCCACCAACCGCGGCAGTTGCGGCGGCCCGCCGGCGCCCGGCTCGCCCTCCAGCGCCCACTGGAGTTCGGGGCGGCCCGTGAAGTCCTCCTTGTCCAGCTTGATCAGCCACTCCAGGCCGGCGGTCGGCGCCAGGGTGAGGGCGTCGGTGTCCTGGCCGACGATGAAGTGCCCCTTCTCCAGGCGCATGATGCGCTGAGCCTCGAGGCCGAACGGCGCCACGCCCAGGTCGGCGCCGGTATCCAGCAGCGCCTGCCAGACGTGCGGCCCGTAGCCGGCGGGGATGTGCAACTCGTAGGACAGCTCGCCGGTGAAGCCGATCCGCCACATGACGCAGCCGGCCACGCCGGCCACCGTGCCCCGCCGTACCTGCATGTACTTGAACGCCTCCGGGTCGAGGTCCACGTCGTCGACGAGCCCCCCCAGCAACGTCCGTGACCGCGGCCCGGCCACGTTGATGCTCGTAAAGGCGTCGGTCACCGGCGTCACCCGCACCCGCCAGTCGGGGTGCTCGGTCTGTAGCCAGTTCTGGATCCAGACCTCCATGGCGCCGGCGCCCGAGCTGGTGGTGCTCATCAGGTAGTGATCCTCGCCGAGGCGCCCGGTGACGCCGTCGTCGAGGATCACACCGTCCTCGGCGCACATCACCCCGTAGCGCACCGAGCCGACGGCCAGGCGCCGCCACTTGTTGACGTAGAGCAGGCTCAGCAACTCGGTGGCGTCGGGGCCCTGCACGTCCAGCTTGCCGAGCGGGCTGACGTCGATGATGCCCACGTTGGCCCGCACGTTGCGGACCTCCGCCGCCGGGTCGCCGTAGTGCTCGGGGCGGATCCATTGCCCTGCCTGGATGGGCGTCATCGCCGCGGCAACGTGCAGGTTGTGCAGTGACGAGACGCGCACCGGCTCGAACATCCGCCCGGCGAGGGCGCCGAGGGTCACCGGCGCGTACGGCGGCCGCCACGTGGTGGTGCCCACCTCGGCGATGGTCGACCCCGTTGCCTCGGCCAGGGCGGCGACCACATTGACCGTCTCCAGCTTGCCCTGCGCGGCGCCCATCGTGGCCGTCGTCCAGCGTTTGACGAGTTCCACCGAGTCGAAGCCCTCGGCTGCGGCGTTGCGCAGATCTCGGGAGCTGACGTCCTCGGACAGGTCCACGATGCCGTCGGTGGTCGAACCGAAGAGCTCGGGGTGGGGATCGCGGCCCAGGGGTGCTCGCTCGTCGCTCGGGTACGGGGGCTCGGGGCCGTCCAATGGGGACGCCCAGGCAGTCGCCGCCTGCAGGCGGTGCGCCAGCACGGCGGCCCGCGCCGCGGCGAGGTGGCCCGTGGCGGTACCGTGCGCCACGAGTTCGTCGAGCGAGCCGTCGCCCGAGATCCCGCCTGTGCTCAAGACTGCGCCGGCCTCGCCGGGCGAGTCCCCGGCGGCCGATGGGAAGAACCGTGCCGCTGATGGGTCATAGACGGGCCGGATTCCGGCCATGTTGAGCAGCGACGTGGGAGCCGTCCAGCCGACCGCCGTCACCAGAAGGTCTGCGTCGATCCTGGTGCCGTCGGACAGGACGACTCGCTCGACCCCGGCGCGCGTCCCCTCGGCGGCGGTCACCGTCCGGTCGCCGCGGACGTCCACGAGTTCCACCTCGACGCCCGCGGCATCGAGGTCGGCGGCTGCGGCGTCGCCCGCCGAATTCGCGCTGAGAACCACGGCTCTGGATCCCGGTTGGACGGCCCAGAGGTTCAGCAGACGGCGCACTCCGCCGCTGAGCATTACGCCCGGACGATCGTTGCCGGCGAACACGTACGGGCGCTCGATCAACCCGGGCGCCACCACCAGGGTCTTGGCCCGCGCCTTGGTGAGCCGCTCGGGGCCGTCGCCCCCACCCCGCTCGACGATGCTCAGCCAGTTGTCCTCCCAGCGCCCGGTCACGGTGGCATCGGTGAGGATCTCCACGCCCGCCTCCCGAACCGCCTCGATCAACTCGGTGGCCAGGGAGCGTTCGGTGTCCGCACCCCACCGCAGATGACCGCCGAGGTCGTGCTCGTGGTCGACGAGCAGCACCCGGGCGCCTTCTGCCGCCGCCGCGGCCGCCGCCGCAAGACCCGCCGGGCCACCGCCGGCCACGACGACGTCAGGGTGCGCGTAACGCTTCTCATGACGCCGCGGCGCGCTCTCGGGATCCACCACCCCGCCGGGGGCGAAGCGGGCCAGCACCTTCTCGTAGGCGGGCCACAGCCACCGGGGGCGCATGAAGGTCTTGTAGTAGAAGCCGGCGCTGAGCGCGCGCCCGCCGAGGTTGGTGAGCGCCTTGGCGTCCCAGCGCAGCGAGGGCCAGGCGTTCTGGGCCGACACGGCCATGCCGGCGGTCAGCAGGCGGTGCCCGCCGCGCACGTTGGGCTCGTCGCCCACCTGCACGAGCGTGTTCGGGTCCCAGAAGTCGGCCGTGAGGACCCCGCGGGGGCGGTGGTACTTCATGCTGCGCGAGAACACCGTGATACCGCTCGCCGCCAGAGCCGACACGACGGTGTCGCCCGCGAAACCGCTGACCTCCCGCCCGTTCCAGGTGAAGGCCAACGGGCTCTCGCGGTCGATGACCTCGCCGGGGCGCGCCGGCAACCGGGTGGCCGTCACGGTCGCTCCCCCGCTGCGTCGCCGAGCGGCGGATTCCGGAAGCGATTCTCCGCGCGGTGGCGCTCTGTCACGAAGAAGCGCCCGCAGCCGGTCCGGCAGTGCCAGGTCTCGCGTGTCCAGCCGGCGGGGTTGTGCTCCTCGTAGAGGTAGGCGCGCCACTCCTCCGGCGAGGTCGCCGAGGGATCGGGGCGCGGCTCGGCCTCGCCGACGAGCGTCAGGTCGGCGCTGTTGCGCGGGCCGCAGTGTGGACAGGGAACCAGCAGCATCAGTGACCCACCGCCGCGGCGCCCTTCTCGCCCACGAGCCGGCCCTCGGCGAAGCGGCTGAGGGTAAAGGGCCGGATCAGCTCCGGGACCTCGCCGCAGCCGATGCAGGCGGCGAGTTGCTCGCCCGCGACGGGAGCCGCCTTGAAGCCGTAGGTGCCCCAACCCGCGTCGCAGTGGAAGCCCTCCACCGGGGTCGGCCCGATGACCGGCGAGTAGTCCGGGGTCATGTCGCAGAGCCCCGACCACTGCCGCAGGAGCCGCATCCGGCCCAGGCCGGGCATGAGTTGCAGCACGTGGCCGGCCAGCTCCTCGGCGAAGGCCAGCGACCCGCCGGTGTCGTAGGTGGCCAGGGGATCCACCGCCGCACCGAAGACGAGCTCACCCCGGTCCGTCTGGCTGACGTAGACGTGGAGCGAGCCCGAGACGACGACCGCCGGCAGGAACACCTTCACCGGCTCGGTTACCGCCGCCTGTAGCGGATGGGTCGAGATCGGCAGCCGCACGCCGGCCATGGCCGCGATCAGCGACGCCCAGCCGGCGGTGCAGTTCACCACCACCGGCGCAGAGATGTCGCCCCGGTTCGTGCGGACTCCTGTGACGCGCCCGCCCGGGCCCTTCCCGCCGGGTCCCGCGCCGCCCTCCACAGCGATATCGAACACCTCGGTGTTCTGGTGCATCTCGACGCCGAGCGCCGCGGCAGCCCGCGCATAGCCCCACACCACGGCGTCGTGGCGGATGATGCCGCCGGGTGGGTGATGCAGCGCGCCGAGGATGGGGTGCCGGGGCGCATCGGAGGTGTCCAGCGCCGGGACCAGGCGCTTGATCTCCGCCGGGCCGATCACCTCGGAGTCCACGCCCTGGTGCTTGTTCACTTCGGCCCGCCAGCGCATCGTGCGCAGCGCCCCGTCGCTGTGTGCCAGGGTCAGGTGGCCGCGCCGCGAGAACATCACGTTCAGGTTCAGATCGACGGCCAGCCGCTCGTAGAGCCGCACCGAGCGGTCGTAGAAGGCGACCCCCTCGGGGGTGAGGTAGTTGGACCGCACGATCGCCGTGTTGCGACCCGAGCCGCCGCCGCCCAGATAACCCTTGTCCAGGACGGCCACGTTCGTGATGCCCCAGTTCGCTGCCAGGTAGTAGGCGGTCGCCAAGCCGTGCACGCCCCCGCCGATCACCACCACGTCGTAACTGCTGCGCAACTCGCCGCTCTCCCAGATGCGCGGCCACGGGCGCTTGCCTCGGCGCAGCAGCGCCAGCGCCGAGTAGCGGGCCGGGTAGCGGGCGCGGCGGCGGGCCGGCCGCTCCGGCGGCACGCCGGACTCTCTACCGGCCATCGGTCACGGGTGACCGGTGCATCGCTTCAGCGGGCCGCGCTCGGGTAGACCTTCAACGACAGGAACCGCACCGGGAGCTCCACGAGCGCGGTGGGGCCGTGGGCCACCTCGCCCTGGAACTGCATGGTGTCGCCGGGTTCCAGCAAGTAGCGGTTGGCGCCGTAGCCGTACTCCATGGAACCCTCCAGCACGTACAGCAACTCGGTGCCCGGATGCTGGTAGAGCGGGAACACCTCATCGGCGCTCGAGAGGGTGATCAGCAGGGGCTCGATCTGCCGGTCGGGTCCCCGCAGCGCTCCCAGGCTCTGGTAGCTGCGTCCCTTGCCGCTGCCCGAATGGATGATCTCGGTCCCCTCGCCGGCGCGCACGATGATGGCGTCGTGCTCCTCGTCGAGCCCGCGGAACAGGGCCGTGATGGGCACGTTCCCGGCTCGGGCGAGGCCGCTGAGGGTGGCGATGCTGGGCGCGGTGCGACCGTGCTCGATCTTGGAGAGCATGCCGATGGAGACGCCCGCGGCCTCGGCGAACTGCGCCATGGTAAGGCCCAGGTCCCGGCGGATGGCGCGGACCCGCTCGCCGACGACCTCGCAGACCTGCTCAGTGGTCCCCACCGGGGCGCCGGCAGCCTCCTCGGTGGTGGCAGGCTCGGACTCGGGCACCAGGCGCACGCTGCGGCCGATTCAGGAACGGTCAGAACAGTTCGAGGTAGGTGTCAACCTCGAACTGCGTCACCTGCTCGTGCCAGCGGCGGAACTCCTCGCGCTTCACCTCGGCGAAGTAGTCCACGTAGTCACCGCCCGGGGTGGCGCCGAAGGTGGCCCGCAGCACGTCGTCGCCCTCCAGGTTTTCCGCCGCATGGAGCAGCGTCGGTGGCATGGCAGCGATGCCCCGCTCGGCGACCTCGGCGAGGCTGAGGGTATAGAGGTTGTCACCGTTGGGCTCACCGGGATCGGCGCCCGTGTCGATGCCGGCCAGCCCGCAACCCAGGAGCCCGGTGAACGCAAGGTACGGGTTCGCCGAGCCATCGAGGGCACGCACCTCGATGCGCCCGGGCTCGGGCACCCGGATCATCTGCGTGCGGTTGTTGCCGCCGTAGGAGACGTAGGCGGGCGCCCACGTCGCACCCGAGTCGGGCGGCCCGACACCCATGCGCTTGTAGGAGTTGACCGTGGGGCACAGCACCGCCACGAGGGCCGTGGCGTGGCGCAGGATCCCGGCCACGAAGCCGTACGCGAGCGGGCTGAGACCCAGGCCGCGGGGATCGTGGTCGGTCTCGAAGAGAGGCTCGTCGCCGTCAGCCGACCAGAGGCTCATGTGGGCGTGCAGGCCGTTGCCGGTCTTGTCGCCGAACGGCTTGGGCATGAACGTGGCGTGCAGCCCCCGCCGCTCGGCGAGGGTGTGCATCATGAGCCGCAGGATGATGAGGCGATCGGCGGTGGTGAGCGCGTCGGCGTACTGGAAGTTCTGCTCGAACTGCCCGTTGGCGTCCTCGTGGTCGTTGGCGTAGTTGCCCCAGCCCAGGGCGTCCATGTGCCGGGAGACCTCGGTGAGGTGGTCGAGCATGCGGGTGAGCCCGCGGGCGTCGTAGCACGGCAGATCGCTCAGGTCCCGCTCGTCGGCGACTCGGATCGTTCCGTCGTCGTTGCGAGCCAGCAAGGAGTACTCGGCCTCCACGCCCGCCTTCAGCACGAGGTTCCGGTCGGCGGCCGCCGCCAGCGCCTGCTTGAGGATGACCCGCGGGGCGTACGGCCACGCCTCGCCCTCCACGGTGGGATCGCACTGCATGGCCGCCACGTTGGGCTGCCACGGGAGCACCATGTACGAGTCGGGATCGGGTATGGCCAGGATGTCCGGGTCGGCGGGTGTCTGCCCGATGGGTCCCGCGGCGAACCCCGCGAATCCGGCGCCCTCGGTCATCAACCCGTCCAGGTTGCTGACCGGCACCAGCTTGGCACAGGGCTTGCCGTGCATCTCCACGAACATGGCGTAGATGAACTCGACGCCGTCGTCGGCGACCCGTGCCCGAATCTCGTCGATCCTGTCGTTGCCCATGTCCAACCCCTTGTGGCTGCGTGTCGTCGCTCGCTGCGGCGCCCATTCGCACCGCAGAGTAGGCCTCCGGCGCCCTCGGGGGCACTCCCGAGGGGTGGTCCCTCGGGCTCCGTGCGTCTCGGCTCCTCTCGAGAGCCTAGACGAAGGAGCAGTACCTGGAGGAAACTTTTTTCACTATAGTAGTCTACGCATGCCGGGTTCACGGTTGCCGCGGACCCGGTCCTTGGAGTCCTCGAGAGCCTGCAGGTGGCGAACATGTGCGGAATCGTCGGTCTGTTCCTCAAGACCACCCGCCACGAGCACGAGCTCGGTCTGCTGGCGTCGCGCATGCTGATGCAGATGCGCGATCGCGGGCTCGACAGCGCCGGCTTCGCCGTCTACTCCGACGACAACACCGAGCGGGTCAAGGTCACGGTCCTGGCCGAGGGCTTCGAGCCGGAGTGGGAGGCAACCCGCCAGGGTTTGGCGGCCGCCCTGGGCGCCGACGTCGCGCTCGAGCGGATCCACGACCACGCCACGTTCACGACGCGGGGTGACGGCCGGTCGGCGCGCCAGTGGCTCATCCGGAACCTGCCGGGGGCGACCGTGCTGAGCTACGGGCACGCCATCGAGCTGTTCAAGGCCGTGGGCGACCCCAGAGGGGTGGCCGAGCGCTACGGGCTGGCGGAGCGCAGCGGCACCCATGCCATGGCACACACCCGCATGGCCACCGAGTCGGCGGTGACCACCAACGGGTCGCACCCCTTCTCCACGGGCGCCGACACCTGCCTGGTGCACAACGGCTCGCTGTCGAACTACAACTGGCTGCGCGAGGTGCTGGAGGACAAGGGCGAGACCTTCCAGACCGAGAACGACTCCGAGGTGGCGGCCGGCTACCTGTCGTGGCGCCTGCGCGAGGGCGACACCATCGGCGAGGCGCTCGAGCGCAGTCTCGACGACCTCGACGGGTTCTACACCTTCGCCGTCGGCGTGCGCGACGGCTTCGCCGTGTTGCGCGACCCGATCGCCTGCAAGCCGGGGGTCATCGCCGAGACCGCCGACTGGGTGGCCATGTCGTCGGAATACCGGGGCATCGCCGTGCTGCCGGGTGCGGCCGACGCCGACATCTGGGAGCCCGCCCCGGCCGTGGTCTACACCTGGGGCCGGGAGCGACCGTGACGCGGACCTCCCCTGCCGTCGGCGCCGCCGAACTGGACCTCGCCGGCGGCGACCTCCGGTCGGTCAACCGGACGCTGCACGAGGCCGCCGACGGCGAGTTCGTGATCGGTAACCCGCACGGGGCGCACGCCGTGGCCGCCGGCCTCGACGCCCCCCTGGCGGTCACCGTGGAGGGCCACGTCGGCTACTACTGCGCCGGCATGAACAAGCAGGCGGACGTGACCGTGGTCGGCAACGCCGGCCCGGGCCTGGCAGAGAACATCATGTCGGGGACCGTCCGCGTCACCGGCAACGCCAGCCAGTCGGCGGGGGCCACCGGTCACGGCGGGCTGGTGGTCATCGAGGGCAACGCCTCGGCCCGCTGCGGCATCTCCATGAAGGGCGTCACCATCGTGGTGGGCGGCAACGTGGGCCACATGAGCGCCTTCATGGCCCAGGCAGGTGACCTGATCGTGCTGGGCGACGCCGGCGCCGACCTGGGCGACTCCATCTACGAGGCCCGCCTGTTCGTGCGCGGCTCGGTGGCGAGCCTGGGTGCCGACTGCACACGCAAGGAGATGCGCCCCGAGCACCTCGACCTCCTGGCCCGCACCCTCGCCGAAGCCGGCTTCGACGCCAACCCAGCCGACTTCACCCGCTACGGCTCAGCCCGCCGCCTCTACAACTTCAAAGTCGACGACGTGGACGCCCTCAGCTCCCCCCCAACGGCGCAGGACGCCACGGACCGGGGAGGTCGGGGGACGCCGGGGGGCGGCGCCGGCGCGATTTCGCCAGACGCGCCGCCGACGGCCACCGGCGGCCCCCGACCGGACAGTGGACCCGGCGACCTTCCGTGGCACCTGCGCGAGTCCTACTCGTTCGACCGCACCGCCATCGCCGAGATCCAGAGAGCCGCCAACACCGGCGTGTACCGGATCCGGGGCTGGGGCGCCAAGCGCCCCCTCCCCACCTTCGACGACCTGGTGTTCCTGGGCGCCTCGATGTCGCGCTATCCCCTGGAGGGCTACCGGGAGGCCTGCGCCACGAACGTGGTGCTGGGGGCGCGCTTCGCGGCTGAGCCGATCGAGTTGGCGATCCCCATCACGATCGCCGGCATGAGCTTCGGGTCACTGTCGGCGAACGCCAAGGAGGCGCTCGGCCGGGGGGCCAGCGCCGCGGGCACGTCGACCACCAGCGGCGACGGCGGCATGACCGACGAGGAGCGCACCCACTCCGAGACGCTCGTGTACCAGTACCTGCCGTCGCGCTACGGCATGAACCCCGACGATCTGCGGCGGGGCGACGCCATCGAGGTGGTCGTGGGGCAGGGCGCCAAGCCCGGCGGCGGGGGCATTCTGCTGGGCCACAAGATCAGCGCCCGGGTGGCCGACATGCGCACCCTGCCCGAGGGCATCGACCAGCGCTCGGCCTGCCGCCACCCGGACTGGACGGGCCCCGACGACCTGGCCATCAAGATCACGGAACTGCGGGAGATCACGGGCTGGCGCAAGCCGGTCTACGTGAAGGTGGGGGCCGCCCGCCCGTACTACGACACTGCTCTGGCGGTGAAGGCCGGCGCGGATGTCGTGGTCCTGGACGGCATGCAGGGAGGCACCGCCGCCACCCAGGACGTGTTCATCGAGCACGTGGGCATCCCCACGCTGGCGGCCATTCCCGAGGCGGTGCGGGCGCTGAAGGAAATGCAGGTCCACCGCACCGGGGTCCAGCTGATCGCCGCCGGCGGCATCCGCTCGGGTGCCGACGTGGCCAAGGCGATCGCCCTGGGGGCCGACGCCGTGTCGATCGGCACCGCCGCCCTCATCGCCATCGGCGACAACGACCCGGCCCGCGACGCCGAGTACCGCCGCCTGGGTTCGGCGGCCGGCTTCTGGGACGACTTCCACACCGGCACCGACCCTGCCGGCATCACCACCCAGGATCCCGGCCTGGCCGGCCGCCTCGACCCGGTGCTGGCCGGCAGGCGCCTGGCCAACTACCTGCAGGTCCTCACCCTCGAGGCGCAGACCCTGGCCCGGGCCTGCGGCAAGTCGCACGTGCTGAACCTGGAACCCGAGGACCTCGTGGCCCTCACCGTGGAGTCCGCCGCCATGGCCGGTGTTCCCCTCGCCGGCACCGACTGGATCCCCGGCCGCCGCCGGGACTGAGGGTCAGGGCAACGCCACTCAGCGGCCGGCCGGTGGCCAGTGGCTCGTCTCGGGCGCCGCCACCTCGCCGACGGGAATTCCCAGGTCGTCCTGCCAGGCGCGCCGTAGCTCGGCAGGCACGGCGGCTTCGCCCGCCAGCACCAGCCGCAGCGACGCCGGCAGGCCGCCGGGCCGGGTCCCGGCCTCGGCGCGTGCGGCGGTCAGCACATCCCGGTCCGCGGCCAGGACCGTGGCCCCGAGACGGCCCACCACCTCCAGACCGCCCTCCGCCTCCCAGTTGTTCATGACCCAGCAGGTGGCCCCGGCGGACAGGGCCGGCAGCAGGTTCGCCACCATCTGGTAGGCGCCCGAGAGCGGGGTCGGCCCGAGGGTCACGTCGTCAGCCCCGATTCCCAGGCGCTCGGCGACCGCCCCGGCCGCCCGGCAGGCCGGCTCGTGGGACAGGCACACCCCTTCGAACCCCCCGGTCGCCCCCGGCGTGTAGGAGAGGTGAGCGACGTCGCCATCGCCGGCGGCGTCGGCGGGGGGAACCTCGGTGCAGTCCAGGATCTCGGCCCAGTCCATCGCCCCCGGCTGAGCGCCGTCCAGGCACACGTAGGTCTCAACGCTGCCCAGCGCCTCACGATGCCGGTCGATCGTCTCGAGGTAGTCGTGCGTGTAGATGACGACCTTGGGCGTGCAATCACCGAAGTAGGCATCCAACCCGTCGGCGTGGCGCAGATCCACCAGAGCGGAGACGGCCCCGGCACGCCACGCCCCGAACATGGCCAGCAGGTAGTCCAGGCCGCTGTGAGCGAACACGCCCACGCGGTCGCCATGCCCGACGCCCAATGCCGCCAGGCCCGCAGCCACCCGATCCGTCGCGGCGGATGCCTCGGCGTAGCTCAACGAGCGGTCGCGTTTGACCCAACCCAGAGCCGTCTTGTCAGGATGGTGAGCGGCCCCCTGGGCCAGCAGCTGATGCAGGAGCATCCGGGCATCCTAGGCTGCGACCAGCACGCCGGAACCCGCCATCCAGGAGGCCCAGAACCATGATCATCGTCACCACGCCGACCGTCGAGGGCCACACCATCACCGAGGTGCACGGCCTGGCCACCGGCAGCACCATCCGCGCCAAGGTCATCTTCAAGGACATCGGCGCCGGCCTCAAGAGCGTGGTCGGCGGCGAGTTGGGGAGCTACACGAAGATGATGCAGGAATCCCGGGCGCAGGCCCTCGAACGCCTGGAGGAGGACGCCGCCCGCCTCGGCGCCAACGCCGTGGTGAACATGCGGATCGCCACGTCCATGGTCGCCCAGGGCTCGGCGGAGATCCTGGCCTACGGCACCGCCGTCACCGTGGAGTAGGCCGGCCGGCCTCACTCACCGCCCAGGAACATCTCCGTCACGCGGCGGTCCAGTTCCTCCGGCGACACGTCCTCGATGTGGGTCGCCACGCTCCAGCGGTGACCCCAGGGGTCCTCGAACTGCCCCGACCGGTCGCCGTAGAAGTGGTCGGCCACCTCGCGCAGCGGCTTCGCCCCGCGGCTGACCGCTTCGGCGAAGGCCGCGTCGGCGTCGGTCACGTACACGCTGATCGTGACGGGCGTGCCACCGATTGCCTTCGGTCCGACGAAGCCCATCTCCGGGTACTCGTCGGCCACCATGATGAGTGAGTCCCCGATCTCCAGTTCGGCGTGACCGATCTTGCCCTCGGGAGCGGGGATGCGCATGCGCTCGCTGGCACCGAACACCGCGCCGTAGAACTCGATGGCATCCGCGGCGCCGTCCACGGCGAGGGCGGTGCTGACACGCGGGTAGCTCTCAGGAATCGGGTCGACCATCGGCAACTCCCTCGTGAACGGACGGTGGTACCTCTAAGCGTACGCCGAGCGCCCCGATGACCGCAGCGGAGAGGTTTCGTCCTAGGTGACGACGATCGTGGCCGGCCTGTTGATGGAGGCGTTGGTGGTGTGAGCGACCAGGGTGACCGTATGCGTCCCCCGGGTCACGCCGCGGATCGTCGCCGTCGAGCCCGAGATGGTGATCTCCACCCCACTCGGCACGTCCTGGACGCTGTACGTGCCCGCATTCGCAAAGACGGTGCTGAGGTCCAGAGTGGTCGTCGCGCCGAAGTTGACCCCGACCACCGGGTTGGGACCCTGCAGCAGCGGGATCCCGGTACCGCCGCTTCTGGCGGCCGTGGTCGTCGTAGTCGTGCCCGAGGACGTTTCGACCGTGACCTGGAAGGCCTGCGCGACACTCCCGAAGGTGTTCGTGGCAGTCACGGTGACCGTCCCCGTACCCGTCGACACACCCTGGACCCTCACCCTCCCATTGGACGGCGTCGAGGCCTGGACGACGCTGCTATTGGACGTCGCGACCTCCCAGTCCTGCACGATCCCGACGAAGTACTGCGACATGTCCACCGTCACTTCGCCACCGACGCTCACCGTCTGCGCCGGGACCGTCCCGGACAGGGTCGGCGCCGCGGTCGGCTCCAGCGGGGGCAGTGTCTCGGTCGGGACGGCGTCGTCGGTTGACGTGGCGGGGGGTAGCGGCGGGAGGTCATCGTCCGTCGGGGTCATGTCGCCGTCGTCGGAGTCATCCGCCGGGGGAGGCGGAGGCGCCGGAGCAGGAGGCGGTGGCGGCGCGGGCGGCGGCTGCGGCTGCGATGAGCGGTTGGGCACGGTGGCTCCCGCCCCGACGCGGGCCGTGAAGGTCTGCGTGGCGGTGCCGCCTGGCCCGGAGGCCGTGACCGTGATACTGGCCGCTCCGTTCGTGACCGGTGCGACGATCAGCATGTCGGGGGCGTTCACGCCGGCCGTCACCACGCCGCCGTCGGACGACTCGGCCCAGTAACGCTCGATCGGACCTTCGAAGAACCCCGCCACGAAGATGGCGTGAGCGAAGCCGTCCGCGGCGATCGCCAGATCCGGCATGACACCGACTGCCACGGGCGGTGGGCCTGACAATGCGGGTGCCGGGGGCGCCGAAGCCGGCGGAGGCGCCGGTGCAGGCGCCTGCGGCGCCGGCGCCGCGGTCGTCGAGGTCGGCAACGGGTCCGGTGCAGGCGGCACGACCACCGCTTCGGTCGTCGGGGCTGCGGGTGGTGCGGCGGACACCGTTGTCGTGGTGCTGTCGACTTCACCGTCGGCCGGTTGCTCCTCGTCGCCGCACTGGCTGAGAAGCAGCGCACCGACCGCCAGGATGGCCACCAGCCTGACGATCCGAGGGCCCCGGCGGGCGGGAACCTGCTTGCGGCCGTGGCGGCGCCCCTGGAGACCGGATTCATCGGTCACGCGGGCGCGGCCCGGCAATGGTCGTATTGAGTCCCAGATCACGGCGCCTACGCTACCCGGCCCCGTCGAGCCCCTAGGTGATACCCGGCAGGGTTCAACGCGCCCTTCGTGGAACGATCGTTTCCGGCGCCGGACCCGTCGTCGGGAGGCCGCGACGAGCCACCCGGCGGAATCGCCAACGCTCGCCGAGAACCTACGCGGAGCCGCGACTCCGGGCCCGGTTGCCGGCCGCCACGGCAGTGAGAATCACGCCGGCAGCCGGGCTCTGAAGAACTCGAGAACATTCCCCGCGGCGATGCGGGCAGCGTGCTCGGGACCGAACCGGTCGACCAACCGCTGCGCCAGCGGCGCGAGGTCGGCCGGCGCCGCGAGGTTCTCGACGTGCACGAGGTCCCCGGGACGCAACAGCAACTGGCGCCCCAGGATGGGGTCCACCTGCTCCAAGAGGTCGGCGATGAAGTCCGCGCCGATCGCCACGGCGCCCTCGCCGACGGTCGCCACCGCATGCGCCACATGGTCCACGAAGTCGTCGAGCGTGGGGACCCCCGAGGAGGCCACGAAGCGACCCGTGGCGTTGATGGCGACGAACCCGCCCGAGGCGGCCACCAGCCGCAGCTCGGCGTCCCAGAGGTTGCGCGGGTGGTCGCAGAGGGCGCGGCACGACGAATGCGACGCCACGAACGGCTCGGTGGCAACGCCGGACAGGTGCGCCAACCCGTGCGACGACAGGTGGCTCACGTCGATGACCATGCCGAGACGCTCCATCTCCTGCACGGCCTCGACACCGAGCGACGTCAGACCGCCGCCCGTGTCGGTCTCGCCGACCCCGTCGGCCAGCATCGTCCGGCGATTCCACGTGAACGACGCCAGCCGAACCCCCAGTCGCCACATGATCTCGAGCATCGACAGCGACGACCCGACGGGCTCGGCGCCCTCGAGCGCCAGCAGCAACGCGATACGCCCCTCGCCGGTGATCCGGTCGATGTCGCCGGCGGTCTCCACGATGCCGACATCGGCGGAGTGCACCACGGCGATCTCCCTGGCCAGCGCGATGATCTCGAGCGTGCGGCGCAGGGCGCCCTCCCCGATGAACTGCTCCTCGGTGAAGATCGGCAGAACCTGGAAGGTGACCCCGCCGGCCCGCAGGCCCGGGAGCCAGTCGTCTCCGAAGGGATCGGCCCTGCCGCGCTCGCGCCGGTGCTGGCACGCCAGCAGCAGGTCGTTGTGGCAGTCGGCGACCGGCAGCGGGGCGGTGGCAGTCACGGTACCGGTCCTCAGGCGAGCGGACCCGCCGCCTTGACCATGACCCGGCAACCACCTCCCGGCACGTAGGTCATCGGCACCTCCGTCACGGTGGTGATCCGGACCTGGTCGGGATCGGCGCCGGAGCGGACCGCGGCATCGGTGGCCAACTGGCGGGCGTCGTCGAGGCAGTCCTCCCTACTCGAGGCGTCGTAGCTGTAGACCCGGTCGACCGATCCGGAAGCCTCGGCAATGCCGGCGCCGTAGGCATTGGCGACCGCCTGATGCTTCGGGCGGATCACTTCGGAGACCCCGGGAACTGCATCGGGAACGAGGTGGGCACCGCCGCCGACGGCGAGGAGAGGCAGTTCCGCCCGCGTCGACTTCATCCTGTCACTCACGACCGCAATCTGCTCGTCGACCCAGGCGATGGCCGCGTCCACGAGGCCGCCGTCGATCCCCTGCACACGTTGTGCATCGCCGAAACCGGTCATCCGGCCGGCGGCCAGGGAGACGTCCGACAGCGTGAGCACCTCGCCGCCGACGCAGATCGCCTCGGTGGCGACCGCGTAGCCCACCGAGTCGGGGCCGATGCGCAGGTCACCGTCGCCGTTGCGCACGATCGTGCCCCCGCCGAGGCCCATGGAGATCAGGTCGGGCATGCGGAAATTGGTGCGCACCCCGCCGACCTCCACCGCCGCCGAGGACTGTCGCGGGAAGCCGCCGACGAGAATCCCCGCGTCCGCCGACGTGCCGCCGACATCGATGACGATGGCGTCGTCGGTGCCGGCGAGTGCGCAGGCCCCCCGCATGGAGTTGGTCGGTCCCGAGCCGAGGGTCAACACCGGATACTGACCCGCCTCGGCCGCCATCATCAGCGTCCCGTCGTTCTGCGTGAGATAGGCAGCCACATCCAGGCGATGCTCGGCGAGCGCCCCCTCGAAGCCGTTGATCACGCCGGTCGCCACGCTTAGCAGCGCGGCGTTCAGGATCGTGGCGTTCTCCCGCTCGAGCAGGCCCAACGAGCCGATCTCGTAGCTGAGCGAGACCGGGAAGTCGGCGCCGAGTTCGGCATGCAGGATCTCCCGGGCGCGGATCTCGTGCTCGGTGGTCGCCGGGCTGAAGGCGCCGGCGACCGCGATCGACCGGCACCCCGCCCGGACCGCCTCGGCGGCGAGCCGCTTGACCGCTTCGGTGTCCAGCGCGGCGATCTCCTTGCCGTTGTACTCGTGGCCGCCCTCGATGATGGCGGTCGTGCCGATGACCCCCGAGCGAATGTCCTCGGGCCAGGCGGCGCCGGGGCTGATCCCCAGCGAGGAGGGGGCGGCGAGCCGCAGCATGGCCACCCTGTCCAGGCCGCGGCGCTGGATGATGGCGTTGGCCGAGTGCGTGGTCCCCAGCATCGCCTTGGAGACCCGCGAGTGCTCGAACCCCACCAGCACCCCGTCGAGAGCCGATCTGATGCCGTCGATGGGCTCGGGGGTCGTGGCCACCTTCACCGCGGCCAACACGTCGCCCGCGGCATCGATCACGACCGCGTCGGTGTTGGTGCCGCCGACGTCGACGCCGACGCGGAGATCCCGCGAGTCGCTCGCCGGACTCATCGGGGCAGCTCCACGAAGTCCACGTCGTCATAGCCGAACGCCTCGGGGCCGACGAGTTCGAGCACTCCCGGCCGGTGCCATTCGGGCGCGCAGGGCATGCCGATGACGATGACCCGGTGGCCGTAGGCGATGTACTCGGTGGTGACGGGGTCGAACGTCTCGAGGTCCAGCATGCAGATGAGGTTCGGCGTGGTGATGACGGCCTCGCCGTCGCGGAAGGCGATGAGGTTCTCGTTCTGCACCTCGATGCGCATGGTGTCGTCGGTGCCGTCGAGGTCCTCGAGGATCACCGTGGAGCGGGCGAACCCCGCCGTGGTCCGCCGATCCAGGTCCACGACCTTGCCCCGGAAGAACTCCACCGAGCCGGACTCCGACAGGAACCGTTCCCAGGCGCCCTCGTCGGCCCGCTGGACCGCCTCGAGCAGCCCGGCCACCTTGTTGCAGTAGGTCAGCGAGCCGTGTATGCCGTGCTCGTCGATCTGCCCGGCGGTCAGCGGGTAGCAGCTGATGGCGTTGGCCATGCCCAGCTGGATCACCGCGGCCCGGGCCAGCGCCTCGGCCACGTGGTTGTTCGTGGTGCGGAACACGCACTGGTTGCCCTTCTCATCGGCGATCGACAGCGGGCCTGCGGGCAGGCCGGCCAGCGTGAAGACCGTCATCTCGATCTGCGGGAACGCCCGGCGCATGGCGTCGGCGTTCACGATCGGCAGGCCCATCTCGGCCGCCGTGGCGATGGGCACGAGCGTGTTGAGCCCACCCACCTCGATGGACATGATGGCCACCGGCTCCTTGCCGAGATAGGAGGCCAGGGCCTCCACCGAACCCACGAACTCGGTGCCGGCGGGGATCTTCTCGAGCGTCACCGTGGGCGCCCCGATCACCGCCGTGGTGAGGACCAGCGCTTCCGGTGGCAGGTCCCCGGGTTCGACGACCCGGACCGGGCCGTAGGTGGCCAGGGCCTGCTGCGCCAGGAGTTTCGCCACGTAGGGGTCGCCGCCGCCGCCGGTGCCCAGCAGCGTGGCGCCGAGGCACAGCGTCTCGATGTCGTCATGGGTCAGGAGGTCCATCGTCAGTACCCGGACGCCCTCACCGCGGATCGACGTTCAGAACCGGCTCGACGACCGGGATCCACGACAGTTCCCGCGGGGGCACGGCGTCGTAACCCCCCACCCGGCTGGTACGCCACTCGTGGTCCGCCCCCACAGTGGCCAGGAACTCGGCGTAGCGGAGCGGCGCCGTGATGGCGTCGATGACCGGCGCACCGATCTTCCGCTGCACCTCCCGGTAGAAGCCGAACTCGATGGTGCAGCCGAGGATGACGGCGTCTGCCCTGTCGTGCTCCACCGCCGCCTCGGCCTCGGCGATGATGCGCTGCTGGGTCAGCTCGGGGTCGGCCTGGAAGTCCTCCACGCGCATCTCCAGCACCCGGAAGGACGCCAGCCGGTCGGCAAACCCGTACTTCACGACGTTCTCGTGCATCTCGGGGATCCACTTCTTGCGGCCGACCAGGATGGAGATTCGCTCCCCGACGGTCGAGGCGACGTGGAGGCAGGCCTCCGCAGGCGCGGTGACCGCCATCGAGCCGGAAAGCTCCCGGGCACCCCGCAGGAACGGGTCGTAGAAGCAACCGATCACGGCGGCGTCGTAGCGGCCCTCCCCTGCGGCCCACCGGATGACGCCCATCGTGGGACCGGCGACGACGGCCTCGAGAGCATTCCACTCCAGGTGTTCGGGGCCCACGCCGGGAAGCGAGCACACGTCGACGCGTGTCCCGGATGCCGCCTCGGCGCGCAGTTCGGCGCCGATCGGTGCGTCGTAGGCGTCAGTCCCGACGGGGTTGATCCAGAGGATTCGTGTCATTGCCGACCTCACGAGGGTGCGGTTCGAGCCATCCAGACCCTACGAACTGGTCGGCACGTTAGGAAGCGTCGTTCTGCATATCAAAGAGACCGTCCATATGCAATCTGCACGCCGGCGCTAGTCCGGGGGGAGGGCGCCCCGCCCCGCGCAGACCAACCGCGCCGCCGCCAGGTCGGCGAGGGCGAACCCGGCCGACTTGAACAGCGTGATCTGCTCCGGCGTGCTCCGACCGGGGTGACGACCCGAGACCAGGTCGGCGAGATCGGCTCGAATCGCGGTCTCGTCGATCACGCCGGCCGCGAGGGGTCGGGCCAGGTCGCCGGCCAGTAGCGCACCGGGGCGCGTGTCCACGAAGACGGCGGCGCGCCGCACGGCATCGTCGTCGGACTCGCGCATGTCGGGCCGGAAACCGCCGATCAGGTCCAGATGCGTCCCCGGCTGCACCAGGCGCCCGGCGATCAGCGGCTCGGTGGCGCCGGTGACAGCGGTGATCAGCTCGGCCCGCGCAACGGCGCCATCGAGGTCGTCCACAGCCCTCGCGGGCAATCCTGCTCCGGCCAGCGCCTCGGCCACGTCGTCGGCACGACGGGCGTTGCGGCCCCAGACCTCGATCGACGTCACCCGCCGGCCACGAGCGTGCGCTCGCGCCACGGCGGGCGCCAGTTGACCCGTTCCGACGACCAGCAGCCTCGCCGCGCCGGGTCGTGCGAGGTACCGGGCCGCCAGCGCGGAGGTCGCGGCCGTTCGCCGCACGGTCAGTTCGTCGCCGTCGAGTGACGCCACGAGCCGCCCCGATCGCCCGTCGAACAGCAGGTACCCGGCATTGATGGTCGGCGTGTCACCGCCGGCGTTCGTCGGGAAGTACGTGACGGCCTTCACGCCGATGACGTCGCCGGATCGCCAGGCCGGCATCACCAGCAACGACCCATCGACCCCGCCCGGAAGCGCCAGCGGGTGGACGTGTCGTACGGGAGCCGAGGCGTCCGGATCTCTCAGCACCTCGGCGACCGCTTCCATCAGCTCCGGCCAGGGCGTGGCCTCCCGGACCGCAGCGGCATCGAAGATCTCCACACCTGCAGCCTCGCGCGGAGCGGGCGTGGAGGTCCCGCATCCGCCACCAACACCTGGCCGCATTCCAGGGATCCGCCTGGGTATCGTCGGGCGATTCGAGGGTCTTGCCGGTTCGGAGGGGCAGTGACCATCACTTGCGCGCGCCCCACACGTGACCGCTGTACACAACAATGTGACCGAGCGGTCACGGGTAATACGGTTGGGGCCGCAGCCCGGAAGGGAGACACGTTGTGAGAGAGAACAGCTCGTGAGGTACGTCGCTCCGAGATCGGTGGCGGAGGCGGTGGAACTGCTCGCCGCGGATCCCGATGCCCGCGTCTTCGCGGGTGCCACCGACCTCGTCCCCCAGATGCGGGCGGGACGGCCCGAACCGAGTGTCGCGATCGACTTGAAGAAGATCGCCCGGCTCACCGAGGTGTCGCTCGAGGGCGGCACCTGGCGAATCGGAGCGGCGGTACCGACAGCGGACCTGACCGGCAATGCGGCACTCGCCGCGGACCTGCCGGGCCTCGTCAGTGCGGCCGGCCTCATCGGGTCGGATCAGATCCAGAATCGGGCCAGCCTGGGGGGCAACCTGTGCAACGCCTCGCCGGCCGCCGACTCCGTTCCCTCCCTGGTCGTGAACGACGCGCAGGCCGTGGTGGCCGGGCCGGGCGGCGAGCGCACCGTGCCGGTCGTCGACGTCCCGACCGGACCGGGGCGCACATCTCTGCAGCCCGACGAGTTCGTGGTGGAGTTCCTGATCGACCGGCCGCCGGCGAGGACCTCCGACGCCTACCTGCGGTTGATCCCCCGCACCGAGATGGACATCGCCGTCGTCGGTGCCGCGGCACGTGTGGCCCTCGACCCCGGCGGGAACTGCGTCGCCGCGGCCATTGCGCTCGGCGCCGTTGCGGCGACGGTCATCGATGTGCCGGCAGCCTCGGTGACACTGATCGGGCGCCCCATCGACGACGATGCCCTCGCCGCGGTCGCCGCCGCCGCCAGCGAGGCGGCCAGCCCGATCGACGACAAGCGCGGCACCGTGGTCTACCGCCGGCAGGTGGCCGGAGTGCTCGCCAAGCGCGCCGTGGCGGAAGCGGCCGGACGGGCCGGGAACGGAGGCGGGCAATGAGCCGCACGCACGTGAGTTGCAATATCAACGGCGACGACGTCGAATTCCTCTGCGACGCCGGGGAGTCCCTGCTGGACGCCCTGCGCGACGAGGTCCGCCTCATGGGCGCCAAGGAAGGGTGCGGCACCGGTGACTGCGGCGCCTGCTCGATCCTCATGGACGGGAGGCTGCAGTGCTCGTGCCTCGTCTTCGCCCCCGAGGCCGACGGAGCCACCATCACGACCGTCGAGGGCATCGCCGCCGGCGACGACCTGCACCCGGTGCAGCAGTGCTTCCTGGAGGGCGCGGCCCTGCAGTGCGGGATCTGCACACCGGGGTTCATCGTGGCGGCCAAGGCACTGCTGGACCGCAACCCGGACCCGACCGAGACCGAGGTGCGCTACGCGCTCGCCGGCAACCTCTGCCGTTGCACGGGGTACGACAAGATCATTCGCTCGGTGCTCGACGCCGCAGCCCGCATGAACGAGGATGTGGCGGGATGACCATCGCTGAGGAACGCCCGACCTACCGCTACGTCGGCACACGACCGGTCCGCCACGACGGCCTCGACAAGGTCGTCGGCAAGGCCCGCTACGCGGCCGACCTGGTGCTGCCCGGGATGCTGTACGGGCACATCCTGCGCTCGCCGCACGCCCATGCCCGCATCGTGGCCATCGACACGTCGGTGGCGGAGGCGATGCCCGGCGTGCGGGCCATCATCACCGGCGCCGACTTCCCGGACCTGCCCGCCGACGATCCCGAGCGGAACATGACTCGCAACCTCATGGCGCGCGACAAGGTGCTGTACGAGGGGCACGCCGTGGCCGCGGTCGCTGCCGGCACACGCCGCCAGGCCAAGGAGGCGGCCGAGGCGATCGAGGTCACCTACGAGGTGTTGCCGCATGTGCTGGACATCCTCGAGGCGATGGAGCCGGGGGCTCCCCTGCTCCACGACGACATGATGACCACCGGGGTGGATCCCGCCCCCACCGAGCCCTCCAACGTCACGAACCGGACGTGCTACGAGCGCGGAGACATCGACAAGGGATTCGCCGAGGCCGACATCGTCGTCGAGGGCGAGTTCGTCACCAAGCCCATCCACCAGGGCTACATCGAGCCCCACGCCTGCGTGGCCGACACCGGCCAGGACGGCAAGACGGTCATCTGGTGCTCCTCGCAGGGGCACTTCCGGGTGCGCTCGCAGACCGCCGCCATGCTGGGCTGGGACACCGCGCGCATCAAGGTGATCCCCGCCGAGATCGGCGGCGGCTTCGGCGGCAAGACCACCATCTACCTGGAGCCGCTGGCCGCCGAACTGTCGGCCCGGGCCGGGCGACCCGTGAAGATGGTGATGAGCCGCGACGAGGTGTTCCGGGCGACCGGACCCACGCCCGGGTCGCGGATCCGCCTCAAGCTGGGGGCCACCAACGACGGCCGGATCACGACCGCCAAGGCCTGGCTGGGCTACGAGAACGGCGCCTTCCCCGGCGTCTGGGCGATGCTCGGCGGCATGTGCGTGGTGTCGGCCTACAACGTCGACAACTTCCTGCTCGAAGGCTTCGACGTGGTGCTGAACAAGCCCGTCAACGCCGCCTACCGTGCCCCGTCGGCGCCCATGGCGGCCTTCGCCACCGACACGCTGGTCGACGAGATCGCCCGGCAGTTGGACATGGATCCCATCGATCTGCGCCTCCTGAACTGCCCCGGCGAGGGCGACGACGCTCCCTACGGCCCGAAGTGGCCCAAGATCGGGTTGCAGGAGTGCCTCGAGGCCATCCGCGACAGCGAGCACTACCGGTCCGAACCGGCGCCGGGCCACGGCCGCGGCGTCGCCAGCGGATTCTGGTTCAACATCGGCGAGGCGTCGAGCGCAACCGTGAACCTCAACGAGAACGGCACCGCGACCGTCGTCACCGGCAGCCCCGACATCGGCGGCAGCAGGGCTTCGATGGCACTCATGGCCGCCGAGGAACTGGGCATCGACGTGCACTCGATCCAGCCGGTCGTGGGCGACACCGAGGTGGTGGGCTTCACCGACGTCACCGAGGGCAGCCGCGCCACCTTCGCCACCGGCATGGCGGTCGTGGAGGCGTGCCGCGACCTGAAGGTGCAACTCCGCGGCCGCGCCGCCTTGATGTGGGACTGCGACGCCGAGGACGTCGAGTGGGTCGACGGCAGCGCCAGACACAGCGGCGGCGAGCACGAGCCGCTGGCGCTGGCCGCCATCACCGCCGAGGCCGGCCGCACCGGCGGGCCCCTGGGCGCCACCGCCTCGCTGAACGCCCGCGGCGCCGGACCGGCGTTCTCGGTGCAGGTTGTCGACGTGTCGGTCGACGACGAGACCGGCCGGGTCACCGTCGAGCGCTACACGACCGCCCAGGACGCCGGCACCGCCATCCACCCCGACTACGTCGAGGGTCAGATGCAGGGCGGCGTGGTGCAGGGCATCGGTTGGGCACTCAACGAGGAGTACATCCACGACGCCGGCGGCGTCATGGAGAACCCCGGGTTCCTGGACTACCGCATCCCGGTTGCGTCGGACCTGCCGATGATCGAGACGATCATCGTCGAGGTGCCGAACCCGAATCATCCCTACGGGGTGCGCGGCGTCGGCGAGGTTGGCATCGTGCCGCCGCTTCCTGCCCTGGCCAACGCCATCCACGACGCCACCGGCGCACGCATCCGCGAGTTGCCGATGTCGCCGCCGCGGGTGCTGGCGGCGATCACCTCCGGCAACGGCGACGGGGGCTGATGGCGCAGGTCCACTTCAGCTCCAACCAGCGCCGCCTGACGGGCGGCGTCGCGCAGGTGGACGTGGATGCCGCCACCGTGCGGGAACTCCTGCGCAAGCTCGAGGAGATGTTCCCCGGCATCCGGGCACACCTCGACCAGACATCCGCCACGGCCGTGGCCATCGACGGCGACATCATCCCCGACCCGATCTACGAACCGGTTCCCCCCGGCGCAGAGGTGCACTTCATCACCCCGCTGGCCGGCGGCTGACGAGCCGGCAGCACCGGACCCCTCCTCGTCATCCCGGCGCAGGCCGGGATCCATCGCCCGTCAGCACGGCGGTCAGCGACTCGCCCCGGTCGAGACGCACGACCCGGCGGTCGGTGACGATGGCGGTGATGAGTTCGGCGGGGGTGACGTCGAATGCGGGGTTGAGGGCACCGGTTCCGTCGGGGGTGATCGCCGTCCCACGCAGGCTCACCACCTCGTCGGCTCCGCGGTCCTCGATCCGGATGTCGTCTCCCGACCGGGTCTCCAGGTCGACGGTCGACTCGGGCGCCACCACGACGAAGGGCACCGACGCGTAGCGCGCCGCCACCGCCAGGGCGAAGGTGCCGATCTTGTTGGCGACATCGCCGTTGGCGGCGATGCGGTCGGCGCCGGTGAGAACCACATCGGCCATGCCTCGGGACAGCAGCGCCGGACCGGCGGCATCGACGATCACTCGGTAGGGGGCGCCCATGCGCTCGAGCTCCCAGGCCGTCAGCCGAGCACCCTGCAGCAGCGGGCGGGTCTCGGTGGCGATTACCAGCGCCAGGCGTCCCTGCTCGTGGATCGTGCGAATCACACCCAAGGCGGTTCCCCGCTCGACGGCGGCCAACCCTCCGGTGTTGCAGATGGTCAGCGCGGTGACCGCACCGGCTTCGGACACCAGCTCTTCGAGGAGCGCCGCGCCGCGACGTCCCATGGCCAGTGAGGCGATGACCTCCTCGTCCCGCACCGCCCGCGCTTCGGCCAGCAGGGCGTCGGGACCTTCGGTGGCTCGCGCCGCAACCCGGTCCACCATCCGCGCCAGGTTCACGGCCGTCGGTCGGGCGCCGCGGATGGACTCCACGGCCGCGGCGAACTGCTCGCTGCCGGCGCCATACTCCTGAGCTGCGAGCACCACCCCGAAGCCGCCCGCCACACCGATCGCCGGCGCGCCCCGTACCGCCAAGCGTCTGATCGCATCCACGAGGTCGGCGACGTTGTCGATCCCCAGAATCTCATAGGCGGCGGGCAGCCGGGTCTGATCGACCATCAGGATGCGGTCGTCCGCCCAGTCCAGGCTCCGCTCACCCAGTTCCTGCATGCCAACCTCGCTGTGCCGACGGTTCTTCGTGTCCCACGGTAGGGGGCCTGTGGCTGTGTTTCCCCGTCGTGCCCGCCGGCCGTGCCTACCCTCGAGGCTCGGGACCGTGTCCCGAGTGCGTCACACGCCGGCTGGGCGTGGATCCGTAGACCCACGCTCATTGCTATCGCACTACTCCTGGTTGTCGGATGTGTGACCGCGGCGTGTGGAGGGAGCGATGATTCCCCCGCGGCGGCGAGCTCGGGCGCCGCCCCCGGATCTTCAGTCGCGGGTCTTCATTCGCCGGTCAGCTGCAGTTGGGGCACGTGCCGAAGACGTCGAGCTGGTGGGCGCTCGGCCGGAACCCGGTCGTGCCCAGCGCCTTGCCGAGTGATGCCTCGATGCTGTGTTCGTCCGCGGCAGGCATGAAGAAGTCGGCAACGACGCCTCACACAGTGCAGATGGTGTGGTGGTGACGGCCGATGATGTCCTCAGAGAGCTCGTAGCGAGTCGGGTCATCGATCCCGACAACACGCCGAACGATGCCGACGCTCTCGAGGTCGGCCATGTTTCGGTAGAGCGAGCTCTGAGTGAGGCGAGGCCGGAGTTCAAGCATCTCGGGGATGGTCGCGGGTCGAGCGGCGCGAACGAGAAGTTCCACGAGCTCTCGCCGACCCTTGGTGTAGAGCTGCCCGGCGTCATGCAGGCGGGCGGACACCAATTCGTGGGTCTCGGCGAGTCGCTCGGCCATCAGCGCATCCTACAGAGGCCGGTTACGCCAGATTAAGGACACGACGCCGCCGAGATCGGGCGGAGTTGGAGCATGCACTCACTCCGCGGTGACCCGGGCGACGAACTCGGCAATCTCGTCGATCACCTCGTACGGTAGACACCCATCGTGACAGACACCGACTCCCCCGCCGCCATGATCGACCTGACCGGGCGGGTGATCCTGGTCACCGGCGCCGGAGACAGCAGCGGCGCCGGCAGCGGGGTCGTCGGCGGGATCGTTGGCAGCGGCATCGGTAGCGGGATCGTTCGCCGGTTCGTGGCGACCGGCGCCACCGTCGTGGCGCACACCCGCAACTCCCCCACCGATCACCTGCGCTATCCCGACGGCACACCGGTCGCCACCGTGCGCGCCGATCTGACGACACCCGACGGCCCACCCGGCGTGATCTCCGAGACGCTGGGACGGCACGGGCGCCTCGACGGCCTCGTGAACAACGCCGGCGCGCAGCCGATCGCCCGCTTCGACACCCTCACCGACCAGCAGTTCACCGACATGATGGACATCAACGTCACCGCCACGCACCGGCTGACGCAACGGGCCGCGGCGGCGATGCGCGCCAACAGCGATCCCGGCGGCGGCTCGATCGTCCACATCGCCTCCATCGAGGCTCGCCATCCCACCGTCGTGCACGGCCACTACGCAACCTCCAAGGCGGCGCTGGTGATGCACGCCCGGGCGGCGGCGCTGATGTACGGCCCCGACGGCATCCGCGTCAACACCGTCTCGCCGGGACTCATCGACCGTCCCGGCCTGGTGGACGACTGGCCCGAGGGCGTCCACCGCTACCTGGCCGCCGCCCCGCTTGAACGACTCGGCACTCCCGAGGACGTGGGTGACGCCTGCGTGTTCCTCTGCTCGGACCTCTCACGCTGGATCACCGGCACCGACCTGCTGGTGGACGGCGGCGTGCTCACCAACACCACCTGGTGACCCGATGGATCTCCGCGACCGCGTCTACCTGGTGACCGGCGCCGCCGGGGGCCTCGGCGCGGGAATCGCCGAGGCGCTCGTCGAGGCCGGCGGATCGGTTGCGCTCGCCGACCTGGACCTCGAAGCAACCCGGGTGACCGCCCGCCGCATCGACGCCGGCGGCCGGCACAGCTTTGCGATCGGTTGCGACGTGGGCTCCGACAGCAGCGTCGGCGAGGCCGTGGCGGCAACGGTGGCGCATTTCGGCCGGCTCGACGGCGTCGTCAACAACGCCGGCGTGATCGAGATGAACGAGGCCCGCCACGCCACCAGCGAGGCATGGGCGCGTGAGCTCGACATCAACGTGACCGGGGCGTTCCGGGTGTGCCAAGCCGCGCTGGAACATCTCAGTGCCTCGGAGGGGGCGGCCATCGTGAACGTGGCCTCCAACTGCGGCAAGGTCGGCTTCCCCAACATGGCCGGCTACAACGCCTCCAAGGCGGCGGTCATCAACCTCACGCGGTCGCTGGCAACCGAGTGGGCCCCCCTCGGCATCAACGTCAACGCCGTGTGCCCGGGCGCGGTGGACACCCCGATGCTCGGCCGCGTCGCCGGCTGGCTGGCCGACCACCAGGGCGGCGACCCCGACGACATCCTGGCCGGCATGGCCCTTGCCCAGATCGGCCGCAAGATCGCGCCGATCGAGGTCGGCCGCGTCGTGGCCTTCCTGCTGTCGCCCGACGCCCTGATCATCCGCGGTCAGGCCATCAACGTTGACGCCGGCGAGACCCCCTACTAGGCGGCAGACCAAGGGACCGCTGTTCTTGGAGTGGCATTCATTATTGTCCCCGTACTCACCGCACTAGCATTCGCACAGCCTCCAACGGGCTCAACGGCAACGACGCTGGTTCCGGTGCCTCACCGCACTTTGGGCCACCCCACCGCTCTGGCGCCGAACAGACGACCAGGAACCTGCAAGGGGGGCGGATTCGAGATGGTGAGCAGGCCGATCAGCAGTCCGTAGGAGGAAGCTCGAGGAGAAGGGACGACAATGTTACGAATAGTCGAGGAGATCCTCCTGCTGCTCATCGACACCGAGAGGGGCGATATCCGGGCCTCTTTCTCACCGCAGTCTCGGGACATCGCCCTATCCGGTGCGGTACTGATGGATCTGGCGCTCGAGAACCGCATAGACACCGACCTCGAGGCGCTCGTTCTGCTCGACCCGACGCCGGTCGGTGATGAACTTTTGGATCCCACCCTGTCGGCCATTGCGCAGGCGAGCGACACGCACAGCACCGCCTACTGGATAGGACGCACGGCCGAGCAGGGCGCAGGACTGCGTCAGGCAACAACCGACAGGCTCATCGCTCGCGGGGTCCTCGAAGCCGAGAGCAACGGTCTCGTGTTTCTGTCACGCCTCGTTTCCCGCGCCCGCCGGTACCCGTCCGACGGTCCGGGAGCAGGCGTCGAGGACGTGCAGTCCCGCATCATGCGCCAACTGTTCAGCGACGATGTTCCCGACCCGCGTGACACCGTCATCGTCAGCCTTGCGGCGGCCTGCGGTGTGTTCGAGAGGATCCTCTCGCGTGACGAGTTGGCCGATGTTCAGGAGCGGATCGACCTGATCTCCCGTATGGAGTTGATCGGCCGGACGGTCGCCGCAGCCGTAAGCCAGGTCGAGACTTTAACCTCAGCGTCACCGGCGGTGCGCCCCTTTGAGGAGATCCCGCAGGTTTCGGGATGGCCGGTGGTCGGCAATGCGGTCGCCATGTCTAGAGATCTGAAGGGATTGCTCCTGCAGGAGTACCAGAAGCACGGGCCGATATTTCGGCTACACGCGTACAACCATCATTTCGTCGCCCTCGTCGGCGCCGAGGCCACCAACTTCCTGAACAAGGAAGGGCAGACACTCCTACGTTCATTCGAGGTGTACTCCGCATTCCGCGAATCTCTCGGATGTCTTCATTTCATAGCCGGGATGGACGGCCCGGATCACATCCGCATGCGGCAGGTATTGGCGACGGGCTACTCGCGCAAGTACATGAACGGCCGGCATCACCAGATTGTCGATATCACCGAGGATGCTGTAGCGAGATGGCCGCGGGGCAAAGCCATTGACCCCGTCCCCGAGTTTCAGCGTATCGTCGCCAAACAGCTCGGTGTGCTGATGATCGGTGAGCCGGCCGAAGAATACACCGACTCTCTACGATATTATGTTGAGACCCTTGTGCGTCTTCTCAGACCGGGTTGGGGGCTTCCTCACATTCTGTATAAGTTCCGACGGGCCGAGAGGCATGCGTTTGAACTGTTCGATAGGATCATGCAAGCGCGCGCAACCGAAGAGCCGTCAGACGACCTAACGATGGACTTCTTTGACGAGATAATGGCCGCGCATCAGAACGATCCGATGCTGATACCCGAAACCGATCTTCGCTTCGTACTGCTTGGGCCATATATTGCCGGTATCGACACCGTTGCGGTCGTATGCTCATTCATGCTGTATGTTCTGCTGAGCAATCCTGAACTTCTCGACCAGATGCGCTCCGAGGTTGAGTTCGTATTCGGCAACGGCCCTATCACAGGGGAGTCGCTCAAAGATCTCCCAGTTACACGGCAAATCTTCTTGGAGACGCAACGCAAATATCCACTCATACCGGCACTCGGGAGGATCGTATCCAATTCGTTCGAGTTCGGCGGATACGAAGTGCCGGCCGGCAAGAGGCTTCTTATCGGCTGCGCTGCGGCGCACCACCTGCCGGAGTTCTATCCCGAGCCCGAGAGGTTCGATATAGAGCGCTTCGGGAAGGATCGCGCCGAGCACAGGCAACCTGGAGCCTACGCACCCTTCGGCATCGGCAGTCATCGTTGCCAGGGCGCCGCCTTGGCCGAAGTCCAAGTGATCCTGACGATGGCCACCGTGGTGCGTGATACGGAGTTCGAACTCATAAAACCACAGCGCCCACTACGAACTCGGCAGGTGTCCTCGATCCGCCCGGTCTTTAGGTTCAGACCCGTGGCCCGGCGAGGGCCGTAGGGAGGCAGCAGCAACAACCGAGAGGCCGATCAGAGCCGCGCGGACAGCGAGGACGACACTGATCGAGTGCTACGGCGACGAGTTGACCGCATCAAGAAGCTGAGCCGTGAGCAAGTGGCTCTCGCCGGCGGTCGTCGGCACTGTGTCCAAGCGCCGGTGCACGGCGACAGCATATGGTGGACGGCAAGACTGAACCGTCAAGGCATCCGACGAGCATTGAGCGCGACATGGTCACATTCGACGACGTCCGCCGGATCGGCGCGCAACTCCCGGAGGTGACCGAGGGGACGTTCTACGGCACCGCCGCGCTGAACGTACGGGGCAAGGGGTTCTGCCGGATGTGGAGCGGCCGGGAGTACGACCGCGACGGTGTGCATGACACCGAGGTCTTGGTGGTGTTCTGCGAGCCGGAGGCCAAGGAGACGCTGCTGGAGAACCACCCAGGCGTACTGTTCTCCACGCCGCACTACGAGGGCTACGGCGCCATGCTCGTGCGTCTGGCCGACGTTGCCCTCGACGACCTGGCCGAGTGGCTCGAGGCCAGTTACCGCCGCCGAGCCCCGGACGCCCTCCTCCGCCGCCTCGACGACTGACCATTGCGGGAGGACTGACCGTTGCGGGACGACTGACCGTTGCGAGACGACTGACCGTTCCGCGCCGCGTGGCCGTTCGACGACCGGCCATTCTGAACCGGCACCTCGGCGGGGCGTTCGGGAACCCTCGCGGGCCCGGTCGGCAGACCACCCGCATCCGGCAACGTGATGGGCTCCGCCAGGCCGAGCCGGCGCTGCATCCGCCTCGAGTCGCCCATCTGCTCCGGCTGGAGCAGCGACACCACGAGGCCGCCCCGGCCGGCGCGGGCCGTGCGGCCCGAGCGGTGCAGATATGTCTTGTGGTCCTCCGGCGGGTCGAAATGGACGACCGACGCCACGTCCTCCACGTGGATTCCCCGAGCGGCGACGTCGGTGGCGACGAGCGCCTGCACGTGGCCGTCGGTGAACCGCCGGAGCGCGCGGGTCCGCCGCTCCTGCGCGTGACCGCCGTGAATCACCGCGGCGTTGATGCCGCGCTGGGATAGTTGCCGGGTCAGACGGTCCGAACCGTGCCGGGTCCGGCAGAACACGATCGTCTGTCCCGCCGCCTTGATGACCTGCGCGCACGCAGCGACCCGCTCGGCCTTGTTGACCTGCCAGAACCGGTGGTCGGCGGCAGTGACGTCGGGCGTCTCGGCATCCACGGTGTGGGTGACCGGCTCGTACTGGTAGTCGCGGGTGAGTGTCCTCACGGCACCGTCGAGGGTGGCGGAGAACAGGAACGTCTGGCGATCCCGCGCCGTCTGGTCCAGGAGACGCCGGACCGCGGGGAGGAATCCCATGTCCGACAGCCGGTCTGCCTCGTCGATGACCGCCAGGTCCACGTCGTGCAGGCTCACGGCACCCTGGTCGATGAGGTCCTCGAGCCGGCCGGGGCAGGCCACGAGGATCTCCACGCCGTCGCGCAGGCGCTTCAGCTGCGGGCCGTAGCCGACCCCTCCGTAGACGACGCCGACCCGGACGTCGCCGGCGAAGCTGCGCAGTTCGGTGGCGATCTGCTCGGCGAGCTCGCGGGTGGGCGAGAGGACGAGCGCCGTCGGCCGCTTGGACCTGGCGTGGGCCGCATTCATGACGAGCGGGATACCGAAGGCGAGCGTCTTGCCCGACCCGGTTGGTGCCCGCCCGCAGATGTCGCGGCCGGCGAGAGCGTCGGCCATGGTGGCGGCCTGGATCTCGAATGGTTCGTGGATGCCGCCGCGCTGGAGGGCGCGACAGATCGATTCGGATACGCCCAACTGGGCGAAAGAGGTGGACATGATGCTCCTTGCCCGCGCCACGCGGGCCTTCAATTTGCCGCGAGTGCCTGAACTCGTTGATGTGGTGGCACCGCGGTTGGGTGGCTCACACAGAATCAATCAGGGAAAGCGAACTGTGCGCCCAACGACCGGAGATTCCGGCCGGTGGCTCCAGGATACCCGCTCGAGCGCGAAGTTCCCCGGACCCCCGGCAAACCGCTCGCGCCGGCCACCCTCACTCGCAGCTAGTACGGCAGCCCGACAGCTCTCGTGAGGAACTCCATGTAGGGCCCCGAAGTGCGGCAGGCGTCGGCGAAGGAGTCGATGAACCCCGCCGCGGCCACCTCGTCCTCGTCGAAGATGCACGTGGCGATGTGGTCCTTGCGCTTGAGGTCCTCGACGTACGGGTGCTCGGGATCGAATCCCTTCGGCGGGCGCTTCAGCGAGTCGCCGGCCAGGTCGTACTCCTCGGTGAAGTCGGGATCCCCGACCGCACGCGCCCAGCCGCCGGGGTCCTCCACGATGCGGCTCCGGATCCGCCCCACGGTGGCCGAGTCCGGCCGCCAGATGCCGACCCCCGCGAACACCTCGTCCGGCGCCAGATGCAGGTAGAAGCCCGGCGCATGCACCGACCTGGCCGCCTCATGGCGGAACTGCACCGCAGCCTGGGTCTTGTACGGCGTCTTGTCCTTCGAGAAGCGAACGTCCCGGTAGATCCGGAACATGGAGCCGCCGTTGGCCCGCGAGTCGGCCACGAAGTGCTCGCTGATCGAGTGCAGGTACGGCTCGAAGTCCTCGATGAACCCCAGCAGCGGCTCCTTCACATGCCGCTCGTAGCGCCCCTTGTTCGCCTGGAACCAGTCGCGGTCGTTGTTCGCCCGCAGATCCAGCAGGAAGTCGAACAGTTCGGGACTGAAGTGTTGCTGCACCACCATCCTCCTAACGCATGAAGTCCCGCACCAGCGGCAGGATCCGCTCGGGCGCTTCTTCGGCAAGAAAGTGACCGCAGTCGGCGAACTCGTAGACCTCGCAATCGGCCAGTTCGGCGCGCCAGCGGTCGAGTTCCTTGGTCCGGAATGCAATGTCCTTCAACCCCCAGAGGACCAGCACCGGTTTCGTCGCGAAGGCGGCGCGGTCGTCCCAGATCTCCCGGAGCCACCCGGTGGCGCCGACAATGAACCCCGGCAGTGCCGCATTGGCAGCCCGCTCGGCCCGTGAGGGCTGCGCATTCCGGTAGTGGTCCATCACCTCAGTGCTGAGCGCGTCCCGGTTCCCGACCGCCTTGGGCATGACACCGTTCACGAAGAAGTTACGTCGCTTGATCAGGTACTGACCCAGCGGGCTCGCCATCATCCGGCTGAAGAACCAGAAATGAGGATCGCGATTGACCGGCCAGCACCAGGTGTTGGCGATGACCAGCCGCCTCACACGATCCGGATGGCAGCGAGCGAAGTCGAGACCGATCGGCCCGCCCCAGTCCGTCAGGAACAGCGTCACGTCTTGCAGGTCCAACTCGTCGAGCAGCGCCGCGAACGCCTCCGCATGCGCGGCCGGATGATGGTCCTCGCGGCGGCCGCTGCGCGAGGACAGCCCGAAGCCGATGTGATCCGGCGCCACGCAGCGGAACTCCGACCGCAATCCCGCGATCAGATGCCGGAATTCGAACGACCAGGCCGGATTGCCGTGCACGAAGGCGATCGGCTCCCCCGCCCCCTCGTCGACGTAGTGCATCGTGTGCCCACGCGGAGTCGTGAAGAACCGGCTCTCGAAGGGGAATATCTCCTCGGACACCCAAGCCGGCCGCTCGCCGGCAGGAGAACTACCCACGAAGCGACCCTAGCGGCGGCACCAGAGACCCCTCCTGATCGTCAGATCTCGTACATCCGCAACTCGACGCCAAGCGCTTGGCGGAGCCGGGACAGATCAGCAGCGTCGCTCGTCACCACCAGATCGTCGCGAGCCGCGGCGCCGACCACCACCGCAGCGTCGACGACGTCGGAAGTTCCCGAGAGCCCGCACGCCGCGCCCGCGGATCGCGCCCTCGACTCATCGAAGTCCTCGACTCGGCAGCCCGCCAAGAACCGGGACATCTGCGGCTGCGGTCCTCCCCGCCAACCCTGAGCGAGCACTCCCGCGGGGACGGACGGAACGACCCCGCTCTCCAACGCCCGGCGGTGCAACGCCCAAAGGCGTCGCTCACCGCGCTCGGCGGCGATCAGCGCTCCCGTGTCATACGTGATGCCCGCCACCGGTCAGCCGGCAACCCGGGAAACTGAACCCTCCAGGATCTCGTCCGCCCCGGCCAACTCCTCAGGCGTGAGTTCCCCATGCTCGGCCTCCCACACCCGCACTCCGGCGAGACCGGCCTCGACGACCAGAGCGCGCTCCGCGGCGGCGTTCAGCCACGAGGACAAGCTCACACCGCGACGCGCTGCCACATCGGCAGCCCCCTGTGCAACCTCCTAGTCCAACGCCACCGAGAGTTTCCGGACAGCCATGCAGCCGATGGTACTACCCGAGTACTACCGACTCCAACCTGTCCCCGGGCAAGTAGTCCGAGCGGCACCAACTCCACGACAGCAACCCAGTCGAATCACTCGGACGAGGAGACTGGCGAGTGATGCGTCCGACCACCGTGCTCGTTGTTCCGACGGACAGTCTGCCCGGACTCGATCCAGGGCCGGAAATCAGTCTCCAGCAGCTCGATACGCACCGGCAAGGGGTTGTTTGGCACACTCCTCTAACGTCGAGGGCTGAGGGAGGAACACATGCAAGGCAAGTACTACGAAGAACTAGAGGTGGGGATGGTGATCCGCCACGCCATCACCCGGACGGTGACCGAGATGGACAACATCCTGTTCACGTCGCTCACCATGAACATGCAGCCGCTGCATCTCGACGAGGAGTTCGCGAAGACCACAGTCCACGGCCGGCGGGTCGTGAACAGCCTGTTCACCCTGGCGCTCGTCGCCGGGATGACGGTCCCCGAGACCACCCTCGGAACCACGCTGGGGAACCTCGGCTACGACAAGGTCGAGTTCCCCGCCCCGGTGTTCCACGGCGACACCCTGCGGGCCGAGACCACCATCGTCGACAAGCGGCTGTCCAAGAGCCGCGACGACGCCGGGATCGTCTGGTTCGAGCAGCTCGGCTACAACCAGCGCGACGAGGTGGTGGTACGGGTGAAACGCGTCGGGATGATGATGCTGAAACCGGCGCCGGCCGAGCCGGGCCGGAAAGCCTGAGCTACGGCAGGAGCGGCTCGGCTAAGGAACCGATCAGCGCGACAGTGTTTCCAGCAGGCCGGTACCGAACTCGATTCGGCGCGGCAACTGCAGCGCGGCTTGAACCGACGCCGCGTCAACTTCCAGGTCATAGACGCGCTGAAGGTGTTCGATCACCGATTCAGGCGGAATCGGGCAACACTCTTCTTCTTCCGCCGCCAGGTAGTCGCGCACCTTATCGGCCAGGCTCTCCCTTGTGGTGCCGTCCCAGGGATCCGATTGGTCGCTCATGCTCCAACTGAAACCGCGGTCGTTTCGCATGATGGCGCGCCGGCCGTCGCTCAAGTCAGCGAACTCGGTGAAGCTGACACCGGCCTGATTCCGTCGCCGCTCCCGGCGCGCCTCCAACCGGCGTTGCCAGCGCGGCGCTTGGTCCACTGTGGTGAAGTGCCCACGAAAGCGCCCCCGATGGGTCTCGGTGGTGTCCGGGGCGGGGATCTCTGCCCTCTCCGGCGCCGGCGGATGGTTGAAGTAGACCGTCGGTTCGTTCCGGGCATTCGGATCGTCGTCGCTCAGCTCGCAAACGGCCCCGAAGACAACAACACTCAGCACGGACGACCTCTCGCCCAACTCAGGGGCCGGTAGCCGACAACGCACACGTTCACAGGCTATGTCCGCCCACGCGCATCATCATGGCACCAGACGGGGCACTCCTCCGCCAGTCCCGTCAGATGCTCGCGGTGCCGGATGAGCGAGCGGAGTGCGGGACGACTCCTTGCGCACGCAGGTCCCGATGTATTGATATGAGAGCATTGATATGAGAATAGATCTCATTCTTGATATCATGGGGGTCTGGACCTGACGAAGGAGAACTGGCGCTATGGCGAATCGCGTACCACCCCCCTTCCCTCGCACGAGACTGGCCCTGTCCGTCGGCCTTGTGGCCGTCCTAGTTGTACGCGGCCATCAGGTTGGTGACAGTCGGCTGGTGGGTGGTTGTCCGCCGAGGGAGCGGTGCGGTCGGGTGTGATTGTAGATCCAGAGCCAGGCGGTGAGGGCCTGGGTGCGTTCGGTGTTGGTGCTCCAGGGCTGGCGGTAGGCCCATTCGGTTTGCATGGTGCGGTGGAATCTCTCGACTTTGCCGTTTTGCCAGGGGCAGTGGGGTTTGATGAACCGCTGGCGGGCGCCGAGGCGCTCGACGGCGTCGGCGACCGCGGCGCTTTGGCGGTAGCTGAGAGCGTTGTCGGTGAGGATCTCGTCGATGCGGGCGATGCCGGCGGCGGCGAACGCCTCCGCGGCGCGTTCGATGAACGCCGCGGCGGTGGCGGCGCGTTCGTCGTCATGGACTTCGCTGTAGGCGAAGCGGCTGTGGTCATCGACCGCGGAATGCACGTAGTCGAATCCGACGCGGGCGCGAGGGCCGGCGTGAGCGCGCCCGTGGACGCGCCAGCCGCCCCCTGGCGGGATGCGGCCGAGCTTCTTGACGTCGATGTGGACGAGTTCACCGGGGCGTTCGCGCTCATAGCGCACCGCGGTGGCCTTGGAGGCGCGGATGCGGGCGCCGGTGAGCGGATCGCAGTGGGCGAGGTGCGCGACGCCGTGGCGCGCCAGGATGCGGCTGATGGTGCGCGCCGGAACACCGGTGGCTGCGGCGAGCTGGTCGGGTCCCAGGCGCAGCTCGGCGCGAGCGGCCAGCACCTGTTGCTCGACGTGGGTCGGTGTGCGGCCCGGACAGCGGTGAGGACGGCTGGAGCGGTCCTCCAGGCCCCCGTCGCCTTCGGCGTCGAAGCGGCGCAGCCAACGGTGCGCGCACTGCCGAGACACACCCATCATCGCCGCCACATGAGCAACGGGCATCAACTCGACGCGCACCCGGCGCACCAACAGACGACGACCCTCAACGGTCAAGCGGGCTCTACGATGCGACATGAAGACCTCCGAGTGGATTGGGCTGGTTGTCAAGCACCACACCACTCGGCGGTCTTCACTACGTCAAGGACCCACCCCCGGCCAACATGTAACCAACGTCATGGCCGGGTACACCTAGTGACGCTGGCCGCCTGTGGAGGAGACACGACGGCACCCGAGCGGCTGCGACGCCGACCACCGCGGCCGCACCCGAGCCGGCGGAACCACCAACCACCACAACCGCACCCGAGCCGGCGGAACCACCAAGCACCACCACCGCACCCGAGCCGACCGAAGCGCCGACCACCACCGCCGCACCCGAGGCAACGCCCTCGCTGACGGTTACCGATGGCAGCGGGCGGGAGATCACACTCGACCGTCCTGCCGAGCGGATCGTGTGCCTCGAGGACAACTGCACCGACCTGACGTCGGACCTCGGGATCGTGCCGGTCGCCCACCACCGAGGAGGCGAATGGGGAACCGCGGCTGCCTACTACGGCCCCGCCGCCGCGGACATCCCCGTGATCGGCGACCGCACCTCCGTCGAGGAGGTGGCCGCTTTCGAACCCGACCTCATCATCGCCCGGGTTGGACAGGAAGAGGTACGCGACGCTGTCGAGTTGGTTGCCCCGGTCTACCTGGTGGACATCGGCAGTGTCGAGACCCTGAAGGAAGGATGGATGAACGTCGGCGTCCTGACCGGCAGGGAGGCTGAAGCCGACGAGGCCGTCCACCGCTTCGAACACAACATCGAGCACCTCGCCGAGGACCTCCCGGCCGGAGCCGCCGACACGAGAGTGGCACTCGGGTTCGGCGACACCAACTGGATGCTCTGGGACTCGTCCTCGTTCTGTGAGTTCCTCCACGACGCGGGTGCCGGGACCTGCGTGTTCCCCGCACAGCCCGAGTCCGAGTACGGCTCTCCGGACAGCGAGTTCTCGTGGGAGTTCATCGTTGAAGCCGATCCTGAGGTCTGGGTGATGATCACCTGGCCGGGGAGTGCCCGCGCGGACTCGGTAGCCGAGGCGGCATGGCTCGAGACCTCCGCCTATCAGCAGGGCCGGATCTGCAATGAGGACTCCGCAGGTTCGTTCGGGCATGGACTGCTGATGTTCCAATGGGCATTGCAGTGCTATCTGAACGCTGGATGGCCGAGCATCTACGACCATCCTGGCGACCTCGCCGTGTGGCAGCCAGAGGACCACTGAGCCCTCCTGAGATCCGGGGCGACCTTGGGGGTCGTGCATCGCGCCTGACCTGAGAGGAACCTCGTTGCGCCGGAGCCGTCTCTGGGTGCGGGCAGTCACTGCAACGGTCGTCCTCTGCGGCCTGTCCGCGGCGGTGATGCTCTGCTCCCTGGCGTGGGGAACCCCCACCCTGTCGGTGCAGAAGGTGGCGGAGGCTCTGCTCGGCTCAGCGGGCGTGGAGGACAGCCACATCTTCATCGTGCGCAATCTCCGGCTTCCCCGTGTCATCGGGGGAGCATTGGCCGGGGGGATGCTGGGCGCGTCGGGCGCAGTGATGCAAGACACGCTCGGCAATCCCCTGGCCGGGCGTGAACTGATCGGGGTGTCCGCCGGCACTTCCCTGGCCGTGGCCACCATCGTGGCTTTCCGGCTCCCGTTCCCCGGCATCGCCATGCCCGTCGCCGCCCTGGTGGCCGGGCTCATCACGGGCGCTCTCATCCTCTCCCTGGTGAGCCTCAAGACGAACCCGATGCACATGCTGCTGGTGGGAGCGGCCCTCACCGCCCTGATCAATGCGCTGGTGATCGCGATCATCACGCTGGCGCCCAATTTCGGCGGTGTCACCGTCATCTACCGCTTCCTGGTGGGAAGCCTCTCGGATGTCCAATGGGACGAGATTCGTCTGGCGGCACCGTGGACCATCGCCCTCCCGCTGGTGGTCGTGTTGGCGGGACGCCCCCTGAACGTCTTGAAGCTCGGCGACGAGGTGGCCGAGGGTCTCGGTGTCGGAGTCCGTCGCACGAGGGCTCTGCTCTTCGCTGCGTCGGTCGTTCTCGTGGCGCCCGTGGTCGCCATCGCCGGCCCCATCGGCTTCATCGCACTGGTCTCGCCCCATGTGGTCCGCCGCCTGCTGCGAACATCCGACGCCCGGGCGGTGCTGCCGGTTGCCGCTGTGGCTGGGGCGACGCTGGTTCTGGTGGCCGACACGGCCGCTCGACTCGCCTTGCATCCCCATGAGGTGGCGGTCGGGCTGTGGACCGCGATCCTCGGGGCGCCTGCGCTCCTGGTGTTGCTGCGGCGAGGCGTGTTCCGGGAGAGGCGACCCGCATGACAGCCGCAGCCGCGGGGCTCGCCCAACCGAAGGGGGTGGCCCGCTCAACCCCTCGCTATTCCTGGTCGGTTGCCGTGCTGGTCTTCGTGCTCTTGGCTCTCATGTTGCTCTATGTGATGTTGGGGCCGGTCATGTTCGGGCCCGACTTGGTCTTCAAGGCCCTCGTCGGCCAACCCGAGGAGCCCCTGCACCGCATCGCCGTCCGGGAAGTGCGCCTGCCACGAGTGCTGATGGCAGCCCTCGCCGGGGCCATGCTGTCGGCGTCGGGAGCATTCCTCCAGTCGGTGCTCAGGAACCCGCTGGCGGCTCCGGCCACGGTCGGCATCACCCAGGGCGCGGTCCTGGGGGCGGTCCTTGCGCTGGCGCTCACGTTCGGCTCGGAGGGCTCCCTTGCCGATCTCAACGTCTTGGCCCCTCTGGCCGCGATCGCGGGGGGCCTCGTTGCCGGGGGCCTGGTGTATGGGCTCAGCCGCCGTACCGGGGGCGCCGACCCCCTGCGGCTCATCCTGACCGGGGTGATTGTGGCGGCGGCCCTGTCGGCGGCCACGTCGTTCGTCGTGCTCTTGTCCGGCAGCCATACCGACTCGGTGATCAGGTGGCTGGTTGGCTCGCTCAGCACCAGAACATGGGACCACCTGGTGTTGCTGCTTCCCGTGGCGGCCCTGGCCGTTCCACTGGTGGTCGCCGGCATTGTCTTGGGCAATGTTCTGCAGTTGGGAGACGCTTCGGCGGCGAATCTGGGCCTTCGGGTCGAACTCGCCCGGGCCGGTGTGCTCGCGATTGCGGTGGTGCTGGCAGCCGGTGCCGTGTCCGTCGTCGGGGGGGTCGCCTTCCTGGGCATGATGGGACCGCACCTGGCTCGGACCCTGGTCGGCTCTGATCTTCGTCGGCTGGTGGTCGCTTCAGCTCTCGTCGGCGCCATCCTGCTGGTGGCCGCTGATCTGATGGCCCGGACGTTCTCGCTCGATTGGCTGCCCTTCCTCGACTTCGCGACCGACAGCGGCAGCCGCATACCGGTCGGCGCCTTCACGGCCTTGCTGGGTGCGCCCTTCTTCATCTATCTGATCAGGGCAAAGGCGTGACCGACATGGGGCCGACAGTCGATCATCCGTCCATCGGGGCCGACCGCGTCAGCGCCGGCTACCGAGGCCATGAGGTAGCGCGGCAGCTCAACCTGAGCATCGAGCGGGGCACCCGCACGGCGCTGGTGGGCCCCAACGGGTCGGGCAAGAGCACCATCCTCAAGACCCTGGCCCGGCTCATCAAGCCGCTGGGCGGCGCGGTCTATCTGAACGGCAAGGACATCGGCCGCCTTCCCACTCGCGAGGTCGCCCGCCGGATGGCGATCCTCCCCCAGGTTCACGAGGCGCCTCCCGGACTCACCGTGCACGAGTTGGTGTCACAAGGTCGGTTCCCGAGCGTCGGTGTGCTCAAGATGCTCGGCCGCCGCGATGACGAGGCCGTCATGGAAGCCATCCGGCTGACCCGTCTCGAAGACCTGATGGACCGCCCGGTCGACACTCTCTCGGGTGGAGAGCATCAGCGAGCCTGGATGGCGCTGGCGCTAGCTCAGCAGACCGACCTCCTGCTCCTCGACGAGCCGACCACGTTTCTCGACGTCGGGCATCAACTCGACCTGCTGGGGCTGGTGTCCCGTCTGAACAGGGACCACGGAGTCACCGTCGTCATGGTGCTCCATGATCTCAACCACGCGGCGCGGTTCGCTGATCGGATGATCGCAGTCTCGGGCGGTGCGATCGTCGCCGACGGACCACCGGCAGAGGTGCTCACGCCGGAGTTGATGCGCGAGTGCTTTGGAGTGGAGGCCTCAGTGATGAAGGACCCCCGCACCGGCGCACCGATGTGCATACCTCACACCACGGTCTCACCGGAGAGCGACGACCGACAGTAGAGATCCGCGCCGCTGCCTCGACGGCCGGCTCGGCGTGCGCGAGGCGATCTCCTTCGACCGGGCCTACCTGATCTACCGGTTCGGCCGCGACCGCCGCCAAGCCTTCACCGTCCACGCGTAGCGCACCCCGCCGCGTGGCGGACCGGCCCGCCACGCGGACGTGAAGTAGCGTCTCGACGATGCGAGATCGACGTCGAGGGACACGTCCCGCGGAGCATCCGGCTCTCCCGCGACTGCCCCGGTGCAGGCCATGACGGTCAGTGGAGGCGATCTTCGGGAGATGTACCGGCGTATGTCGCGCATCCGGCAGTTCGAGGCCGCCACCAAGGAACTCCTACTGGCCGGCGAGCTGTACGGCGCCTTCCACACCTCCACCGGCCAGGAGGCCTCGATCGTCGGGTCGTGCATGGCGCTGCGCATCGACGACTACATGGTCGGCACCCACCGCTCGCACGGGCATCCCATCGGCAAGGGGGCCGCGCTGGACGGTCTGCTGGCGGAATTGATGGGCAAGGAGACCGGCGTCAACCAGGGCAAGGGCGGGTCGATGCACCTGTCGGACTTCTCGGTTGGCAGCCTCGGGGAGACGTCCATCGTCGGCTCGGGCCTGCCCGTGGCGGCGGGTGCGGCCTTGGGTTCGAAGATGCAGGGCATCGACCGGGTGGCCCTCTGCTTCTTCGGCGACGGCGCCTCAAACCAGGGGACGTTCCACGAGTCGCTCAACCTGGCGGCGATCTGGACGCTCCCGGCCATCTACGTGTGCGAGAACAACGGTTACGGCGAGTTGACCGCGGCGCACAAGACGATGGCGGTCGAGCACGTGTCCGAGCGGGCCGCGGGCTACGGCATACCCGGTGTCACCGTCAACGGTCAGGATGTGCTCGCCGTGCACGAAGCGGTCAGCGAGGCGGTGGCGCGGGCCCGCCGGGGCGAGGGGCCGAGCCTGGTGGAGACGATGACCTACCGGTTCGACAACCACGCCATCGGCATCCGGATCGAGAACTACCGCGACCCCGCCGAGATCGAGCACTGGCGGACGCAGCGCGACCCGCTGGTGCTGTTCCGCGCCGCGCTGGAAGAACGCGGCGTCGACGCCGACGAGCTGAACGCCATCGACGCCGAGGTCGAGGCGGATCTGGCCGGGGCGCTGGAGTTCGCCCGGTCAAGCCCCGCCCCGCCGCCCGAGGCCGCCTATACGCACCTGTTCACCAACCCGATCGGCGCCTGAGAGTCTCGCCATGCGAACCCTGACCTACCTGGAGGCGCTCAACGAGGCGCTGGTCGAGGAGATGGAACGCGACGAGACGGTGTTCCTGATGGGCGAGGACGTCACCTGGGGCCTGATGGGCGCCACCGCGGGGCTGGCGGAGAAATTCGGCGAGGAGCGGATTCGCGACACGCCGATCTCCGAGGCCGGCTTCGTCGGGGCCGGCGCCGGCGCGGCCATGGTGGGCATGCGTCCCGTGGTGCACATGCTGATCGCCCCGTTCGTGTACGTGGCGTTCGACCAGTTCGTCTCGATCATCGCCAAGTCCACCTACCTGTACGGCGGGCAGTCGAAGATGCCGATCACGCTGCTGGCGCCCATGCTGTACGGCCGCGGCAACGCCGCCCAGCACTCCGACCGCCCCTACCCCACCCTGATGACGATCCCCGGCTTGAAGCTCATCGCGCCAGCCACGCCCTATGACGCCAAGGGAATGCTCAAGGCGGCGATCCGCGACGACGACCCCGTGATCAGCTTCGAGGACGGCGGCGTGTGGGGCCAGCGCGGCGATGTGCCCGACGGCGACCATGTCATCCCGCTCGGCGTGGCCGACGTGAAGAGGGAGGGCGATGACGTGACCGTCGTGGCCCTGGCGGGCGCGGTCGCTCATGCCCTCACCGCAGCGGAAGAACTCGCCGGCGAGGGGATCTCGGCGGAGGTGGTGGACCTCCGATCGATCGTGCCGCTGGATCGCGAGACCGTGCTGGCATCGGTCGCCAAGACGGGCAGGCTCGTCGTCGCCGATCCCGCACACGAGATGGGATCGGTGGCGTCGGAAGTGGCGGCGATCGTTGCCGAGGAGGCATTCTGGGACCTGCAGGCGCCGATCGCCCGGGTGACGACGCCGCATACGCAGATCCCCTTCAGCGCCGCCCTCGAGCGGCCCCTGTACCCGAGCGCAGATCGGATCGCAGCCGCCGCCCGCCAACTGATGGCATGACCGTGCTCGCACCAGGGCCGGGCTCATGAGCGCGGTCACCGAGATCCGGCTCCCCCAGTTCGGCATGGGGATGCAGGAGGGGACGATCATTAGCTGGCTCAAGCGCGAGGGCGACGCTGTGGCCGCCGGCGACGTGGTGGCCGAGATCGAGGCGGAGAAGGTCACCGAGGAGCTGGTGGCCACCGGCGGCGGCGTGCTCCAACGCATCCTCGTGCCCGAGGGTGAGACCGTCGCCGTCAACGAACTGCTGGCCGTGATCGGCCCCGCCGGAGCCGCCCCGCCGGACGCCGGTGAGCCGGTCGTCGTCGGCGACGCGGCGGATCCCGCCGAGGATCGCCGTACAACCGTCATGGATTCCGGCCCCGGATCAAGTCCGGGGCAGGCTCTTCGCCGGAATGACGACGCCGGTGGCGGCCCCCGCCGGCAGGTGACACCTCGCGCCCGGCGGCTGGCCGCAGACCTCGGCGTGGACCTCGACTCGGTGACCGGCACCGGACCCGGCGGCCGCATCACCGACGACGACATCATTGCCGCCGCAGACTCAGGCGCCTGACCCGCTCCCCCGTTACGGCCGATCGGCTGACCGGGTGAGGGTGAACCCCTCGTAGCCGTTGGCGGCGATCTCGTCGCAGGCGGCCCGGTAGTTGTGGGTTCCGCCGAGGTACATCGTGATGCCGCGGGGCTTGCCCTCGATGTTCGCCCCCGTCCACCACGAGTTCGTCTTGCCGACGATGCTGCGGGCGACGAGCTCCTCCACCTGGCGGGTCCAGCGGGCCTCCGCTTCGGGCTGGGCGTCAATGCGGTCGAAGCCGCCCTCGACCATGTAGGCGAGGCAGTCGGCGATCCACTCCACGTGCTGCTCGATCGACAGCATCACGTTGCTGAACACCGCCGGGCTGCCCGGACCGGTGATCATGAACAGGTTCGGGAACCCCGACGCCACCAGGCCCATGTAGGTGCCCGCCCCGCCGGCCCACTTGTCGCGCAGCGCCAGCCCGTCGACGCCGTGGATGTCCATCGATAGCAGCGCACCGGTCATCCCGTCGAAGCCGGTGGCGTAGACCAGCACGTCGAGGTCGTAGTCGGCGTCGCTGGTGCGCAGTCCCCGGGGCGTGATCTCGGTGATCGGCGCGGCCTTCACGTCCACCAGCGTGACGTTGTCGCGGTTGTAGGTCTCGAAGTAGTCGATGTCGACGATCAGCCGCCGGGCCCCGATCGGGAAGTCGATGTCCACGAGCTTCTCGGCAACCGCCGGGTCGTCGACCTTGGCCCTGACCTTCTGGCGCACGAACCGGGCGGCGCGCTCGTTCGAATCGGGGTCGGTCAGGATGTCGTCGAAGGTCATGGCGAAGCCCGGCCCGCCCCGCTGCCATGAGGCCTCGAGGATCTCCGCGCGGGTGCCTTCGTCCATCTCGGGAACCGACGAGACGGCCACGATGGGCCGCGACAGGCCGGCGGGGGTCGTGCGCTTGAACTGCTGCCGCTCGCCGAAGCTGTCCCGGAGTTCCTGGCGGGCCTCGTCGTCGAGCAGGCGGTTGCGGGCCGGGACGGTGTACTGGGGGGTGCGCTGGAAGACGTAGACGTGCTCGGCCGTCTTGGCGACCTGCGGGATGACCTGCACACCGCTGGAGCCGGTGCCGATCACGCCGACCCGCTTGCCGGTGACGTCGACGCCCTCGGTGGGCCAGCGGGCGGTGTGGTGCCGGGTGCCCTCGAACGTCTCGGCACCGCGGATCGACGGCGTGTTGACCTCGGACAGGCAGCCGGCCGCCGACACCAGGTAGCGGGCGGAGACCGTGTCGCCCTGCGATGTGGCGACGATCCAGCGGTTCGTCTTCTCGTCGAAGCGGGCCTGTTCCACCCGTGTGTCGAACTGGATGTCCGGGCGCAGGTCGAACCGGTCGGCGACGTGGTTGAAGTAGCGCTCCAACTCCGGCTGGGTTGGGAACCGCTCGGTCCAGTCCCACTCCCGCTCGAGTTCCTCGGAGAACGAGTAGCAGTAGTCCCAGCTCTCCACGTCGCAGCGGGCGCCGGGATAGCGGTTCCAGTACCACGTCCCCCCGACGCCGTCGCCCTGCTCGAAGAGCCGCGCCGAGAGGCCGAGGCCGTGCAGCCGGTGCAGCATGTACAGCCCGGCCGCCCCGGCGCCGATGATGACCGCGTCGAATTCGCCGCCGGACTCGGCAGCGACGTCGGTGCCGGGGACCCGCTGCTGCGACATGGACGTTCCGCCTCCTGCTAGAGCCAATTCCCGGGAGAGGATATTGGCGGGTGCACGAGGCGACCCTCCGGCACCTCAGCGCGAACGGCTGCGTGAGTTGGCTGCGGGCCGGGACCTGCCCCGGTTCCGTTGCCGCGAGCGGTTTCGCTGCGACCCGTTCGATCCCCGGCCGCCGTTGCGTGCTTGACCCTGCCGGTTTGCTCGACCGTTCCGGTTCTGGGAGCCGTTGCGCGCTTGACCCTGCAGGTCGGCTCGGCCGTTGGCGCCGTGGGCGCCGTGGCGGTCGCCGTTCCCGTGGCCGTTCGGTTCGGCCACCGCGACGCGTTCCGCGGGAGCGCCGCCGCGCCGCGTCGAGTTGGCCGCCGGCTGTGCCGAGAGACCCTCCGCGTGCGGCTCGGTGATAAGCCCCTCGATGCCGAGGCGGCGCTGGATCCGCTTCGTGTCGGCCGTCTGCTCGGGTTGGATCAGCGACACCACCAGACCACCCTCGCCGGCCCGCGCCGTGCGACCCGAGCGGTGGAGGTACGCCTTGTGGTCCTCCGGCGGGTCGAAGTGGACGACCAGCGCGACCCCGTCCACGTGAATGCCGCGGGCGGCGACGTCGGTGGCCACGAGCGCCTGGACGGCACCGTCGGTGAACTGCCGGAGCGAGCGTGTGCGCCGGTTCTGTGCGTGGCCGCCGTGGATCGCCGCGGCGCTGATCCCCCGCTGGGAGAGTTGGCGGGCCAGCCGGTCCGATCCGTGCCGGGTCCGGCAGAACACGATCGTCGGCCCCACCGAGTTGATGGCGTCCGCGCAGGCGGCGACGCGGTCGGCGCGCTCGACCTTCCAGAACCGGTGGTCGGCGGCGGTGACATCGGGCGTCTCGGCGCCGACGGAGTGGGTGACCGGATCGTGCTGGTAGTCGCGGGTGAGCGCCTTGACATCACCGTCGAGGGTGGCCGAGAACAGGAACGTCTGGCGGTCCGGGTCGGTCCGGTCCAGGAGGCGGCGCACGGCGGGGAGGAATCCCATGTCGGCCATGCGGTCCGCCTCGTCGACGACCACCTGGTCCACGTCGTACAGGCTCACGGCGTCCTGTCCGATGAGGTCCTCCAGCCGGCCGGGGCAGGCGACGAGGATGTCGACGCCCCGCCGGAGCCGCTGCAGTTGCGGGCCGTAACCGACGCCGCCGTAGACGACGCCCACCCGGACATCGCCGGCGAAGATGCGAAGATCCGACGCGATCTGGTCGGCGAGCTCGCGGGTCGGGGAAAGGACGAGTGCCCGGGGCCGCCTGGCCTCGGCACGGCCGGCGTTGGCGACGAGCGGGACCCCGAAGGCGAGGGTCTTGCCCGAGCCGGTGGGTGCCCGACCGCAGATGTCGCGGCCGTCGAGAGCATCGGCGATGGTGGCCGTCTGGATCTCGAATGGTTGCTGGATTCCGGCGCGCTCGAGGGCGCGGCAGATCGAATTGGGTACGCCCAACTGGGCGAAATTGGTGGACATGGGGCTCCTTGCCCGCGCCTCGCGGGCGATTAGGGAATCCGCGAGTGCCTCACTCAGTCGTTCGGAGGCAACACGGCTGTGCAGGTCGCACAGAGTCAAGCGCTGAGAGGTTCTAATGAGGAATTTCTTGTGCGCTCGAAGACCGAGAGGCTCGGCCAGCCATAAGGATACTCGCCGCGCCCCCGAATCCCGTGGACGCCGCGGTGAGGCTGCGCCCACCCGCCCGATGACCTCTTCGGTGGCCGGGTTCACCACATCCCACTCGTCGCCGGCGGGCGCCACCGGGGCGCCGCCGATCAGCAGGTCACGGGTCTGCGGCACCCAGTGGCGGACGTGCTCATAGGTCGCATCGGTCATGCCAGCGTCTCGTCCGCCGGCTACCGGGCGGTATAGCCGCCGTCCACCGGCAGGGTGACCCCTGTGATGCAGCAGATCGCGTCGTGTTGACGCTGGAAGGTCGCGATGTGCCCATCGGTGGCGTTGGTGTCGGAATCGTAGGTTTGTGCACGTCAGTCGACACCCGTTGAGTTTCCGGAGTGCCCGTCGTGAGAGAGTTGACGATCGAGGACATCGATGATCTCGCGGCAGGCGCAACGCTGCTGGGAACCGGCGGCGGCGGCGACCCGTACGTGGGGAAGCTCCTCGTCAAGCAGGCAATCGCCGATCACGGTCCAGCCAAGCTCGTCGAACCCGATGACCTGCCGGAGGAGGGGCGCGTCCTGACCACTGCCATCATCGGCGCGCCGACGGTCATCCTGGAGAAGATCCCTGCCGGCACCGAGTTCAGAGCCGGTATCGGTGCCCTCGCGGCCTACCTCGGCGAGGATCCGGTTGCGCTCATGTCAATCGAGGTGGGGGGCGTCAACACGCTGGTGCCGATTGCGACGGCGGCAGAGTTGGGCCTTCCGATCATCGACGCCGACGGGATGCGGAGGGCGTTCCCTCAGATCGAGATGACGGTGTTCACCCTGCACGGGATCATGGCGGCGCCGCTGTCGATCGCCGACGACAAGGGCAACATGTGCGTCTTCGAGGCGACCACCAATCAGAAGGCGGAAGCACTCGCGCGCGCCGCCGTCGTGGAACTCGGTATGGCGAACGCGATCAGCTGCTACCCGATGACTGTGGGTGACGTGAGGCGTGCCGGGATCCATGGCTCGATCACGTACTGCACCGAAGTCGGAAGACGGCTGGCACAGATCAAGCAGGGCGTCGAGGGGGCCTGGCCGGAACTGCTCGAATACACGGATGCGGCACTCGTCTTCAGCGGAAAGGTGATCGACATCGATCGCCGCACCACCGAGGGCTTCGCCCGGGGCACCGTCGTCCTGGAGCATCTGGAGGACGCCACCCGCACGATGCGGGTCGAGATCCAGAACGAGAACCTGATCGCCTTCGAGGACGGCAGGGCCGTCGTCACGGTGCCCGACCTGCTGTGCCTGCTCGACTACGAGTCGGCAGATCCGATGACCACCGAGAGCCTGGCGTACGGCCAGCGACTCAACGTGCTGGCCATGCCCAGCGCGCCCGAATGGCACCGCGACGGGATGCTGGAACTCGTGGGTCCACGCGCCTTCGGGTACGACATCGACTACGTCGACTTCCGGAAGCATCGATGATGCCCGAAGACGCCGACGGGAAGGAACTCAGAATCGGCGTCGACGTCGGGGGCACCAACACCGACGCCGTGGTGGTCGATGACACCGGACACGTTGTGGCCGCCACGAAGGCCGCCAGCACTCCCGAGCCGATCGACGGCATCAAGGCGGCGGTCGCCGCGGTGCTCGACCAGGTCGACGACCCGTCCGCCGTCGGCAAGGCAATGCTGGGCACGACCCATCCCACCAACGCGATCATCCGGCGCCAGGACCTCGACCGCGTGGGAGTGCTGCGCCTGGCTGCGCCGTCATCGCTGGGCGTGCGACCCGGCGCCGCGTGGCCCGAGGATCTGCAGCGCCTCGTCATCGGACGCTCCGAGATCATCGCGGGCGGTTTCGAGTACGACGGCACTCCTATCGCAGCGCTCGACGAGGATGCCGTGCGGCGGTTCGGTTCATCATGCGCGCAGGACGTCTCGGCCATTGCGGTGTCCTGTCCGTTCAGCCCGGCCATCATCGATCACGAGCTACGCGCCGCGGAGTTGCTCGCCGAGGAGTGCGGAGCCGACTTCCGCGTGTCGCTCAGCCACACAGTCGGATCTCTGGGACTTCTCGAACGTGAGAACGCCACGATCCTCAACGCCGCCCTGCTCACCGTGGCGAAGCGCGTGGTGGAGGGATTCCGCAGCACGCTTGCCGAAGCGGGCCTGGAGACGGCGAGTTTCCTCACCCAGAACGACGGCACGCTGATGGCCGTCGACGAGGCAGACAAGTACCCGGTGCTCACCGTTGGCTCGGGTCCGACGAACTCGATGCGGGGCGCCAGCACGTTGGCCGGGCTCTCCGACGCGCTCGTCATCGACGTGGGGGGCACGTCGGCGGACGTGGGGATCCTCGTCGACGGGTTCCCACGAGAGTCGACGGCGGCGGTGGAAGTCGGCGGCGTGCGCACCAACTTCCGGATGCCCGATCTGATCTCGGTCGGGCTGGGCGGTGGCAGCGTCGTCCGCAATGGCGACGGCGTCGTGGTCGGGCCGGACTCCGTCGGCTACGACGTGATCACCAGGGCCGTCTGTATGGGCGGCTCGACGCTGACGCTCTCGGACATCTCATTGGCTGCCGGACGTCTGCAGGGCTTCGGCGATCCCGGGTTGCTGGCGGGTCTGGATGGGTCGCTCACGGACGCGGCGATCTGCTGGGTGGATCAGCGGATCGGCGTGCTGTGCGAGCGTATGAAGGCATCGAGCACGCATCTTCCCCTGATCGCCGTCGGCGGCGGCGCGCACCTGGTGCCGCCGACGTTGCTAGGCATCAGCGAGGTGCTCTGGCCGCCGCACCACTCCGTCGCCAATGCCTTCGGCGCGGCCATCGCCGAGGCGGCCGGATCGATCGACAAGGTCTACAGCTACGACACGGCCGGCAGGGAGGCATGCCTCGACACTGCCCGCGCCGAGGCCGAGGACGCGGCCATCCGCGCGGGCGCCGACCCCAAGCAGGTCCGCATCACCAGAATCGTCGAGATCCCCATGACCTATGCCCCCGGGGGCAGGTGCAGGGTCATCGTGAAGGCCGCCGGGCCGCTGGGCTCGTAGCGCTACTGATGACGTGCAGGCTCGGTGCCGGAACTGCTAGACGAGTAGCCGGCGAGAACTGGACAGACCTTCTGGAACAGGTGCTCCCCACGGAGGGTCCTCAAAGCCGCCCCGACTAGACGAGCGTGCCGATGCCCGATACGCCACAGAGCGCCCGAGCCCTCACCGTCCGGCGGCTCCTGGCCGCAGGGGTTTTCCACGACTCCCACGTGGTTGCCGGAGAATCGGCCCTGGATCGCACCGTGACCGACGTGCTCGTCACCGATCACTGCGACCTGACCACTCCCGTCTCGATGGGCCAGCTGATCGTTCTGGATGCCCGGGGGCTTCAGCCGAACTCGTATGCCCTGGATGTTGCTCTCCGATCTGTCAGCGACGGCAGGGGGTCCGGCCTCGTGGCGGTCAACCCCTCCGCCCCCACCGGCGTGGCAACTCGGCGCCTTGCGGAGCGGTTCGTCACAGTCCTGGTCGAGGCGGAGGCGCCGAATGTGCTGGCTGCGGCTGCAGCGGCGCGGGAACTCGTCCTGCAACCGTCGGTGTACCAGGCGGCGATGATGTCGAGACTGCTTCGAGGGCTCGCCAGGGCGTCGACGGCTTCTGACACCCTGGCGCTGGTGAGCGAGGCCCTCGGTCGGCCTTGTTCGCTCGTCGAGGCCAGTGGCGCCGCCATCTTGGGGCCTCACGTGTCGGTGTAACCTCAGGCGCTGCGACAGCATCCCCACTACGCGCCGGATGTCGGTGCCGACGGCGAGTCGGGGATGGTCTGCCCCGTCGTCGTCGTGCCGGGCGAGCCTGTGCGAGTCTGGCTGGTGTGCCTCTTCGATGACGCGGACGACGCTGTCCAGCGTGCCGGCCTGGATCTGCTCGGCGTCGCCTCCTGGGCGGTGGGATCCCATCTCGTGCACGACCGGCTGGCAATGGAACGCGACGCCCGGCACCGGCTCGCCGTGCTCAATGAGGTGGTCGGGAGCAGCGAGGTTCCCGATGAGGCGATCCTTGCGCAGATCGCAACCTTCGGTTGGTCCGCAGCGGGATGGGTGAGCGCGTACCACGTTCAGCTCTCGGGAGTGGTCGACTCCAACTGGGTTCTCGCCAATACCGATGATCTGGCTGAGGCACTAGCCGATGTCGGGATCGACGGCGCGCTCATCGAGAGGACGGACGGCTGGTCCGGCTGGGTGTGCACTCCTGACGAGCCACCGGTGGATGAGTACCAGAGACTGGCCCGAAGCCTGCGCGACGCGCTGGCGACCCTGGTCGCCAACGCTGTCGGGGTAAGCGCCTACGCCGGTGTCGGCCGGCCTGCGACTGGACTGCCGGGCCTGAGGGCCAGCCTCACCGAAGCCCGCCAAGCCGCAAGCTTGGCCGGCGCGGGCGGAAGTCGCCTCGCTGTTCGACACATCGACGAGCTCGGCATCCAGCGGATCATGTTGGGATGGTACGGGTCGGTCGACTTCGGCCGTGTCGTCGCGGCCTTCCTCGAACCATTGATCAGGATTGACTCCGATGGCTCCCTCCTCCGAACACTGCGGGTGTACCAGGACTGCCAGTCCTCGCCGACGAGTGCAGCCGCCGCGCTCGGCGTTCACCGCAACACGGTGATGAGGCGAATCGATCACATCGCAGCAACGCTCAGGGTCGACTTGAACGATCCGGAGCAGCGGCTCGCACTGCAACTCGTGGTACGCATGCACAGGCTCGAACAGCCGGGTTAGTCCCTGGACCACCGCGGCATCATCCTCGTCCCGGGGATGCAAGAAGTGCACCACTTCGTTTGCCAATCGCAGCGATCTGTCTCTTGAGGCCGTATTCGGGCTTTCTTACCGTGCCTCCTCAGGCCCGCATGATTCCATCGCGAGGGGGAACCGATGAAGGTACGAAGTGCAACGAGGCTCCTGGGCTTCTTCCTGATCCTGGCTCTGGTGGCCGCCGCGTGCGGCGATGACGACGCGCCGTCCGAACCCGCTGGCGCTGACATCGAGAGCACGGCCGAACCTGCGCCTCCAGAAGAAGACGCGGCCATGCCGGACGACGATCCGGCAACCACGGAGGACGAGGCCGCTCCCGTCGAGACACCCGACGAAACCGAAACCACCGAACCCGCCGAGGCAGAGGCGCCCGAGCCCGCCGAAACAGAAGAGCCTGAACCCGCCGAGGTAGAGGCGCCCGAGCCCGCCGACGAGGCGCCGGCGACCACGGAACCGGCCGAACCCAGGAGGATTGCGTACCTCTCCGCCAGTTCGGCCAACACGTTCCTGCTGGCGTCGGTGGGCGAGATGGAACGCCTCGCGGATGAGCACGGCATCGAACTGGTGGAGTTCGACGCCCAGTTCAACGCCGATCTGCAGACCACCCAACTGCAGGACGCCGTGGCCAGCGGTCAGTACGACGGCATCATCCTGGTGGCGTTGAACGGACCCGGTCTCGTTCCCGACGTGGAGGCGGCGCTCGCGGCCGGGCTCGAAGTGGTGCTGTTCAACCAGATCGTCGGCGACGACCTGTCCACCAACGAGCCGCAGGTGGACGGGATTGCGGCGTCGATCCTCGCTCCCCCGGTGGTCACCGGCGAGCGGGCCGGACGGCTCACGATCCAGGCGTGTGCCAGCCTCGACCCGTGCCGGGTCGTGTACATCTTCGGCATCCGCGGCATCCCGCTGGACGTGGCCCTGCGCCAGGGGTTCGACAGCGCGACGGCCGGCGAATCCAACATCCAGATCGTCGCCGAGGGCGAGGGCCAATACCTCGGTCCCGAAGGCGGGATCAACGCCATTCAGGACATCATGCAGGCCCAACCCGACTTCGATGTCGTGGTCGGCGCCGACCAGCCGCTGCAGGGCATCGAGCTCGTGCTCACCGACGAGGGCAAGCTGGACGACGTCGCCCTGATCGGTCTCGGCGGGTCGTCACCCGCGATCGACGGAGTGCGGGACGGGCGGTGGTTCGCGACGGTGTTCTACGCGCCGGCCAGCGAGGGCCGCCTCGCCATGGAGGCCATGATCGCCGCTCTCGCCGACGGCACGTACACGGGCGGTGTGGACCCCAACGGCGGCTTCGTCGACGAGGGCATGGTCACGGCGGCCAACGTGGACCAGTTCACCGCGGAGTGGGATGGCTGACCCTCACGCCGGCGATCCGGCCCGCCGGGGAACGGCGCACGTAGAGCTGCGCGGAGTCTCCAAGCGGTTCGGCGCCACCCAGGCCATCGACTGCGCCGACATCGTCGTACGGCGCGGCTCCATCCACGCCCTGGTCGGTGAGAACGGCGCCGGGAAGTCAACCGTCGGCAAGATCATCGCCGGAGTGCACGCCGCAGACAGCGGATCGGTGATCGTCAACGGCCGCCGGTACAGGTTCCGATCACCGAGACATGCCCTCGCTACAGGTATCACGGCCCTTGCTCAGGAACTCGCGCTCGTTCCGGATCGCAGCGTGGCCGACAACGTGTTCATGGGAGTCGAGTCGACCCGCTGGGGATTCGTGGCCCGCAGGGACATGCTGCGGCGCTTCGGGTCACTCGTGGAGCGGACGGGGATCACCATCGATCCGACCGCGATCGTCGGGACCCTCAGTGTCGCGGACCAGCAGCGGGTCGAGATCCTGCGTGCCGTGGCGAGACGAGCCGAGTTCGTGATCATGGACGAGCCGTCGGCGCGGCTCTCCGCGCAGGAGCGAGGCCAACTGCACCGCCTCATCCGCGCTCTGCGCGACCGGCAGATCACAGTTCTGTTCATCTCGCACTTCCTGGGCGAGGTTCTCGAACTTGCCGATGCGATCACCATCATGCGCGATGGGCGTGTCGTGAGACACACCGAACCGGCGTCGGAAACGGCGGACTCCCTCGTCGAAGCGATGATCGGGCGTGAACTCGGAGCCGGCTTCCCGCCCAAGCCGCCCCGCCCGGATCCATCCGGGGCGCCGGTGCTGAGGGTCAGGGGTCTCCGGCATGCGGGGCAGAGGGGATCGGCGGTCGCAAGCTCCGGGCGCTCGGAGTCGCCGCTCGGCGCGACACCTCCTGCCGGGCTCGATCTCGACGTCCACGCCGGGGAGATCGTCGGCATCGCGGGTCTCGTCGGATCGGGCCGCACCGAGTTCGTGAGGTCCGTCTACGGGGCCGACACCGCACTTGCCGGCGACGTGCAGGTGGCGGGCCGCGAGGTGGGCCGCCGCGGGCCTCGCCGGGCGATCACGCTCGGCATGGGCCTCATCCCCGAGTCCCGGAAGGACCAGGGGCTGGTCATGGACCGCAGCCTGCGCGAGAACATCAGCCTCCCGCATCTTGGCGTGGTCAGTCGGGCGGGCCTGCTGGCCCGCAACACCGAGCGGGACCTCGTCTCGACCGCAGTGTCGAACGCGAAGGTACGAGGTGGTGGTGTTGAGACTCCGGTGCGATTGCTGTCGGGGGGGAACCAGCAGAAAAGCCTCTTCGCGCGCTGGATGGCGCCGGGCCTGAGGGTGCTCATCGCGGACGAGCCCACGAGGGGAGTCGATGTCGGCTCGAAGCGTTCGATATACGACCTGTTGGTGGCGGCGGCCCGAGAGGGACTGGCCGTGCTGCTCGTCTCGTCGGAACTCGAGGAGCTGGTCGGGCTGTGTCACCGCGTGATGGTGATGCGAGAAGGACGCTTCGTGGCGGAACTCAATCATCCCGACCTCGACGAGGCGCGAATCCTGCGGCATGCCTTCAGGGACGAGGCCGCCGCGGCGCAAGCCTCGTGAACGATCCGACCACAGAATCACGCGCGCCGGAGCCCAGCCGGTACCTGACAGTTCTGGCCCGCTACGGGATCGTCTGGGTCACCCTTGCCCTGTTCGTGCTGCTCGCCGCCACCACGGACGGGTTCCTGACAGGGCCGAACCTGCGCCACGTGCTCGACCAGCAGGCGACCCTGCTCATTGCCGCCTCGGTCGCCACCCTCACGATGATCGCCGGCGGATTCGACGTGTCGATCTCGGCGGTCGCGGTGGTCGCACCGCTGGTGGCCCTGCGGGTCGAGAACGCAACGGGCTCGGTGGCGCTGGCGCTGCTGGCGGGGTGCCTGTTCGGTCTGGGCGTCGGGACGGCCAACGGCTCGGTCGTGGCGTTTGCCCGGATCAACTCGTTCATCACGACCTTGGCCACGTCGTTCATCGTCTTCGGGATCGGCTACGTCGTCAGCGAGCGCAGCATCCTCAAGCCCTCCGGTGACGGCTACCGAAGGATTGCCCGCACACGGCTGGCGGAACTGACCACCGCCACATGGATATCGCTGGCCGTCGTGACCGTTGCCTGGGTCTTGCTGGCCGGCACACGTTTCGGTCGCCACGTGTACGCCACAGGTGGCAATTCCGAGGCCGCGAGGCTCGCCGGCGTCCGCACGCGTCAGGTGGTCGTGACCGTGTTCGCCCTGTCGGGGCTCGCCTCCGGTCTCGCAGGTGTGGTGGCGTCATCCAGGACCATCAGCGCCACGCCGTCCGACGACTTCAGCTTCGTGTTCGGCGTCATCGCCGCCATCGTCGTGGGCGGCACGTCGATCGCCGGGGGCACGGGCGCGGTCTGGAGAACGCTGCTCGGCGCCTTCTTCATCGCGTTCATGGTCAACGGATTCAACCTCCATCAGATCGACCCGATCTGGCAACGGATCATCCAGGGCCTCGTGATCCTGCTGGCCGTCGTCACCGACGCCTGGTCGAGGGCCCGGCGCACGTAGCTCGACGCGAGATCCCCATCGACCCGACAACTCGAAAGGCCCAATGATGAGAATCCACATCATCGTTCCGATCACATCGGACTCATTCAACGACCAGATCACCGAGGAGGCCCGCAGCTTTCTCGGAGACGACGTCGGACTCGAGGTGTCGTGTCTCCCGTACGGTCCCGCCTCGATCGAGTCGTTCTACGACGAGGTCCTGGCCGGCCCCGCGATCGTCTCCGAGGTCGTGCAGGCTGAAGCCCGGGGAGCCGACGCCGTGTTCATCACCTGCTTCGGGGATCCGGCGGTTCCCGCCGCCAGGGAACTGGTGGACATCCCCGTCGTCGGGGGTTTCGAACCCGCGGTGTCGACCGTCCTGAATCTCGGCGAGCGCTTCTCCGTGGTCACGGTTCTGCCAAACGTGGTGCCGATGACCTCGGGGTTGGCCACCCGCATGGGAATCGCCGGCCGCATGGCGTCCATCGAGGTGATCGACACCCCCGTCCTCGAACTGCACGACGGCGACACGCTGCTCAAGAGCCTTTTCGAGGCGTCGTGTCGAGCCCTGTCCCGCGGCGCCGACGCCCTTGTGCTCGGATGCACCGGAATGCTCGGCGTCGCGGCGGCGCTCCAGGCCCGGCTCGAGTCCGAGCAGGTGCGCGTGCCGGTCGTTGATCCGACCGGTGCCGCCCTCGGGATGCTGCTGACCATGCACTCCATGAACCTCAAGCCGAGCCGCACGACCTACATGCCCCCGCCCGACAAGGAGCGAACCGGCGCGATCAGCGCGCAGGGGCACTGAGTCCGACACGGCCGGTAACGCACAGGATGCAAAGGCCATCTCCGCCACCGGAGTTCGCTCCGACCCAGGCAGCGAGTCACCATGAGCGCCGCGCCACCGATCTACGACGACACCCACGAGTTGTTCCGCGGGAGCTTCGCCGCGTTCGTGGCCGACGAGATGGTGCCCCACTACGAGCGCTGGGAGGGCAACGGCATCGTCGACCGGACGATCTTCGCGAACGCGGGTGCTCATGGGTTCCTGGGCATGGCGATCCCGGAGACCCATGGCGGCGGCGTCGACGACTTCCGGTTCAACGCGATCATCGGCGAGGAACTGGCCTACGCCGGCATGGGAGGCGCGGCGCTCGCGCTAGCGCTGCACAACGACATCGTGACCCCCTATTTCGTGGAGTACTGCACGAAGGAGCAGGCCCGGCGGTGGCTTCCAGGCATCGCCTCGGGTGAGCTGATCACAGCCCTCGCGATGACCGAGCCCGCGGCCGGCTCGGACCTGGCCGCCATCTCGACGACGGCCCGCCGAGATGGCGACGATTACGTCCTCAATGGCGCCAAGACGTTCATCAGCAACGGCATCAACGCAGACCTCGTCCTGGTTGCGTGCCGGACCGATCCGCACACCTCAGATCGACGCGCCGGCATTTCGTTGTTGGTGGTCGAGCGCGGCATGGATGGCTTCGAGCGCGGCCGGATCCTCGACAAGATCGGCCAGCACGCCAACGACACCGCGGAACTCTTCTTCACCGACGTGCGGGTGCCGATCGAGAATCGACTCGGCGGGGAAGGTCGCGGCTTCGAGTACCTGTCGTTCAACCTGGCCCAGGAGCGCCTCTCCATCGGCGTGTCCGGCTGCGCCGTCGCTCGAGCCGCCCTCGACTGGACCGTCAACCACGTGAAGGAACGGACCGCATTCGGACAACCCGTCGCGGCATTCCAGAACACCAAGTTTGTCCTGGCCGAAGTCGCCACCGAAGTCGCCGTCACGCAGTCGTTCCTGAACAACTGCGTGATGCGCCACTGCAAGCAGCAGCTCAGCGCCGTGGATGCGGCAATGGCGAAGATGTGGGCAACCGAGGTCCAGGGCCGGGTCGTCGATCGCTGCCTGCAACTCTTCGGGGGCTACGGCTACACCACCGAGTACCCCATCGGGCGCGCCTACGCCGACGCTCGCGTCACCCGCATCTACGGGGGGACCACCGAGATCATGAAGACCATCATCGCCAAATCCCTCCTGGCCTGACCGAGGTGAGGAGGCGGACACCGAGGGGACGGAGTTCCGGGACGACATGAGCGCGCCGAAAGCCTGAGACCCGCCGGTTACTCCAGGGCTAGGCCGATTCGGCGGAGTTCCTCGAGGCGGGTCTCGGGGGCGTCGGCGGCGTAGTCGCCGGGGGTGTAGGTGACCTCGTGGAGTTGGCCGGTGTAGGCGAAGCTGCCGCGGCGCTCGTAGAGCTGCCAGGAGACCGGTGAGCGGCGGTCGATGCCGACGTCGATGCCCTCGAAGGGCAGGAACTCCGAGATCTGCACCAGGCCCTGGCCCGATATGGCGGTCCCGCCGTCGACGGTCACGGTGATGTCCCAGCGCTTGTGGCCGGGAGTCTGCACGTCGATGAGGATCTCGGCGCACTCGCCGACCGGCGCCGGCGCCAGCGGGTTGGGCCGGCCCGCCTCGTTCAACTCGAAGTGGAGCCGATCGTCCTCGACGTAGAGCACGTAGCCGGCTTCCTGGCCGCCGTGGGCGACCAGCACGCCCTCGTCGCCGGAGCGATGGTCGAGGCGGATGTCGATGCGGAACGACCGGCCCCCGATCAGGCGCTGGGACCGCACCCGTTCCAGCGTGGGCGTACCCGGCGGGATGCGGACCTGCCCGGTGAAGCGCTCATCGGAGGGTGGGCGCATCGCCGTCTTCAGCCCCACTCCCTCGTCGAGCGGGAACACGCGGTTCCGCCAGGCGGCGTCCTCCCAACCCTGGAGCATCTCGGCCAGCTTGTCCGGGCACTCGGTGGCGAGGTCGCGGAGCTCGTTGAGGTCGGTGGGCAGGTTGAACAGCTCCCACTGATCCTCGCTGAACGGGGTCCGGTTCCGGTGGAAGGTCACCGCCGCCCACCCGTCCCGGTAGAACGCCCGGTGGCCCACGCACTCGTAGTACTGCTCGTCGCGCAGCGACGGCGCCGACGGGTCGGTCAGGGACGCCGCGAACGACACCCCCGACAGCGGCTCCGCCTCCAGACCCTCGCGTTGGCTGGGCACCTCGAGGCCCAATAGGTCCGCCAGCGTGGGCAGGAGATCGGTGACGTTGGCGTACTGGTCACGGATCACCCGGGGCTCCCCCACCGGCCCCGCCGGCCACGACAGCACGAACGGCACCGAATGCCCGCCCCGGTAGGTCATGAGCTTGTACAGCCGGAACGGCGTGTTGCAGGCCATGGCCCAGCCCCGCGGGTAGTGCGGCCAGGTGGTCGGTCCGCCGATGGCGTCGATGCCGGCGACCAGCTCGTCGTCGATCGGCTCGCCGTGCCCGCCGGGGGTGCCGGAGATCTCCCCCACCGCCTGGAAGTAGGAGGGCGTCCCCCATTCGCCGCCCTCCCGGGAGGCGCCGTTGTCGCTGGTGAAGATGAAGATCGTGTTGTCGAGCTCGCCCAGGTCCTCGAGGGTGTCCCGGATGGCGGCCACGCTCCGGTCGACCGACTCGATCATCGCCGCGTACACCTCCATGTAACGCGCCATGACCTTGCGCTGTTTCGCCGTCAGCGAGTCCCATTCCTGGACGTCCTCGTTGGGTTCGGTGTTGCGCGGCGGCAGCACCGTGTCGGGCGGCACGATCCCCAACTGAATCTGCCGGGCCAGACGCTCCTCGCGCAGCCGATCCCAGCCGCCGTCGTAACGACCCCGGTGGCGGGCGATGTCAGCCGCAGGGGCGTGCAGCGGCGCGTGCACCGCCCCGTGGGCGTAGTACAGGAAGAACGGCTTGTCCGGGTCGCCGAGGCGCACCTCGCGGATCATGCGCACCGCCCGGTCGGTCAGATCATCGGTGAGGTAGTAGCCCTCGGGATACTCGTCGGTCTGCACGGTGCTGTTGCCCTCGTACAGCCGGTGCGGGTGGTGAAAGTTCGTGAGCGCCTCCAGGAACCCGTAGTACTGGTCGAAGCCGCGCTGCAGCGGCCACGAGTTCCTGTCACCGGCGTCGGACAGGTCGGCGGGCGTGCACAGATGCCACTTGCCCACCGCCAGCGTGGCGTAGCCGTTGGCACGCATCATCTCCGCCAGCGACGGCTGGTTGCGTGGCAACTCGCCGGCATAGCCGGGGAATCCCGGATCGGCATTTGCCACGAACCCCATGCCGGCCAGGTGCGGGTTCAGACCGGTCATCAGCGCCGCCCGCGTGGGCGAGCACATGGGGGTCACGTGGAAGTTCGAGTAGCGGAGTCCCGCCGCGGCCAGGGTGTCGATCGCCGGGGTGGGAATCTCCGAGCCGTAGCACCCCACGTCGGAATAGCCCAGGTCGTCGGCGAGGATGATCACGACGTTCGGCGCGCCGGCGGGTGCGGTCGGCTTCTGCGGCCACCACGGCTCCGAAGTGGAGAACACCCGGCCGATCCGGCCCTCGAATCCCGGATAGTTCTCGCTCTGCAGGTCGCTGGACATGTCTCTCCCCTGGTCGTTGAGGTCGCCCTGTGAGCCGACCCGCTCTGGATCCGCCGGCCCGGCAACCTACTCCCACCGGCCACAACGCCCTCGCCGGTGCGCGCGGTGGCGTCACCTTGCCATACATTCACTTCGGTCTCACAGAGGGGAAGCCATGAACCGATTCGAGGGCAAGGTCGTGATCGTGACCGGAGCGGCCGGCGGCATCGGCCGGGCCGCGGCTCGGCGCTTCGCCGCCGAGGGCGCAGCTGTCGTGGCGGTCGACCTGGACACCGACGGCCTGGCCGGGACCGTCGAGGCGGTCGAGGCGGCCGGCGGGACGGCGCACGCGGTGCGGGCCGACGTGACGAGGTCGAGCGACGTGGAGGCGTACGTGAACGCCGCCGTGGACGGGTTCGGCGGCGTCGACGTGCTGTTCAACAACGCCGGCATCGAAGGGGCCGTCTCGCCGCTGGAGGACTACCCCGAGGAGAAATTCGACAGGGTCATGGCCGTCAATGTCAAGGGCGTCTGGCTCGGCATGCGCCACGTTGTCGGCGCCATGCGGGCCCGCGGCGGCGGCGCCATCGTGAACGCCTCATCGGGCGCCGGGCTGCGCGGCACTCCCGAGCTGATCGCCTACGGCGCCAGCAAGCACGCGGTGATCGGCATGACCGAGACCGCGGCGATCGAGTTGGCACCGGCCGGGATCCGGGTGAACGCCGTGTGCCCCGGACCTGTCGACACGCGGATGCTGGAGGCGATCGCGGTCGGCAAGTTCCCCGACGACCCGGACCTGTTCCTGAAGCGGAGCGACGAGCGGAACCCCATGGGCCGGCGGGGCAGACCGGAGGAGGTCGTCGCCCTCGTGACCTTCCTGGCATCCGACGACGCGTCGTACATCAATGGCGGATGGCACACCGTCGACGGCGGCTGGTCCGCCGGCTGAGAGAACCAACTGGGCGCAATGCGGGACAGCCAAACGTCTGGTAGTTTGATCTTGCTCTTAGGCGCCCTACCAGGACTTGTGGCGCCGATCAAGAGGGGAAATCCGGTCGAAAGGGACTGACATGAAAGCACGTTCACGAATGTTCGGACTTGTCGGGGTCTTGCTGGCGTTCTCGCTGCTGGCTGCAGCCTGCGCAGGCGACGACGAGCCGTCGGCGCCTGATTCAGGCACAGCGCCGGCTGCGCCCGCCGGAGACGCCGACGACATGGACGACGCCGACGACATGGACGACGCCGCCCCGGCAGACGACACCGAGGACATGGACGACGCAGCCGACGACATGGACGACGCCGAGGACATGGACGACGCCGCCCCGGCAGACGACGCCGAACCGGCCACCGCCGCCGATGCCGCCCCCGAACCGATGGTGATCGGCCCGCCGGAGGTGGACCTGATCCGGGTATGTGCCGCGCCGTCGTTCACGCAGATGTACGCGGAGGTCATGGTTTCGCAGGGGTTCCTCTCCGATCGGGGGACCGACATCGAGTTCGTGGCGTGCCTGTCGGGCCCGGCACAGGCCGCGGCGTTGGTGTCGAAGCAGGTCGACATCGCATTGAACACGCCGGACAACATGCTGGGCATCCGCAACGCCGACTTCGATGTGGTGATGTTCGCCCAGATCGTCGACACTCACTTCTTCGACATCGTGGTGTCGAACAACTTCGGGCAGATCGACTGCGCCGAGGGCGATTGGGAGTGCGCGATGACCGCCCTCGCCGGCACCCGCGCCGGCGTCGTGGCCCGCGGCGCGGCCGCCGAGCAGATCGCCCGGCAGTTGCTGGACTCGGCCGGGTTCGATCCCGACGACACCACCTACATCGCCACCGGCCTGTCGGGTACGACACTGGCCGCGCTGTCCTCCGACGAGATCGACTGGACCATCACCTTCGAGCCGGGCCTGACCTTGGCCGAACTCGACGGCATCGGCTACCGGCCGTTCCGGCTCCAGGCGGGACACGGCCCATCCGAGTTGGACTGGCCCTCGGCGATACTGCTCACCGCCCGGGACTTCTGGGACAACAACCCCAACACCGTCCTGCACTACCGCGAGGCAATGGTGGAAGCCGTCGAGTGGATGCGCGACCCGGCCAACCGCGACGAACTGCTGGATGGTGTGGTCGACTTCCTCGGGCTCGACCCCGACACGGCCGCGGCCGTTACGGACAACAACATCGGCAGCTACACGGTCACCGGCGTCCTCGACCCGGTCCGGATCGGCAACAACGTCAACTACGCGGTCGGGCGCGGCATCCTGGGCGAGTCCCAGCAGTTCGAGGAGTTCGCCGTCGGCCCGGACATCGACGCGATCGTTCCCGACGAGTTGGTGGCCGAGACCGATCACGTCCTCATCTGCCAGGCACCGTCGTTCAACGGCCTGACCGTGCACGTCGCGGTGGAGAAGGGCTTCCTGGCTGACCGGGGCGTGACCGGCGAGTTCGTGCAGTGCCACTCGGGCCCGGCCAACGCGGCGGCGTTGATCGCCGGCGAGGTGAACTTCTCCATCAACACGCCGGACAACATGCTGGGCATCCGCAACGCCGGCTTCGACGTGGTGCTGTTCCAGCAGATCCAGGACACGCACTTCTTCGACATCATCATCAGCGAGAACTTCGGGCCCATCGACTGCGAGCAGGGTGACTGGCAGTGCACCATGGCCGCCCTCGACGGCACCAGCGTGGGCGTGGTGGCCCGCGGCGCCGCCGCCGAGCAGATCGCCCGCCAGCTGTACGACTCCGCCGGCATGGATCCCGACGGCGCCGCCACCTACATCGCCACGGGACTAGCGGGCACGACGCTGGCCGCACTGTCCTCCGGCGAGGTGGACTGGGCCATCACCTTCGAGCCCGGACTCAGCCAGGCGGTCATCGACGGCATCGGCTACTCGCCGTTCACGCTGCGCACCGGCCAGGGCCCCACCGAGCTGGACTGGCCCTCCGCGGTCAACACCACCAGCCGGGAGTTCTACGAGAACAACCCCAACACGGTGGCCATCTACGCCCGCTCGGTGCGCGACGCCATGGACTGGATGCGCAACCCCGCCAACCATCCCGAGGTCCTGGACCTCATGGAGAGCTTCCTGGGCCTCGACCGCTCGATCGCCGAAGTCGTGCTGGCCAGCAACATCGGCAGCTTCAGCCTCAACGGGCGCCCCGACCCCAGGCGACTGGGCAACAACGTGAACTACGCGGTGGGACGCGGCATCCTCGAAGAAGCCCAGGACTTCGCCGACTTCGCCGTCACCCCGTAACAGGACTCACCTCGGTGGTCGGGCGGCTCAAGCGAGTCGCCCGACCACCGGAAGTCTGACAACCTAGGGACCCTGTGCAGCCGGCCGTAGAACTGAAGGACGTCGCGCTCATCTTCGGGGGCGACCGCCCCGACGATGAGCCGGTGCTCGCCGTTCAGGACATCGACATCGCCATCCCGCCCGGCCAGTTCGTGGCCGTCGTGGGACCCAGCGGCTGCGGCAAGACCACGATCCTGAACATGCTGGCCGGGATCCTGAACCCCACCAGGGGTGCGGTCCTCCGCCACGGGCAGGAGGTCGACGGCCCCAGCCAGGACATCGGCTACATGCTCGCCCGGTCCGGCCTGAGCCCGTGGCGCACAGCCCGCAAGAACGTGGAACTGGGCTTGGAGTTCCGGCGGGTTCCCAAGCCGGAGCGGCGGCAGCGATCCATGGAGTTGCTGTCCAAGCTGCGCCTCGAAGGCTTCGCCGACTCCTACCCCTCGCAGCTCAGCCAGGGAATGCGCCAGCGGGTGGCGATCGCCCGCACGCTGGCCATCAACCCCGACCTGTGGCTCATGGACGAGCCGTTCGGCGCCCTCGACGCCCAGACCCGCCTCACCGTCCAGGCCGAATTCCTGGACCTCTGGTACGAGACCCACAAGACCGTCATCTTCGTGACCCACGACCTCGACGAGGCCGTGCTGCTGGCCGACCGGGTCATCGTCATGACCGCCCGTCCCGGCCGCATCAAGTCCGACACCATCGTCGACCTCCCCCGCCCGCGGGTCATCGACGAACTCCGCTTCGACCCGGCCTTCCGGGAGATCGAGCACAAGATCTGGGAGGAGCTGCGCGGTGAGATCGTCTGACGTCGACGAGCCGCGCGAGGCCGACATGGCCGAGAGTTCCGGGCTGGCCGACGCGCTCACCCAGTCCGAAGTGGAGGCGCTGATCCCCCACGAGCCCACCTGGAAGTATTGGGTGCGGCGCATCGACATCCCGGTGCAGTTGTTGCGGATCGGGATCCTGTTCCTGCTCTGGTGGCTGTGGTGGTCCGAGGTGCTCTGGAACGGCTGGGACTCGTTCTCGGTGTTCGGCGTGACGCCGTTCCCCAACGTGCCCGAGACGTTCCGGGCCAGCCCGTACGAGACCTGGGTGTACTTCACCGAGATCTACCACGAGCAGCTCTTCTGGCAGGACCTCTGGGTCACGGTGAAGGAGGCTCTGATCGGCTTCGTGCTGGGCTCGCTCCTGGGGCTCATCGTCGGCATCGTCCTCGGACGCTTCCAGCGGGCGGCGCGCACATTGGGGCCCTTCGTCGTCATCGTCAACGCCATGCCGAAGATCGCCTTCCTGCCGCTCATCCTCATCGTGTACGGGGTCGGCGAGATGTCCAAGGTGGTCCTGGCCGTGCTGATCGTGTTCTTCATCGTGGAGGTGCCCACCCAATCCGCTGTGGCGCTGGTGGATCCCGACCTGGATCTTGTGTCCCGGACCATGGGCGCGTCCCAGCGGCAGCGCTTCATGAAGGTCACGCTGCCCGGCATCACCCCGGCGGTGTTCGGGGCGCTGCGGCTGTCGGCGGTGATCTCGGTACTGGCGGTGGTGTTCGGCGAGATTTTCTCCGCCAAACGGGGCCTGGGCCAGCGGCTCATCACCGCCGCCAACCAGCTCTCCTACGGCGACACGTTCGCCATCGTTTTCATCCTGGCCCTGATCGCGCTCATCATGAACGGCGTGATCGGCGGCGTGGAGCGCAAGTCCCTGCGCTGGCAGGCCACCCAGGAGGGCGGCCAGGTCATCTCGCTCTAGAGGTTGACCGGGTAGACCGGGTCCTGTCCCGACAGAACCAGCAAGACCTGCTGGGCGGCTTTGACCTGGAGGTCCAGAACCGACTCCTCGGAGTAGAAGGCCGTGTGCGGCGTGAGGATCACGTTGGGGCGGCCGTACAGGGGCAGGTCGGCGGCCGGCGGCTCATCGGGAAGCACGTCGAGGCCGGCCCCGGCGATGGCGCCGCGGTCCAAGGCCTCGGCGAGGGCGGAGACGTCCACCAGCCCGCCGCGTGCGGTGTTGACGACCACGGCCTCCGGGCGCATCATCGCCAGCGCCTCGGCGCCGATGAGATTCCGCGTCTGCGGCGTGAGAGGTGCGTGGACCGACACGAAGTCCGAGCGCGCCAGCAACTCCTCGAACGACATCAACTCCACGCCGAGCGCGACAGCCTCGGCGGCGTCCACATACGGGTCGTATGCCAGCACCTCGAGGCCGAATCCCTGCGCCTTGGCGGCCACCAGCCGGGCGATCTTGCCGAAGCCCACGAGGCCGACGGTGCGCCCCCGCACCCGGTAGATCGGCTTTACCGTCGCCAGATCCCAGCCGCCGCCGTGCACCAGCGTGTTGCCACGCGTCACGTTGCGGGCCAGCGCCAGGATGAGCGCCATGGCGTGGTCGGAGACCTCGTCCTCGCAGTACTCCGGGACGTTGGTCACGACGATGCCCCTGGCGGTCGCCGCCGCCAGGTCGACCGTGTCGATGCCGATGCCGGTGCGGGCGATGATCCGGCAGCGTTCGAAGCGGTTGATCAACTCGCCGGGCAGCTGGGCGTACGTGTTGATGACCGCATCGGCCTCCCGGGCTACGGCCAGGACGTCGTCCGCGCCGACCGAGGCCGACATGCGAATCTCCGCCCCGAGCGGGGCGAGCACCTCACCCGTCGGCCCGAGATCAGGAAAGGGGTGGTCGGTAACGGCTACGACGGGATTCGCCATCAGGTTCTCCTCGGTGCGATTCGAGCGGCCGGCACCGTAGCAGCACCATGCCAATCAACCCTTCCCCGGGGACTAGCTGTACCCGGCCATGACGTTGGTTACATGTTGGCCGGGGGTGGGTCCTTGACGTAGTGAAGACCGCCGAGTGGTGTGGTGCTTGACAACCAGCCCAATCCACTCGGAGGTCTTCATGTCGCATCGTAGAGCCCGCTTGACCGTTGAGGGTCGTCGTCTGTTGGTGCGCCGGGTGCGCGTCGAGTTGATGCCCGTTGCTCATGTGGCGGCGATGATGGGTGTGTCTCGGCAGTGCGCGCACCGTTGGCTGCGCCGCTTCGACGCCGAAGGCGACGGGGGCCTGGAGGACCGCTCCAGCCGTCCTCACCGCTGTCCGGGCCGCACACCGACCCACGTCGAGCAACAGGTGCTGGCCGCTCGCGCCGAGCTGCGCCTGGGACCCGACCAGCTCGCCGCAGCCACCGGTGTTCCGGCGCGCACCATCAGCCGCATCCTGGCGCGCCACGGCGTCGCGCACCTCGCCCACTGCGATCCGCTCACCGGCGCCCGCATCCGCGCCTCCAAGGCCACCGCGGTGCGCTATGAGCGCGAACGCCCCGGTGAACTCGTCCACATCGACGTCAAGAAGCTCGGCCGCATCCCGCCAGGGGGCGGCTGGCGCGTCCACGGGCGCGCTCACGCCGGCCCTCGCGCCCGCGTCGGATTCGACTACGTGCATTCCGCGGTCGATGACCACAGCCGCTTCGCCTACAGCGAAGTCCATGACGACGAACGCGCCGCCACCGCCGCGGCGTTCATCGAACGCGCCGCGGAGGCGTTCGCCGCCGCCGGCATCGCCCGCATCGACGAGATCCTCACCGACAACGCTCTCAGCTACCGCCAAAGCGCCGCGGTCGCCGACGCCGTCGAGCGCCTCGGCGCCCGCCAGCGGTTCATCAAACCCCACTGCCCCTGGCAAAACGGCAAAGTCGAGAGATTCCACCGCACCATGCAAACCGAATGGGCCTACCGCCAGCCCTGGAGCACCAACACCGAACGCACCCAGGCCCTCACCGCCTGGCTCTGGATCTACAATCACACCCGACCGCACCGCTCCCTCGGCGGACAACCACCCACCAGCCGACTGTCACCAACCTGATGGCCGCGTACAACTAGCTCCGCTTTGCTGAGAATTGAGTGCGGCCGGCATCTTCGAGGTGGAGAACGGCGATGCAGCCGGCTTTGCCATCGCGGTTCAGGCCGAACACCTCGGTGTTGCCGTCCCGGATGTGTTCGTGGTTGGTCTGGTGCCAGTGGCCGTGAAACACCAATCCGGGCTCCGTCCTCTCCACGGCCTCCCGCAGCAGGTCCCGGACGTCCCTGCATTCTCCGAGGATCCAGTCCGGGATCAGCGCCTGCGGCAGTCCCTTCAGCCCCGCCACGCCGGCGGGAGCGTCGTGGCAGAACAGCACGTCGAGGCCGACGGGCGCGTTGGCGAGCAGCCGGCGTAGATCGTCCCGGCCGGGCGCCTCGTGGTCGGGCCACCGGTGGGGCGCAAGCCGCGAGATGAACTTGTCGGGACTGACGGCGCCGCCGAGAGCGCCGCAGCGTCGCCCGCTCCACGTCCAGGTGCTCCCCCTGTCGGCCCACCACAGTGTCCCACCGAGGTGCAGCGGCCGCCCCGCGGCGCGCGCCTCGATCACGTCGGGCCGCTGTGCGTAGTCGACCAGGCAGGGCCAGGCCTCGTGGTTGCCGTCGATGACGATGACCGGCACCGGCGACCGCATCGCGATCCGCATCAGCGGCGTCCACGAGCGGGACGGGATGCCCTCCATGTGCGTCCGTGGCCGGGTGCTCCACGAGCAATCCTGCAACCAGAAATCCCCGACGGAAACCACTGCATCGCAGCGCTCGCGTTCGGCAACGTTCAGGGCCGCCTGCAGCGCGCCGTCGCTGTTGTGGATGTCCCCGAGCACGAGAACCCGCTTCACGGCGCCGTCGGCGACGGCAGGATCCTCCTCCCAGGCCCTCGCCGGGCGCCACCGGCCGCCCACGAACGCCTCCTCCGAGGCGTCCCGCACTCCTGTCTGCATCACCCCTCCCAGTCTACGAACTGCGATTCCTCGTCCCCGGGCTGCCTGCTTGCTGCAGCCCCACTCACCCGCCCCGAGGCTCGGCTCATGTGGGTCCGGATCCTGCCGGCGAGTTGACCCTCACGAACCCCGGCCAACCGACGGGGCGCAGACCACCTGGACCTACGAGCGAGACTCCCTCAGGGGAAGTGAGCCCTCTCCTTCACGAGTGACGCATCCACGCCGGCGACTCGGCGGATTGTCGGATCCGGCGTGAGGATTACCGCGCGGTCACCTCGAGGCGACGGCCGATTGCGCCGAGGGCCGCGTCCATCTGGTCCAGGCGGGAGTGGTGCTCGACATCGAGGACGCGGTCGACCTGCGGCATGTGCCAACCCAGGCGGCGGGCGAGTTCGGCCTTGCCGACTCCCTGCTCGCGCATTCCCTGATAGAGCAGCACCTTGACCGATGTGAGAGTCGGAAGCGTAACGTACGTCTCCCCCCGAGACGGTTCGGGGATGTCCTCACGTCGGTGGATGCGGGCGGCGATGGCCTCGCCGAGCGCGTCCACAGCTCGGGCCATGGCTTCATCACGGTCGTCGCCGAACGTCGTCAACTCGGCGAAGTCGGGGGAGGTCACCAACAGCGCGCCGTCGTCGTCCTCGATCACGATCGGGTAGGCGAGCATCAGTTCAACCCCAGATCCTTCTTGATCTTGGCGACGAGCCCCGATCCCAGTTCCCGGCGACCTCCGTGCATCGGCAACTGACTCGTGCGATCGCCGCGACGGACCGTGACGTGTCCGCTGCCGCCCTTGTGAGTCTCAAAGGTGCAACCCCGTTTCCGTAGCCAACGGCGCAACTCATTGCGTTCACCCAGCACCAACCTACACAACAGAAGTGTTGTCATCAAGCTCTCATGGATCGGCACCAACGAGTCCCCTCAGAATCGGAGCCGGCGCCTAACAGATGACCCGAGCAGTCCGTGTCCATGGATGAGATCTACCGCTTTCGCTTGGTTGATCGACTGCATTCATCCGGGTCGGCCAGGTGCACGCAGGTAGGGTCGTTGCGATGGGCCGGATTCTCCTGTTCCCCGGTGGAGAGGTGCCGGCCAGCGCGGTTGCGTGGCGCTTCGATCCCTCAAGCGGTCCTGGAGGCCAGCACGCCAACCGCTCCAGCACCCGGGTCGAGGCCCTGGTTGATCTCACAACGGCCGGCGACGTCGAGCCTGAGATACGGGAACGACTCGTTGCGAGGTTCGGCGCCGAGTTGCGGGTCGTCGTCGACGACACCCGCTCGCAGGCACGCAACCGTGAGATCGCACTGGATCGTCTGGAAGCGCGGCTGCGCGACGGGCTGGCTGTCACCAAACCGCGGAAGCCGACCCGGCCGCCACGCGCGGCGAGGGCCCGGCGCTTGCAGGCAAAGCGCCGCCGCTCGGAGACCAAGCGCGGCCGAGGCCGTATCGATCCGGCCGGCCACGACACCTAGCGGTTCGGTGCCAGACGGTCCCCGGACGACGTCACAGGTGGAGACCGCGGTCGACGAGCGTGCCGCTGGTGGGCGGGGAATATCGGCGGGTCCCGCCCAGATCAGCGCGGTGAGCGTGTCGTCGTTGACGGGGCTGCAGTGCTAGGCGTCAGCGCCGACGTTGATCTGGGGGCTGCTCTGGCGCCACGCGTTGGGGTCGTGGCATCAGAGCAGCCACTCGCCACGGTCTTGGAGATGCGCCCCAACCGCGTCGCCGTCAGCGCAATGAACCGCTGGCCCTCTTCGCCGATCTGATCGCTCTCGGAATACGTCATCTGCAAATCCATGCTCCTCCTCGGGTCGCGCAGACACCCTGGCCTCACCCCAAGCATGGGCGGGGCTATGACACTCCGAGTGATGCTCAAGGCACGGGGGCGTCCCCTCAGGTGGCGTGGTGGGCTATCGGGTTGAGCCTTGGTGTCGCGGTAGGTCGCCGCGGGATGCCGAGGGTTCGGCTTGAGCATCGTCGGCGTACTGCCGCAGACCGCGCCGGCGACTGGCCGACCGCCGTCCAAGGCAAGTCGAACAGCCAGCGTGACATCTAGGATGCCTATAACACAAACAAAGAAGTTACGCTAATGATATGAATAACGAAAGGTCGTGATGGTCCGGCTGATCGAGGACGAATCATTCAGGTACGCACTCAGCGGCCTCAACCCGTGGCATGAGACCGGGGAGATCGGCCGAGACCGTGTGCCGCCGGTCGAGCGCCGCTTGGCGCAACTCCTGTGGCGCCGCCTCCTCGGGGAGGGGCTGCGCAGGTACCAGGTAGTTCAAGGCCCGCGGCGCGTCGGGAAATCCACCGTGCTCCGACAGACAGTCCGGCACCTCCTCGCGTCCGGGATCGAGCCGAGACGAATCTGGTGGCTCCAGATGGACGTCCCGGACGTCAAGCGGCACGACCTGAGAGCCGTGATGGAACACGTCATCGCGGCGAGCGGCGCCGCGCCGGAGCGCCCGACATACGTGATGGTCGACGAGGTCGCCCGCGCCGAGCAGTGGGCCTTGTGGCTCAAGACGTTCTATGACGACTCCTGGCCGGTCGAGATCCTCGCCACGGCGAGTTCGATTGAGAAGCTGCGGGGAGCGCGCATGGAATCCGGGATCGGCCGGTGGGACGAGCAGTTCCTCCTGCCCTGCTCATTCTCTGAGTTCATCGAACTCTGCCCGCTGCCATCACAGCACGCAGCGCCCGCGGGCACGGCAACAACCGAACGATTCAGCGGAACGATCGAGGCGTTGGCTCCGGCGGCTTATGCAAGCCGCGAACTCGACGAGGCCAGGGACATCCTGATGCTGATCGGCGGCTGGCCGGACCTCCTGCTGCAGGCAAGAGCAGAACTCGACACGCTGGCGCCCGAACGCCCCACGCGACCGCACGCGCTCGCAGCCGCGCCGGATTCGCCACCGGATCGGGCTTCTCGCAGCGACGTGTTCGCCGACAACGTGCGCCGCGCTCAGGACAGACTCCAAAGCGATGTCGTCGATCGGGTGATCTTCCGCGATATCCAAGAGTCAGTCGACGTGGACAACCCCGCGCGCCTCAGGGACCTGCTTCATGTTCTCGCGGACCAGGTGACCGGCGTCATGTCGCCGGAGAAGATCTCCCGGAACCTCGGGGTATCCCAACCGACAGTCCGGCGCTACAGCGAATTGCTCGCCAACTCCTATCTCACTTTCGCGCTCCCGAACTACTCCGAGAATGAACTGGCCGTGCAGCGACGCGGGCGGAAGGTGTACTTCTGGGACAGCGCCGTCCGCAACGCAGTGCTATCGCGGGCGACGACACCACTCTCCCGCGCCGGCGAGTACGGCCAACTCCTCGAGAACCTTGCAGCGAGCACGTTACGCGCGCTCGGCGAAACGACGTCGACGCCGGTCTGCTACTGGCGGAGAGGCACCCAAGAGGTGGACCTCATCTACCACGACCGGAATGATCCGCTCGCGTTCGAAATCGCCGCTTCGGCGCGGCACTCCCGAGCCGGGCTCCGAGCGTTGGCGGAATCGCACACAGAATTCAGCGGGCGCTGCTACCTCGTGGCGCCCGATGCCGAACTGATCCCCCCCGGTCACAGCCCCGACGGTGTCGGCTCAATTCCGTTCAACGCATTTCTGATCGGCGTCGGAGCGCAGATTCAGCTCGCAGCCGAGAACCACGTAGGGCTTCCCCGCCACCGCCCGGCGACGGATTCCGGAGGCCTCAGCTAGAAAGCCGGAACACTCGCGTCGTGTCGGAGGGGGAAACCAACCCAGGGTCTGACACCGTACGACTACGTCCGTGAGAGTCCACGTTCTAGCAGGTCAGCGCAATTTAACGTGCGACGCTGTCCGCAACGATCCGATACACTCCTGCACAGATTGTAATAACGAGAGGCATAAACATGGACCGGCCCGCGACGCTCTCGACGAGTTTTGTGCGCACCGTGAAGCGGCCCGGCCGCTACGGCGACGGTCGCGGATCTCACGGGCTCAGCCTATTGGTCAAGCTGGCCAAGAGCGGGCGATGCTCCAAGACGTGGTCGCAGCGCCTGTACATCGATGGCCGCGCCGTGATGATCGGCTTGGGCCCCTACCCGGTCGTCACTCTCGCCGAAGCCCGCGAGAAGGCACTGGAGAACCGCCGGCAGTTGGCCCAAGGCAAAGACCCCCGCCACAGCAGCGCGATTCCCACCTTCGAGCAGGCCGCAGAGGCGGTTATCGCGCTGCGGGCCGAGACGTGGCGTGACGGCGGGCGCACCGCGGGCATCTGGCGGTCCTCCCTCGAACGATTCGTCTACCCGCACATCGGCGCCAAGTGTGTCAACGAGATCACCACCGCGGACGTGATGCGCGTGCTGCTGCCGATCTGGAACGACAAACGAGCGACGGCCACCAAACTGAAATCCCGCATCAGCGGCGTCATGAAGTGGGCCATCGCGCAGGGCCACCGGCTCGACAACCCCGCCGGCGACGCCATCGCCGCCGCACTGCCCCGCACCCGCGCTCAAGAAACCCACCACCGCTCACTCCCCCACCAACACGTCGCCGCCGCCATCGCCACCGTGCGGAATTCCGACGCCTCGCCGGCGACGAAACTCGCCTTCGAATACCTGGTGCTAACCGCGACCCGCAGCGGCGAAGTCCGCGGTGCTCGCTGGGACGAGATCGACCTCGAGTCCGAGACTTGGACCGTCCCCGGCGACCGTACCAAGACCGGCAAACCTCACCGTGTCCCCCTCAGCGGGCGAGCACTCAGAATCCTCGCCGACGCCGCCGACCTCGCCGATGCGAGCGGGCTGCTGTTCCCCAGCCCCACCGGCCGAAAACTCAGCGACGCCACCATGTCCAAACTCCTCAAGGAACACAATATCGGCGCCGTCCCCCACGGATTCCGCAGCAGCTTCTGCAGTTGGTGCGCCGAAACCGGCGTCCCCCGCGAAGTCGCCGAAGCCGCACTCGGCCACACCGTCGCAGGCGTCGAAGGCGCCTACCAACGCAGCGACCTCCTCGAGCGGCGTCGTGAGGTCCTGGCGCGCTGGGCCGACTACGTCGCCATCTAGCTCCCGCCGACACACCGCGCGCGCAAATCGCGGGCAGGCGCGACGAGCTTCACCAACCCGCAGAATTCCGCCGAGCGCGGCCACACGAAAACCAGTCCAGCGACAAAGGGGCTTCCATCATCTGCTGGATCGCGGATGTCGAGCGACCTATCGTCGCCTCGACGTCTCGAACCTAGGCGACGACCACAGCAGACCTCGCCGGTACCCGGAGGTCTCAGCCACCCAGTCAGAGCCTCGACGCGTTGCCCAACTGTCACACGCGGCTGTCGAGCAGGAAACTGCACGAAGAACAGTGTTGCGGTCCGATCGCGGTCCTACAGGGATAGATAGGTGTAAGTGACTGCAGCGAGTCCAGACGAGTCGGGTACTCCGGTGGGCGGGGACGGCGACGCTCGTTCCGCGGGCGTGAGCCCCTACTCGACGGGTGGCGGCGGGGTGACGTTTGAGCGGAAGGTCGCGGTCAACTACCTCGCGCATCTCCTGGTCGGCGACAACACCGGCGAACTTGGAGACGCCCGCCGCGTCGAGAGTGTCGCGTTCCAGCAGGCTCCGGAGCATTCGGTCGACGATCTCGTCGTACAGGCGGCGCGTCCCGACGAACAAGAGCCGTCACTCGTGCTCGCGCTCGCGGTGCGGCGCAAACCGCAGATCGTGTCGAGCGACGAGTCGACGCGGAAGCTGATTCGACAGTTTGTGCGCGCTGTGATCGATGCGCCGATCGACGGTCCGGAATTTCGGGTGGGGCTGGTGGTGTCGGGACGGCAGACGCATGCTGAGCATCTCGCGACGTTGGCCGCCCACGCTGCGGTCCAGATGGACGCCCCCGGATTCTTCGATCTGATCGACACGCCGGGGAAGTTTCCTGCTGCGGTTCGGGACCGGCTCACCCACGTGGAACAGCTCGTCGACCGCGCGCTTCGCGACCTCGACGAAGCTGAAGCCGACTCGACGGTGGTCCGGCACCGTACGTGGCAGGTGCTCTCGGCGCTTGAGGTTCTCATGCCGAGGCTTGAGTCACCCGATGAGGCGGATTGGTCCGAGATCACGAACCGCCTCGTCCCTTTTGCCCGGGGGACTGATCTGGTCGGAGCATCGCGACTGCGAGATCGGCTTGTCGACTGTGCGGCGGAGTACTCGCCGAAATCCGCCCGGATCGATCTGACACGGTTGCGACGGGATACGCATGCGGCGCTTGACACGACAGTCCGGCGCCACGAGCGGGGGTGGCGCGTGCTGGACCGTCTGCACGAGATGGCGCTCGGGTCGGTGCGCCGCGAGATCTCTACTCTCGACGGGGCCCGTAGAGTCCATGTGGATCGGCGCGACTCCGCTTCGGAGTTGCTGGAAGCAGTCGGCGACGCTGTAGGTGTCGTCGTGACTGGTGAGCCAGGTGTGGGCAAGAGCGCGCTTGCGCTTCAGGAGTGCACAGACGCGAGTGCAGAAATTCCGGACTCCCTGGAGGTGCTGTGCGTCAACCTGCGAGACGTGCCGCTGCTCGTCATGGACTTCGAGACCGCGTTGGACTGTCCACTCGAAGAGGTGTTTGGTGAACTGAGTGCACCCAAGCGGATTCTTGTCGTCGATGGCGCCGACGCGGTCGCTGAGGGCCGGGAGACGGCATTCCGCCACTTGGTGGAGGCTGCTCGAGCGAGCGACGTGAAGGTGATCGCTGTCTGCGCTGTTGAGGAGAAGCAGGTCGTGCATGACGCGCTTTCCGATGGGCTTGGCGCCCCTGTGCCGGAGTTTGCGGTGCCCCTGTTGACCGATGCGGAGATCGCCAGGATTGCTGGGACGTTTCCCGAGTTGCGCGATCTGAACGCCAACCCGCGGTCACGCGAACTCCTGCGCCGGCTGGTGGTGGTCGACCTGCTCGTGCGCGGTCGCGTCTCCGGTGTCCCGCTGACCGACGCAGAGGCGATGAATGAAGTCTGGCAGGGTCTGGTCCGCCGGCGTGAGGCGTCCGAGCGGGGCACTCCAGACGCCCGAGAGTTGGCGCTTCTGCAACTAGCTGATCTGGAACTCAGCGGCGGCGACTGGCTTGCCGTGCTCGGCGGGATCGATCCAGCTGCCCTTGAGGGTCTCCGCCACGACCGACTGTTACGGGCATCGGTCGACGAGCCATTCAAGATCCGACCCGAGTTCGCTCACGACGAACTGCGCCGCTACGCCGTCGCTCGCCTACTGCTGGCCCATGGCGACCCGACCGCGAAGCTGCTGCAAGCTGAAGTACCGCGCTGGTCACTCTCGGCCGCGCAGCTCGCGTGTCAAGCACGGTTGGCGCAGCCCGACACAGCCACGACACCGATGTCGGGCCGATTCGCCACCTTGCAGTCCTCGTTCGACGAACTTGTCGAGGCCGGTCACGGGACTCGCTGGGGCGACGTGCCCACTGACGCCCTGCTCACACTCGCCGATCCCGGTCCGGCGCTCTCCGACGCCTGGCCCTCGCTGCGCGCCAAGGAAAATGCCGGCCTCCGCCGGCTCGTCCGCCTAGTCGATCAGAGGCACCGCCACAAGAACGGCATGGTCAACCTGACCACCGTGGAGCCCGTCGTGAGACTGTTGCTTGAGGAGGAAACCCCGTGGCGTGTCGGCGACTTCGCCGAACGCCTGCTGCGGGAATGGCTGCTTGCGCACGTCGCTTCTCGTACTCCCGCCGGGAATCCACTGCGCGCTCTGTTGCGGGAGCGCCTCGTCTCGACGTGCCAAGCAGCGGACCGTCGCTTGGCCGAGCAGCGAGAATCATCCGAGGCCGCTGCCCGGGCGGGCCAAACACACGAGCCGGAGGGCGGTTTGGAAGCGGGCTGTTTCCCGCGCGTGGCCGCGCTCAGCTATGGCACGCGCCGAGAGCGCTCCGATCTCCCCTACGAGATCACCGAGGAGACGCTCCTTGAGTTCCTCGCTCTGCTCGGCCCCGACCTCGGCACCGACGGTGAGGAGATTCTTCGCCGAGTCAGGCGCGACGCACCCGACCAGCTCGCACCCGCTGTCGATGACCTTCCCACCGCCCGTGCTGTCGCTTGCTACGCCCCTGGACTGCTGGCCGAGTTGGCTGAGGGGTACTACTTCGACGACGACTTCGAGGACGGGGTGCTTCGTCTCGATGGCTTTGACGATGGGATCCGCCAACACCGCCTCCGACTCATCGACTCGCCTTGGGGCGCTGCATGGAACCGGGGCCCGTTCTATCCGCTGCTCCAAGCCGACTTCCCCGCCGGCGTGAGGGTGATCAACCGCCTGCTCAACCATGCCGCGCGCATTCGTGCGCTCACCCTGACCTCACTAGGAGGGGCGGCGATGGCACCCGCCGACGCTATGACCGCCCACCGGATCGAGTTGGACATCACCGGGACGCCTCAGATCTACGTTGGCGACGATCATGTCTGGCGCTGGTACCGGGGCACCGGAGTCGGACCAGACCCTTGCGTCAGCGCACTACAGGCACTCGAGCGCGTGTGCGACGAACGAATCGAAGCCGGCGATCCGGTCAATCGCCTCCTTGCGATCCTTCTTGAGGACTGCGAGAACCTCGCGATGGTCGGTCTCCTTGTCGGGATCCTCGTACGGCATGTCGAGAACGCCGGCTCTGCATTGGACGCGTTCCTCGCAGAACCGCGGATCTGGGAACTCGAAGTCCCGCGCCTCGCTACAGAGGGCGGTTGGCTGGCAGGTCTCTCCGACAGGAACGTGGAAGCAGACCGGCGAGATTGGTCACTTCGACACGCAGCAGGCGTCATGGTCATGGAAGCCAACGAAGATCGCCAAGCCGAGTTGCGTGCACTTGGGGAGGCGCTGGTCGCGAACGCGCGTCGCACCATCGAGACTGTCCGCGGTCAGGATGCCACCGACGCCGATGAGGGGACCAACGAACCAGTTGAACACGAACTCGCGACCGTCCGGAATTGGGCGATCACCCTCGATCGTGACTCATATCGGTTGCTTGAGACCCCAGACGGCGTTTACGTGCAAGCTACGCCGCCGGAGGACCTGGCGGAGATCCTCCAACAGCGCATTGGGGATCAGCAACTCGGGCACGAGGCGTTCCGACTACTCCATCGCTACGCCACCCGACGCCAAGCCAAACCGACTGACACCATTGATCGCGACGAACTGATAGCCGATAGCGAGGTCGCGCAGCGGATCCTCGCGAACCAGTCAGCGCTCATCGCCCTGAACCCCTGGGATCTTCCAACGGCGGTCGCAGCGGCAGCACTCGAAGCTCATCTTCTGCGCGGCGACGACCTGCCGATCGAATCGCTCACATTCGCGGTCAGTACGGTTCTGCAGGTCGGCGAGGGTGAGGCATGGACTCCCGAGCACTTGGCCGAAACCGCTTACTTCGAGCAGGGCGCGGACCGCAGCGCCGCGCGCGCTCTCCCGTTGCTACTTCTCCCCGTCGCCGCGGGGCTTCGCTCACTCGTCGACGGAACAGACGGGCGGTCGCTGTACGAGCGTGCCGCGAACGCCTGCGTGAACCTCGCCCGAGTTCACTCCTACGAGGTCCGCCTCCACCTTGCTCGCAGCCTCGATGCCCTCTGGACAACACCCTGCGCGGACAAGACGACTTGCCACCACGAGACGGGGTTTCGGATCGCCACCGAGACGACGCGTGACTGCGTGCTTGGACAGTGGAATCCCGACGAAGGACGACACCAGCTCGCCACCCTCCAAGAACCGATCACTGATTCGCTCGCCGAGCTGAGGGCCGACTCGATCATCACCTCGCGCCTCGACGCCGCCATCCGATCGCTCGCACACGCCGCTACAGCCAACTGTTGCGTCTCTGCAAACGCACTGGCGCTACTGACGGCCCTGCTCGACGCGCAGCGGCGAACTCTGCTCAACGCCGAGCACGACACCGTGGACGGACGAGGGACGCACACGCTCGTAAGCGCCCGTGCGCTGCTCACCCTCGCGGAACACGGCGACGACACTGCCCTCTACACGCAACTCGATGCCTACGCCAACCGTGCATTCCTTCTCGGCCATCTGTTGCGAACACTCTCCGCCGCAGCCGAAGAAACAACCGGCCGCGCCGCAACAGCCCGCCGACTCTGGCCAAACGTGATGCGCCACGTGCTCGCGCTGCACCACGCGAGGCGAGCACCGTTCGGCAGCGGCTTCATCGGTGACCTAACGCGGGCCGCCCTCCTTCCCGATCCCTCCCCCGACGGTGAGTACCGCTACCGCGAGGTGGAAGACGAGCCGATCAGATGGTGGAATCCACTCGCGTTACGCGCCGAAGTCGAGGAATGGCTGGCTATCGCCGAAGGCAACGCAACATGCGTCGACCAGCTCATCGCGTTCCTCCGCGCGCTAGATCCCCCGGACCAAGCCGCGATCGGGCTTCCATGGATAGCAAGACTCGTGCTCGCGGATCCCAGCCGCGTCGCCGCAGGACCCCTCAACGTGTCAGCCTGGCTGGTCGGCGTCCGCGCATTCGCCACCGATGCGGGCCTCGGAGCACAGTGGCAACAAGTCGTCGACGCCCTCGTCGTAGCCGGCGTCAGACAGCTCGCCCGCTACTCGGAGTAACCAGGACCTAACAGACCAACGAGCCTTCGCGCGAGCAGCCTCGAGACTCGACGCCACCCGAGGACGGCGTCTCCTGGGAGCGAAGCAGGCGCCGCAAACTCCGCCATCACTGCCGCTGGCAACGAAGTGCGAAACGAGGCCAGCAGACCACCCGAGATCGTCTAAACAATGGCTCCCCACAGCAAGGACTGATCCCGATACCCGACCACATGCACCGGAGCGACAGACTCGGTGTGACCCGCCAAAGACTAGGAGGCTGTCGAGGGGGCGGGCCAACGACCTCGTCTGCGCACGTCCATACTCGCTCCATCTCCTCCCCTCGCATTCGAGCAAGCTGGCCGCGCCAAGTCCTGGGCACACCACTGACCGCGCGAAACAGTGAAGATGTGCGCGGGGACACCATCCCGAGCTTGGCGCCCTGCTCCTGCGGAATTCCATCACCGTGCGGGTGCGGTGCTCGCTTCACTGCGCGGATCTGCCGACCGTGATCTCGATAGATGTTGACCGACCATCGCTCGATAATCTTGTTGGTGACGAGGCCAGTCCATGTGCGGCGCGGGCGGACGGCGGAGACACAATGACAACGCACAGCGAGCAACAAATTGCCAGCGGCGGCCGATGACGCGCTGCCGCGAGGCTGGTCGCGCATAGGTACCGATGACGGAATCTGGGAACCGCCGGTACCGCTTGAGGTTCCACTGACGACGACCCGGCCAACAGGACTCGACTTCGAGGCTCTCAGGTGGCAAGACTTCGAGCGGCTGCTTTGTTGGCTTGTGCCGCAACTGGAGCACACTCGAAACGTGTACCGATATGGGCGCCCCGGTCAGGCGCAGCACGGCATTGACGTCGCCTGTCTTCCGCCTGAGGGCGAGCCGATGGTATATCAAGCGAAGCGCTACCAGAGGTTTGGCGCTTCCGATCTTCGAAGCGCTGTAGAGGACTTTGTCAACGGAGAACGTCCCCTAGGTGCACGACGATTCGTCGTCGTCGTCGCCTGTGACGCGGACGACACAGCCACGGTGAACATGCTGCAAGAGTGTCAGAGCCGCCATCCGGATTTCCGCATCGAGCTCTGGGATCGTGGCGGTCTGTCGCGTTTGCTCGTCGGGCATCCAGACATCGTTGAGCAGTTCTTCGGTGAGCACACGCGGCGAGCGTTCTGCGGTGAACTCACGAGCCGTGATCCAGCCAGCAGAACGACTCTGCGCGACTACGTGATGAGGGGCCCGATCCGACATCTCGGACTGAGCACTTTGCTGAGTCAGGCCGAGAACGAGGCAGCTACACGCCCGCGGGTCGCTGCGGATCGCCTCGGGGAGATCGCCGGCGCGCTAAGGGACGCATCTTTCGGTGGACACGCTGAGCAGTATCGCCTGCGACAGGCGGACAACCTCGAGAGCGCGGATGACATCGTCGCTGCCAGCGAGATCCGCCTGTCCGTCGCGTGGGCACTCATCGACACCGCCCATCTTTGGACGGCCAACGTGGCAACGCGGAAGGTCCGCGAAGCAGCTCAGCACCTTCCCGAGCCGATGGTGCGATCACTCAATGCTCTGGGCAGCATCGTGGCGGCCCGGCTGGGGCCGGGACCTCAACTGGCCGACATCGCGGACGCAGTCGACGCTCTCGAAGCAGGCGACCCCCATTGTGACCTTGGGTTGCTCGCGTTCGCGGAGGAGGCGCTTGCTGCTCATAATCTCGACTTCGTGCGGAACCGAGCCGACTCGATGCAAACAGCCATCAACGAGCTTTCTCTCGACGATGCAGCACCCCTTGCCGCGGCGCGGGTACGGGCCTGCATCGCCGACGCGACCGGCGAGTGGTCTCAACTCCTGCTGCACTCGCGGACACACTGGAGCCCTGAGATCAATGCACTCATCTGCGCACGACACGGCAGACACGCTGCCCAGCAAGGGGATGTGGATCGGGCCGTTGAGTGCTACCAACAGGCTATCCGAGCCGCGACGGATGCTCAGAATTACGGCGACGCGTGGGTTTGGCTCTACGCCCTGCGGTCAGCCTGTCATAGCAACGACCACCGGGTGAGCAGCGACATTGGCGACGTTCATCGCATAGCCGAAACAGTTCGTGCTCATGGTGACTCGTCGGTTCTTCCTCATGGGCGCACACGCACGCAAGCCTTGGCGACGCTCAATTCGCAGGACTCGATCGCGGCCTACGAGGCAATCAGGCGGCACGTTCGACACTCGACGGTCGCGGCTTCGCTCTCGGAGGAGATAGAAGCACATCAGCTCTTTGGGCAACTCCTCGCGGACGCGGGACGCCTGATGGACGCAGTTCAGCACTACATCGTCGCGGGTGATGGCAAGGCTGCCACCGGTCTCGCGGAACACTGGCGGGACGAGGCGTTCAGCCTCGATGCTGACATCTCAGGGCTGTCGAGTTTGCAACGCGCAGCGGTCTTCGAAACTGTTGCGGCCTTCGAAGACTGGCTACCGGATCCTGACCGCGCCCTGTGGGCCACGTCCGCGCTCAAGGAGATTCTCACCGACCCGGGCGCTGCCGGGCTGTTCCGACGCCGTGCTCCAAAGGCCGCATATGGCGCGCTCGCGGCGACAGCTTCGGATCTGGCAGCGGCAGAAGCTGAACGATTCCTCGAGCAGGTCGAGGCGGGGTTGGAGTCGGAGCGGGCCGCGATTCTCGACGCCGACAGCTGCTCGGTCATGGTGCTCTACGAGATGGGGGGCTCTCACCCAGAGTTGGCCAGCCGCGCCATAACAGCGGCCATGAAGCTATTTCTGAGTGTCCCGTATCGAGCCCACATCAACTGGGATGAGGGCTACAACGTGCTGAGGCAGCACCAACAAATCGTTAGAGATCACCTGGCTGTCGAGGTGCAAGCAGGCGACCTCTTGGCGTGCGTCGTGATGACAGCAGCGGACTGTGTGGACGAGGCGGTCCTTGACCAGGCGAGACGACGGCTCGAACAAGCAGTCTCACCGCCCGAGAGACAGCCAGGGGTCCAACACATAGGCAGCAGTCTGCCCTACGACGCCTACCTGATCCGCCACTTGGACGCCGAATCCATACACAGATTCGTCACCGCGACGATGGCGCTCGCCGTCGATCCAGGGGAACCAATTCCCAACCGAAATCAGGCCCTTGGTGCAGCAGAAGCCTGCATGCCAGGAATTCCCGAATCGCAGCGATCGGATTTCTTCAAGGTAGCCATGGAGTGCGCTCGCGGCCTACACGACGACCAGGGGAGCACTCCCTTGCCGCTGGGCGAGACTGACCCTCTGAGTAGATTCCGGATCAGCTTTGGGCCAAGCTCTCTGCGAGCTCCCGGACTTCGGTGCGCGGCCGCGAGCGCTGTCACGAACGAGCAACACAAGATGGTGAGAGACGCGGCCCTGGAACTCCTAATCGCACCCGACAAGTACACAGCCGAAACTGCGGCGTTCGCTGCCGCTCAACTGCCGGCGCCGGTGCTCGCAGGCGACGTGGACACACTTCGACTCCGACCGGATTCCCGGGCGCGCGTCCTGGCCGCAATGACGTGGGCCAGTTTGGACGATGTCGATGAGCGGATAGGCCGGGGCCTTGCTATGGACCCATCACACACGGTGCGAGCCACCCTGGCGTCGGCACTACGCGAAATCCCCTCCCATGACGCACTACGCCAACAGCTCTCGCGAGACACCCGTCGTACAGTCAGAAGGGCCGCATCGCGCAGAAAACGCTAATGAGGCACGATCCACCGAACCGAGTTCGCAACGAACACAACATTGGCGCCGTCCTCCACGGACTCCGCAGCTGGTGCGCCAATTACTGGGTACCCCGCGATGTCGCCAAAGCCGCATCCGGCCACACCGTTGCCAGCACCGAAGGCGCCTACCGGCGCAGCGACCTCCTCGAGCCGTGCCGCGAGGCCCCAGCGCGCTGGGCCGACTACGTCACCACCTAACAAACGCGGGCCCATAAGTCCACACTTCTACAATCTCTAGCTTATAATGGCCGGTGTGTGGGAAGTCGAGTACACCGACGAGTTCGGCGAGTGGTGGGACAGCTTGACCCCCGAGCAGCAAGAAGCGCTCGACGATCGGGTGATGCTGCTCGCCGAGGTCGGACCGAGCCTGCGGCGCCCCGTCGTCGGAGAGATCACCTCGTCCCGGCACGCCAACATGAAAGAACTCCGGGTATCGAAGGGCGGCGCACTGCGGGTGCTGTTCGCCTTCGATCCGCGCCGCCACGCAATCTTGTTGCTGGGCGGCGACAAGTCAGGCCGATGGCAGGAGTGGCACAACTGGGCGATCCCCCGAGCCGACGAACTCTACGACACCCACCTCGAGGAACTGCGAGCAGAAGGGCTCCTCGACGATGAGCCCTAACCACGACCCGACACACGACTGGACAGCAACACCATGCCAAACACGACGTCCTACCGAGAGCTTCACGACCGGGTTGCCGAGCGGCCCGGCGCCGCCGAGCGCCTCGCCGCTCTCCGGCTAGACACCCTCGCAGAGATCGGCCTGCACGAACTGCGCCGGTCTCTCGAACGCTCCCAGACCGACCTCGCCGCCGAACTGGGCATCAGCCAGCCGGCCGTCTCACAACTCGAACGCGGCGAGGATGTCAAGGTGTCAACCCTGCGCAGCTACCTCGACAGCCTCGGCGCCCGACTCCAGATCCTCGCCATCTTCGACGACGGCGAAGCAGAAACCGCAATCCCGATCCATATCGGAGCCAGCACCTAGAAGCTGCGACGCCTTGCCCTTCACAGTCAGCGCAGCGTGAACGCAGCTTGCGCTGTCGATGCGCCGCGAGGCGAGACGGATCTCGGCGATGACTCAACAGCGTCGCGCGTTTCACCGAGCGCGCGGACGGTGGCCGTCGGCGCCAAGCGCAATCCCCCGACACCGACACCCCAGGCCACGGCAGCGGCCCTCCGCCGGGTAGTCGTCCGCTACGACGGCGGCGGCCTCGAAAGGCCCTTGCGAAAATCCGGACCCTCAGTAAAAGCGACGCGCCATCTCCGCAGACTCCGCTGTGTGGATAGCTGGCCGCAACCTACGGCTTAGCTGAAGTGCCCCGTGGTCCGTGAGAGCCACACATCGGGCTTCTAAGGTGCTGGTGATGCGCAATGCGGTGAGAGAAACCAGGCTGGGCATGCCGGAGGAGCAGGAATGAGATTGGTGAAGGCACGGGTGCAGAACTACAGGAGCATCCGCGATACGGGCTGGTTCGACGTCGAGGACGCCAAGACAATCTTGGTGGGGCCAAACGAAGCTGGCAAGACAGCCGTGCTCGAGGCACTCCGACGGATCAACGCCCCTGACGGCGTTGCAGAGTTCAATCCCCTGAGGGACTACCCCCGCAAGCTCTACAGCGCAGACATCCAGTCGGGCCGCCTGAGCGCCGACCAGATCCCGGTTGCCTCTGCTCGGTTCGCGCTCGACTCAGATGACCTGAACGGCCTCCCGCCCGGATTCGAGAACGCCATCTATGTGTACACCCGATTTCTTGGCAACAATTCGACGCAGGAGATTGAAGACGGCTTGGCGCCGGAAGTGTTCACCGAGGACATCCGAAAGGATCTCCTGCGGACGGCTACGCACGTGGACAACCAAACCGCTGCCGAGCGAGGCGAGGACGAAGAACCGCCCAGCACGGCTCTCTATCAGATCATCGACGGTTGGCAGGTCGGCACGACTTTGATCGACGGGGCCGCTGCTGAACGTCTGCGGGACTGGCTCGACTCGATCACCGCCGCCATCGACGAGAGCGACACGGATGAGAACGCCCGGCACACCCGCCTCCTCCAACTCACCCGCATCCCTGAGCACATAGGTGCAGCCCTCGCGGCACTCAAAGCTCGACTTCCGGTGTTCGTCTACTTCAGCACCTACTTCCGCGTCCGACCTAGGCTTCACTTGCGGAATTTCGCGGACCGCATCGCTCAGAGCAGTTCGGACATCGGCGGCGACGACTACGCGAATCGGTGCCTGTTCAAGCTCCTCGGTTTTGATGCCCATGAACTCGCCCGCCTCGGCGCCGCCGCCGACCCAGGACACGACTCGACCTCGTTCGAGCAGTACAGCGCCCAGCTTGACGAGCGCAGCCAGACGCTCAACGCCGCCAGCATCCGACTAACCGACGAAATCCGCTCGGTCTGGAACCCTGACACCAAGCGTGCCGAGGCCGACACACTTCGAGTTGAAGTCGATGGCCAGTACCTGAAGGTGGTCGTTGAAGACGAACACGGTGTCGAGATCGAGTTCGATCAGCGTTCGGGTGGGTTCCAGTGGCTGGTGTCGTTCTTCGTGGTTTTCTTCGCCGAAGCCTCTGGCGCGCACGCCAACGCCATCCTGCTGCTCGACGAACCCGGTCTGAGCCTTCACGGCCTGAAGCAACGTGAATTCCAAAAGACACTCTCGCTTCTTGCAGAACGGAACCAGACTCTGTACACCACGCACTCTCCGTTCCTCGTCGGCCCCAGCGAACTCGACCTCGTCCGGGTCGTCGAACTGTCCGCTCTCGATACCGGAACCAAGATCCACACCGGCGTCACCGCCGGCGATCCGGCCGCCTTGCTACCGCTCCAAGAGGCTCTGGGCTACGACCTCGCCCAAAGCCTGTTCATGCAGGAGCGGAACTTTGTGCTCGAAGGTCTCACTGATTACTGGTACATCGATGCTACGGCTCAACTGCTGCGCGACGGGCGCAGCGCGACGCTCCACGACAAGATCGCCCTAGTGCCCGCGGGCGATGCGGGGAAGGTCGTCTATTTCGCAACGATCCTCCATGCCAATCAACTCAAGGTGGCCGCCCTACTCGATTCCGACAACGCTGGCGACGCCGCCGCAAAACAGGAGACCCTCGTGCACACCCTCGGGGCCAAGAACATTCTGCGCACCGCCGACGTCTGCCCAGGTTCGATTTCCCGACCGGAGATCGAAGACCTCCTCCGCGACACCCTCACCGCGGTGGCCAAGGACGCATGCGGATGGGACATCACCAACCTTGTAGGCAGCCAGCCCCAGCGGCCGATAGTCGACATCTTCAACGACGAAATCGAGGAGTTCTCCAAGTACAAACTCGCCAAGGCCTACATTCGCTGGACCCGTGACCACTCCGCAGACGACCTCACAAGCACCGAACGCGCCACTTGGACCGCGCTCATCGAGCGAGTCAACAAAGCTCTTGAGTGACCGCGCCGCGCGTGTACCGGCGCAACGCGGTGGATCCCTCGCCGGGTCGACCGCCCAATCGCGGGTGGTGTGCCTCGGAATTCGCGCGGTCAGGTTGTTGACTCAGAGCCGTGTCGTGCAACCGAGTGGGTCACCGCCAGAGACGCTCATGTCACGCGACCAGTTGTGACGTTGCCGCGTCAGGAAGCGTCTTGCACGAACCGACTTCCCTCGCTTCTCACGGGAATATTGGGCGGACGCCCTCGCACGGAACGACACGCCATCACACAGAGCCGCAGGCTGACCGCGCGAAACAGTGAACGTCACAGGGCACACCTCAGCCTCTACAAGATCCGGGGTGATTCACCTAGCGTTCCCTCGGTTTGCGCAGAATGCGAATCTCAGTTGGCGCTCACACTCGCGCTTCGATCCAGAGTCCCGATCATTGGAACGGGTGCGTCAGCCTTCCTGGTGTAGACCAGCGCCGCCAAGTCAGTTTCTCGTCGCTCCGCGATGGATCGATGGCGGTTGGTTCGTCAGTCGCCGATCTGCTCCCCACCCGTGCCCTCGGCGGCAGCGAGGGTGTCGGCAAGGGCTTGGACTTCTTCTAGGGCGGCTTGGAGGTCTTCGGCGATTTCGGCGGCGAGGACGGCGGGGTGGGGCAGGTCGTCGGTGTCGGTGAGGCTGTCGTCGCGGAGCCAGAAGATGTCGAGGCTGACCTTGTCGCGGGCCAGGAGTTCGTCGTAGGTGAAGCGCTTGAAGCGTTCGGACTCCTCGCGGCGGTGCGCATCGCCGGGGCGGTAGCAGGCGACGAAGTCGTCGAGGTCGGCGCGGCGCAGGGGGTTCTGCTTGCGGGTGAAGTGCTTGTTGGTGCGCAGGTCGTAGACCCACAGCTCGCGGGTCCAGGCCGCCTCGGCGCCCTCGCGGCGGCGGAAGAACAGCACGTTTGCCTTGACGCCCTGGGCGTAGAAGATGCCCGTCGGCAGGCGCAGCAGGGTGTGGACCTCGCAGTCGTGCAGGAGGCGGCGGCGGATCGTCTCGCCGGCGCCGGCTTCGAACAGCACGTTGTCGGGCACCACCACCGCCGCGGTGCCGCCGATACGCAGCAGGCCGGCGATGTGCTGGACGAAGTTGAGTTGCTTGTTGCGGGTGGTGACCCAGAAGTCCTCCCGCTCGTAGCTGTCCGAGGAGGACCGGCCGAACGGGGGGTTCGTGAGGACCATGTCGAAGCGGGTGGCGGGCGAGTCCCGGAGGCCGTCGTCGACGTGGATCGGCGAGTCGGACTCGGGGCTCTCGATGCCGTGCAGCAGCAGGTTCATCGCACAAAGCCGGGCGGGCAGGTCGGCGATCTCCCAACCGGTGAACGCTCCCGATCGCAGGTGCGCCGTCTGGTGAGGCTCCAAGTGGGCGAACCGGTCGAGGATCGACTGGTAGGCCCCGAGGAAGAAGCCGCCCGTGCCGCACGCCGGGTCGCAGATCCGGTCGTCGGGGCCCGGCAGCATCACGTCGACAATGGCCGAGATGAGCGGCCGGGGCGTGAAGTACTGGCCCGCCCCGCGGGCTCCCTCCTGCGCGGTCTTCTCGATCAGCCCCTCGTAGGCCTCGCCCTTGAGGTCGGCGTCGAGGCTCAGCCACTCGTGGCGGTCCACAAACTCCTTGATTAGCCGCTCCAGTTTCGCTGGATCCTGGACCCGGTTGCGGGCCTTGCGGAAGACAATGCCCAGCATGTCGTCGCCGGTGCCGAGTTCTTCGAGGATCGTGTTGTAGTGCTGCTCCAACTCGACCCCCGACCGCCGCAGCAGCGACGGCCAGTCAAAGCCCGCGGGCACTACCCGCTCGCCGCCCAGCTGGTCGTATTGCTCGTCGGCCATCTTCAGGAACAGCAGGTAGGTGAGCTGCTCCAGATATTCGCCGTACGACAGCCCGTCGTCACGCAGAATGTCGCAGAAGTCCCAGAGCCGCTGCACCAAGGCCTTCGGATCGGCTGTCACGCTCTCGCCTTCCGGCGTGCTGGCATGGCCGACTGGGATGTGGCGATGCGTTCGAGCAGCACCGACGCAGGCTCGTCGTCGGGATCCTGCGGCACGAGCCGCCCGGAGAACGCCGTTGCCAAGACTGATCGCCTGAGGGCGCTTGCCCGACCCAGAGCATCAAGGACTGACTCGTGAAGTCTGTCGTGCTGCTCCAACTGTCGATCCACTCTCGCCGCGATCCTCTGCTGATCAGATAGCGGAGCTAGCGGAATCGGAATCGACTTGATCTTCCTCGTGCTCAGTGTGTAGAGGCCACTGGTTGAACTAGCGACATCACGCAACAGGGATGCAGTATGAGGGGCGTTCCAATACAGCGTCAGGAATCTGGGGTTGAGGTTCGGTCCAGGCCGCACTCTGATGAGGTGATTCTGATGGACGCAGTTGACAATCTCATCGGACCAGCTCGCGGCACGTCCGATCTGTTGTGGGCTGCCGTTGCCCTCGACGACCAGCAGATCGCCATCGCGAAGCCGATACCGGTCGATTTCACCGTCGAATAGCTCAATCTCATGAATCTCATCGAGGAGCAATTCGCCGCGGAGCACGTTCGCGACTCTGAGAAACGGAGCGGGATTCTTGCTGGGTGCTCGTTTGGGCTGCTTTTGGATGCCGCCCTTGACCTCAGCGACATCTCCGATCATGCACCAAACCCAAGTGGCGGGTAGGTCATCATGGGTGTGGAAGGCATCAGTGAGGATGGAGGATCTGAGGGTGTCCAGACGAGCGATGGTCTGGCGCAGCGTGGTTTCGGCGGCATCGATCCGGGAGAGGTGCTCCTCGAGAGCTTCCACGATCCGGTGTTGTTCTTCCAGTGGCGGGACGGGCAGCCGTATCGTGGCGAGGTTCTTCCGAGATACTCGCTTCCTCGTTGTACCGCTCTGGAGCGCCAGTATCTGGCTCCGGCACTGTGGAGAATTAATCGCCCACAGCAGCCAGTCTGGTAGTACGGATTCTGGGCCAGGACGCACGATCGCGACATCCACAGCGGTCACACAATTGTCGAGATTGCCTGGAAACTTGCAGGCCCGGCCGAGCGGATCGGGCATGCGCGCGACAAGGATGTCTCCCGGTTGGAGATATGTGCACTTCAACTCGGAGGCTCTTCTTGCAGTGAGAAAGCGGTTTGACCGGTCTCGGAATGTCCCAACACCGATATCGGCCAACTGAATGAGGCGAACCTCGCCCTGAGGGTCTTGATCTCTCGACTCAATCCAGTCGCCGTCAGAGAACACACCGGATCCGGTAATTAGTTCTGCGAGCGTCGCTTGTGCCCACCCATGCGGGGAAACTCCGTTCACGCGACCAATCCCTCGGTCAACTCGTTGAGAAGTGGTGTGAGTTCGGTGCCGAAGAGTTGGCGGGCTCGGCCGAGGCCGCCGTGGGTGCTGAACGGTGGGCCTTGGAGGTTGCGTGGGGCGATGGTGAGGCTGGTGGCGAGGTGGTCGCGGATCAGACGAAGGTAGGTGATCTGGTTGTCGCTCAGCTGCCAGCCAGCGTTTCGTTGCTGTTGTAGCCAGGCGTCGAAACGTTCGTTGACGAGGTCGGGGTAGGCGACGAGTTCGTCGGTCAGGCCGATCGCGTAGCGGACGAGGCTGACGAGGTCGGTGTTCACTCGATGGCCCGAGCCGCGCACCTTGCTGGCGTCGAGCGTTTCGTAGGCGGCCCAGAGGTCTTCGGTGCTCCAGCGGTGGGGTGGGCGGGCGATGGCGTTGGCAAGTTCCCGAATGTCGCCGTAAGTGAGACCGCTGCCACGGGGCTGGTCGTACAGCACTTGGAGGGCGGTGATCTGGTCGCGGTTCTCGTCGATGAACTTCCGGAACGACTCAACCTGGCGGCGGGCCCGGTCGGCGGCGTCGACGGAGAACCCTTCGGAGATGACCGTGTCGGCCGAGGCGGAGTCGATCATCTGCTCGTAACTGCGGCGGACCTCGATCAGCTTCTCGCGCAACTGCGGGTTGCCGGCGAGGGGTTGTAGGGCTTCGCGGACGATCCGCTCCCGGGCAGCGGCGATCTGGTCGTCGGTGAGGTCGTCGGTCCCGGCAGCCTCGGCGGCGGCTTCGATGTGGCGGTCTGGGTCGAGTGCCTCCACGAGTTGGTGGGCGAGGGCGCTGAGGCTCGTCCCGGCGACCTTCTCCACCTCGGCGCGGTCGCTGGCGGTCATTCGCTGGTCGAGGCGGGCCAGGCGCGACGCCACGGACGACACTGTGGCCTCGTCGGTGGAGCCGAGGCCGATGCGGCTGAGCAGCTTGTCGAAGCTCTCGTGGCGTTGGCGCTCCAGCGGGACGGTGTCGTGCAGGTCGTCGTCGGTCACCCCGACGGCATCAACGAGCACGAATCGGTCCTTCACGGTGGCGTCGGGCGTCACGGCCCGCAGGTCGTCGGGGTCGATGACCCGCACGCCGCGCCCCTTCATCTGCTCGAAGTAGTTGCGGCTGCGCACCCGGCGCATGAACACCACGCACTCGATGGGCTTCACATCGGTGCCTGTGGCGATGAGATCGACGGTCACCGCGATGCGGGGGTTGTAGGCGTTTCGGAACTGCGCCAGCAACTCCTCGGGGCGCTGACCCGAATCGCCCGATCGATAGGTGATCTTCACCGCCCCCTCGTTGCCGAGACCGAACTCCTCCCGCACCATCTGCACGATGTCATCAGCGTGGCTGTCATCCTTGGCGAAGACCAGCGTCTTGGGGACGTTCTCGAGCAGGCCGTCGGAGCGACGCTCCCGATCTGGGAACATCACCGGCAGCGAATCCCGCAGCGTCGCCACGACGGTGCGGATCTGATCGGTCGCCACCACCCTGCGATCCAACTCGGCGGCGTCGTAGTCCACCTCGGCGTCGATCCGCTCGAGGCGCTGGCTGCGGGTCAGACGGTCACGGAATTCCGTCACGAACCCCGCCGGCACCGTGCCGCCGCCCTCGGTGATCTCGGTGCGGATCCGGAACACGTCGAAGTCCACGTTCACCCGGTCCGCTACCGCCTCTGCATGGCCGTACTCGGTCACGAGGTTCTGCCGGAAGAAGGCGTGCGTCTGGATGCCCGGCGTGGCCGTCAGGCCGACGATGAACGCATCGAAGTACTCCAGCACCTGGCGCCAAACCCCGTAAATCGATCGATGGCACTCATCGACGACAATCACGTCGTAGGACTCGATGGGCACCTGCGGGTTGTAGACCACCTCCACGGGCTGCTCGGGCGCCAACTCGCCACCTGACCGCTCATCCAGGGCCTCGTCCAGATCCTCGCCCCGCAACAGCGAGTACAACCGCTGGATCGTCGAGACGTGCACCTTCGTGGCCCCCTCGGCAGCCATGTCCAGCCGCGACGACGTGAGCCGGCGCACGTTGTACAACTCGGTGAACTTCCGGCCGTCGTCGGGCGTGTCGAAGCCATCGAACTCCCGGACGGCCTGAACGCCGAGATTGGCCCGATCCACCAGGAACAACACACGCTGCGCCCCAGCGTGGCGCACCAGCCGATACACGGCGTTCACCGCGGTGAACGTCTTGCCCGCCCCCATCGTCATCTGGACCAGCGCCCGCGGCCGGTTGTCCCGCAACGACGTCTCCAGGTTCCGGATCGCCTCGGCCTGGGCGGGCCAGAGCCCCCCGGGGTCGAGGTCCGGCAGCAACTGAATCCCCGCGCGCAACGTGCCGGCGCCCGTTTCCAGATGGTCGGTTACCCACCGCGCCAGAGTCTCAGGCCGATGGAAGCCAAACACCCGCCGAGACGTCGGCACCGGATCCAGCCCGCAGGTGAAGCGCGTCTCGACGCCGGTGGACTCGTAGCCGAACGGCAGCGGCCCGCCCTTTCCCGCCGCGGGCAACTCGCCGGGATAGGACTGCCGGTAACCAAGCGTCTGCGACTCCACGCCGCTCAACGTCGTCCCGACCGGCTTCGCCTCGATCACGCCGACCGCCTGGCAATCCACGAACAGCACATAGTCGGCGCGCCCCTTGCCGACCGGCACCTCCCGCACTGCCACGCCTTGCGACGCGGCCACAGCGGCGTGTGCGTGGTCCTGCACCTCCCACCCACACGCCACCAGTTGCGCGTCGATGTCCCGCCGAGCCCCCTGCTCAGGCGTCAACCCGCCCGCGGCGCTATCAGTCATCGCCCCGTCCAGGCAGCGCTGACGCCCTCAGGTTCACTCGGAGGCTTGCGTTCATCGTGACCGTTCGTCGTGCTCGTGCGGCGATCGCTCAATCTACGCCTATCGCTGATGCGGACCATTGGCGTCGCTTCGCCTCCGCCGGGGATTCACTTCCGCTTCAGTTCTTTGGGCAGTGCCCGGCTGTATACGACGACAAGTTCCTGGTTCGCTCGGGTGAGAGCGGTGTAGAGCGAGCCATGTCGTCCGAGGTTTGGTTGGAAGTCGGCCGGCTCGACGACGACGACCCCGTCGAATTCCAGGCCGCGGGCGAAGACGGGGCGCGCCAAGCGCAGCCGCGCACGCGAGTCGCTTGGGGGGTGGTGAAGGGTCCAGGCATCACCTTCGGCTTGTCTCCAGCCGGCCTTGAGGCACAGGGATTGAAGCTCGTTGAGCTTGTTGTTGTCCCATGCGATCACTGCCACCGCTCCGTCGGGGAATTCATCGGTGAGCCGCTCGGCCTCTTCATGTGCGGTGCGGATCAGTTGCTTCGGGCCGACCCTTCGAATCGAGGGTTGCGGGCCGTCGCGCAGGGCAACGGGATTGGGTTGGCCCGGCAAGGGTAGGCCCCTGGCGTACCGCAGGATTTGCCGGGTCGATCGGTAGCTAGTGGCCAAAACTTCGTATCCGAGTTCGGTCCCGTCGCTTCGATCGAGTTCGAGTACATCCCGGAGGAGGTGCTCCCAAGTTCCTGACGTGTGATCGGCACGTCGTTGGTTCATATCGCCGAACAGCGACCACCGGGAACCCGGTTTCAGAAGAGCGTTCAGGATCAACCACTCGGCGGGACGAATGTCCTGCACTTCGTCGACGATCAGATGTTGGTACTTCCCCTTGTTCCTGCAGAGGTCGACAGACACGCCGATTCCAGCGAGGAAGAGCAAGTACGACTTGTGGTGACGGGCACCGGCGTAGTTGCGAGCCTCCGCCAACCACGCTCGGTGCTCCTCGTCGGCGAGTCGATCCGCTACCGATCGGTCCGTTCGGCAGGCGTTGATGATGTCGTCAGCAACGATCTGCATGCGTCGCTTGCTGTGTTGAACTCGAGATAGGTCCGCCTTGAGGCGGCGAGCCGTCTCGTTGGCGAGAACAACGTTCTTGGCGTCGCTGTGGAAGTAGCGTTCGTCCTTGTGGTGCAGGGGGTGGTCCAGCCGGCCGGAGAGTTCTCGGATGAGCCTCTGCATGCTGATGACCTCGACGCCTTGGGCCCCGATCTCATCGAGCACGCCTCGTACGTATGACGCCCAAGCGTCGGTGGGGCCGACCAGCCCGACACTCGTCAGTCGAACATGGGTCTGGCTCGGGTTGCGATCGTGCTCGAGGTGTGTGAGGTAGGCGGCCCGGTGGGTGGCGACGATCGTCTTGCCGGTGCCGGGGTGGCCTTGCACAGCGAGATGTTCAGCAGCGGGCGAGGTGACGAGCCGGTGTTGGTCGGGCTGGAGTGTTTGCAGTACCGAGTGCAGACGATCCGAGCGCGGCTTCGAAATCGCTTCCATCACGAGGTCACGAGCCCGTAGGCGATCTGCGGCGGGAGGAGTCAGGGCGGCAGGCGCTCCCGTCGAGTCGGATTCGTCGATTGGCGGTTCGGGCTCGATCGGCTTCTGCGGGCGTTCAGTCACGTTCTTGGATGCGCGTCGGCTCGGCGGTGCTGCGGGCCTGATCGTAGGCTCGTCGGGTCTCGGTGAGTCGCCTTGAGGGTCGGCCTGCGGGCCACGGGCGGCAAGAGTCGGCTCAGTTGTGGTCGCTGGTTCGCTGCTTGGGTCGCCGCGCTCCGGCGGTGGGGGGACGTCAAGACTTCGGGGCTGGCGCGCGAACACCGTCTCCGGGTCCGCTTCCTCTTCGATGGCATCGTCGAAGTCAACGATGACATCGCCGTCGTGTTTGAACGTACGCCGCGCTAGCAGGCGACGCGGGTCGGGGTCGTGCCAGGACGAGTTGCGTCCAGCGAACAGCAGGCCAGCCGACTTGGCGGTCCAACTGATCACCACGGTGTGATCCAACTCGGTGTGCCAACTGCCGACGTAGTAGCTGGCGCCGAGATCGGGGTCGTCGTATTCGAGCACCACACGCCCGACTAGCGGCTTGATCGGGCCGAGAGCCGAACCGCTGCTCGAGGGAAGTGATGCTGTCCAGAGCGCGTTCCTCAGTGTCGACACGTAGCGGCGCCGGTTGAGGAAGTTTGTACGTTGGCGATTGGCCCTCTGGAGGTATTCCTCGTTGACGGCCTGCTCGTCGTTGATTTCGTCGCGCCGGCGGCGTGAGGGGGTCACGCTGACACCTCGACACCGCAGAGGGCGACGTATTCCAGCTCGAGCGATCCAGCGCGGGCCTCTTCGAGTCTGTGCAGGGCCTGGGTGCGGCGGTAGTCATTCATGCGTCGTTGGCTCTCGAACATGTGGATGGTCGTCGATTTCCCTTCGGCTCGAAGGGTCTGGATGCGCTTGTCGATGTCAGCGACTTTCCGATCGAAGGACTCCTCGATGCTGATGCGTCGCGCCGAGATCATTCTCTCGTTCTCGGCTCTTCGCCGCTTGTCCTCGGCGATGTGGCGACTCTCCAGTTCGCTGCGGCACACCAGCACGTGGCGATCCTCCCAACCGTTGACGTGTCGGCGCGGGGGTTTGAGTGCCGCCTCGGCGAGCGCTGCGAGAAGCGCATCGCCGGGCGCGGGGCCGATCGAACGCCCGGCGCGGTCGGTGGCCGCAGTCCAGAGTTCGGCAGCGGGGCGGACGCCACTCCAGCGAGCGATCGCGACAAGGATCAGGTAGTCGCCCGCCTCGATATCGGCTGTCTCGATCCCGAGCGCGCCGAAACGGGTCTGCCCGCTGGAGGGTGTGCGCAGCGCAGCGCGCACGAGCGGGTGGTTGGCGTTGAGCAGGTCGGCCCCTTGGCGCCGGGCGGTTTCCTGGTCAAGGCAGAGCGGAATGTCCATCTCGTTCTGCAGGAGAGTGGACAATGCCGCGATCTCCGACGCCGACCGCTCGCCTTCGGCTTGCACGCCGAGCAGATTCTCCGCCAGTTGGGCGTTGCCGCGGAAGTGAAGCCACAGAGGCCTGCCGCCCTCGTCAGTCCGGCGACAAGCCGCCCCGGGCGCGGTCGCCGCCCAGTCCTCCAAGAGCCAGACGAGTTCCGGCTGCCCCACGTAGCGTCCGCTGCGGATCACATCATCGGCGAAACCGTCCACCTCGGCGTTGTCGAGCACGTTGAGCGAGTCCGCCGCATCCTCGATCTCGGTCTTGATCTTGGATTGGTGCTCGAGCGCCGCGAGGGATTCGTCAAGTCTCCTGTTGCGTTCGGCGGGCGTCAGCGTGAAGTCGAACATCGCCTCCCGGATACGCGGAAGCTCCGCGCGGAGTATCGGCTCGAGTTCACCGATCGACGCTGCGAACACGCCGATGCGGCTGTGGACGCGTTCAATGATGTCGGTCTCGATCGTGCCGGGGGTGTGGAAGTTGAGGACGTAAATCTTGTCGTTCTGTTGGCCGAAGCGGTCGATCCGGCCGATCCGCTGCTCAACCTCCATGGGGTTCCACGGAAGGTCGTAGTTGACGACCGCCCCGCAGAACTCGAAGTCGAGACCCTCGCTGGCCACCCGAGTGGCGAGCATCACGTCGAACTCGCCGCCGCGGAAACGCGCCATCGTCGTGCGGCGTTCCCGCTGCAGCACGCCGCCGTGCAGTTGGCCCGTCCTGTAATGGGCCGCGATGCGGTCATGCAGGTAGGCGATCGTGTGGCGTGAGAACGTGAAGACGAGCACCTGCCTGCCCTGTCCGACGATCTCGTTTATCGCTCCCAAGAATTCGTCGAACTTGGTGTCGACGCTGCCGAGGCCTCGGGCGGCTTCAAGCACCTCAGGGGGAGGTGCGTCCCAGGCATCCTGGTCAGCACGGTCATCGCCCAGCGGGCTCGCGGCGTCCTCCACAATTAAGACCGAGTCGCTGACGAGTCCGTCCTCGTCGATGAGCCGCTCGACGGACCCTCCGGCGCCTCGGGCAAGGACATGGCTCTTGGTGGCCTGTAGGCAAGACCCCGCCAACCGGAGCGCCATCTGGCCGATGAAGTGCACGTGCATTTCTCGGGCCTCGGCACGCTTGAGTTGCCACGCGTGGACCTCGTCGTAGAGCCGGCGCTCCGCGTCGGTCAAGCCGACGTCCACGATCATTGGTTCGCGCACCGTCTTGTCCTCGTCGATCTCGACCTTGCGGGTCCGCGTGATCACCGTCGACAGCGTGTTGAGTTCCCCGAGCAGACCCTTCGCCTCGGCGATCTGCGCGTGATCCAACCGCTCGCGCTCGAGTAGTTCCTCAAGCTGCCGGTACTCCGGGCGCGCCACCACCACACCGCCATAACGCAGATCGCCGATTCCGCGCAGCCGCTCCCTGCGCCAGAGGTTCGACACGCTGCGATCAAAGAGTGACGCCGAGATGTCGTTCAGCGCGGCGTTCGGTTCGAGCTGTGTCCCCAACGCGTAGCGGTCATCGAAATCGCCCGGATTCAGGAGCCGCAACAGATTGAACAGATCATCGTTCCCGAGATTCAAAGGCGTGGCGGAAAGAAACAAGAGAATCTCCGCCCACTCACCCAGCAGATCTCCCAGCGCGTAGCTGCGCGTGCCCAGATTCCTCATCGCGTGCGCCTCGTCGACGACGACCAGGTCGAACCTCGGAGCGAGATCGTTCATCCGCTCAAGGCCGTCCCACATTCGCAAGCGCTCAAGGGAACACACCGCCCGGAACCTCGCCGGCATCCGGTCTGACGCCACACGCTCCAAGAGGTCGTCAAGTCCCGCAGAGTCGAGGCGTTCAGTCTCGAAACCGAAGCGCTCGGACATCTCGTCGCGCCATTTCTCCACGAGCCCCGACGGGCAGACCACCAAGACCGTGTCGGCCTCTCGGCGCGCGTCGAACTCCGTCCACACGAGTCCGGCCTCGATCGTCTTGCCCAGCCCCACCTCATCGGCCAGCAACAGGCGGCGCCGGCCGGTCCGAAGCATCTTGATGACCGGGCGAAACTGGTAGGCCCGAAAGACGGTGCGGCTCGCCCGATACGAAAAGACCGTGTCCGTGAGATGCTCAGCCAGCTTCGCCCGCGTCAACGTGGCGGCCACCCCGCGCATGCCCCCAGGCGGCCGAGCGACCCACTCCAGCGGATCACCCTCAACCACCACCGGCGCCAGAGAACCCTCCAGCAGCTCCCGGATCCTTCCGTCCAAGCGCACCGTGTACCGCCACGAACCAGCGCTGAACCGCCGCGAACGCACAACCGTCTCCCGATTGCCCGGCACAGTCGCCACATCGGCGTGCACCTCGAACCCCGGGTTCGGGACCGGATCCGCCTCTGCCCAGAAATACTCGAACCAATCGCGGGCACACTCCAGCGCGCTACAAGCATCAGGAGTGCGGTTGCCTCGAGCAGAACTTGCCGGAGGTTCGCCACCGGTCACAAGCATCACCAAGTTGCCGTCACGCCCCCGGAACCGGTAATTGCCCCGCGCCAGCGAGACAGGCCCATCGCCCTCCGGGCGATAGCGGCACTCGGCCACAACCTCGAAGCCCGCCGGGAGACCCTCACCAACATCCAGCGACTCGCCGACCAAGAGGAACCGAGACGCATCCGCCTCGACCAGGAACGACGACGCCGCAGACAGCGCAGGGTTGTACTCAAAGTCGTGCTGCAGAGTCATCACTCACCTGGTCCGCGTGGGTGGAGACTAGAGGAGTCGCCGCGGCAAGCGCAGAGGTCGAATCCTCTTTCGCTCGTCGGCGCGCCCACAAGCGATCCTGTGGCGAACCCGACAAGGAGACTGTCACCAACCTTGTGTGAGCGGCCGTGATGAGTGTCATCGGATGTGGTCGGCGTTGCCGCCGCATCTGCGGCAGGCCCGCCATCCCGCCAATTACATCCTCGGGCCGCTGCAAACGAGCAACGCGGGCCTCAACTACGCCAACTCAAAGCGATTTCAGAAGCAATAACGAGATCTGCCGCAATCACTGTTTATGCAGGTCAGATGCCATATAGGCCGGTTATCTCAGTGTCGGAGGGGGGACTTGAACCCCCACGCCCTTAGCGGGCACATGGCCCTCAACCATGCGCGTCTACCAAATTCCGCCACTCCGACGGGGGTGCCGGTCTGTGCCGGCTCAGGTGTCCATCATGAGGGCGAGCGCCAGCGTGACGAAGCCGAAGATCAGCGCCGCCACGATCGTGATGCGGTCCAGGTTCTTCTCGATGACCGTGGAGCCGGCCGCCGAGGCACCCAGGCCGCCGCCGAACATGTCCGACAGGCCGCCGCCGCGCCCGCTGTGCAGCAGCACCAGCAGCACGACGCCGACTGTCGTCACGACGTGGAGGACGAGCGCCAGGATGAACATCGCAGAAACGATACCAGCGCCCGCGCTCGGTCCGGGCCCCGAAACTCAGGAGGCGAGGCGGTACTGGATGATGCGGGCGAAGTCGTCGGCGTCGAGGCTGGCCCCGCCGACGAGGGCACCGTCGATGTCCGGCTCGGCCATGAGGGCGGGCGCGTTCACCGGTTTCACCGAGCCGCCGTACTGGATGCGAACGCTGCCGGCCGCTCCGGCGCCGAAGGAATCGCCGATCTGCCGGCGGATCTCGGCGCAGACCTCCTGAGCGTCGCCCGGGCCGGCCACCCGGCCCGTCCCGATGGCCCAGACCGGCTCGTAGGCCACCACGAGTCCCGCCGCCTGCTCACGGGACACACCCGCCATGCCCGCGGTCAGTTGGCCCAGCACGACATCGGTGGTCTCACCCGCCTCTCGCTGCTCCAGCGTCTCCCCCACCGCCAGGATCGGTGTCATGTTGTGGCGCAGTACGGCCTGCACCTTGCGGTTCACGCTCTCGTCGGTCTCGCCGAACAGCGCTCGCCGCTCGGAGTGCCCCACGATGACGTACCGGACCTGCAGCTTGGCCAGCATGGCCGGCGACACCTCTCCCGTGAACGCACCGGCGTCTTCGTGATGGCAGTCCTGGGCGCCGAGGGTGATGGGGATGTCGTCGATGTCGAGCACCGTCTGCACCGAGCGCAGGTCGGTGAACGGCGGATGCACCGTGACGTCGACCGCGGCGTAGTCGGCCTCGGCCAGGGAATACGACAGCTTCTGCACCAGGGTGATGGCCTCGAAGTGGTTGAGGTGCATCTTCCAGTTGCCGCTGATGATCGGCCGGCGAGGGTTGGTCACGGCTGCGCCTCCTGTTCGAACCGCCGAGTAGCGCTACCGATGTCTACAGGCTGATCGCGCCGGCGGCGCGGCGCCCGACCGCTCTCGGGCGCCTCCGACCCCGCCGCCAACACGCATGGATTCCGGCTTCCGCCGGAATGACGCATGGGACCGGTAGATCGGCGGGAAAGGCGTCAGCGCGGACGACGATCAGGGGACCTCCACCTCGTGGGTGCCGATCGACAATCGCTCGGCCGACGCCCGGAGGGCCGCCAACCCGGGCAGGTCGCCGTGCTCGAGGAGTTCCAGCGACGCGCCGCCTCCGGTGGACAGGTGGCTCACCGAGTCGGCCAGCCCCATCGAGGAGAGCGCGGCCCCGCTGTCGCCGCCTCCCACCACGGTGTGGGCACGGGTCTCGGCCATCGCCTCCGCCACCGTCGCGGTGCCCGCAGCGAAGCGCGGGTCCTCGAACGCGCCCAGGGGGCCGTTCCAGAAGATCGTGGCGGCGTCCATGACGGTGTCGGCGAAGAAGGCGGCGGTACCCGGGCCGATGTCCGCCCCCAGCCAGCCGTCGGGAAGGTCGGCGCCGAACTGCCGCACCGCGCCGCCGGCCCCCGGGGCGCCGAGCCGCCCGCCTGGACCGAGGCCTACTAGATCTTCGGGCAGATGCAGCGGGAATCCGGCGTCCAGCAGTGCCCGGCAGTCCCCCACCCGCTCGGCGTCGAGCAATGAGGCTCCGACGCGATGACCGGCCGCCGCCAGGAACGTGAAGCACATGGCCCCACCCACGAGCACGGCATCGGCCATCTCGCACATCGCCTTGACCACTCCGAGCTTGTCGGCCACCTTGGCGCCGCCGAGGACGACGACGAACGGCCGCCGCGGCGATCTGCGGAGGCTCAGGATCTCCGCCGCCTCGACGATGACGAGCAACCCGGCGGCGCTGGGCAACAACTGCGGGGCACCGACGACCGAGGCGTGTGGCCGATGGCAGGCCGCGAAGGCGTCGTTCACGAAGATGTCGTGGCCCTCCGCCAGGCGCGCCGCCGTCGCCGGATCGCCGGCCTCCTCCCCCGGGTCGAAGCGCAGGTTGTCCAGCAGTTCCGCCTCGGGCGCCAGCTCGGCCAGCCGGCGGCGCACCGGGGCCATGTCGAACGCCGCCTGGTAGCGCCCGCCGGGACGCCCCAGGTGGCTGCAGACCGTCACCCGCGCCCCGGCATCGCTGAGCATGCGGATCGTCGGCACGACCTCGCGGATGCGGGTGTCGTCGCCGATCTCGCCACCGTGCACGGGCACGTTCAGGTCGGCGCGCAGCAAGACTCGACGCCCTGCGAGATCACCCAGATCGGGGATTGTCGGGAGTCTCATCACGCCGGGATCAACCCACTAGCGGGCTGGACGTTCCGCGCGCCTGCGGATGTTCCGTCCGGCCCATGGATCCCGGCCTTCGCCGGGATGACGCGGGTGAGATCGCTCCCAGGGGAATCGAGACCATTCAGCAGCGGCTCAGGCGCCGATGCGTTCGACGAGATCCACGAGACGGTTGGAGTAGCCCCACTCGTTGTCGTACCAGCCGCAGACCTTCACGAGCGTGCCCCCGGCCATCGTGAGGCCGGAGTCGAGCACGCACGATGCCGGCGAACCCACGATGTCGCTGGACACCAGTGGCTCGGTGGAGTATTCCAGCACTCCCGCCAGCGGGCCGGAGGCGGCCGCCTCCGCGAACGCGGCGTTCACCTCCTCCGTGGTGGCGGGGCGCTCGACGGTGGCGGTGAAGTCGGTGAGCGAGCCGTCCGCGACCGGCACCCGTAGGGCGATGCCGTCGAGACGGCCCTGCATCGCGGCCAGCACCAGGCCAGTGGCCCGCGCCGCTCCCGTCGAAGTCGGGATGATGTTCACCGCCGCCGCCCGGGTGCGCCGCAGGTCGCCGTGGGGCCCGTCCACGAGCATCTGGTCGCCGGTGTAGGCGTGCACGGTGCTCATGAACCCCTGCGTGACCCCGAAGGCGTCGTCCAGCACCTTCACCATCGGAACGAAGCAGTTGGTGGTACAGGATGCGTTGGAGACGACCTGGTGGTTGGCGGGGTCGAACGTGTCGTCGTTCACGCCGACCACGAACGTGGCGTCGACGCCGCTTGCCGGTGCGGAGATCACCACCCGCTCGGCACCGGCGGCGAGGTGGGCGGCGGCCTTGTCGCGGCTGGTGAAGAAGCCGGTGGACTCCACGACCACCTGGACCCCGAGGTCACCCCACGGCAGGGCGGCAGGATCGCGCTGCGCCAGGACGGGGAGCACGGCGCCGTCGACGGCGATGCCGCCGTCCGCGACCCCGATGTCCCACGGCGCCGGGCCGAGGACCGAGTCGCGCCGCAACAGGTGGGCCATCACCTCCCGGCTGCCCAGGTCGTTCACCGCCACGACCTCGATGGCGGCGTCACGTGCGCGCAGGGCGCGGTAGAAGTTGCGCCCGATCCGCCCGAAGCCGTTGATTCCCACCCGCACCGTCATGTGGATCCCTCCGTCGTGTCCCGTCCCCGGCACCGACCGGGGCACTTTCCGGGGCGCCGGCGCGCCGCCGGCTCTCAGCGTTGCAGATCGCGGTGCTGTACCTGCGGATCGAATCCCAGCCGCCGCAGGGCGCCTGCTGCGTGCTCTGCCAGGCACACCGAGCGGTGCCGTCCCCCGGTGCAGCCGAAGGCGAGGGTCAGGTAGGTCTTGCCCTCCGCCTCGAACGCCGGCAGGAGCAGCTCGCAGAGCTCCTCGAGGCTCCGGGCGAACCGTTTCCCCAGCTCACTGCCGATCACGTACTCCCGCACCGAGGTGTCGGTCCCGTCGAGCGGCCGCAGTTCCGTCTCCCAGTGCGGGTTCGGCAGGAAGCGGCAGTCGAAGACCATGTCCACGTCGGCCGGCAGCCCGTGACGGAAGCTGAACGACAGCACGCGGGTCGTGAGAAGGCGCGAGCCGCTGTCGTCGATGAGACGCACGATTCGCTCGCGCAGTTCGTGGACGTTGGTGTCGGACGTGTCGATCACCACATCGGCGTCGGCCCGCAGCCCGCAGAGCGACTCCCGCTCGGCCTCGACGGCCTCCTCTACCGAACCTCGCACGGCGTACGGATGCCGGCGCCGCGAGCCCTCGTAGCGCTGAACCAGCACCTGCGTGCGCGCCTCCAGGAACCACAGCCGCACGTCCGCGTAGTGAGGCGCACTCTCGGCGGCGGCTCGGAGGTCGGCGACCGCGGGAGCGATCTCGTCGGAGTACCGCTCGGTCCCCATCGTGAGGCAGAGCCGCTCGGTGCTCGGCCCGGCCAGCTCCAGCACCTTCGGGATCAGCGACGGCGGCAGGTTGTCGATGACGAAGAACCCGAGGTCCTCGAGGCAGTTCGCAGCCTCCGATCGTCCCGACCCCGAGAGCCCGGTGATGACGACCAGCACGCCTCCGAGCCTACCGAGCGGTCCCCGCGGCCACCGCCACCCCGACCGGACATGCACCGACAACCGAGGGAGGGGGCCGGGGGGCCGATTTGCGACGCCTTGCGCCCGCGCCGAAGGAGCAAACGGCACCCCGGCCCCCGACCGGGCCAGGAAGGACCGTCATGAATGGAACTTGGCGTGGATTGCTTTGGCGACGGTGTCGGGCAGCCAGCTGAGGGCCTGCAGGTCCTCCAGGGAACTCGCTTGCACGGCCCGGACGCCGCCCAACTCCGCCACGAGCCGCTTGCGCCGCGCCGGTCCGAGGCCCGGGATCCCGTCCAGTGCCGAGGTGGTCATGCGCTTGCCGCGCAGCTGCCGGTGGTATGCCAGAGCGAAGCGGTGGCTCTCGTCGCGGATGCGCTGCAGCAGGTAGAGGGCCTCGGACTGGCGCGGGATCCGCACCGCCTCGGGCTGGTCGGGCACGAACACCTCCTCGAACTGCTTGGCCAGGGCCGAAGCCGGGATCTCCCCCGCCAGTCCCAGGCGCACCAGCACCCGCTTGGCCACCCCCAGCTGCCCCTGGCCGCCGTCCACCAGCAGCAGCTGCGGCGGGTAGGCGAAGCGACCCCGCTCGGCCGGCGGCAGGTGACGGTTGTCCAAGTAGTTCTGCAGGCGCCGCTCCAGCACCTCCTCCATGGCCGCCAGGTCGTCGTTGCCCGTGACGTTGCGGAGGCGGAAACGGCGGTACTCGGACTTGCGGGGCAGGGCGTCCTCCATGACCACCATCGAACCCACGTAGTCCTGACCACCGAGGTGGCTCATGTCGTAGCACTCGATGCGCAGAGGCGCCTCGGGGAGTCCAAGGTACTGCTGCAGTTCGTTGAGCGCCCGGGCTCGGCTGTTGTGGTCGGCGGCCCGCTTCAGCCGGTGCCGCTGGAGCGAGTCGGCCGCATTCTGGCGGGCCGTCTCGGCCAGGCGCCGCTTGGCACCCCGCTGCGGCACGCGGATCTGCACTTTCGAGCCCCGCAGCCCGCCCAGCCATTCGGCGTACATGTCCCCGGCGGCAGGCAACTCCGGCACCAGCACCGCCTTCGGGTAGCCGAGGGGGTTCTCGTCGAAGTAGATCCGCTCCAGGATCCTGCCCATCAACTCGGACCCCGAGAGATCCTCGGCCCGATCCACGATGAAGCCGCGCTGGCCCATGACCCGGCCCTTGCGCACGAAGAACACCGACACCGCGGCCTCCAACTCGTCGGAGACCATGCCGAACACGTCGGCGTCCTCGGCCCGCGAGCCCACCATCTCCTGGCGCTCGATGGCCTTGCGCACGGTCACCAGCCGGTCCCGCAGACGGGCCGCCTTCTCGAAGTCCAGCGCCTCGGCCGCGGCGGCCATGTCACCCTGTAGGCGCTCCACGATCTCATCGGTGTCGCCGGCCAGGAAGTCCAGGAGTTCACCGACCAAGTCGTCGTAGCGGGGTTTGTCGATCTCGCCGACGCACGGTCCGGCGCAGCGTTCGATGTGGTACAGCAGGCAGGGCCGCCCGAGGCGCTCGTGGTCGGCGAACTTGTTGTCCGAGCAGGTGCGGATCGGGAAGGTGCGCAGCAGCAGGTCGAGGGTCTCGCGGATGGCGTAGGCGTGGCCGTAGGGACCGAAGTAGCGGTTGCCCTTGCGCTTGCGTCCCCGCACCACCATGGCCCGGGGCCAGTCGTCCACGAGCGTCACGCACAGGAACGGGTAGCTCTTGTCGTCCCGGTAGCGCACGTTGAAACGCGGCTGGTGGCGCTGGATCAGGCTGTACTCCAGCAGCAGGGCATCCACCTCGCCGGCGACGGTGATCCACTCCACGGTGGCCGCCGCGCTCACCATCTGTGCGGTGCGGGGGGTGAGGTGCACCGGGCTCTGGAAGTAGCTGCCCACCCGGCTGCGCAGCGACTTCGCCTTGCCCACGTAGATGATCCGCCCCTCGGCGTCGAGGAACTGGTACGACCCGGGGGCGTCCGGGATGGTCGAAGCGGGCGGCCGCTCCATCACGCGCCCCATGGTACGAGCGGTGGAAGGGCAGGCTCCGACCAACGGGGCGTGCCCGGTTTGGACGGGCTGCTAGCCGCCGGCTTCGAGGCGGACCCGGTCGGCGGCGAAGGACTCGACGTCGTCGTAGTCCGAGAGATCCAGCTCGCCGGAGATGCGGCCCTGGGCGATCACGTAGACCCGGTCGGCAACCTCGAAGATCTCGGCGTCCTCGGTGCAGTACAGCACGACGGCCTCACCGTGACCCTCCATGTCCGGGAGCCCCAACTGACTCTCCGGGTCGGCGTACTGGCGCAGCAGCCGGTAGATCTCGGACTTGCTGCCCACGTCCACGCCGCGGGTGGGCTCCTCCAGGACCAGGACTCGGGGACGCGTGGCCGTGGCGGCACCGATGACCACCTTCTGCTGGTTGCCGCCGCTGAGCGATCCGATCGGGTCGTCGACCGAGCCGGCCTTCACCCGGAACTGGTCGGCCAGATGCTCCGCTGCCGACCGCAGCGTCCGGGGATGCAGGAGTCCCAGCCGGTCGCAGATGTCGGTGCTGAGGCGCGACAGGATGTTCTCGCCCACCGAGAGGTTGAAGAAGAGGTTCTCGGCACGGTTCGCCCCCACGAACCCCACCTGCTCGGTGGCGGCCTTCACACTGCTGCCGTCGCCGTTCGCCTGCGAGGTGCTGGCCACGCCGACACGCAGCGAGCCGGTCGCCGGTGCGAAGCCCGCCAGCGAGTGGACCAGCGCGCGAGCTCCGGATCCCTCCACACCGGAGATGGCCACGATCTCGCCGCGTCCCACCGACATGTCGATGTCGGAGAACCCGCCCTCGCGGTGCGTCCAGCCCGATAGCCGCAGGGCGACCGGACCGTCCTCGCTGTCGGCTCGCGCCGCAGCAGCGGATTCAGCGACTGCCTCGACGCCACCCACCGCGTCTCGCGCCACGCCGACGACGAGCTCGCGCGCCACGCGCTCCTCGGTGAGGTCATCACCTTGCAGGATCACGCGGCACTGCCCGTCGATGATCATCCCCACCCGGTCGGCGTGCACCACCAGTTCGTGAAGCCTGTGCGACACCAGGATCACGACGCGCCCGGAATCGGCCAGGTCGTGCATGCGGCGGAAGAGGTCCTCGGACTCTTCCTCCGTCAGGGCCGAGTTGGGCTCGTCAAACAGGAAGATTCGGGCATCCTGTGCCAGGGCGCGGGCGATCTCGGTGCGCTGTTGCGCGGCCAGGGGGAGGGACTCCAGCTCAGTGTGCACATTCTCGCTGAGACCCATGTCCGCCAGCAGCTCGGTCTCCGCCTCATCGATGCGGCGGTTCAGGACTCTCCTCCGCTCCCTGCCGACGAGCAGGTTCTCCGCGACCGTCAGGTTCAGGAAGACCTGCGGCTCCTGATGCACGATCGTCACGTGGCGGGCCAGATCTTCGGCAGCGAGTTCGACGCCGTCCAGCAGGACGCGTCCGCTGTCGGCGATCACCTCGCCCGCCAGCGTCTTGACCATCGTGCTCTTGCCGGAACCATTGGGGCCGGCGATTCCGAGGATCTCACCGGGCTGCGCCGTGATGTCCAGCCCGCCGAGCGCGACGGTATCGCCATACCTCTTGTGCAGCCCCTCGATGACGATGCCCTCGCCGGAGAGCTCGGAGGGAGCCGGAGCGGTCATCGTCAGCTGTTCATCCTCGTGAAACGGCCCACCAGATCCCGCACTTGGGCACCCAGCGACTCACCTCCCTGGCGACTCCGCGCCCACTGATCCAGCACGACCGCGGCGATCGTGACCGTACCCAGCCACATCTGCTGCACGAACGCTCCCGTTGCGTTGAGAGCCAGGCCGTTGGAGATGACGGCCAGCAGAAGGGCACCCAGGAGGGTGCCCGACACGGTGCCGCGCCCTCCCGACAGGCTCGCACCGCCGATGATGACGGCCGTGAACACGGGGAAGAGGTAGGTGCCACCCTGGTTGGGCTGCACCTGCGAGATGAAGGAGAAGTCGAGCAGGCCACCCACCGCCGCCATCACGGCGCAGATCACGAACGCCAGCGTCTTGTAGCGGCGCACGGGCAGCTTGGCCAGGACCGCGGCCTGCTCGTTGCCGCCGATGGCCTTCATCCTGAACCCGAACACGCCGCGCGACAGCAGAATGCCGAACACGATGGCGAAACCCGCCAGCCAGACCACCTGGAGCGGGAAGCGACCCGGCAGCGCGTAGTTGCTGGCCAGCGCCCGGAAGAACGTGTACTCGGCGGCGTCGACGTAATCGCCGCCGCGCACCTGCCATTCCTCCGGATCCGGCGGCAGCTTCTGCGCCAGGATCGGCGTGTTCCGGCTAATGAGCAGGGTGAATCCGAAAACGAGCGTGTTGGATCCCAATGTCACGATGAACGACGGGACCTTGACCACGTTCACGAAGAAGGCGTTGAACAGCCCCACGCCGATGGCCACGGCGAACGCAACCAGGATCGCGACGGCGATGTGATAGCCGAGTTCGACCCACATCTTCCCCATGACTATCGCCGAGAGCACGGCGAGCGCGGAGAACGACAGGTCGATCTCGCCGACCAGGAGGACGACCAGCAGACCGAGGCCGATGATGCCGAGAACGCCCATCAGCCTGATCATCACGACCAGGTTCCCCGTCTTGAGGAACAGCCAGTTCGACCAGACGGCGAAGATGAACCCCGCGATGACGACGGCCGCCAGTAACCCGCCGACGCGCTGCAGGCCCAGCCCCCCGCGCCGCGAGGGAACCCGGCCGTGAGGCTCGGTAGCCGCCGTGTTCTCGGCGTCGTTCGTGTCGTTGCTCACGCGACTTCCCCCTGGGTGATCATCCTCGGAGTCGTCGTGATGGGAGGAGGGACGGGGTCCCTCCTCCCATCACATGCACGTCAGAGTGTCAGCCGCCGAGGATCAGGTCCAGATCGCGGCGTGCCGCCTCGACCTGCTCCTTCTGGATCGGCAGCAGCGTCTGCGTGTTCGGCAGGATCCTGCCGTTTGCCAGGAACTCGGCGCAGGCGATGGCGCCGAAGCCGGACTGCTCCGACCAGCGCTGGTCGAGCGCTGCCACCTGGATGCCCCGCTCGACGCCGTCGAGCTGGCCGTAGCTCACGTTCCAGCCGATCGTGAACACCTCGCCCTCGCGGCCACCGTCGATGATCGCCCGGTTGGCGTGCTCGGCGCCGATGTCCACGTTCTCGATGAAGTCCAGCTCAGGGTTGCCGACCAGGATCGCCGAGTAGTCGTCGTAGCTGATCCCCGGGTCGTAACCGCCGCCGCCGACCTGGATCCCGTTCTCGGGAGTGGTCAGGAACTCGGCGTCGGGAAGCAGCTCCAGGATGCGGTCGTAGAAGCCCGTCATCCGGCCCTGGGCCCAGAACTGCGTCGGGTCACCGCCGGAAACCATGAAGGTGTCCCAGTCGTACCCGTTCTCCCGCATGAACTCCACGGAGAGCTCGGCGGCCTGGCGGCCCTCGTTGTACGGCACCTGGGTGAAGTTGGTGAACTCGTTGCCGTTCGTCGTGAGGCCCACGGTGAACACCGGGATGCCGTCGGCGAGGAGGCGGTTGGTGAGCTCCGTGAAGGAGTTGGAGTCGGCCGGCTCGATCGACAGGCAGTCGACCTGATCGACGGCGACCTGCGCCTCGATCTGGGCGATCTGCTCCGGAATGTCGGAGGGAGAGGTCACCGGCGCCACCACCGTGAAGTTCATGGGGTAGATCCGGTAGGCGTCACCCTGGGTCGCCCGGAAACCGGCCTCGTACTGGTCGGAGAACAGCGCGATACCGGAGGACTGGTAGGAGAACAGGTAGTTGATCGGCTCTCCGGTCCGGATCTTGCGGGCGATGCGCTCGTTCAGGACGAAGTCGCTTCCGTCCCTGAGCACGTGTGTGAACGGCAGGTCGCCGCCGGCTTCGGTGGCCTGCGCCTGCGCTGCGGCGAGCTGGTCGGTTGCGAAAGCGAGCGACTCCTGCGCGGCGGCGGCCTCCTCGCCCGCAGCCTCAGCCTCGGCCTGCGCGGCGGCAGCCTCGGCCTGCGCGGCAGCGGCTTCCTCCTGCGCGGCGGCAGCCTCGGCCTGCGCGGCGGCGGCTTCCTCCTGCGCGGCGGCGGCGGAGGCACTGGCCGCCTCGGCCGTTGCAGAAGCTGCCGCGAGAGCTGCTTCCGCCTCGGCGACGGCGGCCTCGTTGCCCTCGGCAGTGGCCTGTGCCAGTTCGGCGGCGGCTTGTGCCGCGTCGGCGGCAGCCTGAGCTGCCGCGGCGGCGGCGTTGGCCGCTGCGGTCTCGGCCTCGAGGGCGTTCGCCCGGTTGTTGGCCGCGTCGGCGTCGGCCTGCGCGGCAGCCGCCTCGGACTGCGCAGCGGCCGCGGCGGACTGGGCCGACCGGGCCTCGGCGAGCGCGTCGTCCGCGGCGCCGGTGTCGGCCGCGCACGACGCTGCCAGCACGGCCAGCGCGGCCAGCAGCGGAATCACGAACCAACGGCTCTTTCGTCTACGTGTCATGTTGGTCTCTCCCCCTGTCAAGTGGGTCTCGGGCAGGCACGCCCCGGACCGTCGCGGTCCGATACGCACTCGCGCCAATCGGATTGACGCGGACGGACTGCAATGACCGAAGCGCCAGAACGTCAACATTCAAGTACACCACCGCCCGGCGAGCAAACGGGCTCCTACGCCGCGAAGCAACCGGACCGGCGCATCGCGAGCATCATCGCACGGGCACCGGTTGTGGTCCCGTCAGGAGCCGCCGCTCGGCACGGCGGCACCGTAGCGCTGCCAGCTCGGTTCCTGTGGCGCTCAGCCGACCGCTCGGGCGGACCAGAGGGAATCTATGGGGCGGAGGTGGAGACGATCGCCCACCTTGCCGGACTGGTCGCCGGTGTGGAGCAGCACCCCGGCCCGGAACGTGCCGGGCGCGGCTGCATCGAGGCGGTCCCGCAGCCACGCGAGATGGTCAAGTTGACGCGGGTCGGGAGAGCGCGTCGCCTTGATCTCGACCGCGACGACGGCACCGCCGGGATCCTCGAGAATGAGATCCACCTCGCGGCCGTGATTGTCCCGGTAGTGAGACAGCGTGCAGTCGCGGAGCGACGAGGAGAGCTGGCGGGCGATCTCGTTTACCGTGAAGGTCTCCAGGAGCGGCCCGGTCGCCCCAGCGTTGGGTGAGCCGAGAGCGCCGCGGTCGATCCGCAACAGCCCGGCGGCAAGTCCGCTGTCGGTGACGTGGTACTTGGACCGGCGCGCCGGTCGCGACGGGAGGCTCCGAGACCAGGCTGGTAGTTCGTGGACCAGAAAGACCGTTTGCAGCCAGTCGAAGTACGACGTGACGGCCGACCGGCTGGTCTGCAGCCGTCGCGCCGCGGCCGACATGTTGACATGGCCGGAGGTGATCCCGGCTGTCCATCGCAGAAGCGGTGGCAGCGCGGCGGTCTTGCGGATGTCAGCCAGTGCGGCGATGTCGCGCTCGGTCACCGTCTCGACGTAGCTGTTGAACCATCGTCGGCGGCGACCCGGGTCGAGGTCAACGGCTTCGGGGTAGCCGCCGCGGCACAGCAGGGCGAGATACTGGTCGCGGGTCGTTCGAGCGGCAGTTGGGGCATCGGACACGCCCTCGAACCAGCTGTCCACCTCTGTCGGGAGGACGCCGGCCAACTCGGCCTCCGAGAGGGGCCACAGGTGGAATATCTGCACTCGTCCCGCCAATGACTCGCTGATCGTGGGGACCGTGAGGAAGTTCGTGGACCCTGTGAGCAGGAACCGCCCGGGTGTCCGCTCGGCATCCACGAGTTGTTTCACCGCGCGCACGACACGGTCGCCGCCGCGCTGGACCTCGTCCACGACCAGCGGGTGGCGCCGGTCGAGAAGGAACGTCACCGGGTCGGCCAGGGCCATCCCGAGCTGCGCCTCGTCATCGAGAGACACGTAGGTGCCCGCGCGGCGATCGGCGATCATCCTGGCCAGCGTCGTCTTGCCACACTGCCGGGCACCGTGGAGCATGACCACGCGGGACCACTCGAGCGCCTCCTCGATGCGATCCTGGAGATGCCTCCTCACGACCTCCATGCTCGGAACATTGTACCCGATGGACAGATCGTCCAGCCGCTACTAATCAGACTGTACCCGAACTAAATTGCATACTGTACGCGACCGGCGATCCGGCCACTGCTCCAGGAAGCTCACGTTCCCTTCGACATCGTTCCGGCGAATCGGCCGAGCGGCACCGCCGTGGTGGCGTGGCGCACCTGGGTGGCGTCGCCCCCGTCGACGATGGACGTCGCCGCGATGCCGGGGATCGTGCGCTCGACGCGGCGCACCCCGGAAATCACCAAGTGCACCTTCCAATCTCCGGGGTGGGCGCGAGGCCCGCCGGCGAGAGTGGGGCGGTGCGAACGCTGGGACGGGGCGCTAAACCAGCAGGCGCCGCAGGAAACGGCCGGTGTGGCTCTCCTCGTGCTTCGCCACCAACTCCGGCGGGCCCTCCGCCACGATGCGCCCGCCGCCGTCTCCGCCCTCGGGCCCGAGGTCGATGATCCAGTCGGCGGTCTTGATCACGTCGAGGTTGTGCTCGATCACCAGCACGGTGTTGCCGGCGTCGACGAGCCTGCTCAACACTCCCAGGAGCTTGCGGATGTCGTCGAAGTGCAGCCCGGTGGTGGGCTCGTCCAGCAGGTAGATGGTGTGGCCGGTGGAGCGCTTGGCCAATTCGCTGGCCAGCTTCACGCGCTGCGCCTCGCCGCCGGAGAGGGTGGGAGCCGGCTGGCCGAGGCGGATGTAGCCCAGACCCACGTCGACCAGCGTCCGCAGGTGACGGGCGATGGCCGGCTGGTTGGCGAAGAACTCCAGCGCCTCGCTGCACGGCATGTCCAGCACCTCGGCGATGTTGCGGCCCTTGAAGGTGATGTCGAGCGTGTCGCGGTTGTAGCGGGCACCACCGCAGACCTCGCACGGCACGTACACGTCGGGCAGGAAGTGCATCTCGATGCGGATGTTGCCGTCGCCCGAGCAGGCGTCACAGCGTCCACCGGAGACGTTGAAGGAGAACCGGCCCGGCTGGTATCCCCGGATCCGCGACTCGTTGGTCCGCGAGAAGAGCTTGCGAATGTGATCGAACACACCCGTGTACGTGGCGGGATTCGAACGGGGCGTGCGACCGATGGGCTGCTGGTCGATGTTGATGACCTTGTCGAGCGCCGAGATACCGTCGATTCCCCGGTGACGTCCCGGGACCATCCGCGAGCGGTACACCTTCTGCATGAGCGCCCGGTAGAGGATGTCGTTCACCAGCGTGCTCTTGCCGGAGCCCGACACGCCGGTCACGGCCACGAAGCACCCCAGGGGGATCTCCACGTCCAGATCGTTCAGGTTGTGCTCGCGCGCGCCGCGTACCACGAGCCAGTCAGCGCCCGGCGGGCGGCGCAGCGGCGGCACGGGGATGCTGCGCCGGCTGGCGAGGTAGTCGCCGGTGAGGGAGGACGCGTTGTCCAGCAACGCCTCGACCGGGCCGCTGTGCACGATGTCGCCGCCGTGGCGGCCCGCGCCCGGCCCGATGTCCACCACGTGGTCGGCCGTGCGGATGGTCTCCTCGTCGTGCTCGACGACGATGACGGTGTTGCCCAGGTCGCGCAGGCGCAGCAGCGTGTTGAGCAGGCGGGCGTTGTCGCGCTGGTGCAGCCCGATGGACGGCTCGTCCAGCACGTACAGCACGCCGACCAGCCCGCTGCCGATCTGTGACGCCAGGCGGATGCGCTGCGCCTCGCCTCCCGAGAGCGTGCCGGCGGAGCGGGCCAGGGTGAGGTAGTCCAGCCCCACGGCCAGCAGGAAACCCAGCCGGGAGCGGAGTTCCTTCAAGACCTGATCGGCGATGAGGGCGTCACGCTCGCTGAGGCGGAGTTCGTCGAACACCCTCGTCGCCTCCCGGATGGAGAGCGTGCAGATGTCATCGATGTTGCGGCCGTCAACCGTGACGGCGAGGGGGAGCGGGCGTAGGCGGGCGCCGCCGCAGGTGGCGCAGGGCACCTCGCGCATGTAGCCCTCGATCTGCTGGCGGCGGTTGTCGGAGCCGGTCTCGGAGTGGAGTCGCTGCAGGTTGGGGATGACACCCTCGAACCGGGCGTTGTAGCTGCGCTGGCGCCCGTAGCGGTTGCGGTAACGGACCTGGACCCGCCGGCCCAGGCCGCCGTACAGGAACACCTCCCGAGACTCGGGGGCGAGCGTCTCCCAGGGCGCATTGAAGTCCTCGCCGAGTTCCTCCGCGGCGGACTCCAGCAGCCGCTCGTAGTACTGGCTGTGGCCGGTGCCCCACGGGGCCAGCGCGCCCTCGGCGAGGCTGAGCGACGGGTCGGGCACGACCAGTTCGGGGTCGACCTCGAACTTCGTGCCCAGCCCGTCGCAGTGCGGGCAGGCGCCGTAGGGCGAGTTGAACGAGAAGTTGCGCGGCGCCAGTTCCTCGAACGACTTGCCGTCACTGGGTCGGGCCAGGTGCTGGGAGAAGGTGAGGATCTCACCGGCCTCCACGTCGAGAGCGAGTTCGGCGTCGCTGTCCCCCAGCGAGACCACCTCGATCTGCACGACGCCGTCGGCGAGTCGCAGCGCCGCCTCCACCGAGTCGGTGAGGCGCCGCTCGATCCCCTCCCGGCAGACCAGGCGGTCGACGACCACCTCGATGTCGTGCATCTCGTAGCGGGCGAGGTCCAGGCGGGGACGCCCGTCGGCGTCGGTGCCGGCCACGTCCGCCAACTCGTGAAGCTCGCCGTCGATGCGCGCCCGCACGTAGCCCTCGGACTCGAGTTCAGCGAGCAGCGTCTCGTAGGTGCCCTTGCGCCCCCGCACCACAGGTGCCAGGACCTGGAACCGGGTGCCGTCGGGTAGCCGCAGGACCCTGTCGACGATCTGCTGCGGCGTCTGGCGCACGAGCGGCTCCCCGGTCTCGGGATCGTGCGGGATCCCCACGCGGGCGAACAGCAGGCGCAGGTAGTCGTAGACCTCGGTGATGGTGCCGACCGTGGAGCGGGGGTTGCGCGAGGCGCTCTTCTGGTCGATGGAGATGGCCGGCGAGAGCCCCTCGATGAAGTCCACGTCGGGCTTGTCCATCTGGCCGAGGAACTGCCGGGCGTACGCCGAGAGCGACTCCACGTAGCGGCGTTGCCCCTCGGCATAGATCGTGTCGAAGGCCAGCGACGACTTCCCCGATCCGGAGATCCCCGTGAAGACGATCAGGCGGTCGCGAGGCAGTTCGAGGGAGATGTCGCGCAGGTTGTGCTCGCGCGCTCCCCTGACCACCAATCGATCGCTCACGTGCCCAGCGTAGGGGCCGCAGGTGCCTGCCGGCGCGTCCCCCCGAGCCGCTGTCGCGGGCTCCCCCGAACGAGGCCCCGGACGGCGATCAGGCCCCAACCGCGTGCGCGCCGGAAATGTCGCGCAACTCCCGGCGCAACTCGGCGATCTCGTCGCGCAGGCGGGCGGCGTACTCGAATCTCAGGTCCGCCGACGCGGCCTGCATCTCCTCGGTGAGGGCCGCTATCAGGCGCGGCAGATCGTCGCCGGAGACGTCGAGCCCCTCGGATCCGGCACCGGCGATCCCCCGCCCGCTGCGCCGCTCGTGGCGCTGGCGCTGCGGCACCGGCGCGGTCTCGGTGGGGCGGATCAGCGCCAGGATGTCGGTGACCGCCTTGCGGATCGTCTGCGGGCTGATGCCGTGGGCGGCGTTGTGCGCCTGCTGCAGGGCGCGCCGGCGGTTCGTCTCGTCGATGGCCCGGCGCATCGAGTCGGTGACGACGTCGGCGTACATGACCACCTGCCCGTCCACGTTCCGGGCGGCCCGCCCGATGGTCTGCACCAGCGAGGTCTCGCTGCGCAGGAAGCCCTCCTTGTCGGCGTCCAGGATCGCCACGAGCGACACCTCGGGCAGGTCCAGGCCCTCCCGCAGGAGGTTGATCCCCACCAGCACGTCGAAGTGGCCGAGGCGCAGGTCGCGCAGGATCTCGATCCGGGCCAGCGTGTCCACCTCGCTGTGCAGGTAGCGCACGCGGACACCCATCTCCAGCAGGTACTCGGTGAGGTCCTCCGCCATCTTCTTCGTGAGGGTCGTGACCAGCACCCGCGCACCGGCGGCAACCCGCTCGCGGATCAGTTCCTGCAGGTCGTCGATCTGGCCGCGAGTGGGCTTGACGACGACCTCCGGGTCGACGAGCCCCGTCGGACGCACGATCTGCTCGACGACCCGATCCGAGACCGACACCTCGTAGGGCCCGGGGGTGGCGGACAGGAACACCACCTGCCCCACGCGCTCCATCACCTCGTCGAACGTGAGCGGCCGGTTGTCGGCGGCCGACGGGAGCCGGAACCCGTGCTCGATGAGGGTCTCCTTGCGGCTGCGATCGCCCTCGTACTGCCCGTGCAGTTGCGGGACGGCCACATGCGACTCGTCGATCACGGTCAGGTAGTCGTCGGGGAAGTAGTCCAGCAGCGTGAACGGCGCCTCTCCCCTGCCTCGCCCGTCGAGGTGTGCCGAGTAGTTCTCGACGCCGTTGCAGTACCCCAGTTCCTGCAGCATCTCGAGGTCGTAGGTGGTGCGCATGCGGAGGCGCTGGGACTCCAGCAGCCGCCCGGTGGAGTCGAAGTAGCCGAGGCGGTCGGCCAGTTCCACCTCGATCCGCTCCACCGCGGCCTCCAGGCGCTCGGGGGTCGTGACATAGTGGCTGGCCGGGAAGAGGATCATCTCGTCGAGGCTGTCGAGCCTCTCGCCGGTGACCGGGTCCAGAACGGTGATCTGCTCGACCTCGTCGCCGAACAGCCCGATGCGGATCACGTTCTCCTCGTAGGCGGGACGCACCTCGAGCACCTCGCCGCGCACACGGAAACGGCCGCGCGTCAGGTTGGTGTCGTTCCGCTCGTACTGCATGTCGACGAGGCGCCGCAGGATGGCCCGCTGGTCGTAGGACTCGCCGGTGCGCAGCACCAGCAGTTGGTTCTGGTACTCGTCGGGGCCGCCGAGGCCGTAGATGCACGACACCGACGCCACGACCACGACGTCGCGCCGGGTGAGCAGCGCGGACGTGGTGGAGTGCCGCAGCCGCTCGATCTCGTCGTTGATGGAGGCATCCTTCTCGATGTAGGTGTCGCTGGCCGGCATGTACGCCTCGGGCTGGTAGTAGTCGTAGTACGAGACGAAGTACTCCACCCGGTTGTGCGGGAAGAACTCCCGCAACTCGTTGGCCAGCTGGGCGGCGAGCGACTTGTTGGGAGCCAGGACCAGCGTCGGTCGCTGCACCTTCTCGATCGTCCAGGCCATCGTGGCGCTCTTGCCCGAGCCGGTGATGCCCAGCAGCGTGCAGAACCGCTCGCCGCCGTCGATGCCCTCGGCCAACCCGGCGATGGCCGCCGGCTGATCGCCGGCGGGGTCGAAATCGGCCACCATCCGGAACGGGGTGTGCCGGCGCGCGGCGACGAGGTCGGCGGCTTCTCCTCGGGCGGTCACGGAACGACCCTAGCCAGCCGGCGGAGTTCGCAGCATGCGGGTTCGACGCCGTCACAACTCGGCAGGCCGGGCCCGGGATTCCGGCCTTCGCCGGAATGCCGGCGACAGCGCACGCTGCGCTACCCGGGAGCGCCCTCGCCGGCCGGTGTGTGTCGCAGCGTGCGGATCCATTCCCAGCAACGCGCCACCTGCGCCGCGAGGTCCTCGAGCGTTCCGTTGTTGTCGATCACGAAGTCGGCCAGGGCAAGGCGCTCGTCACGCGACGCCTGGCGCGCCAGGCGCGCCCGTGCCTCGGCGGCGGTGAGTCCCCGGTCGGCCACGAGGCGCTCCACCGCCACCTCGGGGTCGGTGTCCACCACGATGATGCCGGCCAGTCCCTGCCGCCGCTCCGGCCCCGCCTCGGCCAGCAGCGGGATGTCGGCGACGACGACGGCGTCGCTGCCGACGAGGGCGCTCCGGCGCTCCTGCATCTCAGCGCGTACCGCGGGGTGCACGATGGCGTTGAGGGCGGCGAGCTCCTGCGCGTCGTCGAACACGATCCCGGCGACCGCCTGGCGGTCGAGTTGGCCGTCGGGACCCAGGATGGACGGCCCGAAGTGTTCGACCATCGCTTCGAGGACGGGATGTCCGGGCTGCTGCAATTCGACCACGATGGCATCGGCGTCGACCAGGACGGCGCCACGCTCGACGAGGGCGCGCGCCACCGTGGATTTGCCAGAACCGATGCAGCCGGTGAGGCCGACCTCGATCATCGAGGGCCGGCGGGGTTGACCTCAGGCGGGGGCGACGGCCTCGAGGTCCTCCGCCACATCCGCGTCCGCACCGTCGCTCCCGGCACCGTAGCCCTCGGCGGGCACCGCCGCCTCCTCGTCCGTGACCGCACCCAGGTAGTTGCCCTCCTCATCGAAGGCGTGCTCACCGAAATGCTCCTGGAACTCGGCGGCCACGACACCACCCTCGGCCGCCTGTTTGATGGAGAGGCTGATGCGGCGACGCTGCAGGTCGATGTCGATGATCTTCACCCACAGCTCCTCGCCGGGGGTGACCACCTGCTCGGGCACCTCCACGTGGTGCGCCGACATCTCCGAGATGTGGGTGAGACCCTCGATGCTCTCGCCCACCTGCACGAAGGCACCGAACGGGACCAGCTTGGTGACCCGCCCGTAGACCAACTCGCCGACGCGGTGGGTGGCGGCGAACTCCTGCCAGGGATCCTGCTGCGTGGCCTTGAGCGACAGGCTGATGCGCTCGCGACTCGGGTCCACCTCGAGCACCTGCACGTCCACCTCGTCGCCGACGGTCACGACCGAACTGGGGTGGTCCACATGACGCCACGACAGCTCCGAGACGTGCACGAGTCCGTCCATCCCGCCGAGGTCGATGAACGCCCCGAACGGCACGACCGATGACACCACGCCGCGGCGGACCTCGCCCGGCTTCAGGTTGTCGAGGAATTCCTCGCGCTGCTCCTTCTGCGCCTCCTCGAGCCACGCCCGGCGCGACAGCACGACGTTGTTGCGGTTCTTGTCCAGCTCGATGATCTTGGCCTCGACGGCCGTGCCCACGTAGGGCTGCAGGTCGCGCACCCGCCGCAGGTCGACGAGCGACGCGGGCAGGAAACCGCGCAGGCCGATGTCCACGATCAACCCGCCCTTGACGACCTCGATCACGGTTCCCGAGACGATCCCGCCGGCGGCCTTGACCTGCTCGACGTTGCCCCAGGCGCGCTCGTACTGGGCACGCTTCTTCGAGAGGATCAGGCGCCCTTCCTTGTCCTCCTTCTGGAGAACGAGCGCTTCCACCTCCTCGTCGATCGCCACGACCTCGCCCGGATGGGCGTCATTGCGTATGGACAGCTCGCGGGACGGGATCACGCCCTCGGACTTGAAGCCGATATCGACGAGCACCTCGTCGTTGTCGATGCGCACGACCCGGCCGGTGACCATCGTGCCCTCCTCGACGGTGATGACGGTGCGGGCGTAGGCGGCGGCCAGCTGCTCCTCGTCGAGGTCGTTGACGGCGATCTGGCGGGGTTCGGCCAGTTCGGCCATCTCGTCGGTCGAAGCCTCCGAGGGGACTGCCTCGGTGATTTCTGCTTCGGAGGATTCTGCGGAAGCGGACGGCTCGGGAGTCTCTTCTGCGGGATTCCGGCTGGTTGTCGGGTCGTCGGGCGGGGACAGGTTGGGATCGAGGTCGGGCACGGATTCTCACTTGGTCGATGGACAGGACTGGACGACGCGAGCCGTCGAATGGGGCCGATCGGCCCCGAATGACACCGCAAAGGCTAACAGCAGTGCCGCGAACTGCAATCGTCGGCCGTGTGACCTTTGACGGCGCGGCCGGCGACGGGGCGCACCCGGGGCGGGCCGGAACTCAGCCCTTGGCGGCTGCCCACGAGGCGCCGAAGGCCAGGTCCACAACCAGGGGGACGCGCAACTCGCAGGCGGAGGACATCTCGTGGGCCACGAGTCCGGCCGCATCATCCCGCTCGGAGGTGGGAACCTCGAGGATCACCTCGTCGTGGACCTGCAGGATGAGCCGGCTCTGCATCCGCTCCCGTACGAGGGCGCCGTCGATGTGCACGAGGGCCACCTTGAAGATGTCGGCTGCCAGCCCCTGGATGCCGGCGTTCTTCGCCTGGCGCTCCCCTGCTTGGCGCACCCGGAAGTTGTCCGAGCGCAGTTCGGGAATGGGGCGGCGGCGACCGAACAGCGTCTCGGTGTACCCCAGCTCGCGAGCCCGGGCGACGGCCGAATCCATGTAGTCCCGCACGGCTGGGAACGCCCCGAAGTAGGCGTCCAGGATGACCTGCGCCTCGTCGGTGGGGATCTGCAGCCGCCGGCCCAGGCCGTAGGCCTCCATGCCGTACGCCAGGCCGTAGGAAACCATCTTGGCGCGCGATCGCAGATCGGTGCCCACTTCGGCCGGCGACACGCCGAAGACCCTCGCCGCGGTGGCCGTGTGGATGTCCTCGCCTGCTTCGAAGGCCGCTATCAGCCCCGGATCGTCCGCCAGGTGGGCGATGCAACGGAGTTCGATCTGGTTGTAGTCGGCGATGAGAAGCACCGTCCCCGGCGCGGGCACGAACACGGTGCGGAAGGCGCGCCCGGTCTCGGTGCGAACCGGGATGTTGTGCAGGTTGGGGGCGTCGGAGGAGAGCCGGCCGGTGCGGGCGACGGTCTGGTTGAAGGTGGCGTGGATCCGCCCCGTGGTGGGATCCACCTCCGACAGCAGTCCCTCCCCGTAGGTGGAGCGCAGCTTCTCCACCTCGCGATAGCCCAGCAGGTGCTCCACGATGTCGTGGGCGCCTCGCAGGCGCTCCAGCGTGGCGGCGTCGGTGGAGTAGCCGGTCTTGGTCTTCTTCTGCGGCGGCAGGCCGAGGTCCTCGAATAGCACCTTGGCCAACTGCTGCGGGGAGTTGACGTTGAACTCCTCGCCGGCGTCGGCGATCACGAGGGAGCGCAGGCGTTCGGCCTCGTCGTGGAGACTCTGGCGGAGCGCCTCGAGTCCGCCGGCATCGACGCCGACGCCGGCGTGCTCCATGCGGGCCAGTACCCGCACCAGCGGCACCTCGACGGCGTCGTGCAGGCTCTCGACACCACCGGAGCGCAGGGCGGCCCGAAGCGGGTCCGCCAGACGGAGAGCGGCGAGTGCCTCGAGTGCCGCCCGGGTCCGCAACGCCTCGCCGGTCTCCGGGAAGGCCAGGCGACCCTGCGTCTCCGCCTCGGCCTCGTCGCCCGGCAGGGTGCAACCGGCATGGCGCGCCAGAAGGTCCCCGACGGGATAGTCGGACTGCGAGGGATCCAGCAGGTAGGCCACTATGGCGGTGTCCAGCGTCAGGGAGCGCACGTCGACATCGGCACCCAGCAGGCTGCGCATCAGCGCCTTGGCGTCGTGGGCGACGAGTCCCGGTCCCTCCTCGCCGACCAGTCCGGCGAGTGCCTCCCGCACCGGGGAATGGTCGAGGAACCCGCCGGGAACCCAGACCGCCCGGCTCGCCCCTGCCGCCGCGGCCCTGCCGTCCTGGCCCGCCGCAGCGGTCGGGGTCTCATCGCCGCCGATGAGCGCCAGCCCTTCGAGTTGCGAGCGGCCACGACGGCCGGCCCATGCCCCCGCGACCGCCAGCGAGTCGCAGCGCGCGAGCGCGGTGATCCACGCCGCTGCGGCGTCCGGCACCTCGGGCAGCTCGACGGCGACCTCCAGAACCTCCGCCGCCTCGGGCGCGAAGTCCAGCCCGAACGCCTCCCCCAGCCGGCCGAGCAGGGAGCCGAACTCGAGGAACTCGACCAGGCGACGGATCTCGTCGGTGTCGGTGGGAGTCACGGCCAAGTCGTCGACCGCCACGGGCAGGTCGAGATCGCGCCGCAACGCCATGAGCTCACAGTTGAGGCGGACGGCGTCCTCCGCTCCCGCCAGCGACTCCCGCAGCTTGGGGGTCTGGTCGTCGAGCGCCTCGTAGATCCCGTCGATGTCGCCGTAGGTGTTGACCAGGCGCGCTGCGGTCTTCTCCCCCACTCCCGGGACTCCGGGCAGGTTGTCCGAGGTGTCGCCGCGCAGCGCGGCGTAGGTCACGTAGTCGACCGGGCGCACACCGGTGCGCGCCTCGATGCCCTGCTCGTCGTACCTGTCGGGGTCGGACATCCCGCGGCGGGGATAGAGCACCGTCACGTGGGGGTCACTGACGAGTTGGAAGGCATCCCGGTCCCCGGTGACCACCGCCACGTCGAGTCCCCGGCCCGCGGCCTCGGTGGCCAGCGTGGCCAGGACATCGTCGGCCTCGAATCCCGGAGCCTCGACGGTGCGCACCCCGAGGGCGGACAACACCTCGCGCAGCAGGCCCAATTGCTGGCGGAAGATCTCCGGCGGCGCCGACCGGTTGGCCTTGTAGCTGTCGAGGCGCTCGTGGCGGAAGGTCCCGCCCGGCAGGTCGAACGCCACGGCGACGCGGCCGGGCCGGTGGTCACGCAGCAGATTGACCAGCACGGAGGTGAATCCGTAGACGGCGTTGGTGACCTGCCCGGACGCGGTCTTCATGTCGTCGGGCAGTGCGTAGAACGCCCGGTAGGCCAGGGAGTGGCCGTCGATGAGCAGCAGGTCCGTCATGACGGCCCGGTCAGCCTCTCCGCGGGTGCCGCCCCTGCGGTGGGGCGGGTGACCCTCACTTCTTCGAGTCGGCGGGAGGGGCGAACACCGAGAGCGTGCCCGCCAGGAGATCGTCGGCGACGGCGCGCATGGGACGCCGCTGGTTCATGGCGGTCCGCCGCATGAAGGCGAACGCGTCGCCCTCACGGAAGCCGTAGTTGTCCATGAGCAACCCCTTGGCCCGCTCGACGACCTTGCGGGTCTGGAGCTGTTCGGCGTAGTCGGTGACCTGCTCGGCGAGCGCCTGCGACTCGGAGAATCGCGCCAGGGCGATCTCGATGGCGGCAACCAGCTCGCCGGCCACGAACGGCTTCACCAGATAGGCCAGAACCCCCGACTGGGTCGCCTGAGCGACCAGCTCGCGCTGGCTGAAGGCCGTGAGGACGAGCACGGCGCAGAGTCGCTCCTCGCTGATGGCGCCGGCGATGGTGAGCCCGTCGCTGCCGGGCATCTTGATGTCCAGGATCGCCACGTCGGGCCGCAGCTCGCGCACCAGCGCCAGGGCCTCGTCGCCCCTCCCGGTGTCGGCCACGACCTCGTAGCCCTCCTCGACGAGGGTCTCCTTCAAGTCCAGGCGGATGATCGCCTCGTCCTCCGCGATGACGATGCGGGTTCGCGTCCCGGCGGCTCTGTCCGTCGTCATGAGTTCCTCCGGGTCGAGAGGCGGTCGAGCAACTCGTCGAGGCGCTGCTCCAGGGCGGCGATCTCCGCCTCCAGGCGGTCGCGATGTCCGGCCATGGCTGCGGCGTGGCGAGCCGCCGCGCGGAACTCGCGATCGGCAAGCGGGGTCTCCGACACCAGCGACCGCAGATGGGCGTCCGACTCGGTGTCGGCGAAGTAGCCGAGCTGTTCCTCGGCCACCTCCAACTCCTGGCGGCAGCGCGCCAGGCGCCGCGACACCTCTTGGATCCGCCTGCGGATCACAGCACCTGACAGCACGGCGACGGCCACGTGAGCAGTCTAGGAGTCGGCTCGGCGGCGGTGGTTCAGAACGTCTTCTCCACGAAGCGCTCCAACTGGCGCAGTGTGCGGACCTCGAACGTGCCGTCGCAGTGCGTGCTGTACTCGCTCATGATCGAGTCGCCGGTGTCCCAGTACGAGCGCGGCTCCGGATTCAACCAGAAGACCCGCCGTGATTTGCGGTTCAGCTCACGCATGACCCACGAACCGGAGGCGTGGTAGTTGTTGCGGGCGTCCCCGAGGATCATGACCGTCGTCCTCGGGCCGACCGACGACCCGTAGCGCTCCCAGAAGACACCGAAGGCGTGGCCGTAGTCGGAGTGCCCGTCGACCCAGACCACGTCGGCGGATGTGTTCACGCGGTGGACCGCCTCGGTGATGTCGTCGCTCGTCTCGAAGAGGTTCGTGACCTCGTCGAGCCCATCGATGAAGACGAACGAACGCACCTTGGAGAAGTGGCTGCTGATGGCATAGACGAGATGCAGCGTGAAGCGGGCGAAAGCGGCGACCGAGCCACTGATGTCGGCGATCACCATGATCTCCGGCTTGGAGGGGCGCTTGTGGCGGAAACGCGGCTCGGCCGGCACGCCGCCGTAGCTGAGCGACTGCCGGATGGTCCTCCGGAAGTCGAGCACCCCGCGCCTGTTGTGCCGGCGTCGCCGTGACAGCCTTGCCGCCAGCTTGCGGGTCAGCGGGTGGATCGCCTTGCGCAGCGACTCCATCTCCTCGCGCGTCGCGTGCATGAACTCGACGTCCTCCGGCAATGGCTTGCGCAACGTCCGGGCCATGGCCTCGACGCCGCGGTCGGCGACCAGCCGGCGGCGGATCTCGGCTTCCACCTCCTTGCGGAGTTGGTCGATGCGGGACTCCAACTCGTCCCGCTCCAGCCGCTCCTCCAGCGGCGTGAGCGGGCGGCCCGCGTCCTCGCGGATCTGCTCGACGAGCCGCTCGAGGAGATCGTCCAGCCCGAGGTTGCGCAGCGTGCGATACAGGTAGTAGGTGCCTCCGACCGGACGCCCCGGCTCCATCCCCGCGTAGCGCTGGACGGCCCGCCAGGCGACCGCCCGCAACTGGGCCTGATCGCCCCGCAGCAGCGCTGCGAACAGCAGGCGAGCCAGTTCCTCGTCGCTGAGGGGCTCGCCACCTCCGCTCCCCTCGTTGCGGGGATCCAGCAACTCCGCCGGGTCCACGTCGTCGACCCACGATCCGTCGCCCGGCTCGAACTCGGCGCCGCGCAGCGAGAAGTACACCTCGAAGACCGTCTCGAATGAGCGCCAGTGGGCGTGATGCTTCACGAGCGTGGCGGCGAGCGCGAACTTGAAGGCCTCGCGATCGTCGAGGGGGACGTGACGCACCGCTTCCATGGCGTCGAGGTGCTCGGTGAGGCTGACCGGCAGCCCGGCCCGGCGCAACTCTGCGATGAACCCGCCGAGGAGGGCGAGCAGGGGCGAGTCGGCCGCATTCCCGCCCGCGGCGGGCGGGGTTCCGGGGGATGTCACCGTCATCTCGTCACGTTCCCCCCGTCATGCCCGTGCCGTCGCGGCGGGACCCCGACGCCACCCCAACGAGGTCTCTCCTATCCGGGCAGGCTCGGGGGCCGGACCTGATCGGTGGAGAACTCCTTGAGGGCCTTCTCGATGTCGCTGCGGTACTTCAGCAGCGTGTGCACCGTCTCCGCCGCCGTCTCGGCGTCCACGTGCTCGACCCCCAGCAGGACCAGCGTCCGCGCCCAGTCGAGGGTCTCGGACACCGACGGGGACTTCTTCAGCTCCAGCTGGCGGATGGATCGCACGATGCGGGCCACCTCGTCGGCCAGGCTCTCGGTGATGTCCGGCACCTTGGCGAGGACGATCGCCCGCTCGCGCTCCACGTCGGGATAGTCGATGTAGAGGTAGAGGCAGCGCCTCTTGAGCGCCTCGGAGAGCTCACGGGTGTTGTTGGAGGTCAGGAACACCAGCGGGATCTGGGTCGCCTCGACGGTCCCGAGTTCGGGGATCGACACCTGGTAGTCGCTGAGGATCTCGAGGAGCAGCGCCTCGGTCTCCACCTCGACGCGATCCACCTCGTCGACGAGGAGGACGACCGGCTCGGTCGCCCGGATCGCCTCCAGCAGGGGTCGCGTGAGCAGGAACTCCTCGGAGAAGATGTCGTCAGACACGTCGTCCCAGGTCTGGGACTCGGCCTGGATGCGCAGTAGCTGCTTCTTGTAGTTCCACTCGTACAGCGCCTTGGACTCGTCGATTCCCTCGTAGCACTGCAGGCGGATGAGCCGGGCGCCGCACATCTCGGCCACGCTCTTGGCGAGCTGCGTCTTGCCGGTGCCCGCCGGCCCCTCCACGAGTACCGGCTTGGCCAGCCGGTCGGCGAGGTACACCACCCCGGCGATGCCCTCGTCCGCGAGGTACTGCACGCCGTCGAGGGAGGACCGCACCTTGCCGACGCTGTCGAAGCGATTGGTCATGGCGGTCAGGCTACGGGGCGCCGGGACGAGCCCCGCAGGAAGCGTCAGCGGTGATCCCTGCCCCACAGGATCCGGCGCAGCGGGAGGAGCAGGTCCCGGGCCGCCGGTTGCCCGCAGAGATTGGCGGCCAGCAGGTAGACGCCCCCGGTGACGATCAGGCCGACCGGAGCCGACAGCAGGTAGGGAACCCCGTCCAGGACCCGCACCAGCAGGACGCCCACCAGCGCGGCGGCCAGCGCGCCGGGCATCAGCCGCCCCGCCAGGCGTCCGAACGGCGGCGACAGCCCCAGAGTTCTGCGGACCCGCCGGCGCAGCAGACCCAACTCCAGCCATGCGGCGACCGCGGCGGCGAGAGCCAGGCCGACCGCGCCCAGCCTGCGGATATCGCCGGCACTGCGGACGTCGCTGTCGAGGAACCAGAACGCCGGCACCCCGCCGAGGCGCTGGAGCCCCCCGTCCACGATCCCGACGCGGTCCAGCTGGATCATCAGCACCAGTCCCGCCAGCGCGGCGAAGACCAGGCGGACCCCGGCGATCCGGGCCGGACCCTTCACGTCACCTGCGGCGTAGCACGTGTTCTGCAGCAGGCGCGACAGCCCCGCGGCCACGATGCCCAGGCTGTACGCCGCCAGCACCAGCCAGACCACGTAGGTGTCATCCGCGGTGAAGTTGACCCGCTGGTAGAGAGCTCCGACGATCTGGCGCCCGAGTACGACGAAGGCGACGAGGGCGAAGACCAGGAACAGCAGGACCCTGGCCGAGCCGACCACCAGGCGCTCGTGCAGCCGCTCGACGCTGTCCTGCTCGCGGGCCAGTTCGGGGAGGTCTGCGGCGGCCACGGAGACGGCGAACACACTGATGGGCATCAGGTACAGCACCTGCGCACGGTCGAGATAGGCGACCGCCCCCGTCGCCAGCAGGGACGCCAGCACCACGTCCACGTAGCTGGACATCGTCACGACGCCGCGCCCGGCCACGGCCGGACCGAACCGGCGCGCCACCTCTCGCACGCCGCGCAGCCTCATCTGCAGGCTGACCCGCAACCGGGGCACCAGCGACATCACCGCGGGGACCTGCACGATGAACTGCAGGGCTCCACCCACGAGCACGCCCCACGCCGCCGCCTCGGCGATGCCGGTCTCGGCCGCACCGGCGATGCCCGCGGAGGCCACCGCCGCGACGATGGCCACGTTCCACAGCACCGGCGCCACGTAGGACAGGAAGAATCGCCGGTGGGCGTTCAGCACGCCGAGGCACCATGCGGCCATCACGATCAGCCCGATCCCGCCGGCCATGATGCGGATCAGGACGACGGTGAGTTCGTGCCGCACCCCGGAGAATCCAGGCGCCACGAGCCACGTCAGCGGCTCCGCCAGGACGATCGCCAGCAGCACCAACCCGCCGGTGAGCACTGCGAGCAACCCGGCGACGGCCCCCGCCAGGCGGCCCGCCTTCTCCTCATCGCCCTCGTCCAGGACCTGGGCGTAGACGGGAATGAACGAGGCCGACAGCGCGCCCTCCCCCAGCAGGTTCTGCAACAGCTTCGGGATCCGCAGGGCGGCTCCGAAGGCGTCTGCGGAGGCACGCGTGCCCAGGAATGCGCCCAGGATCGCCTCGCGGGCGACCCCCGAGAGGCGCGAGAGCACCACGCCCGCCCCGACGAGGGCCGCACTGCGGCCGCTCCGGCGCCGGCGGGCGCCGAAACCTCCGACTCCCCGCTCACCGTCGCCCGCGAACGACCGCCGGTAGAATCCGCGCACGGCAAGCAGCGTAATCAGCGCTGTTCAGGGCACTTGGGAGGCACACCGTGGAGGGATCCGGGGCAGGGTTGACCGCCGGCGGCGACGCACGATCCATGCGGCAGGCGATGGAGGAACTCGGCCGCCGCGCCAAGGCCACCGCACCGGTCCTGGCCGCCACCCCGACGGGCGCCAAGAACGAGGCTTTGCGCGCCGCTGCGGCGGCGCTGCTGGCCGGCACCGACGAGCTGCTGGCAGCCAACGAGGGCGACCTGGCGGCGGCCGAGGAGGCCGGCATCTCGACCACCCTGCTCGACCGCCTGCGCCTCACGCCGGCCCGCATCGACGGCATGGCCGGCGGGCTGCGCCAAGTGGCCGAACTCCCCGATCCCGTCGGCACGGTGGTGTCGACCGACGTGCGGCCCAACGGTCTGCGCCTCCAGCAGGTGCGCGTCCCCCTCGGCGTGGTGGCGATCGTCTACGAGAGCCGGCCCAACGTCACCAGCGACGCCGCCGGCCTGTGCCTCAAGTCGGGCAACGTGGCGTTCCTGCGCGGCTCGTCGATGGCCATCCGGTCGAACCTCGTCATCGCCGAGACGCTGCGGGGCGCCTACGCCGCCGGCGGTCTGCCTGCTGACGCCCTGATCCTGGTCAGCGACACCAGCCGCGAGGCGGCGGTGGAGTTCATGCGCCTGGACGGCTACGTGGATTGCCTGATCCCTCGCGGCGGTCCCGCTCTCATCCGTTCCATCCTCGAGAACGCCACGGTTCCCTTCATCGTGGACGGCGACGGCAACTGCCACGTGTACGTGGACCGCGGCGCCGACCTGGACATGGCCACCTCGATCGTGGTGAACGGCAAGACCCAGCGCCCCTCGGTGTGCAACGCCACCGAGTCGCTCGTCGTGCACGCCGCGGAGGCTCCCGACTTCCTGCCGCGCCTGGCGGAGGTCATGCCGACGGTGGAACTCGTCGGCGATGAGGCCTCCCGCGCCCTGGTGCCGAGCATCGGGGAGGCGAGCGATGCCGACTACGCCACCGAGTTCCTGGACTACAAGATGTCGGTGCGCGTCGTGGACTCGCTCGACGACGCCATCGCTCACGTCAACCACTACGGCTCGGGACATTCCGAGGTGATCGTGACCGCCGACGGCGTCGCCGCCGACCGTTTCTGCAGCGAGGTGGACGCCGCTGCCGTGCTCGTCAACGCCTCCAGCCGGTTCGTGGACGGCGAGGAGTTGGGTTACGGCGCCGAGATCGGCATCAGCACCCAGAAGCTGCATGTCCGGGGTCCGATGGGCGTCGTGCACCTCACCGCCGTCAAGAACGTGATCCGCGGCGACGGCCAGGTGCGCACCTAGGGCTCTAGCCCGGGACCGTCGCAGCACCGGCGGCTCCGACCGCCGCCGGATCCGCTGCCACCACCTGCACGGCCAGGCCGGTGGCGGTGGCCAGGAGTTCGCTGCGCTGGTTGGCCGTGTACAACTCCACCGTGGCGTCGGCGCCCGGTGACGTGCGGCAGGTGATAGCGAGCGCCTCGCCGGCCTCGGCAGTCAGGCCGCTCACGGCGCCGCTGCGGGTCCGGTCGAGCGCGATGGCAACCCGGAGGATCCCCGCCAGCAATTGCACCCTGGCGCGGTCGGCCACGTTCAGGGCGGCGAACTCGGGGTGGCCCGTCCGGGGCAGCGCCTTGCGCTGGTAGCGCGCCACGACGGCGATCAGCTCCACCTCGCGCTCGGTGAACCCCAATAGCCTGTCGCTGCTGCGGATGACGTAGTAGCTGTGCTTGTGGTGCGCGCCTCGGGAGATGAAGCGCCCCACGTTGTGCAGCATCCCGGCGGCCTCCAGCAGGTCCCGCTCGTAGAGCCCGAAGCGGTGCAGCGCCCCGAGCGCGTCGAAGAGTTGCAGCGCCAGGTCGGTGACCCGCTGGACGTGCGGGCGCTCCTCCTCGTATTCCTCGGCGATGCGGAGCACCGACTCCCGCCTGATGTCGCTGAGATGCCAGAACGCGTCGCCGTTGCCCCCCGCGTGCACGCCGTCGAGCAGCACGCCCTCGCGCAGCGCGTACCCGGACACCGTGATGGACGGGATGTCGAAGCACTCGAACACGCCCTCGAGCAGCAGGACGCCCGCCACGATGACATCTGCCCGGCGCTCGTCGAGGCCGCCGATGGCCCGGCGACCCTCGGCACTCGGGGCGCGCAGCACGGCCTCGGTGACCGCGGCCAGTTGGGCGCGGCTGAAGGAGACGTTGTTCAGCCAGCGATCGGCTCGCCCGGAGCGCAGGTACTCGGCCATCTGGGCGATCGTGGCGATCGTCCCCGAACTGCCCACGGCCAGGTCGTACCCGAAGGGCCCCAGATCGTGGCCCACAGGGGTCAGGAACGACCGCACGTAGGCGCGACACTCCTCCACCGCGGCGTCGGCGGCCAGGCCGCCGGGGAAGAAGCGCTCGGTGAGGCGGACGTGTCCCAGCTTGACGCTGCGCACCGCCAGAGGCCGCGCCCCCCGCCCGACGAGCAACTCGGTGCTGCCGCCGCCGATGTCGGCGACCAGAACCTGCCGGTCGAACACCGACAGCGCCTGCACCACGCCAAGATGGATCAGCCGAGCCTCCTCGGTGCCCGAGATGACCTCCACTTCGATGCCGGCCTCCGCGGCGGCCCGGTCCAGGAACTCGCGGCGGTTCTCGGCCTCGCGGACCGCACTCGTCGCCACCGCCCGCACGTCGGCGCCGTAGGAGGAGGCGGTCTTGACCAGCCCGCGCAGAGCGCCGATCCCCCGGTCGATGGCCTCGGCCGTCAGATGGCGCATGTCTCCCGAACCGGATCCCAGGCGCACGACCTCCTTGTCCCTGCAGAGGATCTCGAGGCCGCCGCTGCGGCTGACCCTGGCGACGACGAGGTGGAAGGAGTTGGTCCCGACGTCGATCGCCGCGTGCACCTCGCCGGCCGCGCCGTTCACCACGGGGTTCAAGCTACCTCCGCCGCCAGCCGGCATCGGCGGCGCGGTTCAGCAGGCGCAGGCGGAGTTCGTTCAGGATGCCGATGGTCGTGAACTGGCGCGTCCGTTCCCGGTCGAACGGGAAATGCTGCCGGTGCGACACGACCTCGCCGTCGACCGACGTGGCCATCCAGACCACACCGGGCTCCTCCCCATCGGCCGAGGCGGGACCGGCGACACCGGTGACGGCCACGGAGCAGTCGGCGTTCATTTGCTCGCAGGCGCCCGACGCCATCGCCCGGACCGCCGCCTCGGACACCACAGGGCCAACCGGCACAGCCAGCAGCCGGCGCTTGGCATCACCGGCATAGGTCACCAGCGCCCCGCGGAAGACGTCGCTCGCGCCCGGCACGGCCGTGAGACGGGCCGCGATCATTCCCCCCGTCAGGGACTCGGCCGTGGCCAGGGTGAGACCGGCTCCGCGGCACAGGTCGAGCACGGCCATCTCCATGTTCTGGTCGTCGACACCGAACACGAGGTGGTCGCCGATGGTCGCCCGTACTGCGGCCTCCTCGGCGTCGAGCATCGAGACCGCTTCGGCGACCGTGCCCGCCTTGGCGGTCAACCGCACTTTCAGACCTTCGATCCCCGATGCCAGGAAGGCCAGCGTCACCGTTCCGGAGGCGTCGAGACGGTCGAGGACGCCACCGAGCCGCTCGGCGAGACCGCCCTCGGATTCGCCCCAGGTGCGCAGCGTGCGGCTCTGGATCACCCCCGAGACACCCGCCCGGCGCCTCATGTCCTCGCCGATCCAGTCGGCCATCATCTCCTTCATCTCCCAGGGCACGCCCGGGACCGCGTAGAGGACCACCTCGCCGACCGGGCAGACGAGGCCGGGCGCCGTCCCGGGGAAGACCGGGATGACTGCGGCGCCCTCGGGCACGTCGGCCTGGCGCAGGTTGTTGGGCGGCATCGAGCGGCCGCGGCGCCAGAACTTCTCCGAGATGTGCTCGGCGAGTTCGGGGTCGCGCCGGAGCTCCACACCCATGACGGCGGCGATCGCGTCGCGGGTGATGTCATCGGGGGTCGGTCCCAGGCCGCCGCACACGACCACGAAGTCATTGCGCTCCACAGCCGTCCGGAGTGCGGCACAGATCCGGTCGAAGTTGTCGCCGACCTTGGTCTGGTAGTACGAGTCGATTCCCAGGCCCGCGAGGTGCTCCCCGATCCAGGAGGAATTGGTGTCGACCACCTGCCCGAGCAGCAACTCGGTGCCGACCGCCACGACCTCGCATCTCATCGGGAGTCTCCGGTGGTCGCTCCGCCCGGCCCGCTCGCCCGGCGGGCGTCGAGCAGGTACAGCAGGCCGGTGGCCATCGTGGTGGCAACCGCCAGCCACCAGGCGGCAGCGATGAAGCCCTCGCTCGCCGTCGAGTCCGCTGTCGCGAGCGGCGGGATGAGGCTCAGGATCACCGCCAGACCCTGGAAGATGACCTTCCACTTGGCCGAGCGACGAGCCGGCACGGAGATCCCGCCGCGGGCGCAGCGCACCCGGTAGCCGCTCATCCACAGCTCGCGGCCGGCGATCAAGGCGACCGGGATCCAGCTGACCGCACCGATTGCGGCGAGGCAGGCCATCGAACCGAGGACCACGACCTTGTCCGCCAGCGGATCCAGGAACGCGCCGGCCCGCGTGACGGTACCGGTGTTGCGCGCCAGGCGGCCGTCCCAGGCGTCGGAGGCGGCGAAGGCGACGGCGACCACCACGGCAACCCACGACGCCCCGTCGTCGTCCCCGGCTCGCAGGATCAGCCAGAAGAACACCGGCGATGCGGCGATGCGTGTGAGGGTGATCAGGTTCGCCGGGGTGCGCAGCCCGAGACCGATCTCCGGTACCCCCGCCGTCATGGTCGCGTCCCGGCGGAGGCGCCGGCCGGTACGACCGGTGACCCGGCGACCGGTACGGCGACCAGGTCGACACCGGCCGTGCCGGTGATCTCGACGTCGGCGAACCGGCCGGGCTCCAGGTCGCGGGGCACCTCGATGAGACCGTCGATCTCGGGTGCCTCGCGGTGGCTGCGCGCCCAACCCGGCTCGTCCACCAGGACCGTCGTGCGGCTCCCCACGAGCCCGTCACGCCGCTGCTCGGTGATCGAGTCGCACAGCTCGCGCAACTCGGCCATGCGCTCGGCGACCAGGGGCACGGGCACCTGGCCGTCGAGGGAGGCGGAGTACGTCCCGGACTCCTGGGAGTAGGCGAACACGCCCACCCAATCGAGTTGTGCCTCCGAGACGAACGCCAGCAGCGCGTCGTGGTCCTCCTCGGTCTCGCCGGGATAGCCCACGATGAAGTTGGAACGGAAGACTGCTTGCGGCGCCTCCCGGCGGATGCCGGCGATCCGCGCCGCGAATCGCTCGCCGTCGCCCCAGCGGCGCATCCGGCGGAGCAGCGGCCGCGAGGCGTGCTGCAGCGAGAGGTCGAAGTACGCCACGCCGGTGGCAAGGATCGCCGCGACCAGCTCGTCGGTGAGGTCGGACGGGTAGAGGTACAGCAGCCGCACCCAATCCACGAACTCGCGAGCCGCCTCCACGAGCGGTACGAGCCCTCGCTCGCCGCGGCCGCCGTCGCGGCCGTAGGAGGCCAGGTCCTGCGCGACCAGGACCACCTCCGAGACTCCCAGGGACTCGATCTCGGCCAGGATCGAAGCGGCCGCGCGCGAGCGCTGCGGACCCCGGAAACTCGGGATGGCGCAGTAACCGCAGCGGCGGTCGCACCCCTCGGCGATCTTCACGTAGGCCCACGGGGCCCGCGCCGGCGGGCGCGGCAGGTTCAGCAGGTCCATGCGCGGCAACTCGACCTCGGCGCCCGCCGCTAGGCGGCGGAGCCCACGACGCGTCGGCCCAAGGCTGACCGGCTCGCCGAATCCCGCGACGGCATCGATGGCGGGCCGATCCTCACGCAGTTCCACACCCACGCGCTCGGCGAGGCAGCCTGTGACGACGAGGCGCGACCCGGAACGCCGGCGAGCCTCAAGTGCGTCGATGGTCTCCAGTGACTCGCGCCGGGCATCGGCGATGAAGGCGCACGTGTTGACCACGACGAGGTCGGCCTCGGCGGGGTCGTCGGCCGGCCGGAAACCGTCCGCGGCGAGCGTCCCCGCGATCTTGTCGGAGTCGACCTGGTTCTTCGGGCAGCCCAGTGTCTCCAGCCAGTACTGCCCTACCACGGTCTCTGAGCGTACCGCTGGCGCCCGGAGCGCCGACGACGCCGCTGCGGCGGGGCGACGCCGGCTCGGTCCGGCACCCCCCGGCACCGCGGCGACATTGGCCGGCGCGCACGGTGCAAGTAGCCTGACGCCCAGCGGGGCCCGAACAGCGGGCCCCACGCCGAATCGACGACCCGGGAGGCCCTCATGGGCGACTGGTGGAACGCCCTGACCGGCGATCTGCAGGTCTTCTACCTGATCGGCATCATTTCGGGCGCCTTCCTGATGCTGCAGTTCCTGCTGATGGCGCTGGGCGTCGGCATGGAGCTCGATTTCGATCTCGAAGGCGGCGACGCCGACGTGGGCTTCCTGTCTCTGCGCAGCCTGACCGCCTTCTTCTTCGCCTTCGGCTGGACGGGCGTGCTGATGAAGGAGGGCGACAACTCGACCACCGCGTCGGTGGTCGTGGCGCTCGTCGTCGGCTTGGCCGTGTTCTTCCTCGTGGCGCTGATCTGGCGGCGGTTCGCGCGCATGACCGAGAGCGGATCCATCGATTACCGCAGCGCGATCGGCGTCAACGGCACGGTCTACCTCGCCGTGGCCGCCAACCACTCCAAGCCCGGCAAGGTGGAGGTGATGGTCCAGGGTCGCATGCGGGTCATCGACGCCTACACGACGGCGGCGGAGGACCTCCCTGCCAAGACACGCGTCAAGGTCACCAACGTGGTCGACCCCACAACCGTCCTCGTCGAGCCGCTGCGCTAGAGCCGCGCGTGACGGGATCCCCGAACCCTTCCTGAAGACCCGCCGAAAGGAAACCAAATGGCAGTCATCGGTCTAGTCGTCGGCCTCGTCGTGATCCTCCTGATCATGATCATGTGGGTTGCGTCGCGCTACAAGCGCTGCCCCTCGGACAGGATCCTCGTCATCTACGGCCGCGTCGGGGGCATCGGCGAATCGGCCCGCTGCCTGCACGGCGGCGGCGCTCTCGTGTGGCCCATCATCCAGGGCTACGCCTTCCTGGACCTCACGCCCATTTCCATCGAAATCAAGCTGCAGGGAGCCCTGTCGCAGCAGAACATCCGCGTCAACACGCCGGCCACGTTCACCGTCGGCGTGTCGACCGAGCCGGGCGTCATGCAGAACGCCGCCGAGCGCCTGCTGGGCCTCAGCCTCGCCGAGGTGGAGAACCTCTCACGCGACATCATCTTCGGGCAGATGCGCGTGGTCATCGCCACCATGCCGATCGAGGAGATCAACACCGACCGGGAGAAGTTGATCACCAACATCACCGAGTCGCTGGAGATCGAGCTGCGCAAGGTGGGGCTGCGGCTCATCAACGTGAACATCCAGGACATCACCGACGAGTCGGGTTACATCGACGCCCTGGGCCGTGAGGCCGCGGCGCGGGCCATCAACGAGGCCAAGATCAAGGTTGCCCAGCAGGAGCGCGACGGCGACATCGGCGCCGCCGAGGCGAACCGGGAGCAGCGCATCCGGGTTGCATCGGCCAACGCCACCGCCACCGAGGGCGAGAACGAGGCCAAGGTCACCGTGGCCCGCTCCGACAGCGAGCGGCGCCAGAAGGAGGCCGAGGCCGAGCGTGCGGCCAACGCCGCCGAGCGGGTCACCCAGGCACGCGCCGAGGAGGAGTCCTTCGCCGCCGAGGCATCAGCGGAGGTCGCGCGCGCCGCCCGCGAGAAGGCCTCCCAGCAGGCCGATATCGTGGTGCCGGCCGAAGTGGAGCGCGAGCGGGTGCGCACCCTGGCCGAGGCCGAGGCAGACCGCATCCGCTTCGTCAAGGGCGGCGAGGCCGACGGCCAGCGGCTGCTCATGGAGGCCGAGGCCATGGGTCTGCTGGCCCTGCTGACGCGGCGGGCCGAGGGTCTCGGCGAACTCGTGAACCGGACCGGCGGCGAGGCGCAGCTGGCGGCGCTGATGCTCATCGCCGAGCAGCTCCCCGCCCTCGTGGCCGAGCAGGTCAAGGCCATCTCCAACCTGAAGATCGATCAGGTCACCGTGTGGGACTCCGGCGGCGGCAACGGGGGCAACGGCGGCAGCAGCACCGCCAACTTCCTCTCCAGCCTCATCGGGGCCCTGCCTCCGCTGCAGGACCTGGCCGGCCAGGTGGGCGTGAAACTCCCCGCCTACCTCGGGGAGATGGACGGCGCGGCGACGCCCGACAATCTCCGCGACCTGGCCGACGTGATGGAGGCCGAAGCGGGCGACGACGCCGAGGACAGGGCGGAGTAGCTCTCGAGACTCCGGTCCGTCAGGACATGAGGATGAAGGGCAGGGCAACGGCGTAGGCCGCCAGCAACGCGCCGCCCTCCCAACGTTCCAGCCGCCGCTTGCGCCGTCTCGTGAACAGGAACAGCGTGGCGAGCAGGATCATGCCGAACATGGCGCCTGCGGCGACCCAGGGCACACCCTCGCTGCCGAGCCCGCCCGGGCGGACCAGCGCGATGACGCCCCCGATGGCCAGGCTGTTGAAGATGTTGCTCCCCAGCAGGTTGCCGAGGGTGAGCAGGGGCTGGCGCCGGCGGATCCCGGCGAGAGCGGTGGCGAGTTCGGGTAGCGAGGTGCCGATCGCCACGAGGCTGAGGCCGACGAGGCCGGTGGCGAGCCCGATCCGCTCGGCGATGCCTGTGAAGCCGTCCACGGTGAATTGCGCACCCGCCACGATCGCCACCAGGCCCAGTATCAGTCGCCAGGACTCGCCGCGACTGCGGGGAGACAGGCGCCGGACAGCGTCGTCGATCCGGCGATCCAACCGGTTCGGCTCGAAAATGGCCGGTCCGGAGGTGTCGCCGCGCTGCTCGTCGGGCGCGTGCGGGTCACGTAACAGCCACCACGTCGCCCCCGCCATCGCCGCGAGGAGCACGCCGCCCTCCCAGCGCTCCACGACCCCGCCGCCGGTGACCAGGAAGACCGCCAGGAGCAGGACCGCACCGATGGCCGGCGGGACCCGGCGCCAGGCGGCGCGGTCGGCGGCGATGGGAACGGCGAGCGCAGCGACGCCGAGTACGAGGCCCATGTTGGCGGCGTTGGACCCGACGATGCCGCCCAAGCCGAGCGATGAATCGCCACCGGCCGCGGCCGTCAGACCCACGACCAACTCCGGCAGGCTCGTGCCGAACCCCAGAATCACCGCGCCCACCACGATCGGGGGGATCCCCCGGCGCGCCGCCAGCCGGGAACCCCCGGCAACCAGCCAGTCGGATCCGAGCAGCAGCAGCAGCAGACCGGCGAGGGCCAGCACCAGGTCGATTGCCATCGTCAGCCACTTCCTCCCGCCGGAGGGCGCGATCCTGGGTGACTCGCCGGCAAGGGTCCGTCAGGGCGCCAGCAGCACCATGTCGTCGCGGTGGATCAACTCCTCGGGCGTCCCCGCGTCGTGCTCGTCGGTGCGCCGCCCGATGACCGTGTCGAGCCGCGCCGAGGGCAACCGCACGAGTCCCTTGGCGAACACGTCCCCGTCGGAGCCGGCCACCTCCACGGCATCACCGGCGACGAAATCCCCGCGCACCGAGCGCACGCCCACCGCCAGCAGGGACTTGCCCCGGTGCACGAGCGCGTTGCGCGCTCCCTCGTCCACGCCGAGCGTGCCCACGGATCGGACGGCGAAGGCGATCCAGAGCTTGCGAGCACCGAGACGCCGGGCACGCGGGCGGGCGACGGTTCCCACGTTCTCCCCCGCCACGGCGCCACGGAGCACGTCGGCGCGCCGGGAGGAGGCGATCACGGTCTGCACCCCTGCCCAGCTGGCGATCTTGGCGGCCGACAGCTTGGAGGCCATGCCGCCTCGCGCGTCCGCGTTGCCGATGCCACCGGCCGCAGCCTCCAGTTCCCGATCGATCTCGCGGATCTCGGCGATCAGCGACGCCTCCGCCGAGATGCGGGGATCGGCTGTGTGCAGACCCTCGGTGTCGGTCAGGATCACGAGCAGGTCGGCGTTGACGAGTTGCGCCACGAGGGCCGCGATCCGGTCGTTGTCCCCGAACTGGATCTCGTCGTCGGCCACCGCGTCGTTCTCGTTGATGACCGGGACCACGCCCAGGGACACGAGCCTCTGCAGGGTGTCCCGGACACGCAGGTAGCGGCTCCGCTCGAAGAAGTCCAGCGGCGTCAGCAGCACCTGCCCGGCCACGAGCCCCAGATCGGCGAACGCCTCGTTGTAGACCGCCATGAGATGACCCTGACCCACTGCCGAAGCAGCCTGCAGGAGCACCGGATCGGTTGGCCGCGTCTCGAATCCGAGCATCCAGCGGCCGGCGGTGATGGCGGCCGAGGTCACCAGCAGCACCTGGTGCCCGTCGGCGCGCAACCCGGCCAGCAGCCCGCAGAGCCGCCCGATCTCGGCTGTGTCGATGTGCCCTGAATCGTCGGTCAGCGATGACGTGCCGATCTTGACGACAACGATCATGATCCCCTACTCCCGACCGGCGCCGCGCGCGACACCGGCCTCGTCGGGCTCGTAGTCGAAGCTCAGCGTCCCGATGCGCACCTCGTCACCGCCTCGCGCTCCGGCGCGGGCCAGCGCCCGATCGACGCCCAGCGCCCGCAACCGCTCGGCCACGTAGTCCTGCGCCTGTGGATCGGTGAGATCGGACAGGGCGACGGCACGGACCGCGGGCCGCCCGAGCACACGCCAGGCGCCGCCCTCGCGGTTGACGCTGACCGCGTCGGCCCCACGGCCGGCGGCGGGGCGGTGCACGACCGGCGCCGCATAAACCGCAGGCGGGGAGTCGTCCTGGCGCGCCTCCCATACGAGTTCCGCCAGGCGGCCCGTGAGCCGGGCGATGCCGCTCCCGGTCACCGACGAGACGACCAGGTCCGCCTCCGGAAGGCTCTCGGTGGCGACATCGGCCTTCGAGCCGATCACGAGACGTCTCCTGTCGAGCAGATCGGGCCGGTACGCGCCGAGTTCGTCGATGAGGACCCGCAGTTGCGCAGCGGGTGCCGCCTCGGCGCCCGGCCCGAGATCGATCAGCAGCACGAGCGCCCGGGCGCGCTCGATGTGCCGCAGGAAGCGGTGGCCGAGACCCCGCCCCTCGCTCGCCCCCTCGATCAACCCGGGCACGTCGGCGACGGTGAACTCCTCCCCGTCATCGGTGACCACGACACCGAGATTCGGGACGAGGGTGGTGAACGGGTAGTCGGCGATCTTCGGCTTGGCCGCCGACAGCCGGGAGATCAGCGTGCTCTTGCCCACGTTGGGGAAGCCGACGAGCGCCACATCGGCCAGCAGCTTCAATTCGAGCCGCAACCAGCGCTCCTCGGTGGACTCCCCCTGCTCGGCGAACCGCGGCGCACGGCGCCTGTTGGACAGGAACCGGGCGTTGCCGCGGCCGCCGGCACCCCCCGCAGCCGCCAGCCAGCGCTCGCCGTGGGTACTGAGATCGGCCAGGCGCTCCCCGTCCGCGGAGAGAACGACTGTGCCCTCGGGAACCTTCACCACGAGGTCACCGCCGGATGCTCCGTGACGCCCCTTGCCCGATCCGTGCGCCCCGGCGACGGCGCGCCGATGCGGGTGATCACGGAAGGCCAGCAGCGAGGCCATGTTGCGGTCGGCCATGAGCCAGACGTCACCGCCCCGGCCTCCGTCGCCCCCGTCGGGTCCTCCACGGTCCACGTGGGCCTCACGCCGGAAGGAGACGCACCCGGCGCCGCCGTCACCACCGCGTACGCACACCGAGCACTCGTCGACGAAGTCCGACACGAGCCAAGGATACGGCGATGCCCCGACGGGGCACCGGCGCCTGAACGTCTGCGGGGCGTCAGTCGGTGAGGACGTCCACCAGGCGGCGCCGGCCGCGGAAGCCGAATTGCACGCGCCCATCGGCGGTGGCGAACAATGTGTCGTCCCCGCCTCGGCCCACGTTGTGGCCCGGATGGAACTTCGTGCCGCGCTGGCGCACGATGATGGAGCCGGCCGACACCCAGGTGCCGTCGTAGACCTTCACGCCGAGTCGCTTGGCGTGGGAATCTCTGCCGTTGCGGGTCGAGCCCCCGCCCTTGGTCTTGGACATGCCTATGCCATCCCGATCTCGGTAATCTCGACCAGCGAGTGCCGCTGGCGGTGCCCCCAGCGCCGGCGCTGGTTGCTCTTGGACTTGTACGTGAATCCCTGGATCTTGGGACCCTTGGTCTCGTCGATGATCCGGCCCTTGACGGCGACAGCCGTCAACTGGGTCGGTGTGGCGAGAACCGTGTCGCCGTCGACGTAGAGCACTGGGCGCAACTCGACCACCGACCCAGCCTCGCCGAGCAACTCGGTGGTGATCACCTCACCCTCGCTGACCCGGTACTGCTTCCCGCCGGCGGCGACGACTGCGTACATAGCCGTTACACGCTATCGCCGCGGCCGGAGCCGCCCAACAGTTCCTCGTCCAGCTGGATCCCCCAGCCGTCACACGTCTCGCACGATCGGGACAGCGACTCCAACAGCCCCTCCCCGATCCGCTTCCGGCTCATCTCCACGAGCCCGAGGTTGGAGATGTCGCTGACCCGCGTGTGGGTCTTGCTCTGGGCGAGGGCGTCCCGGAGCGCACCCATGACCTTCTGGCGGTTGGCCTTGCTCTCCATGTCCACGAAGTCGACCACGATGATCCCGCCGATGTCGCGAAGGCGCAACTGGCGGGGGATCTCCGCCGCCGCTTCCAGGTTGTTCTCGAGAATCGTCTGCTCGAGGCTGACCGATCCCACGTTGCGCCCGGTGTTCACGTCGATGACGGTCATCGCTTCGGTGTGCTCGATCACGAGGGAGCCCCCCGACGGAAGCCAGACGGTGCGGTCCACTGCCTTGCGGAGCTGACTCGACACGTGGTACCGCTCGAACAGCTCGAGGTGCTCGGTCGAGCGGTCGTAGAACGACACACGCTCGGCAAGGGCCGGGGCGACGCTCTCGACGTACCGCGAGACAGCGCCGTGGAGTTCGGAGTCGTCGATGAGGACGCTCCGGTAGTCCGTGGTGAACTCCTCGCGGATGACGCGGAGCGACACGTCGGGCTCCCGGTAGAGGAGGGACGGCGCCTTGGAGCGCGTGGCGAGGGCGTCGATCTGATCCCACTGCTCCGCCAGGCGCAGCACGTCCTGGCGGATCTCGGCCGCGGTGACGCCCTCAGCGGCGGTCCGGACGATGAGTCCGTGGTTGGCGGGCTTGACATTCTCCAGGATGCGGCGCAGGCGGCGGCGTTCCTTGTCCGCGAGTCGCTTGGAGATGCCGTACGCATCGCTGTTGGGCACGAGGACCACGTACCGGCCCGCCAGCGACACCTGCTGGGTGAGCCGCGCACCCTTGTGGGCGATCGGGTTCTTGGTGACCTGGCAGAGGACCCGCTGGCCGACCTTCAGCGCCTTGGAGATCTGGGGTCGGCCGTCCTGCTCGAGGTCCTCGGCGTCGAACTGCACGTCGCCCCGGTACATGATGGCGTTCTTGGGTGTGCCGATGTCGACGAACGCCGCCTCCATTCCGGGCAACACGTTCTGCACACGACCCAGGTAGATGTTGCCGTAGATCTCGGTGGTGTCGTTGGCCGGCCGGGACACGTAGTACTCAACCAGGGCGCGACCCTCCAGGACGGCGACATGGGTGGCGTCGGCTCCCACGTGTATCGCCATGAGGTAACGACCCACCGGGCGGCCCTTGCGGGCTCGGCCCCGGCGGCGGGCGAGCGTCTCGGCATCCAGCTCCACCGGCTCGCCACCGGTCAGAGCCTCCACAGGCTTGTGCGGCTGGCCACCACGCGATCCCGAGCCTCGGCCACCCCGGCGACGGCGTCGGCCCCCCGAACGCGATCCGCTCTTGCCGCCACCGGCGCGGGCCGGGGGCCTGGATTCGCCACCGGCGTCCTTGGTGGCGGGCGGCGGCGCGGGGCGGCTGTCGCCGATACGCGGCTTGCGGGAATCCGGCGCTCCGGCACCGGACCGTCCGTCCGACTTTTTCTGGGCGTTGGAAGCCTCGCGGGCGGCCGATCGGCCGTTCCCCGGGCCTGGTGACTCAGTGGGGCGTTTGGAGGACTCGGCGTCCGCTCTTGAGGACGAAGACATGAAGTGATTCCCTTCTCATCGCGCGCAGACCTCAGGCTGCGCAGCGGGAACGGCTCGGCACCCTGCCGCAGCAGATGCAATTCCGGCCGGCTCCAGAACGCCGGCTTCCGGGGCAAGCGGCTCGCACCGTTCGCCGTCCCGCATGATCCATTGGTGCAACCGCCGGATGTGCCCGGCGGCCAGCGGGGGGTCGGTGAGGCGCAGGAACTCTGCGGGCCGCACCGCCCGGGGTTTCGTGCCGAGATCGGCAACGAGGACGCTTCCGCTGGGAGCGTCATTGATTTGCATTCGACCGATCGCCGCCCGGACATCGGAGGTGGTGATCTTTCCCTTGCGCTCCCGCCGGAGCGGGAGGGTCTCCGCCGTCGCCACGCCGGCCACCCATTCGGCTGCCCCGGCGCGACCGGCATCGGCCATGGCGAATTCCCACGTGCACCACGTCACCGCCTCCTGCAGCGAGTCCGCACCCGGCATCAGCGGCGCGGCGGCCGTGACGTCCATCCCGTCGGGCAGCACTGCGGAAAGCCGGTCGGGGAGGCTGGGCGCCAGGTGCCGGACCTCATCGGCACTCAGGCGCAGGTCCACGTCGAGGTACTCGGCGACCGATTCCTGCCCCGTCGCCAGAGCGAGGCCGAACGCGATCCTGGGTCGGGGGTTGAAGCCCTGCGTGTACGCCACCGGAAGGTCGGCCCTGCGCACGGAGCGCTCCCAGACGCGGGCGGTGTCCCGGTGCCCGCAGAAGCGGATCTTCCCGTGCTTGGTCCAGCGGAGCCGTACCCTCACGACACACCCACCATCCGGCGCGGCACGGGCATGGCGACGGGCACCGGCCCGGCCCCGGCGACATCCTGACCCGTGCCCTGGCTCCCTCCCGCGGGGGGCACCGCCGAGGCGACGACGTGCTCGATGCCGTACCCCGTGCACGCCCCGCAGTCGTAGCACGGCGTCCACCGGCAGTCCTCGAGGCCGGACTCCGCGAGCGCGTCCTGCCAGTCCTGCCAGAGGAAATCCTTGTGCAGGCCTGCGGAGAGGTGATCCCAGGGCAGCGACTCGTCGCCGCCGCGATGCCGGTAGGCGTAGTCCTCGACGGACAACCCGTGCCGCGCCATGGCCTCCAGCCACAGGTCATAGTCGAAGTGCTCCGACCACTCCTGGAAGGTCCCGCCTCGGCGCCAGACCTCTTCGATGACGGCGCCGAGGCGCCGGTCGCCGCGACTCGCCAGGCCCTCCACGAGCGTCGCCTCGGGGTCGTGCCACTTCAACTTCACGCTCCGGTCGCGGCGCAGGTCGTCGGCGAGCAGTGCAACCTTCCGGCGCAACTCCTCGACGGTGTTCTGACCGAACCACTGGAACGGAGTCTGCGGCTTGGGGACGAAGCCTCCCACCGACACGGTGACCGACGCGCCACGGACGTGGCGACGCCCCAATTCGACGCAGCGCCTGGCCAGTGCCGCAATGCCCAGTACGTCCTCGTCGGTCTCGGTCGGCAACCCCACGAGGAAGTACAGCTTGACCCGGCGCCAGCCCTGCGAGTAGGCGCCCTCGACCGCGGCGTCGAGATCTTCGGCGCTGATGAGCTTGTTGATCACCTGGCGGAGCCGCCACGATCCGGCCTCGGGGGCGAAGGTCAGCCCGGTGCGGCGCGCTCGCTGCAATTCCGCGGCGATCCCAACCGTGAAGGCGTCCACCCGCAGACTCGGCAGCGAGACCGTGACCGCCGGGCAGCCGGCACCACCCGAGCCGTCGTCGGATGCCACGGTGTCCGCCACGAGCTGCTCGATGCCGCTGAAGTCGGCGGTCGAGAGCGACGTGAGGGCAACCTCGTCATAGCCGGTGCGGCGCAGACCCTCGGAGATCATCGTGCGGACCTGCTCCGCCGGCCGTTCGCGGACCGGGCGCGTGATCATTCCGGCCTGGCAGAACCGGCAGCCACGCGTGCAGCCGCGGAACACTTCCACGTTGAGACGGTCGTGCACCACCTCGGTGAGCGGCACCAGTTGCTGCTTCGGGTACGGCCAGTCCCCGAGCGAGGCGATCGTCCGCTTCTCGACGGTGTCCGGCGCACCCTCCCAGCGCGGCGTCGCCACCGCCTGCAAGTCCCGATCGCTCACCTCGTAGGCGGCCGGCACGTACACCCCGTCGAGCCGCGCGAGGGCGCCGAGCACTTCCCGGCGACCACCGTCACGGTGGTCGGCGATGGCAGTGGTGATCTCCCCGACCGCCTCCTCGCCGTCGCCCAGCACGAAGAAGTCCACGAAGTCGGCCAGCGGTTCGGGGTTGAACGCGCAATGCCCTCCGGCGCCGATCAACAGGTCATCGTCGGAGCGGTCGGCTGCACGCACGGCCGCACCGGCCAGGTCGATGAGATTGAGCACGTTCGTGTACACCAACTCCGAGGAGAGGTTGAACGCCAGGACATCGAAGTCGCCGGCAGCCCGGTGCGTGTCCACCGAGAAGAGCGGGAGACCGTCGCGTCGCAGCAGCGCCTCGAGATCTCCCCAGGGGGCGTAAGCCCGCTCGGCCAGCGCGTCCGGGCGCTCGTTGAGGATCTCATAGAGGATCTGCAGACCCTGGTTGGGAAGGCCGATCTCGTAGCTGTCGGGGTAGCACAGCAGCCAGGCCACCTTGTCGGGGGAGTGCTCGGGCGCCTGCGCGCCGTCTTCGCCGCCGATGTAGCGGGCTGGGCGCTGGACCTGGTCCAAGAGAGGCTCCAAAACCGACCACAGCGAACCCACGTGATTCAGGCTACCGGCCCCACCCATCGGCGATGACGACCGATCAGCCGGCCCGCACCAGGTGGCGCCGCATCGAGACGTTCAAAACGAGACCCAGTGCCATGAATGTCGTGAGGACCGAGGAGCCTCCATAGGACAGCAACGGGAGCGGGATGCCGATCACCGGCATGATTCCCGAAGCCATGCCGACCGTCTGGAACACCTGGAACAGGATCATGCAGAGCACGCCGGTCGACAGCAGCGACCCGAAGAGGTCGCCCGCGACGCGGGCGGAGCGCCAGATGCGCCATAGGAGGACCGCCAGGAGCCCGAGGATCACGACTCCACCGAGGAAGCCGAATTCCTCGCCGACAACGGTGAAGATGAAGTCGGTCTCCTGGGCGGGCACCAGTCCGCTGCGCGTCTGCGACCCCTGCCCGTATCCCTGACCCGTCAGCCCGCCGTTGCCGATGGCGATCTGCGCCTGCTCGATGTTGAAGGTGTCGCCGGGGTTGCCCCCCGGGTTCACGATCGACTCGATGCGCTCCCGCTGGTACTCCGCCACCAGCCCGGAGTTCAACAGGAAACCCAGACCGGCGAGCCCGACCGCGGTCGCAACGACGATGTGGCGTGCCTGTGCGCCCGCCACGAGCAGCACCCCCATCGTGATGATCAGGAAGACGACGGCCGTTCCCGCGTCGGGCTCGCTCACGACCAGCAGCACGGGCCCGGCCGTCAGGATCAGCGCCACCACGAGCTGGCGCAGGTTCATGCGCCCCCCGCAGCGGGCGGCGTAGTGCGCCAGCACCACGATGAACGCCAGCTTGGCGAACTCCGACGGCTGCACCTGGTAGCCGCCGAAGACGAACCAGGCGCGGGCACCCTGACGCACCGAGCCCAGCGGGCTCAGCACGAGCCCGAGGGCCAACAACGTCACGACATAGAGAGGCCAGGCCAGCGAACGGAGTCTGCGGTAGTCCACGACGGCGGCGACCACGCCCAGGACGGCGCCGACGACAGCGAACAGGGACTGCCGCTCGAGGTAGAAGCGGCTGTAGGCCTCGGGGTCGAGCCCGCGGGTGGCGCTGTAGATCAGAGCGATCCCGCAGAGCGTCAACGCAGCGGTCGCCGCCAGCAGGACCACGTCGACGTGGACCCACGAGGCGAGCGGGGGAACCCGCGGGACCATACGCCGCTTTGGCTTCACGCCATCGGTCAGGCTCACAGCTCCCCCTCTGCCAGCGACGGCAACGCCATGTCCTGGCGCTCCAGTTCGATCGGGGCCTCCGGGATCCGGTTGAGAGCGATCGCCTCGAGAACACGACGCGTCACCGGTGCCGCCCCCTGGCCGCCGAATCCGGCCTCCTCCAGCAGCACGGCCACGACGTAGCGCGGCTGCGGGAGAGGTCCGAACCCCACGAACACCGACGAGTCCGCCTTGCCGAGCACCTCCGCCGTCCCGGTCTTGCCGGCGACCGGCCAGCTGTCATGGGGGAAGCCCTCGAACGCCTTGGCTGCGGTGCCGATGCGCACGTCGGTCCGGAGCGTGGTCGCCCCCCTCATCCCGTCCAGGATCGGAGCCAGCAGATCCGGCGGGCTGTAGATCTGGGACGTCTGGCGCGGGCGGAACCAGTTGACCGCCTCGCCGGTAATCGGATCGACGGTGGCGACGGCGATGTTGGGCAGGTACAGCCGCCCACCGTTGGCGAGAGGCGTGAAGGCGTTCGCCAACTGCAGAGGGGTCACGCCCATGTCACCCTGGCCGATGGAGATGTTGATGGTGTCGCCGGTGCGCCAGTCGGGGTCGGGGAACGCCTCGGGATTGGCCTCGTTCCGGGCCCGCTTGATCTCCGCATCCGGGACGATCCCGGCGTGTTCGAACGGCAGGGCGATCCCGGTCGTATTGCCGAAGCCGAAGTCCCGCGCCGTCTGCTGGATCTGGTTCTCGTCGTAGCCGGTGCGGTGCGAGAACTGCTCGGCCAGCTTGTAGAAGTAGACGTCGCTGGAGACGATGATCGCCAGGCGGAGATCGACGTCGCCGTTGGGGGCGCGGTCCGGATTCTCGAACTCGCACCGGCCGATGCAGTCCTCCAGGACGTGGTAGCCGGGGTCGGGGGTGGTCTGGTCGACTCGGAGGAAGCCGTCCGGTCCGAGCAGACCCGAGGAGAGGGCGGCGTACGAGGTGATGGGCTTCATGGTCGACCCGGGCGAGTACACGCCCTGGATCGCCCGGTTGTTGAGAGGCGCGTGGCTCGCCGGGTGCAGGTAGGCGGCGAACTCGTCCTCGCTGATCCCGCCGATGAACACGCGGGGGTCGTAGGAGGGATAGCTGGCCATGGCGAGGACATTGCCGTTGGCCGGATCGAGCACGACCATGGAGCCCGCCGGCGCCGCGAACGTGACGAACTCGTCCTCGACCGACTCGTCCTGGCGATCCCTGGCCTCCTGCAGCCCCAGGAGCAACTCTTCCTCGACGAGGCTCTGGAGATCCGCATCGATGGTGAGAACGACGTCGGTGCCGGGATGCGGCGGCCGGTAGCCGCGTTCGCGCACGACGTTGCCCACGTTGTCGACCTCGATCTCCCGCCAACCGGGACTGCCGCGCAGGATGTCCTCGAAGGCGAGCTCCACGCCCGACTTGCCGATCTCGTCCACCGTGCTGTAGCGCTTCGGGTGGTTCTCCCGCGCCTCGAGTTCCTCGGCGGTAATGGTGTCGATGTACCCCAGGATGTGCGCCGCCAGGTCCCCGTAGGGGTAGACCCGCTGCGTCCGCTGGACCACCTCGACGCCGGGGAACTCCTCGTTCCGCTCGGCCAGGAACACCTTGATCTCATCGGTGACACCGACCGCCAGCGGGATCCGGTCAAGCGGCCCATAGCTGGGATCGGCCAAGGCCTCTTCGATCTGCAATGACTTCGTGAGCACGCCCGACCGGGAGAGCTGGCGCGCCAACTCCAGCGCCAGACGCTGCCGCTGTGTCCGACCGATCTGGTCGCGGAGCACGAACGCGTCCATGGTGACCACGTTGACGGTGCGGTTGCCGACGAGCTCGCGACCATGGACGTCGAAGATGCGACCCCGGGGAGCAGGTTCGGGCACGGTCCGGATGACGTTGCCCACGGCAATCGCCGCGTACTCGTCCGATGCCACGACCTGCAGGTACCAGAGGCGGACGACCAGCGTCGCCAACAGGGCCAGACCGATCACTCCCATGATGCTGATTCGCAGCATGCGGGAGTCCCGGAGGCTGAACCGTCCCCTGAGCCCACCCGACTCGTCGGCGGGCGGGGCGACGCGCCCGTTGCGCGAACGACCAGGCGGGCGCGGAACCAGGTTGCTCATCGCGCCGGGTCGATGTCGGGAACCCGCGGGTTCCGCGGCACCGCCGGCGCCGACGCAGGCTCGGGCCATGCCCACCGCATGAGCCACAACGTCGGAGCCGCCAGCACGACCGCCCAGATCGCGACCACCGCGAGAGTGCCCAGGAATCGCTCGGTGAAGAGATGGTCCTGGCCGACCACCTCACCGGCGAGGACGTAGAGAGACAGCCCCAGGGCGCTGAACGGTGGCACGAGCCACCACATCCTCACCATGTACCCCCGCAACAGTCCCGCCATCGTGGCGACCATCGCGTAGGCGAATGCGGCGAGCCCCACAGGCGTGTCCGCGACGAGGTCGTAGAGCAGCCCCGAGGCGAATCCCAAGTGCAGGCCCCGCCACCAACCGCCGACGAGACCGCCGGCGACCGCCAGGGTCAGCAGGAACTCGGCGGCCCGCCCGTCGATGCGCAGCCCGTCGAAGATCCCGACCTGCAGGGCGAACACCGAGAAGAGCGCGAGCGCCGTCCGCAGAGCGGTCCGGACCGACTCGGCGCTCATGGCAACACCCGGGGGTCACAAGGCATTGTCGTAGAGCAGGATCGTCACGAAGCTGAGAGCGTCGATGGACGCCGCCGGCTGTATCGACAGGACCTGATTGAGCCCCGGATCCACCGCCACTTCGGCCACGAGGCCGACGGGAACGTCGGGTGGATACACGCTGCGGTCGATCCCGCTCGTCGTCACGAGCATCCCGACCGCCACTGGCGTCGTGATGTCGATCCCCTCGCTCACGACGAGTGGCTGGCCGTGCCCGGTTCCCCGGGCGATTGCCACCGCATCGGTTCCGGAGAGCCGGATGCCCAGTTCGAATTCCGGATCGCTGATGAGGCGCACCCGCGAGCGGCCGGGGGCGACATCGGTCACCCGGCCGACGAGTCCGGCACTCGTGACGGCGGGCATGCCGACCTCCACCCCCGCGGAGGAGCCCTTGTCGATGTCCACCGTGAACCCGGGGAAGTTGCCGAGGTGACGGACGACGCGCGCCGTGGTCGAGGGGATGTCGGTCACATACTGGATCCCCGCCTGTGCGAGGTACTGCTGGAGGACGGCGGTGGCATTGGCGTTTGCCAGGTCCCTGCCCCGCTCGATCTCCAGCTCGGCGCGCAACTCCTCGTTCTCACGCTTGACGTCGTCGTAGTCGGTGACGGCCTCCCAGGCATCGCCCAGCGGGCCCCCCGCCCGTTGCGCCCCGAGCACGATGGGGTCGAGCACGGCACCGACAGCACTCTTCGCCTCCTCGAACGCCGCGACGTTGCGCACGTCGAGGGTGACGAGAGTGATCGAGACGAGTACGAGGAAGACGAGCGTCAGCCGTGAGCGGCCTGTTCGGATGGCCACGACGAGGGGGACCGCTCCCCTATGCGATCGCCGGGCTACTCAGCGACCGGCGAATGCAGTACGCCTCTCAGTGCCTCGAACTCCTCGAGGGAATGGCCCGACCCGTACGCCACGACGTACTGAGGGTTCTTGACGCGGTTGACCTTTATGGCGGTTTCGGCTGCCAGGCGCTCCGCCAAACCGATGAGGCGGGAGCCGCCGCCCGCGAGATGTATCCCGCTCTCCATGATGTCCGCCGTGAGTTCCGGCGGCGCGGCATCGAGCGTCGACTGGACCCCCGCGATGATCTCGTTGAGCGGCTCCTGGATGGCCTCGCGGAGTTCGAGGGTGTTGATGCCGACGCTCCTCGGCAGGCCGGTCACCAGATCGCGCCCCGGAACCGTGACGAGCATCTCCTCGCTCAACGGCCAGGCCGAGGTGTACTTGACCTTGATCTGCTCGGTGGTCTGCTCGCCCACACCGAGGCTGTACTCCTTGCGGATGTAGTCGCTGATCGTCTGGTCGAAATCATCGCCGGCCACGCGCACCGAACGGCTCACGACGATCCCACCGAGCGAGATGACCGCGATCTCCGTCGTCCCGCCCCCGACATCGACGATCATGCTCCCCGACGGCTCCTGCACGGCGATGCCGGCACCGATCGCCGCTGCCATCGGCTCCTCGATGATGAACACCGGCCGGCGCGCCCCCGCGAATTCGGCCACCTCCTGGACCGCCCTCTGCTCCACCGGCGTGATCCCCGACGGGACGCAGATGACCATGCGCGGCTTGGCGAATCGGTTGCTGTGAACCTGCTGGATGAAGTAGCGCAGCATCTTCTCGCAGACGCCGAAATCGGCGATGACGCCTTCCTTGAGCGGCCGCACCGTCCGGATATTGGCGGGAGTGCGGCCGATCATGTCCTTGGCGCTGCTGCCGACCGCCAGGAGGCGGTCGGTGCGTGCGTCGAGTGCCGCCACGCTGGGCTCCTCGAGGACGACGCCCTCACCGCGGACGTACACGATGGTGGTCGCGGTGCCGAGATCCACGGCGATTCCCCGGCCTACTGCGCTACTGATGTTGTTGGAGACTCGTGGCATGTGTACTGGTCAGAACCTGGTTGGAGCGGATGGAGCGGCTCGTTGCCTCCGGCACGTTATTGCGCTGCCGCAACGCTACCAAATCAGGCACCGCTGTTGCTCACGCCGGGTGGGCCGTGAGGGACTTGAACCCCCGACCCCTTGCGCGTCATGCAAGTGCTCTTGCCAGCTGAGCTAACGGCCCCGCCGGCAGGCTACCGCGTGGCCATCGGCAGCGCTCCCGCCGCGCCGGGGTGCGTGACGAGCATCGGGCGGGATTCGAACCCGCGATAAGACGGCTTTGCAGGCCGCTCCCTTCGTCCGCTCGGGCACCGATGCAGATTGTGGCTACAGAGGCCTCTTCAGGGAATCGTCCTCCGCGAGCCTGCGAGCGGGCGACCGGGCTCGAACCGGCGACCTTCACCTTGGCAAGGTGGCGCTCTACCAACTGAGCTACGCCCGCAAGTGGCGGGGAGTCTAGCCGGGTGTCGAATCGATCATCCCGCCGATGCGAGTGGGCCGGCCTTCTCCACATCCTCCAGGAGCTCCGCCAGAGCCGCCGAGACCGCCTCGGTCTCGACCAGGAAGCCGTCGTGGCCGTGCGGGCTCTCGACGAGCACGTACCGGCAGTCGCCGTCGGCCGCCACGACCAGATCCCTCAGTTCGGTCTGCTGGCGGGGCGGGTACAGCGTGTCGGAACTGATCGACACGGTCAGGACCGGCGCGACGATCCGCCCCACGGCGCGCTGCAGCCCACCCCGGCCGCGCCCCAGGTCGTGCGTGTCCATGGCCTTGTTCAGCACGAGGTACGAGTTTGCGTCGAAGCGGCGCACGAGCTTCTCGCCGTGGTAGTCGAGGTAGCCCTCCACGCTGTAGCGGTCCCAGAGCCCGAACTGCTCGCTGGGACTGATGAGAGCCCGCCCGAACCGCTCGGCGAAGAGTTCGTCGCTCCGGTAGGTGATCTGGGCCACCGCCCGGGCGAGTGCCAGGCCCTCGTGCGGCCCCTCGCCCGCAGGCGCGTCGTAGTAGTCGCCTCCCCGCCAGCGAGGGTCCAGCGCGATGGCCGCGCGGCCGACGGCGCTCCAGCCGATCTGCCACGGGCTGGCCGCGCATCCCACCGCCAGCGGGGCGATCGAACGGACCCGCGCCGGGTACATGGCGCCCCACTCGAGCGCCTGCATCCCCCCCATCGAGCCACCCACGACGCAGAGCCATTGCTTCACCCCCAAATGGTCCGCGAGGCGCGCCTGGGTGCGCACGATGTCACGAATGGTGACGGGCGGGAACTCTGCCGCCCAGCGGCGCCCGGTCGCCGGGTTCAGCGAAGCCGGGCCGGTCGTTCCCTGGCACCCCCCGAGCACGTTGACGCACACGACGAAGTAGCGCTGGGTGTCGAGAGCCTCCGCGGGTCCGATGACTCCCTGCCACCAGCCTCGTTTGCTCTGATGCGGGTCGTATGCGTGCGCATCCCCGGTCAACGCGTGGCACACCAGGATGGCGTTGGAGGCGTCGTCGTCCAGGGTCCCCCACGTCTCGTAGGCGACCGTGACGCTGTCGAGTGCGCGCCCTCCTTCGAGGACGAACGGCCGGCTCGAGGGCAGGGTGAAGAAGCGGCGATCCCCGATCGGGTCGCCCTCCTGCCAGGCGCCGCTGACCGGAAGTCCGGCCGCCAGCCGCTGGGGGCGCGGGGTGCCGGGGTCCTCAGTCACGTGCCCAAACCTCGGGTTCGGCCTCGCGCAACTGCACGACGTCGACGCGCTCGGTGAATCCGGGGATCTCCAGCAACCCGACGCGGTCTGCTTTCGTGTTCACCATGAGGTCCGAGAGCAGGTCGGCGGGAGCCAGCAGTTGCTCCGGCTTCGCCAGGTCGCACAGATGAGCGGCGAGGTTCACGGCATTGCCGATGTAGTCGTCTCCCTCGAACAGGATGACCGGTCCCGCGGCCATCCCTGCCCGGAGCGGTAGGACGTCCTGCGCGATCACGACCTTGTTGAGGTGGACGACGGCCTCCACCAGCGGCTCGTTCTCGACGCCGACCAGCATGGCCCCGTCACCGAGCCACTTGGCGATGCGGACACCGTGGCCGGCGACCACGGCGCGCACGCTGAGACGGAACTCGGCGAGCAATGCCACCGCCTTGCGGTCGCCGTGGTCGTCGGTGTACCTCGTGAAGTTGCAGAGGTCCACGAAGGCGAAACCGCGCTCGACGCGCGCCGGACTGATTCCCGCGACAAGCGTCGGATCGTCCATCGACTCAGACCGCCTGATCCTCGTCGGCCGAGTCGCCGGAGGCGCTCTCGTCCGCCCCGGCGGCGGCTTCATCCTCCGCAACTCCGCCGTCGGGTCCCTCGGCAGACTCGTCGGGCTGGGCCGGCTCCGGCTCCGGCTGCTCGGGCTGAGCCGTCTCGGACGCCGCTGACTCCGGGAGTGCGGGCTCCCGGTGGGCGGGCTCCGGCTCCGCGATGACCTCGGCGGCAGCGTGGCCGCCGGTCTCGTCAGCCACGTCGGGCAGATCGGCCCCCAGCGCCGCTTCGATGCGACGCCGCCTGGGCGTCACGAACAGGAGGAACAGCACGGACAACACGCCGACGCCGCCCATCACCCAGATGTTCACCCGGACACCCGCGAGCAGGCTCGCCCGATCCACCCGCAGGGCCTCGATCCAGAGGCGTCCGGCGGAATACAGGAATAGGTAGAGCGCGAAGAGGTGGCCCCGCGGCAGCGTGTCGCGGCGATACAGACGCCACAGGAGTCCGCACGCGAGCAGGTTCCAAGCCATCTCGTAGGCGAACGTCGGATGGAACGTCTCGTTGTCCAGATACTCCACCGGGCGGTGGCGCTGGTCGATCTCGAGGCCCCACGGCAGGTCGGTCGGCCGGCCGAACAGTTCCTGGTTGAACCAGTTGCCGAGGCGGCCGATGGCCTGGCCGAGCGGGATGCCGACCGCGCCCATGTCCAGCATCGCCCGCAGCGGCATCCCGCGCAGCCGGATCACGATGAGGGCGCCGAGAACCGCCCCCAGAATCGCTCCCGGGATGCCGAGGCCGCCCTCCCAGATCTTGACGACGTCGACCCAGCGCCCCTGGTAGCTCTTCCAGTCGGTCAGGACGTGGTAGGCGCGCGCGCCGATGAGGCCGAACGGGACACCGACGGTGCACACCTGGACGGCCCACTCCGGATTCAACCCGCGGCGCTGAAGGGCGCGCGCTCCGAGGTAGGCGCCGCCGATCACGCCCAGCGCCACCATCAGGCCGTAGAGGCGCAGATTCAGTGGACCGAGGGACAGCGTGCCCACGTCAGGGCTGGGAATCGACGCAATCACGGGGCCTCTCCGATGCAGGAATCTCCGGTGGCGGGTGTCCTGGTCGGAATGCTCGCCGCCTGCGACAAGTTTAGCGGGGTGCCGTTGAACCACCGGGTACGGCTACCGTTCGCCGCGTGTCCGTGACAGGAGATCTCGACCGGCTCACCGGGCTGAAGGGAACTCGCACCGTCGCCGTGTGCCTGCCGGCCCTCGACGAGGAGGCGACCGTCGGGACGATCTGCTCGGAGATCCGGCGCACGCTGATGACCCCCGCGACCGCACTCGTGGACGATCTCCTGGTCCTCGACGACAACTCCACGGACCGCACGCGGGAGGTGGCCGAGGCTGCAGGTGCAAGGGTCGTCGCCACCGCCGCAGTGCTCCCCGAGGCCGGGCCGGGGCGGGGCAAGGGGAACGCCCTGTGGAAGAGCGTGGCGGCGACCGATACGGACCTGATCGTCTGGTGCGACGCCGACCTGCGGAGTTTCGAGGCGCACTACATCACCGCGCTGGTCGAACCGCTGCTGACCGATGATCGGACCGTCCTCGTGAAGGGCTACTACGAGCGACGGCTGCACGGGGGGCCGGACGGGGGACGCACGACGGAGTTGATGGCCCGGCCGCTGCTGGCACAGTTCTTTCCCGAACTGGCCCACATCCGCCAGCCGCTCGGCGGCGAGTACGCGATCCGGCGCTCCGCCGCGATCGAGGTGCCTTTCGTCGAGGGCTGGGGGGTTGAGGTGGCGCTGCTGATCGACCTGTCCCGGCGCTTCGGGCCCGGCGCGATCGCCGAGGTGGACCTCGGTGTGCGCGAGCACCGGAACCGGCCGCTTGCCGAACTGTCCCCACAGGCGCTCGCGATCCTGCAGACGGTCCTGCAACGAGCCGGAGTCGATTCGCCGGCGCTCGCCGGCGAATGGAGTGCCGTGCTCCACCGCCCCGGGGCACGGCCGCTGCCCGTGGAGCTACGCGAGCGCCCCCCGCTCAGTCGGGTACGCGCCGGGTTGCAGTCCTAGGCGCTCCGGCACGGCTCACGGGAATTCGATGATCGAGCGCACGACCTCACCGGCGAGCATCGCCGCGTATCCCTCGTTGATTCGGTCGATTCCGAGCCGCAGCGAGATCATCTCGTCGAGGCGCAAGCGTCCATCGAGATAGAGGTCCACGAGTTGGGGCAGGTCACGCCGGAAGACGTTCGATCCCATGAGCGATCCCTGCAGGCGCTTCTCGGACAGGAACAGGTCGGGCCCGTCGATCTCGACGCGTGAGCCTTGCGGCAGCATGCCGATGACGGTCGCCGTGCCGCCGCGCCCGGCCATGTCGAAGCACTGCGCCACGGTCCGCGGCGAGCCGATCGCCTCGAAGGTGAAGTCGGCGCCGCCGGAGGTGATCGACCGGACCTGCTCGACCGGATCGCCATCGGCGGGATCGACGGTGTGCGTCGCTCCGAACTCTCGAGCCCAGGCCAGTTTGCGAGGCTCGGTGTCCACGGCGATGACGGCCGTGGCTCCGGCGATGTGCGCCGCCTGGACCGCCGCCATGCCGACGCCACCGCATCCCACGACCGCCACAGACGATCCCGGGCGCACGCCGGCGGTCCGGAACACGGCCCCGGTCCCGGTCAGGACCCCGCACCCGAGCAGGGCGGCGCGGTCCAGGGGCATGTCGGGGCGGATCGCGACGAGCGCCCGGCGATGCACCAACATCCGGTCGGCGAAGGTGCCCAACCCGACGAACTGGTGCAGTTCGCGATCCTCGAGAGCCAGACGCGGCGGTTGACCGGCAGGCCGGGACCGCAGCATCCGGCCGTCGGTGCACAGGTAGGAGCGCCCGCTCAGGCAGATGACGCACTCGCCGCAGCCCACGGAGAGGCACGTGATGACGTGATCTCCGGGGGTGAATTCGGCCACATCCGCGCCGACCGCCTCCACGACTCCCGCTGCCTCGTGACCGAGCACGCACGGCGTCGGGATCGGCCAGGAACCGTCCATGAAGTGGAAGTCGCTGTGGCACAGTCCCGTGGCGACGGTGCGCACGAGCACCTCGTGAGCGCGGGGAGAGTCGATCGTCACCTGCTCGACGCTGAGATCGGTTGCACCGGTGTGGAACACCGCGGCCACGGTGGTTTCGGCCATCGTCGTCGGTCCTACTCTCGCCGCAGGCTTCCGGGTTCGGGGCCCGGCCGGGTCGCCTGTGCCGCGGCGTCAGCTACAGCCGCTCGTTGCGCCGCACGTGGTGCAGGCGTAGCACGACCCGGCCCGGATCATCCGGGTGCCGCACACCATGCACAGCGGCGACGCGGAATCCGCCGATCCTCTCTCGGGCGCTTCCGCCAACCCCTCCGGAGAGGTCCCGGCCGCGGACCGGCGCAGGACCGACGGTGGGTCGGGTGCGACGTCGATGCCCTGCGCTGCACCGGTGGCCGCCTCGGCGACGCCCGGCAGCGTCGGCTCGAGCCGCTCGGAGGTGGAGAAGATACTCATCTCGGCGCGCTCCTCGGGCGACAGGTACGTCAGCGCCAGCCGCCTGAACAGATAGTCCATGAGGCTGGTGGCGATGCGGATGTCGGGGTCGTCGGTCACACCGGCGGGTTCGAACCGCATCCCGCAGTAGGCGTCCACGTACGCTCGTAGCGGCACGCCGTACTGGAGACCGTGCGAGACGGCCACGGCGAAGGCGTCCATGATCCCTGCCAGGGTCGAACCCTGCTTGGACACCCGCACGAAGATCTCCCCGGGCCGGCCGTCCTCGTACTCGCCGACGGTCACGAACCCCTTGCAGTCGGCCACCCGGAACTCCATCGTGCGCGACGCCCGGTGCCGGGGCAGGCGACGTCGCACCGGTTCGGGCAGCGCCGCCGGCACGTCGGCGTTGGCGGACTCCTCCGGCCTCGCGGCGCCGCCCGCCGCGGCCAGCGGCTGCTGCCACTTCGAGTTGTCGCGGTAGACGGCGATGGCCTTGACGCCGCTGCGCCAGGCCGACACCATGAGGTCGGCCACATCGGCGACCGTCGCATCGGCACCCAGGTTGACCGTCTTGGAGATCCCCCCGCTCAGGAATGGCTGGACCGCCGCCATCATCTGCACGTGCCCCTCGGGGCTCACCGCGTTGTCGCCGATGGAGCAGGCGAACACCGGGTAGTGCTCACGCGCCAGTCCCGGTGCGCCGAGGATCGAACCGCTCCTCTCCACGTGGGCCATGATCCCAGCGATCTCGGCCTCGGCATAGCCCAGCCGCGCGAGGGCCGGCGCGACCGAACGGTTCACGATCGTCAGCGATCCGCCACCGACGAGCGACTTCGACTTCTGCAGCGCGAGATCGGGCTCGATACCGGTGGTGTCACAATCCATCATGAAACTGATGGTGCCGGTCGGCGCAAGCACCGTCGCCTGGGCATTGCGCACCCCGACGGTGGACGCCAACTCGCAGGCGTCGTCCCAGACCAGCCGTGCGGCATCGGTGAGCGCCGCGGGGGCCCGACCGGCGTCGATGCCGTCGACGGCGGCGCTGTGCATGTTCAGCACCCGCAGGACGTCGGCGCGGTTCGACTCGTACTGGGCGAACGGTCCCATGCGGGCCGCGATGTGCGCGGAGGTGCGGTACGCCTCACCGCACATCACCGAGGTGACGGCCGCCGCCGTCGCCCGACCGGCGTCGGAGTCGTACGGCAGGCCCATGGTCATGAGCAGTGCGCCGAGATTGGCGTAGCCGAGGCCGAGCTGGCGGAACGCCACCGCGTTGGCACCGATCGCCGGTGTCGGGTAGTGGGATCGCCCCACCAGGATCTCCTGAGCGCAGAACACGACCCGGACCGCGGCCCGGAAACCCGCCACGTCGAACCGGCCATCGGCGTCGAGGAATGACAGGAGGTTGATGCTCGCCAGGTTGCACGCCGAGTTGTCGAGGTGCAGGTATTCCGAACAGGGGTTGGACGCGGTGATGCGGCCCGCCGCGGGGGTGGTGTGCCACCGGTTGATGGTGGTGTCGAACTGCACGCCGGGGTCGGCGCACTGCCAGGCGGCCTCTGCGATCTGGTTGAGAAGGTCGGAGGCGTCGATGCTCTCGACGACCTCGCCGGTGGTGCGCGCCGTCAGGCTCCAGCGCCCGCCCGCCAGCGCCGCCTCCATGAACTCGTCGGTGAGCCGGACCGAGTTGTTGGCGTTCTGGTAGAGAAGCGAGGTGCTGTCCGCCCCGTCGAAGCTCAGGTCGAACCCGGCCTCGCCAAGCACCCGCGCCTTGCGCTCCTCCCGGGCCTTGCACCAGACGAAGTCGACGATGTCCGGGTGGTCGGCGTCGAGGACGACCATCTTGGCGGCTCGCCGCGTCGTGCCTCCGGAGCGGATGGCCCCGGCGGAGGCATCGGCCCCCCGCATGAAGCTCACGGGGCCGCTCGGCCGGCCACCACCGGAGAGGTGCTCGGTCGCCGAGCGGATGCGGCTGAGGTTGACGCCCGAACCCGAGCCTCGCTTGAAGATCAGCCCTTCCTCGGTGTACCAGTTGAGGATCGACTCCATGGAGTCCTCGACCGCCAGGATGAAGCACGCCGAGGACTGCGGCAGGGCACCTGGAACGCCGATGTTGAACCAGACCGGCGAGTTGAACGACGCCTTCTGGTTGACCAGCAGATACGTCAACTCGTCGGTGAACGCGCCGGCCTCGGCGGCATCGGCGAAGTAGCCGTCCTCGGTGCCCCAGCGGCTGATCTCACCGACCACCCGGCCGATCAGCTGGCGCAGGGACGACTCGCGCTCCGGTGTTCCGAGCCGGCCGCGGAAGTACTTCTGGGAAACGATGTTGACGGCGTTCTGTGACCACGTCTCGGGGAACTCCACGCCGTCCTGCTCGAAGATCACCTCGGAGGATGCGCCGGAGATCCGGGCGAGCCGGCGGCCCCATTCGACGGTGTCGAACGGATCGACCCCCTCGATCGTGAAGAAGCGCCGGATGTCGATGCGGATCTGCTCGGACAGGACAGTCACGTGCTCACCTCGCCTTCCGGCGTCTTGCCGAGGCACTCAGCGGCCACCTCGTCACCTTCAATCTAGAGCAGAGTTGCCGGAAGCTAGCCATCGAGCGCAGGGCGCACGGCGCCATCTGCGGTGCTCCCGTCGAATTCCCGGAGATTTCCCTCCCGCCGATGCAGATTTCCACCGCCCCGGCGGAGGTTTCCCCCAACCGTGTCCGCAGCAGATCTACAGATACGTTGTGCAGATGGTCTCGATGCAGCAGGTCTGGCCGGACTTCAGGCCCTCGGTGGATCACCTCGAGATCTACGAGCAGGCACCGCGCCCGCACTCGCCGGAGAACCCGTGGGTGATGCTCTGCATGATTGCCACGGTCGACGGTGCCGTGAGCGTGCAGGGACGCTCCGGACCGCTGGGAGGCCCGGCGGACTGGGCGGTCCTCACCGCCCTGCGGGGCTGTGCGGACGCCATCGTCGTGGGTGCGGGGACCGCCCGCACCGAAGATTACGGACCGCCCGCCGTGCCGCCGGAGACCCGGCGTCGCCGCCGCGGCAGGGGGCAGCAGGCCCAGCCGCTGCTGGCGGTCGTGAGCGCCCGCGGCGACCTCGACCCCTCCGCCCGGCTGTTCAGCGGCTCGGAGCGGCCGCGCCTCTACCTCGCTGCGGCCACGGCGCCGGAGCGTCGAGCCGCTCTGGAGCCCGTCGCCGAGGTGCGGACGGCGGGCACGACGGTGGTCGAGGCGCCGGCCGTGGTGAACGACCTGGCCTCCGAGGGCCGTTCGCTGATCCTCCTGGAGGGGGGACCGCGCCTCAACAACTCCTTCGCCGCCGCCGATCTCATCGACGAGTACTGCATCACCCGCTCCCCTCTGCTGGCACCGGGCGGCCCGGGGTTGCTCGAGGGCGATCCGCCGCCCGACGCCCTGGACCTCCATCTCGATCGGCTCCTCGTCGCCGACGGGATGGTGTTCGCCCGCTACCTGCGTCGCCCGCGCGCTCAGGCGCCAGCCTGAGGCCCGTCCACGACCGGGACGGGTGCGGTACCGAGAGCCGGCGCGATGAGCTGCGCCCCGAGTAGCCCTCCCAGCCGGAAGACACCCCAGAGCGAACCCCACACAACGCAGGCGAGCGCGATGAGCACGAGGAGACGGCGCCAGAGGTAGACCCGCGACGAGCGTGGGGCGCCGGCGCCGAACCGGCGCCCGGAGGTCGAGGGCATGGGATGGGACGGGTACGAGACCGGTGTACGTGCGTTCATGCCTTCCAGCATGATCGGGGGGTGTGACACAGTCGTCCGGAGGTCGGTGGGGCGCAGGCGCGCGACGCCCTGAGCAGCCGGGAGTCCTTGACATTCACGTCGGGACATGGCAACATCTGTACCCGTCATGCTCGGACTTGCTGCAAACGCAAAGGAATATGCTCTGCGAGGCTGCCCGACTCGGGCTCCGGATGGAGATCGACCGTGCATGACAGTATTGTAACTCGAAACACTTGTACATATCAAGTCCGGGAATCCCGGAATCCCAGCCCGCAAGGAAGGACAGCATGAGCAGCGAGAACCCGGCCTACACAGCAGAGGACGGCTCGGCGCGGCCCGCCGCGGTGGCCAAGCTCTCCGAACGTCGCCAGGCGATCATCCACTTCGTGGCCGAGTACACACGCGAGCGCGGTTACCCGCCCTCGGTGCGTGAGATCTGCAAGGCGGTGGGACTCATCTCACCGGCCTCGGTCCAGCGGCACCTGGTCATCCTGGAGGAACAGGGATTCCTGCGGCGGGACCCCACCAAGCCCCGCGCTCTCGAAGTGCACTACGACCCGGTCTCGGGTCACGCCGTGGACCGCCATCCGGTGAGCTACGTGCCGCTTGTCGGTGACGTCGCCGCCGGTGTCGGCGTCCTTGCCCAGGAGAACATCGAGGAGACGCTGCCGCTGCCGACGGAGTTCGTGGGCCACCAGGACGCCTTCGTGGTTCGCGTGCGCGGCGACTCGATGACCGGTGACGGCATCTTCGACGGTGATCTGCTGGTGGTCCGCATGCAGCACCTCGCGGGCGAGGGCGACATCGTCGTCGCCGGCCTGCCGGGCGACGAGGCCTCGGTCAAGAGGTTCCAGCGCGACGGCGACGACGTCGTGCTCGTCTCCTCCAACCCGGGCTACCCGCCGATGCGCTATCCGGCGCGGGAACTTCAGATCTACGGCCGGGTCGTCAGCGTCCTGCGCAGGGTCTGATCGACTGGCCGTCGCCGGCGATGACGCCGGCCAGCGCGCGGTAGACGGCTTCGAGGGAGTCGCGGCGCACGAACTCCCCCGCCGTGTGCGCCAGCTCGCTGTCGCCCGGGCCGAAGTTCAGCGCCGGGACACCGCGAGCATCGAAGAACGCGACATCGGTCCAACCCAACTTGGCACGCACCGCGGCCGGCCCGCCGCCGGCTGCAACGACCGCCGCCAAGAGCGGGTGATCGAGCGAGGGTGCAGCCGCCGGTGCGACCTCCACCAGATCGACAACGTCGCTCGCGCACAGGTGCGGCGACAGGACCTCACGCACGTGCGCCTCGGCCTGTTGCGAGCTCCGGTCCGGCGCGAAGCGGTGGTTCACGACGACGACGGCCTCGTCGGGCACGACGTTGCCCGCCACTCCACCGGACACCGCGACGGCCTGCAAGGCCTCGGCGTACTCGCACCCGTCGATGACAGGACGGCGCGGCTCGTAGGACTCGAGGGCCCCGAGTAGACCGGCGAGACGATGGATGGCATTGCTGCCCATCCAGGGGCGCGCCGTGTGCGCGCGCTTGCCCTCCAGCGTGATCCGGAGACGCATCGTGCCCTGGCAGCCGGCCTCGGGAACGGCGCCGGTGGGTTCACCGAGCACCACGGCATCGGCCGCCAGAAGATCGGGTCGCGCAGTGGCCAACTCCCTCAGGCCGCTGTGCTCCATGGCGATCTCCTCGGCTGCGTACCACACGTAGGTCGTGTCCACCGCCGGACGGGGGTGCGCCGCCGCCAGCGCCATCATCACGGCCACGCCGCCCTTCATGTCGGCGGCTCCAAGACCGCTGACCCGGTCCCCGTCGACAACCGGCTCGCTGTTTCCGCACGGCGGCACAGTGTCGAGGTGGCCCGCCAGCAGGAGTCGTCGGGCTCGGCCGAGGTTCGTCCGAGACACCACGTTGTCCCCGATCCGGTCGGTCTCGAGCCAGGGATGCCTGGCACACCAGGCTTCGACGTGATCGGCCAGATCGCCTTCGGCCAGGCTGACCGACGGGATGCCGATCAGTTCCGCCGTCAGCGCCAGCAGATCGATCGTCGGCGCGGCGGCGCTCACGGGACCAACCGTCCTCGGCTCAGGTGGCCGCCCCGTGATCGCGCAGCACCTCGTTGAGGACCGACTTGTCGTGGCGCTCGCCGGGCGTCAGGCGCTTGACCACCAGCACGCAGGGCAGACCGAACTCACCGCCGGTGAACGTGCGCGGCCGGGTGCCGGACACGGCCACGCACCAGGGCGGGACGGCACCCCGCCCCAACTCCTCGCCGGTGGCGGCGTCGATGACCGGGATGGAGCCGGTGAGGATGCAGCCGGCGCCGAGCACGGTTCCCTCGCCGACGCGCGCCCCGTCGGCGACGATGCAGCGGCTGCCGATGAGGCACTCGTCTCCGACGATGACCGGCACGGCCTGCGGCGGCTCGAGCACCCCGCCGATGCCCACGCCGCCCGAGAGATGCACGTTGGCGCCGATCTGCGCGCACGAGCCCACCGTGGCCCACGTGTCGACCATCGAGTTGGCTCCCACGTACGCACCGATGTTCACGTAGCTCGGCATCATCACCACGCCGGGAGCCTGGTAGCTGCCCCACCGCGCTGAGGCACCGGGCACCACGCGCACACCCCGCTCCTGGTAACGCGTCTTGAGTGGGATCTTGTCGGCGAACTCGAACGGCCCCAGTTCGGTCGTCTCCATCTTCGAGAGCTTGAAGAGCAGCAGGATCGCCTGCTTGAGCCATTCGTGGACAACGACATCGCCGCTCGCGGAGACCTCGGCCACGCGCACCTCGCCCGTATCGAGCAGATCGATGGCCTCGTGCACAAGTTCGCGGGCTTCGGCGTCGGCGGCGGAGAGCCCGGCGCGCCCTGCCCAGAACTCGCCGATCCGGGCCTTGAGATCAGCGCGGTACGTCATGGTCGCAGGCTACCGGGGGGCGCCGCGCCTCCCGGAGACCCCCAGCCGGTCGGCCAGCAGCGCCAGCCGCTCGTCGGGTGCCGCGGCCGACACGCGCACGTGGCCGCTGCCGGCGCTCCCGTAGAACTCGCCAGGGCTGACCAGCATCCCCACCTCGGCCGCCAGCCGCTCCGCCAGGGCCCAGGCGTCGCCACCGGGCGCCGGCACCCACAGGTAGAAGGCGCCCTCGGGCAGGGGCGCCGGCAGGCCCAGGCCCTCCAGCAGAGCCGACAGCCGCTCCAGCCGGGCGCGGTAGCGCCGCCGCTGTACCTCCACGTGCCCGTCGTCGTTCAGCGCCGCCGCCGCGGCGGCCTGCACCGGGCCGGGGACCATGAGGCCGAGGTGCCGGCGCGCCTGGGTCAGGAAGTCCACCAGTCCGGCGTCGCCGCTGAAGAAGCCGGCGCGCAGACCGGCGAAGTTGGAGCGCTTGGAGAGCGAATGCACGGCCAGCACCCCCGCCGAGCCGTGCGCCAGGATGGTGTGACCCTCCAGGGGCGGGCCCTGCAAGGTCGCCCGGGGACGGTTCCAGACGAACTCCACGTAGCACTCGTCGCTGCAGACAACCACGCCCCGTTCGCGGCCCCACGTGGCGACGGCGCCCAGATCCTCGATCGCGCCGGTGGGATTGGCCGGCGAGTTGACCCACAGGCAGAGTGCCCGATCGGCGTCAGCGGCGTCGACGGCTCCGAGATCGAGACGTCCGGCCGCATCCCGTGGCACCGGCACCGCCCGCAGACCGGCCAGCCGGGCGCCCATCGCGTACGTCGGGTACGCCACCGCCGGGTACAGCACGGTGTCCCCCTCATTGCCGTGCAGCTTCAGCAGGCGCGGCAGTGAGGCCACCAGTTCCTTGGTGCCCACGCATGCCGCCACGTGCCCGGGGGCCACGTCCACACCGAACCGCCGCGCCAGCCAGCCGGCTGCGGCCGCCCGGAGTTCCGGCGAGCCGACCGATCGGGGATACGACCGCTCGGTGCCCGATTCACGCAGCGCCTCGGTGGCCGCCGGCGGCGGCGGATCGCACGGATCGCCGATCGAGAGGTCGACGCAGCCCCCCGGGTGCTCGTCGGCGGCGGCCCGCAGGACGTGCAGCCGGTCGTAGGGGTACGGCTCCAGGCGGATCCCGCCACTCACCGGCTCGACCCGCTTCGGCGAACGATCCGTCCCACGTGCCTCACCGGCTCCGCGCGCCGTCGGCGCCGTCGGAGTTGCCCGCCGCGCCGCACCGGTAGTCGGCGAATCGAGCCGCGGAGGCGTCATCGATCCGGACGACATAGCGCATCCCCTCCCCCGTCGCCGTCTCCGACAGCACGTGCGCGGACCGGTGCAGACCCGCCATGACCTCACCGCGTGCGAACGGAACCACGAACTCCGCGGTGACCGCCGCGGCCCGCAACCGGTCGCCGATCACGGCGGTGAGATGCTCCACGCCGGAGCCTGTGACCGCCGAGACCGCGACGCTCCCGGGATGCGCCGCAAGCAGTTGCTCGACACCCGCAGCGATGTCGTTCTTGTTGAAGACCAGCAACTCGGGCACCGCGACGGCGCCGATGACCTCCAGGACCTCCCGCACGGCGGTGATCTGGCCGTCGCAGTCGGCGGCCGAGGCGTCGACGACGTGCAGCAGGAGGTCGGCGTCGGCGACGACCTCGAGGGTGGTCATGAACGCCTCGACGAATTCGTGCGGAAGCTTCCGCACGAAGCCGACCGTGTCGACGAGGAGCACGGTCTCGCCGCCGGGCAGGGCGAGGCGACGGGTCAGCGCATCGAGCGTGGCGAACAGCCGGTCCTCGGTGTGGGCGTCGGCCTCGCACAGAGCGTTGAGGAGACTCGACTTGCCCGCATTCGTGTAGCCCACGATGGCGACGGTGGACTGGGCGGAGCGCTGCCTTCGCCTCGCCTGCACGCCGCGATGTCGCCGGATGTCTCGCAGCTTGCGCTCCAGGTTGTTGATGCGCCGCAGCAGCCGCCGTCGATCCACCTCGAGTTGGGTCTCGCCGGGTCCCCGGGTACCGATCCCACCGGCCTGCTGGCTCAGCCGGTAGCCGGACCCCCGCAGGCGCGGCAGCCGGTAGCGCAACTGCGCCAACTCCACCTGGACCTTGCCCTCGATGCTGGCGGCGTTCTGGGCGAAGATGTCGAGAATCACCGTCGTGCGGTCGATCGCGGTGCGGCCCAGGATGCCTTCGAGGTTGTACTGCTGCGCGGGGCTCAATTCATCGTCGAACACGACGGTGTCGGCGTCGTACTCCTCGGAGATCTCGCGAAGCTCCTCGGCCTTGCCGCGACCCACGTAGGTCGCGGGATCGATGCGGTCCCGGCGCTGCATGACGCGGTGGACCGGGTCGGCTCCGGCCGTGTCCACCAGGCGGGCCAACTCGTCGAGCGACTCCTCCACGTCGCCGACCCGCAGCGGCGGTGTGCCAACACCGACCAACACGATCCGCTCGCGGAACGCCCGGTCGATGAAGCCGCCGGTATCGCCGCCGAACTCGCCGAACGCCCCCCGGTGGGTGTTGGTGTGCAGGTGATCCGGCGGGTCGGTCACGGGGTCCCCTCGCCGTCGGGCGCCGCAGGCTGGGGCGCCTCGACGTCGGCGACGTAGATCACGGGGACGCGCAACTCGACGGTGGGTCCGGCGACCACCTCGGCGGTCCCACCGGGCATGTCGACCGCCACCGACTCCTCCACCAGATCCCAGCGGCGCAACTGCCAGGCGACGGCAGCCGCGCCGCTCCCGCAGGCCGATGTGACGCCCACCCCGCGCTCGAAGACCCGCATGCGGACTCGCGAGCGGTCCGTTATCGCCACCGCCTCGAAGTTCACCGGTTCGAAATGCTGCTGCAGGGCGGCTCCCAGCGACTCCAGTGCCAGCGCCTCCAGGGCCTCCTCATCGGGCAGCAGCGCCACGACGTGCGGGTTGCCGACCGACAACCAGCCGGAGCACAGGAACCCGGGCGCTGTCTCGGCGAGAACCGCGCCGGCGCGCCCGCTCCGCTCGCCGTCCTCGCTCACCTCTCCCAGATCGATCCCCGCACGGCTGCGGATGCGCCCGAACCCCGCACCCGCGTCGTCGGCGTCGGCGAAGCGGGACTCGCCGATGACGACCCTGCGCTCGCCGGCGACCGTGTCCACGAGGACTTCCGACTCGTCGCGCCCGGCTCTCAGCGTGAGCGCCTGGGCCAGAGAAGCCAGGCCGTTGCCGCTCACCTCCGCCTCGCTGCCGTCGGCGTTGTACAGGCGCATGGCGGCACGCAACGGCTGACCCCGCGAGGACCCGCCGCCCGAGGCGTCGGCGCCGGCGCCCTCGTCGGGTCGCACCCACAGGACCCCGTCGGCGCCGATCCCCCGGGTCCGGTCACAGACGGCACGCACCCAGGCCGGCAGGCAGACGTCGTCGGACGTCTCGAGGCGGACGAGAAAGTCGTTGCCGAAGACGTGGTGCTTGGTCAGGTGCATCGGTCGAATGTCTCCCCGGGGGCCGGGAACAACCCCTGCTGGGATGGTCGAGGTCGAGGTGGTTTCAAATCCGGGACCGCTCGAATATCTCCAGGAGGGCCGGGAAGACCTCCCATGGGTCCTCCTGGACGTCCAGCCACCGTATGCGTGGGTCACGGCGGAACCAGCGTTCCTGGCGTCGGGCGAAGCGGCGCGTGCGCCGGACCGCCTCCTCGATCGCTTCGGCCAGGCTACAGCGACCGTCGAGATGGTCAAGCAGTTCCCGGTAGCCGAGCGCCTGGCGGGCGGTCCGCGACAGCGGCAGCGGGGCGTCGCGCAGCCGGCGCACCTCGTCGAGGAAGCCGGCGTCGAGCTGCTCGCGGTAGCGCTCGGCGATGCGCGCATCCAACTGCGGGCGGGACAGTCGCAGCCCGACCTGCGTGAAGAGGGTGGGTCCGTAGCGGCTGAGGCCCTGCCCGTAGGACGAGAACCGCCGGTCGCCGCCGACGGTGACTTCCAGGGCGCGGATGATGCGGCGGCGATTCGCCGCACCCGTGCGCTCGGCCGCGACGGGGTCGCAACTCCGCAGCCGCTCGTAGAGAACCGCCGTGTCGGGCTCCGCCTCAAGTTCGGCGCGAACCTCGGGATAGGTTCCGGGAATGTCCAGGCCATCCACGACGGCCCGGGCGTAGAGCCCCGTCCCGCCGACCGCCACCAGCGACACGCCGCGGACGGCGTGCGTGTCGACCAGCGGGCGCACGGCCGCCAGATACTCCCCGACGGAATACTCGCTCGCTGCGTCAACCAGGTCGATGCCGCGATGGGGCACCTCCGACGTCTCGAGGGCCGTGGGTTTACCGGTACCGATGTCCATGCCCCGGTAGACGGCCATGGCGTCCATCGACAGCAGTTCGGCGGGTGGCCGTCTCCGGGCCAACTCCTGCGCCAGCATCGACTTGCCCGAGGCCGTCGGGCCGACGATGGCGAGCCGGGCCCAGAACCCGTCGTTCTTCCCGTTGGCCATCCGCTGTTCGGGTCGGTCGTTCAGGCCGCGACCACGGGAATGCGCTCTCGGCGCGCCGGGGTGGCGCGAACCGCCGCGAGTGCGCCGAGCAGGTGGTGGGCCCCGGCACCCGTGACGTCGACGTCCACGAAGGAACCCCCGCGCAGCGGCGCATCCGCCGGGAAGTGCACCAGCTTGTTCTGGCGGGTCCGGCCGGTCCGCAGTTCGGGTCGGGTCTTGCTGGGCCCCTCGACCAGAACCTCCTCCCGGCGGCCGATCCGCGCCTCGTGGCGGCGCCGGGCGGACCGCTCGACGACGGCCCGCAGCCGCTCGTAGCGGTCGGTCACCACGTCGGGATCCACGAAGCGGTCCTCCATGTCAGCCGCCTCGGTGCCGGGTCGGGGCGAGAACACGAACGTGAAGGCGCTGTCGAACCCCGCTTCGGCAACCACCGCCAGCGTCTCGGCGAAGTCCTGCTCGGTCTCGCCGGGGAAGCCGACGATGACGTCGGTGCTGACGGCGAGGTCCGGGATGTCACGGCGCGCCGCCTCGAGGCGCCGGAGATACCGCTCGGCGGTGTAGCCCCGGTGCATGGCAGCGAGGACGGTGTCACTGCCGGACTGCAGCGGGAGGTGCAGGTGCTCGCACACTGCGGGCGTCTCGGCCATCGCCGCGATGGTCTCGGGCCGCAGGTCCTTCGGGTGTGGGCTGGTGTAGCGCACGCGCCGGATGCCGTCGACCGCGCCGACGGCCCGCAGGAGATCTGCGAACATCGGCCGGACGGGCACCGTCTCCCCGGCACGGCGACGCGCCAGCGCCAGGTCGCGGCCGTAGGAGTTGACGTTCTGGCCCAGCAGCGTCACCTCGGTGACGCCCGCGCGGGCCAGTTCCTCCACCTCGGTGCGCAGCGCCTCGAACGGCCGGCTGATCTCGGGGCCGCGCACCGCGGGAACGATGCAGAAGGCGCACGAGTTGTCGCAGCCGATCTGGATGGTCACCCACGCCGAGTGCGGCAGATCGCGCCGGACCGCCAGCGCCGAGGGGAACGTCTCGGCGTCGGCGCGCACGGTTTCGGTGAGGATCTCGGTGATCGGACCGACTTCGGCGGCCCGTGCCAGCAACTCCGCGGCGCGGTGCACGTTGTGCGTGCCGAAGACGACGTCCACGTGCGGGGCCCGGGCACGCACGAGGTCCTGATCCTTCTGCGCAAGGCAGCCGCCGACGGCGACCTGCATGTCCGGGCGGGCACGCTTGAGGGCCTTGAGCCTGCCCAGGTAGGCGTAGAGCTTCTGGTCCGCCTTCTCACGGATGCAGCAGGTGTTCACCACGACCACGTCGGCGTCCTCGGGCGCTTCGGCGGGCAGCAGACCGTCCGCCTCGAGCAGCCCGGCGACGCGCTCGGAGTCGTGCTCGTTCATCTGGCACCCGAACGTGCGGATGAAGTAGCGCCTGTCGCCGCTCACATACCCAAGCGTAGAGCAGCCTCCGCCCGGCACGGCCCGCCGGAGCGGTTGCCGGAGTCGCTATCCGGCGGCTGCGACCTCGGCCTCCGCTGGTTCCTCGACAATCTGCGGGAGCAGGCGCTCGGTGACCTTCTCGGACATGTCGAGCACGAGGGCCGGGTTCTCGCGCAGGAAGAGCTTGACGTTCTCGCGCCCCTGGCCGATCTGGTCGCCCTCGTAGGTGTACCAGGCCCCGGACTTCTTGACGATGTCGAGATCGACGGCGATGTCGAGCACCGACCCCTCCCGGCTGATGCCCTGGGAGTACATGATGTCGAACTCGGCGGTGCGGAACGGCGGGGCAACCTTGTTCTTCACGACTCGCACGCGGGTGCGGTTGCCGACCACTTCGGCGCCGTTCTTGATGGACTCGATGCGGCGGATGTCGAGGCGCACCGACGAGTAGAACTTCAGCGCCCGACCCCCCGGCGTGGTCTCGGGCGAGCCGAACATGACGCCGATCTTCTCGCGCAGCTGGTTGATGAAGATGCACAGCGACCGCGTCTTGTTCATGTTGGCGGTGAGCTTGCGCAGGGCCTGCGACATGAGCCGGGCCTGCAATCCCACATGGGTGTCACCCATCTCTCCCTCGATCTCGGCGCGAGGTGTGAGCGCCGCCACCGAGTCGATCACCACCGCGTCGATGGCCCCCGAACGGATCAGCACGTCGGCGATCTCCAGCGCCTGCTCGCCGGTGTCGGGCTGGGAGATCAGCATCTCATCCACATCCACGCCGATGGCACGGGCGTAGACGGGATCGAGGGCGTGCTCGGCGTCGATGTAGGCGCACACACCGCCGGTGCGCTGCGCCTCGGCAACGACGTGCAGTGCAAGCGTCGTCTTGCCGGAGGACTCGGGTCCGAAGATCTCCGTCACCCGGCCGCGGGGCAGGCCGCCGATGCCGAGCGCCATGTCGAGCGCCAGCGCCCCCGTGGCCACGGCCTCGATCTGCATGGCGGGCTTCTCACCCATGCGCATGACCGCGCCCTTGCCGAAGTTCTTCTCGATCTGCCGCAGGGCCAGATCCAGTGCCTGGTCCCGCACCTTGCCGTTGGGGGCTGCGATATTTCTCGTCATCAGTTCTCTACCTCCAGTTGCTCCCCGGCGATGAGAGCGCCGGTTCTGTCGATCGTTGGGGGAAGCCCGTCTGCGATTAGTTTGAGGAGGGGCTGTGACACCCGACCTGTGACACCTCACCTGTGCCACACTTTGTAACACGCCTGACACGCCGGATTACACCAGTGTAATCCAAACGCCCGTTCGCTGCACGTCTTTGGAGGCGACATGACCACCGAACAGCCCGACCGGCAGGAACTCCGCCGGCGACTCTCGCCCCTCCAGTACCACGTCACCCAGGAGGCCGGCACGGAGCGGGCATTCACCGGCGACTACTGGGACTGCAAGGACGACGGCGTCTACCACTGCGTGGTCTGCGACATAGCGCTGTTCTCCAGCGACACGAAGTACGACTCGGGCACCGGCTGGCCCAGCTTCCACTCCGAGATGGACGAGGGGCTCGTCGGGAGACGCACCGACCTCAGCCACGGCTGGACGCGCACCGAGGCGGTCTGCAACAAATGCGGCGCGCACCTCGGGCACATCTTCGGCGACGGCCCTGCCCCCACCGGAGAGCGCTACTGCATGAACTCTGCGTCACTGAATCTGCGTGCCGCCGACTCGCCCGACGGTGAGCCGGCGGAAGCGTGATTCAAAGTGATGTGAAGTATATGAAACTTCTTTGCAATCACCTCACCCGGCCCGGAACTCCCGCTGCTCCGATCCCGGCACGCCCATGACCGACATCACAGGGGCGACATCGGCGTCCGTCGAGTCGCCGGTACCCATCATCGACATCTCCGGCGCCGCCGACGGTGGCGAGGCTCTCACCGCCGTCGGGCGTGCCGTCGACGAGGCCTGCCGGGACATCGGCTTCTTCGTCATCGTGGGTCACGGAGTGCCCGAGGAGATGACCGACGCGGTCTGGGCGGCGGCACGGGAGTTCTTCGACCTGCCTCTGGAGGAAAAGCGCCGCAGCCCGGCGCCCTCGGAGGACTACGCCTACGGCTACGCCCCCGTCGAGGGCGAGACCCTGGCCCGCTCCCTCGGCGACACCACGCCGCCGGATCTGAAGGAGACCCTCAACATGGGGCCCCTGGACCTGCCGGAGGTCATCCCGCCCGGCGCCGGGGCGATCCTCGCCGAAGCCCGCTGGCCGGAACGGCCGGCGACACTGCGCCCGGCCTGGGAGGCCTACTTCCGGACCATGGCCGACCTCGCGGCCCGGCTCCTGGCGATCATGGCCGTCGGCCTGAGGCTGCCCGAGGACCACTTCGAGCCGTTCCTGGAGCACCACTCCAGCGCCATGCGGGCGATCAACTACCCCGAGGTCGAGGTCCGGCCCCTGCCGGGGCAGTTGCGGGCCGGCGCGCACACCGACTACGGCACGCTGTCGATCCTGCGCTTCGACGACGCCCCGGGCGGCCTGGAGGTGATGGGCCCCGACGGCTGGGCGGCCGTGCCACCGGTCCCGGGCGGCTTCGTGGTGAACCTCGGCGACATGATGGCCCGCTGGACGAACGACCGCTGGGTCTCCACGCTGCACCGTGGCGGGCTGCCGCCGGAGAACGCCGGCCGCTCCACACGTCGCCAGAGCATCGTCTTCTTCCACAACGTGCGCTGGGACGCCGAGGTGCGCTGCCTGCCGACCTGCCTGGATCCCGGCGAGTCCCCCCGTTACGAACCGGTCCTCGCCGGCCCCCACCTGCTCAGCAAGTTCGCCAGCACCGTGGAGAGCAGCTACTAGGACAGCGCGCCTCGCGCCTGTAACGATGATCACTCCGAGAGCGCCGCTCCCCGCAACGAGTGAAGGAACCTAGCGATGGATGCTCACGAGTCCAGGGACATTCGCCGGACCATCGAGATCGCACGCCGCGACCGTGCGGTCATCACGAAGTCGTTGAAGTACCGGCTCTACCCCTTCGTCGTGGGCAGGGCCGAGGGCGTGCGCCTGTGGGACCCCGACGGCAACGAGTACCTGGACTGGATGGGCTGCGGTGGAGCGGTCCCCGTCGGCTACGGCCATCCCGAGGTGCGCGACGCGGCGATCTCGGCGATCGACAAGGAGTACGCGCACCCGCTCGTGTGCTACATCCACGAGCCCGCCGTCGAACTTGCGGAGAAACTCGTCGACCTCTTCCCGGGGGACTTCGCCAAGAAGGTCTGGTTCGGCGTCTCCGGATCCGACGCCATGGACTACCTGGCAAAGGTCGCCCCGGTGGCCGCGGGCCGTCCCCGCATCGTCTCCTTCATCGGTGCGTTCCACGGCATGACGATCGGTTCGGGGGCAATCTCCGGGCACGGCGCCCTGAGCACACCGATCCCCGGCGGTCACATCACCAAGGCGCCCTACCCCAACCCCTACCGCTGCACGTGGGGACCGTGCGATCCACAGGAGTGCTCGCTGCGGTGCCTGGACTACCTCCGCACCGAGTTGTTGACGAACGTCTCCCCTGCCGACGAGACGGCCGCCGTGTTCGCCGAGAGCATCCAGTCCGACAGCGGGGAGATCGTGCCCCCGGACAACTACTTCCCCGCGCTGCGCGAGTTGTGCGACGAGCACGGCATCTGGCTGATCTTCGACGAGATCAAGACGGCGTTCGGCCGGACGGGGCGGATGTTCGGATTCGAGCACTTCGGCATACAGGCCGACGCGGTCGGCCTCGCCAAGCCGCTCGGCGGGGGCTTCCCCCTCTCGGCGGTGGTCGGGCGCTCGGAGATCCTCGAGGTCGACATCTACACGGCGTACACGCTCGGAGGCCACCCGGTCTCGTGCACGACGTCCCTGACCTTCCTGGAGTTGATGCAGCGCCAGGACCTCGCCGGGAACGCCATTGACGTGGGTGGCTACATCAAGGAGAAGCTGCTCGAGATGAAAGGCAGTCACCGGCTCATCGGCGACGTCCGGGGCAAGGGGCTGCTGCTGGGCGTCGAGTTGGTGACCGATCAGCAGACCCGGGAACCGGCCACCACCGACGCCCACCGGCTCGCCTACCGGTGCTTCGAGTTGGGGCTGATCCTGCTGGCCTTCGGGAACGTCATGGAGATAACCCCGCCGTTGACGATCACCCGCAGCGACGCCGACGAGGCCCTGGCCATCTTCGAGCGCGCCCTGGCGGACATCGAGGCGGGGCGCTTCGACGACGCCAAGCTGGCCGGGCTCTAGCAGCCGGTCAGTCCAGGACCTCCTCGCCCGCCCGCAGGCGGGCACGGTTGCGGGCCGTCCGCAGCAACGACCTGATCGTGTCGGCCTGCACGATCATGGCCAGCAGGATGGCGATGCCCAGCGCCAACTCTCTGGCGAAGGATGTGTAGCCCGCGAACACCAGCGCGCTGTTGATCTCGGAGATCAGCACCATGCCGAGGAATGCCCCGAACAGCGTGCCGGCTCCGCCGGTCACCGCCACACCACCGATGATCGGACCCGCCAGAGTCGACAGCAGCCACGTCTGGCCGCCGCTCGGCTGACCCGAGCCAAGCTCCACCGTCAGCAGGATCCCCCCGACGGCCGCCAGCAGCCCGCTGATCACGTAGGTCAGCATCACGGTCTGCGTCGTCGGGACACCCGACGTGCGCGCCGCCTCCACGTTGGCGCCGAGCAGGTAGGTGCGCACCCCCCAGACGGTCATGTGCAGGAACACCCCGAACAGCAGCAGCACGCCGATGTAGACGAACACCGAGGGGTGGATCCCCAGTCGCTTGGTCACGAGGAACAGCAGGCCCTCGCGCGGGTACACCTGCGGGACGCCCTTGGTGGCCAGCACTGCCGCGCCGTAGAAGACGCTCCCCGTGCCCAGCGTGCCGATGATGGGGTTGATGCGGATGATCCCCACGACGAACGCGTTCACCAGCCCGAGTCCCATGCCGATGAGCAGCACCAGCACGATCGTCTCGGGAGCACCCAGGCCGTTGTGCAGGAACACCGCCGTGAGGAGTCCAGTGAGTCCTGCGATCGAGCCGATCGAGAGGTCGAAGTTCCCGCCGATCAGCACGATCGTCTGACCGACGGCCGCCACGCCCACCGGTGCCGCGGCACGCAGGATGTTGGTGACGTTCAGCCACGACGCGAATCGCGTATCGATGATCACGGTGATCACGCCGACGACGATGACGGCGGCGAGGATGATCTTCGGGAACCGCTGCGCGCCGAAGAGCAGGTTGCGGGACTCGGTGTACTTCCCCGCTCCCCATCCGCTCCGTGCGGTCATCGCGAGATTCTCTCGCGGGTCGGGGAGTCCACGTCAGGAGCCCGCCTCTGCCGCCGCGTCGCCCGATGCGCCGGTGATCATGGCGACGAGATCACCGGCGTCGACGTCTGCGGCCGGCACCGTCCCCACCCGCTCGCCGCGGCGCAGCACGGTGATCCGATCGGCGACCTCGAACACGTCGGGCAGGTTGTGGCTGATGATGAGGATGCCGATGCCGGAGTCGCGCAGGCTCTTGATGAGTTCGAGCACGTTCCTGCGCTCGACGACCCCCAGCGCGGCCGTGGGCTCGTCCAGCAGCAGCACCCGGCTGCCCCCGCTGACCGCCCTCGAGATGGCACATCCCTGGCGCTGACCGCCCGAGAGCGAGGAGATCTGGGCGAAGACGCTCGGGATCTTGACGCGGAATTCCTCCAGGAGACTCTCCGTCTGCTTCGTCATCTCGACGCGCTGGAGGAAGCCGTAGCGGGTCAGCTCCCTCCCCGAGAACACGTTCTGCACCACCTCGAGAGTGTCCGCGAGGGCCAGATCCTGGTACACGGTCTCGATTCCCAGGGCGCGAGCCGTCCGCGGGCCGGCCAGCCGGACGTGCTCGCCGTCGAGTGTGATGGATCCGGCGTCGGGCCGGAGCGACCCCGCCAGCATCTTCAGCGTCGTCGACTTGCCGGCGCCGTTGTCCCCCACGAGCGCCAGGACCTGCCCGGCGAACAACTCAAGCGAGAGGTCGTGGACGGCACGCAGCCCGCCGAACCACTTCGTCAGGCCGTGTCCGGCGTAGAGCGGGTCTCCATTGGCGCTCATGTGTTCGGGCGCGGCGCGGGAACCTGACGTCCGGCAGGCGGGCTGGGTACTACGACCAGAGAGCGTCGAATTCCTCCCGCAGACGGGCGTTCAGGTCCGCCACGTCATCGGCGTAGGTGTCCACGTTCTCCGGCGTGATGATCACGCCTCCCGTTCCGAAGAAGTCCACCGACGGGGTGAGCCCCTGGCGGAGCTTGTCGAGGGCGACGAGCGCCAGTTCGCCCTGGGCGCCGGGGTTCAGCGCCACCGTGCTCACGACGTTGCCCTTGCGGACCCACTCCAGGATCTCCTCGAAGTCGTTGATGCCGACGACGGGGATGTGGCCGAATCCCTCGTCCACCAGGGTCTGGGCGATGACCGCCGCGCTGCCGGTCTGGGTGAGGAAGATGTCGACCTCGTCACCCTGGGTGGTCAGGACGTCCCTGATGATCTGGCCGGTCTTGGTCAGGTCGTTCTGGTCCTCGAAGTTCTCGATCTCGATGCCGGGGTTGATGCCGTCCGCGAGTGCGTCGAGGCGAGTCCGCACGTTCTCCATCGCCAGCGATCCGATGATATTGACGACCTTCCCGCCGTCGGGCAGGAGGTCGTTGAGTGCCACGGCGTGCAGCTCACCGATCTGCTGGTCGCTGTTGCTCACGGCGATCGTCCGGATGTCGGCGCAGCAATCGGCGTCGAACGTGACGATCGGGATACCGGTGGCGGCGGCCTCCTCCACCACCGGCAGAACGCCGGCGGCGTCGCACGCCGAGACCCCGAGCCCGTCGATCCCCCGCGCCAGCACGTCGCGGATGAGCTGGCTCTCCTCGGCGGCATCGCACGAAGAGGGCTGCAGGAAGATGACCTCGCAGCCCAATCGCTCGCACGTGGGACCGACCGCTGCCTCGGTCGGCGCGTAGTAGGGGTGCTGCACGGCCGTGACCATGCCGTAGACGGGTTTCTCGGCCGGTTCCTCGGCGGGCGCCGGGGGTGGATCCGGCGGCGGTGGCGCCTCTGTGGGTGCCGGAGGCGGCGCCTCGGTCGGAGCCGGGGCGGGTGGAGGGGGCTGCGCCTCCTCCACATCATCGTCGCCGCATGCGCTGGCAAGCAGGACCACTGCCAGGGATGCGACGAGCACACGTACAACGGACGACCTAACGAGGGCACGCATAGTGCATCTCCTCCCCCCAGAAGCTGCGACTCCCCCTTCAGAAGCTCCGAGCAGCTTCTCGGTCCGAGCCTAGACGATCCCTCCGGGCCCGTGAGGATGTGCCGGTGTCCGAGCGGGCTGCGGTCGCCACCGCGAGGAGGGGAATCGTGGCGACCCGCGCGAGGGGTGGGTTCTTGAGCACCCGCAGGCCGGTGCATAGACTCGGGCGCCGCTGGGACGGCCGCGGCGAGGGGGTGCGCGATGGAGACCGGTGACAGGCGGATTTCCGAATTGGTCGACCTGTCAGGCCGCTGCGCCGTCATCACGGGCGGCTCGCAGGGATTCGGCGCTGCCATCGCGCGCAGGATGGGCGAAGCCGGCGCGACGGTGGTGGCCGCCGCCCGCAGTCTGGACAAGGCGCAGAACGTTGCGGCCTCGATTCCCGGCGGCAGGGGCGTCGCCATCCGGGTCGACGTGACCGACCACGACTCGATCCTGAACCTCGTGGCCGAGGCGCGGCAGTTGACGGGCCGCATCGACGTGTTCGTGAACAACGCCGGCGCGTTCTCCAACTACCTGCTGGACGAGATGCCGCGCGAGGAGTTCCAGCGCGTGATCGACACCAACATCACGGGCAGTTTCCTGTGCGCGCAGGCCGCGGCCCGGGTGATGCGTGCCGACGGCCGCGGCGGTGTGATCATCAACATGGCGTCGGTGGACTCCTTCCAGCCGTCCTCACCGGGATTGATCCACTACATCACCTCCAAGCACGCCCTCATCGGCCTGACACGCGCCCTGGCGATGGAGTTGGCGCCGTGGGGCATCCGAGTCAACGCCATCTGCCCCGGGGCCTCGCTCACCGAGGGCGTCGTGGACTTCATCAAGGCGATCGCTCCGCACGGCATCGACGTCGAGGCCGAATTCGCCGGCATCGTGGACCACGTCCCTCTGGGACGGCTGTGCAGTCCCGACGACGTGGCGATCGCCACGCTCTTCCTGGCGTCGGGATTGTCGTCGTTCGTGACCGGCACCTCGCTCACCGTCGACGGCGGGATCCTGGCCCAGCCGATGGAGGGCTACCCCGAGGACTACGGGCCCGGCGGCGACTGACCGACCCACACGGAGCGAGCCACGCCATGCGAGAGACCAACGAACGGCTCATGGAGACGTTCTTCGAGGGCGTCAACAGCCACGACCCGGACCTCCTGGTCTCGGTCCTGGCCGAGGATTGCGAGATCAACGACGAGGGAGCCCCCTACCCGTACGACCGCGCCGGCCTCCACGAGATGCACAGCGCCTTCTACGAGCACTTCCCCGACGCCAACTTCGAGGTCCTCCACCGCATCGTCGAGGAGAACGGGGCGTGCTACGTCTACCGGGCGACGGGCACGGGCCGGGGGGAATGGCCCGACGGCAACGACATCGAGGGTGCCCGGCTGGATCTCATCGAGGTCCTGATCTCCCGAGTCGCCGACGGCGCCATCGTCGGCCTCGACTTCCACATGGACACGGAGATCCTGAAGAGCCAGGTCTGGCGAGGCTGACCGGCTGACGCAGGAGAGAGCGGCAATCGGCGCGACCCGAGGGTGAGGGACGCCGGGGTCGGGGCCGGATCGATGACGGAGGCGAGAGCCGGAGGTGGCACCGGCGGCGCCCACCCGGCCGCCGCTCTCAGTCGGCGGCGGCGAGCAGGGCCCTCGCCTGGCGGGCGAGGGGTTCGTCGATCATCTGGCCCTCGAAGGACACGGCGCCGGCACCGGTGCGCTGCGTCTCGGTGTAGAGCGCCAGCATGCGCCTCGCCCGGTCGACCTCCTCGGGCGACGGTGTGAAGACACGATTCGCCCAGGGCACCTGGGCCGGATGGATGCAGAGCTTGCCCTTGTAGCCGAGCGACCGGCCCTGCGTGGCATCGCTGACGAACACGTCCTCGTCCCGCAGCTTCACGACGACCTGGTCGAGCGCCACCACCCCGGCCAGGCGGCACGCCATCGCCACACGGGAGCGGGCGTAGAGCACCTCGAGGTTCTCGGGCGTGCGCACCCCGCCGAGGTCGGCCACGTAGTCCTCCGCCCCGAAGTAGGCGGCGATCACCGGCGGGCGCAGCACCTCGGCGGCGTACTCCACGCCGGCGACGGTCTCGAGCCCGACCATCACGCCCAGCGGACCGATCGATTCGAGGCGTTCGGCCACGAGCTGCACGGCCGCGGCCGACTCCAGCATCGGCACGACAACGCCGGTGAGTTCGGGCACCAGCGCCTCGACCATGTCGTCCTCGAACCATTCGGTGTCGACGGCATTGACCCGCACGAAGATCGCCAGATCGGGATGCGCGCTGCGCAGCTCGCGCGCCGCCGCGGCGGCCACGGGGCGGGCCTGGGCCTTGCCGCTGGGGGCCACAGCGTCCTCGAGGTCGATGATGACGCCGTCGGGGCCGCTGCGCGGCAGCTTCGGCAACAACTCCGGCCGGCTCGCCGGGGCGTACAGCGCGCTGCGCAGCCGCATGGCCGGGGCACTCACGACGCCAACTCCGGACGGTCGCGGAATTGGTCCAGCGCCTCGGGATTGGCGATGGCCTCGGTGTTGCGCACCGGCCGCCCGCAGACCACGTCGCGAACCGCCATCTCGGTGAGCTTGCCGCTGCGGGTGCGGGGAACGGCGTCGACCGCCACCACGCGGGCGGGGACGTGACGCGGCGACGCGTTGCGGCGGATGCGGTCGCGGATCCGCCCGGTCAACTCCTCGGTCAGCTCTCCCGTCAGCCGCACGAACAGCACGATACGCGTGTCGGCCCGGTAGGGCTGGCCGATCACGATGGCCTCCAGCACCTCGGGGATGGCCTCGAGGCAGCGGTAGATCTCGGCGGTGCCGATGCGCACTCCCCCGGGGTTCAGGGTGGCGTCGGAGCGCCCGGCGATGACCATCCCTCCGTTGACGGTCCAGCGGGCGAAGTCGCCCTGGTGCCAGACACCCGGGAACCGCTCGTAGTAGGCGCCGCGGTAACGGGGGCCGGGAGAGACACCGAGGGCGTCGCCCGGCGGGTCTCCGGAATCGCCTCCGGCGGGGTCACCCCAGAACCCCAGGGGCATCGAGGGGAAGGAGTTGGTGCACACCAACTCGCCCTGGGTGCCCGGCGGGCACGATCGACCGTGGTCGTCGAACACGTCGATGGCGAGACCGAGCGCGGGCCGCTGGATCTCGCCCGTGTGGACGGGTGCGGTCGGGTCGCCGTTCACCAGGCACCCGCACAGGTCGGTGCCGCCGGAGATCGACGCCAGGTGCACATCGGCCTTCACCTCGGCGTAGATGTACTCGAAGCCCTCCGGCGAGAGCGGCGAGCCGGTGGAGGTGATGGTGCGCAGCGAGTCCAGCCGGTGCGTCCGCCGGGGCGACAGGCCCCGCTTGGAGGTCGCCTCGATGAACCCGGCGGCCGTGCCGAACAGGGTGATCCCCTCGGCGTCGGTGAGGTCGAACAGCCGCTCCGGGTCCGGCGCCCCGTCGTAGAGCACCAGCGTGGCCTCACTGGCCAGGGCCGTCATCAGCCAGTTCCACATCATCCAGCCGGCCGTCGTGAAGTAGAAGACCCGGTCGCCGGGGCGCACATCGCAGTTCAGGCGGTGCTCGACCAGGTGCTTGAGCAGCACGCCACCGGTCCGGTGGACGATGGACTTCGGCACGCCCGTGGTGCCCGAGGAGTAGAGCACGTACAGCGGGTGGTCGAACGGCAACGGCACGAAGAGCGGCGGCGGAGCTCCGGCTGAGTCGCTCCCCGTGGTAAGGAAGTCCTCCCACGCCACGGCACCGGGCACGCCGCCGAGTTCCGGCTCCGGATCGAGGAACGGGATGACGACGAGGTGCTCGAGGCTGGGCAGCCGGGATGCGATCTCGGCCAGCCGCTCCAGGCAATCGAAGTCCTTGCCGCCGTAGCGATAGCCGTCGACGGCCACCAGCACGCGGGGACGGATCTGCCCGAACCGGTCGACCACGCCGTTCACCCCGAAGTCCGGCGAGCACGAGGAGAACACGCCGCCGAGCGCGGTCGTGGCGAGCATCAACTCGCAGGTCTCGGGGATGTTCGGCAACCAGGCCGCCACACGGTCGCCGGGTCCGATTCCGGCGCCGGCACCCAGCGCCCCGGCGATGCGTCGCACGTCGGACTGCAGTCGCGCCCAACTCAGCCGGCGCCGCCCGCCGGCCTCGCCGTTGAAGATGATCGCCGGAGTGTCATCGTTGCGCCGCAACAGGTTGGCGGCGAAGTTCAGCCGGGCGTCGGGAAAGAACCGGCCGTCGTAGATCTGCGGTCCCGCATCGAAGATGCGCTCACCCCGCGACTCGGCGATCACCTCGCAGAAGTCCCACGCAGCCGACCAGAACGCCTCCGGGTTGGCCACCGAGAAGGCGTGGAGTTCGGCGTAATCGGCGAATGATCCATGACCAGCGTGGTCCAGTGCCGCGCAGAACGCCCGGAGGTTGGTCTCCTCCGGCGCCGCCGGCGACCAGAGCGGACCGCAGTGCCGGTCCGCGGCGGTGTCCGATGGAGGTCCCGAGCCCATGACGGGCGCGAGCTTTGCACATGACCCCGCATCGACAGAACACGGGACTGCAGTGGCGATACCCGCGCGAGGGATGGTCGAGCGCCCGGAGGACGGGATCGGCCGGGCTCGGGCACTCGAGCCTGCTCGCGGGCGGTGCAGCCACCGGTTGTACGCTCACGTTCGGAGCGACCGGCGTCGCCGGCACGCAGAGAGGAGCCGACGTGACCGACCCGCCCGTGCATCTCGTCCCGCCGTCGAATCGCGCCGATCGACGGCTGCGCCGCGGGCGCGCCTCGATCTCCCTGATCGCTCTGTTCGCCACCGGCGCTTTGCTCCTCGCCGCGTGCGGTCAGTCCGACGCCGAGCCTGCTGCCACGAGCGAACCCGCCCCGGCTCCTGAACCCCCCGCGCCCCCACCCGAACCCCCCGCGCCTGCTCCTGAACCCGCCGCGCCCCCACCCGAACCCCCGGCGCCCGCACCTGAACCCCCCGCGCCACCGCCCGAACCCCCGGCGCCTGCTCCCGAACCCCCCGCGCCACCGCCCGAACCCCCGGCGCCTGCTCCCGAACCCCCCGCGCCCCCGCCCGAACCACCACCGCCACCGCCCGAACCGCCACCGCCGTCGGATCCCTACGCTCCGCCGCCCGCCGAAACGTCCGAACCCGACGAAGCGGAGCCCAGCGAGGAGCCCGATCCCCCCGAACAGGCCCGCTACGACGCTCCCGGAGCGCTCGAGCTGCCGGTGCCCCTGCCCCCGGGCGAGCCGGGCGAGATCATCGACATCGAGGAGTTGGACCTCGGTGACGACTACGTCGGATATCGGGTCCTCTACCACTCCCGCTCGCTGCGGGGTGACGACATCGCCGTCTCCGGGTTCGTGATGACCCCGGCGGGCGACCCGCCGCCGGGCGGCTGGCCGCTGGTTGCGTACGCCCACGGCACAACCGGCACGGCCGATATCTGCGCCCCTTCGCACGACGCCGAGGGGTTCGTCGCCACCAACGGGGCCTACCTCCCCGGCTATGCGATTGCGGCCACCGACTACGAGGGCCTCGGCACGCCCGGCCTGCACCCCTACATCGTCGGGCACAGCGAGGCCCGTGGCGTACTCGACAGCGTGCGCGCCGCCCAGAACCTGGAGACCATCTACGACGCCGACAACATCCCACTCATCTCGATCAGCGAGGAGTTCGTCGTCTGGGGCCACAGCCAGGGTGGCCACGCCTCCATACACGCCGGTCAGCACTGGCAGGACTACGCCCCGGAGTTGCAACTCCTCGGCGTGGCGTCGGGCGCGCCGCCCTCGCAGTTCGCGCTGCTCTACGGAGTCCTGCTCGGCGGTCCGTTCCAGGGCTATCTCGCTATGGCCTCCGCTGCATTCGCGGAGGCGTACGACGAGATCGAACTCGATCAGGTCTTCACCGACGAGGCCATCGCCCTGATGGACGTGCTGGAGACGGGCTGCACCAACGACGTGTTCGAGGTGTTCAACCCGCTGACAGCCGAGGAACTGCTGAAGGTTGCGAGCCCGCTCAGCGTCTCGCCCTGGGATCGGGTGATCGTCGAGAACGACTCGAACCAGGCTCCCGTGCCGGTGCCGCTGCTCCTCCTCCACGGCAGCGCCGACGAGCAGATCCCCGCGCTCAGCAGCCAGATCCTGCTGGGCCAGCTTTGCGTGCTTGGCGGCCAGGGCCCGACCGTGCGTATCCTCTACGACGGCCACAACCACGGGAGCGTCCTCGGCGCCCAGCGAGACGACCTCCTGAGCTGGATCGCTGACCGGTTCGCCGGCGAACCGGCGCCTGACACCTGCGCCTGAGTCCGGATCCGGAACATGACCGGCGACAACCCGGCGAACCCTCCGGGCACACCGCAGGAGGCCATATTCGTCGAGGGCACGACGGCGCACTGGTTCCAGCACTTCGCCGTGAACAGCGGAGTGACCGCCGCAGGGGTCCTGGCCGCGGTCCGGTCGGTGCAGTCGGTCGCCGCCTCGGGGCCGGTGGAACTGGTCGTGGGATTCGGCTCCGGCATGACCGCTCGCCTCGGCCTGCAGACGCCTCCGGGACTCAAGCCGTTCACCGAGGTGACCGGCAGCAGCGGCCGGGTGGCCGTCGCCACCCAGGAGGACGTGTTCTTCTGGATTCACAGCGACCGCCACGACCTCAATTTCGAGGTGGCGCTGGCGGCGCGGCGTGCCTTCGACGCGATCGGCATGCTGGCGCGGGAGACGCCCTCGTGGGTCTATCGCGACAGCCGCGACCTCACCGGATTCATCGACGGGACCGAGAACCCGCCGGTCGACGAGGCCCGTGAACTGGCGGTGATCGCGGACGGGCCGGGCGCCGGGGGCAGCTTCGTGCTGGCGCAGCGCTGGATCCACGACCTCGACGCCTTCGCAGCCCTGCCGACCGGCGAGCAGGAACAGGTCATCGGGCGCACGAAGCCCGACAGCGTGGAGCTGGAGGACCTCCCGGCGAACTCCCACCTCGGCCGGGTCGTCCACACCGACGATGACGGGGAGGAACTCGAGATCTACCGCCGCTCGGTTCCCTACGGCACCTCGACCGAGGCGGGGCTGTACTTCCTGGCCTTCACCGACGACCTCGCCAAGATCGACCTGATGCTGGGAGCCATGTTCGGCGCCACAGGCGACGGCATCCACGACCGGATCGTGACGTTCTCGCAGACCGTCTCGGGCGCCTACTACTACGCTCCCTCGCGGGAGGTGCTGGAGGGCCTCGGCCTCTCCGGCTGAACGGCCGCGACCGTTGCGGAGCTCGCCGGGAGCGGCAGGTCAGATTCGCCGGGTGCGCCCCTCCCAGTAGGGATCCTGGAGGCGCCGCTTGTAGAGCTTGCCGTTGGGGTCGCGCGGGAGCCGCTCGCTGAAGTCCAGCGAGTGAGGGCGCCGCTGCTTCGCCAACCGGCCGCCCAGGAAGTCCAGGATGTCGTCTCGGGTCTCGTCGCCCGGCTCGACGCCGGGGGCGGGCTCCACCACCGCCTTGATCTTCTCGCCGAGGTCCTCATCGGGAACACCGAACACGGCGACGTCGCCGACCAGCGGGCATTGGTGCAAGACGGCCTCGATCTCCGCCGGGTAGATGTTCACGCCTCCCACGATGATCATGTCGCGCGCCCGGTCGTTGAGGAACAGGTAGCCCTCGTCGTTGAAGTACCCCACGTCACCGACAGTGAAGAACTCGCCGAGATGGGCGTCGGCCGTCTTCTTGCTGTCCTTGTGGTAGGTGAAGCGGCTGCCCTCGGGCATCTTCATGTAGACGGTGCCGCTCCGGCCCGGCGGCAGTCGCTCGCCCTCGGGATCCACGACGATGACCTCGGTCTCCGGCCACGGCCTCCCGACCGTGCCGGGGAAGCGCCGCCACTCGGCCGGCCCGGCGAACGTGCCGCCGCCCTCGGTGGCGGCGTAGTACTCCCAGATGCAGTCGCCCCACCAGTCCAGCATCCTCCGCTTGGTCTCGGTGGGGCAGGGCGCCGCCGCATGGATGACGTGCCGCAGCGAGGAGGTGTCGTGGCGCTGCCGCACACCGTCGGGTAGCTGCAGCAGCCGGTGGAACATGGTCGGCACCATGTGGGTCTGCGTGACCCGGTGGCGCTCGATGAGCTCGAGCGTCTCGGCGGCACCCCAGCGGTCCATGAGCACGACCGTGTGGCCGAAGTGCAGCGACATGGTGACCCACCTGCCACCGGCGGCGTGGTACATGGGTGCCACGCAGAGGTGCACGTTGTCCTCGTGCGGTTGCACGCCGAACAGCGCCAGCAGCAGCGCCGACAGGGGAGCCGACTCGTCGGGGTGCCGGTCCCGGAGGGGTCGGCGCACGCCCTTGGGGCGTCCGGTCGTGCCCGAGGTGTAGGTCATCGTGCCCCCGGTGGACAGGTTCTCGGGGCGGTCTGCCGGTCGACCGTCCGTCAACTCCTCGAGCGGCCGGAACCCGTCGACGTTGCCGATCGAGAAGCGGTGCGGAACGGCGGCCCGCTCGGCCACGCCGGTCGCCTCGGCCGCAAAGCGCTCGTGGACGACGACGACCCGGGCGTCGCTGTCGTCGACGATGTAGGCGATCTCGGGCGCGGCGAGGTGCCAGTTGATCGCCGTGGCGTACATCCCTCCCTGGTAGGCGGCGAGCACCGTGGCGATCTGCTCCACGCTGTTCGGAAGGACGGTGGCCACGCAGTCGCCGGCAGCGAGCCCGAGAGCGCGGAATCCATGCAGGTGCCGGTTGGTGAGGTCGGCCAACTCGCCGAAGCTCGTGGTGCGGCCCAGCGGGTCCACAACGGCCGGGCGGTGCGGATCTGCCTCCGCGATGGCCCAGAGCCCCAGGTTGTCCGTCATCCGCTCTCCTCCACCGGCTCCGACAATACTTCCGCGGGCCATCCCCCGGGCCGGCCGGGACCGCCCGCCTCGGCTGCGGACCGGCCGCAATCGCGGCATATGACCAAGTTGGACAATCCTGAAGAGCGTGTATAGGGTTCGCGGCCTGTGGAACTGCTCGTTCCCCTCGCGGCTTTCCTCGGCACCTGCCTGCTCATCGCGCTGTTCGCGTGGTGGTCCGGCGCCTGGCGTTCGGTCTTCAGCGGGGTCCGCGAGGACGCGGTCGACCCCAGCAGGGACCCCGAGTTGCTGCTCCGGTCAGGCGAGTCGCAGTGGATCGAGAACCACGAGTTCTGGCAGATGTCCGAAGTCGAGGAGATCGCTCTCTGAGCCGGTGGTGTTCGCTCTGATCAGTCGCCGCTGACCGCCGCCTCGAGATCCAGCAGAAGGTCCTTGGCCTCAGTGCCGCCCCCGTAGGGCCCCCGCCTGCCGTCGGCTCGGATGACCCTGTGGCAGGGAACGACAAGAGCGACCGGATTCGTCGACATCGCCGTCCCGACGGCCCGGGCGGCTCTGGGATTGCCCGCATCCGCCGCAACCGCCGAGTAGCTGAGAGTCCGGCCATAGGGAATCGCTGCCGTGACCTCCAAGGCCTTGCGGTAGAAGCCGGTCGTTCCCCGCCAGTCCACGGCCACGCTGAAGTCCTGCAAGCGGCCGGCGAAGTAGTCGTCGAGCTCTCGCCGGACGCCGTCGAGCGGCCGTGCCGCCAACTCCACTTCAGGCGAGACCGTCTCCGCCAGCGTCGAGGCCAGCATCTGGACGGACGAGTCGGCGGAACCGGCCACACCCGGCGGCAGGAAGCACAGGCGTCGTAGACCGGCCTCGGTGATCGCCAGGCCCAACCGGCCGACCGGGCTGTCGGTGTCCCAGACCCAGACCGAACCCGCACCGTCGTTGACCGAACCGCTCGCAGCCACCGAGCCTCCCTCCAGACGGCTCCCGTTACCGCGGCGGATCGTACCCGGAGATCGGCGATCCGGAGGAACGGTCGGGCCGGTACTCTCAACCCCCCGGGGCTATCGCTGGACGGCCATGTCGGCGAGCCAGCGGCCGTCCACACCGACACCGCTCAGCACCTCGATCGCGGCCATCAGGAACGTCAGAACATCGGTGACCCCGGCACCTTGGGGCAACTCGAACACCAGTCCCCGCCGGATGTGGTCCTGTCGCACCACCCACCCCTGCGGGAGTTCCACTCCCCCGTCTGCGAGCCTGCGCACCGCGAATCGGCCGGTCGGATGGGAGATCCCGACCGTCGCCCGCACGTCGCTCCGGCCGCGGCGGTGCTGTGGGATCCAGGTGGCGAGCGGGATCTCCGGGCCCCGCGCGGAGAACATGCGGCCCAGCGGCGACGTGGGCGGGCGGTCCTCGTCCTCGACCCAGGGCTGGAGGTTGAGCCATCCCTTCCCGTCGGCGCGGGCCGCTAGATCCTCCATGCACGAGAGGACCTCGGAGGTGTCATCGCCCGTGAACATCACGCTGGTGTGATCGACGACCATCGCGCGATGTTGCCACACCGCGTGGCGGGTACCGGCGACATGCGTGATGGTCGGGCCTGCTCCGGTCGACCGGCCGGTACCGTACGGCGACGTGAAGCTGCTCCTGATCCGCCACGCCCTTCCCGAGCGCGAGGAGAACAGAGACGGTCCCGCCGATCCGGGCCTCACAGATGTCGGGCACGAACAGGCCCGGCGTCTCGCCGCGTGGCTGGCCGGCGAGCAGATCGATCACATCGCCGCGAGCCCGAAGCTGCGGGCGATCGAGACGGCCCGCCCTCTGGCCGTCCAGCGCGGACTGGATTTGGAGACCGTGGCGGGATTCGCCGAGATCGACAGCAGTAGCAGCACGTACATCCCGTACGAGCAGATGAAGCGCGAGCGCCACGAGATCTGGCACCACCTGCGCAGCGGGCGCTGGGAGGAGGCGGGATTCACCGATCCCGAAGTGTTCCGGCGCGAGGTTGCGGCCGCGTTCGCAGCCTGGGAGGCCGATCACGGTGACAGGACCGTCGCCGTCGTGGCGCACAGCGGCACCATCAACGCGCTGGTCAGCCACTTTCTCGGGATCGACAACGTGTTCTTCTTCGGGCTCGACTACACCGGTCTCTGCCGGCTGCGCCGCAATGTGCTCGGCGGGATGCACGTGGGTTCACTGAACGAGACGGCGCACCTGCACACCGTGCGTGACACTCTCGACCCCTTGCCGGCGCCGTGAGCATCCCGGGACTGCGCGCCGCCCGGCCGCTGCGCGTGCTGGCATTGGCCAAGCAGATCCCCGTCTTCGAGGACATGCAGCTCGGTCCTGACGGCCGGCTCGTGCGCGATGGCCTGGAACTGCACATGAACGACTACTGCCGGCGCGGGGTCGCACAGGGGCTGCGGATCGCCCGCGCCAGTGAGGGAACCCTCAGCGTGTTGACGCTGGGTCCACCGTCGGCGGACACGGTGTGCCGCGAGGCGATCGCCTTCGGGGCCGACGAGGGGTTCCATGTCACCGACCCGGCGTTCGCCGGCTCCGACACGCTCGCCACGGCGCGAGCGCTGGCTGCGGCCATCGAGCATCTCGGACCATTCGATCTGATCTTTGCGGGCCGGAACTCCGTGGACGCCGATACCGGCCAGGTCCCCCCACAGCTGGCGGAGTTGCTCGGCCTGCCGTTCGCCTGCGGGGTTCGCCGGCTGCGCCTCGCCGGGGAGCGGCTGCTGGTGCTGCTCGAGCACAACGACGAGTGGCTGAACGCCGAGTTGGAGCTTCCCGCCGTGCTGTCATGCGCTGAGAGGCTGATCGATCCGTGCAAGATCAAGGATCCCACGGTCTGGGCCGGCGTCGACGCGGCGCGCATCCGGTCTGTCAGTGCCGGCGAGTTGGGGCCGGGCCCGTGGGGTGCCGCCGCCAGCCCCACGTCTGTCGGACCGATCCGGATCCTGGAGATCGAGCGGCAGGGCGAGATGCCCGCCGGCACCCTCAGCGAGCAGACCGACCGGGCCCTCGCTGTTCTGGGCGAGCGTGGGGCGTTGTCGGCAGCCGGCGGCGGTGCCATGGGGAACGGGTCCGGCACGCGCCTGCCGGCGAGCCTCAGCGGCGGCCCCGCAGTCGGAGTGCTGGTCGAGCCGCTTCGCGAGAGGCATACGCGGGAGCTGCTGGGAGCTGCCGCCCGCCTGGCGACCGCCGTCGGTGGCCACGTCGTGGCTCTCGGTCCCGCCGCGGACGCAGAACTCGGGAGCTTCGGTGCCGACGTGATCCACCGGATCACCGCTGCCGGCGAGGACGCCCCGGACGCCACCGGGGACAGTCATCGAGGTCTGGTCGAGGAGGACGTCGCCGCGGCGGTCCGCGAGTGGGCCGGCGGCGTGCAGCCGTGGGCGATCCTGGCGCCCAGCACCGTCTGGGGGCGCGAGGTGGCCTCACGCGTGGCGGCCAGGCTGGCGGCCGGGCTGACCGGCGATGCGGTGGGACTCGCCTGCAGGGAGGGGCGCCTGATCGCCGACAAGCCCGCTTTCGGCGGCTTTGTGGTGGCGGCCATCGAGTGCTCGTCCGCGATTCAGATGGCCACGGTGCGCTCCGGCGTGCTGGTCCTACCGGAGCCCCGGCCAACGACCGGGATCGCCGTTCGGGAGATCTCTGTGACGCCACGCCGCAGGCTGCAAGTGGTCAGCCGCACCCGCGACGACGACGGCGACCAACTGGCTCATGCGGACGTGGTGATCGGTGTCGGCATGGGGGTGGACGTCGGCGACTACCGGCGCCTCCGCGCCGACGCACGCAAGATCGGGGCCGCGCTGTGCGCCACCCGCAAGGTGACCGACATCGAGGCGATGCCCCGGGCCCGCCAGGTGGGCATCACCGGCCACACCATCACTCCCCGGCTGTACATCGCCATCGGCCTGTCCGGAAAGTTCAACCACACCGTCGGCGTGCGTTCGGCCGGCACGATCGTGGCGGTCAACACCGACCCGGAGGCGCCGATATTCGACTGGTGCGACGTCGGGTTCGTGGGCGACTGGCGCGAGGTGTTCGACGAGTTGGTCCCGCGACTCGCAGACGCCCTCGAGCACTAGAGGGATCCGGGCAACGACGCCGGCCGTCAGGCGTCGTCCCGCAACTCCTTCGGCATGGCCTTGGCGGCGTACTTGCGCCAGTTGTCCTGCAGGGCGTCGATGAGTTGATGCACGAACAGCGGCGACATGTGGATCCGCTGGACGACCACCCCGCCGCGAGGTTCGGTGCCGTCGAAGTTCATCCGCACGAAGTCCAGCGTGAACTCGTAGGGGCTGTGCGTGACGGCGGCGAAGTTGGCCCAGCAGCCACCCTCCAACTCCGGCGGCAGCCGGATCGACACCTCACGCTTTTCCCCGCCCTCGGTTGCCATATCGCTCTCCCCTCTCGGTGGTTCGCCGGAGTTACCCGATCGACCTCTGCTTCATAGCATCGCAGAAGCGCCCCGCCCCGAACACGCGATGCCGAGTTCCGGGTCAGCATCGGAGGGGTTGGGTGACGCCATCCGCCGTCCGACCGCGCCGCGGCCCGACATCCGGATCCCTGGGTGGGTGCTCCAGGGCGAATCCGCCACTGGGTCGCCGTACGACGTCGGCGCCGAGTTCGTGCACCAGCGTGTGGTGGCAGTAGCTGCAGAGCAGGCACAGATTGTCGAGATCTGTGAAGCCGCCGTTCTCCCAGAACCTGACGTGGTGGGGTTGGCAGAAGCTGTTGGAGGCACCGCAGCCGATGCAGCCGCGGTCGCGGGCGGCGAGGGCGATGCGTTGGGCTTCGTTGGCGTCGCGGTACTCGCGTCCCAGCCACAGCGGTTGGCCCTCCGTGTCGAACAGGGCGGGCAGGATCTTGGCCTCCAGCGCCAGTCGCACGAGTTCGTCGGCCGTCAACGGCGTGCCGTCGACCAATCGGGCGCCGCCAAGTTGCCCGGCGACGGTGTCGTAGTCGGCAATCACCAGCAGGGTCGTGCTCTGCTTGGCGCCCTTTGCGGAGAGGGTCACGAGCATCTCCAAGGCGTCCGCGAAGCGTTGCGGCACCGTGGCGCGGTTGTTGGGATCCTCGGCGCGGCGCAGCTTGCGGGCCGCGGCGGCCAGAGCGGTTTCGACGCGGGCGCCGGCGACAGGGTCGAACAGGCCGAAGAGCTTGTACATGCCGTCGGGTTGGCGGGTGATGGACACCTCTCGCCGAGCGCGCTGGCGCCGCCGGCGCTCCTCGAGGTCCTCATCGGCGGTCCGCTCGTTGACGTGCTTGCGCACGGTGTGACCGAAGATGTCAGTCGGCTCGGCCGCCGCGGCGGCCAGCAACTCTGCCTCGTCGACAGCGGTCTGGTCTGCGGCGTCGGCGATCATCCGGGCGTGCTGGGGCGTGATGGCGCCGTCGGCGAGCGCGCCGGCGGTCTCGGGCAGGTCCGCGAGTTGACCGGCGAGCTTCACGTCGCGCTTGGCGGCGCCGCGGGAGTTGCGCGTCCGGTCGCGCACCGCCTCGGCCGCTCCGGCTTCACCCACGAGACGCGCCAACTCGGCAACCGTCTCAGACTTCACCGCCGCCAGGCGGGCCTCGCAGCGGCCCACCAACCCCAGACGTTCCTCGAGCCACTCGCCGTCCAGCGATCGCAACGCCGCCACCAGCGCATCCAGCAACTCCACCGCGTGTGCCGCCGTCTCCCCCGGCACCGCCACCCCGCCGGCCACCGCCGCAGCCGTTCCGGTGGAGCCGGACGTGCGGTCCCGCTCGCCGCAGCGGCGCTCTGCGGACCGGCCGGCCCCGGTGGCCACGACGTCCTCGTCGCGGGTTGGATCGGGCGTGCCATGACCCGTCCCACCGCCGGTGCGCGCGACGGTTCCGACCCGCGTCGCCGCAGCGTAGACCGATTGGGCGGTCTCGCTGGTGAAGAGGGTGAGATCGGTCATCGGTCGCTCCCCGAGGGCGTGCAGTGTCATGAACTTCGGGCCGGCCGGAGCCGGCAAGCCGGTCGGGGAAGCCCAACCCCGCAGAGCGAAGGCTGATGACCGGTACCCCGTACTCTATCAACCCCCTAGGACAGTGTCAACGTTTGTTCGGGTAGTTTTGGAAATATATTGTCAATAATTTGACATCAGTATTCTCAGCAACCCGAGTCATCGGCCGCCACCTCTCTGATTTCGCCGTGGACATCGCGCGTCGCGACGGCGTTGCCGATCTCGCGCCCGGGGCTCCTGCTCGGCAGTAACCGCGTGACGCTTCAGTTGTGAGGCGCGGGACAAAGCCCCGAGTTGCCACCCCAGCGCCACCGACAGGCTCTTGTCGGGATCTCTCCGATGCTGTAGATAGGCGCCGTGAGCTTCGACGCCGAGTTGGACGAACGGTTTCGGGCTGCCGCATTCGCATTTCTCCGCTCCGTCCAACTCCGTACCGGGGGGCTGGTGCGGCGCGAGGACTTGAGGTTTGAGTTCGAGGGCAGGGCCTTCCCTCTGAGAAACCCCCAGGCGGGTATCTACAAGCCGAAGATGCTCGAAGCTGCGCTCTCAATATCGACGGCGTATGCATCGAGCCCCGAACGACGTCCTTATGACGATTCGCCGGGACCGGAGGGATACCTGCGATACAAGTGGCAGGAGGGCGCCGGGCCGGATCACTACACCACGCGCTCGCTACGCGCAGCGCTCCGAGAGCAACGACCACTGATCTGGTTCCAGGGAATCGCCCCTGGCCTTTACGAGGCGATCCTTCCGGTATGGCTCGTTGCGGAGGAGCCTGCTCAACACCAGTTCGTCGTGGCTGTCGACGAGATCCAGCGGGATCGCTGGATCTCCGGGGACATCGTGGACCTGGCCACGCGCCGGCGCGAGACGGAGGCCACCGTTCGGCGAAGACTCCACCAGCCCGTCTTCCGAGCACGCGTTCTGCACGAGTATGAGTCTCAATGCGCGATCTGCCGGCTGCGCTATCGCCAATTGCTAGACGCGGCACACATCAAGCCGGATTCGGAAGGCGGGAAGCCGATCGTGCCCAATGGCATCTCGCTATGCAAGCTCCACCATTCCGCCTACGACAGCAACCTGCTCGGCATCGACCCCGAGTACCGGGTCCAGATCCGCGCGGACGTCCTGGATGACTCCGACGGACCAACGCTTCGCCACTCGCTCCAAGAGGTCCACGAGTCAGAACTCACCCTGCCCCAACGGAGAGCGGCCCGCCCGAATCGAGACTTGCTAGCGGAGCGCTTCGAGGTATTCCGTCAAGCCTCGTGACGCCGCTGACGTCACATTTTCGGTTGGAGGCGCTCGAGCCAAGTCATAGTTTGAGATCATGATCACCAAAGAGGACATTCCGAGTTCAGGCGAGTTCATGCTCCCGATTCTCCGAGCGATCGAGGCGTTGGGTGGCTCCGCTCAGTCCCGTCAACTGTCGGACGCAACGATCAAACTCCTTGATCCCCCGGAAGACCTGCTCAGGATCACCTACGACGCTAGGGACACATCGGTCTACAGGGAGCGAGTCCAATGGGCCCGCGTCGATTGCATGCTTCTCGGGGCCCTGGACAGCCCCCGGGAGGGGCTATTCGTGCTCACTGCTCTCGGACGGGAACTCCTCGCCATGCCCGAGGACGAAGCCGTTCCGAAGCTAAGAGATCTAAGACGGCAGACAGAGGCCGCAGCGCGAGCGCGACGAGCCACCAAGACAGCGGGCGCCGTCGAGGAAGTGGAACAACAGGTCGCACCTGAGGGCAGAAACGAGTCGACGGAGTGGCGCCAGACGCTGCTCCGCCGCCTTCATGAGATGTCCCCGACAGCGTTCGAGCGTTTCGTGCTTTATCTGCTCCGGTCGTTCAATCTGGAACTGGAACATACGGGCGGCACCGGCGACGAGGGGATCGACGGCATCGGTATCGCTCCGATCTCACCAGTCCTGTCTGCCAAGGTGGCTGTCCAGGTGAAGAGGTACAAGCCCCACTCGTCAGCAGGAATCGGCCGGCAGGAGGTCGCGCTTTTCCAGCGTGATGCGGAGGTTGCAGGAGCTGAGCGGGCCATCATGGTGACTCTGGGGCGATACACCGCGGCGGCCCGGAATGCCGCCGCGGCCACCACGCCGATGGTGGATCTGATCGACGGCGAGAAACTCTGCGACCTCATCCGCGAGAAGGAAGTCGGCATCCGCATCGTTCCGCAGGTCGACTCGGAGTTCTTCGACCGGTTCGAGTCGGTCGGCTGAATTCTGTCCGGGCTACATCGAATCCATCATTGGCTCCTGCAGCGCCGGCGCGGCGCGGGTGCCGTCACGGTCTCTCCCCCCAACCGCCGACGAACCGGAAACACCACTCCGAATCAGGCCCAGTTCAAACTCGTCCTGGACACGACCTGCGAGATGTTCGGCAGGGGTTGCTGAACGCGGTGCTCGAACTATTCGGCCGGTTCCGACGCCAGAGACCAGATGCGCTTGAGGGGGAGTTCCGTACGCCACTCCTCGTCGAGTTGGTCGTAGTTGCGGAGGATGGCGTCGAGCAGATCATCCGCGTCCCACACTCTGACGCGGAAGAACTGATTGCGCAGTTCCCGCTGGGCGACCCGGTTCACACCTCCCCAGGCGACGAGCAGCGCCTGTTCCGCGCCGTGTGTGCTGAGGACACCGTGCAATTCGCGAACAACTGTCGCCGGGACCGGTGCCGGACTCGACTTCACCTGGACGATCAGCTTCGGGCTGTCGAGGCCAAGAGGGCCGCGGCCAGCGAAGATGTCGATACCGCCATCCGGGCCCGGAGGTGAGACCTCAGTGAAGAAGCCCTCGGCTTCGAGGACGGCCGCCACAAGGTCTGCGAGGCGATGGCCGGCGAATTGTTCCGCCAGATGAGCCTGGATCTGGTCGCGGCCTAAACGCTCGATATCGAAACTTGATTCGGAGGAGTCGGTCTCGTCAGCATCGTCTCCGTCGAGCGGCTCGACAGCAGCACCTCGTGCGCCAGGATCAGTGCCGGTCTCCAGAACTCTCTGCAGGCGCCACGCCGCGTCATTCCGCTTGATCTGACACACCGTTTGAAGGGCACCGAGCGAGTGCAGTAAATCTTGGCGGATCGCTGTGCGGGGCACATCGGTCCGCCTCCAGTCCACTGCGATCCAGTGCCGCATGTTGGAGTCCAGGTCGTCCCGGTATTCGTAGCCCCTCGTCACAACTCCCAATGCGACCTGCGACCTCCCCCTCAAAGGAAGAACCACCAGATCTCCCGGCTTGACGCGTGAACGGAACGCCCACAGCTGACCCGTGACATTCCGTCGCTTCGCGTCCGGAGCATCCGGATACGCGTGACGGACGATCTCCCTCAATCGGTCCCGATCGATGGCCGTGGTCAGGTCCGCGACCGGGCGGAATGCAATGCCGGCAAGACCGTTCTCGAGGACGAAGTCACCGCGCTCTCCTGCTCGGATCAGCCATGCTGTCGGCGCATCAATCACCTGCCCCTCCTATTCCGTCGGCCTCGCGAGACTTCTGAGTCGTACTCGACATCCGCCGACGATACAAACCGTCCTGTCGCCACTGGGAGAGTGAGTGGAGCGTCGAGCGCGTCGATCAGCCGCTGGACTATGGATCCCGGCCTTCGCCGGGATGACGCGAGTGTCGGTCCCAGACATTGCTCGGCGGACTCCGAGTCGTGACAGATGCGGGGACGTTGGCTACTCGCCGGTGTAGTTGGGTTTGCGCCATTCTGTGAAGGCTTCGACGCCCTCGCGGATGTCGGCCGTTATACCGGACGCCGTCGGCGAGACCCTCCTGCTCCAGACCCTGCGGCAGGGGACGGTCCCAGGCCTGGTTGAGGACTACCTGGCCATGCGGTGTGGCGCGGGGCTAAACGCCGAGCTTCGATTCGGTATAGCATCGAGTTCCGATTTAGTATATCAAACCTGTCAGATTTGGTAGATCGTAATTGTCTGATCTGGTATATTGCTGAGATGATGGACAGCGAGAGCAGCGCGGCGGCACCGACGCTCACGCCTCTGGGCTACCACGGGCGCCTTGCCGAGGCGAACGCTGTTCGGGTGCTTCGAACGGCGCGTGCGCTGCTGGTCGAAGGGCCGAAGGGCTGCGGCAAGACATGGTTCGCGAAGCGATTCGCCCGCAGCGAGGTACTGCTCGAACAAGACCCTGCCGCGTTCGCCCTCGCCCGGGCGGAACCGACCAGAGTGCTTGACGGCGCGACGCCGCGGCTCATCGACGAATGGCAGCGGGTGCCCCAGCTATGGGGAGCGGTTCGGGGTGCGTGCGACGCCCGGGCCGAAGCCGGACAGTTCATCCTCACCGGATCGGCCACCCCGTCCGACGATCTCACCCGGCACTCGGGCGCGCTGCGCATCCAGCGGCTCCCGCTGCGCACCATGTCGCTCGACGAACGCGGCCTGTCCACTGCGTCGGTGTCGCTGGCGGGCCTGCTGCGCGGCGAGCCATGCGCTGCGGGCCCAACCGGGCGAGGCGTGCCGGAGGCCGTCGATGCTCTGTGCCGCGGCGGCTGGCCCGGTCTCGACGACAGCGTGTCGGTGCGAGACACGATCCAAGCCCTGCGGAGCTATCTCGACAACATTGCCCGCACTGACATTCGCCAGGTCGACGGCGTGGCCCGCGATCCGGTGAGGGTGCAGGCCCTGCTGCGGTCGCTGGCCCGCAACGTCGGCACCGCAGCGAGCCTCAACAAGCTCGCCGCCGAATCGAACGCGGCTGCCCCGCTCAGCCGCCACTCGGTCCGCGCCTACCTCGACGCCCTCGAGCGTCTCCACGTGCTCGAGCCGCTCACGGCATGGCCGGCCCACCTGCGTTCACGGTCGCCATTGCTCACCCGCCCCAGGCATCACTTCACCGACCCGTCACTGGCCGTCGCGGCGCTGCGAGCCGGCCCTGAGCGTCTTCTCGCCGACCCCGAGGCGCTCGGGTTGCTGCTCGAATCGCTCGTCATCAGAGACCTGCGCATCTACGCGCAGGCATCCGGCGCGGAGGTGTACGCATTCGCTGACGCCGCGGGCGCGGAGGCCGATGCCATCGTCGATGCGGGAGACGGCCGCTGGATCGCAGTCGAGGTCAAACTCGGCGGCCCCGACCACGTCGAGAGGGCGGCACGCTCGCTGCTGGCGGTACGCGGCAAGATCGACGAGGCGAGGATGGGCCGAGCAGTCAAGCTCGTGGTGATCACTGCAGCCGACGGATACGCCTACGAACGACCCGACGGTGTCTCCGTCGTGCCCCTCTTCACACTCGGCCCCTGAGCCGCCGGCCGGGTCGGCGCCGGCGCCGGCGCCGGCGCTGCTACTCGCCGGTGTAGTTGGGTTTGCGCTTTTCTGTGAAAGCTTCGACGCCCTCGCGGAAGTCGGCTGTGGTGCGCAGGAAGCCGTAGGCGAGGCCCTCCAGTTCGAGGCCCACGGGCAACGGGCCGTCGTAGGCCTGGTTCAGGACCCGCTTGGCCATGCGCAGGGCCAGGGCGGGCAGGGCCGTCAACTCGGCCACCAGGTTGTCGACGGCGGCGTCCAGGTCGGCCCGGGGGACCACGTCGGTCACCAGGCCGGCGGCTAGCGCCTCGTCCGCGCGCATCCGCCGGCCTCGCATCACCAGGTCCTTCGCACGTCCCAGGCCGATCATGCGGGCAAGCCGCTGCGATCCCCCGCTGCCGGGGATCATGCCGATGGAGACCTCTGGCTGGCCCATTTGCAGGTCGTCGGCCGCCACACGGAAGTCGCAGGCCAGGGCCAACTCGAGGCCCACGCCGAAGGTGAAGCCGTGCAGCTTGGCGATCACCGGCTTCGGGCACCGCTCGGGGGCGGCCACGTTGTGGTGCAGGCGCGTCAGCACCTCCGGGGAGGCCTCCAGGAACCCGGCGATGTCCCCTCCGGCGGTGAAGGCCCGCTCCCCGGCGCCGGCAACCACGACGACCCGCACGTCGGGGTCGCGCCCGCACGCATCGAACAGTGCCGACAGGTGATCGCGCGCCACCATGGAGACGCGGTTGAGCTTGCCCGGCACGTCGAGGGTGATGGTGGCCACACCGCGCTCGAGGTCGCGCTCGAAGCGCAGACCGTCGAGTTCCTCCGGATAGGTCACTTGCTCGGGATCATTCGTTGCCACGCCGCCGGTCCTCCTTCAACGATCTTCGGTCCTGGCCGCCTGTCAGCCCCGGCACCGGAATGGATTGCCGGTGCGGGGCGGTGAAGCTGGCGCCATTCTCACGTCGGCCTGCCCCGTGGCGCTGCCGTCCGCCGCCCGCCGAGTGTGCTCAGGTGAGACCGACAGAACAAGCGACCCGCGAAGCGCTGGGCATGGACGCCGCGCAGCGGCCCGCCGAGTGCGCCCGAGCGAGACTGCATACGGTCGCTGAGTATGGCCCCGACCGTCACCGCTCGTCACCACTTCGGGACGGGGCCGCCTGCTCCCGCAGGAGGCGGCGCAGGATCTTGCCGGAGGGGCTCTTGGGCAGAGCTTCGGGGAAGTGGTAGCGGCGGGGGCGCTTGAAGCGGGCCAGGTCCGCGGACTCCAGGCAGTAGGCGTCGAGTTGGGCCGCGGCGGCGTCATCGCCGGCACCGGAAAGCTCGTCCTCGAGCACCACGAAGGCGGTGACCACCTGCCCGAGCCGATCGTCAGGAAGGCCCACCACCGCCACCTCCCGCACGCCCGGGGCACGCTCCAGCACGTCCTCCACCTCGAGGGGGTGCACGTTCTCGCCGCCGCTGATGATCATGTCGTCGATGCGGCCGACGATCCAGAGACTCCCGCCGGCATCGTGCCGGCCCAGATCGCCGGTGAAGTACCAGCCGTCGCGGATGGCGCGGGCGTCGGCGTCGGGACGGTTCCAGTAGCCGGCGAAGGCCTCGTCGGAACTCAGGTGGCAGATGATCTCACCGGTCTCGCCCGGTTCCACCTCGTCGTCGGGCCCGGCGCCGGGCTCGGGGCGCACCAGGCGCAGCCGGGCGTTGGTGGCGGGCCGGCCCGCGCAGCCCGGCGCCGCCCGCTGGTCGAAGTCGACCGAGTAGGTGTACACCTCCGTGGAGCCGTAGTGGTTCACGAAGGTCTCGGGGCCGAACACCTCGACGCAGCGCTCGACGAGGGCGCTGGTCATGGCCGCTCCGGCGTAGGCGAGAGTGTGCACCGACGAGACATCGGCAGTAGCCAGGCCCGGCGAGTGGACCAGGTCGTGGAACAGCGTCGGCGCCAGGTACAGCGATCCGATGCGTTCGGACTCGATGAGGTCGAGCGCCTCGCCCGGGCCCCAGTCGGGCTGGCAGACGAAGCAGCCGCCGACGATCTGCGCCGCCAGCAGCGTGTGAATGCCCATCGTGTGGTAGAGCGGCATGACCCCGAGGGTGCGCTCGCCGGGCCGGTAGCTCTGGTGCAGCGCCTGCGACAGGCCGCCGGCGCGCTCGGCGGCGTGGCTGCGCGGCACCCCCTTGGGGCGACCGGTGGTGCCGGAGGTGTACAGGAAGATGGACGTCCGGCGGTCATCCATATCGTCTGCGGGAGGCACCGGATCGGCTGCCCCGCCCGCGACAGGCAGCTGTTCGTAAGACTCACACGGCTCGGGACATCCGGCGGCGCGCAGGCGCTCGGCGAGGGCGGCGGATGGCTCCTCGCCTGCGACCGTCCCGACGGCCACGAAACGGTCCACGTCTCCCGCGCAGGCCCGCGCGTGCTCGAGGCCGACCTCCTCGAACGCGACGACCCGCGCCCCGCTGTCGGCGACGCAGTAGGCGACGTCGGCGGCGGCGACACGCCACGAGAGCGGCACGAACACCGCTCCCAGCCACTGGCAGGCCCAGTACAGCTCAACGGTCTGGCGCCGGTTCTTGAGCACCGCCGCCACGCGGTCGCCCCGCTCCACCCCCTGCTCCGCCAGCCCGGCCGCCAGCGTGGCGGCGACCCGCTGCAGGCTTGCGTAGCTCAGCCGGTCGTCGCCGTCGACGAGGGCGTCGGCCTCCGGCGTGCGCTCGGCGGCGTAGAGCAGCGAGAGGCCGAGGTTCATGCCGGCGCCCAAGCCCCGGAGAGGGCACCAGCGGGTGGCGTGGCGAGCGCTGGATTCCGGCCTTCGCCGGAATGACGCGACGGAGACTCAACACAAGAAACCCGGCCTCCGCTGGAATCACGAAGACGGGAGCCGCAAGGACAGGAAGTGGCCGGCCCGCGTGGCATCGGGATCACTCGGCCCCGGCCTCCGCAGCGGCGGCGATGGCGTCGATGATGGGGGCGTAGCCGGTGCACCGGCAGAGGTGTCCCGAGAGCATCTCGGCGATCTCGCGGCGGGTCGGCGCCGGGTTGTGGGTCAGGAAGTCCAGCGCGGCCATCAGGATGCCGGGCGTGCAGAAGCCGCACTGCAGGGCGAAGTGCTCCCGGAAGGCGGCCTGGAGCGGGTGCAGCCGGTCGCCGGCGGCGAGACCCTCCACGGTGCGCACCTCGGCCCCGTCGACCTGGGCGGCCAGCAGCAGGCACGAGCGCACGGCCGCGCCCTCGAGGTGAACCGTGCAGGAGCCGCACACCCCGTGCTCGCAGCCCACGTGCGTCCCGGTGAGTCCGAGGCGCTGGCGCAGGAAGTCCGAGAGCAGCATCCGGTCGGGCGCCGCCTCCCGGTAGCGCCGGTCGTTGACGGTGACGGCGATCTCGCGGTGGTCGCTCACGGGCCACCCTCCCCCGCCCGGGAATCGGTGTCCTGCCAGGCCTGGCGGATCACCTGCTCGGTCAGCAGGCCCAACAGGTGCCGCCGGTAGGCCACCGAGGCGTGCAGGTCCTCGAAGGGCTCCGCCGCGGCGGCGGCCAGCCGGGCGGCCTCGGCCACCGCAGCGTCGCCGGCAGGGCCGTCCAGATCCTCGCCCACCAGGGCACGGGCAGCCTCGCCGGCCAGCAGGGGCCGATCGGCGACGGCCCCCAGCCCCAGGCGAACCTCGGCGACGGTGCCGTCGCGGCGGCGCAGCGCGCAGGCGGCCATGGCGAGCGCGTAGTCGCCGTGCCGCTGGGCCATCTCGGCGAAGCCGTAGCCCCAGCCAGGCGCCGCGGCCGGCCAGCGGATCTCGCTCAGCAACTCGTCGGGCTCCAGCGCGGAGGTGAAGTGGTACAGGAACAGATCCTCCGCGGCGATGCTGCGCCGGCCGCGCTGCGATTGCGCCAGCACCGACCCGCCAAGGGTCGCCAGCACCAGCGGCAGCTCGCCGCGGGCGTCGGCATGAGCCAGCGAACCGCCGACAGTGCCCCGGTTCCGGGTCACGAAGTGCCCGATGAAGGGCGCGCAGGCGGCCACCAGGGGCAGCGCCCCCTGCAAGTGCGGCGAATGCTCGAACGCCGACTGCCGCAGCATGGCTCCGGTGGAGACGGTGCCGTTGCCGGCGCGGACATCGGCGAGACCCGCGATCCGGTTCACGTCCACCAGCACCGCAGGCCGCGCCAGGCGCATGTTCAGCATGGGGACGAGGCTGCAGCCGCCGGCCAGCACCTTGGCCTCGTCACCGTGGGTGGCGAGGACCGCCAGGGCCTCCTCCAGGCTCTCCGGACGCACATAGCGGAACGGCGGTGGCTTCATCGGCGGTCACCGGGCGGGGTGTGGGAGCACCGCGATCGAGCGGGCAACGGGGCACCGCTTGGCACTGGATTCCGACCTACGCCGGAATGACGGTCGTGAGAAGCCGATTTCATCCGGTGGCTCCTCGTTCGGCGGCGAGGGCCTCCCAGATCCGGGGGGCGGTCAGCGGCAGGTCCAGATCGTCGATCCCCAGCGCATCACAGACGGCGTTGGCCACGGCGGCGGGGGCGCTCATGGTGTTGCCCTCCCCGAGTCCCTTGGCACCGAGGGGCGTGAACGGCGACGGGGTGCAGCGGTGCAGGATGCGCAGGCCGGGCACCTCGGTGGAGGTGGCGCAAAGGTAGTCCATGAAGCTGCCCGTCAGCAGGTTCCCGTCGGGATCGTGGACGGTCTGCTCCAGCAGGGCGGGCCCCAGGCCGTGGGCGAAACTGCCCAGGATCTGCCCGTCCACGAGGCGAGGGTGCAGGAGCGTGCCGGCGTCGTGCACGGTGACGTAATCCAGGATGCGCACCTCACCGCTGGTCACCTCCACCTCCACCACCGCCACGTCGACCACGAACCCGTGCGCCGCCGAGGAGGTCACCTCGTCGGCGTCGTTGGGCGGGTCCAGGTTCGGAGCCGATACGAAGGCGGTCACCGCCAACCCCGGTTCCAGCCCCGCCGGCAGCGACTCGGGATTCCAGTGCGCCGCCCCGGCCAGGCGCCGCAGCGACACGCCACGGTCGGGTTGGCCCACCACGCGGGCCTGCCCGTCGCGCAATTCCACGTCGGCGGCGGCGCACTCCAGGACGTCGCCGGCGATGCGCCGCAGCTTTCCGGCGAGCCGCTCGGCGGCCTCGGCAACCGCGGCGGCCCCGATGCCGGCGAAGCGCGAGGAGTAGTTCCCCGAGGACACCGTCCACGCGTTCACATGGGTGTCCATCTCGCTCTGGACCTCCACATCGCCGGGGCTGAGGCCCAGGGCGTCGGCGGCCACCTGGGCGGCGACAGTGCGATGACCCTGCCCCTGCGGCACGGTGGAGAGCCGCACCGTCACGCCGCCGAGGGGGTTCATGGCCAGCGTGGCGCCCTCGGCGTTGCCGGACTTGGGCCAGCCCCGGCTGCGCTCCTCCGCCGTCTCGGCGAGCGAGATGTAGCCCATGTTGGAGATCGACGGCTCCACCACACACGCCAGGCCGATGCCGAGCAGACCGCCGCGGGTCGTCGCGGCCGGCTCGGCAGCGGCGGCGGCGGAGGCTTCGGCGCCGACGACCCCGGTTGCGGCATCGCCCTCGGGGGTGCGGGGGGCCGCCGAGCGCTGTCGCGCCTGCCGCCGGCGCCATCCCGTGTAGTCCACCGCCTCCAGGGCGTCGTCGAGACAGGCCTCGTAGTCGCCGGAGTCGTACAGGCTTCCGGTGGCGGTGCGGTACGGGAACGCCGCGGAGGGAATCATGTTCCGGCGGGCGACGGCGACGGGATCCAGACCGAGCCGGTCCGCTCCCCTGGCCATGATGCGCTCGAGGGCCAGGTAGAGCTGCGGGCCGCCGAACCCCCGGTTCAGGCCCGTGGGGCAGCGGTTGGTGTGCACGACCCTGTTGCGCACCGCCACGTTGCGAACCCCGTAGGCGCCGCTCAGCGAGCCGTGCATCCGGTAGAGGGTGGCCGGTTCGGGCGCCCGCAGGTAGGCCCCCACATCCTCGATCACGTCGTAGCGCAGCGCCAGCAACTCGCCGTCGGCGGCGAAGCCGGCCTCCACGTCGGTGATGCGATGCGTGGCCGACCCTGCTGCGGCAAGGTGCTCGAGACGGTCCTCGATCCAGCGCACCGGCACACCGCAGAGCTTGGAGACCAGGCCCGCCAGCACCACGTAACCGAACACGCCTGCCTTCACCCCGAAGCTGCCGCCGCTGTCGGGCGGCGTGTGCAGGCGCAGCCGGGCGGCGGGCAGCCCCAGGGCGCCGGCGGCCACGGTGTGCAGCGTGAACGGCCCCTGGAAGTTGGCCCACACCGTCAATGAGTCGGCGGCGTGGTCCCAGTCGGCGACGACGCCGAAGCACTCCACCGGAGCGGCGATCCAGCGCCCGAAGGGGAACCGGCCCCGCACCACCAACTCGGCGGCGGCGAAGGCGGCCTCGGGGTCGCCGTAGCGGAAGGACCGGTCCGAGACCATATGACCCGCCTCGGCGGCCGCCTGCGGGTCCACGACCGCGTCGAGCGGCTCGTAGTCCACCTCGACCAGTTCGGCGGCGTCCTCGGCCAGGTAGCGGTCCCGCGCCACCACGATCGCAACGGGCTCGCCGGCGTAGCGGGCGACGTCGACGGCCACCACGTGGTGCTCGGTGGCGCCGCGGATCACCGAGCCCAGCGGCCGGCCGACCGCAGCCAGGTCGGCGCCGGTCAGCACCGCCAGGGTGCCCGGCGATGCGATGGCGGCCGCGGTGTCGATGCCACGGATGCGGGCGTGGGCGAACGGCGACCGCACCAGCGCCAGGTGCATCGCCCCCGGCACCGGCGACAGATCGTCGATGAAGCGCCCCCTGCCCCGCAGCAGCGCCTCGTCCTCGACCCGCAGGGGGGTCGCGCCGATCCAACCGCCACCGGCGGTGGCGTCGCTCACGTCGCCGTGCGCGCCCGGCGGCACGTCGCCGGCCTCACGGCGAGGCGCTCTGGCGGGCGTCGAGGGCCTGTGCCACGAGTTCCAGCGGGTGGCGGACGTCGAGGCCGGCGGCCGCCAGGTGCAGCGAGCAACCGGGGTTGGCGCTGGCCACCACCGAGGCCCCCGAGCGTTCCACCGCCGCGGTCTTGCGGGAACGGATGGCGGTCGCAAGCTCCGGCTCGAGCATCGAGTAGGCCCCGCCCGCCCCGCAACACAGGCCGTCGTCGTCGAGCATCACCAGCTCCCGCACGAACGGCCCCAGCACCACCGGCACCGCCTCGTGACTGCGCTGGGCGTGCCGCAGGTGGCACGGGTCCTGGATGGCCACGGTCAACGCCAGCGGCTCGGCGGTCCGGGCGTCCAGCAGCGCGTCGAGCCGGTCCGCCAGCCACTCGTGCACATCGAACACCCGTGCGGCGAAGGCCTCCGCCTCGGGGGTCCCGAGCAGGCGTCCGTAATGCTTCATCGCCGCCCCGCAGCCGGCCGAGTCCACCAGCACGGGCCGGTCGTCTCCCGACAGACCGGCGATGACCTGCCCGGCGATGGCGGTGGCGTCGGTCTCCAGGCCGGCGTGGGTGTGCAGCGCGCCGCAGCAGGGCGCCGCCCCGGCGGTCGGCGAGACCCCAACTCCGGCGGCCTCCAGTACCCGTTGCACAGCGAGATGGGTGTGGCGCTGCCAGGCGTCCATGACGCAGCCGGTGAAGAGCCACACGTCGGATCCGGAGGTGCGGTGGCGCCCCCGGCGCAGCGGGAGGCGGGCCGGGAGGCCCAGGCGCCGCATGGGTAGGAGCCGCAGCCGGCCGGCGAGCGCCAGCAGGCTGGAGCCGGCCAGCAGCAGGCGCCGGTGGCGCAGCAGCCGCAGGCCCAGGCGCTGCCACCACGGCGTGATCCGCCCCTCGGCCGCCAGCGCGGCCCGGGTGCCCTCCATGAGGTGACCGAACGGCACGCCGCTGGGGCAGGCGGTCTCGCAGCCCAGGCACTGCACGCAGGTCTCCATCGACCGCACCACCTCTGCGGTGACCGGCGCCCCCTCGTTCTGCACGGCGCGCATGAGGGCGATCCGACCCCGGGGCGACTCCGTGTCGCGCCCGGTGGTCACGAACGTCGGGCAGTGCGGCAGGCAGAGCCCGCACGCCACGCAGGAGGTGAGTTCGTCGTCGTCGAGACGCAGGTCCATCAGGGCCGCCGCAGCGGGTCGCGGCCGGGGTTGAGGCGACCGGTGGGATCGAAGCGCTCCTTGACGCGCCGGTTCAGTTCGGCCACGCCGGGGGCCGGCAGGCGGGAAGGCTGGGGCTCCGAGGCATGCACGACGCCGACGCCGACCTCGGCCACGAAGTCACAGTCACCGGCGGAACCGGAACCGTTGGCCCCTCCCCCACCGCCGGCGCCGAAGGAGGCCGCCTCGGCCGGCGTGCAGGACCAGCGATGCTCCGGGAGCGGGGGTGGCCCGCCGGCACCGAGAACATCGCCGAGGTCGCCAAGGGTGGCGCGGTCATCCGCCGTGTCGGGGGCATAGCCGCTGAGCAGCACCCACGTCGTGGTGCCGTCCCAAAGGATCGAGTTCGCCGTGCGGCAGCGACGCCAGACATCGCGGGGATCCGCACCGTCGAGACGGAACCACTCCTCGCTCTCGGGGATCGGCAGGGTGCGCAGCAGCGCCTCGCCAACCAGGCCGATCGTGCCGAGCGACCCCACGAGCAGGCGGCACAGATCGAAGCCGCTGACGTTCTTGACCGTGGCCGCACCCCCGGTGGCGACCCGGCCGTCGGCGCAGACGTAGCGTGCCTGCAGCAAAGCGTCGCGCACCGGCCCGAGGCCCAGACGCGTGATCGCCGACTCGCCCACCATGAGGGCGCCGCCCACGGTCCCGCCGGGCCGCTCGGGCAGCGAGGTGCGCTGGCTGCTCTCCGCCAGCGCCGCGTGGAGTTCCGCCACCGTTGTGCCGGCACGCACCCGCACGGTCATCTCCGCGGGCTCCAGGGCCACGATCCCGGCCGGTGCCCGCACCTCCCTGGTCCCGTGCACCACCTCGCCCCCGGTGTGTCGGCGCGTGTCGCCGCCGCGCACAGACACCGGCCCGTCGGGACCGACATCGGCGGCGAAGGCGGCGAGCGCGCCGTCGATCACGGTGGAAGTCATGGCGCCGCTCGGGGGATTCCGGGCATCTCGCGGCGGGTGCCGGCCGAGCCGCAGCGGCGTGGATTCCGGTCTTCGCCGGAATGACTGTTGGTGGGAGCTGACGTACGGCGCATCACGGTGGGGCCCGCTCAGCCCCAGAGCCCGGCCTCGGCCGCCCGCAGCACGCCGAGGTCGGCGCAGCTGTGCGCGCTCGGCAGCACCTTGCCCGGGTTCATGCGGCAGTGCGGGTCGAAGCCGGCTCGCAGGCGCGCCTGCTGGTCCAGGTCGGCGTCGCTGAACATGCGGTCCATGTAGTCGCGCTTCTCCACGCCGATGCCGTGCTCGCCCGAGAGCGCCCCGCCGGCGGCGAGCGACGCCTCGATGATCTCGCGACCGGCGGCGTGCACCCGCTCGATGGTTCCCTCGATGCGGGCGTCGAAGGCCAGGATCGGGTGCAGGTTGCCGTCCCCGGCGTGGAACACGTTCAGCGCGGTGAGGTCGTACCGGTCGGCGATCTCGTAGACCTGCTCCAGTACTTCCACCAGGCGGCTGCGCGGCACCACGGTGTCGTGGAGGTAGTAGTCGGGAAGGATGTTGGCGACGGCCCCGAAGGCGCTCTTGCGGCCCTTCCACAGCCGCGCCCGCTCGTCGTCGTCGGCGGCCACCCGCACGCTGACCGCCCCGTTTGCGGTGGCGATCTCGGCCACCCGGTCCGCGGCGAGCGCGACGCCTCCCGCCGGCCCGTCGACTTCGACGAGCAGCACGGCGGCCGCGTCCCGCGGGTAGCCCGCCTTGGCGAAGTCCTCCACGGCGCTGATGCAGCGGCGGTCCAGCATCTCGATGGCGGCCGGCACGATGCCGGCCGCGATGATGGCGCCGACGGTCGCGGCGCCCGCCGACACGCTGTCGTAGGCCATGAGCATCGTGCGTACGTCCGCCGGGTTGGGAGTCAGCCGCACAGCGGCGGCGGTCGTGATGCCGCACATGCCCTCGGAGCCCACGAACGCCCCCCGCAGGTCGTACCCCGCCGGCTCGGCGGCGAGGTCGCCGAGGGTGACGACCGAACCGTCCGAGAGCACCACCTCGAGCGCGACCACGTGGGCGCTCGTCACCCCGTAGGCGAGGCAGTGCGGCCCGCCGGAGTTGGTGGCGACGTTGCCGCCGATGGTGCAGGCCTGCTGGCTCGACGGATCGGGCGCGTAGTGCATGCCGTAGGGCGCCAGCCGGCGGGACAGCTCGAGGTTCACCATGCCGGGCTGCACCCACGCCACGCCGTTGTCCAGATCCACCTCCAGCAATTCGTTCATGCGGGTGAGGGACAGCACCACAGGACGGCCCAGTGGCGCCGCACCGCCGGACAGGCCCGTGCCCGCCCCCCGCGGCACCACGGCGCGACCGTGGTCGGCGGCGATCTCCACGCAGGCGCTGACCTGGGTGGTGGTGACGGGGAAGCACAACGGTCCGGCCGTGCCCTCGCTGTAGATGGAGGCGTCCCGGGAGGCCAGGTACCGGGCGGCGGCGTCATCCCTCACCCGGTCGGCTCCAATGGCCGCCCGGAGGTCGGCGACGAGTTCGGCGTCGATGCCCTCGGCGGGCGGGGGTTCGGGCGCCCGGCGCCGTAGGCGGCGCGCCGCGGCAGCCAGCAGGGGCGCCATCAGCGGGCCGTGGACTTGACGGCCGCCGTGCGGATCAACTCCTCGCTGGGCCCCTCCGGGGTGCACAGCGCCCGGAACGCCTCCAGCACAGCCTTCGGCGAGTTGCGGTGGCGCTGCGCGGCGTTCGCCAGCGGTTCATGGAACGCCCCGCTGCAGTGGGCGCACGGCCAGGCCAACTGAGACATGAGCCGCGCCGCCTCGCCGCCGGGGAACATCCGCAGAACCTCCACCACCGTGGTCCGGCCCTTGATCTCACGGGCGTCGTCGGGCCGTTCCGCGGGCCCGTCCGTCCCGCGCCCGCTTATGCCGCGCACCGTCACCGATGCGCCCGGAGGGTTCAGAGGCGCACCTGTTCGAGCACCCGCACATCTTCTGAGTGCATGCGGATGGCGTTGCGGGGCAACTGGTAGCGGGCAAACGGCAGCACGATCACCTTGGCGTCGGGGCCGTGGCGCTCCATGGCCGCACCGAAGGCCTCGTCGAGGCTGGTGGTGGCGTCCAGGCCGATGTCGGCGGCCATCTCCAGGTTCTCCTCCAGCGTGACCATCGCGAGGTGCTTGCGCGTCATGACCTCGTAGATCGGAACCCAGATGCAGCCGGCCCACATCTGGATGTTCCGGCCGTGGATGTCGCGCAGCACCTTCTCGTAGTTCGCCGGCGACGGCGGCATGTACGGCTTCATGAGGTCCATCAGTGCCAGCCCGGGGAAATCCCCGATCGCCGTGTGAACCCCGGGCGAGGGCGAGCAGTAGATGATCGTTCCCCCCTCGCGCACGACCAGGTCGGAGGACATGCAGCCCCAGCCCGTGTGGAAGAAGAGGTGGTCGGTGGGGGCGAACACGCCGCAGACGGCGATGTCGGCCGGCCCGGCGTCCGCCACCGGGTTGTCGTAGGCGTAGATGGCGTTGAAGCGGTCGATGGCCTCGACGTGTGCATCGGGGTGGGCGCCGTAGATGCAGTCGATGACCCGGCCGCGGGTGTCCAGAAGCACGTTCATGGTGGCCGACAGGCCGCACATCGTGGCGGTCTCGTCGATGTCTGCCCGCATGGGTCCCGCGTAGGCCCCGTAGTGGGTCTGCGGCGAGGGCACGAAGGCGCAGTGGTTGGACTCGACGGTCTCGTCGGAGACAACGCCCGGGAGGATCAGCTTGCCGCCTCCCCCGGCGCCCCAGTGGTTGGCCTGGGCGTGGCCGATGGTGATGATGATCTCCGAGCGGGCCACCTCGTTGTGCAGCCACACGGGGGTGCCCCGGGACGTGACACCCACGTAGCTGTAGTTGTCGGCGTTGCGGGGCTCGTTCTGGAAGAACCCGATTCCCAGGCGCTCCATGCGGGCGAGGTTCTCCTCGCCGATCTTCTGGGAGATGTCGCTGTCGGACATCGGGAAGACCTTGCCGTTGGCGCACACCACCCGGGCGTCGGTGATCCCGGCCGCCTCGACGGCGTCGAACACCGGCGGCAGCAGCTTGGAGGCCGGCGTGGGACGGAACTGGTTGTCGATGACGATCGCAATACTGGAGGCGCCGGCCAGCAGGTCGCTGAAGCGCGGCCCGCTGTGCGGGTTCTCCAGCGCCGCCCGGGCGGCCTCGGTGGCGTTGGGCACCGGATCCGGCTCGTCCGGGTAGATGGCCGCCAGCAGGTTCTCGTCGGGAATCTCCAACTCGAGGGTTTCCCGGTACACCTTGGTCTCGTCGTCGGCGGCGCCGATCGTCAGCGGGTCGAGCGACTCGTACGGGATCGCGTATCTGGGCATCATTCCTCCCGGTCGTCGAGGATTCGTCCGAATCCGACCCGAGCATAGTTCGCCGCCCCGCACGGCTTCCGCTGCTCACGGGCACCGCACGTTCATCCGGGCCCCCGACGAGCATGGATTCCGGCCTGCGCCGGAATGACGGCGCGGGGACGGATCTCAGGCCACGCCGGTACGGCGATCGAGCCCCCGTGGTGTGACGGCGATCGAACCCCTGCGGTGGGTTACGCGGGTGGCAGGGGGCGGCCGTCGGCGATCGCCGCCCGGAACCACTCGGCCGTCTGAGCCACGCCGTCGGCGATGGACGTCCGCGGCACCGAGCCCAGCCGCGCCTCGAGGGCGCTGTCGTCGAGGCCGCGAGGGAAGGGCAGTTGGTCGGTCCCGCAGGTGATCCCCGCGAAGTCGGTGGTGCCGATGATGGCTTCGGTGAAGGAGGCGACCGTCGCCACGCTGCCGTGGAGGTTGTAGACGTCACAGCCGCCCGGGGTGGCCCGAGCCGCGCCGATCACGATGCGGGCCACATCGGAGGCGTACTGGAAGTCCATCCAGCCCCCGTACTCGATGTGGTAGGGCACGCCCCGCACCGCCGCAAGCAGCGCCTGGCAGGGGTACGACGTGACGCCCTGGTCACGGCCCGGCCCGTACACGGTGTGCGGCCGCAGGCCCACGCTGGGGATGCCGTTCTCCTCCCAGTACACCCGGGCGGTGTCCTCGTTGGCCACCTTGTAGACGCCATAGTGCGTGGCCGGGTAGCGGCGGGCATCGTTGGGCAGGACGTCGGTGTTGTAGTGGTCGGGATGGCCGAACACGGCGACGCTGCTGGTGTAGACGAGGTTCCGGATCGCGTGCTTCCGGGCGGCCTCGAACACGTTGGCGGTGCCGGCGACGTTGATTGCGGCACCGAGGGGCGGGTTGGCCCGGCATGTCGGAACCTGCAGTGCCCCCAGGTGGATGATGTGCGTGGCGCCCTCGGCGGCGTCCAGCACCTGATCGGTGACCGTGAGATCGCCCTGGATGCGCCGAGGGGTCCCGAGGTCGGCCTCGTCGACGATGAGCCGCAGACGCTTGTCGTCCGTGCTCACATCGAACAGCGTCATCTCGGCACCGTCATGAGCCAGATGGCGCACCACCCAGGCGCCGATGCAACCCATGGCGCCCGTGATGAGGAAATGCTCGTCACTCACCCCAACACCTCCCTGGTGAATGGATCCGCCCGCGATCCCTGACGGCGCGCTGCGCCGCCGGGACTAGACGCACCGGTTGGTGATCTCGCCGACGCCTTCGACGGCGGAAACCATGACGTCGCCGGGCTTCAGGAACGTCGGCGGGTCCATACCCATGCCCACCCCCGACGGTGTGCCGGTGAAGATGATGTCGCCGGGCAGCAACTCGCAGATCGACGAGAGGTAGGTGATCAGGCGCGGGATGTCGTTGATGAAATACGTGGTGCGGGCGTCCTGCATCATGACGCCGTTGACCGAGCAGGTGAGGCCCAGGTCCCACGGGTTCTCCAACTCGTCGAGGGTCACCACCGCGGGGCCGACCGGCGCGAAGTTGCGATGCGACTTGCCCAGGTTGAACTGCGGGAAGCCGCCGGCGAACTGCCCGACCCGCTCACTGACGTCCTGGCCGACCGTGAATCCGGCGATGTGGTCGGCGATGTCTGCGGCGGCGATGTCCCGCCCGGCACGCCCGATCACGACCACCAGCTCCACCTCCCAGTCGCAGTTGCCGGGCACCAGCGGGACGTCGCAGTTCGGCGCGGCGATGCAGGAGGGGAACTTGGTGAACACCAGCGGGTCGTCGGGAACCTCCATCCCCGACTCGCCGGCATGGTCGGCGTAGTTCAGACCGATGCCGAAGACCTGCGGTGGCCTCGGGACCGGGCAGGTCAGGTCATCGGCGCTGTAGGTATCGCCACCGGCGGGAGCGTTGCCGGCGGCCCACGCCAGAAAACTGTCCCAATCGGCCAGGACGGCCATGGGATCGGGGCCGAAGGCGCCTCCGGAGGCCTCGGCGACGTCCCAGGCCCGGTCGCCGGCCAGACCCACTGCACGATGATTGATTGCTGCCATTCGCATGGCTAAAGGTCTACCAGATCCTCACTTGAATCCATTCCCTGCGGGGGTCGCAACGGCGACCAGCACCATGGCGGAGGCGGAAGCCCGGGGAGCGACGACGCCCCTCGCGGGGCCGTGCCGTCTCCCGGTTCCGTCAGCGCCTCGTCGCTGAGGACGCTGATCTTGCGCCAGGCCGCGTCCTCCATCCACTGGCTGAGCCTGCGAGGACCCGCGCGCTCGCATAGCTCCTCGTAGAGGGACATCGTGACGGTGATCGTCAGGCGATGGCGCTCAGCCATGGAGGGACCATACGGCCCGATGAGTCACGAGCCGGGTATTTCCATGCTTTATCGGATATCCACAACACCTAAGTAGAAACGGAGAGGACTTGACGGGGACGCGTCGCGCAGACTGCTCCCGGACCGTCGCACGAGCCGGCCTCCTGGCCGCAGTGACGGACCTGCGCAAGTGAAGGGCGAGAAAGGAGCTGCTGTGACACTGATCCAAGCCACCGAAACGGACTCCCGGCCGGGCCCCGGAGCGCGCCCCGACATCGACCTCGTCGGACCGCTGGAGGCGTGCGAGATGCTCGTCGTCGACGAGCGCAGGCTGCTCGACCTCATCAACGGTGGCCGGCTGACCGCCTATCGCCTGGGCGGGCACATCAGGTTCCGCTCGAGCGACGTCCTCGAACTCGCCCGGTCCTGCCTCTGAATTCCGGCCGCCGGCACCGGGCGCCGGTCGGGCGCAGGCGCCCCGAGCCGGTCCCTCTCAGGCGCCCGAGCGGTCCGCGAGGAGTGCCGCCACGTCGCGCCCGTTGGCCTGCCCCTTCGTGGCGCGCATCACCTGCCCGGTGAAGAACCCCTGCATCTTCTTGCGTTCCCGGTCGTCGCCGTCGCAGAAGCGCTGCCACTCGCCGGGGTTCTCGGAAATGACCCGGTCCACGACACCTGCCAGTTCGCCGGCACCCACCGCCTCGAACCCGGCGCGGCGCGCCACATCGCCGGGGCTCTCCCCCGTCCGGACCATCTCGGCCAGCACATCCTTGACCTGGTTCGAGGTGAGCTCCCCGCGCTGCTCCATCGCCACCAACCCGGCCAAGCCGGCCGCGGTCAGCGCTCCGACACCGTCGGCGAGGTTCTGCTCGAGGTGCTTCAGCACCGCGTCAGGGGCTGCTCCGGCCTCGACGGCGGCCAGCGCCAGATCGTCCTGACCGCGCTCCACCACGAGCGCCACCCGCCCCGCCTGCTGACCGGCGGCGGCAGCCAGCCGGTGACGGCGTTCCCGCGGCAGCATGGGCAGCCCGGCGCGAATGCGCTCCACCCACGCGGGATCCGGGTCGAGCGGGACGAGGTCGGGCTCGGGGAAGTAGCGGTAGTCGGTCGCCTCTTCCTTGGTGCGCAGCGTCGACGTCCTGCCCGTGTCCTCGTTCCAGTGACGTGTCTGCTGGCTGACCCGCTCGCCGGAGGTCAGCAGATCGATCTGGCGCCGCGCCTCGTGCTCCACCGCCCGCTGCAACGAGCGCAGGGAGTTCACGTTCTTGATCTCACAGCGCGTGCCGAACTCGGTCGAACCGACGGGCCGGACCGACACGTTCGCGTCGACGCGCAGCGAACCCTCCTCCATCTTGCCGTCGGAAGCCCCCACGGCCACGAGCGTGGCCCGCAACTCGGTGACGTAGTCCCGCGCCTCGCCGGCGGAGCGCATGTCGGGCGCGCTGACGATCTCCAGCAGCGGCACACCCGCCCGGTTGTAGTCGACGAGCGAGTAGGCGGCTCCGTCGATCCTCCCGGCGCCGCCCATGTGGACCGTCTTCCCGGTGTCCTCCTCGAGGTGCGCCCGGACGATGCCGACGACCTTGCCCGACGGCAGTTCGAGGCTGCCGCCCACGTTGATCGGTCGGTCGTACTGGCTGATCTGGTAGTCCTTGGGCATGTCGGGGTAGAAGTAGTTCTTGCGGGCGAACACGGACGGCTCCACGCTGGCGCCGAGGGCGAGCCCCACCCGGATGGCCAGCTCCACGGCGTGCCGGTTCAGCACCGGCAGGGTGCCCGGCAACCCCAGGCAGACCGGATCGATGTGGGTGTTCGGCTCGCCGCCGAACGCATTCGGGCTGGCGCTGAAGAGCTTGGTGCGCGTCAGGAGCTCGGCGTGCACCTCCAGGCCGATGACGGTCTCCCATTCGGTGCCGGGCGGAGCGCCCAGACCCGGCGAACCGGCGGTCCAGGTGACGTCGGCGCCGGTTCCCGGCCGTTCGTTCATGACGTCACGCTGCCGGCGGCTGCGCCGGATCCACCGGCCGGCGGCTCCGCCGCCAGTCCTCGTTCGAGGGCGGCGGCGGCACGGAACATCGTCTCCTCCGCGAATGCGGGAGCCAGGACCTGCACACCGACGGGGAGGCCGCCGGCGCCGGTCCCGAACGGCACCGAGATGCAGGGGTGCCCGGCCAGGTTCGACGGCACCGTGCACACATCGGAGAGGTACATGGCGAGCGGGTTGTCCGTGCGCTCGCCGAGGCGGAACGCCACCGTGGGGGACGTCGGTGCCAGCAACACGTCGAACCGCCGGTAGGCGGCTTCGAAGTCCCGGAGCACGAGCGTGCGGACCTTCAGCGCCTTGCCGTAGTACGCGTCGTAGTAGCCCGCGGAGAGGGCGAACGTGCCCAGCATGATGCGCCGCTTCACCTCGTCCCCGAAGCCCGCTGTGCGGGTGGCGACGTTCATGTCCACCGCTGTCTCGGCCGGAACCCGCAGGCCGTAGCGGACGCCGTCGTAGCGCGCCAGGTTGCTGGAGGCCTCGGCGGGGGCGATGAGGAAGTACGCCGACAGCCCGTACAGCGTGGCCGGGACGCTCACCTCGGCGACGTCGGCCCCGGCGGTCGCCAGCGTCTCCGCGGCGGCGATGAGCCGGGCCCTGACGTCCGGGTCCACTCCCTCGCCGCTGAGTTCGGTGATGATGCCGACCCGCAGACCGTCGACATCGCCGGCGAGCGCGGCGGCGAGATCGCCGACCGGCTCGGGCACCGACGTCGAGTCCAGCGGATCGTGGCCGGCGATCACCGTGTACAGGACGGCGGCATCGCCCACCGTGCGGGCCATCGGGCCGATCTGGTCGAGCGACGAGGCGAAGGCGACGAGTCCGTAGCGGGACACGCGACCGTACGTCGGCTTCATACCGACGACGCCGCACAGGGCCGCCGGCTGGCGGATCGAGCCGCCCGTGTCGCTGCCGAGCGCCAGCGGGGCCATTCCCCCGGCGACGGCGGCGGCGCTCCCACCCGATGAGCCACCCGGCACCCGCCCCGGGTCACAGGGGTTGCGCGTCGGACCGAACGCGGAGTTCTCCGTCGACGACCCCATCGCGAACTCGTCCATGTTGGTCTTGCCGACTATGACACCGCCCGCGTCGGTGATGCGCCTCACCACCGTGGCGTCGTACGGAGGCTCCCAACCCTCGAGGATGCGCGATGAGCACGTGGTGGCCACGCCGCGGGTGCAGATGTTGTCCTTGAGGGCCACGGGAACCCCGGCGAGCGGCCCGGCGTCGCCGCCGGCCGCCACGACCCTGTCGACCGCCGCCGCCTGCGCCAGCGCCTGATCGGCGATGACCGTGTTGAACGCCCCCAGATCGATGGCGGCGTCGATGGCGGACAGTGACTCCTCGGCGACACCGACCGCCGTGCGCTCACCCCGGCGCACGGCTCCGGCAATCGTCGCCGCCGGTCCCCCGGCGGTCACGGCGTGTCTCCTCTCACGGGTGGCACCCGGAACTGCCCATCCTCGACCTCCGGCGCCTGCCCGAGAACCTCGGCGCGGTCCAGGCCGGACTCGACGGAGTCCTCGCGCAACACGTTGCCGAACGTGTAGGGGTGCGAGGTCGGCGGCACATCGTCGAGATCCAGCGCCGCGACATCGGCCGCGTGGTCGAGCACGTCGGCCAGTTGCGAGGTGAAGAGCGCCAACTCGTCCGCACCGAGCCGGAGCCGGGCCAACCACGCGATATGGGCCACGTCGTCGCGGGAGATCCGCTCTGTCATGGTCTCGGAAGCTATCCGGCGACTGCGATCACCAGATCGACCTGCGAACCGCGGGGCAGTTCGGGAAGCAATTCGGCGATCTCCACGACGGCGCCTTCGGGCACGCCCGGATCCACACGCTCGAATACGGCGCCGACCTCCAGACCGATGGCCGACAGCCGCAATCCGGCCTCCTCGAGTGTCGTCCCCACGATGTCCGCGGGGACGATCACCAAGGGCTCACCCAGGTTGACCTGGACCTTCACCACCTGCCCTTCGTCGAGAAGGCCCCCCGGCTCGGGCAGCTGACCGACGACCTCACCGGTGCGAGCATCGGCGACGCGCACCTCGAGGCGTCTCACCTCCCAGCCGGACGCCTCGAGCGTCTCGCTGGCCTGCGCCCATTCCTGGCCGGCGACGTCCGGCACCGTGTGGCTCGGCGTCCCGTCGCTGCCGGCGGTGAAGACGACGAGCAGCGCTCCGGCGACGGCAACGGCCACCGCCGCGACCAACCGCATGAGAACATCCCGCCGAGGTTTGGGCATCGCGGCGGCCGCAACCTCCTCTGCGGCGCTGGGGGCGGGTTCGGAGTCGGACTCCTCGACACGACGGAACGCTGCGTCGAGGCGTTCGGGGGGCGGGAACATCTCTGCCGTCGCGCGCAGCGCCAGCGCCAACTCGTCGGCCGCAAGGCGCTGGTGGGCACTGGCCACCGTCGCCTGCACGAGGAGGGGCGCGAGGCGGGTGAGGTTGCGCATCGCCGCCGTCCCCGCGCCCGCGGGCGCGATGGATCGACCGATCCGGCCGATGTCGGCCGGATCGAGCGGGCGCCCGGCAGCCGCCTCGGCGAGCGAGAGGCCCAGACCGTAGACGTCCGCCGCGGCGGCACCCGGTGGCGGCGAGCCGGCGCCCTCCGGGAAGTCGGCACCCGTCTCGATCCCAGCCGCGGAGTCGTCGACCGATCCGGAGTTCTCCGCGTCAGGCCCGGCGGGGTCCTCGGGGTATGGCTCATCGGAGTCGCCGGCGGCAGGCTCGTCGGGCTCCGCCGGATCCCCGGCGGGCACATCCGATGACTCCCCAGCGGGGAGCGGCGGCAGAGACCCGCCCGGGTCGCCGGCGGACTCGTACTCCTCGACGAGAGCGGCGACATCAGAGGCGGTCGAAGGTGGAAGCGTGTGCGCAACGGGTCCGCTCGCCTGAGGGTCGTCGTACCGCGAGGCATCCTCGGGGGTCCAGGGTGCGCGGAGGAAGTCCACGCCCATCTCGTCGAGGCGGAGCCTGCCCTGCGTGTCGACGCACAGGTGCCAGGGCGTGAGCGCCCCGTTCGTGATGCCGCGCTCCTGCAGGTTGTGCAGGGTCTCCGCGGCCTGCAGTCCGATGAGGAGCGCCTGCGATGGGCTGAGGACGACGCCGGCACGGATCAGGCTCTCGAGACGCATCACGGGCGCCGGATAGACGAGGTACGGGACCGGGTCCAGCTGCCAGTCCAGCAGCGGCACGACATGGAGGTGCCGCAGGGTGCGCAACTCCTCGAGCCGGGTCCCCGCCTCAGCGGCTGCGGGGACCGCGTCGGCGTAGAGGAAGGTGACCTCGACATCGGCGTCGTTGCCGGTGTCCCGCGCCCGGTAGATCAGTCCGAGGCGGCTCGTGGCGAGATGCTCGCCGATCTCGTAGCGGCCTATCGCGGGCGGCGGCTCCCAGTCGGGCGCCTCGGCGTCGCTGTCGTGGTGCCCCCCATCCGCTGCCTCGACCCCGTCGCTTGCATCCTCGCTGCGCGGCTCGGCGAACTCCTCGACCACAGAGACCGAGATTACCGCCGCGGCTGGCGACCGGACCGCCTCTAGCCTGACGACCGTGCCCCGGAGCACCCGACGCCAGGCATTGATCGCCGCTTTCATCGCCACCGCAGGCATCGCCTCGATCATCGCCGCGGTGCTGCTGCGCGACGGCGAGAGCGGTCCGCCGGTGGATTCCCGGGTGGAGGAACTGATACCGGAACCGGGCAGTGAGGTGCTGGCGCAGCAGGCCGTCGGGCTCGATCTCGACGACTCGCCGCGGTATGTCATCGAGCTGTACCTCAACGGCCAACGCCTGCCTGACGCGGAGACGCTGCAGGCCACATCCACGAACCGCGCCGTCTACCAGCCGGGCACGGACCGGGCCGTCGAGAAGCTGCGCGCCGGTGAGAACTGCGTCCGGGCTGTGTTCTATCCCCTCGCCGAGGGAGAGAGTTCGGCCCGGCGCGGCGAAGTCCGCTGGTGCTTCCGGGCCGCGTGAGCCCTACTCCCCGACCACCGTCCGGCGCCAAACGCGCGCTTCTCCCCGGCGCGCTCGACTGTAGGTGCTTCCCAACTGGCTTCCCACACTAGCGCACAGGCGATAGACTGAGAACCATGTTGGATCAGCCGTTCGGACCGCCGGTCGCGTCGATACCTCTACCGGACTCGCCGCTCGTATTCGTGGTGACGCAGATCCGCTTCCCGCTCGTGGCGTCGATCAACGACCCCGTGTTCATCGGACCGTTCCAGGAACGAATCCGTCGCACGTACGGCGACCTCCGGCAGGATCAGGAGATCCTGCTCACGCTCGGGCCCGATGGCGCGACGAATCAGCAGCAGGGCTCGGTGTGGCGCTTCAGCGACGAACCGGGTGGCTGGGAGGTAGCGCTCGCGCCGGAGTTCATCGCGCTCGCCACACATCGATACACAAGCCGGTCTGACTTCATGGGACGCCTCGGCGCCCTCCTCGAGGCCTTCGATGCCTGGCTGAAACCCTCGAAGGTTCGCCGGGTGGGGATTCGCTACGTCGATCGGATCGGCGAGAACCATCTCGACTCCATCGACCGGCTGGTGCGGCGCGAGGTCCTCGGCCCCTTGCACACAGGGGATCCGCCCGGCGGCCACCTGAAGCAGACCCTGACCGACAGCGAGTACCAATTCGCGGACGAGGCCGGAATGCGGGCGCGCTGGGGCGTCCTACCGCCGAAGGCAACCTTCGACCCGGCGATCGACCCTTGGGAGAAGCCGTCCTGGATTCTTGACATCGACGCCTGGCTCAGCGAACGCCCGTTCGATCCGGACGCCATCCGCCGGCAGGTGCAGACCCTCTCCGACCGGATCTACCGCTACTTCCGATGGGCGGTCACCGAGGACTTCCTGACGACCTTCGGTGCCGGTTCATGACCACGACCACGTACCCGGTCGTCGAGCATGGAACCACGTATGGGGGCTCTGCCCGCGGGACCAGCCGTAAGGCAGAGGTTTTCCTGGTCTATCTCTCCACGTACTTCTCCGAACCGTACGGGACCAGTGGCCATCTCGGATTCTCGGCCGACTGGTCGTTGGTGCAGCACCCAAGCACCTCGTGGGTGGCTTGGCGTGCACCGACTCCTCGAACAGTCTCCGAAGAGGTCCGCGACCTGCGGGACCGAATCGTCAGATGCACAGGATTGAGCAGGCAGGAGATCGCCCGCGCCATCGGCGTCGATCGGCGCTCGCTCTCCGGCTACGTATCCGGGGAGATCAGACCGACGGACGACCGCATCCGGTCGCTTCGGGACTTGGCTGAGATCGCCGAGTGGTCCGTCGCCCGCTTCGGGGAATACGCACGCGAGCTGCTTCGCGGTGGGCCATCAGGACGATCTCTTCTCGATCTCACCAGCAACCAGGGGATGACCATTCGCCGCACGCTGGAGGCCGACGCCCGCACACGACGGGTGGCCGGCTCACCCGCGATCAGAATCAAGGCTCGGCCGACTCGTCCGTCGTTGCACGTCCACGCTCTATCGGTCTGGGCTGAGGAGTCGCGCCTGCCTGAGCGGGGCGGAACACCGAGAGAGGTCTCCACCTACGAACAAGACCTGAGGGCCGCACCGCGAGCGCCCGACCCGCAAGAAGGGCCGCGCCGTCGGCAGATCTGATGACCGGCACCGGGATTTACCGCCCGTCAGAGGGCCCACTCAACCAGGGCGACATCCTGGTTGCCCCCGTCGCCAGAGCGGCCGCCGCTGACTTCTTGGTGCCTGACAGGTGGGACCGCATCGATCAGAATGAACACATCGTCGGCCATCCCCACACGAGCGCAGAGGTTGACGAGAACATCTTCGTCCTGTCCGGACGGACACTCGTCATGGTCACGTCTCACGATTGCCACCACGACAAGGAGTGGAACGTGGAGCGGGCGCGCCTCATCCGCAGTGGCCATAGCGCTGCCGAAGCCGAAGAACTCGCAGAATCCAACCCGACACTGGATCGCACGTTTCAGGCAAGTCCCCTGGTGCCGCTCAGCGACATAGAGCCGGATCGGCGAGGCAACTACGAGGCGGGGCGCGTCGTCGGCTACTTCCCGCTGCCCGAGCCACCCGACCGGTCCTTCCCTCCGAGCGTGGTCGATCTCACCTATCGCTGCACCATCGACCGTCTGGCGATCACTGCCCGGCGCTGGTGCCTTACCCCGCAGGCGCGGGACCGGCTCCGACACGCGATCGCACGCTTCGACTCGTTCCGCAGCTTCCAACTCACCGAGACGATCGAGGAGGCAATCGGCAAGTCGATTGCCGACGTGAGCGTCGACAGCACGCAGCCCCTGGCAGTGAACCTGATTCTGAACGACGGATCAGTCCTCCACCTCGTCCAGCCGCCCATCGAACCGGAGCCGTCCGGCCGGTCGCGGATGTAGTACGCCGGCAATCAGCCCGGCAGTATCTCGCCTGTCCTCAGCAGGTACCGGAACCGGACAGCGACGTGCTGGCACAGCGCGCCGTCGGGCTCGATCTCAACGACTCGCCTGGGCGGGCTCGAGAATGACGACGGTGGTTCCGTTCGTACGGCGGACTGCGAACTCGTCAAGCTTTCGGTTCACCTCGGTCCATCGTTGCCAGAGGCGATGTTGTTCCTCTTCGGTCGCCGGACGCGCGATCACCTCACGATCGCCATCGACCAGCTCGACGTGCGCCTGCGGGTTGGCCTGGAGGTTCAACCACCACGCAGGCTCAGCAGGGTCCCAGCCGTTCATGGCCATGGTCACCAGGTTGGCGCCGTCCTCAACGTAGGCCAGCATCACAGAGCGCTTCTGCCCAGAACGGCGTCCGATGGCCGTCAGATGCATTAGGCCGTATTGACCGGGCCTCGGCCGACGGAGCCCCCGCCTCCCACTCGTGAGCCGATACAGCTGAGCATGAATCCACCAAGCGAGACGAACAAACCAACGCGGTGGCATCCAATGCGCCTTCTCGCTCCTCGGTTCCGTCATGTGCCATACCTCCGTCGAGACTCTGAGCCGGTCGGCCAGGCCATCCGGGCGTCACCCATGTTGGACGGCCAGGCGCGGCGATGCACCCTCCCTTCTATCGGGATCAGCTCAAAGGCAACTCGCCCGTGGCCAGGAGGTGTTCGAATTCCTGCTCGTCCAGAATCGGGACGCCCAGCTTCTCGGCCTTGGTGAGCTTGGAGACGCCGGGCGAGGCGCCGGCCACCACGGCTGCCGTGCTGGCGGACACGCTGCCCGGTGAACGCCCACCCCGAGCGGTAATGACCGCCGCGGCCCCCTCGCGGCTGTAGTTCTCCAGCGCGCCGGTGACGACGACCGCCTTGCCCTCCAGCGTCGCCGGCAGAGCCTCATCGGTGTCGGCGGGCGCCGGGCCGGCGAAGTTCACGCCGGCGTCGCGCAGCTTCGCGATGACAGCGAGGTTCTCCTCGTCGTCGAAGAAGGCCCGAACGCTGGCGGCGATGGTGGGACCCACGCCGGGGACCTCTGCCAACTCATCCTCCGACGCAGCGATGATCTCGTCGAGGTTCCCGAAGGCGTCCGCCAGGAACTCTCCCACCGCACCGCCGAGGTGGCGGATGTTGAGGCCGAACAGTAGGCGCGCCAACGAGCGCTCCTTGGACGCCTCGATCCCGGCCGTGAGGTTGCGAGCCTTTAGGGGACCGAAGGTCTCCAGCGAGGCAACATCTGCCTCCTCGAGGGCGTAAACGTCGGCAACGTCGGCGATCAGCCCCTCGCGGATGAGTAGGCGGACGGTCTTCTCGCCGAGGCCTTCGATGTCCATGGCGCCGCGGGAGGCGAAGTGCTCGATTCCGCCGGCCTGCTGGGCGGGGCAGCGGGGGTGGCGGCAGTGGTGCGCCGCGTCGTCGCCCTCGCGTACCAGCGGTGACTTGTTCGGGCAGGGGCAGACGTCGGGGAACACCCACTGGGGCAGGCCTTCGGGACGTTCGGACAGCACTGGGCGCAGCACCTCGGGGATGACGTCGCCGGCCTTGCGGACAACCACGGTGTCGCCGGGGCGCACGTCTTTGTGCTTCACCTGGTCCTCGTTGTGCAGGGTCGCCATCTGCACGGTGGACCCGCCCACGAACACCGGCTCCAGCACGGCGAAGGGCGTGGCCTTGCCCTTGCCTCCGATCGACACGTGAATGTCCCTGAGCTTGGTGGTGCGCTCCTCGGGGGGGAACTTGTAGGCCACCGCCCAGCGCGGGTGATGGCTGGTGGCGCCCAACTCGGCCTGGCGCCCGAAGTCGTCCACCTTGATTACCACGCCGTCGGTCTCGTAGTCGTGGTCGTGGCGCCGACGCTCGGCGGCCCGCACGTACTCCTCGACGGCAGCCAGGTCCTCCGCCGGCAGCCAGGCGTCATTGACCGGGAGTCCCAGGTCGGCGAGGAACCTCAGCGTCTGGCTGTGACTCTCGAAGGTGGGACCGCCGACCGTGGTACCGAGTTGGTAGCACCACCAGCTCAGTTCCCGATGGGCGGTGACGGACGGATCCTTCTGGCGCAGCGACCCGGCGGCGGTGTTGCGCGGGTTGGCGTAGCGGGCCGCACCAGCTGCTTCCCGCGCCTCGTTGAGTCGCTCGAACGCCGGGATCGCCATGTAGACCTCGCCGCGCACCTCCAGCACCTCGGGCGCATCAGGCCCCAGCGAGTTGGGCACGTCACCGATGGTGGCGACGTTGTGTGTGACGTCCTCGCCCACCCGCCCGTCGCCGCGGGTGGCGGCCCGCACCAGGCGGCCCCGCTCGTAGCGCACCGAGATGGCCAGGCCGTCGAACTTCAACTCGCACACGTACGGGCCCACCGGTCCGCCGAGCCGCGAGACCGCCCGGGTGTCCCAGGCCCGGAGCTCGTCGATGTCGAAGGCGTTGTCCAGCGACATCATCGGCACCTCGTGGGCCACGGGGGCGAACAGCTCCGACGGCGGCGCCCCCACCGTGCGCGTCGGCGACAGCGGATCGGCCAGTTCGGGGAACTCCTGCTCCAGCGCTAGAAGCTCGGCCATCAGGTCGTCGTAGTCGGCGTCGGCGATTTCCGGCGCATCCCGGCCGTAGTACAGGTCGGCGTGGTGGCGGATCAGCCGGATCAGCTCGGTGACGCGGGCACGCACGTCATCACCCGGCGGGCGGGACACATTCACCACGTCCGAACTGTACCGATGCCCTGCGACACGGGCAGCCGCGCGACCGGGCACACCGAACCGACCGGCTCTGACCGAACTTGACCAGCGTGTAGTTTCGATCATGTGAAACGGCGCCAGGCAGCGGCAATCCTCGCAAGTCTCCTCCTCGTCGGCGCGGCATGCGGCTCCGGTGACTCCGATCAGCCGTCAGACGTGGGTGCCGCGCCGCCGGCCGGCGAACGATCCGGCGACGGCCAGACGGCCGCGACCGAGGCATCCCCCGAGGCTCCACCGCCCGCGGGCACCGACGACGCGGCGCCGGCGACCAGCGAGGCCGGGACCGACTCCACCGGCGGCGAGCTGATCCTGGCCGTGGAGCAGTGGCCCGAGTGCCTCAACCCCGTCACGTCCTGCGCCAACGCCTCCTGGACGCTGTGGTCGGTCAACACCCACATCCTGCCGAGGCTCATGGAGTTGGACCTGCAGAACAACTACCAGGCCTCCCCCACGCTCCTGGAGGAGCCGACGAGCGCCAACGGCGGGCTGCAGGTTGCCGCCGACGGCACGTTCACGCTCACCTACCGCCTGCACCCCGATGCGGTCTGGAGCGACGGCACCCCCATCACCAGCGACGACGTGCGGTACACGTGGCGGGCCCGCCTCGACACCGACGGCACCCTGAACACCACCGGCTACGAGTTGATCACCGGCGTGAACACCGACGACCCGCAGGTGGCGATCGTGACCTTCAGCGAGCCCTACGCCCCCTGGCGCGACCTGTTCGACCCCGTCCTGCCCGCCCACCACCTGGGTCCCGACACCAACGTCGCAGCCCGCTGGAACGATTCGATCCCCATCTCCGGCGGCCCGTGGCTGCAGCAGTCATGGAGCCAGGACCAGCACGTCCTGGTACCCAACGATCTCTACTGGGATTCCGAGCGCCGTCCCCTGGTGGACCGGGTGGTGATGGTGCCCCGCGAGGACACCGACTCCGAGGTCGTGGCGCTGCAGACCGGCGAGGTCATGGCCGCCTCACCCCAGCCGTTCCCCGGCGCGGCCGAGCGCCTCGGAGGCGACCTGACCTTCGTCGGCGGCGGCGGCACCTTCATCGAGGGGCTCTGGATCAACCAGAACGCCCCCGACCGCCGCTTCGAGATCACCAGGAACCTCCGCCAGGCCCTGGCGTACTCACTGGACCGCGAACTCATTGCCGACGTGGCGCTCGGCTCCATCATCGACGACCCGCAGGTGCTGCAGTGCGCCGGCTGGAGCCCGTCGGTCGGCGAGTGGTGCGCGGACGACTTCGCCCACTACGTCCAGGACCTCGACAAGGTCAGCGAACTCCTCACCGCCGAGGGCTGGACCCGTCCCGACCCCGACGGACTCTGGGTCAACGCCGGCGGCGAGCAACTGGTGCTGCAGTGGAACACCGTGGCCGGCAACAAGCGGCGCGAGGACGTGCAGGCGCTGGTCAGCGAGATGACCGCACCCTTCGGCATCGGCTGGGAGATCATCAACTACGACCCCGGCGAGTTGTTCCAGAACCGCCTGCCCGTGATGAACTTCGGGCCGGTGGCGCTCTACGCCAACAGCACCTCGCCGGACCCGACCGTGCTCTCGCTCTACGACATCGACGGCATCCCGAGCCAGGCCAACGGGTTCACCGGCCAGAACTTCACCGCCTACGCCAGCCAGGAGGCCAGCGACCTGGCCGCCGCCATCGACCGGGAGGTGGACGCCGATGGCCGGCTGGCCCTGGTGCGCGAACTCGGGAAGCTCCTGGCCGAAGACGTGCCCTGGATCCCGCTGTACGTGCTGCCCAACCTGGAGGTCTGGAACAGCACCCTGGTGGAGGGTCCGGGCAAGGCGCTGCGCAGTGCCTACGGCGGCTTCGCCGACATGTACGACTGGCGCGTCATCGGCGGATGACCGGGGGCCGCCCGGCGGTCCCCCCCACAACGCAGGACGCGGCGCGGAGGGCGAGGCGCACGAAGTGAGCGGAGTCCACAGGCCGATGCGAGAGCCGGCATGATCGCCTACGCCCTGCGCCGCCTGGCCATCACCGTGCCGGTGCTGGTCGTCATCTCCTTCGGCACGTTCTGGGCGGCCGGGCAGATCTCCAGCCCCACCGCCCAGCTCACGCTGAACCCAAGGATCAGCCCCGAGGCCAAGCAGGCCTACGTGGAACTGCTGGGCCTGGACCGCCCGCTGCACGTGCAGTACGGCAAGTGGCTCGGCAACTTCGTGACCGGCGACTTCGGCACGTCGCTGGTCAAGAACGGCCAGGACGTGTGGCCCTTCGTGGAGCGGGCCCTGGCCAACACGCTGTTGCTGGTCGCCGCGGCGGTGAGCCTCTCCCTCCTGATCGGCCTGGCGGTGGGGACGATCTCGGCCGTCCGCCAGGGCTCGCTGTGGGACTACTCCTCGGTGGGCGTGTCGTTCCTGGGCATCTCCATCCCGGTGTTCTGGCTGGGCCTCATGCTGCAGCTGTTCTTCGGCCTCTACCTGGCCAACTGGCTGGGCGTCGGTCCGCCGCTGCTGCCCACCGCCGGCATCTACTCGCCGGGCCAGCAGGGGTTCGACCTGCTGGACCGCGTGCGTCACCTGGTGCTGCCCACGATGGCGCTGTCGCTGCAACTCGTGGCGGTGTACAGCCGCTACATGCGGGCCTCGATGCTGGAGGTGATGAGCGCCGACTACATCCGCACCGCCCGCAGCAAGGGTCTGCGGGAGGGCCGGGTGGTGGTGCGCCACGGCATGCGCTCGGCGCTGGTGCCGGTCACCACGCAGGCCGCCATCGACATCGGCCAACTCGTGGGCGGGCTGATCGTCACCGAGCGGGTGTTCCAGTACCCGGGGATGGGCCTCCTGTTCCTGGAGTCGCTGGAGGGGGGCGACTACACGATCCTGCTGCCGGTGGTGATGATCACGGCGGTCGCGGTGTTCGCCCTGAACCTCGTCGCCGACCTGCTGTACGGCGTGCTGGATCCCCGGGTGCGCCTGGGCCGCGGGCGGCGGCTGGTGCCACGTGGCTGAACACCCCGATCCTGGCGGGAACTCCCCGGCTGCCGCCGGGAGCGGAGCAGGGCGCGCAACCGGCACGACCGGTGCCACAGCCGCGCGGCCCGTCACCACCGCCACCGGAGGCGAGACCGAATCCCTGGCCACCGAGAAGCCGATCAGCCCGTGGCGGCTGGCACTCCGCCGGTTCCTGCGGCGCCGGCCGGCGGTGATCTCCGTCGTGGTGCTGGCGATCATCGTCGTCGGCGCGGCGTTCGCCGATTGGATCGCCCCCTTCGGCGAAGTGGAGCAGAACCTCGACGACATCCTGCAGAGCCCCGACGGCACTTACCTGCTGGGCACCGACACGCTCGGGCGCGACAACCTCAGCCGCATCCTCTACGGGGGCCGCGTCTCCCTGCTGGTGGGGCTGATGGTGGCGGTCATCGCCGGCGGCGTCGGCACCCTCGTCGGGATCCTGGCCGGGTACTACGGCGGGATCGTCGACGCCGCCCTCATGCGCCTCACCGACACGCTGCTGGCCCTTCCCGGCCTGATGGTGGTCATCATCGCAGCCCGGCTGCTGGGCGACGGGGTATGGGACGTGGTGATCGTCCTGTCGGGCATCGCCTGGATGACGCTCGCCCGCATCGTGCGGGGCAAGGTCCTGACGCTCAAGGAGCAGGAGTTCGTGGAGGCGGCACGGGCGCTCGGCGTGCCGACCCGCCAGATCATGCGCCGCCACCTGTTGCCCAACCTGGTCGGCGAGATCACCGTGACCGCCTCTCTCACGGTGGCGGCCGCCATCCTGGCCGAGTCGACGCTCAGCTTCCTGGGCCTCGGCGTCAGCCCCACCCACACCGCCACGTGGGGGAACATGCTGGGTGGCAACGAGGGGTTCGTGACCACGGCGCCCTGGTTGGTGTGGGCGCCGGGCCTGGCGATCGTCGTCACGGCACTGTGCGTCAACTTCATCGGCGACGGGTTGCGAGACTCGCTGGACCCCACCCAGGAGAAGTCGTGAGCACCTCGGCCCGGCCGGCGCGATCGCGCACTCGGGTACTCTCCCCGACCGAGCCGCTGCTGTCGGTGCGGGACCTGCGCACCGAGATCGACACCGAGAACGGGACGGTGACCGCAACCGACGGCATCAGCCTCGACCTGTACGAGGACGATGTGCTGGCCGTCGTCGGCGAGTCCGGTTGTGGCAAGACGGTTCTGGCGCTGTCGATCCTGGGGCTGCTGCCACGGCGCACCGGACGCATCGTCGGCGGGCAGGTGCTGTTACGCGGCGAGGACCTCACGCAGGCCACCGCCGAGCGCCTGCGGGAGATCAGGGGGGCGGAGATCGCGATGGTCTTCCAGGACGCCCTCACCGGGCTGCACCCGCTGCGGCGCGTCGGCGAGCAGATCGTCGAGATGATCCGCGCCCACGAGCGCGTGCCCCGCGCCGTCGCCAGGCGCCGGGCCGTGGACCTGCTGGGCCTCGTGGGGATCCCGGCGCCCGCCCGGCGCGCCGACTCGTTCCCTCACGAACTATCCGGCGGGATGCGCCAGCGGGTCATGATCGCCATGGCCGTGGCGCTGGAGCCGAAGGTGCTGATCGCCGATGAGCCGACCACGGCGCTGGACGTCACGGTGCAGGCCCAGATTCTGGAGAGCCTGGCCCGGATCGCGCGCGACCTGAACGGGGCGATCCTGCTCATCACCCACGACTTCGGCGTCGTGGCCTCCGCCGCCGACCGGGTCATGGTCATGTACGCCGGCAGGTCGGTGGAGCAGGGTCAGGTGCGCAAGGTCTACCGGCGCCCCCGACACCCCTACACGGCCGGCCTGCTGGCGGCGATGCCCCGCATCGACGACACCCTGGGCGACCTGCTGCGCATCGCCGGCACGCCGCCCAGCCTCATCAATCCGCCGCCCGGGTGCCGGTTCGCTCCCCGCTGCGGCTTCGCCACCGACGTCTGCGTAAGCGAGCAGCCGCAGATGCGGGTCTGGCCGCCGGGAAGCGACGTGGCCGTTGCTTGCCACCACAGCGAGAGCATCGGGCCGGCGCCGTGACTGCCACGCCCCCTGCTTCGGACGCGGCCCCACGGCACCGTCATTCCGGCGAAGGCCGGAATCCAGGTCCTGCAAACGGACCGCTCCTGGTCGTCGAGGACCTCGTCAAGCACTTCGGCACGCGCCGCAGCGTGCTGAAGGCGGTGGACGGCGTGTCCTTCGATCTCGAATCCGGCCGCACGCTCGGCCTCGTCGGCGAGTCTGGGTGCGGCAAGTCCACGACGGCGCGGCTGATCCTTCGCCTCCTGGAACCGACCGCCGGGACGGTCCGCTATCGCGGAATCGACCTCACGGCCCTGCCCGCCGCCGAGTTGCGCGGCGTGCGGCGAGAACTGGGCATCGTCTTCCAGGATCCGTACGCCAGCCTGAACCCCCGGTTGACCCTGCGCAACATCATCGGCGAGGGCCTGCGAGTCTGGGAGCCCGGTACCGACATCACGCGCCGGGTCGCGGAACTACTCGAACGGGTGGGGTTGGATCCCGCATTCACCAAGCGCTATCCCCACGAACTCTCCGGCGGGCAGCGCCAGCGCGTCGCCATCGCCCGTGCCCTGGCACCGGGACCCTCGCTACTCATCTGCGACGAGCCGGTCTCGGCGCTCGACGTCTCGGTCCAGGCCCAGATCCTGAACCTGCTGGGCGAGCTGCAGCGCGATCTGGGGCTGACGATCCTGTTCATCTCCCACGACCTGGCCGTGGTCCGCCACGTCTGCGACCGGGTCGCTGTCATGCACGTCGGGCGGATCGTGGAGATCGGGACCCGCTCGCAGATCTACCGGAACCCCCGGCACCCCTACACCCAGGCGCTGCTGTCGGCGGTGCCGCTGCCCGACCCTGATCTCCAGCGGCGACGGCGGCGGGTGCAACTGGAGGGTGATGTGCCCAACCCCCTGGACCTGCCGTCGGGATGCACCTTCCGCACTCGCTGCAACCTGGCCGCCGAACGCTGCGCCGCCGAGGATCCAGACCTCGCCCCGCGGGGTCTGGACCATCCGGTTGCCTGTCACTTCGCCACCGGCACGTCGCCACCGGTCGCCCGGCCCTAGCAGACTGGCCCCATGATCGAGCGGGTCTGGCTCTGGGCGTTGCGGGCTCTGTGGGCGTCGTTTCCCTGGAGCGTCGGCGGGCTGCTGGGCGAGGCGCTTGCCGGCACCGGCCCGGCGTTCGGTTCGACCGCCACCGTCGGCGCCTGGGCGGCATGGGCGCTGGGGCTCACCGCGCTGCTCGTGCCGCACACCGTCTCGCTGACCGCGGCGCGCGTCCTGGCGCCGGCCGTGCTCGCCGCGGCGTGCTGGGCAACCGCCGCGTCCGGACCTACAGGAGAGGCGGCGCTGGCTCTGGCCGTCGCAACCGTCGCAACGATCGGCGTGCTGTCGCCCCTCGTCGGGGCGCGCTTCATCGACGCCACCAGCTACGGCTACGAGCGGCGCCTGGCATTGCGCGCACCCGCGGCGGTGCTCGTCGGCGCCCTGGTGCCCGCGTGGGCGCTGACGGTCGGCGGTGTGTCCGCGGGCCCGCTGCTGTGGGCGGCCGGCCACTGGGTGCTGGGACCCGTGCTGAGCATCGCCGGCTGGCTGATCGCGGCCGCGGGCATCCGCTCTCTGCACAGCCTGGCCCGGCGCTGGCTCGTCTACGTGCCGGCGGGGCTGGTGCTGCACGACCGGATGGCCCTGGCCGAACCCATGCTGTTCCGCCGCCCGGTGATCGCCTCGCTCGGCCCTGCCCTGGCCGGCAGTGACGCCCGGGACTGCACCGCCGGCGCCGGCGGACTGGTCTTCGAGTTGCGCCTCGCCGAGCCTGTGGCCGTCACGCCCGCCCGCTCCACCAGCCCCGAGAAGGTCAGCGCCCTCCTGGTGGTGCCCACCCGGCCGGCGGCGGTACTCGCCGAGGCGCGCAAGCGCCGCATCAACACCCCGGCCGACTAGCCGCGGCGGGCTTCAGGCGGCAATCCCCCCGCCGAGCACTTCGGAACCCTCGTAGAAGACGACGCTCTGGCCGGGCGCCACCCGGCGGCGGGGTGAATCCCACCGCACGGTCTCGCCCTCGAGGGTCGCCGGCCGCGGCTCCCCGTGAGCGCTCGCCTGCACCAGCACCGGTCCCTGCACCGCATCGGCGGCCCAGGTGAGCTCGCCGATCGGCTGGGATTCCACGAGCAGGTCGGCCGGGTCCCCCACGGTCACCACGCCGGTGGCCACGTCGGTGTCGACGACGTAGACCGGGCGTTGCCGCCCGGCCACGCCGAGGCCCTTGCGCTGGCCGAGGGTCACCATCTGCACCGCCGGCACCTCCCCCAGCCGCCGGCCCGACGTGTCGACGACGGTCGCCGGGGTGGTTTGCAGCCGCTCGGACAGGAACGAGCCCCGCTGGCCCCGCTGGATGAAGCACACGTCGGTGCTGTCGGGCTTGGTGGCGGTCCGCAGACCCAGTTCGGTTGCGAGCGCCCGGACGCGCTGCTTGGTCATCTCGCCCACGGGCAACAGCACCTTCGCCAGCACCGTCTGGTCGAGCATGTACAGCACGTAGGACTGGTCCTTGGCGGCATCGGCGCCCCGCGCCAGTCGACGCGTGCCGTCGGCCCGACACACCACCCGGGCGTGGTGCCCGGTCGCCACGGCGTCGAAGCCGAGCGCCTCGGCCCGCCGCAGGAGCCTGTCGAACTTGATGTGACGGTTGCACTCCACGCACGGGTTGGGCGTGCGACCGGCCGCATGGTCCTCGACATAGGGCTCGACGACGCGGGTTGAGAAGTCCTCGCCGAAGTTGAAGACGTGGTGGTCGATTCCCAGCGTGTCGGCCACGCGGCGTGCGTCGATCACGTCGGACACCGAGCAGCACCCCGTGTCGGAGGGCCCGCCCCAGAGCTTCATGGTGACGCCGACCACCTCGTGGCCCGCCTGAGCCAGCAGCGCCGCCGCGACCGAGGAGTCCACGCCCCCCGACATCGCCGCCATGACCTGCATCAGATCGCCTCTACGCGGCGGCCCGGCGCAGTTGCGCGACCGCGGCGGGCAGCACGGCGAGGGCCGTGTCGACGTCCTCGGAGGTGCTGGCGACTCCCAACGACAGGCGCAGCGAACCCTGTGCCAGTTCGCGCGGGTAACCCATCGCCGCGAGCACGTGTGACGGATGCTCGGCGCCGCTGGCGCACGCCGAGGCGGCCGAGGCGTACACCCCGCCCCGCTCGGCCAGGAACAGCAGGGCCTCGCTCTCGATCCCCTCGAAGCACAGATGGCAGGACCCGGCGACCTTCGCCGAGCGGTCCACGGGTGCGCCCGTGCCGACCGCGGGCCGGACACCGGACTCGGTCACGCCGCCCACCAGCGCCCGCAGACCGTCGGCGAGGCGGTCGCGCAGCCGGCCGGCTCTGGCCACCACCTCGGCCCGGCTGGCGACGGTGATCTCCGCCGCCCTGCCCATGCCGATGATGCCGGTCACGTTGGGGGTTCCGCTGCGGCGCTCGGACTCCTGGCCGCCACCCACCATTTGGGCCTGCAGTGCCACGCCGTCTCGCACCACCAAGGCCCCCACACCCTTGGGGCCGCCGAACTTGTGTGCGCTGATCGAGATGAGATCGGCCGGGGCCGCCAGGGTGGCCACGTCCAGCCAGGGGAAGGCCTGGACGGCGTCGGTGTGCAGCAGCGCATCGGGGGCGTGGCGCGCCACCACCTCGGCGACCTCGTCGAGGCGGCAGATCACACCGGTCTCGTTGTTGGCGAGCATGACCGACACCAGCCGAACGTCGGCGTCGAGGGCGGTCGCCAGAGCGTCGAGATCCAGAGCGCCGTCGCGGTCGACGCCCACGACGCGCCCGCCCAGCCCCTCGGTCGGCCGCAACACGGCCGGGTGCTCGGTGGCGCTGCACACCACGGTGCCGCCCGCTCCGGCTGCGGCGCCGAAGACGGCCAGGTTGTCGGCCTCGGTGCCGCTGCCGCAGAACACGATCTCGCCGGGCCGGGCGCCGAGCGCATCGGCGAGGATGTCCCGGACGTCGTCGGTGGCGCGCCGAGCCTCGCGTGCCATGCGATGCGCTCCCGTGGGGTTGGCGTAGCAGCCGTCGAAGTAGTCCCGCATGGCGTCGACGGCCTCGGGATGAACCGGCGTGGAGGCCGCATGGTCGAAGTAGGCGACGGCCATGGGTCCAGGCTACGAGGCTGGCCGCTGATACATCGGCGGTAGCCGCCAGGCCCCGGCGAAGTGGATTCCGGCCTTCGCCGGAATGGCATTCGTACTGTTCGGTGTCCTCGACGGGCGGCGAGTCTGACCCGCCGGGGCGACCGCCCGCGGGCGGCGCGGACCGTGTCCACGACGACTTGCGCCGCTGCGTTGCATTCCGGGCTCGCCGCCCGACAGGCTGGAGACGTGGAGGACTACCGTCCCGAGACCTACGGCGAGGCGTTCGCCGATGTCTACGACGACTGGTACTCCGACGCGACCGACACCGCTGCCTGCGTGGCGGCCGTCGCCCGCCTCGCCGGTGACGGCCGGGTACTGGAGATGGGCGCCGGCACCGGGCGTCTGGCATTGCCGCTGGCGGCGGCCGGCGTCGAGGTGTGGGCACTAGACGCCTCCCGGGCGATGCTCGAGGCTCTGGCGGCCAAACCGGGGGGCGCGGGAGTGCGGCTGGTGCTCGGAGACATGGCACGCCCGCCGCTGCGGCCCGGCGCCGGCTTCTCCGTCGTCCTGTGCGCCTTCAACTCATTGTTCAACCTGCCCAGCGCGGCCGAACAGCAGAGCTGCCTGCGGGCGGTGGCGCCCCTCCTGGCACCGGCCGGACGGCTGGTCGTCGAGACCTCGCTGCCGGGAGGTCTGGGGGACATCGCCACCGAGGGCGCCGCTTCGCTCGGCGGGGAGTTCGAGCCCGACGGCGTCGACGTGCGCTCTCTCGAGGCGGATCGGGTGGTGCTGAGTGCCTGGCAGCACGACGCCGCGACCCAGCACATCGGTGGCCAGATGATCGACATCACCTCCGACGGCATCCGCCTGAGGCCCTGGCACCTGCACTACCGCACCCCGCCCCAACTCGATGCGGCGGCACGCGACGCCGGGCTGGTGTTGCAGGAGCGCTGGTCGGACTGGCAGGGCAGGCGGTTCGACCCCGTGCTGTCGGCCGAGCAGATCGCCGTCTACGGGCTGCGCCGATGAGGCTGCGTGTCGAGGTGACGATCCTCGCGCCGCCCGATGTGGTCTGGACGCACCTCGAGGACATCGCCTCCCACGTCGAGTGGATGGCCGATGCTGTCGACATCGATTTCCTGGGAGATACCGAACGCGGCGTGGGCACCCGATTCGCTTGCCGGACCCGGGTCCTGTTCCTGGAGACAACCGATCTCATGGAGATCACCGAGTGGGTGCCGCCAAGACTGATGGGGGTGCGCCACTCCGGGGCGGTCTCCGGCGAGGGGCGCTTCGAGTTGCACCCGGCGGAACCCGACGGGCAATCCACGACGATGGTCTGGGTGGAGCAGTTGCGGTTCCCGTGGTGGATGGGCGGGCGGCTCGCCGCCGTGCCGGCGCGCCCCGTGCTCCGCCGCATCTGGCTGGCCAACCTGGGGCGCCTGAGAGCGGCGGTTGAGTCGACACCGGGCGGCTAGCGCGGGAGCCATCCGGCGCTGCCGCGTGCGTCGCGACAGCGCCGGGGCCGCTCCTGGATTCCGGCCTTCGCCGGAACGACGGGTTCGGGGACCGACGCTTCGCCGGAATGACAGGATCGGGGACCGGCCTCAGAAGACCGGGTTTGTTCAGGTGGTCGCGGCCAGCAGGCCGGTGAAGAAGAAGAGGCCGGCGAGCCCGAGGCCGGCCGTCGAGGCCAGCCAGCCCGGCACCCGGCCGCGGCGCTCGGGGGCCAGCAGGATCCAGCTGGCCAGCAGTCCCCCGGCCAAACCCCCGATGTGGCCGCCGATGGAGATGTTCGGGACCAGGAACGTGGTGATGAGGTTCAGGATCAGCAACCCCATGACTCCGGAGTCCCGGGCTCGCAGTCCGGCAGCGCGAGAGATCATGAGGTGTGCGCCCATCAGGCCGAACACCGCTCCCGAGGCGCCGATCGTGGGCGCGCGAGGCGAGGCCAGCAGGGCACCGAGCGCGCCCGACAGCAACGCTGCCACGTAGAGCACGGCATACCTGACGAATCCGAGACGACGCTCCAGCAACGCACCCAGCAACCGGAGCAGCAGCACGTTGAACCCCACGTGAAGGATGTTGGCGTGCAGGAAGCCGCTGGTGAACAGGCGCCACCATTCGCCGCCGAGGTCGACGGCCGGGCCCCACAGCGCGCCGTTCTCCATGATGTTTCCCAGACCGCCGATGCCGCGCCACACCGACCGCTCGGTCGCCGCCGAGACGACGAACAGCGCCAGGTTGGCCGCCACCAGGGCGCCGGTGAGCACGGCGCGGCGCCTCGCGAGATTGAAGGCCGCCTGGCCGGACACCACGACCGGCTGCGCGCGGCGGCGCCGGGGGGCGGCGGCAGGTCGGGACGCGGCCGCGGCTCCGAGCGCCCTCCCCCGGCGGGCGGCGGCCACGCAGTCGGGGCAGTGGAACCCCACCGGGGCGATGATCTGGCAATCGGGGCAGATCAGGCGGTCGCAGCGCTGGCAACGGACACCGGCGGGACGGTTGGAGTGCCGGTAGCAGACCGACTCCGATCCCGCCCGGTCGCTCACCATCTCACCCTACCCGCCCCCGACCGGCCCGCCCGCCCTGCGCCGTCGCGTCCGGGGGCCGGGTTACGCTGGGCGACGAGCAGCGGAGGACCCAATGATCGCCAACTCGATACTCGCCCACCAGGGCGGCTGGGACGAGATCCTCATCATCGTGGGCCCGCTGGCGCTGATCGTCTGGATCGTGGCGCTGGTCCGCTATCGCATGCGCCGTGAGGGCGAGAAGGAAGCCTCCACCGAGACCGACGCCGTCGCCTCCTGATGTGGCCCCGCGATGCGGGGTGAGGCGGCTCAGCCGGCCGGAATCCAGGAGACGTCGGCACCCAGCGCCCGCAGGTTCCCCACCAGATCCTCATGGCCGCGCCTGATGTGCTCGGTGTCCCGCACGATCGTCTCACCCTCGGCCCCCAGTCCGGCGACGACGAGGGCGGCGCCGGCCCTGATGTCGGTTGCCCGCACCGGGGCACCGGACAGGCGCTCCTTGCCCTGCACGACGGCGCAGCGACCCTCGACACGGATGTCGGCACCCATGCGGATCAACTCCCCGACGTAGCGGAACCGGTTGGCGAACACGTTCTCGGTGACGAGGCCGACGCCTTCGGCGAGGCTCAGCATCGCCACCAGCAGCGGCTGGTAGTCGGTGGCAACCCCCGGATAGGGCAGCGTGACGATCTCCGTCGCCCTGAGCCGGTGCGGTGACATGGCCCACAGCCCACCCTTGACGGTGGAGGTGCGCAGGTTCATCTCCCCGAGCTTGTCGCAGAGCATCCGCAGGTGACCCGGCTGCGCCCCGTGCAGCGTTATCTCGCCGCCGGCGATGCCCACCGCCGCCAGATAGACGGCCGTCTCGATCCGGTCGGACACGGGGGTGTGGTCCACGGGCGCCAGCGGGCCACAGCCGTCGATGGTGATCGTGGAACTGCCGGCACCGAGTACCTCGGCACCCATGCGGTTCAGGAATGCGGCCAGGTCGGCGATCTCGGGCTCGCGGGCCGCGTTGTCGATGACGGTGCGGCCCTCCGCCGCGGTGGCCGCCATCATGATGTTCTCGGTGGCGCCCACGCTCGGCCAGGAGAGGCTGATCGCCCCGCCCTTGAGGACGTTGGCCCGGGCGTGGATGTAGCCGTGGCTCACGTCGATGTCCACGCCGAGGCGTTCCAACGCCGCGAGGTGCATGTCGACGGGACGCGACCCGAAGTCGTCGCCGCCGGGCAGCGCGACCGTCGCCTCACCGCAGCGGGCGAGCAGCGGCCCGAGGACTGCAATCGAGGCCCGCATCCGGCTGACCAGTTCGTAGGAGGCGCGCGGTTCGAGTTCGCCGGGCACGTCGACGTGCAGGACCCCGGCATCCCCGGGCGACACGCGGCAACCGAAGCTCTCGAGGAGCTCGACCATCGTGTCCACGTCGGAGATGCGCGGCACGCGCCGCAGCGTGAAGCGCCCCTCGGCCAGCGTCGTGGCCGCCAGCAGCTTGAGGATGCTGTTCTTGGCGCCGCCGATCCGGATCTCACCGCGCAGCGGTCCGCCGGGGCGAACGAGGATGCCTGCCGGGCGGCTGCCGGAGCCCGGCGAGGCGTCCCCGGATGTCTCCGGGTGGCCGGTGCCCCCCGCTGCGGCGTCCTCAGACCGAACCATCCCCTCCAGTATGCTCCGATCATGCGCGGGGACCGGCGATGGGAGCACGATTGCCCCGTGTGACCTGCACTTCTGAGTGCGGCCCGGACGAACTGCAGCGCCTGCTCCAGCCACGGCAGGATGTCGTCGTCGAGGCGCTCGAAGCCGGGGGCGACGACCTGCCGGGCACTGCTGGCCGCCCGGCGCGGGGAACCGCCTTCCGGGCGACCGGAGGCCCGTTCCAGCACTACCGGCGCACCGTGGAGATCCTCGAGCGCGACGGTGCCGCTGCTGTCGTGCGCCAGCGGTTCACCTACCGGCTGTCGGTGCCGGTGTGGTCGTGGTTCATGACACCGCTCGTGAACCGCGAGCTGCGACGGCCCCGCACCGACGGCAGCCAACCGTTCTGGGCGCCGGCCGAGCGGCTGGATCCCCGCTCCGGGCAGGTGCTCGGCGTGCTGTGCCTGCTGTCGGTCGTGGCGGGATACCTGGGGACCCTGCTGAGCCAGACGATCACCTTCGCCTTCGACGAGTTCGACGCGGGACTGGGAACGCAGGGAAACACGCTCACCGCGGTACGGGTGGGAGTGCTGCTGGCACTGGGGATCGTGGCCCTCGCCGACCGCCGTGGGCGGCGGCCCATGCTGCTGTTCAGCGCCGTCGCCGGCTGCATCGTGGCGGCCGCCGGCGCCGCCTCCGTCGGTGTCTGGACCTACGGCGCCAGCCAGATGATCTCCCGCAGCCTCTCCACGGCGATGTTCGTGCTGCTGCTGGTGATCGCGTCGGAGGAGGTCCCGGCGGGTTCCCGGGCATACGCCGTGTCGGTGCTGACGCTGGCCGCCGGGCTGGGTTCGGGCATGGTGGTCTGGCTGTTGCCGCTGGCCGACCTGGGGCTGCGCGCCTGGCGCATCCTGTTCCTGGCGCCCCTGCTGGCACTGCCGCTGGTGCTGTTCTGTGCGCGGCGCCTGCCGGAGAGCCGGCGCTTCGCTCCGAGGCACTCCGGGAGGGCCGAGCCGGCGGGCGCGGGAGCGGCGGAGGGATCCCGGGACATCACCGTCGAGGACGGCCTGCCGCCTCCTGCAGGGCCACCGGACACGGGCCCGACGGCGAGGCCCGGCGTGCCGGCCACCGAAGGCGCGGCAGGTGTCACAACCGGAGCCGGAGAGGGGCAGCAGCGGCGGGACGACACCGCTCGACGGCGACGGCGTGCGGAGCGGCTGACCTGGCTGGGGGCCGGAGCACTGCTCTTCTCGCTGTTCGCCGCTCCCGCGTCGCAGTTCCTGAACGAGTTCCTGCGGGCCGAGCGCTCGTTCTCGGCGAGTGACATCACCGTCTTCCAACTCTCCATCAACACGCCCGCTGCGATCGGGGTCCTCATCGGCGGGCGCTTCTCCGATGTCCGGGGGCGGCGGCGGATCGGCGCTCTGGGCCTCGTCGCCGGGGCCATCTTCACGGTGATGCGCTATGTACAGCCCGGCTGGCCGATGTGGATGTGGGGTGTCCTGGCCGCCATCTTCGGTGCCATGAGCGTTCCGGTGATGGGCGCGTTCGGGGGGGAACTCTTCGGGACCTCCAGCCGTGCCCGGTCCAACGGCCAGATCACGGTCATGGGCGTGATCGGCTCCATGATCGGTCTGCAGGTCGTGAGCCGGTTCACCGACGCCGGCGGCGAGTTCGGCCACGTCTTCGCCATGGTGCTCGGTGCACCGATGATCGTGGCGCTGTTGATCCTGTTCGCACTCCCCGAGACCGCTCAGCGCGAACTGGAGGACCTCAACCCCGAGGACACCGCGCCACCGGGCTGAACCCCAACCAGACCCGCGGCCCCTCCCCGTCATCCCGGCGAAGCCCTCCCCGTCCTCCCGGCGGCGGCCGGGATCCACCAAGACCCGCGCCCTCCCCGCCATCCCGGCGGCGGCCGGGATCCGCCTAGTCGCCGCGGAGTTCCTCCAGCCACTCCCCCACGGCGGTGGTGACCGCTGCGTTGTGGGCGGGGCGGGTGTCGTGGCCACACCCGGGAATCCAGACGTGGCTGACTCGACCCGCGATCGCGGGCGTGTGCGCGGCGAACTCCCCGGGTGTGCCGAACGGGTCGCGATCGCCGCCCACGAACAGGCACGGCACGTTCACCTGCCCGAAGTGCGCCACCCGCAGGTTGTCGGGCTTACGGGGCGGGTGCAGGGGATAACTCAGCAGCACCAGCCCGGCGGCGGGCAGCCCGCCGGCCACCGCCATCGAGCAGATGCGCCCGCCCATCGACCGGCCGCCAAGCACGAGCGTCTCCGGCGGTATCGATTCCTCAGCGCACATCACCGCTGCCTGGTCGGCGACGAACGGCACCAGCCGCTCGGCGCGCGGTGGCGGCCCGCGGCGTCCCTCGCTGCGGTGCGGGTAGTCGAGCCGGCGCACCGGCAGCGGGGCGAGCGACTCCTCGATTGCCTCCAGCGTGTGGTGGTCACGGTTGCCGCCGGCACCCGGCAACAGCAGCACGCCCCCGAGGTCCCGGGCGTGACCGGTCGCACTCACGACAGCAGGATGCGCCGCGCCTCCACGAGGTCGGTGATCCGCTCACCTGCCTCCACGTCGACGCCGCCGGTGTCCGGGTGCACCTCGGCGACGAGATGGCGGAAGCGCTTCTGCACGTCAGCAGCCGCCAGACCATCGAGTGACACCAAGCCGAGGGTCTCCAGCGCCCAGGTATGCGGTTTCGACACCACCGGGGGCGCCGCCCGGTGGCCGTCGAGGAACCGGAGCAGCTCGGCGTCGCTTCCGCCCGGCCACGTGAGCGCGCTCCGGACGGCCGCCAGGACCTCCCGGCGCTCGGACCCGGGCAGTTGCTTGGCCGCGTAGACCGCTCCCAGCACGTACTGCGCGGCGGACCCTCCCCGGTCGCTGAACTCGAAGGCCGCCCGCCCGTTCGGCCGGCGGACGAGACGGTGCCGGCTGCGGGTCAGCCCGATGCGATCCACCTGCAGACGGTGACGCAGGCGGGGCTGGCGAATCCGCTCGCCGCGGTCGATCTGCCCGATCAGCAGCGGGAGATCATCACGGCTGTCGTCGTCGAGCCCCTCGTGGTAGCGGCCGACGATTCCCCCCGCCAGCACGGCGCCCGGGCGCAGCGGCAGATCGAGGGGCAGGTCGAAGCGGCCCACGGCGACGCGTCTCGTGGGCACCACCGCCCGCGAGTGGAACGTCTCCAACTCCGCCAGGATCACCCGGCCAAACTAGCCAGCGCCGCCGGCGTCCGCGACTCCCGGCGAGGCCCGCCGGGCCTAGACGAAGTTGTGCAGGACGTCGCGGGTGGCGGCGGCGACAGTGGCGATCTCGTCCTGCGTGGCGTCGCTGTCCACGACGTCCACGAGTGCATCCACCTGGTTCAGGACCGCACGCCAGGTTCGGGCCTCGAATCCGAACGGCAGAGCGAGTTGGCGGATCTCATCGCTACCGCGGGCCAGGTTGCGGTTGCCCTTGCGGTCACGGGGGTTGCGCTGCAGCCGGTCGGCCGCCACGAATAGTCGCGAGAGCACGTCGTGGGCGTCAACGCCGTCGAGGCCGGCGCCGAACTCCAAGTCGCCGGCTCCCTCCTCGTTCGCCTCGGCCAGCTTGTCGAACAGCCCATCCACGCGGGCTTCGTCGGCCGCCGCCACCTCCAGGTCGCCGTCGTCGTCGAACCCGTAGGCAATCCCGGCGCCGTCCAGAGCGGCCGTGAGGCGGGTCACGTAGTCGTCATCGACCTCGGACAGTTCGTAGGCCACCCGAGGGACGTCGCCGGCGAGCACGGGGGCGGCGGCCCTGTCCACGGCCTCCACGAACGTGTCCACCTGCTCCTCATCGGCCTCGCGCACCACCAGTACGGCGCCCTGCCAGGCATGCGGCAGGCCGATGCCCACTAGGAGGCTCTCCATCATGGTGCGCGACTGCGAGGAGTACTCGTGGAGGTCGTACTCGAGTTGATCCTCCCCGGCCTCGCCCACGTCGGCGACGTCGGCCGGCGGCTGGGGCACGGTGGCGACGCCGCACTCCACGCAGGCCGCCACTTCGGCCGCGTAGCCCGCGCCGCACTGGAAACACCAGACCTGGGGCTCGGACCCTCCCACACCGCTGCTGCACACAACCATGACCCCATGCTGACACGCCGGGGACCGTTACCCAACACGATCCGCAATCTCCCGTGCGGCACCGGTGCCGGTCGGTAAGGTGCAGCCGTGGACATCCAGCCGGGACGGAACCTCGCTCTCGAGCTCGTGCGGGTCACCGAGGCGGCCGCCATCGGGGCGGCCCGCTGGATGGGGCGAGCCGACAAGAACGGCGCCGACGGCGCTGCCGTGGACGGCATGCGCCAGGCGCTGAGCGACGTGCACATGGACGGCGTCGTCGTGATCGGCGAGGGCGAGAAGGACGAGGCGCCCATGCTCTACAACGGCGAGCAGGTGGGTGACGGCACCCCGCCGCTTTGTGACGTGGCGGTGGATCCCATCGACGGCACGACACTGGTCTCGCTGGGGCGCGGCAATGCCCTGGCGGTGATCGCCGTGTCCAGCCGCGGCTCCATGTACGATCCCGGCGCCTGTGTGTACATGAACAAGATCGCCGTCGGCCCGAGCGCGGCGGGCATGATCGACATCGAGTCCTCGCCCACGGAGAACCTGCACCGGGTGGCGGAGGCCAAGGGCGAGAAGGTTTCGGACCTCAGCGCCGTGATCCTCGACAGGCCGCGCCACGACGACCTCATCGCCGAGGTGCGCGAAGCCGGCGCCCGCATCCGCCTGATCCCCGACGGCGACGTGGCCGGTGCCATCAGCACCGCCTGGCCCGAATCGGGCGCGGACATCCTCTTCGGCATCGGCGGCACGCCCGAGGGCGTGATCTCGGCGGCCGCCCTCAAGTGCATGGGTGGGGACATGCAGGGCAAGCTCTGGCCCCGCGACGACGCCGAGCGCGCGGCTGCGGAGGCCGATGGCTACGACCTTGACGCCGTGCTGGGGATCGACGACCTGGTGGCCGGCGACAATTGCTTCTTCGCCGCCACCGGCGTCACCAACGGCGACCTCCTGCGAGGCGTCGACTTCCACTCCTGGGGCATCTCCACGCAGTCCCTGGTGATGCGCTCACGCTCGGGCACGGTGCGCCTCATCAACACCCGCCACCGCCCCACCGGCGCCGACTCCTACGCCTGAGCCCGCCTCCGCTTCTGCCCGCCGGCGGGAACCAGCGCCGAACGGCGAGCGTCGGAAAGGGTGAGCGGCTCGATACCGGGTCGCTGCGCAACCGACGAGGTGGAGGCTGGATCGATGAACGCCAAGTCCAGGACCACATCCCCGCCGGGCGTCGCAGTCACGCTGGCCGCGCTGGTCGTGCTGATCGCCGTGGGCTGCGGCGGGACCTCCGAGCCGGAGCCGGTGCGGACGACGGAGGCTCCCCCCACACCCACCACCGAGGCCACCGCACCCGGAACCCCCACGCCGGCCCCGACCCCGCCGGAGCCAACCTCGCCGGAGCCAACTCCAACGCCGGACGCACCGCGACCCGACGCCATCCTGCGCGGCAGCGTGACATACCGCGAGCGCATCGCGCTCACGCCGGATGCGACCCTCATCGTCCAACTCCGGGACACGTCCCTCATGGACGCCGCCTCCGAGCTCATCGTCGAGCAGGTCATCCCGAACCCGGGCCAGGTGCCGATCAGCTTCGAGATCGCCTACGAGTCGGCCGCCATCGACACCCGCAACACCTACTCCGTCCAGGCGCGGATCACCGAGGCCGACGGCCGCCTGGCGTTCATCAACGACACCGCCTACGACGTCATCACCCGGGGCAACCCCTCCTCGGTGGACATGGTGCTCGTGCTGGTCGAGCCTCCGCCCGAGATGGTCGACGGCGAGTGGAATCCCGGAGACGACCGACCGGTGGAGGCCCCGGTGACCGTCACCGGCACCGAGTTGCTCTGGGAAGGATCCGACCTCCTCGTCCGCGTGACCTTCGTGATCTCCGAACAGGACGGCTGCTACCACTGGGGCCGCGAGGAGGCCACCGTCGACGGAATCAACATCAACGTCTCAGTCACCGCCTGGGTCCCGGCACCGGCGCCCTGGGCAATCGACTGCTCGAGCGAAACCCTCGAACTGGACGCCATCGTGCACGTGGACGCCCCACTCACCCCCGGCCAGACCTACACCGTCACCGTCAACGGCCAAGAGGCACTCACATTCACAGGGCCGTAGCAGCCGCCGCGGTGAGGCTGGAGGAGTAGTCTCCGCTTGCTGTGCAGAGACCGCAGAGCGGAACCGGCCCCCCGCCGAGCGCCGGAAGACGCTCATGACCGAAGACACGTCCGGCTGGCTCACCGAGCGCTACCTGCGTCTGCCCGACGGTTCGTTCCCGCATCTGGGCGTCCGCGACGGCGACGTGGGCGAGGTGGCGTTGCTGTCGGGCAGCCCCGAGCGGGTGGAGTTGATGGCAGGAATGCTCGACAGCGCCGAGCGGGTCGGTGATCGCCGCGGCTACACGGTGTTCACCGGCTTCCTCGAGGGCGCCCGGTTGAGCGTTGCCACCAGCGGCGTGGGGTCGCCGTCGATGGCGATCGCCGTCGAGGAGTTGGCCGCGTGCGGCTCGTCGTGCTTCATCAGGGTGGGGAGTTGCGCGGCGCTATCGCCTCAACTGCCGGTGGGCGGCATCGCCGTGGCCACCGGCGCGTTCAGCGACGAGGGCACCAGTCGCTACTACGCGCCGGAGAGAGCCCAGTCCGTCGCAACGCCCCGGGTGACCGCCGCGCTGGTCGCCGCCGCAGCCCGCCACGGCACACCGGTGGAGGTGGGCCTGACCCGCTCGACGGACAGCTTCTACGAGGGCGAGCGCACCGTCGAGGTGATCCGGCGCTGGAAGGACCTCGGAGTGCTGGCCTTCGAGATGGAGACGTCGTGCCTGTTCACAGTGGCCGCTGCACGGGGCTGTGAAGCGGGCTCGGTGCTGTGCGCCGGAACCAACCTGCTCACCGGCGAGGCCACCTACCGGGGCGACCGGCTCGACGAGTACGCCGCAGGCCAGCAGGCGATGCTGGAGTTCTCCCTCGCCGCCGCTGCCGACCTGGCCCGGCACTAGGCCACGGCGGTCCCCCCCCCCGCAGGCACGCAGAATCCGGCGCGAGTTCCTCCACACGGACCGGCCGCGGCGCCGTCGCCACGGCGGGCAGGCCTCGTCGCACCCCTCAAGGGAGTCCCCAACTCCGAGAAACCCCCGGTCAGGTGCGCGCCCACAGACTAAACATCTGCTTGACCGTATGACTTGATGTATGGCACAATGACGCCGTGCGTGGGGGACAGCGTCGAGGGGGGCACCGGCAACACCCGGAGCCGGCCACTCCGATCAGGGTGAGCGATTCCAGCAGGGTGCCGCTCGCAACCCAGATCGCCCGCCAGTTCATGTGGCAGGTGGCGTCGGGCCGTATCGCCCCGGGCAGCAACCTCCCCGTGATCGCCGAGCTGGCCGCCGAACTCGGCGTCAGCGTGCACACGGTCCGCGCCGCCTACCGGCAACTCGCCGACGACGGCATCGTGTCGATCAGCCGCGGCTCACGGACCCGCGTGCTGGGCTACGACCGCAATCGCGCCTCGATCCGGAACGACACCCACCCCAGCTACAGCATCGGCGTGATGGTGCCGGCCTTCACCGACTACTACGCCGACTTCCTCCAGACCCTGAGCCTCGAGGCCGGACTCGAGGGATGGCTCCCGATCATCTGCCAGACGCAGCACTACGACGCACAGGTCGTGTCGCGCCACCTCGATCAGTTGTTCAGCCGCAACGTGGATGGCGTGATCCTGATCCACTTCACCGCCGCCGGGGACGGAGCAGTCGTGGACGTGGTCGAGTCCTCATCAACTCTGCGGCCCTTCGTGTTCGTCGACAGCGCCGACGTCGGGATGGGCTCGCACATCCTGGCCGATCGCACCTCTGACGGCTTCGAGGCCACGATGCATCTCGTCGATCACGGCCATCGCCGGATCGCCTTCATCGCACCACCTGCGGACTCGAGTTCGAACCTGCTCGGAGCCGGATATTCCCGGGCCCTCACCGCCGCCGATCTCCCGTCCGGCGATCAACTCGTCGCTCCCGTCTCGGAATTCTCGCTGGACGCGGGCGCGAAGGCCGCGACGCAGCTGCTGCTCGGGGACGACCCTCCGACCGCAATCTTCTGCGCCGGGGACATCCTCGCTCTCGGTGCCATCTCGGCGATCCACGAGCGCGGGCTCCGCGTCCCGCAGGACGTCGCCGTGATGGGTTACGGGGAACTCCCGTTCGCGCGCCTGGCCTCCCCGTCACTGTCGACGGTCCGGCTGCCGGCGGACGCACTCGGCTACGAGGCGATCCGCACGCTCCGCCAAGCGATCGAGGACGGCAAATCCCAGCCACCGGTGACGGTTGCGACCGCTCTCGTCGCCCGGGAGTCCTGCAGTTGCGCGACCCACTCGGAGGGATGATCCGGGACGATCTCGACAAACAGCTCGAGGAACGAAAGGGGAAACAAATGAGACGTGCAAAGCACTGGAGCACCGCACTGGCGCTGCTTCTGGCAATGGCGCTCGTGGCAGCGGCCTGCGCCGGCGACGACGAGGAGACCTCGGCACCGCAACCTCCGCCTCCCGCGCCGGCGGCCGAACCGCCCGCGCCGCCGCCGGAGCCGGCACCCGAACCACCACCATCACCCGAACCGGCACCCGCACCACCGCCGCCGCCACCCGAACCGGCACCCGAACCACCGCCGCCCCCGGAGCCCGCACCCGAGCCGGTCTCGGTGTCGCTGCGGCTCCCCTGGTTCCCGAACGTCCAGTTCACGGGCTCGTTCGTCGCCCAGGCGAAGGGTTTCTTCGCCGAGGAGGGCCTCGACGTGACGGTCAACCCGGGTGGATTCGATGTGAACAGCATCACCCTCGTCGCAGCCGGCTCCGACACGTTCGGGCTGCACGACACCGGCTCGCTGCTGTTCGCCGCCTCCGAGGACATCCCGCTGATCACCGTCGCGACCTACTTCCACAAGCACCCCGGGGCGGTGCTCACACTCGCCGACTCCGGCATCGAGACCCTCGAAGACTTCGTGGGCCGGCGGATCGGATTCGCCGAAGGCGGGCCGTGGCAGCTGACCCAGGCCATGCTGGCAAAGAACGGCATCGATGTGGACTCGCTCGAGCACGTCGCCATCGGCTTCGACCTGGCGCCGCTGCTCGAGGGTGCCGTCGACCTGAAGACGGTGTTCGCCACCAACGAGCCGATCCTGGCGGAGCAGCAGGGCTACGACGTCCGGGTGTTCATTCCCTACGACTACGGGATCGAGACCTCGGCGAACGCCCTGTTCACCACACAGGATTACTTCGATGACAATCCTGAGGTGGTGTGCGCAATGGTCCGGGCAATATCCCGCGGCTGGGAATACGCCTTCGAGAATCCCGAGGAGGCGCTGGACATCGTCCTGGCGGTCGACCCGGAAAACCTCGACCGTGCCAAGGAGGCGCGCAGTCTCGACGCCGTCAAGGACGCCGTGCTCACACCTGACGCGGTCGCCGACGGCATCGGCTCGATGAAGCACAGCCGGTGGGAGGCCGTGGACGAGGTGCTGCGCGAATACGGCGGCCTGGAAGCCGACGTCGACCTCAACTCGGTCTACTCCGACGTGTGCTATTCGTGAGTGGCATCATCCGGCATTCGCGGTAGAGAGACCATCGCCAACACTGCCGCCCGCTGACGGGAGGAGCGCGTGCCGATCTTCGACAAGAACGCGGCCGCTCGGGAACGCCTGCAGTACCACCTGCGGGTGGGACCCGGCGACGTCGCCGACTACGTGCTCCTCCCCGGCGATCCGGGCAGGGTGGCGCTGATCGCGGAGCATCTCGACGACCCGCGAGAGATCGCCGACCACCGCGAGTACCGCACCGTGACCGGCTCGTACCAGGGGATTCCCGTCAGCGCCACCTCGACGGGAATCGGCTGCCCGTCGGCCGCCATCGCCATCGAGGAGCTCTGCAACGTCGGCGTCTCGAACTTCATCCGCGTCGGCAGCAGCGCCGCTTTCGTCGAAGGGATCCAGAAGGGTGACATCCTCATCAACACCGCTTCGATGCGTTGTGACGGCGCCAGCGCCATGTACGTGGATGAGGGCTTCCCGGCGGTCGCCGATCATTTCCTCGTGCGGGCGCTGATCGACGCGGCCTCCGACCTCAGCCCTGCCCGGGGCTTCGCCGCCCACGTCGGCATCAACGTGTCCAGCGACGCGTTCTACGCCGAGACCCCCGAGTGGGTGGAGCGAATAACGAGGCAGCGGATCATGAACGTCGAGATGGAATCGTCGGCGATCTTCACGATCGCCCACCTGCGCCAGGTCTCCGCTGCCATGGTGTGCGCTGTCTCCTACAACTTCACCGCACCCGCCGACATCGACTACGAGGGCGTCAATGAGCCCCTCGTCGCCGGCTGGCACAACGCAATCGACGTGGCGCTCGAGGGCATCCGGCGGCACGAGGCGACGAAGAGAGCTGGGTGAGCGAGGCAAACGGGGCCGGAAGTCCCGGGGGGATCGCCGTCGACGGCATCGGGATGCGGTTCGGCGGTCACGAGCCGATCACGGCGCTGGAGGACGTCAGCTTCGAGATCGACGACGGCGAGTTCGTGGCCATCGTCGGTCCCTCGGGTTGCGGCAAGTCCACGCTGTTGCGCATCCTCGCCGGCCTGCTGGAACCCACCACCGGCTCGGTGACGGTGCGTGGAAAGACCCCGAGCGAGGCCCGGCGCGACGTGGAGTTCGGCTTCGTGTTCCAGAGTCCGGTGCTGTTCCCCTGGCTGCGGGTGCTGGGCAACGTGCTGCTGCCGGACCGGATCCTGGGCAAGCGCAACCCGCTGGCGGTGGCCGACGCCGAGGCACACGCGCGGGGGTTGCTCCGGGACGTGGGCCTGGAGGGTTTCGAGGAGTACTACCCGGAGCAGATCTCCGGCGGCATGCAGCAGCGCGTGGCGCTCGCCCGGGCGCTCAGCTACGGCGCCTCGACCCTGCTGATGGACGAGCCGTTCGGCGCGCTGGACGAGTTCACCCGGGACAACCTGAACATCCAACTCCTGGAGGTGTGGCAGCAGACCCGCTCGACGGTGCTGTTCGTGACCCACAGCCTGCAGGAGGCAATCTTCCTGTCGGACCGGGTGGTCGTCCTGAGCCCCCGTCCCGGCAGCGTCATCAGGATCGCGGACGTGCCGTTCGGCCGGCCGAGGGAGCTCTCGATCCGCTACCGCCCGGAGTTCGCCGCGCTGAACGGCGAACTGCGGGAACTCCTCCAGACCCACCCGGGAACCGCCGGGGACGAGGACGGTCAGCAGCCATGACGAGCGCCGACGCCGGCCCGCGCCGCCGCTCGAAGTGGCGGACCTACGTCCCCGCAGCGCTCCTGTTCCTCGCCGCCCTTGGCATCTGGGAGCTGTGGGTGGTGGCGCGCGACGTCCCCACATACCTCCTGCCCCGGGTGTCGGAGATCGGCACGGAGTTGGACGAGTACGGGTGGTCGCTGTTCGGCCATCTGCGCTGGACGATGCTCGAGGCCGTCCTGGGTTTCCTGGCGGGCAGCGCGGCCGCGTTCCTGGCGGCTGTCATCTTCGTCCACATGCGTGCGGTGGAGGGCGCCCTGTTCCCGTGGGCGATCGTGCTGCAGACGATCCCGATCGTGGCGATCGCACCGCTGCTGACCATCTGGTTCGGTTTCACGCTCGTCCCGAAGGTCGTGATCGCGGCGATCATCTGCTTCTTCCCGGTGCTGGTGAACAGGGCGCGTGGCTTGAGATCCATCAGCCCGCAGGCACTGGAGTTGATGAACGTCCTCTCTGCCCGCAAGACGTCGGTGTTCTGGCGCCTGCGGGTACCGAGTTCACTGCCGTACGTCTTCTCCGGGCTCCGCATCGCCTCCACGCTGGCCGTGATCGGAGCCATCGTGGCCGAGTTCACCGGGTCGGACCGCGGGATCGGGTTCGTGATCATCCAGGCCAGCTACCGGCTCGACACGAAGCGCCTCTTCGCCGGACTCGTGCTCTCGTCAGCCGGAGGAATCGTGTTCTTCAACCTCATCGGCCTCCTCGAGCGGCTCACCGTCCGCTGGCCGGGCGCGCGCCTGCCGGAGTCCTGAACCCGCCCCGGGCAGCGTCCTCCTAGGATCTCTGCCGATGTCGTTCACCGAGAAATTCGGGCAGGTCCGCAGCCCCCGCATACCTCCGCCGGAGCCGAGCCCTCACCGGACCAAGCCCACCTTCGAACTCTCCGCGAGCGGCATCACCAGCCGGCGGGCGGCGAACCTGGCGCCGAGCCTCATCCGCGACATCGCCGATTCGGGCATCGGCCGGGACGACGTCATCCCGCTCTGGTTCGGCGAGGGCTGCTGGCCCAGTCCCGACATCGCCACCGAGGCCGCCCGGCAGGCGCTGGCCGACGGGGATCACTTCTACCAGCCGAACAGCGGCAAGCCGGAGTTGCGAGAGGAGATCAGCGCCTACCACCAGCGCATCTACGGCCTCGACGTCGACCCCAGCCGCATCACGGTAACCGCCTCGGGGATGCAGGCCCTGGCCCTGGTCGCCCAGGCCCTCATCGACCCGGGTGACCGCGCCGTGGTGATCGGCCCGATCTGGCCCAACATCCGCGAGACGCTCACCGAAGCCCTCGAACGCCTCGCCGACTACTTCCAGGGCGGCTTCGCCGGCTGAGTTTCCCTCGCCAGGGGCACGCCGGCAAGCAGGAGGAGAGACTCGCCGGCGTGCCTGGGCAACCGTCCGGGAGCCGGCTTGGGAGAACGGCCGGCTCCGGTGGGCGATCTACTGCTGGGTCTGCGGGCCGCTGGTGATCGTCAGCACCTGCGCGCCGGCCAGGTCGCCGTTCACGTAGACCCAGGTGGCGAGCGTCTCGCTGTTGACGCCGTCGAGGTTGTCGACCGCCTCGACGGTGATCGTCCGGACCGTGGGCTGCTCGACCGGGACGAATCCGTAGATGTAGACCCATCCGCCCTGACGGTGCTTGTTCGGGTGGAACGTGTGCACGAGCAGGATCTCGTCCGGCGGCGCCTGCACCCTCACCTCGATGTCGTCGACGTCAGCGGTGCCCTCGCTGCGCCCGATGTGCAGCGTGACGGCAACCTGCTCCCCGTCCGCAACGGCGCCAGCAGGATTCCGGACCGCCAGCGTGACCGACTCGCCCTCCGCGAGGGTCGACGCCGACCACTCCACGCACCAAATGGCGCAGGACTCCACCGCCGACTCGTCCTGCGGTTCTTGGCTGTCCGGCTCTGCCGGGCCGGCTGGGACCGGCACCGTCGGCTCGTCCGTGTCCTCGCGGCTCTCCTCGTCGTCGTCGGCGATCCTGACTGTTGCGACAAGGTCCCCGGCGTTCACGGGCAGGCCGTCCGGGTCGACCCGCACACCGAAGCTCTCGGCGTACTCCGGTTGATCGTCGTCGACGATGCCGATCCGCAGGGGGATTCGCCGGCTGCGCGGGGGAATCACGACACCGCCGGTGATGTCCGCGATGTCGAAGTCGTCCCCGGCGTCCGCCGAATCGACGAAGGCGAGCGACGGCAGCGTCAGGGGGTACGAGTACGGCTTGGACAGGGTCAATGCCAAGTCCACGTGCCCGTCACCCTCGGTAACGGTCACGTCGGTGGATTCCCATGCCAGCGTGCCCCAGCCGGCCTCATCGTCGCCCACCTGTACGGTTGCCGACGACGGCGTGCCGACCTGGTAGTCCGGCCCGGGCCGGATCGTGAGGGTCAGCGGGTTCGTGCGCCCGTTCCTGGCCCTGGAGTCCTCGTGCACGCCGTCCGCACGTGTCCAGACGACGACGTCCGTGCTGTACCCCGCCCGAGGGATGATCGCGATTCCCCCGCCCTCGGATCCGTCGGGCACGAGGTTGGAATTCACGTGCTCGCCGACGCGCTCGGTCTCTTCGAGGTAGTAGGCCACGTCGATGTCGCCTGTGGTGACCGGCTCGCTGATCATCAGCATGAAGACGGCGACGTCACCTTCAGTGATCGGCTGACTGGCCATGACGCTCACCGTCGGGGTGGTCTGGGCGTAGGCCGCCGGTGCCAGCACCAGCGCCGCGGCGACCATTGCCGTCACTGTCAGCAGTCGGAGTGTTCTCATCTGCTTCGTCCTCCTTCGTGCCGAGTCCCTCGCTCTGGAGTGATTCACCTTTCTTGAGGACGATAGCTGTCAGATCTTTCACTGTATATAGCTATATATGACGTATCTCAATATGGATCAACGCGACGAAATCTTGCGTTTTTCTCCCTATCGCTCTCATCGGTTCCGTCGCGGATTCCGCTTCCGGACGTACAACCAAGCGATGTGAACGAACGCCGGGCGCGATTCGACGTCGCCAACGGCACAAGCCCAAGATCCCGAGCCTTCGACGCTGCCATGACCACCCGCCGTCTGCGGCGGTCGATCCGGGCTCGCCGGCTACTGGCTGTCGGCCTCGCGGCGCCGCCGGAGCCACCGCACCACGATGATCAGCAACCCGGCGAGCAGCAGGAACTTCACCGCTCCAGTCTGCCAGATACCACCGCGTTCTCCCGCCGCGCCGAGCGCGTCGCCACCGCCGGTAGGTTGCGGTCCATGAGCATGGGAAACATCGACCTGGGACCGATCGGCGTCTGGACGGGAATACTCGACCAGGTGCCGTCGTCGCGAGCGGCCGAACTCGCCGCCGAGATCGAGGAACTGGGCTACAAGTCCATCTGGATCCCCGAGGCGGTGGGGCGCGATCCGTTCGTGATGGCCACCCTGCTGCTGGCAGGTACCTCATCGGTCAAGGTGGCCACGGGCATCGCCAACATCTACGCCCGGGACGCCATGACGATGGCCAACGCCCAGCGCACCGTGGACGAGGCGTTCGAGGGGCGCTTCCTGCTGGGGCTCGGCGTCAGTCACGCGCACCTGGTGGCGGGCCTGCGCAAACACGACTACTCGCGCCCTCTCAGCTACATGCGGGAGTACCTGGAGCGCATGCACAAGGCGGTGTTCATGGCGCACGGACCCCAGGAGTTGCCCGAGATGGTGCTGGCCGCCCTTGGCCCCAAGATGCTGCAGTTGTCGGCGACGGCGACCGCCGGAGCGCACCCCTACTTCGTCCCGCCCGAACACACCGCGGTGGCCCGGGAGACCATGGGGCCCGACGCGGCGCTGTACCCCGAGCAGATGGCCATCCTCGACACCAACCCTGACACGGCCCGTGAGCTGGCTCGCAAGGGCATGGCCATCTACCTGGGGCTGCCGAACTACACCAACAACCTGCTCGGCCTGGGCTTCACCCAGGCCGACATCGACGGCGGCCCCGGTGGCGGACCGTCGGACCGCCTCATCGACGCCATCGTGGTCTGGGGCACCGTCGAGCAGATCACCGCCCGCGTCCGGGAACACCTCGACGCCGGCGCCGACCACGTGGGTGTGCAGGTCCTCGCCGCCGATCCCGACACCACCGCCCAAGGCTGGAGAATCCTCGCCCCGGCGCTGCTGGCCTGACCCGGCGGCGGCCTGACCCGGCGGCGGCCTGGCCCGGCGGCGCTCTGACCCGGCGGCGCTCTGACCCGGCGGCGCTCTGACCCGGCGGCGGCCTGACCCGGCGGCACTCTGACCCGGCGGCGGTCCAACCGGCACCGGCGGCAGCCGGTTCGCCGTGATCACGCGCCTCTCGCTCGCCGATGTGCTATTGACTTCCCCGGTGCCCGTGTTCGCACCCACCACGCCACCGGAGTAGGGGGTACTCGGTCATGGCTGATGCGCTCGGAATCGACCACCTTCTCGATCTCTCGGGGACCGAGATGGTTCTGGGGTTCCTGACCCCGCTCTTCATCTTCGCGGCGTTCTTCCTGGCCCAGGTGCTGCTGCCCGCGATCCGGGTCCCCGGCTACGCCGTCGATTCCGCGACCGGCGGACCCCGCAACTACCGGCTGAACGGCCTTCTGGTGTTCGCGATCGCCGTGGTCGTGTGGGCGGCGGAGTTCGCCGGGCTGCCCCGCGACTGGTTCTACCGGTCCTCGCTGTACGCCGTGGCCGGCGGCACCGGCCTGTGCGTCCTCATCGCCGTCGCCGCGGTGTTCAGCCAGCCCCGCGGCGATGCGAAGAACCCGCTGTCGGGGCTGTGGGCCGGGCGGAGCCGGGAGCTGTCGCTCTTCGGCAACCGCCTCGACCTGAAGATGTACACCTACGTGGTCGGCGGGGCGATGTGGGCGCTGAACGCCCTGTCCGGCGCCGCCTACCACCACGAACGCTTCGGCGACGACGCCAACCCGGGCGTCTACCTGTACGCCGGGTTCCTGACGTTCTACGTGCTGGACTACTTCATCTACGAGCGTGTCCAGCTCTACACCTACGACATGATGCACGAGCAGGTGGGCTTCCGGATGCTGTGGGGCGGCCTCATCTTCTACGGGTGGCTGTTCATCCTGCCGCTGTGGGGCATGGCCGCCCACCCCTCCCCGGGGTTCTCGCCCGTATGGACGCCCTTCTGGCTCGCCGGCGCCGCCGTGCTGTTCCTGGCCGGCTGGGTCGCCTCGCGGGGCACCAACATGCAGAAGTACACCTTCAAGCGCTGGCCCGACCGCAAGTTCCTGGGGGTCATCGAGCCCGAGTACATCCAAGCCGGCGAGCGCAAGATCCTCATCAACGGTTTCTGGGGCATGGCCCGCCACTTCAACTACATGGGCGAGTGGACCCTCGCCCTGGCGATCGGCCTGGTGTTCGGCCACTTCGGCAACCTCTGGGCGTGGACGTACACGATCTTCATCTTCGGGTTCTTCGTATGGCGCCAGATCGAGGACGACAAGCACTGCGCCGAGAAGTACGGCGCCGAGAAGTGGGCGGAGTACCAGGAACGGGTGCCGTACCGGATCTTCCCCGGCGTCTACTGAGAGGAAAGCGGCGGCGCCATGGCACGAATCGAGATCGTTCCCGACGACTCCTGGGACGGCGCACTCGGCGAGATGCACCCGCGGGTCGTCGATCCCACCCACGGCCGGGTCGACAACATCCTCGCCGTCCACTCACTGAACCCCCGGGGCATGGCGGCGCACCAGGCTCTGTACGAATCGGCGATGGCCGGCACGGCGACGCTCCGCAAAGTCGAGCGCGAGATCATCGCGCTGGTCGTGAGCCTCGAGAACGACTGCCACTATTGAGTCGTCCACCACCGGCGCGGTCTGCGCCGGCTGATCGGTGACGACGAACTCGCCGCCGCGATCGAAGCGGACTGGACAGCGGCCGGTTTATCCCCCAAGCGGGAGGCGATGCTGCGCTACGCCGTCAAGCTGACGAGAACGCCGGCCGCAGTGACCGACACCGACGTGGACGCGCTGCGATCGGCCGGGTTCTCCGACCGCGACATCCTCGACATCACCGAGGTCGTCGGCTACTACGCGTATGCGAACCGCATCGCGGACGGTCTCGGCATCGAAACCGAGTCCTGGATCCCCGACTGATCCCCGAACGCGCATCCGGCGGGTCCGTCAGCGGGCGCCGTGTAGTGTCGGTGCCCAAGGATTTGCGGCTGACCTGGGAGGTTGTCCGGTGTTTCGCCTGAAGTCCCTCGACCACGTCGTCCTCCGGGTGGAGGACGTCGCGTCCTGTGTCCGCTTCTACGAGGACGTCCTCGGCTGCAGCCTCGAGGCGGCCCGCAGCGAACTCGGCCTGTACCACCTGCGCGCCGGCGACTTCCTGATCGACCTAGTGGACACCGCCGGGCTGCTCGGCAGCCAGGGAGGACCTCCGCCTGCCGCCACGGGCCACAACGTGGACCACGTCTGCATCCGCATCGAGCCGTTCGACGAGGACGAGGTCCGGCGGCATCTCGCAGACCACGGCATCGAGACCGGCGACCTGGCCAACAACTGGGGCGCCGACGGGCGCGGGCCGTCGCTGTACATCCAGGACCCGGCGGGAAACACCATCGAATTGAAGGGTCCCCCCACCGAGCCCTACGACCCCGACACAGGCTTCATCGCCTAGCCGCAGGCCCGCCGCTCCGGGCAATTCCACCGCGAATCCGCCCTGCCCACGCTGCCGGTGGCGCTCCGGCGGCCTCCGACTATTCGCCTGCGTTGGCCCAGGCGGCGCCAACGGCGGCGCTCCGGCGGCCTCCGACTAGCCGCCTGCGTTGGCCCGGGCGGTGCTGCCGGCGGCGCTCCGGCAGCCTCCGACTAGCCGCCTGCGTTGGTCCGGGCGGTGCTCTCGGCGGCGCTCCGGCGGCCTCCGACTAGTCGCCTGCGTTGGTCCGGGCGGTGGTGCCGGTGGCGCTCCGGCGGTCTCTGAGAATGGCCGCCTATGGCGTCCACCGGCAGCACCGCCCTCGGTTGATGTCTCCACCAACCCTTGTTCCGGTGGCGTCGGAGTGGCCGGGTGCGGCCAGCCACGGCACCCCCGCGTATCGGCGACGGTCGGGGGCGGGTCTCAGCATCGTCTGGGGGTGGGGGTCGGTAGGGGTAGTTGGGGGCACGGCCCAGCGGACCGCCCAGGTTGGGCGTCGGGTCGGGTTTGGTCGGCGTCGGGTCGGGTTTGGTCGGCGGCTGGTCGGGGGTGAGCTCGGTGGTGGTTGTGCGGCGGTGGGCGCGAGGCTCTGTTGCTGTCGCCGTTGGCGGCGGGTGGTGTGAGGGTGAGGCGTCCGTTGGGGTGGCGGGTGATCTCTTCGCCGTGGAGGTGGACGCGTATGTGGTGGCAGCGCCAGCAGAGCAGGCAGGTGTTGTCGAGGGTGGTTTCGCCGCCGTGGGCCCAGTGTTTGTCGTGGTGGACTTCGCAGATCTTCTCCGAGGCGCGACAGCCGATGCAGCCGCCGTCGCGTGCGACGAGGCGTTTGCGGTGTCGGGGGCTGACTTTGCGCTGTGAGCGGCCCAGGAGGGGGTTGCCGGTGTGCTTGTTGAAGATGCCGGGCAGGATCTTGGCGTCACAGGCGATGGCGAGGGTCTCGGCCTCGGTGAGGCGCGTGCCGTCGGCGAGGCGGGCGTTGGTGATGGCGTCGCGGGTCTGGTCGTAATCGGCGAGCACCAACAGTTCGACACCAGAGGGCGCACCGGCGCTGTCGTTGGTGCAGATCAGCTCAGCGAGCGCGTCCGCGAAGCGCTGCGGCGCACTGGGCCGGTTCTTGGGGTCCTCGGCGCGGAACAACTGGTCGGTCTTGGCGATGAGCGCGGCCTGGACCCGCGCGCCGGCCAGCGGGTCGAGTTGGGCGAAGAGGTGGAACATGCCGTCGCCGTGCTCGCTGATCGACGCGCGGCGCCGGCGCCGCTGACGCGCCCGACGTATCTCGAGTTCCTCGTCGCTGGTGCGCTCGTTGACGTGGTCCTTGAGCGTGCGGCGGAACTGATCCTCCGGCTCCGTCTCCGCAGCGTCGACCAGCGCACGCTGGTCGACCGGCGCCTCGGCGCCGGCGTCGAGGATCAGCCCCGCGGCCTCCGGCGTGATGGCGCCCTCCGCGAGCTTCTCAGCCACCGTCGGCGCCCACTCCAACCGTGCCGCGGTCTCCACCGCCTTGCGGGCGCCGCGGCGGGAACGCTTCTGGCCTCGCCGCAGCATCTCCTCCGCAGCAGCGTCGCCGTCGCGGCGAGCGATCTCACCCACCAACGCAGCCTCCAAAGCCGCCAGGCACGACCGCGCCCGCCCGATGAACCCCACACGCTCCTGCAACACGGCGACGTCGACGTTGCGCAACAACGGCGGCGAACCCAACCACTCACCCAACGCCGCCCACTCCGACACGCGAGTTCCGCCGATCGATTGGGAGCCGTCATCGGCGTGCCCCGCCGATTCGTGACCCTTCGGACCACAGTCCATCTGCCCGTCACCCGCCCCTCTGACAGTCTCCGTGCTTCCCTCTTTATTGCTGTTACTTATACTATAGTCGATATACGCCTGACTGCAAACATTTGTACGGTCATTATCCTCCACCGAGTTCACCCGGCACGGATCTGCCGACGGACTGGCTGGCCCGCACGACCAAAACCCCAGGTCAGCGGACCCGCCTGTGCTCGTCGAGCCTCCATCGACGAACCCTCCAATGGAGTGTGACCAATGTCACATCACCACGCCGCCCCATCCTCCCGCCCCATCGCCGTGATCCCGAGCCGCCCGTCCCCGACGACTCCGATCCCCCGCTGCTCGGCGAGATCCGGCCTATCCGGATCCCCGGCTGAACTCCCCGACCGCCGGGCGAAGCGCTCCCGGCGAATCGCCTGAGCCGCCGGCCGCACGGCGTCGATCGCTACAGGACGGGAAGGGCCGTGCTCGCTCTGTCCACGCGGATCGCTCCAGTGTGCACAGAGCAGTCCCGCTGTTTCGAGGCACGATCCTCAGCCGGCGGCCGGGGCGGTGCCGGCGGCCGGGACTGCACCACCTCGGGGCCGCGCCTGGTTGCGCACGATGATCGCCAGCGCACCGACGACCACCGCCATGGCGAGCATCTGCGGCGCCGAGAGGGCCTCGTCGAGCACCAGCCAGGCCAGCGCCGAGGCCACCACGGGCGTGAACAGCGACAGCGTCGAGGCCAGCCACAAAGGGACGTGCTGCAGCGACCAGTTCATGGCGTTGTGGCCGAGGATCCCCATCCCGAAGGCCAGCACCGCCAGCCACATCCAGTCCTCGCCGCCCGGCCACGACAGATCCTGGCGGGCCAGCGCCGCGCCCGGCAGGCTGAGCACCCCCACGTAGATCGCCACGCACACCGTGTACTCGTGCGTCGACACCTTCGTCTGCGCGCGCCGCGTGGCGAAGAAGTAGAACGCCCAGCCCAGCAGCGCGCCGACCGCGGCCAGGTCGCCGCCGAGCGACCAGTTCTCGCTGCCGGCGGATCCCAGCGCCACCACTGCCACGCCGCCCATCGCCAGCGCCGCGAACGCGATGTCGCGGCCGGGCATGCGCTCCCCGAAGAACAGCGCCGAGATGGCCGACACGACCACGACGTGCAGGGCGGCCATGATCGTGACGTTGGCGATGGTGGTGTACTGCACGGCCGTGATGAACAGACCCGTGACCGCCCACAGCGAGAGGCCGCCCCACAGGGAATGGCGCATGCCCGCCCAGGTGACGGGCGTCCGCCGCATCCCCAGAACCGCCGCCATCACGACCGCGTACAGCAGGTACCGGTAGGCCATGAGCGCCAGTGCGCCCATGTCGAGGAACCGCACGATGATGCCCGACGAGCCCCACGCCGTCACCGCCACGGTCGCCGCGCCGATCCCCAGAGACAGGTCGCTGCGGCTCTTCGAGACTGCTGCTCCGGGCGCCACCAGCGGCGATTCGCTCACCGTCGAACTCTACGACAGCCCGACGACGGGCCCGAGGGCCAACCCCGGGCCGCGCCGAACGCCCTGGCGGCTTGCCAGGCGGCTCGTTCGCCACGGTATGACCGGCGAGGAGGCGCTCGACAGCCACTCTTCGCAGCTCGGCTCGGTCGACGATTCCGACCGTCGTGCTGACGGGCGCCTCTCGGGCGATGATCTCGACGATCTCATTGGGCATGCGGACTTCGAAGTTCGAGAGGTCCTCCCCCACCGCTCCGGGAACCTCACCCAGGTCTAGCTTGGTCCTGATGCAAGGAGACGCAGCGATCACGTGAGCGAGATCACGGTGCGGGACCGGTTCCGGGGCTGCCTGCTGGGCCTGGCGGCGGGTGACGCTCTCGGCACCACCCTGGAGTTCAAGGCGCCCGGCACCTTCGAGCCGATCGACGACATGGTCGGCGGCGGGCCGTTCGACCTGCAGCCCGGCCAGTGGACCGACGACACCTCCATGGCCCTGTGCCTCGCCACGAGCCTGGTGGAGTGCGACGGGTTCGATCCGATGGATCAGATGCAGCGCTACGTGCGCTGGGTGGGCGAGGGCTACCTGTCCTCCACGGGGACCTGCTTCGACGCCGGGACCACCACGCTCAACGCTCTGGCGAAGTTCATCCGGTACAAGAACCCCTACTCCGGCTCGACCGACCCGCACACCGCCGGCAACGGCTCGCTGATGCGGTTGGCGCCGGTGCCGATGTTCTTCGAGGGCGACGCCGCCAAGGCGATCGCCAAGGCGGCGGACAGTTCCCGCACCACCCACGGCGCCCACGAGGCGGTCGACGCCTGCCGCTACTACGCCGGGCTGCTGGTCGGCGCACTGCGGGGCGAGCACAAGGACGCGCTCCTGTCCTCCGGCTACTGCCCCGTCGACGGGCTTTGGGAGCAGGACCCGCTGGTGGAAGGCATCGCCCGCGTCGCGGCCGGATCGTTCAAGCGTCTAGACCCGCCGGACATCAAGGGCACCGGCTATGTCGTCGAGGCGCTCGAAGCCGCCCTATGGGCCTTCCACAACTCCGGCAGCTTCCGAGAGGGCGCCCTGCGAGCGGTCAACCTCGGCGATGACGCCGACACCACCGGCGCCATCTACGGCCAGATCGCCGGCGCCCACTACGGCGCCGAATCGATCCCCGCCTCCTGGCGCACCAAGCTGACGATGCTGACCGAGATCACGACCCTGGCCGACCAACTCCACGACCGAGCCGCCGTCGGGGCCTAGAAGCTGCTGCCGGGTTGCCTCGGCGTCGCTGCGTCCGATTTCTTGATCGCCCTGGAGGAAGGACGGCATACGCTTCGAATGTGGGTGCTGTCGACTCCCGATCCACGGGTCGGCCCTGCCGCCGATGCTGAGCGTTGTCGTCTTCGGCGTCGTTTGCGAGCTGGCCGACGACGACCCGTACGCACCCGAATTTCGGTACGACCCTGCGCCGGCGCCGACGAGAGCGGCACCGCAGGGAGCAGAGACCCCCGACCCGAGCACCGCATGGGTACACCAGCCGATCACCGGCCGGCGCGCCGAGCGTAAGGGGGCGCTGGCGGGTATCCCGCGCTGGCGGCGCCCATGGGAGGCGTACTGGCATCGGCGACGGCGGGGCGCCGGCATCAGCTTCACCGAGTTCGCAGACCTCAGCGACGGCCGGCGCGCCATCCTCCGCAGCGACCGTGGTTTCAGTTGGAGTTCGCGACACTCACCAAGTCCCTGGCATGGCAAAACACGGGAGAGCCTGACCGTCGAGATACGCGACTATCTCGCCGCCGAGGAAGAGGACTGCTGCCCGATCACGCCTGAATCAGTCGTCGAGCTCGTGCAGCGCTACTACGACATCGAAGTCGACGCGCCGTCGGTCGAAGCTGCGCTGACGGTGCCGCGTCGAGTCGAGTTCGGCGCTCGCATTCTCGAAGAACTATCACGCCACGAACCCCCTTTGGGCGGCCGTCCCTCTAGCGGCGGAGCAGTTGCTTGACCCGCCGGACGGCGGGTGTCCACAGCCACTCGGGCTCGGTGAACCGGTGGTAGTTCTCGCCGGGTAGCCCCATGGGGTCGTAATAGCTCTTGTCGGTGTTCTTGCGCAGGTGGTTCGTCCGCCTCAGCACCTTCAGGTGGGCATAGGCCGTCCCCTTGTGGGTCCAGCCCTGCCGCAGGTAGTTCCAGTTGTCGGGCGCCAGGTGCTCCACGGTGGCGAAGTGGCGCCGGGCACGGTCGCTGTCGCCGGTCGCCTCGAAGTGCAATGCCAGCTTGAACGTGGCTTCGGCCAGCAGCGTGTCGTCGTCGACGGGCTTGAGCCGCTCGGCCAGTTCGGCGGCCGACCAGACGTGGGGGCTGTCGGCTCCCCGCTCGATCCAGTCGCGGGTCGCCCGGGCGAAGGCACCGCCGCCGAGGCGAACCTTGCCCAGGCCGAACCGGTAGGTGATCTCCGCCGGGTACACCCCCTCGTTGCTGCGAACGATGCGCCCCTCCTCGTCGATCCACGCCGCCGACGGCACATTCACCCAGCCGAACAGCGAGCTGATCTGATGCGTGGGGTCCACGACGCACCGGTAGGTCGGCGCAGCCCTGTCGATCCACTTGTCCACAGCCTCGGGACCGCCGGAGTCCTGCGCCACGCCGATCAACTCGAACCGGTGGGGACCGATGGATTCGTACAGTTCCTGCCAGACCGGCAGGCTGATGCGACATCCTCACCACGATGACCAGGTGAACAGCACCACCTTGTGGCCACGCAGATCCGAGAGCCGCAGCGTGTCGCCGTTGCGCTCGGTCACCTCGAAGTCGGGGGCGATCGCCGATTCCAGGCCGGAGCGACGGACTTCGGGCACCGAGCCGAGGCTCCACACGTCGCCGTCGCGCACGTGCTTCTGGCCGATGAGGTCGGCGAACTCCGAGTAGCAGAGCCACACCCAACCGTCGGCATCGGCGATCCAGTCCTCGCGCCTGTCGGCTGGCAGCGGTACGCACATCTCGCCCCAGCAAGCACCTTCCGGCTTCATCTGCCAGCCGGTTGCGCCCGGCAATTCGTCGAGGCGCACCCACAGCGCATCCGTGTCGTCGGTCCGCTGAGAGACCTCCTTCGTCTTACCGTTCGCGAGAATGATCAAGATCGCTCCCCTAGTGCCGACTCGCCCGGCCGGCCAAGCGCCCCGCCGACCGTCATTCCCGAGCAGAAGCCGACGTTACTGCCCAGGGGGGAACCCGACGCCCCCAACGACGCTCGAACAGAACCGCCGACGACACGGAGCCGTCGGACCCGCTGGCCTCGAGGAGGCTCAGATGTCCGCAAATAGGCACTTCATACGCCCACAAATAGGCACTTCAGCCATTCGAAGGCTAGGTCCGGGCGTCAAGACAGTTCGGCTCGGTGCGCCTGGCCGCCCAGTTCAGGATCTTGCAGTCGGAGGTGACGAGTTGGCGGCGCGCCACGATGGCGGTCGCCGCGATCAACTGATCGGCGGGGTCGGCGTGGAAGCCCTCTCTACTCTCGAGTGCGGCAGCGAGGAGCGCGATCTCCGCGGTGACGGGGATCTCGCGGACGCCCTGGTCGGTCAACCCGCGGTGCCACAGTTCGGGGGCCCGGCGCAGGTCGATCCTGCCGTCGCCGTGGAGCCGCGCGACCTCGAGCATCGAGACGGCGGAGAATGACAGCGAGCCTCCCTGGTCCGTCTCTTCGATCATCGCCCTGGTACGAGGACCGAGATGTTCGCTGCCCTGTGACATCCACAGCAGGACGCCGGTGTCCAGGATGAGAGCCGGGCTCACCCTTCGTCGCCGGATGGGATGCCGCTCAGCACCCCATCGGGATCGGAGGGCACCTGCCAACGCTCGGGCGGAATCGCCGGCTCCTCGGGGTCCCAGGCGATGCGGATGTCGTCGCTCCACCCGATGATGCTCGTGGTGGACTGCTCCACGTAGGGCACGACCGCGGCGACCGGCTGGCCGTGCTTGGTCACGATCAGCGTCGCACCGGTTGCCCGGACCTCGTCCATGAGCCGCAGGCACTGGTCACGAAACTGCGCAGCCGGAATTGTTCTGCTCGATGCATCCACGCCGATCCCTCCAATCTGTACACATAATTCTAGCCACTTATGAAGTTGTCCTCAATGCCGACTCAAGAAGTCGCCAGAGCGCGGATCCGCTCGGGCACGAGCAGGTTCGGGCTGCCTCAGGGTGTCGTGCCCAGCGTCGTGGTGGGTTGGGCGATGGCCTCCCATTCGCCGGCGCCAACGGCGGGAGCCACGATGTCGCCGGTGATCCGGACCTGCTCCCGGTACCGGCCCCACATCGCTGGCGCCTTCCGCCGTGCGGGCACCAGCCGCGACACCGGTCGCCCATATTTGGTGATGACGATCTCGGTGCCGGTCTCGTTCACCTCATCCATGAGCGCGAGGCACCGGTCTTTGAACTCGCTGGCAGGCATCGTCCGGAATTCCCGCGGTCCGATGGCCATGGCGGAACCTCCTCAAGCGCGTCACCCATGTATAGCCATAGCCAGTGTCCATAGCGACTTCGATCAGCCCGTGCCAGCGCGCGGTGCGGCGGTCGCGCCGGATCAACCGGAGACCTCGATCAGCAGGCGGCAGTGGTCGCTGGTCCCCCACTCCTCGACGGAGTTCATGGCGCGCACCGTGACGCTCTCGTGGAAGCCCCGCGAGGCGATGGCGTAGTCGAGTTGGTGCCAGGCCCCGGCGGGACCGAGGCCCGGTATCGACCCTGCCGGCCACATCCTCCGGCGGATTCCCCGCTTCCTGCAGCAAAGCCACATCAGCACCCATCTCCACGAGTTCACGCCACGCCGCGTGCTTCCTGGCGATGTTCCAGCAGACCACCGTCGTCGTCATCCCAAGCTCCTCGCTCCACTATGGCCCACGCCTGTGACAGCGCCGGCAACCACTCCCTGAACAGGCCGACGGGCAGCGTCCCGCAGCCAGGAACTCTCGAGCGATCGCCGCACCGCTTGATGAAGCGAATCTAAACTGTGGCTCCTAATCTTTAGATAGTGATATACTAACCTAAAGTATCATCCGAGAGCGTGGAGGTGCTGATGGTGGGATGGCCGCCGGCGCGGCGGGACGCCGTGACCGTCGACAACGAGTTGTATCGCCCGTGGATCGACGACAGCACGCCCCGGATCGTGGTGACCCAGACGGTGCCAGTGCCGATCGAGGCGCTGGGGGTGCCGGCGCTGGGCTTCGCGGCCGGCGAGGCGGTCGGGGAGGCGACGCGGTCGATTGCGCGGCTACGTGAGCATGCGGCCGGCGCGACGGGGATGCTGGGCCATCTGAGTGCGGTCCTGATCCGAGCCGACGCGGTGGCGTCGTCGCAGATCGAGCAGATCACGACCTCATCTGAGGCGCTGGCGGTCGCCCTGGCGGAGCTGAGCGACGAAGAGCCCGACTCCTATCCCACCGACACCGCGTTGGTGGCGGCGAACGTCGCGACGGCGCTGGCCGCCTACCGGGCCACCGACGTGATCACGGCGGAGTGGTTTCACCGGCGCCACCGCAGCCTGCTGGAAGCGGACCGCGAGTTGCTGCCGCGCCATCTGGGCGCTTGGCGGGACTGCCCCACCTGGGTCGGCGAGACTCGCCGGACGGCGGCCTTCGAGGGCCCGCCCTTCGAGCAGGTTCCGGCGCTGATGGACGATCTGGTGAGTTTCATCGCCCGCCGCGATGTGCACCCGGTCGTGCACGCCGCGATCGCGCACGCCCAGTTCGAGACGATCCACCCCTATGCCGACGGCAACGGCCGCGTCGGCCGGCTGCTGATCCACCAGCTCCTCGACGCCGGTGCGGCGCCGGTGCCGGTCGCCCATGGGCTGCTCCACGACCCGACCGGCTACGTCGCCGGACTCACGGCCTACCGGGCCGGCGACCTCGATGCGTGGGTGGCTGTGTTCGCGGCCGCCGTCGCCGACGGAGCGGTCGCCGCGACGCAACTGGTCGACCGCATCGAGGACCTACACCGGACCTACCGCGGACGTGTCCGCACACGCGCCGGCTCGCCGACCGAACAGATCCTCGATTCGCTCGTGCAGACCCCGGCGATCACCGCCGCCGAGATCCGGGCCACCTACCGCCTGAGCGCCGGGCGGGCCTCGCAGATCCTGCACCAACTCGCCGAGGCGAACATCCTGCGGCTCAGCACCCACCGCGCCGGCCGGGCGCAGGTATGGATCGCCCACGAGGTGATCGACGCCGTCGACACCATCAACGCCACCATCCCCCGCCGCCACCTCCAAACCGACACGACCCTCGACTCCTGAAGTCGTGCTCCCCGAACTCGACTTCGGGCCGCTCAGCTACGAGCATCGGGGTGTGGTTGGTCCAGGATCGTTGCGCAGTGCGCGGTGCGGGCTGCCACGAGGTCCAGCAGCCGCTGCGGCAGATCCGAGTTGATCGCCGCCACGTCGTCGGCGATGGCCCGCTCCAGTGCTGGAGGGATCCGCCCGGCGAGGTCGAGGACACGCTCGATGAGGCGCGTCCGGTCGAGGCGGAGTTCGTCGGCGGTCCGGTGCCATGCGCTGCGCCGGTCCGTGCGCCGCAGTCTGTAGTCCCCGCCGACCTTCATGGCCAGGCTGATGCGGTGTGTTTCGTAGGGAAGCATCGATGCCACGTCGTAGAGCGGCGCCAGCCGGACGCGGGTTCCGGAGAGCAGGAGGCTGTAGTTCTTGGCGTGGGCGTCGGTGCCGGCGATGAGCCAGTTGAACGCCAAGGCGTCGGCGAAACGCCACACGTCGGCCTCCGCGGCGGGGCCGGCGATGCTGGATCGCAACAGTTCTGCGACCTGGCCGGGCGAGGGTCCGCCGTCGGACTGGTACTTGCGGGCCGGATGCACGCCGAGCGCCTGGCACAGATCCTCCTGGTGGACACGGATCAGTTCACCGGTGGCGCGCACGCGGTCGAACCGTTCGACCACGATGGCGGTCTCGTCCTCGAACATCATCATCCTGCTGCGGGCCGCGTGCAGCCCGGCGATGCCGGCGGCGCGCAGGCAGAGGTGTTCGTTGAGGTCCAAGTGGTCGAATCCCGGCATGGCCGGCTTCAGGATGTGCGATGTGGCCGCGGTGCCCGTCGGCACGCCCCACCGCCCTTCGGAGAGGGACAGCGCTGTCTTGGCTTGCGCGCCACCGAGGCTGAACCGCCCCGAGAAGTCGGGGCCGAGCCAGGAGGTCCCATCGGCTCGGAGGGATCGCAGGCGCTGCGCCACCTGCGCCTCGCTCTGTGGTGCCACATCACCGCCCTGGCTGAGGAGTTCATCCAACTCGTCGGGCGCGCAGAACTGGACCGCCCCTGCGCAGTCCCGCCCCACGGGCGTTGCGAGCAGCGGGAACGGCGAGGCGACCGATACCCCGAACCGGCGCCCCCAGTGCGCCAGCACGTCGGCATTGTCCGGCAGGATTCCCCACAGCCACGGCGTGATCCGGGCGTCGCCATGACGGCGGATGGTCGGCGGCATCGACACCGACAACGGCGTCATCGCGGCGTCAATGTCGGCGTCGTAACCGAAGCGCAGCGCGCCCCCCGCGGCACGCTCGATCAGCCCGACCGGGCGGCCTTCGAGTAGGACGACCAGCACGTCGGCAGGCATCAGTCGACCATGTCTGCCAGCAGGGTGTCGATGTCGACACCACGACCCTCGCCAGGCTCGGGGGCAGGGAGCAGGGCCACGGTCAGGTCCAGAGCACTGACGACCAGCAGGATGCGGCCGATCTCCGCGGTGCGCTTGCCGCTCTCCACCTCCGACAGCCAGGGACGACCCACGCCGGCCCGCGCCGCCAACTCAGCCTGTGACAGGCCTCTGTCCTGGCGCGCTCGGCGGATGGCCGCGCCCAGATCCCGACTTGTTCGCAAGGGCCGCATGCGCACCTCCAATCGACGTGGAACTCAACGGCATCCGCCGGAGTTGTCTCCGTTCAGAGACATCCTATTCTTGTCCGCTAACAGAGACAATATCTAGATGTCACCGTACAGGGACATGCTGGAGTTGTCCCCGCACAGAGACACAACCGACCGGCTCGCGGGGAGATTCACGGAACCAACGGGTTAGTGTGAAACCGATGGTTAGACTGTAGCTAGGTACCGGCCTAGCGCAGAAAGGGGGCCCAGGGTGGGCGAGTTGGTGCAGCGCTACTGGTCGCCGCCCTTTGAGGGCGCCCGACGGGCGGATCGGCTCAGTGGCCACTATCAGGCGTTCGTGCCGGATCCGCTCTGCGGCTGGGAGTTCGCGATCCCGGCTCGCCTAGCGGGCAACCTCACGGAGGCGGAGGCAACGATTCGCGCCCTGAACGGTCGCCGGAGCCGCGACCTGGAGGGCCTGGGTCGGTTCCTGTTGCGGGCGGAGTCGGTCGGGTCGTCGTGGATTGAGGGCCTGGCGGTGCCGGCAGACCGTTTGGCGGTCGCCACAGCGGCCATCGAACGAGACGTAGACGCCGACGATCGCCTGGCCGAGGAGGTGGCCGCCAACGTGCTGGCGATGGTGGCCGCCGTGCGGGCCGCCCGCCGTGGTGACCGCTTCACCCTCGACGACCTGCTCGAGGTGCACCGGACGCTCATGCGCCACTCGCCTAACCGGGAGTTGGGCGGGCAGATCCGTGAGCGCCAGAACTGGATCGGCGGCAGCGAGTACACGCCGATCGGAGCGCGGTTCGTGCCACCGCCCCCAGAGCACGTCCCGGCGCTGTTGGAGGATCTGATCGACTACGTGAACGGCGACGAGCATCCGCCACTGCTGCAAGCCGCCCTGGCGCACGCCCAATTCGAGATGATTCACCCCTTCGGCGACGGCAACGGACGAGCCGGCCGTGCTCTGATCCACGTGGTGCTGGCACGGCGCGGCGTGGCCCCGCGATTCGTGCCACCAGTGAGTGTCGTGTTGGCGCGCCGCGCCGAGGACTACGTGGCAGCGCTGCAGCACTGCTCACACGCCGGCGCGCCCAACAGCGACGGCCGCCAGGCCGCCGTCGTCGAGTGGCTATGGCTGTTCGACGCCGCCATGAGCCAAGCCGCCGACCGGGCACTCGCCTACTGCGACGACATCGAGGCGCTGCAGGAGCGCTGGCGCCTCGACCTGGGCGCGGTCCGGGCGAACTCCAGCGTGGACCGGCTCCTGCGAGTGCTGCCGGGATCGCCCGTGCTGACCGTCGAGTCAGCCAGCCGCCGCATCGACGTCTCACCCAACCGGGTCGGCCCCGCCGTCAACGCGCTCGTGGAGGCAAACATCCTGTCCCAGCGCAACGTTGGGCGCCACCGCTACCGCCTCTTCGCGGCGCCGGCGGTGCTGGACCTCTGGGCCATCGTCGACGCCGAGTTGGTCACACCACGCCTCGGACCGATCCCCGAACCGGACGACCTCCCGGAGTAGACGCACCAGCCGCTGAGGAGCAGTCGCGGAGCGGGGCTCAACGCAACCGCAAGGTGCTCCCCGCCTCAAGAACGACAATCGGGAAGTCGTGGTCCCCGAACTCGTCGTCGAGCCCCTCAACTGATCCCCGCACCGGCCGATCGCGGTGAGGCAGACGGCGGAGAGAACCGTGGCTCAGTGGCCGAGCAGCATCCGGAGCACGTCGGTGACGCGGCGACTCCCCTCGATGTCGATCGTTCCGAGTTGGTGGACGAGACGGTTGCGGTTCACCGACCGGACGAGTTCGCACTGCACGTAGCTCGTCTCGGCCAGTCCGGTCTCCGGGGTCGCTTCGATCTCGACGTGGAACGAGAGATCTCGCCGGGCGGTTGTCAGCGGCAGCACGATCACGAACGGGAACGCCGACCCGAACACCTCCGGCGGCCCGACCACCAGAGCCGGACGATGATGCGCGGGTTCGGCGGGATACGGGGTGCCGAAGTCGACCAACCAGAGTTCGTCAACCGAGGCCATCGCCGACCGAGGAGGACTCCGCCTCGCCCAGATAGTCCTCCCAGGCGGCGGCGTCCTCACGCAGCGCGGCGAGTTCGCCAACCGCCCGCCGCGCGAACCGCTCCCGGCGAAGCGCCTCAGCCGCAAGCCGCACAGTATCGATCAGCGACATGTCCGCAGCCCGGCTCAACGCCAGCAACTGCGCGTGCGTCCCGCTGTCAACCCGAATCGTCGTCGTCTCGCCCACGACCCGAGTCTACAAAATGTAGACACGACTGCCAGCGACCCAAGATGTCGAAGCGTGCACGCCAGATCAGCCGGAGACCTCGATCAGCAGACGGCAGTGGTCGCTGGCGCCCCACCCTTCGACAGAGTTCATGGCGTGCACAGAGACGCTCTCGTGGAAGCCCCGCGAGGCGATGGCGTAGTCGAGTTGGTGCCATGCCTTGCTCGGATTGTCAACCGGGGCGTAGAACGTGGGCACATTGCGGGTGTCGGGAGGCAAGCCCTTCGGCCGGGGCGTCGCCTGCCTGCCGTTGGGGTACTGGGGTCCCAGGAATTCCAGGCCGAGCGCATCCATCCTGTCGAAGACGTTGCTCTCGCGAGCCGGCATCGCCAGCGGGTGGCTATCGGTGGCGCCGTAGATCATGTTGAGGTCACCCGCGGCAAGGATGCGGTGCGTGCTGGGGTCGGTGTGGCCGATGAACGCGGACAGGTCCGACAGGATGCGGTGGACCGAGGCGTCCGCATATCCGACCTTGAAGAACTTGCTGTTGACCGACACGTGCGGCTTGAGCCATTTCGCGTACATGGACGCGGCGATGAACGGCTCCGAGCCATCCTTCGGGGTCACGCGAGCGGCAGCGAGCGTGCCGATGCCGCTGACGGCGATCTCGTCTGCAGCCGCCTCGCTGATCGGGCTGACCTGCTTGAACCACTCAACATCCACCCGATCCGACAGCTTCACGACCTTCGCCCACCGGTCGGTCAGATACGAGAATCGACCCTCCCACCAGTCCGAGTTCCACACGTGCGAGTCCCAATGCTCCTCCGGGCCGGTATCGACCACGTCGGCCACATCCGGGGGCGGCCGACCCGCCTCCTGCAGCAATGCAACGTCGGCGCCCATCTCCACGAGCTCGTGCCACGCCGCGTGCTTCTTGGCGATGTTCCAGCAGACCACCGTCGTCGTCATCTCGACCTCCCCCGTTCTCCTTGGCAACCCGGCCCAACAGCCTCGACCCCGAACTACGAGCACTATGCCCGCAACCGGGAGACAAGCCACCGCGAGTCGCAGCCAGCCTCAACTCTCGTTCCTCAACTATGGCCCACGCCTATGGCAGCACCGCCGACCACTCCCTGAACAGGCCGACGGGCAGTATCCGGCGAACGATCGTCCTCGGGCCTGCTCAAGCCACGCGCACTGCGTCTTCCAGGTGATCGGGCATCTCGGCAGGAAACGACAGCACCAGATGCCGTCCCAGCGCAGTCGCGACCCGGGCGAGCGTGTCGATGCGGTTACGCACGCCGCCACCCTCCTCGAGCCGCGAGATCACCGACTGCGTTGTGCCCATGCGCTCGGCCAGCTCACGCTGACTCAATCCTGCCGCGACTCGCAGGTCGTAGATGAGTTGCCCCAGGGCGAGATCCTGCTCAATCCCGGCCCGCGTCTCGGCAGACGGCTCGCCGCGCTTGCTCTTGACGTCCTCCCACCGCGAACGATTAGCCATCATGTCTCCCTTCACGGGTCGCTGCGAGCGCATCGCTCGGCAACCCTCCGAGCACGGGCCACCTCGGCCCGCTCATTGTCCCGTTGCTTGCGGAACGTCGTGAGTAGGACGATGCGACCGTCAGTTGTGAATCGATAGGTGATTCGCCGGGCCGTCGAGCCCAGCGAGAACCGAAGCTCGAACAGTCCACCGTCCAGACTCCGCGACAGCGGCATCCGCGCCCGCGAGCCCAGCGATGCCAACCGATCGATGACCACGACGGCCCGATTCCATTCGGCGCCATCGAGACCAGCGAGCCAGTCGACAACCTCGTCGTGCAGTTCGACTTCGACCCCAGCCTCCATGATCGCACATTCGGTATTATCGCACAAGAACGATCATGCGGCACCCGAGAGCCCGCCGACCGACTCCATGACAAACCCAGCCTCGAACCCGAGATACCCAGATCAACCGGAGACTTCTATCAGCAGGCGGCAGTGGTCGCTGGCTCCCCACTCCTCGACCGAGTTCATGGCGCGCACGGCGACGCTCTCGTGGAAGCCCCGCGAGGCGAACGCGTAGTCGAGTTGGGTCGCAGCGGTCGCCGGGGACTGCGTCGGAGCGTGGAACGTCGGCACGTTCAGCGAGTCGCTCGGCAAGCCCGCGGGCATCGGGTCCGCCTGCCAGCCGGCGGGGAACTGGGGACCCATGAACTCCAAGCCCAGCGCCTCCATCCTGTCGGTGACAGTGCGGTCGCGGGCCGGCAGCGCCAACCGATTGTCCTCGGTGGCGCCGTAGATCATGTTGAGATCGCCCGCCGCCAGGATGCGGTGCGTAGCGGGATCGGTGCTGCCGATGAACGCCGACAGGTCGGAGATGACTCGGTGCGCCGAGCCGTCGGAGTAGCCCACAGACCATCTGCTCCCGGTGGAGGGATGCGGACGGATCCAGGCTGCGGCCATGGACACCACGATGAACGGCAGCGCACCATCAGCGGTGACGCGGGCGGCGGCGATCGTGCCGAGGCCGCTGACGGCGATCTCGTCCGCTTCGACTTCGCTGATCGGGCCGACCTGCTTGAACCACTCAACCTCGACGCGGTCCGACAACTTCACCACCATCGCCGACCGGTCAAACAGATCCCGCCAACCGCGGCCCTCCCACCACTCCGAGTTCCACACGTGGGAGTCCCAATGCTCCCGAGGGCCGGTATCGACTCGGTCGGCCACATCCGCCGGCGGCATACCTGCTTCCTGCAGCAAGGCAACATCAGCACGCATCTCCACGAGCTGCCGCCACGCCGCGTGCCGCTTAGCGATGTTCCAACAGACCACCGTCGTCGTCATCCCAACCTCGCTGCTCTCCGACGCGCGCAGCTCGTCTGGTTGGCGTCAACTGCCGTACAGATCGTCGAGGACCGGGTCGATGGCGGCTCGTAGGCGACCAAGGGTGGGGACAGTCCATTCCTGTGCCTCGGGCCAGCGGTTTTCCTCCTTGAGCCGAATCGGCTGGGGAAAGTACGAACTCACTCGCGAGGCTCGCCGCTTCTCAAGCGGAGACCATTCCAACGCTTCGCCGAACGCTTCCTCGATCTCGTCGCGACGCGATTCGAGGTACGAGTACACCTCGGCGGTGCTGTCCGCTTCACCAGTGTCGATATATGCCTCGACGCGAAGGCTGGGCACACCGCTGGGCCTGCACCAGACGACGTTGAAGCCCACGCCTTGTCGGGACTTGAAGCTCATCCATGATTCTCTCGATGGCTGACCTCGCCCCGCCCAGTCCGCACTGTCCTCCCGGAAGCGCGACTGGACCCCCTCCCAGAACCGCCTGCGCAGGACGTGGCGCTCGCTGTCTTCGCGTTCCTTCGCCGCGCGAACGCTCTTGGACCAGTCATCAGGCTGCACGTCGACCCTGAGCTGCGGCGCGGGGATTGAGTCGCCGATCCGCCAGACCTCGAGGCTGAGCCCGAAGAAGCCACAGCCCTCGGTTGAGATCTTGTTGAGCCAGTTGAGCGCAGATCGGTGCTCGGGGCGGAACGTCTCTGTCAGCAACACGGCGTAGCTCGCGTCGAGCCCGGCGGCGTAGGTGATGAGTTTGCCGAGGTGGTCGTGGTCGGTCGAGCCGTACATGTTCTCCACCACGACTACAGCGTCTGAGGACAGATCCCGGAAGACCAGATCCGCGCTGTAGCCGCCGACGGAGACCTCTTGGCCCTCCAGCTCGAGTTCCATCCCGAGGGCCTCGCTCATCAGATCGACGTTCTCGGCGAGCCAGGGCGTGAAGTCCCCGGCCTCCTTCGGCCACACGCTGCGGACGGAAACCTGCTCGAGCGTTCCGATTTCGGTCTTGGCCATGGGTATCCCCTCCGTATGCGTCCGAATTCGACCGAGACAAGATCCTCAGCCTCGCTGCGCGGGCGATCGACTGCTCGGGCGTACGCCGCCAGTTTGGCCCAGCAGTGTGACAGAACCATCTCTCGACCTCGTCGCAGAGTGCGCGTGTTCTATGTTCTTGTATACACGGACGGTGCACGTTACAATTCGATCATGGCCCGGAGGACGTCGACTGATATCGAGAGAGATGCCGTGGAGGCGCTGGCCGACGCACTAGCGAATCTGGGGATCGCCGTAGCCATCTCCCATGACGAGAACGACCGCGATCCGTCAGGATCCGACTTCACGGTTGATGTAGCGGGACGACAATTCGATGCCGAGGTGAGGACGGTTGTCACCGCGGCACACGGCGATCAACTCGCTCGGAGCCTCCGAGGTCGCCATCGGCCGGTGATCGTGCTGGCGCAGCGCATCGCTTCTGATGCGAAGCGCGTGCTGCGCCGCCGCGGCGTGAACTTCTTCGATATGCGGGGCGAACTGCGGATCGTCGAACCACCGCTGATCATCGACACTCGGGTACCCGTCGCCTCGGGCGCGCTCTCCGCACCGGTTGGGCCGCTGGCGAGCCAGGTGGCCAAAGAGGTGGCGATTGGATGCCTTCTCACGCCGGATCAACGCCACGGCGTCCGCGAACTCGCGCGGCTGCTGGCCCGGGCGCCCAGCGCAGTGTCCGCCGCCATGAGCGGCCTTCGCTCAGCAGGCCTCCTGACCTCTGCGGGCGAACCGATGCGCCCGGATCTGTTCCACGAGCTGCTGAGCGTGTGGCGGCGGCGCCCCGTACCGCTGGCGAGCCTGCCCGACCCGACACCGGGTCGGAACGCAACTCGGCTCGGCCTCGGCCTCGACGACATCCACAGCACCACGGGCTGGGCACTCACCGACACGCTCGCCGCAGCCTCGTGGGGCATGCCGATCGTGGCCCGCGGTGACCACCCGCCGGACTTCTACGTCCCCTCGCAGGCCGAACTACGTGCCGCGCGGTCGTTGCTCGGCGGCGTCGTCGATGCCGCCGACTGGGCCTGCACCGTGGCGGTAGCGCCCGTACGGATGGTCTGCCGTCACCGCTTCGATCACTCCGACACATCCGGGCAACGGTGGCCCGTCGTCAACCACATCGCCGCCGCCCTCGACATCGCCCAAGACAAGGCACGGGGGCTCGAAGCGTTGTCCGACTGGCAGCCTGACGGGATTGTCCGTGCCTGGTGAGCAAGTCGTCCTGCTGGGCGACAGCGCTGGTCGTTTCCGCTCCTTCGTCACCGCCCTCGAACGCTTCCCTGCCGAGCCGGAGTGGGTGGTCGTCGGCGGCTTCGCGGTGAATGTCCGCGTCTCCTATGCGCACCGTCTCACCAATGATCTCGACACCCTCAGTCGGGACCAGACGGAACTCGTCGACATCCTCGTCGCGATGCCCGGTTCCGAACGCATTGGCGCAGGCAGACTCCGATTCGCCGAGGGCGGCGCAGACGTCAACATTGATGTGATGGCAGACGCAACCGACGCGGCGCTACCTGGAGAACCAAGCGACCGAGCGTTCGCCCTCGCACGACGCCTGGCCCTCGCGACAGCCGAGTCGACCGAACTCGTGGTGATCGAGGGAACGCAGACCGTCGCCGCCGCAACGGCCCCGGTGGCGACCTCCGCCGCACTCATCGCGCTCAAGGCCGTCGCCATTCCTCGCCGCGCCGGCGCAAGCGCGGCGAAGGTCGGCTCGGACATCCATGATCTCGTGCGACTCGTGCAACACAGCGATATCGGTGCGGTCGCTGACGAGATCGCGGCGCACAGCGAGGAACTGCGGAGATGGGTGGCAGCCACGCTGGTCAAGCGGTTCTCCCCCGAACACGACCTCCGGTACACCCACGCTCGCCTCCGACGTCTCACTCCCTCGACCGACGCCGAGAGCCTGACCGAGGACGATCTGGCTCTGGTCGCCCGGTTCGGTGCCGCGCTTCTCGACTCAACCGATCCAGGCCTGCCGTCGGACTGAGTGCGTCGCCGATAAGTCCTGACCGTGAGAGGAAACCAACACCATGCCAAGCACCCATAAGTACAAGGATCTTCACGACAGGGTTGCCGCGCGGCCCGGCGCCGCCGAGCGTCTAGCCGCGCTTCGCCAGGAGACCCTCGCGGAGATCGGCCTCTACGAGCTGCGCCGCTCTCTCGAGCGCTCTCAGACCGACCTCGCCGCCGAACTGGGCATCAGCCAGCCGGCCGTGTCACAACTCGAACGCGGCGAGGACGTCAAACTCTCGACCCTGCGCAGCTACCTCGACAGCCTCGGCGCCACACTCCAAGTCTTCGCCGTCTTCGACGACGGCGAGAACGAGACCGCCATCCCGATCCGAATCGGAACAGGCACCGATTCAACTGGCGCACGTGCCGTGTGACAGCACTGACCGCAAGTCACGGACCAGACCATCGCGCGGATGCGGGGACCCACGGCGGCGAGGGCCGGGCTAGTGCTGTGCCACTAGGGCAACGGCAGGGGATCCCGCGCGTACGGAGATCCCGTGCCAGCGGTACGGCGGCTGTGTGCGGCTTGCACCTACTAGCCGGAGCGTCGCGCCTCCGGCGCTCCTCGAATGCGAACAATTCCGTCTGACAAGGCAACGCTGACCTCGCCCATCAACTGGTCGGGCGTTCCCGCCGGGAACGATACGGACATCACAACAATTGAGGCTCGCGCGCGAATTCGGAGAGGGCTACGACACTGTCACTGGTCATCGAGCGGGACCGAGCAAGACACACGAATCGCTCTCTGGCTGATCTCGTCGAGGTACCCTGCGACTGACGACATCACAGGGGAGAGTCTCGTGAAAAAGACGAACTTGTTCGAGTTGCTCGGCCGTCCCGTCCTGAACGTCGCCTCCGATCGTGGGACCCTCATCTCGGCAAGCCCAGAGACGTACGATGATGCGGGCGTGCTGCCGTCCATTGCGGACGTCGGCACAATGATCACGAAAGCCGTCGAGACATACGACGACAGTTCGGTGCTCGAGTCGGTCGTGGAGCGCGGCACCCTCATCACGAGGTCGAACATGGAAACCTACGACGACGACTCAGTGCTACCACTGACCTGATGCCTCAGCGCCCGTTGCTGGTGGGCAATGAGTCGGATGCTCATCTTCGTACTGTTGCTGAACGGCTGAGAGAACGGGATGTCGAGCCACTCATATTCGATGCTGACTCACTGGCTCAGGTCAGCTACTCGCTCTCGCCGCACAAGCTGGTCATCGACGGCACTGTGGTTGCTGATGGGGGCCGAGCCTGGCTGCGGCGGGCGGCACCGAACCGGTGGAGCAGCGGTGATCGTGTCGGATCTGTCGCTGATGTGTCGTTCCGGTCACGGGTTCGGCTCATTGCTGCCATCGCGCGACACGGAAACCGCGAGTGGGTAACCGGTATCGACGAGTTGCAGGCGGCAGAGGACCGAATACACCAGCTAGCGGTAGCGGAGCGACTTCGGATACCTACGCCGCCGACGATCGTGTCATCGGATCCCGGAGAGATCGAGCTGGCGCTGGGGGACGACGCCGTGGTCAAGCCTCTCGCGACTGGCGCGTTCGTCAATGCGGAGGGAGAGCCTCAGGCGGTGCATACGACTGCGCTGACTGCGGATCTGCTGGCCTCGGGAGACTTCGGAGTCGCTCCGTTCATTGCCCAGTCACGAATCGAAGTCCACCAGCACCTTCGAGTAGTCACAGCGGGCACTGTCGTCACGACAGCGGCGCTCGAAGCGGACCGGTGGCCGCTGGACTGGCGCGTCGCCGAGGAAGCTCACCATTCGTGGCAGCGACACGAGTCACCGCAGGTCGAAGCGCAAGCCGTACGACTCGCCGCCGAGTTGCGCGTGGGGTTCTCAAGTCAAGACTGGCTGGTGCCCGAATCGGGCCCGCCTATGTTCATTGACCTGAACCCGGCTGGCCAGTGGATGTTCTTGCCCAACGAGGTTGCCGATCCCGTGACCGAGCACATCGTCAGCTTCCTGAGCGGCCGGCCATGACCAGCAACCCCGAGACCGATCCCACTGGCGCCGATGAACGAGAGTCGCCGGAGACCCGCGCCGATACGCGCCGGTGGGTCCACAACCACGCGCTCTTCGTCCTTGAAGTACTAACCGGACACCGGTTCAAGATCTACGAACACAGGAAAGTACACGAGGGCAAGATTGGTTCGGGCATCGAGTCGTGGGACGAAGAGGATGAGACCATGGCCATCCAGGAGGGCCGACGACAACTCGATGGTCAGCAGAGCGAACTCCAGTCCGTGATCAGCCGAGCGAGTGTGTTTCTGACCGTAGGGATCGCCGCATCGGTCTTCTTTCTCAGGGCGGCTGGCGGCTTGGACGACATCGCCCAACCCCAGCAGACGATCGCTCGCATCCTGCTGCTGACCGGTGGTGCCCTAGCGCTCTGGGGCGCGCTGGTGATGGGAGCGCTCATCGGAGACAGAGCGCCGTTCAGGCAGACGGACGCCGTGCAGCTCACGAACGAACCGCGGAGCCTTCGCAAGTACCTGGCGCGCGACTACGCCGAGAACGTTCCCACGGGTGTGGACACGAACGCCTCACGACTCACCCATCTGGGAACAGGGGTCATCTGGCTCGCGGTGGCAGCAGTGCTAGGGATAGTCGGCCTGATGGTTTCGGTGTTGTCGCCCCCAGCGATACCGTGTGATGAAGCGTCGCCAATGCCCGAAGCTTGCCTCGACGACAGCCAGACCGCCGTCAAAGTAGATCCCGCCCCAACCCGGTCCGCAGAATTCGACGCGTTCTACGCTGCGCGAACATCCTGAACCTCCCGGGACCGTCTGAGCGCTGACGTGCCTTCCGCGCAACTGGACCAGCTGTCAACGGCCAGTGAGAGCCCCTAGGCACTCAGGACTTGACTACCGAACGTGGCCCCGGGGCATTGTTCCGCCCTTCTTCCGGTCACTGGCGGACGAGAGTCCAGCGAACCGAGTGACCGCCCGTCAGCGAGCAGGTCATCGACAGCCGGGCCGCAGGGAGGCAGCGGCAGCGACTCGTCGCGCGCTCTCACGGATTGGGATTCACCCCCCGAACTCGACAGGGATGCCGCGCGGCATCGGCGCACAAGACGGGCACTCGCCATCTCGGCGCGTACATGACGCTCTCGACGTGGGCCACCGCGGGTGAGCCCGCCACCTGCTCTCTTGGCCGTCAGAGGTGCCGCTGCGATTCCTTGCAGCGGCCGCGTTGATGCGGCTTACGAGTCGCGACTACGTACCCGAACTCGATACGCACCGATCCCGGCGAGCACCATCCCGGCCGCTACTACTGGTCCAACTGTGACCGCGAGCAATGCTGCAAGCCCTCGGTCCTGATACCACTGCGCGTAGCTGTAGCCCACCATGACCACGCACACCGCAGCAACAGTCAACTGGCCGAGAAGGTTCGTAGTGGTCCTCAGCGCAGCGCGGAGGGGCGCCTCGTGCTTGAGTCGGAGATTGCGCATCCCGATCACCAGCAGCACTAGCGGCGCTACGGTCAGTGCGAGCGCAGGGACAGTGCCGAGGGCAAGCTCTGCGGCCGCGATCACAGCGCGAATCTCCCGACCGTATGGACCGAATACAGGGTTCTCCAGAGCGAACGCATCGCGAAACCGTACAGGGAAGCTGCGACCTCAACGCGACCGAAGTGCCCATCAACCGGCGACACGAGGCGCCGGGACGAGAAAGGCAACCCCGGCCCGCGTCGACTTCCGGAGAGCATGGGCGAACGCGGCGCTTCGGAAATTGGCGGGGAGCAACGCTGGCGAGGAGCACCCGGTTCGGTCCACCTGCGTAGAGCAGCGCACGGATCCGGTAGCGGGCGAACCGGCGGAACCCGCAGGCGGCGCCCTTGACGCGTTTGACAAGGTTGTTGACTGCGTCGATGGGTCCGTTGTTGACTCGGGCGCGGTGCCAGTTCACGATCGCGACGTGCCACCGGGCTCTAGTGCGACCTAAGCGGCGCCAGTTCGGATGGGCAGTCTGCGCCAGTGAGGTCGTCTGCGAGATTGCCACGGTAGGTATCGGCGAGTTGCGGGCAATCAAGGTCGCAGTCCCCCAGAGGGTTGGTGGCGTGGCACGCCAGCGCGCTGACGGCGATCACTGAGTCTCCCCACTCTGGGGTCCACTCGTTGGGAGTGGGGATCCTCTGTACCGGGCGTTGCGAGAACGCTCGGCGATGGGTCGTTAGTTGCCCCGTGGGCTGGGCTCTCGCGTCGGTAGCGCTTCGGCAACCTCTGCCAAGAGCCCGCCGACAGGCCACGCGCGCCTGCGGGCCCATAACACGACCAATAGATCGTCGCGCCACCTCCGCCGCACCCACACCCGCTGCGCGCATCTCCTCGATTCAGACGCGCTGCTCGACGCTGAGTCGTTGTGCCATGCTGGACACCTCCATCGGCTGGTTGCGGTTGACTCCAATCGAGTTCTCCGCCACTGGGGAGCACCCGGATACTGAAGGGGGCGTGCTGAGCGGACTCGAACAGCTCGTGAATAGCCAGTTCAGAGCGTGTACTAGAGCGTTGTGTAGCGCTTCTTCCCACGCGTCTCCCCGCGCAACCCACGCCCATACTCGAGAGGACAGAGTGGGAGTTGTGGCGCCGCCGCGAGACTCGGCTATGAGGAAGAAACTCACCCCGATTCGGCTTCGTGGAACCTGGCGAGCTTTCGCTCTCCCGAGCCGCCCGAAGGCCCTAGTAAGCTCTGTGTCTCACGTCACCGCAGTCCGGTCCGCGCAAGCGGCCGGTGCATGCGCGACGTTGACGCGGATCGTCGCGTCCATCTCATGAGCCAGTCTGGGTGAACGAACGCGATGGAACAGCCTGACAGCGCGCCCGGCAGACTTGGGAGCGACATCGCTGGTCTGCGACGGCTTGATCCAGTCGAGGTGATTGATCGCGTCGATGAGCTTCTTGAGGTCGCCCACCGGTCGGGGGACCTAGGAAACCTAGAGGACGTTCTCTCTGAGACCGTGTACATCCTGCTCAGCTTGAACACGCGGGAGGCCGTCTACCGGAGTGTCTTCGCTGACCTCAGACTCAGGTTCCCCCGCTGGATCGATGTTGCGAGTGCGGCGAGCCCCGAACTGGAGCGCGTACTCCGCCCCGGGGGCCTCCAGTCGCAGCGAGCAACGCACCTCCAAGCGCTGCTCGAAGCAGTCCGGCGGGATAACTGCCGACGCGGCATGGTCCTGGCCAGTGACAATGACGATCTTACCCTCGAGTATCTGCACGACATGGCGGATAGTGAGGTCGAGGCGTTCCTCGTCTCGCTACCAGGTGTTGGCAGAAAAACCGCGAGGTGTGTGATGGCATACGCGTTGAACCGGCACGCGTTCGCCGTTGACACGCACGTTGCGCGGATCTTTGGTCGCCTTGGACTCGTCCCGAGGCAAGAGAAGCCCGCGCATGACCTATACCAGGAGATCGTCCCTCCCCGCGTGCGGAAGCGACTACACGTAAACCTCATCCATCACGGCCGATCTGTGTGCACCAGCCAGCCGCGATGCGAAACATGCGTACTGGTTTCCTTCTGCCCGGTTGGCCAGCGACAGGTCGCTGCTGAGATTCCGCAACCTGTCGCAGTAGACCTATTCGCTGGAGCAGGAGGTCTCGGCCACGGCTTCCGGCAGGCGGGATGGCGCATTGCGGTCGCCGTGGAGAGAGACCGTAACGCCGCGCAGACCTACCGGGCGAACAACCCAGGGACCGCCGTAGTCGAGGCCGACGTCACTGAGATGCGTGCCGACGACCTCAGGGCTGTCTTACCGGGACTCAACCCGGTTGCCGTGCTCGCGGGTCCGCCGTGCCAGGGCTATTCCGCTGCCGGAGCGCGAGATCCCAGCGACCCGCAGAATCGCCTCTACGAGGACGTTGTGCGCGTCGCCAACGAACTCGGCGCGGATCTAATCGTTCTTGAGAACGTTCCAGGCTTGAGGCGCGTCAATGGGGTTGGATTCTCCGAGGACATTCTCGCCGCGTTGAACCACCAGCGAACTGCTGCGCATCATGAACTGACCGCGTCTGACTTCGGTGTTCCGCAGGCGAGAAGACGCGTCTTCTTCCTAGCCATGGGTCACACTGGCGGCAACGCAGTGGATTCGCCACCACCCACTCACTCGGTGGCCGCGGATGATGGCCTCGGCACTACGCCGACGCTGGAGTCGGTGCTCCGCGGACCTCTTGAAGTCCCCAGTGGGACGATCGAGGACACTGTCATACTCGAAGACGGGTCACTTGTGACGAACAGTGCCACGATGCGCCATTCGCAACAAGTGATCGACAAGATCGCCGAGATCAGGCCCGGAAAGGGTCCGATCTCCTACCGGCGACTACAGCGCGACTTAGCACGGACGCTCGTTGCGGGGCACCGGGCACTTCCGGTCCACCCGTGGCTCAACCGGACAATCTCGGTTAGAGAGGCAGCACGGATTCAGGGCTTTCCGGACTCTTATGTCTTCTGTGGCCCCCGCTCGAACCAGCCGATTCAAGTTGCAAATGCCGTACCTCCACCTGTTGCGGAAGCTCTGGGAAGGCACTTGCTTGCCCATCTAGGGACTGAGAGCACGGTCTCAAACGAATAGATCGTAGTGACGGGACCCTACCGGAGAGCGGGTTCTCTCAGGACTCACGCGAGGCCAAGGGAGGATCAGTCCGAGGTCGGATTTCTCTGCCGGAGTACTTGGGTGAGCTGAATCGGCCACTCGGCGGCGGTCACCCGAGGATCGGGGATCAATGAATCGAGTGTGCGCGTTGGAGATGCCAAGTCGAGGCTCGACAGAGAAAGCGATACACACTGTGCGGACCGCAGAGCGGCGAATGCCTGTTATCGCATCTGGCTCTGCATCACGCACCGAGCGATTGGTAGCTCCAGCTCTCGCGGCGGAGCAGGTTGAATGTGTCAAGGTGTAAGGGTGAGGGTGAAGCCATCGCGCGCGCGTCTGCCAAGAGGCCTCGCGGCTTGCGAATGTCCCAGAGCGGGTGGACCACGAGGACGTGACGACCGCCGACGATGAAGCCAGGAAGTGGGCCGAATTCGTGAGGCGTACAGGGGAAGGTGTTGCAGAAAGCGTCGCGACGCTCTCTAGCAAACTCGCGCCAGCCATCCAGTTCAGGTGTAGTGAAGTCATGATCCAGGCCGCACACGAAATTGCCATCCGAGATTGCCCTGAGTAGCGACAGTCCCAGTCTCCAGTCGAGTAACCCGTGGAAGGTCATGTTCCGGTATTGCTGGAGGCAGTCATAGCCCGCAGAGTCGCAGTTCCGACGGTGGCTAGTAGAGGTGAGTGCCCCGATGAAGGTGTTCGCGTGTTCGCTGGTGCTAGTCGCCTGGGCGAGGATGCCGGCCCAGTTGTGGTGCATCCAAGCCACATACCCCGAGCCGTTGGTGAGGTGGTCGCTTAGGACGATCTCCCCGGCTTTGTGACCGGTGGCTAGTTCAACTTGACGAACGTCGCTCACCTCGAACTCATCCGGATCAGTGTCAAGTAGCTCCGCAGCGAGGGAGCGGAGAATGAAGGCTGCCGAGTAGTAGGCAGCCTTCACCGCGCCGGAAGATGCGAGCGGGTCGAGGCTGAGGCCAGCAGTCACAGACGCTGGCCTGATCCGGAGGACATCCGTCGTCTTCGGCGAGGCGAGCGCTAGCGACTCGGACGGTGCGGAGGACGAGAATATGACATCGTCGACATCTCGAAAGCGCTCATCGATCCACTGAGACTCGAGCACCTTTCCTAGCCGGGTTGTAGTGCCAAGCTGACCGGTGAACAACTGCCCCCTCCGGTCGTTGACCCGGTAGACGCGGCCAGCAGATGAGTACGCAATTGCTGAGTTAGTTGTCGGGATGTCGTTACACGGTTGAGGCTCGGACTCAGCGGCACTTGCTGTTCCCATCGCGAGGAGATCCTCCTCTTCCTTTGCGTCTTTTCCGGGATGCATACTTGTCCGGAACGCGAGGGGCACCGCGAACTCGTAGACCCGGAAGATCTGCGGTGCGCCACAACTCGCGCAGCCACACTCTGGGCACTGATCGTCTTCAGGCTTACCGTCGGTCGTCTTCGTGAAATGGCACCGTTCGCAGCGCTGCATCCACCTGCGTCCAGGGAGGGGGTTCAGATCAGACGGTTGCCATCGGCCGTTCCTGTAGACGTAGGGCGCGGTGAAACCGATCGGGGTGTGGATCCGTTTGTCCTTCGTTCGCTCAGAGCCTGGAGCGAACTCGGTGATCGCCAGATCCAGATCCCGATCGATCGTGCTCGGAGCGCTCCTCCGCAATTGATGGATGAGGGGCCGGATCCGCGATGGCATGCCGTACATCGGGAGGATTGCGCCCTCAGCGAGGCGCTCCGCGAGGCCATCGCCTGTGAGTTCCGGGTTTGCCGCAGCCCGACAGATGTCGTGATACAGCTGGTTGCGCGCGTATGCCTCTAGGTCTGCCGCCGCCGGGCACCCCGGTCCAGATGCCAGCGCGACGGCCACGGCAGCTACGTCATCCGCGTGACCAAGCCAATCACGAATGCGTTCCCGTCGCGACTCCTGGTCGTTCCACGTATTGGCAAGTCCGAATTCGCCGTGCGAGTCCGGCGGGGCTTCGTTCTCCCAGCAGCTGACGCCGATGGCCAGGAACGCTCGCCGCAAGCACTCCTTGGCGGTGAGGCGTTGAGCAATCTCCTGTCGAGACATCGACAGAAAGGGGACGGGTGGCTTGTCTCCGGTGATCCGTTCTGGGTGGCGGTAGTAGAATTCGTCGTGGCTGCGACCCCTGCATAGGGTCAACACCGCGGCGAAGGCTTGGCCGCGGCGGCCAGCTCTCCCTGCGCGCTGCTGGTAGTTGAAGCGCATTGGTGGCATGTTCCCGAGGACAACCGCCTGGAGGCTCCCGATGTCTATCCCGACCTCCATTGTTGTGGTCACGCTCAGCACGTCGATCTCGTCTACGTGCTGGACGAGCGGCCGTTCCGGCTGGGGTTCGAGTTCGACGACGATGTCCCTGAAGTGCCGCTGCCGCTCCGCTTGGTCATCTGTTTGCGCCGTCAATTCTTCTGTGTGGAGCCGTAATGGCTGCCGCAGCGCCGCCGCCTCGCGCGCGTAGTAGTTGCGCGCATGAAGATCGGCACACGTTCCAGTGGGTTGGTTAGAGAGGAGCTCTCTGCAATTCGTGCAGATTCCTGCGCTGTGAAGATGCTCGCGGGTGCAGGAGGTGCACACCCAGACTGGATCTCCGGGCAGCGCTAAGTGGACGTGCAGACGGCGCGGGTTAAGGACGAAATTCGCGTGTCCCCCTTGCCGACACACTGCTTCCAACACCGCCCCGAGCAGAGCTGTCTGGCCTATGTCAGCGACAGCCGCGCACTGCTTGACGAAGCCCGCTAGTCTTGCGCGGGCGCTGTCCCAGTCGGGCCAGTCGTCCAGGGGGTAGTCCTGCGGCTCTTGCGGGTACCGATATAGGGCTCCCATCACCCTGATAGTTGCGTCGCAGATTCTCTGGAAGAGACCCGCATCGGCATCGCAGCCAGCCGCGATAGCTTCTATGCGATCGGCCGGTAGATCCAATGCGGGGTAGCCGAGTCCTGCGGATTCGAAGCCGAAGTAGAGCCGGCTGAAGAGAACGCCGCAGATTTCTGAGACCACCTTGCGGCGGAGCAATTCGCGCTTCTCCCCGGCGTCCGGGGACATGTCTTCATTCCAGCCAGCCGTGGGGCTGGAGAAGTCGAAGAGGTCAGTCTACCGGTGATATGCGCCGTCGTACTTGTAGTCCTGGTACAGAACATCGGTACCCGCGGGATTGACGCCGAGGCGCTTGAGCCGGAGGAGAAGCGAACCAGGAGCGACTGGGTCGGAGGATGGTCCCTCGAACAGGCGGCGGAGTGGGACCGTCCTGCTCGAGCGTGCTCTTCTCAACTGGGCAAGTTCATCGGAGGCACTCTGCCGGTACTGCTCTAGGACTGTCTCCATCTCCGGGCTGCCGAGGTCGGGGACTTCGGTGCGCGCGACTCGGATCAACTGGCGTAGCCGCTCCGGTGCGTCAGGGTGCGTCTCGGCGAAGCGCTCAGCATGGGGTGAGATCGGTCCGCTCGGGTTTTCGATGGCTTCGAGGAGCATCGGCTCCCCGAGGGCGGAGGTGGCGAGTTCGTCGTAACGGGCCTCTCTCAGAAGATCTAGGTAGTGGGATCTCTCGACTCCATTAGCGAGTGATGCAGCCTCCTCCCTGCTGTCGGAGAATAAGACGAGCTTTCGTTCGCTGCTTTGCCCACGCGGGATGGTGTAGAACAGCTCTTTCGAAAGCAGTTGTGTCAGCTTTGAGAAGCCAGTCCGGAAGCCGCGAAGTGGTGATTTACGGAACTTCCGTTGGTTGTAATTCTCGCCGCAAGATGGGCACGACGCCGGTAACGCAGTAAAGCGCTCTGGATTGTACGAGCCCTTGAGAAGGTAGAGATAGCCGAGTATAGCGCCTTTGCCACCAGATTCTCCAAGCTCCACCCTCCCGCTGAGCGGGTCAAGCGTTGCTGCGGCCCACCTGCCTTCAACGGTCTCTCCGGGTCGCACGGCCGGCTGGCGCCATCTCGCAGAATCTGGGTGGAGGCGGGATTCTCCGGACGGCCAGAAGAGTGCAAACTCGGCGTACGTGCGGCGATCGATGAATCGTGCTACTCGCCTATCGGGGATGCCCTCGATGTCTGGGTCAGCCGCAAGCAGTTCCCAGCCACCTCCGTCAGCGAGCTCCATGCGACTGCCGCCGAACAACGTTGTGCCACATTGCTCGCAGTACAGGAGTTCGAGCACCCGGTGCCGTTGATGACGTGCTTCGCACAACACGCGCGAGTTGAGGAAGAGCGGGCCAGCGGTCCGTCCATCGGTCGCGGGAGCCCCGCTCGAGCACTGGGACGATGTGCATGCCCATAGCCCCTCAACGTTGCGGAAGAATAAGTGGAGCCGGAACGACGGAGGGCTAGTGGTGTCAGCAATACCGCGTGCGTAGAGCAGCCCGCGCGTCGACGCTTCAAGGCTAGAACAGTTACCGAAGATCTCTCGGCCGAAGTCCGGCAACGACACCGCTCTTACCCCCTGGGAAGCCAGGCACGCTCCGGTCATACGGGAACTCAAGTCGCAGGCGTCCGCTTCAAATGCACGGGTCAGTCGCTCTCGCGGTGACCCGTCGCCCGATTCGCCGAGGCTATGCGCGAGGGCATCGATTGCACCGTCTAGTTCCGCGGGATTGTCAGAGTCGATTGCGCTCGCTAGCGCCGCGAATTGTTCTGAGTGGAGCGGTGTCGCCGGGGCGGACCGCACTGGCGCCGGCTGACCCGGGATGATCTGATCTGCAGTCCAAGTAACACCGAAGAACTCGGAGAGGTACCGGAGGCTGCCTGGATCATCGGGCTCGAGTGATGCTGAGGAAGAGAGGATCTTGAGCTTGGGGTGACCGGGTGCCAGACCGAGGCGGTGAAGTAGGAGACGCAAGAGATAGGCAACCTCGGTCCCGGACGTCCCGCGATAGAGATGCAGTTCGTCGATGATCAGGTGGAAGACGCTTCCTTCTTCCTCGAGCCACTGGCGGGTCCGCTCGAAGACGCCTCTGTCGGCATCCCTCATGAGCATGATGCTCAACATGCTGAAGTTTGTGATGAGGATGTCAGGAGGGGCATCCTGCATATCCCAGCGAGACCGCATCTCGCTACCATCGAGCCGCGGGAAGAAGTAGCGAACGTCCTCGCGACCCGGCTCCTTGCTGTAGTCGCCAGCCACCTGTGCCGCTTGCTCGGCCGCCCGCATAGCGTCGGCGAGTTTCTCGATCCGGGACGAGTCGGGACTCCGGTGACCGTAACGATTCGGCTTGCGGTACTCGTGTCCAGGCACTGGGGTTGCGCTGTTGTACCGACCGAAGTAGATGCGATTCCCACCGCGATTGTCATCGAGCCAGTTGCGTGCCGCGGGGGAGTCCAGAGCGCGTCGAAGCCGGCTCAACTGGTCCTCCACAAGTGCATTCATCGGGTAGACGATCAGCGCCCGGACAGCAGCTGGCCGGGTCTCGTTCCCGCGCTGGGATACCCGGAGAGAACAACGCCACCTGCGCCGCGAACCGGCTAGCGGAGCGCACCGCTCCTTCCACTCGTCACTCCGCCACCAGTCGTCCCGGTGCGCTGGGGGAAGGTCCGGTGGCGTCCACGAAGCGGACTCTTCGGCCAGGTATGCGAACAACGGGAGTAGGAACGACTCGGTCTTTCCCGATCCGGTCCCTGCGGTAATCACGCAACTCTCGCCGCGAAGAGCCTTGCGGAGCATGTCTACCTGGTGCTGGTGCAGCTCGAAGTCTCCAACTAGACCGCTCGACGCCAGGGAGCGGAAATCGTCGGCTGCTCGCGGCGCGAGACCGGGGAGGTCATCCGCACCTAGTTCGGTTACGCGTTTCCCCGACGACTGGTACTGAGGCAGAGGCTCGATCCAGGGCGCCTGGCTCAACGTGGCTGGTCGCTGAAGGAGAGCACGACGCTCTGCTTCGAGACTGGGGAACCTCGTGGCGAAGGCGGTCTCGATATAGGAGATCAGGCTGTCTGTGATGCGCCGGTACGTGCCGACTGGGTCCTTCATGCCGGGCTTCCTGGATCTACGTGCTCGTGCTCGGGTTGATCCTGTTGCAGCTTGGTGGCTATCACCTGGAGAACCGAGCGCGGGACGGAAGGGTACGAGCGCAGTCCGATTCCGGCGCCTGCAACTAGGGCAGGTGCCCGACCACTGCTGAGCGCGAGGGCACGAGCGTGAAGCTTCGGGAGCGGAACCTGCCGCGGCACAGTTGCGATGCCAGTTCGGTGATCGTATTGCAGGGTGACGCGGCCCGCCGACGCCAAAACGCAATACCGGCCCCACGACCGGTCGACATCGGCACTAGCGCCGTCCCTCCTGAGCCAATTCCGCCAAGCCCATCCGGATGGGTGGGAGTACTCGATTAGCCGTAGGCGCGACCGATCGTCACCACCAGAACATGGTCCGAACCTCAGGACCTCAGGATCGAACTCACGGCGATCCCAGTTCAGATCTCCGCGCTCCTCCCACTTGAGAGCATCAAGGTAGCTGTCTATCGAGCCGCTCGCGCGTGCTATCGACCACGCAACCGGGGTCCGGTCGTAGCGAACTGATAGCTCGCGTGCCAACTCAACTATCTGTTCTTCCGACTCGCCGGAGAGTTCGAGCCTCGTCGCGGCGTACGGATGGTGGCGTTGCGGATCCGGCGAGAGCGATAGCCCGCGAACCGAATGACACACGTCGCGGACCTCGGCGATGGTGTCCGGTGACCGTGAGCCGCAAAAGACCGCTCGTGGCAGCCCGGGCCATGGCAAGCGTGCGAGCACTGGCGGCGCGACGACGATCCTGCGAGCGGTGCCTGTGTCAATTACTTCCCAGTGTCCGAGCACATCGCCAACGTCAGCAGCCTCGGTGCGGACGTATTTCATCTCGCTCGCCAAGTGGCCATCTGGGATGCACGTTGCATCGACGAGGCGTCGAAATGCCTCCCAGGGCATGCCGCGGGCCGCCGACGCCGCGTACAGGAGAGCGTCACCTGGCCTAACAATCACGAGCGCTGCTCCTATAGCGGAGCCAGAGCGACCTCTGCGCAGGATCGCTCGGAGGTGTGATCTGGGTACGGCGGCGCCACAGCACGTTGTGCCAGAGTCTGCGTTGCGAACGACCTCCCACCCACTTCCCGTGTGGGCCTGAACCGGCCAACGATGAGCCGCAGAAGAACGCTCGCCCCCTCCTGCGGAACGGAACCGCCCACACCACCTCCCAACTGGGGAATGGCTCATCGGGCCATTCCGCGATCTCACCGCGGTAGCGGCCGACGAAAAAGACACGCTCTTCTAGACCAGCGAGTCCCGGCGTGCGCAAGAGATCGTGCGGGAAGTGACCTTCGGTTGGCACCGGAACCACCGCTCCGCAGATACTTCCATCGTCCGCCTGATTGCCGAATTGGTCAACGGTCATGGGGAGATCTGCAAGCCGCCAGGGTATGCCTGACACCAGGTAGAGGTAGGATCGGCGGACCACCTCATCGCCGTCGAATACTTCAAGTCCGATCCGGGTGTCGGTAGGCAGGTCATCTGGAAGTCCGTAGGTCGGAGAGGAGCCGGTGGCGGGTCTCACAGGCAGGCCTGCGACGCGAATGTGGTTCGTTGCAGATGCGCCGTCGATGGCCAGGCGGGGAGGCGCGAACGCGAAGTAGGTATTCCCTCCCGAAGATCGTATGCCTCCAATAAGCCTCATGGAGAGGCGGTCCGCGCGGCCAAGCCTTGGTCGAACTTCGCTGATGCCGAGATCAGACGACGCGCGGGTGACTGTGCCGAAGATCCAACCGGGCGGAAGACCGCCCACTATGTCGAGTGGCACCCAGCCTTCGCATTCCGACTCGAGCCACTCACCGATTGGACCAGCAGCAGTGTCATCGAAGGCAATGTAGAACTGAGCGTCGCGCGGCAACTCAAGTATCTCAACAAGTCCTGGAAGCATCGAGGATTTCCCCTCCACGAAGACCCGCACATGTGCTGGCTCGAGCCGGACTCTCCAGTTGACCCTGGCATCGGTTCCGGCCAAGCCACGTTCCCACGCTGCCGGAGCAGGCTCGAAATCAGAGCCTTGGACACTGAGGGTCGTGGACCAACCATCGTAGAATTCGGTGCACTCCAGCGCCTCAGTTGAGAGCCCGGTGATCTTCAGCGGTTCGTCGGGATATTCCCGTCTCGCGGAGATGCGGAGAGATGACTTGATCGTGCGGGCTACCCGGTCCACCGTCAAGCAGATCCTTAGGCCCGCGAAGGCGCTGCCCGCTGCGCGATTGCCGGAAGTCGTGGGCACCGAACCATCCCAACTGGAGAATTCCTCGGCCACCGCGTCGAGGAGCGCTTCCTGGAACGCTTCAGAGCCATGATTGAGCGCTCGCATCGTATGCTGTCGGAGGTAGCTGCTTCCGTAGAGCGCTAGCGCCCGGCGGAGTTCACTTGAGTTTGCCGCACGACCCGGATCGAGTTCCGCGCTAGCGAACAGGTGAGGCAGGGAATCCCTCTCGGAAGCCGTCAGCATCGCCTGTGCCAGAGGTAGACCAATATGGATCTTGCCGCCGACGATCCTCGCCTCGAAGACACCAAGTTCCCCGCCCCGGTCATGTACGGACCATTTCTCGAGGTCATCCCATAGTTCGAGCATTCGGTCGAACGAAGGGAGTGTGTCGGTGCGATTCTCGCCGAGCAGACTCCAGAGTCTTGGGTAGTACGCCTGCGGCGCATAGTCTCCTTCGTGGCCGGCGGCGAGTACGAATAGCGCGAGGTAGGCCACATAGGGGGGATACTCGAGTGCGCGGTCGCGCCAACCGTCAGCAACCTGGAGCGCACGCTGGCAGTGGCCAGATCTCGTGGCGCCTGGCGGACCAGCACGAACCGCAGCGAGAAAGTCCTCGTACCTGTACCCGACGCTTTCCCCGACGTCGGCGATTACCTCGTCAGTGACGTCGGCGATTACCTCGTCAGTGACGAAGAGGTAGACGGGGCTTCCGGCAGTCTCGGGGCTGAAAAAGCGCTTAGCGAGCGCGTCATTCCATGCGCCGTACCCGTCCACCTCTCACTCCCCCACCGCGCCCGGGCGGTCCCAACTTGAACTCATTTCGACGTGCAGGATACGGCAGCCCTCGTATGTGGTTGCTCGGGTCGGGCAGGCACGCCTCGGTGATGGCCTGCGCTGACGTTCTCCGGACTCTTGGGTACCGGCAGCAGTGCAATGCTCGGGCGGCGATCCGGAGCCGTGCTGCTGAGGGCCAGATTGTCGATCCCCGACTCCCAGTACCGCGCCGGCTTCTCATACGGCGTGTTCAGCATCGGATGCGAGATCGGGTCAGTGTCGGTCATGTCCGGTCTACAGGTGGGGTGGCCCCATGGCACCGGCCCGAGGGATCCCGCGCGGCCACGGTGTGCACAACCCGTTCATCCCGCGGCTTCTCGCAGCGGCGTAGCCCGGCGGACAGCACTGGACTCGGGCTGAGGTGTCGCCGTCGCCGCCCACTGGCGCGACCGGAGCAACGGGTCCCCGGTATCGAACATCTCATCTGACCACCGACCGACTGCTCCACCACTCAGCTGACGCGATCGCACACGCTGTCGTTTCAATATGTATATCAGCACACAGAAGAAGGAATCTGTGTATCGACCCATATGCGCCCACCTGACTCCTGAGCATTGGTCAAATAGAGGCCGGTGACCTGGGCTTTACGTCGCCGGGAGCACCACAGGAACGACAACGATGCCCACGCGGCCCCAGGCGTGGGCGTCAGCGGTGGACAGCCTCCAGCAGCGTGAACCGGTCAGGCTCACCCGGCGACTCTGCGGCATCGCTCATCGAGGACTTCCTCCGCGCGCACCCTCGCTGCGAGTTGTTCGTGGCTGTGGAGTACGCCGGCGTCGCCGGAGTGGCACGAGCTTCGGTGGAGTAGACCAGTATCGTGCCAACCTCGAAGCCCTACCGGGAGCTTCATGATCGGGTCGCCGGGCGACCCGGTGCCGCCGAGCGCCTTGCCGCGCTTCGGCGGGACACCCTCGCAGCGATCGACCGAGATGAACCCACCGACCGTAGGGCGCTAGCTACCTCGCCACGCGCCCGCAACCCCAAAAAGTGACTGGGGAGAGCGGCCCCGCAAGGCGGCTCTCCCCTGGTAGAAGTCGGACAGGAGCCCTACCGGAAGGGTAGCGCCGCAACGCTCGGCAGGCTGCTGCAGGCACTTGAGACTGCCGGCTGCGCCACGGGTCGGGGCAACGACTCGTTGGGGATTCGGCTGGCGGGCGATCGGGATGTCGTCCAGACTGCGCGCAACCGGGTTCGCACAGGTTTGGCCATCACAACCCACGCCGCGACGGTGCTCGTGAGCAAGCCGGAACCGCAATTCAGTAATCGAGAGAGGTAACGCCGTGGACGAGAAAACCATGTTGCTCATGACCATCCAGGAGAAGTTTCCCCCCGGCAGCGTGCTTGGTTTGAGCGACCGCTTAACGGACGACCAGGTCCGCCAGGTGATGTCGCTGGACTACCGGGATCCCATCGTTGCGCTCGTTCTCGGTATCGTCTTCGGGCCCCTCGGCGTGGATCGGTTCTACAACGGTGACGTGGGGCTCGCGCTCGGCAAGCTGTTCACACTTGGTGGACTCGGCATCTGGGCAATCGTTGACCTGTTCCTCATCATGAACGCTGTACGAAGGAAGAACTTGCAGAAACTTCACGCGGCCGTGGGGATCTCGTCGCCGAACCCCTGAGTCGCCGCTCCCGCCGGCGGAGCGAGAGCGGGGACGCCCGTCGCCACCGTCTCCTTCCGGCCCCGATCGACGTGAATCTGCAGGTACAACTCCCCTCGCATCTGCAGGAGTGAGTCGAGTCGTACCGCGCTGCGACTGATCAGGCATCGCAGCGTCGGAGGTGGGATCGGGCGCGTTGGTGACGCGCCGGCGATGAGACGGTCAGCGGTACTAGGGGCCCAGGCTGGTAATAGGTAGGACGGTGATGCCGTCGGGGCGGTCGTAGGCGTAGCCCGTCGCGGTGATGACGGCGAGTTTGGCGGGAGGGCCGATGCGGTCTGTGTCGACCTTGTCGCGCAGTTGGCGCAGCGACCGGGCAGCTTCGTCAATGGCGTCGGCGCCGCCAAGCTTGACCTCTGCGGCCATCCAGCGTCCGTCGCCGGTTTGAACGATCACATCGACCTCCAGTTTGGCGTCATCGCGGTAGTGGTACACCGAGGCGTCGTTCGCTTGGCCGTAGATACGGAGGTCGCGCACGACCAGCGATTCGAATAGGAAGCCCAGCACACGGAGTTCTCGCAACAGCCGGGTCGGGGCGGCACCCATCGCGGACGCCGCCAGTGAGGGATCTACGAAATGTCGTTTCGCCGTCCTCCGCACGGCTGCGCGGGATCGCAGGTGTGTCGGCCACTGGGGCACGTCCTCGACGATGAACAGCCGCTCCAGGGACCGGAGATACTCCGTCGCCGTGGTGCGGTTCAGGGGGCTGGGGCCGGCCGCGTCGGCGGCGAGGGTGCTGAACGAGGCAGTGGTGGCGACATTCCGACCCAGCGAGGCCAGGAGGCGCCGCACGCCCGCCGGGTCGCGCCGCACCCCGTCGACGGCGGAGATGTCGGTCCGGCAGATCTCGCCGAGGTAGTCCTCCAGGGCGCGCTGGGCGGTGCGCGCCGGCATCTCCAGGTGACGGGGCCAACCGCCCCGGCAGATCGCCTCCACGAGATCCTCCACCCCCGTCTCGGGGCGCGGTGCGGTGATTCGCTCGCCCCCCAAGAGCGCGCCCAGCGATACCTCGCCGGTGGACTCGCCGGTCTCGGCGAGCGACATGGGCCGCAGGCGCACACGGGCGATCCGGCCCGCGCCCGAGTGCCGGGTGTGGTCGTCGGGCGGAACCGCCGAGCCGGTGAGGATGAAACGCCCCCGCCGATGCGTCTCGTCGCAGGCGTGCCTGACCTGATTCCAGATCTCCGGCGCCAGTTGCCACTCGTCCAGCAGGCGCGGCTCGGTGCCTTCGAGCACGAGATGAGGTGCGACGGCGGCAAGCGTGCGGGCGTCGCGGTCACCGTCGAGGAGCACCTCGCTGCGAGCCACGTTGCGGGCCGCCCACGTCTTGCCGCAACCCCTCGGCCCCTCGATGACCACCGCCGGCATGCGCGCCAAGGCCTCCGCAATCACCGAGTCGGCCACTCGCGGGCGATATCCATCCGGTGTGAGCATCGTGTCCACGGGGGTGTCCGATCAGTCCTCAGCGCTCGTTAGCCTACAGATTGGGAGAAAGTTAGCCAACAATTTATGACGCTTCTGTCCTACAGATTATGACACACACAGCTAACAAGATGAGATGCTCTTGAACCGCAATCATGTCGAGGGCGACGCGAGAAAGCCGAAGCCGCCGTGCGCAACCTCGGGCGAGAAAGGTTCAGGGCCAGTGGACTCCTGGGTAGGGCCTCGGGTTCTGGGTGGCCCACCGGTGCAGGTGACGTGCCAGGGCGGGGGCCAGCGCGGAGCCGCGGGGATGCTGGTGTTTGCGGACGAAGACAACCGGCACGGACGGCTCGCCACCAGCCAAGCGGTCCTTGATGATGGTGGCGAAGTCGTCGAAGTTCTCCGTGACGACGAGGCGTTGCTGCTCGACGGCAGCCTCGTAGACCGCGGCGTCATCGCTGCCGGCGAGTCCCGCGTCGGCCACAGCGACGGCATCGTGGCCAAGCGTGTTCAACTCCGCCGCCGTGGCGGGCGGCAGCATCTCGTCGATCAGCCACCTCAAGGCGACAGCAGTTGCTCGCGCCGGGCGGCCTGCCGGCGGACCTCTTCGGCGGCCCGCTCATTGGCGTCGATCAGCGCATCGATCTCCTCGGGGAACGCCGCATAGAAGTCGGCTGCCAGCAGCACCGACACCGTCGGGAGACCCGTTTCGGCGGCCAGGTTCTCAACGCGTTCCACTCCCCGGCCCGGGGCGTGAGCGAGGTCACGCACCACCTCCCAGAGGTCCGGGCCGCCCACCAGGGCGGCGCGCCGGCCCGCCGGGCCCGTCCGGTAGACGACCCCGGGAAACCGGCGGGTCTTCAGGCCCTCGTCCAGCAGGACCGAAACCAGTTGCGTCACGGAGGTCCTGGCGGAGCGGCTCTCGACCTCCAGACGGTCGAGCAGATTCTCGGCAAGGCGAAATGACGTCGGTCGTGGCACGGCAACACCTCGTAGTTGATTCGCGCTACATCGTAGCGACCGAGCGGCGCCGCCGACATGGTGCTGCGCATCTCGAGTGGCACCGGTTCAGCAGCCGCAGGTGACCTCTGTGCCTGACTGGGCGCTCTCCCCCGCCGTGGCGTAGCCGTCTCGCCTCCACCAGTCCAGGCCGCCGATCAGCTCACGCACCTCGAAGCCCAGCATCAGCAGCTTCAGCGCCGTCTTGGTGGACCCGTTGCAGCCGATGCCGTCGCAGTAGCACACATAGGTGGGCGACCGGTCGAGAGACGCCGTCGAATCGGCGCTGATGGTGCGGTGCGGCAGGCTCAGCGCACCGGGGATGTGTTCGGCGGCGAAGGCCTCGGCCGACCGCCCGTCGACCACGACGATCGCCGCGCCGTTGCCCAGGGCCTCGAAGACGTCGAACGAGTCCATCTCGAAGTCCAGCTTGCTCTTGTAGTGGTTCAGCTGCTCAGGGTTCATGGGTCTCAGTGTGCCGGGTCGGACCGCAGGTCACTGCTCCGCCGCGGGTGCCTCGCTCACCTCTCCTCGCAACAGCCCGGCGAGCACCCACCCGGTGATGGCGCCGTAGACGGCCCCGATGACGGCCCAGCCGGCGACCCCCTCGGTGACCCCCGCGATCAGGCCGGCCACGATCCAGCCCACCGAGCTCGCCAGCACCCAGCACCCCAACCGGGCAACGCCCCGTCGAAGCATGCGCCGCTGGACCAGGGCGAGCGCCGCCCCGAACATGACCGCCGCCGTCACGCCCGCGACGTCGTCGCCGAAGTCCCGGCCGGCGTCGGCGTCGCCGATGGCGCCCGCCGCCAAGCCTGCGAACACCCCTGCGGCAACGGCGGCGACACCAACGAGGACTGCCCCGGCGACCCCGGACGCCACCCACCAACCCGCTCCGGGTATGCGCCGGCGCAGCACCGGCCACTGCAGCGCTGCGGCCGCGGTCGCCCCTACGGCCACGGGCGCCACGATCGTGACACCGCTGAACGACCCCGCTGCCACCTCGGTGATGCCGGCGACGGCGTATCCCGCGGCACTGGCCAAGGTCCACCAGAGCAGCATCCACCAATCCACCGAGCCCATCCGTCGCACGAGGGTCAAGTCTCGCATCTCCCCCGCCGGATCCTCACCGGCCGGCACCAGGCCCCGCTAACCGGTGGTTTCGTGCCCTGAACGTCGCCACGGGAACAACCGACGGCCGGCGAATTGCAGCCCGACCCTCGACCCACGACACAGAGCGCAGGAAGAGATCCGTACTGGTGTTGTCACTCTGTCATAGGTGTGTTATAATCTTCGTAGATACAGCCAATAGACGTTGACTGGGGCATCGGCGAGGGGGTGAAGGCACGTGGGTTGTGACCGGATGCGGGACAAACCGGGCGGTGATGGTCCAGGCGGCCTCGAATCGGCGGATGTCGGTCCGGCCGGCGCTGACCGAGCCGGCGAGTGGGCTGCGTTGGGCGAGTGGTTGGTGTCGCCGCCGCCGTTGCGGGAGGTTGATGTCGGCGGGTTGCGGGCCTGTGTGGGCCAGGTGGGTCGGGCGCGGGCGTCGCTGGCGGCGCTGGAGGCCGACGTCGTCGCCGAGATCGCACGCCGCGAGGGCGACGCCGCAGCCGAGGAAATCACCCGCCACCCCGACGGCAAACTCACCCTCGCACCACCGAACACCACGGGCGCCCCACCTCGCGCCGGGCCCAAACCAACACGCAGACACCCGGAGAAAGCGCTCGCGGGACCGTGTTCCAACCGGCATCTGCCGGCGGGAGACCAGTCGTCAGCGAGCGAAGTACAGCTGGAACTCCATAAATCCGTGGTCGTCGACGGATAGGACTGCGGCGGACCTCGGGGTCGGCACGCCGAAGTCGCTGAAGACCACCTCGCTGGATCCGACGACCACGATGACATCGCCCACGAGTTGTGCCTGCAGGTCGAACACGACCCGGTTGGTGACCCCCCTGATCGTGAGATCGCCCCTCACCGAACCCGAGAACGGCTCGCCCTCGAAACTCCCGGCGGGCAAATCCAGCGGCTCGGCGAGCGTGAAGGCGGCCAGCGGGTACTTCTCGGTGTCGAGCGCCTCCCGCATGTGGTGATCGCGGTGGCTGTCGTCGGTGCGGAGGGTGCCCATCTGGACGATGATCTTCGTGGAGACCAACGCCCTGTCGGTCAAGTCGAGATAGCCGCTCACACCGGTCGTGCGACCCACCGCGGTGTTCTCGCCGATACCGCCCGCCAGCACCTCCACCACCCGGAACCCAGCGAAGCTGACCGCTCCCTCACCGGCAAGCGCATCAGCGCCCTCGGTGACGACCAACTTCCACAGCCCGGCGGGAGAGCCCCCGTCCGTGACAGCCGATGTCGCCTCCGCGTCGCCGCCGGAATCGGCCGACGGGCCATCACCACCGTCCGCGGTCGCCCTGGCCACGGCTTCCTCCCCCGACTCCGAGCCCTCCGCCGACTCCGAGCCGTCCGTTGCCCCCGCGCTCTCGGCCGCGCCTGGACTCTCGGTCGATCCCGGGCCGTCACCCGAGCCCGAACCGACGTCTCCACCCGGACCCGACGCCGTCGCGGCGACCTCGGCGCCACCATCGGACCCGGCGACACGCGAGTCACCGCCGGAACCAGCAGAGGCGCCACCTTCGGCAGCCCCAGCGGTCGGCGAGGCCGCCGACCCCGCCGGTCCCTCCCCCGACTCCGCACGAGCAACCGATCCGGAACGCTCCCCCGACTCCGCACTCTCTCCCGGTCCCGGAACGACGTCTCCAGCGGATCCCGAGGCCGGCACAGCGACCTCGGCGCCATCATCGGACCCGACGGCACCCGAGCCACCGTCGGAACCGGTCGAGGCGGCGCCCTCGGCAGCTCCAGCGGCCTGCGAAGACACAGACCCCGCTGGACCCTCCCCCGACTCCGAACCCTCCGCCGACCCGGAGCTCACGCCACCGGCGGACCCGGCGGCGTGCCCAGCGACCACGCCCGCATCATCGGGCCGACCAGCACCAGAGTCCGCGGTGTCTCCGGCGGCGGCTCCGAGTTGGGCCACAGCCGCCCCCAGATCCACGGCGGCGGGTCCGTCATCCCGCAGGGTGAACCACACGATCGCCGCGACGACCGCAGCCAGGATCGCCACTGTTGCCCCGGCGATGATCCTGGCGCGCCTGCTCACGGGATGGCGATCCCCAACGTCGTCGTCCCCCGGATTTCGGGTCCGAGCCCCCGGTTGGGAGAACCATGGTGATGACTACGACCGCGACCCCAATGAGGTCGGGTACGGGCCCTTGATGTCCCGCCTGCCACCTAGGACCCCCAGCGCAACATCTCAGCGAGCGACTCCAGCAGGATGTCCACGAAGTCGGGGGCGAACTGGCGCTTCAGCCGGGCGTACTCGTTGACGCTGCCCGTCACAGCCTCCTGGAACAGATGGTTCGCCGAGAAGATCGTGGCGATCGTGTATCCCGACACGTTCGACTCGGCGATGGCCTCGGACATGGCAATGGAGTTGGCGGGCGCCGGCACCTGCGTATCCAACTCGCCGAACAGGGCGACGACCGGAACATCGAGAGCGACGACGGCCTCCCTGGGGTCGTGTTCGAGGAACGAGGCGAACCACGGACTCCGCCAGGTCGCCAACTCCTCGGCGACGATGGAGTCCACCAGGGCGTCCTCGTCGGGGATCGACTCCCGCACCTCCTCGGAGAACGCCTCGAACTGGCGGAGCACCAACGCCCGCATGGACGCCTCGATCCCGTCCCACCCCTCGCCGGTGGCAATGGCGCGGAACACCGACTCCTGCAGCGCGGCGTACTCTTCGATGTCATCGGCGCTCGATCCGGATTCCTCGAGTAGCGCCTGCTGCTGCGCCACGAGGATCTCCACGAGGGGAACAGCCGGAGCCGCCAGCAGAGCCGCGAAGGCCACACCGCCGGTGCTGTTGGCCACCACAGGGGCGACGATCCCGCCCTCGCTGTGGCCGATCAACCCGATGCCGCCGGCGGCGATGTCCTCCCGCGTCCGCAGCAGCTCGACAGCGGCTGCGACATCGCCGGCACGGTCGTGCAGCGTCGCCTGCAAGCCGTCCCCGGTGGAACCGCCGACGCCGCGGTCGTCGAACCGCAACGAAGCGATACCGGCTCCGGCCAAGTGGTCGGCGAGGACGGCGAACACCCGGAACCCGCCGAGGTTCGAGTCCCTGTCCTGGTCGCCGCTGCCGCTGATCAGGACGGCGGCAGGGTGCGGCCCGTCACCGTCGGGCAGGACCAACTCGCCCGCCAGTACGATCTCGCCGTTGGAGAAGACCACCTCCTCGCGCCGGTACGACGCACCGTCCCCGCTCGCCGGATCGTCGAACTGCTGCATCCAGAACGTCTCGGCCATCTCCCCCTGCGTGAACTCGCCCTCGATCACGCCGTCGTGCAGATCCCCGTCCCAGACGGCGAGCCCCAGGGGCGAATTCAATTCGAAGTGAAGGCGGCCACCGTCGAGCGTCACGTTCGACAAGGGCAAGCCGGACACACCCTGGATCTCGATCGTCCCCCGCAGACCGTCTCCGGATGCGGTCAGGTCGACGGCGAAGGGCAGGTCGGTGGTTCCCGGGATCGAGATCCCGCCCTCCCAATGCCCCACCAGCTCCGCGAGGCTCGCTCCTGCCGCCCCGGGATCCTCCGGGGGAGCCTCCGGAGCCTCCGCAGGATCCGGCTCCGCGAGGAGCTGTTCCCCTGCCGCGGGTTCCGCGGCATCAATGGTGTCGACCGCTGCCGGGGGCTCAGCCTCCGGCGACTCGGGAGCCGGCTCGCTCTCATCACGTGAATCCGCCGGAGCCGCGTCCGCGGACAGCGGCGCCTCCGCCGACTCGGGAACCGGCTCGCTCGCATCCTGCGGATCCGCCGGAGCCGCGTCCGCCGGCAGCGGCGCCTCGGGCGGCGCCCCCGGGGACTCGACGATCGCCGCGGGTTCAGACGCCGGAGTGACGCCGCCGGCAGGCCCCGGCGGAGCGGCCTCCCCACCACCGCACGCCGCGACGGCAACGACCAGCGATACCGAGACCACCGAGACGAGAACCGGTGTCTTCCGAGCCATTACCACAGTCACACCCATCAACAAGCCCGACGCAACCGTACCGCACACGCGGCGACAGACCGCACAGCGCATCGCCGCTGACGACGCCAGGAGCGGTCTCCGTCAGCTTCGGCACACCCTCGGAGAGCGGTGGCAGACCTAGTGACAGCGTCGCAGCAACCGGCACCATCTTGCGCTGTCCCATCGGACGCCCATCGATTTTGTAGTGTTGACGCCGTGTTCACAGCAGGAGGTCGGTCTCATGCCGGGTAGCAGCGAGGCGCCCCGCCGGCGCCATCCTGATCAGACGACGCGACTGCTGCTCGACGCCGCCGCCACCGAGTTCGTCGAATACGGCTACGACAGAGCGGTCGTCAGCAGGATCGCGCGCCGCGCCGGGGTGACGACAGGCGCCATCTACGCGCGATGGGCGAACAAGAGCGACATCATGGTCGCGGCGCTCGACCACCTCTTCAACCAGATCCTGCCCGACCAGCGGATCAAGGACTTCGGCCTCGCCGACCGACCGCCATCGGAGATCTTTGCGCTCTGGGGGGCAAGCCTGATAAGGCACGATTCCGCCCAGGACGTGCTCGTGCAGTCATTCGGCAGCGCCCGGAACAGCGCCGAGGTCCGGGAACGCCTGCAGGTATTCCTCAACCAGCAGGCCGACCAGGTGAGCAATCTCGTCGAGAGGGCGAAGGAGGAGGGCCGCTGCGATCCCGGGGTCGATACTGCGGCTGCGACCCTGCTTCTCCAGGCAATCGGGGTCGGTACGCACCTGCTGCTGGCCACCGGCCGCGAGGACCGCCACATCCCGGCCGGTGACGAATTGGCGGCACTAATCGTCAGACTGATCGACTCGGTGGAGCGCCCGGCGTCATAGCCCGAGGGTCACGGTCGGCGGCCGGAGCACCCACGTCGTGGCACGCCAGGATCCCCCCGACGGCAGGCGTGGATCAGCCGCCTGATAAGCCATGACTGAACCTCTGCGCGATTGGCACGGCAGCAGGCGGGCCGCCGAACTGGCACCGAGCCTCATCCGCGAGATCGCGGAGGCCGGCTTCGGGATCCCCGATGTGATCCCCCTCTGGTTCGGGGAGGGCTGCTGGCCCAGCCCGGACATCGCCGTGGAGGCCGCCCGCCGGGCGCTGCGCGACGGCGACCACTTCTACCAGCCCAACAGCGGCAAGCCGGAGTTGCGAGACGAGATCAGCGCCTATCACGAGCGCATCTACGACAGCGAGGTCGACCCCGGCCGCGTCACGGTGACGGCATCGGGGATGCAGGCGCTGGCCCTGGTCTCCCAGGTGCTCATCGATCCGGGCGACCGTGCCGTCGTGATCGGCCCGATCTGGCCCAACATCCGCGAGACGCTGCGCATCAGCGGCGCCGTCGTGGTGGACCATTCCCTCCGTCCCGCCGGTGGGCGCTGGTCGCTCGACGTCGACCGGCTCATGGCCGATGCCGGTCCCGGTACCAAGATGCTGTTCCTCAACAGCCCCGGCAACCCCACCGGGTGGACGATCACCTCCGAGGAGCTGGACGCGGTCATCGAGCACTGCCGGCGTCACCGGGTCTGGCTCGTCTCCGACGACGCCTACTCGCGACTCGTCTACGGCTGCCCGTACGCCCCCAGTGCCTTGACGTGCACCGAACCCGATGATCTGGTCATCTCTGTCAACACGTTCTCCAAGGCCTGGTCCATGACCGGTTGGCGCCTCGGCTGGCTCGTGGCCCCCGCGAACCTCGAAGGCCCCCTCGCGATGCTCACCGAGTTCAACATCGCCGGGGCACCCGGGTTCGTGCAGGCCGCCGGCATCGCCGCGCTGCGCGACGGCGAGCCCGACGTTGCGCTGCTGCGGCGGCGTCTCGAGTCGCTGCGGCCGCTGGTTGGCCGGTACCTCGGCGATCTGCCCGGGATCCGCTACCTCGAACCGGAGGGTGCCTTCTACAGCTTCTTCGGCGTCGACGGCATGACCGACAGCGTCGCCGCCGCCAAGCAGATCCTCACCACGTGCGGCGTGGGTCTGGCTCCCGGGCGTGCGTTCGGGCCCGACGGCGAGGGCCACCTCCGGCTCTGCTTCGCCCAGGAACCCGCCACGCTCACGACAGCCCTCGAACGCCTCGCCGGATACTTCACCGGCAACGCCGGAAGCTGACGCCGGCCGACCGGCGACTCCGACCGGCAGCCACACCGACCCATGCCGAGCAACGGGTGCCCGACGCCCGCCGGGGCGGAACCGGTGGGAGCCGATTCGCTCACCACGGCACTCGACGGCTGCCCGGCGGCGGGCCGGGCGGTCGCCTAGAGGGTGATCTGGGAGCGGACCCCGCGCATGTCCATCTCGAACTCCAGCTCGCGCACCGGCGGCCGCGAGCGGATCCAGACCAGGCCGTGACGTGTCGCCGAGCCGATCCTCGGCATGACCGTGTCCTCGAGCAGCCCTTCGAGCAGGTGCACCGTGTACACGTCGACGGCGGTGACAAGATCCCAACCGGCGCCCAGGCCCAGGAGCCGCTCGGCCATGATGCCCATCACGTGGGCGGCCTTCTCGCGCATGGCATCGGGGCCCAACTCGCCGCGGCGGATGATCGTGTCCTCGTCCAGCGCCGCGGCCCGCAACTCCCCGGCCCCGGCGACGATGAACGTCATGGGCGCGTCATCGCCGGCGGGAGCGGTGTAGGAGAAGGCGTGCAGGACGGGTTCGGCGGGCGGATGGTCGGCCGGAGCCACGTTCGTGCGAGCGATCGGGTTGAGGTCACCGACATAGAGGTCCCAGGACCGCACCAGGTCGCAGTAGCCGACGTTGAACTCGATGAACCCCGCCATCGTGAGCGGCTCCGGCGAGCGGAGCTGGATGGCGCACAGCGCGTGCCGAGGTCGTCCGGCCGCCGCCAGGTGGGCGTCGATCAACTCGAAGCCTTCGCGCCACGGCAGCGGGGTGCGCAGGGTCGCGTGGACCACCTCGTGGCCTGGGTCCGCCACGACGCCGCACGAGTACGGGTCGATGCCGGACAGGAAGTGATACCCACCCCGGTGGTTCGCGAGCAGCTCCATGGGTCTCTCCGTTCGTCCGTCAGGCGCTACGGCAGGGCCGCGTGCAGGATCCGCTCGTAGTCGGCCTCTGCGGTCGGGAACGTCGCCACCAACCGGCCCTGGCTCATGACGTGGATGAGGTCGGTGACGGCAAGTAACTCCTCGAACTCCGAGGACGCCACCACCACGCCGAATCCGACGTCACCCACCAGTTGCCGGATGAGCGTCAGGATCTCCGCCTTCGCCGCCACGTCGATTCCCTGTGTGGGTTCGTCGAGCAGCAGGACACTCGGCTTCGACACGAGCGCCCGCGCCAGCGCCAGCTTCTGCTGGTTGCCCCCGCTGAGGTTCCCGGCGAGGATCTCGGTGTTGGCAGGCCGGATGCCGAGCGCGTCGACGTATTCCCGTGCCAGTTGCCGTTCCTTGCGGATCCGGCGCATCCCGGCCCGCCTCGCCGTGGAGTGGATGGGCAGCGCGAGGTTCGCCCGGACCGACAGCCCCGGGACGATGGCCGAGGCGCGGCGATCGGCGGGAACGAGCACCACACCGGCCCGGTAGGCATGGCGCACGACCGCCGGGTGAAGACTCTGGCCCCCGACCGCGATCCGGCCGCGGTCGTAGCCGTCGACACCTGCGATGGCGCGCAGCAGGTGGCCGTGGCCCGACCCCTGCACACCTGCCACGCCGACGATCTGCCCCGGGCGCACGCTCATCGTGACGTCCAGGAGGTTGGGATCGCTCGTCAGAGAGTCCACCTCGAGCAGGGGCTTGCCGTTCGTCCCCGCAACCGGCTGAGCCCGCTGCGCCGCCGTCTCGACCCGCTCGAGCGCTTCGACCGTGCCGGCCGGCTCGTGATCGCCGAGCGTGCTGTCCTTGGTCATCAACGAGACGATCTTGTCCTTGTCGAGTTCGGCCCGGGGGAAGGTGCCGACGGCGTGACCGTCCCGCAGCACGGTGATCCGGTCGGCGATTCCCAGGACCTCCGTCAGCCGGTGGCTCACGTAGATGATCGCCTTCTGCTGGTCGCGCAGCACGTGCAGACGCTCCAGCATCGCCGCGGCGTCGTTCTCCGACAGGGCCGCGTTGGGCTCGTCCAGCAGGATGACGTCACCCGGATGCAGCAGCGTCCGGCTGATCTGGGCGAGCCGCAGCTCCGGAACGCTGAGCTGGCCCGCCGGGGCGGACTCGCTGAACGAGGCGCCGCAGAGATCCAGCGCCTCACGGGTGAGCCGCCGGTCCTTGGCACTGAGCTTGCCCTTGCGGTCGAACGGCCCTTCGAAGCCCAGCAGCATGTTGCGCCCGACGCTGAAGTCGGGCACCGCCTGCACCTCCTGGGGCACGTAGCTGATGCCCCGCCGCTGGGCGTCCCGGAACCCATGGAACACCACCTCGGCCTCGTCGAGCCGGATGTGGCCCGAGTCGGGGCGGATCAGCCCGGCCAGGATCTTCACCAGAGTGGACTTGCCGGCGCCGTTCTCGCCCAGCAGGGCGTGCACCTCGCCGCGCCGCACGTCCAGGGACACGTCGTCGAGGGCCTTCACCCCGGGGAACGACTTGGATATTCCGTCCAGGCGGGCCGCCGGGGCATCACCGGCCGTCCGGCCTCCGGCCGCCGCCGTTCCGAGGCCCGGCTCCGAGGTGGGCTCAGCCGGTGTCATCGTCCGCCGGATCCGCCTCCGGTGCGGCAGCTCGCGGGCGGTGGTCCTCGTCACGACGGTCCAGGCCGAGCAGCTGCAGGAACGCCGGCACCACGTCGGACACCTTGCGGATGCGCCCTCCCCGGATCTGGCTGATCAGGACCGCCACGACCAGGGCCACGCCGATGGCCATCTGCTGTTGGAACGTGCTGGTGCCGGTCACGCCCAACCCCACGGTCAGGGAGGTCATGAGGGCGACGCCGAGGAACACCCCGCTGAGGCGGCCCTTGCCGCCGCCGATGACCGCGCCGCCGATCACCGCCGCGGCGATGGACCGCAGCTCGTAGCCGGCCCCCAGGCCGGTCTGGCCGACCGACACCCGGGAGGTGGCCATGATGCCGCCCGCACCGGCGAGCATGCCGGTGAACATGTAGGTGATGGTCTCGTAGCGCGCCACGGGTATGCCGGCGAGGCGGCACGTCTCGCGGCTGCCGCCGATGCCGTACACGTAGAGCCCGATGCGCGTCCGGCCCGTGAACACCGTCGCCAGCAGCAGCACGATCAGACCGATCCCGATCGTCGAGGGCAGGACCCCCCAGTCGTTGCGCCCGAACCACCCGAAGGTCGGATCGTTGGCGATGACCGACGATCCGGCGCTGCGGACGTTGGAGTAGCCGGTGAGGAAGTACAGCATGGCCATCGTGACCACGAACGGGCTGACCCGCAGCTTGGCGATCAGCAGCCCGTTCGCCAACCCGATGGCGGCGCCGACCAGCAGGCCGATGATGATGGCCGCCGCCACGCCATGGGCGCCCAGCGCCTGGGCGGTGGCCACGCTGGTGAAGCCCATGTTGGCCCCCACCGACAGGTCGAACCCGCCGACGGTTATGGCGAACATCTGGCCGATCGACACCACCAGCAGGATCCCCGCCTGACGGGCGATGTTCCGGACGTTGTCGGTCGTGGGATAGATCGACGGCTCGATCAGCGAGAAGACGAGGATCAGCAGCCCCAGACCCAGCAGCAGCTGCAACTCGGTGGAGTGCTTGGAGGCCCAGTCCCGCAGCGAGAGCCGGTAGCTGCTCGAAGCCGTCGCCGCACTCGCGCCCGCGCCCGCCGGGGAGGCGCGTCCCGCCGGCGAGTGGTCAGTCACCGAAGCCCCGAGCGGGCATGTGCATCCTCAACTGTCGCTCTCCGGCCCCTCGGCGAGCGGCCCCGCGGATTGCGCTCTAGGGCGCCTCCATCAGGGCTCGCAGCTTCTCGGAGGTCTCCGGCGGCCGCGCCGCGGCGCCCGTGAGGTGCGGGTTGGCCGCCGCCCACTCGTCCATCGGGTTCTCGCTGCGGAACCTGGCCGCCGTCTCCTCGAGCGTGCGGAAGGCCACCCCGCCGCCCTTCATGTGAGCGATCAACTCGTCCATCATCTTCAGGCGCGACCCGCGGCCGATGAACTGCGGGTGACACGTCAGGACGTACATGCCGCCCGGGCAGTTCTCGACCATGTAGTCGAACTCGCCCTGCCACAGCTCGCGCACCTGCGACGGCGTGTTGGGGCCCTGGTTCATGCCCCACACGTACTCCAGCGGCGGGAAGTCGTCGAGGCCCCAGCTCGGGGGCAACTCGACGACGTCCACGAGTTCACCGAACACGAAGGGCTCGTTCTTGGGGAACTCGTCGCCGGAGCGCAGGTAGTAGGGGTAGAAGTCACTCGCCATGAACGTCGACGAGTAGTCCAGGTTGAAATCGATCATGAGGTCCAGCGTGTTGGGGCTGAAGTCCCAGGCCGCGGTGCGGCACCCCGTGGGCACCACGCCGCAGGCGTAGTCGATGGCCTCGAAGCCGAGTTCGAAGTCGCGCCGCTCCTCCTCGTAGGAGAGCTTGGTGGGATTGCGGTGACTCCACCCGTGGTGGCCGATCTCGTGGCCCTTGTCCACGATCTCCTTCACGTAGGTCGGATACAGGTGGGCCGAGTGGCCCGGCACGAAGAAGGTGGACTTGACGTCGTGCTTGTCCAGCAGATCCAGCACCCGCATCAGGCCGGGGACGGCGAACTCCCCGCGGGAGCACATGCTGGGCGTCTCCGCCCCGAACGACCCGAGCCAGAGGCAGATCGCATCGAAGTCGAAGGTCAGGCAGACCGTGTGTTCTTCGCTTTTCATCTGGTTCCTCCCTGCAGCGTTTCGTTCCCTTGTTGATTTCGCCCTTGTTGATCTCGGTTGGGTGTCGCCCCGCCGGGCAGATGTGACTCCGCCCGGCGGCGCCCCGGGGGGCTAGCCGACCTCGGCCTGCCAGCCCTCGGGAATCAGCTCGATCTGCACCCAGTCCTCGTCCACGTTGGACTGGTCCACGACCGGGAACGGCACGCAGTTGATGCGCGGCACGTCCTGGCCGTTCAGCACCGCCACCGCGGTGCCGAGGCCCACGTAGCCCATCCAGTACGGGCTCACCAGGAACAGGGCGTCGGCGCTGCCGTCGTGGATCCACGGCTGGGAGAAGTTCGTGAAGTCCGAGGCCACGTACGGCACGTCCGCGTACTCCTCGGGGATGGTGATCGGCAGCAGCAGCGCGAAGTGCGCGGCGTAGATCCAGTCGATCTCCGGGTTGCCGGCGACGACGTTCATGAAGTCGGCGAGGCCCTCTTCGGGATCCACGAGCTGGTTGGGCGCCTCGATGATCTCGAGGTTCGGGTAGGCCTCCTCGACGCGGTCCACGAAGCCCACGTGGCGCTTCTTCGACCAGGTGGCGTTGGCCGGGCCGGCCATGACGACGCCCCTGCCGCCATCGGGCACCAGCGCGGCGATGGCATCGGCGCCGGCCTTACCGAACAGGTAGTCGTCCTGCATGATCATGTAGACCCTGCCGTCGGGCACCTCGGTGGAGACGTTCACGACGGGCACGCCGGCCGCGTCGGCGGCGTCGACGATGGCGACCGAACCGGCGGTGTCCACCGGCGCCAGGATGATGGCGTCGGGGCCGCGCAGCAGGATGTTCTCGGCGTCGGCCAGCTGATCGGCCGGGCCGGTGTAGCCCACGCCGGCGGTGTGGCGGACCGTGACGGTGCCGCCGCCGGCGGCGGTGACGTCGGCTGCCGCCTGCTCGGCGCCGTAGGCCATGGCCTGGTAGTACTCGGCGGCCAGGCTCACCTGCATGAAGTCGATCTCGTAGTCGCCGTCGGCTGCCGGCGGCGTGTAGTTGACGAGATCCTCGGTGGTGGAGTTCACGTCGCAGTCCAGCGGCGTGCTGAAGTACGCCTCGTTCAGCACGACCGGCTCGGGCGGCGGCGGTGGCGGCTCAGGCGCCGGCTCGGGCGGCGGCGGTGGCTCGGGCGCCGGGTCGGGCGACGGCGCCGGCTCGGGCGGCGGCGGTGGCTCGGGCGCCGGGTCGGGTGACGGCGCCGGTGCCGGTTCCGGCGCGGGCGGCGGGGCCGCTGCGCCATCGTCGTCGCCACCGCAGGCGGCTGCTATGAGCGACAGCGCCGCAAAAATGCCGACGAGCGCGAAGAACGTTCTTTTCCTCATGTCTGTTCCCCTCCGTGCCGAACAGCCCCCCCACACCGGGCAAGAGACATCTACACGGATGTGGAGCCCAACAGGGACTGGTTCAACTTGTGGTCCGGCGCGGGAACGTAACACCAGACCGCGAGATGGGTCAAGCGCTGCAGCGCTGCATCGGCCCCGACGAGAACACCTATGCAGCGTGTGCCCGCGGGCAACGGCGGTCTTGGCTCAATCCCGTGATCGAGTGGCCCGGCGCCCCCGGGCGGAACGCACGACGTGGCGGGCGTAGAGCCGGAACGTGCGGCAGAGGCTGACGACGTCCAGGGTGCTGAACACGCTGTCAGCCACACCGAACGGCAGCATGGTCGGGATGGCGCCGCGCGCGTACTCGAGGATCCAGGCGCGATCGACGATGCGAAAGCCCTTCGACTCTCCGCGCCGCAGGTGGTAGGTATCGCCCCGGCGGTATTCCTGCCTCCGGAGATCGCCCTCGCCGTAGTACCACATCTCCCCCTCGAGGATGACGGTGTGGTCATCGACGAACGGGTACCGGCCGGTGTGCCCCCCGGTGCCGATCGGGCTGCCGAAGAAGATCACATACTCACGAAGCGATGCGTACAGGATGGTGACCTGGCCCATCGTGCCGCCGGCGTTGGAGAAGAACCACTCCGGCTCGGTGGCGATGAGGCCGGGGTACCGCTCGGCGAGATCTCGTGTGATCGCGGGGATCATCTCCTCCAGCGGCAGATCCAGATGCGAACGGGCCACATCGCGGAGGATCTCGGGTTCGAAGACGTATTTCACTCAACCTCCCGAGCGCCGCGACCTCGGGGATCCGGCGCCGTTCCCACCTGAACGCCCGAAGCGGGTCGCGAGGTCGATGATGGCAGAGAGGCGGCCGCGACCCCAACCGGAGTGCCGGTGCCGCCGACCGGACGGAGCCCGCGATCCGGGCATGGCCGATCGCGGTCGTGACGCAACGCGGCTACATCGGCGCCATCGGTGCTGTGCCGCTGCCGGGGTTGTAGAGGTCGAGGTTCAGGGCTGCTTCGAGTTCTCCCGCGATCTGCAGCAACCCGGCCTCGGCCCCGAGGCGTCCGATGAGTTGGATCGCCACGGGCTTGGCTCCCACGAAACCGACGGGCAGGACGATCGAGGGGTGGCCCGAGACATTGAACGGCACCGCGAACGGGAACGCGCCCCAGAGGCGGCCGACCCGGTGGCCGGCGATCGAACTGGGCCGATGACCGATGGGGAACGCCGGGGTGGCCGTGGCGGGCGTGACGAGCACGTCGAAGTCGTCGAAGTAGGCGTCGACCCTCTCCCTGTAGGCCACCATGGCGGCGCGCGCCGCGCGCACCGCCGCCGGCGACAGTTGCCGGGCGGCCTCCAGCGAGCGCCGCTCGTAGCGCGTGAGCGGGTGCTCGCCGTCCAGCAGGGCCCCGCGCCGCTCGCCCTCCTCCGCGAGGACCAGCGGACCGAAGATCTGCTCCCAACCGTCAAGCCGGAGATCGACCGGTTCGAGCCGGTGCCCGAGTGCGCCGAGCGACTCTGCCGCCTGGCAAGCGTTCTGCAGCAGCACGGCGGCGACCGGACGCCCCTCGGGATGGGGACACCAGGCGATCCTGCGGCGGGCGGGCGCCGTGGCCGGAACCTCGCACCCGACCAGCACCTCGAACAGCCGGGCCGCGTCCGCCACGAATCGAGCGAGCGGCCCGGCGGCTAGGAACGGGGTGAAGGCCTGGAGGCCGCCGGCACCGTTGATCCGGCCGTGGGTCGGCTTCAGGCCCACGAGTCCGCAGAAGGCAGCGGGGATGCGGATCGAACCGCCGCCGTCGGAGCCGAGCGCCAGCGTGCACGTCCCGGCGGCGACCGACGCGGCGGCTCCGCCGCTGGAACCGCCCGCGGTGGCCGCCGGATCCCACGGATTGGCCGTGTCGGGGCCGAGCAGGTTGTCGGTGGTCGCCGACTGGCAGAACTCGGGGACGTTCGTCTTTCCCACGAACACGGCGCCGGCGCCGCGCAGCCGCCGGACGGCACCCGAGTCGGCGCGGGCAACCTCACGCGGATGGGCCAGAGACCCGCACGTGGTGACCTGGCCCTGCACGTCGAACGCATCCTTGATGGAAACAGGCACGCCGGCCAGTGGCCCGGCGTTGCCGTCGCGGTACGCCCGCTCCGCGTCGCGGGCCTGCCGTCGGGCAAGTTCCGGGCTCCGTGTCACGTAGGCGTGCAGCGAGGACTGCGTTGCCTCGATGCGCTCCTCCGCCAGATCGGCCACCTCGACCGGCGACAGCTCGCGGCCGGCATAGGCGCGCACGAGGCGGTCGACGGCCCACCAGAGGGGCGAGTCATCCACGGGGCGCGACGCCTCCCGAGACACCGAAGACCTCACCGGTGACGTAGGCCGCACGCTCGGAGGCGAGAAACGAGACAAGCTCCGCGACGTCCTCGGGGCGGCCCACCCGGCCGAGGAACGATCTCGTCTCGGCGTAGCCCTCGAAGAACTCCTCGGGGTAGATCCTGCTCAGGAATTCGTTGTAGATCAGTCCCGGGGCGACAGCGGTCACGCGCACCCCGTGGCGACCGTTCTCGGCCGCGGCCACGCGGGTGAGTGCCAGAACGCCGGCCTTGGCGGCCGAGTAGGCGGCGCCGTGATCGACCGACATCTCCCAGGCGGCGATCGAGGAGATGTTCACGATCGACCCGCCGCCGGCATCGATCATCGGTCGCAGGACGTGACGCATGCAAACGAAGGTGCCTGTGAGATCGACGTCGAGGCAGCGCTGCCACGTCTCGAGAGACATCTCCGCCACCGGCTCGATCCTGGACCAGCCGGCGTTGTTGACCAGCACGTCGATGCGGCCGGTGCTCTCGGCGAGATGGCCGATCACCTCCTCGACGCGACCGTGATCGGTGACGTCGAGTTGGTAGGACAGGAACGGGCGTCCGAACTCGTCAGCCAGACGTGATGCCATCTCCCGGCGGCGACGATCGTGCGCGTCGGTCACGACGACGTCGAGTCCATCGGCGGCGAGGCGGCGGGCCACGGCGGCGCCGATACCGGCACCGGCCGCCGCGGTGACCAGGGCGATCGGGCGATCCTGCATCATGAGGGCTCCTCTCCTCTCCGGCTCCCGTCGTCGACCGCGGGGATCACGGTCCCGGCGAGTTCGTCGAGGCGACGCTGCCGGCCGCCGGACAGCAGCGCGAACGTGATGCGGTCGATGTCCAGTGACCAGAGTTCACGCAGGCGCGCCACGCACGTCGCCACGTCGCCGGCCAACGCCACCGACCGGACGAAGTCATCCGACACGATCCGCCGGTGGTCGGCGCGCAGCGACAGATGATCCACGAGTTGATACGCCCCCGCCGCCCGGGCGAAGTCCGCCCGGAAACCCTCCCAGGCTTCGGGCAGCCGCTTCCAGGGGTGGAAGGTGGCGGCCTGGCTCGTGGCCCAGGCCCGCACGTCGTCGAGCGCCGCGGCCTCGTCGGTCCCCACCGACATCGTGACCCACAGATCGACGGTCAGCTCGTCGCGGCGGCGGCCTGCCCGCTCGAGCCCCTCGCGCAGGAACCCGAGTTGCCAGGCGCAGAACTCCGGATCGGCGGCGCCCATCAGGATGGCGCCGTCGCACGTCTCGCCGGCCAGGCGCAGCATGCCCGGCTGCGACACCGCCAGGTAGACGGGGATCGGACGGAGAGCGGTGGCGAGGCGCACCTCCGTGCCGGCGAGTTCCACCGGCTCGCCGCCGAACAGCCGCCGGAAGATGTCGATGCCCGCCCGCAGGTCGCCGAGTCGCGACGGCTCGGCTCCGGCGCCGTGGACCGCCGACCATCCGGCGCCCAGGCCCAGCACGGCGCGGCCGCCCGACAGCTCGTCGAGCGCGGCGGTGGCGTTGGCCGTCACGGTCGGGTGGCGGGTGACGAGGTTGGTGACGCCGGCGCCGATCCGGACCCTCTCGGTGGCGAGAGCGGCCAGGTTCATGGCCGCGTAGACGTCCTTCATGCCGAGTTGGAAATCGATGTACCAGAGAGCGTCGAAGCCCCGGTCCTCGACGGCCCGGGCGAGTTCGGAGACGCGCCGGAGAGGCTCGCGGGGGCTGACCCCCAGGGAGATGCCGTAGCGGTGCGTCATGGCAGGGAACCTTCGAGGAGGCGGGCGAGCAGGCGGCCGTAGCTCTCGGGGCGGTCGACCGAGACGAGGTGGCCGGCGCCGGAGATCTCGTGGTAGCGGGCGTCGGGGAGCGCCTCGAGGAGGATGTCCGCGGCCCGGCGCGGGCAGAACTCGTCCCTGCCGGCGCCGACCACCTCCACCGGGACCGCGATCCGTCCGAGGCGGGCGTGCAGCGGCGCCGACCGCATGCCGATCATGGCCTGCGCCGCGTTCACGTAGCCGGCCCCCGTTCCGACCGCGGCGAGACGGGCCGCCGTGATCGCATCGACGTCCACCCCGGTCACGACCTGGCCGGCGGTGTCGGCGCGCAGCCCATCGGCGAAGGAGTCCCAGTCACCCGAGGTGATCTGCGAGATGCGCCCGGCGAAGAAGTCGGCGGCCGCCCTGCCGACGACCGACGACGTGGCGACCGCGACGACACCCTCGACCGCGGATTCGCGGCGCGTGGCCCCCTCGAGGGCGATCGTTCCACCCAACGAGTAGCCGACGACACGCGCCGGACCGGACACCTCACCCAGGAATGCCACCAGGTCGTCGCCGAGTTGCTCGAGGGTGCCCCGGGCCGCACCGGCGGTGGTGGCTCCGTGGCCGCGGAGGTCCGGGGCGAAGACGGTGAACCTCCCGAGGTGCTCGATCACGGGATTCCAGGAGGCGTGATCCTCGGCCAGGCCGTGCAGCAGCACCACCGGGGGTCCCGAGCCCGCCGCCCGGTAGTTGACCTCGATGTCGCCGAGTTCGACGCGATTCATCGGTCGGCCCCGCTGTCGACGGTCTGCCGGGCCAGCAGCTCCTCGCGGAGTTGCTGCTTGCGGATCTTGCCGGCCGCGGTTCTCGGGAATCCCGCCACGATCTCGAGCCGCTCCGGCCAGCAGCGCCGGGGCAGGCCGCGCTGCTCGCAGAAGTCCAGCAGATCCGCCAAGTCGAGGGGGGCCGTGCAGCGGATCACCGCGCAGAGCCGCTCCCCGAGCCGGTCGTCGGGCCAGCCGACGACGGCGACGCCCTCCACGTCGGGGTGGCCGGCGAGGGCGTTCTCGGTGTCCACCGGGGAGATGTTGACGCCGCCGCGCACGATCAGGTCCTTGAGGCGCCCGGTGATGACGACGTACCCGTCGGGCCTGAGCCGCGCCAGGTCGCCGGTCCGGAAGAAGCCGCCGGCTGTCGTCGACTCGCCGTACAGATCGGGCCGGCCGTGGTAGCCGTGGAACACGCCCGGGCCCCGCATCGCCAGTTCGCCCTCGCCGGTTGCCCGCAGGTTCCCGTCGCTGTCGATGACACGGAGTTCCAGATCGGGAAGGCCGATGCCCACCGTGGACCGGACGAGTTCGCCGGGTGACCCGGCCACGCAGGTCGTGAGCCCGCCCTCGGTCATGCCCCACAGCGGGGTGACGAAGGTATGGGGGAACTCCGTGCTGCAGCGCTCCAGCAATGCCGGCGGAACGTGGGCGCCGCCGCAGAGGAGACTCCGCAGCGATGCCAGCTTCGACCGGGCGCCCGCCCAGGGCGCGTTCAGCAGGTCGAGCAGGAACGGCGTGGCGGCGGCGGTGAATACCGGGCCGTGCTCGTCGACGAGGCGCAGGGCCTCGCCGGCGTCCCAGCGGTCCTGGAGGACCAGCGGGGCCCCCAGGTAGAGACTCAGCCGCGCCCCGTGAATGGCACCCAGGCTGTGGCCGAGCGGTGACGGCATGAAGATCGGCCCGGTTGCGTCGAGACCGAATCGGTCGGCGAACTGCCGGTTGAGCGTGGCGAGCGTGTCGTCGCTGTGGCTCACCGCCTTCGGCGGGCCCGTCGTGCTCGATGTGAACATGAGGTGCGTTGTGGAGACCGGCACCCCCGCACCGGAGCCGGCATGACCAGCGCCGGCGCGGATGGCCAGCCCGGAACCGTCGGCGGTGAGCAGCGCCGGGAGGGCCCCGGTGCGCCCCGCGGCCTCCCGAACGGAGCCCACCGGCTCTGTGCCGTGGTGATGCTCGCAGGTGATCACCGCCGCCGGGTCGATCAGGTCGACGACGCCGGCGAGATGCATGCCGGGCGTGTTGATCGGGATGGTCGCCGGCACGTGCCCGGCCCGCAGCGTGGCCAGGAACGAGACCAGCCACTCCGCACCGTTGGGAAGGTGGATGAGCACGGCTCGCCGGCCCCCGCCCGCCGCCTCGGCGAGCCGCTCGGCGCCGGCGCCGGCGGCCTCCCAGAGCCGGCCGGCCGACCAGCGGCCCTCGCCGTCGACCACCGCCAGCGCCTCCGGGCGCGCCGCCGCGTGGCGGGCGAAGCGATCCACCAGCGCCTCGCCGGTCCACCAGCCGCGCCGGCGGTAGTACTCCGCGATGTCTTCCATGTCAGATCTCCGAGCCAAGGTAGGTGGCGGCCAGACGCTCGTCGCTGAGCAGCGTCTTGGCGGCGGCCTCGAGGACCACCTCGCCGGACTCCAGCACGTAGGCGCGCTCGCAGACCTCGAGCGCCTCGTGCGCCCGCTGCTCCACGACGATCATGGCCGTCGTCTCGCTCTCGGAGAGTCGAGCGATGCCTTCGAAGATCTCCTCGGAGGCCCGGGGCGCCAGCCCCATGGACGGCTCGTCGAGCATCAGGAGCCGCGGGCAGGCCATGACGCCGCGGGCGATCGCCAGCATCTGCTGCTGGCCGCCCGACAGCGCCCCGCCGTCACGACGGAGCATGCCCGCGAGCGCCGGGAAGAGTTCCAGCACGAGTTCGCGGCGCTCGTCGTGCCGGTCGCGGGCCGCGCCGCGGTGACTGCCGAGGCGCAGATTGTCGGCCACCGTCATGGAAGCGAAGATCATCCTCCCCTGCGGCACGTGCACGAGCCCGGCCTCGACGCGCTTGTGGGGCGCTAGCGCGTCGAGGTCCGCACCCTCCAGGCGCATGGAGCCGGAGTCGGGCACCACCACGCCGCTGATCGTCTTCAGGAGCGTCGTCTTGCCCGCGCCGTTGGGGCCGAGGATGGCGACGCGCTCGCGGTCGCCCACCTTGAAGTCGATGGCCCGCAGCGCGGGGATTCCCTCATAGCCGGCGGAGAGTTCAGTGATCTCGAGCATGACCCATCCATTTCGAACCGAGATACGCCTCGATGACCTGGGGATCCGAGACCACGGCCTCGGGCGGCCCCTCGGCGATGATGCGGCCCTCGTCGAGTGCCACGACCGACTCGACGTAACGGATCAGCGCCCGCACGGAGTGCTCGATCACCACGATCGCCGTCTCGGGTCCGACGAGCTCGTCGACGGTCTCGAAGAAGCGGATGCGCTCGGTCTCGTTGAGCCCGGCGAGCGGCTCATCGAGGAGCAGCAGTTCCGGATCGCTCACCATGGCACGCGCCAGTTCGAGGGTCTTGGTCTCGGCGACGGTGAGAGCACCCAACCCGCCGAGCGCCACGTCGGCCAGCCCGACGCGCTCCAGCATGGCCATCGACGCCTTCATCGGATCCGCCACCGAGGCGCCGATGGCCGCCACCGCGACATTGTCCAGCGGCGACATGAGATGGAAGCCCTGGGGAACCTGGAACGTGCGTGAGATCCCCAATTCGTAGCGCCGGGGGGCACGCATCCGGTCGATCTCGATTCCCTTGAACAGCACCCGGCCGGCGTCGGCGCGCAGGTGCGCGGTCATGATGTTGAACAGCGTCGTCTTGCCCGCGCCGTTGGGCCCGATGAGCCCCAGCCGTGCGCCCGGCTGCACGCTGAAGGTCACATCGGACAGCACATGATTGGCGCCGAAGCTCTTCGCCACTCCCTCGACCTCCAGAACCGGCTGCCCGGGAGGTGACGGTAGGCGTCTCCGGGGCGACCGCCGTGCCACCCTCAGGAGGGGTGATGGCCGCGGGTCGGGCGCCATCAGACGCCGGACGCGGTCACCGCCCCTCGACCACCCACCCAGCGTCGCCGCAAGACGTTTCCAGCCCTGCTCGAAGGCCGGGACGATCCCCTCGGGTATGAGCAGCGCCACCAGCACCAGCGCGGCGGCGTAGACGAGTTCCTGCGCGCCGGGCACCGACTCGCCGATGGAGTCGTCGAGGAACATCGCCAGGGGGATCAGGAACGCCGCGCCCACGACCGGGCCCCACGTCCGGCCCACGCCGCCGACGAACGCCACCGACAGCATGACGATCACCACCGTGATGCCGAAGACCTCCTCGGCGACGGTGACCCGCAGAACGGCCTTCACCCACAGCACCGACATGGCGGCCGAGAGCGCGGCGGAGATGATGAACGCCGCAGACTTCCACACGACGGTACGGATGCCCACGGCCCGCGCCAGCACCTCGTTGTCGCGGATGGCCCGCAGGGCGAACCCGAAAGACGTGACGTCGATGAGTGCGCTGATCGCCAGGGCCACGACCAGCATCACCAACCCGATCCACACGTAGGTGTGGGCGTCGGCGAACTCCATGTACCGCCACTCGTTCTCCGGGTGGAAGGGCACGGTGAGTTCGGGGTCGCCGTAGTGGGCGACGAGGAGTTCCAGGATCAGCGGGAAGGAGATGGTCGCCAGGGTGAAGTAGAAGCCCCGCAGCCGGAACGTGGGCAGTCCCACGGCGAGGGCGAGGACCGCCACGATGCCCATGCCGACGACCATGCCGATCCACGGCGACACATCGTTCTCGCTGCGCAGCAGCATCGTGAAGGCGTAGGCGCCGATGCCGGTGAAGGCACTGTGACCGAGCGAGATCTGCCCGGCCTTGGCCATGAGGTTCCACGCCACGCCCGCCAGCGCCCAGGTGATGGCGAGCGTCAGCACCCGCACGTGGAACCGCTGGTCGAGCCGGCCGTCCAGCAGGGCGACGGCGCCGACCAGCACGGCGAAGGGAACCAGGCGCCGCATCAGATCGCCCGCTGGACCTTCCCGAACAGGCCGTTCGGCCGCACGTAGAGGATGAGCAGGAACAGCGCGAACACCCAGACGTTCTTGACCGCGGCCGACGACCAGACCTGCGAGACGGACTGGATGATGCCGATGAGCACCCCGCCCACGAAGGCACCGCCGACGCTCCCGAGGCCGCCGAGCACGACAGCGGCGAACATCACGACGACGAAGCGCAGTCCCACGAACGGCGTGATGCTCTGGAAGGTCACCAGGGCACTTCCCCCGACGGCGGTGAGCGCGGTGCCCACGCCGAAGGCGATGACGTTCGTGCGACCGATGTCGACGCCCATGTAGGTGGCCGCCTCCCAGTTCTCCGACGCCGCCCGGATGGCACGCCCGGTGCGCGTCCGGTTGAGGAACAGGAACAGCAGGGCGGCCACCACCACCGAGAGCAGGAAGGCGTACAGCCGGACGCGGCTGATGAATATCTCACCGAGGAAGTCGCCGTCGTTGGCGTACGACGGTGCGACGACGCGGGGCTCGGAGGAGTAGCGGATCAGGATGAGGTTCTGGAAGATCAGGCCCAGCCCGATGGTGAGGATGACCTGGGCATCGTGGTTGACGCGCCGGCCGATCACATGGCGGACGAACAGCCAGTGCACGGCCATGCCGCCGACGAAGAAGGCGGCGAACACGAGCGGGGCGGCCAGGAACGGATCCATCCCCACCCCACCGGCGAAGACGGCCCACGAGAGGTACATGGCGAGCATCATGAAGTCCGCCTGGGCGAAGTTGACGACTCGCATGACGCCGAAGATCAGCCCCAGGCCCGATGCCAGCAACGCGTAGACGCCGCCGATCAGGATTCCCGGCACCAGGAACTGGAGGAACTCGATCATCGGCACTCATTCAAGCCGGAACGGCGATGCCGGGTCCCGCCCGCCGGGATCAGAAGGGGCGGGCGGGCGGGACCCGAGGGCTGGGGGAAGCCTTGCGTGGCGGCGATCCTCGTCGAGCGTTCAGTTCCAGACGGGTTCGCACACCGCGAACTCCAGCGGGAAGACGGTGCACGGGATGAGGGCGCCGTCGACCTCCTGCCACTGCGCCAGCACACCGAAGTGCTGGTCGATGCGACCCGTGTCACTGAAGCTGATCGCCGAGGTCGGCATCAGATCCACGGCGATCCCCTCACGGAGATCCAGGTTCCTGAATGCCTCCGCGACCGCCGCCGGCGAGGGATCACCCGACTGCTCGAGGGCGGCGGCGATGAGCTGGACGACGAAGTAGCCGCCGATGTGATCCTGGCGGGCGTAGGGCTGGCCGATCTCGGCCGCCAACTCACCGAACAGGTCGCTGCCCGCCAGGGGGTTGGCATAGACGAACGTCGACAGCCCCGCCACGTCCGGGCCGAGGTCGGCCCAGGCGGGTAGCAGGCCCTGGCCGCCGTTCTGGATCACAGGAGCCTCCACGCCCCGGGCGATGAGTTCGTTCTGCAGGCCGCTCACGTCGCTGAAGGCGAAGGCGATGTTGAAGATGACGTCGACGTCGGCGTTGGCGATCTTCGTCGCCACGCCCGACGGGTCGTCGAGACCGCCCGGCGCCCACGTCTCGTTGACGGCCACGTCGATGCCGCGCTCGGCGAATTCGGCCAGCAGTGCCTCCTGCAGGGGGACCGCCGCCGCCGATGTGGAACCCACCACCGCCACTGTCTCCATCGTGATCCCGGCCTGGTCCAGACCCGGCTGGATGGACTCCAGGATGAGACCCTTGATGGCCGACGCCGGGGGCGAGTACGCGAACACGTGGTTGAAGCCCTCGCGGTCGGTGACCGAGTCGGCGAAGCTCTCGGTGATGAAGGGGATGCGCGCCCGCTCGGAGACCTCGGTGGCCGACAGGCTGAACGAGGACAGCCACGATCCGGCGATGGCGGAGACGTCGGCCTCGTCGTCGAGCAGTCGTTCGACCGCTGTGGCGGCCTCCTCGGCGGAACCGCCGGCGTCGTAGATCGCCAGTCGCAGGCTGGCATCGCAGAGGGATGCGATTCCACCGGTCGCGTTGATGTCCTCCACCGCCTTGGTCGCGCCGGCGATCTCGGCGTCGCCCACGAAGCTGAACGTGCCCGACATCGGCCAGACGGTGCCGATCACGACCTCGTCGACGCAGTTCTCGCCAGCCGGCTCGGGCGCCGGCGGAGGTTCGGGAGCGGGGGGCGGGGGCTCGGCGGCCGGTTCGGGAGACGGCGGCGCAGGCTCGGGCGCGGCGGCCTCCGGAGCGGGCGCCGGCGCGGGCTCGGGAGTTGACGCGGGTTCGGGAGTTGGCGCGGGCGCAGCAGCCGGCTCGCTGGAGGAGTCGTCACCGCAGGCGGCGGCAACGAGGCTCAGCACCGCCAACAGCACGAGCAGGCGGCGCCACGGAGTTCTGTTTCGTTGCGGATATCGGTTCATATGCATGGGACCCTCCAAAGGGCTTCGTCGCCCCGGCCGGACGGGCGACATCTATCGAACCTCACTATTGCCGAAGACCGGGTTGAAGTCAAGAGAGTGATATCGCTTTTTTGTTTCTCGCAGGCCGCCACCGATAACCTGCACCTTCACATGGCCGTCGAACCCACCACGCCGAAGGGGCTCCGCACGCGGGGAACGATCCTCGCCGCCGCCCGGCAGGTCTTCTCGGAGGTCGGCTACGTCGAGGCGCGCATGTCCGACGTCGTCGTCGCCTCGGGTCTGTCGATGGGAGCCGTGTACCGGTACTTCGAGAACAAGGAGGACTTGTTCGCCCAGGTCATCGCCGATCTCCACGAGCTGCTCTTCGAGGCCAGCCGCTCGCCGGTCAGCCTGCAGGAGGATCCCTACGCAGCCCTGCTCGAGGCCAACCGCGGCTACCTGGCTCTCTACCACGAGAACCGTGACCTCCTGCGGGCGTTCGTCGAGTCCACGGCGATGGAACCGCGGTTCCTGGAGATCTGGTGGAACATGCGCGAGCGGCACGTGGACCGGTTCGTGGCGGTCGTTCGCCGGCTCGGGGTGACCGAGGTCGACGGTCTCGACGTCCGGACGGCGGCTCAGGCAATGGCATCCCTGGTGGAGCAGTCCGCCTTCACGTGGTTCGCACACCATGCACTCAACGTCACCGAGGTAAGCGTCGAGGAAGCGGCGCGATTCGTGACGAGGGCGTGGTACCTGACGTTCTTCGCCCCCGACACCCACCCAACCTGACGACCGCACGCAGGAAACCTCCGGCGGCTACTGCGGCCCGATAATGCTGCGGCTAGGTCCGGTCGGAGGCGCCTCCCGAGCCCAGCCGGCGGATGCGACGACGTCGCTCGCTGCTCGCGGCGAACAGGACGTCGGAGAACTGGTACAGCAGCGCGCCGATGAGGGTGAGGATGATCACGTAAGCAGCTGCAAGCGCGCCGAGATCGTGCTCGCGGCCAATGCCGAGTTCGGCGATGACGATCGAGAACTCACCGTGCGCCACGAGGGCGGCCCCGGCGCGAAGCCGCCCGGGGGTGCCGATGCCGACCCGTCCCGCGGCGATCCAGCCGGTAAGCATCTTGGCGACCACGGAGATGGCGGCGATGACGGCCGCCACCGCCGCGACGCTCGGAATGAGACCGGTGTCCACCTGCAGGCCGAAGAACACGAAGAAGACCGCGGCGAAGAGGTTGCGCAGCGGTAGCAGCAGGCCGCGGGCATGGGAGACGATGTCACCCGACAGCGCCACCCCCACCACGAAGGCGCCAACCGCGGTCGAGAGGTTGAGGCGCCCCGCCAGGCCGGCCACCAGAAGCGTCACGCCCAGCAGGGTCAGCAACAGCGCCTCGCTGGACTGGCTCAAGGCGATGGCGCTGAGCCGGTCACCGAGGAAATAGGCGACGCCGAGGATCGCCAGCACCGCCGCCAGCGAGATGGTCACCGCCAAGATCGTGCCGGCGAGCGTGTCGCCGAACAGCACGCCCGACACGATCGGCAGGTACAGCACCATGGCCAGGTCCTCGATAACCAGGACGCTGAGCACCACCGACGTCTCGTGGTTGCCGATGCGGTCCAGATCGGCGACGAGCTTCGCCACGATGCCCGAGGACGAGATGTAGGTCACACCACCCAGCAGCACCGTCACGATGGGGTCGAAGCCCAGCAACAGGCCGGCCGCCACACCGGGTGCGAAGTTGAGGACGAGGTCCACGAATCCGGCCAGGGTGGATCTGCGCACATTGGCGACCAGCTCGTGGGGCGAGAACTCCAATCCCAGCATCAGCAACATCAGGATCAGCCCGATCTCCGCCCCGGCCTCGATGAACTCCTCCGACGCCGGCAACTCCACGAGCCCGCCCTCGCCGAGGGCGAGCCCGGCCAGCAGGTACAGCGGCAGAGCGGGAATCCCGACTCGCCGCGCCAGCCGGGCGACGACGGCCAAGCCCAACACCACCGCGCCGAGCTCGATGATCAGGAGATCGCCGCCGGTGGGCATGGGCGACTACCCGGGTCTGGTGAGCAGCCGGGTGGCGGCCATCACCGCGGAGGGCACACCGACCACGACCGCGACATCACCGGGTTCGAGACGCTCGGTTCCCACGGGGATGGGGATCGAGCCCGAGTCGGCGACCAGGGCCACCACGCCCGCGCCCGTGCGCGTCCTCAGTGCGGATTCCGCAAGCGTCATCCCCGCCAGGGACGACTTCGCCCCGATCGTGACCCACGAGATCACCAGATCCTCCAACCGGTGGATGGCGTCATCCAGATGCTCCAGCACCGGGCTGCCGCCCAGCAGCTCGCCGAGGGTGTGCCCTTCATCCTCGCTGAGCTCCACGCTCTCGCAGGCACGGTCCAGGTCGCGCTCGTCGTAGACGACCAGATCGCGCCGCCCCGACTGATGAACAACGACGCCGACGCCCCGACCGGCGTCGGTCTGCAGATCGAAACGAATCCCGACGCCCGGCAAATCCGTCTCTGTCACCTTCCTCACGACTCACTCCTCCCACACAGGCACTTGCCAGGACAGAACCGTAGTCACGGGACGGCGCCTGAATCCTCTCGCCGACACCAGGTCGGCGACGTTGCCCTCGTGCCGGTGCACACGCCACACCCGCGGGCTACTACTAGTGCGCGGGTTAGACTGTGGGCGAACCGCGGTCTACGAGTGTGCGAGGTTGCGTGGTGGGTGAGTTGGTCGAGCGGCATTGGGAGGCCCGCTTCGAGGGTCCGACCCGCGCGGATCGCCGCTGGGGTCAGTATGAGGCTTTCGTGCCGGATCCGCTGTGTGGGTGGGAGTTCGCTATCCCTGCGGACCTGGCCGGCGACATCGCCTCGGCGGAAAGAAAGATCCTGACCCTCAACAGGTCTGTCGACGTCGCGGGACTCGAGGGACTAGCGCGCTTCCTGCTGCGCACCGAAGCCGTTGGTTCGTCCTGGCTGGAGGGCCTCGCGGTGAGTCCTCGCCGTCTGGCCGCCGCGGCCGCAGCCCTCGAACAGGACATCGATGCCGGTGACCGGCTCGCTGCCGAGGTGGCGGCCAACATCGAAGCTCTTCAAGACGCCGTCGCAGCGGCGACTCGCGGCGACCGATTCGCATTGGCGGACCTTCTGGACGCCCACCGGACGCTGATGAGCCGCTCCCCCACCCCCGAGGTGGCAGGCATTGTCCGCGACAACCAGAACTGGATCGGCGGCAGCGCCTACACGCCTATCGGGGCACGGTTCGTGCCGCCACCACCCGAGCACGTCGGTGCGCTCCTCGAGGACCTGACCGACTACCTGAACAGCCAGGAGCACTCACCGCTTGTCCAGGCGGCACTGACCCACGCACAATTCGAGACGATCCACCCCTTCGGCGACGGCAACGGCCGCGCCGGGCGGGCGCTGATCCACGTCGTGCTGGCCCGCCGGGGTCTGGCACCGCGGTTCGTGCCGCCGGTCAGCGTCGTCCTGGCGCGCCGCTCCGGGCAGTACATCGACGCCCTCCAGAGGTTCGCGAGCGTCGGCCCACCCGACAGCGCCGACCGCCAGGCCACGACCGTCGCCTGGCTGGAATCATTCACCTCCGCCATGGCGCACGCCTGTGAACGCGCCGCGGCCTACCGGGACGCCGTGCTCGATCTGCAGCGCCAGTGGCGCCAACGGGTCGGGCCGCTACGCGCAGACTCCAGCGCCGTGCGCCTCATGCGCCGCCTACCGGGCTCACCGGTTGTGACCGTCGACTCGGCAAGCAAACTCATCGGCGTGTCCCCCGACCGGGTCGGCCCGGCGCTGAACACGCTCTCCGCCGCCGACGTCGTGTCGCCACGCCAGATCGGCCGCCGCCGCTACCGGGTCTTCGAAGCCCGCGACGTGTTCGCTCTCTGGGAAGCCACCGACGCCGACCTCACCGGCACACTCAACACTGGCTCAGCCGACCTCGACCTCTGAAGACCACAGCAGCCCCGAGAGCGACGCCCCATTTCCCACGTTTCTTCCCACGCGAAGCCTCGGGATAGCAGGACTCAACAGGCATTCTCGATCCGTGCGACCCCAAGTGCTGCCATTGGCCAGGGGTTCTGGACCGTTCAGGCACCCCATGGGCATAGCCGGGCCGGTTCGATTCCCCTGAGTGGAGGTGAGCGGACTCGAACCGCCGACCTCTTCGTTGCGAACGAAGCGCTCTAGCCAGCTGAGCTACACCCCCGTGCGGGAAGGTGATTCTACCGCCGCTCGCGAGCGCTGCTCCGGTGGGTTGCCGCCCGCTCCCCCAGCCCTAGCCTGCTGCGGGTGCGACGCATCCCCGATCTGTGGTGGAACGTTCTCGGCTACGGCCTGTGGGCGGTGGGATGCCTGATGTTCGCCTTGGCCGCGGCGCGCGACGGTGACGTGGTGACAACGATCGCGGGGGTGCTGTTCCTCGTCGGTGTGCTCGTCGTGATCGGACCGATGATCCGGGCATCGAGAACCCACTGATCCCACGCCGCGAACGATCTGCAGAACACCGTCGGCCCGGCGCGTCGAGCCGGGGGATCCGTCAGTGCTGCCTGCGTGCGGATCCGATGAAGGCGACTGCCGCTTCGCCAGCGGGCGCCCGGGCCGGCTGCTGCATGGCGGCGATCGCCGTCCGGGCCGAGGTGATGTCCGTGACCTTGGCGTGACGTTCCAGGACGCGACGCTGCCGCCGTGCCAACGCGCCGACGTAGCCCACCAGCAGCCCGTCGATTGCGAGGTGGATGCCGATCATGATGCCGCCGGAGGCGACGGCGATGAGGAGTGTCACAAGGGCCAGCGAGACGAGGATGATGAGGATGTTCCGGCGACGGACTCGCGCCCGTTCCCGCTGCAGGCGGGCGACGCCCTCGCGATCCACGGCAAGCCCGGGAGCCACCAGTCCGGGGCGAGGGACCGGCGACAGCTGGACGACATCGGTGAGCGGGATGACCTTGCCCTTGCCCTGCATCGATGGCACGGAATACACCGTCGCCCGAGGATTGAATCGACGCTCACTCTGATATTGGGAAAGGCGTCGTAACCACCTTGGCGCAAGTACGGCCAACCACAACGCTGCGAGGATGATGATTGTCACGAGAGTAGGCACCGGTTCTCCTACTACAAGTATGTCATTTGAGCGTGCAGGGGTTGTGGATATCTCGCGATTCGCTCGTTGCGTCCCGATGTGCGAGGTTGCGGAGCGAGGGTTCCGGATCGCGACTCAATGCACTGCGAGCAGAAAGAAGCTATCGCGCCCGCCGCCGCGAAACCGGCATTTGATGGGCCGGATATCCGCTACTACACCGTGGTCATGGGGATTTGATGGGGATATTGTGGGATTGCCGATGGGATTCTCCGGCGTGGCCGGGAAATCCCGCGCAATCGCCCGAATCGAACCCTACGCGGACCCGTCGCGGCGGTAGGTCCCGGAGCGCCCGCCGGTCTTCTCCCAGAGGCAGACGTCGCTGATCACCATCGTGCGGTCCAGCGACTTGCACATGTCGTAGATGGTGAGCGCGGCGACGGTGCACGCCGTCATCGCCTCCATCTCGACGCCGGTGCGGTCCAGGGTCTCGACCTCCGCCTCGACGTCGATATGACTGTCCTCGATGCTGAAGTTGACGAGCACGGACCCGACGAGCAGCGGGTGGCAGAGCGGTATCAGATCGGGCGTCCGCTTGGCCGCCTGGATGCCGGCAACGCGTGCGACCGCCAGCACGTCGCCCTTCCCGATGGCCCCTCGGGCGACCGCGGACGCCGTCTCGGAGGTCATGTTGACGCGCGCCCGGGCGATGGCGCGCCGGTGCGTGGGCTCCTTGGCCGAGACGTCGACCATCCGCGCGCGCCCGAGCGGGTCGAGATGTGTGAACCCGAGGTCACTCACGATACAGGACCTGTCACCGGCCTTCAGCCGCCGATCTGGGACATCGAGCGGTTCGGGCGGATGAAGTGCACCTTGCCGATGCTGTGCCCGGCCCACTTGGCGGCCACCGCACCCCGCATGATCCCGGCCAGCTGCTCGTCGGTCGCCCCACTGCGCAGCGGGGCCCGCAGGTCGTACTCGTCCAGCCCGAACAGGCAGTTGCGGAATTGCCCGTCCGCGGTGAGGCGGATCCGATCACAGGAACCGCAGAACGACCGGGTCACGCTGGCGACCACTCCGAAGAAGCCCCCGCCGTCGAGGTAGCGGAAGCGGCTTGCGGGCTCGGACCCCTGGCGGTGGGCCTCGAACGGGAAGACCTCGCCGATGCGCTCGGTGATCTCGTCGAGCCCGACCACTGCGTCGGCCTGCCACCCTTCCTCCGCGTCGAGGGGCATGTACTCGATGAAGCGCACCTCGACCCCCTTGGCGCGCCCGAACGCGGCGAAGTCGAGGAGTTCGTCATCGTTCTGGCCGCGCATGACGACGACATTGACCTTGACCGGGGAGAGGCCCGCGGCCAGCGCCGCATCGACCCCGTCGAGCACCCGGTCCAGGTCGTCGCGCAGCGTGAGGGAGCGGAACCGCTCGCTCTGCAGGGAGTCCAGGGAGATGTTGATGCGACGCAGGCCCGCAGCGGCAAGGTCACCGGCGAGCAGGCCGAGTGTGGCCCCGTTGGTGGTCAGAGCCAGGTCGGTGCCCAGTGGCGTCAGCATCGCCACCAGGTCCGCCAATCGGGCCCGGACGGTCGGCTCGCCGCCGGTCAGGCGGATGCTGTGCACGCCGAAGCGCTCCACGAGAAGCCGGGCGACACGTTCGATCTCCTCGAAGGTGAGCAGCTCGGCCCGCGGAAGCCACTCGAGACCCTCGGGCGGCATGCAGTACGTGCAACGGAAGTTGCAGCGATCGGTGACGGAGATCCGCAGGTCGCGGTGCACCCGTCCGAACGTGTCGACGAGTTGCTCCGCCATCTCCTCAGACTACCGGGCCAACCCGCAGCGATGCCCACCGGCCCGCGATCTCCACCGCGGCGGGGCGCTCGGCTCACTGCACCGAGGCGGACCCTCAATCCTCGTGCAGGCGGATGAGATCGACCGCGTCACCGACGTCGGCGCCTTCGCCGTCGGGCAGCACCGCCAGCCCGTTGGCCGCCGCCAGCGACGAGAGCTGGTGCGACCCCTGCCCCCCGGCCGACCGCACCTCGTAGACACCGTCCCGGTAGGCCCACACAACGCGGGCGAAGTGAATCTTGCCGTCGGGGCGGCGGCGGAGAGGGGCGGCGGCCATCGCCCGGACGCGGCGACGATGGAACTCGCGGTGGCCCATCATCCGGCGCAGCGCGGGTCGGGCGAGCAACTCGAAGGACACCATCGAACTGACCGTGTTGCCCGGAAGACCGAACACCGGCGTGCCCTCGACGATCCCGAACGCGAACGGCTTGGCCGGCTTGATGGCCACCTGCATCCACGACATCTGCCCCATCTCGTCCAGGACGAGCTTCACGCAGTCGTAGTCGCCCATGCTCACGCCGCCGCTCGTGAGGACCGCGTCACAAGTCCCGGCGCCGCGGGCGATGGTCGCCCGGATCACGTCCGGGTCATCGCGCACCATGCCCAGGTCGACGCCCTCGAGGCCGGCCTGATGCACGAGACTCAGCAGCGAGTAGCGGTTCGAGTCCCGGACCTGACCCAACGAGAGCGGTTGTGGACCGTCCACGAGTTCGTCGCCGGTCGACATGACACCCACGCGGGGGCGGCGCACAACGTCGAGGGAATGGATGCCGAGTCCCGCCAGCACGCCGAGGTGGGCCGGCTGCAACACCTCTCCGGGTTCGAAGACCACCCGCCCGACCTTGAGATCCTCGCCGGCGCTGCGGATGTGGTTGCCCGCCGGAACGCTGACCTCCGCGACGACACGACCGCCGCCGTCGAGGCTGCTTGTCCGTTCCACCATGATGACGGCGTCGGCGCCCGGCGGTATCGGCGCTCCGGTCATGATGCGTATGGCCTGCCCCGCCCCCACCCCCCTTCCGGGAGCGCGCCCCGCGGCCAGCGTGTCCACGACATCCAGCGTCACGGGAGCCGCGGCGGTGTCGACCGAACGCACGGCGTAGCCGTCCATGGCGGTGTTGTCGAACGCGGGGACGGCCTCGCCGGAGATGACCGCGCCCGCCGTCACGTGGCCGAGCGCGTCGACGAGGGGCACCGTGACGGTCCCGAGGGGCTCGCAGCGGTCGACGACGACCTGCTGCGCCTCGGCGAGGGGGATCACGTCGTTGTCACCGACCGGCGGTGGAAGACGTTCGGGAGCCTTGCCTCTTCACCACGAACCAGGCGCACGATGTTGCCCCGGTGGAGGAAAACGATCACCAGGGACAGGGCCGCCAGCAGCACCGACTCCCACCATCCGGTGTGACCGAGAGCCGCCTCCACACCGACTCCCACGGGGATGAGCGGTACGGCCACGATCGACCCCACCGAGGGGCGTCCGGACAACTTCGTGACTCCGAGGAACACGAGCACCGCGCCGAGCGTGGCGTACGGCCACATCACGAACGACCCACCGCCGTAGGTGGCAACCCCCTTGCCGCCCTTGCTCTTGTTCCCGCGCAGGAGCCGCGTGAGTGGTGCGATGTGACCGATCACCGCCGCCAGGGCGCAGCCCGTCGCCACGGGACGGCCCGCCACGAGCAGGGCGACCAGAGTCGGGATCAGCCCCTTCACCAGGTCGCCGACGAGCACAAGGGCGCCGGCCCCCCGCCCGGCGACCCGGTACATGTTGGTGGCACCCGGGTTGCCCGAACCTTCGGTCGTGGGATCGATGCCGAAGAGCCGACCGACGAGATGCGCCGTCGGGAAGGTCCCCAGGACGTACGCCACGAGGAGGAGTAGCCACCACGGACTCATGGGCCGACATGTTAGAGCAGTCTTCCTCCGGCGTCCCAGCCGCTCCTGACGCCGGATGCCGCCGCGACGCCGGTGCATCGGTCCACCGCCGGCGGTGGACGGGGCCGATGACCCGGACCGTTACCGCAGGTGGCACCAACGCGCCGCAGCTATAGGGTTAGCGGCCGGTTCGTGAGTCACTCCAGCGGCGCCCGCCCGGGTGGCCGGAGGCGAGGAAACACATGCCCACCTACGAATACCGGTGCCGGACCTGTGACGTCTCCTTCGAGGTCCGGCAGTCGTTCGCCGACGACAGCCTCACTCACTGCCCGGTCGCCGGCGCCGCCCAGAGCCCGGCGTCCTGCGTCGCCCCCGGTGAGGGCGTCGTCAGAAAGGTGTTCAGCGCCCCGTCCATCACGTTCAAGGGCGACGGCTTCTACAAGACCGACAGTCGTTCCGGTTCCACGCGCAGCGGCAACGGCACCCAGGAGAAGAAATCCGCCGAGCAGGCCTCCACGCCGGACGGCGGTGCCAAGACGGCTCCGGGCAGCGGCGCCAAGGAATCCTCCGGTGGAGGCGAGTCCGGCAGCGGCAGCGAACCCCACAGCGGCGGCGGATCGAAGGGAGACCGCGCCCCGGCGGGAGCGACCTCCTCGTGAGATCGCCGGCCCCGACTCCTCGATGACGGCCGCCGCCGCGGCCCAGATCGGCATCCTGGGCGGCAGCGGCTTCTACTCCCTGGCCGAAGGCCTGCAGCCCGTCACGATCGACACGCCGTACGGCCCTCCGTCTGCGGCGGTGCGGATCGGGCGCTTTGCCAACCGCGACGTGGCGTTCCTGGCCCGGCACGGCGAGAACCACGAGTTCCCTGCGCACCGTGTGCCCTACAGGGCGAACCTCTGGGCACTGAGGTCCCTGGGGGTGCGGACCCTGCTGGCACCGTTCTCGTGCGGTTCGCTGCAGGCGCACATCGCCCCGGGCGACTTCGTGATCTGCGACCAGATCGTGGACCGCACCCAGGGGCGCCGGCAGACCTACTACGACGGGCCGCAGGTTCACCATGTGACCTTCGCCGACCCGTACTGCGCCGCGCTTCGCCAGACGGCGGCCGCAGTAGCCCGCGCCGAGGGGATCCGCGTTCACGACGCCGGCACGGTCGTGGTCATCGAGGGGCCGCGATTCTCCACCCGGGCCGAGTCACGGTGGTTCGGTGCGCTCGGTGGTGACGTGGTGAACATGACGCAGGTTCCCGAAGCCCCACTGGCAGCCGAGCTGGGCATGTGCTTCGCCGGGATCGCCCTCGTCACCGACTACGACGCCGGTGCGCTCGACGAGGCAGACGCCGAGCCGGTCACCCACGAGCAGGTGTTGGCGGTGTTCGAGGAGAACCTGACGCAGGTGCGCAACCTCATCGGGCGCCTCGTGGCGGACCTCCCCGCCGACCAGCCGGCCTGCTGCACGGGCCGCGCAGGGCCACCTCTCGACCGGCACGACCGGTAACCTCCCGGCGTCGGCCCTGCCGGCGCGGCTTCCCCCCAACTCCCGAAGGCGAGAGGAAGCCCGCCATGCCCACAACCTCCCCGACCCGCCGACGCAGCGGATCGCCGACCTGGCATCGTTCATCCCTCTACCGCTGGCTGCGCCGTCCGCTCGTGTACTGGAGCGTCGTCGGTCTGCTGCTGGTCATCACCGTGATCGGCATCACCCGGCAGTCCGAGCACCGCCGGCAGGTCGTCGAGACCTACGGGTCGCTGCGCGAGGTTCCCGTGGCCACCGCACTGATCAGACCCGGGGAATCCTTGGGTTCCGAGACGGTGCGCTGGGAGATGCGGCCGGCGGCGAGCGTCCCGCCCGGGGCGGTCGGCGAGCTCGCCGAGGGGGCTGTTGCGGCAGCGGCGATCTACCCGGGCGAGGTCATCCACACCGCACGCCTCGAGGGCGGCGGCGGAGGGCTCAGCAGCCGGCTGGCGCCGGGAACGGCTGCGGTGTCCGTACCGGCCTCCTACGGCATCCCGGCCGTGCGCCCCGGCGACCGGGTGACCCTGGTCGCCGTCTACGACACCCTGACGGGCGACGCGCCACCCCAGGCGCGCCCCGTGGCGCACGACGCGACCGTCGTCGAACTCGGGGAGGACTCCGTCACCGTCGCGATCCGAGCATCGGAGGTCGAACCGACCGTCTCCGCCCTCGTCTGGGGCACCGTCGCCATCGTCGCCGTCGGCGCCACGACGGGATGACGGCGGCCGGTCGTGCACGGCGGCGGCTGCGTCGTGTGAAGGGTCGGGTCTTGCCGCTCAGATCCAGCCGGTGTCGCGGAACGATGTGGCGACGAGCACCAGGACCGTGATTCCCAGCGCGGCGCGGTACCAGGCGAAGGGGCCGAAGTCGACCCGCCGCACGAGGGCCAGCAGCAGCCTGACCGACGCCCAGCCCGCCAGCGCCGCCGCGACCGTTCCCCAGATGAACGCCGCGCGGGAATCGGTGGGGATGCCCGACCAACCCCCGATGTCGATCAGCTTGTAGACCGCCGCGCCGGCGATGACCGGCACGCTCATCAACATGGCGAGCCGTGCAGCCGCCTCCCTTGAGAGTCCGCGCAGCCGCCCGGCGGTCATGATCGCCCCCGACCGGGACACCCCGGGGACGAGCGCCAGGGCCTGCGCCACGCCGGCGGAGAGGGCGTCGGCGCCTCCCAGGCCGGCCAGCGCGCGCTCGCCGCGGCGGCGATCGGCCCACCAGAGCAGGACCCCGAACACCACGAGGGTGCAGGCCGTCACCCAGACGCGCTCGTTGCGCTCCAGCACACCCCCCGCCGTCACCCCGACCACCCCAGCCGGCAGCGTGGCCAGGACCAGGAACCAGGCCCGCGCCCCTTCGGCGCTCCGCCGGCCGGCTGCGTGCCGCACACCCGCAGTCACGAGGCACACGATCTCCCGGCCGAAGCAGGCCAGGACGCCCGCGAGGGTCCCCACGTGCAGGACGATCTCGAACGTGGTCCACAGCTCGGGATCGCCGCCGAACGGTTCCCAACCGGCCAACCACGTGAGGATCTGCAGGTGGCCGCTGGAGGAGATCGGCAGGAACTCGGTCAACCCCTGGAGAATGCCGAGTATCACGGCTTCCAGAACCGACATCGCCTGTGACCCGCCGTGCCGGTCAGCCGGGCGGGGCGCTCACTCCCCCGACACCGTCACGTCGGCAACCACCAGGGTGACACCGGCCGCCGACATCGGCAGCCACGTCAGGTCATTGCCGACCGCCACCACGTCGAGCAGCATCCTCTGGAGCGTGGACGCCACCGTGAACTCCCGGATGGGCTCGGCCAGTTCGCCGTCGCGGATGCGGAGACCCTCTGCGCCGGTCGAGAAATCCCCGCTGACCGGATTCACCCCCGAGTGGAGGCCACTGACACCCTGGACGAGCACGCCGTCGTCGATGCCGGCTATCAACTCCCGCTGAGACACCGACCCCGGCGCGGCGACCAGCGCCATACAACCCACACCCGGTGTGCTGGCGTATCCCCGTACCGCTGAGCCGGTTGAGGCAGTCCCGGACCGGCGAGCCGTGTAGCTGTTGTGCAGGAACCGCTGCAGCACCCCGGCGGTCATCAGGTCGTTGCGGCGCGTGGCGAGGCCCTCACCGTCCGTCTCGCCGGCACCGAACGCCGACGGGTCGGTTGGATCATCGGTCAGGGTGAACAGTGGCGAGGCGACGGTCTCGCCGAGGCGGTCGGCGAACAGGGAACGGCGCTTCAGCACCGCCTCACCCGACAGCGTGCCGCCGACGATTCCCAGGAACTGGGCCGTCACCCACGGGTCGAACACGACTGTCGTTCGCTGCGTGGATGGCTTCCCGGCCCCGAGCAGGCGCACCGCTCGCTCCACGGCGTCGTCCGCGGCCTGCGACAGGTCAAGGTCCTCGATGCTGCGGCCCACGGTGAATCCGAATCCCGTCTGGATCTCGTCACCATCGGTGGCGAGCGAGAACGCCGACAGGTAACAGCTCGAATCTCGGCCGATCGAACGGATGCCGCTCGTCGTCACGACCGCCCCGACCGAGACCGAGTCCACGTAGTCGGCCGACTCCACGCCGCAGATGCGGCTGTCGCCGGCTCGCACGGCGCGCTCCAATTCCAGCGCCAACTCGATCTTCCGCTCCGGCGACGCCGCAACCAGTTGTGGCCGGTAGAGGTCCAGGTCGGGCACTTCGACGCCGTCGGGTGCCGCCACGCCCAAGAACTCGTCGGGAGTTCCGAACGCGGCATTGTCACGGGCTGCTGCGAGCGTCTCCGCCACGATCGCCTCGTCACAACTGCCCGTGTGGGCGAACCCCTGCCGATCGTCCACGACGACCCTGATCCCGGTGCCGTGCGCAGTGGCGGAGGCGAACGACTCAACCTCACCCTCCCAGGCCCGGACCTCGGTCTCGGCGGAGTTGACGAGCACCACCTCGATCTGCTCGCCGGGTGCGGCTTGCGCGACCACGCGGTCGCCGAGGGACGCCAACCCCTCGCCAGTCAGAACGTCGTCACCCATTTCGGCGCTCCGCTGCTCGCGGCGCCGTCTCAGGCAGCGGTGCCACCGATTGTCAGGCGCTGGACACGCAGCGTGGGCGTCCCATCGCCCACGGGCACACCCTGGCCGTCCTTGCCGCACATGCCGGGTGACCCCATCGCGAAGTCATTGCCCAGGGCGTCGATCAGCATCAGAACCTCGGGACCGTTGCCGATGAGGTTGCCCTCACGGATCGGCGCCGTCAGGCGCCCGTCCTCGATGAGATAGGCCTCGGTCATGCCGAAGACGAAATCGCCCGTGGCGGTGTTGACCTGGCCCCCGCCGAGATGAGCCACGTACACGCCGTGAGGGGTGTCGGCGACGATGTCATCCGGGTCGCTGTCGCCGTTGCCGATGTACGTGTTGGTCATCCGCACCATCGGAAGGTGCTGGTAGCTCTCGCGGCGACCGTTGCCCGAGGATGCGGGGCGGTCGGCCCTGTCGGCTCGCAGGCGGTCCCACATGTAGTCGACGAGCACGCCGTCGGAGATGAGCACGTTGCGCTGTGCCGGGCGCCCCTCGTCGTCGATGGAGTAGCAACCCCACTCGGTCGACATGGTGCCGTCATCGATGAGCGTGACCATTGGGTTCGCCACCTGCTCGCCGACCCGCCCCGCGAACACCGACGCCTCCTTGGCGATGAGATCGGCTTCGAGCCCGTGCCCGCAGGCCTCGTGGAAGAGCACTCCCCCGCCTCCCGGCCCGATGACGACCGGCATGGCTCCGCTCGGTGCGGGACGCGCCTGCAGCTTGCGCAAGGCCCGCCGGGCGGCCGTGCGGGCGAGGTCGGTGACCTCGACGGTGTCGAACAACTCGAAGCCCACGGTGCGCCCCACCGTCTCCCGGCCGGTCTGCATGCCGGTGTCGCCGACGGCCACGGCCGACACCGAGAAGAACGTCTTGGTCTGCGCGTCGGTGGCCAACAGGCCGTCGCTGTTGGCGACAAGGATCGACCGGTGACTGTCGCCGTAGTTGCACGCCACCTGCGAGATCGCCGATCCCTCGGCGCGAGCGGCCTCGTCGGCAACGCGCAGGAGGGCGACCTTCCGGGCCTTGGCGACGCTGTCGGGAGGAACGGCAACGTCGTTGGGAGCGGGCGCCTCCTGTCGCGCCAGTCGCCCCGACGTGCCCGGCGATCCGCCGGCACGGGCCGCAGCGGCAGCAGTCTCGGCCGCCGAGCGCAGGCCCGGAGGCGACAGGTCCGCCGTGTGGGCGAAGCCGATGGACGCACCGGAACGGACCCTGATGCCCGCACCGGAGAGCCGCCCGGAAACCAGTTCCTCGACCTTGCCGTCATCGAACATCGCCCGCGACGAGCGGCGGTCCTCGACGAATACCTCCGCGAAATCACCGCCGCTGCGCAGCGCCGCCTGCAGCGTGGCGTCGAGGAGATCGGGATCCGGCATGGCGCTCGTCATCGGTGCCTCCATTGCAGACTTGAGCCTCGACCACCGCACGGTCGCGGCACAGGCGATGCCCAGGGTACCAATCGCCGATCCCGGACACGGGTCGTCGGCACGGTCCGGCAGCGCCCCTGGCGACAGCGAGCGTGACCGCTCGCACGACGCGCCGTAGTGTACGGAACCGTGGCACTCCAACCCGGCGCCTCGGGACGCGCCGGCCGCGTGGTCGCCGACGACGACACCGGCCTGGCCGTCGGCTCGAGCGACATGTCCGTTCTCGCCACCCCCGTCCTCCTCGCCCTCGGCGAGGCCGCCACGATCAACGCCATCGAGGAGAGCCTCCCGGCCAACTCCACCAGCGTCAGCATGCGGATCCACTTCGATCACGTTCGCCCGGTGCCGGTCGGCAACAGGGTGTTCGCCACCGCTCGTCTCGAGCGGGTCGAAGGTCGCCGCCTCACGTTCAGCGTGGAGGCGCGGGACGGCGACGGTGACCTCGTCGGCAGCGGTCGCATCGTCCGGGTCATCGTCGACCGGCAGAGGTTCACCGACCGCATACCGCGGGTGCGGTAGCGGCCGCCGTTAATTGCGGCGCGATCCCCCAGCACTAACCTGACGAGCGCCGACCGCCCGCATCGTCGATCGGGCAGCCGGCCGGCGCCTTCACGTAGGGGCGCTGCCGGGTCGGCCCCGGCAAGCAGCCGACGAATCGCCAAGGAACCGATGGACCGCAAGCGCACCTGGACCATTTACCTGCTCCGCGCCGGCATCAGCGGTGGCCTGCTTGCCTTCCTCATCATCCAGGGCCCGAATCTCGACGCCTCCCGCCTCCTCCCGGACTGGAACCGCTGGACTCCGTTCTGGCTGGTCGGCGCCTTCGGGCTGACGGGGCTGTCGCTCGTGCTGGGTGCCCTCCGGTGGCGCCAGGTGACCAACGCTCTGGACCTCCAGGTGCCCAGGCGCAGGATCCTGTCGCACTTCATTGCGGGGCAGTTCGTGTCGAACGTGATGCCGACAACCATCGGCGGGGACGTGCTCCGCGTGGCGCGGGTGTCCGCCGACACCGGGAACCGGCCGGCCGGGTTCGCGTCCGTGATCTTCGAGCGGCTCTCCGGGTGGCTCGTGCTGCCACTGTTCACGTTCGTGGGCCTGGCGCTGAACCCGCCGCTCGCCGGCCTCGGAGCCTCATCGGGCACCGCCATCGCGCTGGCGGGAATCACGCTGGGCACCTTCGGGGCGCTGCTCTACATCGTGGGGCACGAGGCCACGGGTCGCTGGCTCGCCGGGCGAACGGGGATCGGGCGCTACCTCAACGCCATGCACCTCGCTCTCGACGCGCTGAGGGCAAGGCCGCGGGCGGCTGTCCGGCTGGTCGCGGCGTCGTTCGCCTACCAACTCTCGGTGTTGCTGGCCGTCGGCTGCGCCACCGAGGCGATCGGCATCAACGAAGTGGGCTTCACCGCACTCATGGTCTTCTTCCCCGCGGTGCTGATGCTGCAGGTCCTACCGCTGGGCATCGGAGGACTCGGCGTGCGCGAGGCCTCCCTGGTGTTCTTCCTCGGCTCGATCGGCGCGCCCGAGGAGCAGGCGATCTCCCTCGGGCTGCTCATCGGCCTGATGATCCTCATCTGCAGCCTTCCCGGACTCCCCGCCGTGCTGTTCGGCCGACTCCGCCGGAAGACCACCCCGCCGGCGGAGGAGGAACGCACCGAGGTGCTCGTCTGAGGTCGGTGATGACGACCGGCGTCGCTCCACCGGATCGCGTCCCCGGGCACGGTGCCCGGGCACGGTCTGCGATTGCGTCGATCGTCGAGGGAACTCGCAGGAGCATCGTCGAGGAGACCACCAGGCATCTCCCTACCCGCAAGGAGTTGGGCATCCGCTGGTGGCGGGAACTCCTCCTCATCGGCTTGTTCTACTTCGGCTACAACCTCATCCGGAACCGCTTCGGATCCGCCGCCGTCGGACCGGGCCTCGCCCTGAACAACGCCGAGATCGTCATCGAGGTGGAACGGGCACTGGGGCTCTACATCGAGTCCGCGGTGCAGGGATGGTTCCTGGGATGGGAGACGTTCATATCGATCTGGAACGTGTTCTACGGCCTGTTGCACTTCACCGTGACGTTCTTCACCTTGATGTGGCTGTACCTGCGTTTCCCGGAGCACTACCAGCGGTGGCGGACCACCGGGCTGATCTGCACAGGGCTCGGCCTCGTCGGGTTCGCCCTGTTCCCACTCATGCCACCCCGGCTGCTCGGTGACTGCGGCCAGTACGGCGCCTGCCTCGCCAATACGGGATTCGTCGACACGATGCTGCACTACAAGGGGCTCTGGTCGTTCGACTCCGGCACATTCCAGAAGCTCTCGAACCAGTATGCGGCGATGCCGAGCATCCACTTCGCCTGGGCCTTCTGGTGCTTCCTGGCGCTCCGGGGCAAGATTCGCAGCGGCTGGGGACGCGCCTGCCTGTACCTCTATCCCCCGCTGACCCTGTTCGCCGTGGTCGTCACCGCCAACCACTACTGGATCGACGCCGCGGCTGGTGTTCTCTGCCTCTTCATCGCGTTGGCCTGGGCCACGCCCCTGACGCGCTGGGCGACGCAGCGGCGGCGACGCGCCCGCCAGGGCGACCCGGAGCCCGGCGGCGGCGACACCTCTCCGGCAAGCGCCCAAGATCTCCCGACAATTTGAGAATCCTCAGGAACTAAGGTATTCACCGTCTGTCCGTGACCGACTGACCCCAGCGAGGCTCCACGATGTTGCTGAATCAGGTCATCACGCCCGCTGCCCTGCGCGAGATGAGCTACGACGAACTCGACGGGCTCGCCGAGGAGATCCGGGCGTTCATCGTCGACGCCGTGACCACGCACGGCGGGCACCTCGGCTCGAACCTCGGCGCCGTCGAGTTGACCCTCGCCCTGCACCGCGTCTTCAACTCACCGACCGACGCGATCATCTGGGACACGGGTCACCAGGCCTACGTCCACAAGATCGTGACCGGCCGATCCCACCTATTCGAGGAGTTGCGCAAGCCGGGCGGGTTGTCCGGCTACCCCTCCCGGGAGGAGTCCGATCACGACTGGGTCGAGAACAGCCACGCATCCACCTCCTTGAGCTATGCCCACGGCCTGGCGCTCGCCTACAAGTCCGCCGAGCAGAGCGGCGGCGCCCGGCGACGGGTCGTCGCGGTCATCGGGGACGGCTCCATGACCGGAGGGATGGCGTTCGAGGGTCTCAACAACCTGGGACACTCCAACCTCGACGTCGTCATCATCTTCAATGACAACGGTCGCTCCTACGCGCCGACGGTTTCCCGGCTCAGCGAGCGCCTGGCACGCCTGTCGGTGAACCCGACGTTCGTCCACCAGCAGGAACGGGTGGAGCGGATCCTCGGCGACCTGCCTCTCGTCGGGGATCACATGGACCGGGTGATGGACGCTCTCAAGGCCGGCGTGCGGGAACTGTCGGAGTCGCCGTCGTTCTTCTCCGACCTCGGCGTGCGCTACACCGGGCCGTTCGACGGCCATGACATCCGCAACCTGGAGAGGAGCCTGCGGCACGCGGCCGAACTGAAGGGTCCGGTCGTCGTGCACGTCCTCACCGACAAGGGACGCGGCTACGAGCCCGCCGAGCGCGATCCCATCAAGCGGATGCACGACACGTCGCAGACCAAGCTCGGCAGCTACACCCAGGCGTTCGCGGACGCAATCGTGAAGGAGGCGGAGTCGCGTCCCGATGTGGTCGCCATCACCGCCGCCATGCCGGACTCAACGGGTCTGCTGGGATTCAAGGAGCGCTTCCCGGACCGCTTCGTGGATGTCGGCATCGCCGAACAGCACGCCGTCACGTCGGCCGCCGGCATGGCCATGGGTGGATTGCGGCCCGTCGTGGCCATCTACTCGACGTTCCTGACCCGGGCGTTCGACCAGGTGAACCTGGATGTGGGTCTGCACCGCCAGCCGGTCGTCTTCTGCCTCGACCGCGCCGGGATCACCGGTGACGACGGCCCGTCGCACCACGGGATCCTCGACATGGCCCTGCTGACGAAGGTTCCGGGAATGTGCGTGATGGCGCCGTCGTCGTTCCAGGAGTTGGAGGTCATGCTGGCACAGGCACTGGACATGACCGACGGTCCGGTGGCCATCCGCTGGCCGAAGACGGCCGCTCGCCAGGTCTCCGAGAGCGAGATCGGCGGTGGGCTGGCCGGTCGCAAGACCCGTCGCGGCGACACGGTCTGCCTGCTGGCCGTCGGCAAGATGCTGGACGCGGCCGAGGAGGCCGCCGAGCGTCTCGAGGGCCGCGGGATCTCGACCTCGGTCTGGGACGTGCGAGTGATCGCCCCGCTCGACCCGGCGATGCTGAGCGATGCCGGCGAGCACTCGCTCGTGATAACCGTCGAGGACGGGATCCGGGATGGTGGGGCGGGCGCATCCATCGCCGCGGCTCTCAGCAACATGGACGGCGCCGGCGCCTCCCCCGCAATCCGGATCCTCGGCGTCCCGACGAGCTACATCCCCCACGGCAAGCCCGACGAGATTCTCGCCGCCTGCGGCCTCGACGCCGCGGGCATCACCTCGACGGCCCTGGACGCTCTCGGCTGATCCGCCCTGGCCGGCGACCCGGCAGGCGCCGGTGGGCTACTGGTAGAAGGGGTTCTCGCCCGCGGCGTGGTCGGTCACGTCGATCACGTCGACGATCTCCGGCACGTGCTGGGAGATGATCGCTGCAACGCCCTGATGCAGGGTCGCGGCACTCATGGTGCACCCCTGGCAGCCGCCCCCCATCAGCAGGTAGGCCTTGCTGTCCTCGACCCGGACGAGCTCCACGTAACCACCGTGAGCGGCAAGAGACGGATTGACATGGTTGTTCAGCAACGACTGCAGGCGCTCCGAGACCGAATCCGACTCCGACAGCTCGATCTGGTCGCCCATGTCGGGGCGATTCGGGTTGCGGATCACCAAGCCCCCCTGCAGCGGATTGCTCGGCACATCGAGCGTGGCGCCGGTGAGGTTGGCAACGGAATCGGCGGGAACGATGACGGTCAGCCCGGCCGTCTCGTAGGCGACGTCGCCACTGTCGACCTTGTCGATCTCGTGCAGCGAGAGGTCGTAGCTGTACTCGAATGTCATGCTCGGGGACATCTCGGTGCCCGTGATGGCGACTCGCAGGCCGAGATTGTTGCCGTCGGGCTCATCGGCCAGCGCGCCGACCACCACCTCGGCGGCCTCGTCGGTGACCTGCAGGACCGGGGACCCGGCGTCGACGGTTGCGGTTGCGCTCAGACTCTGATCGGTGCTCACACCGTGCAGGTTATAGTCATCGCCACCCCCGGCCACGTCCTGCGGCCGGTGCGACCGGCAGGCGGACCGATCGAGCACGAAGGAGTCGGGCGTGAGCGAATCCCCGGTCACCATGAGCCTCGTCGGCTCTGTCGCACTCGTCAGGCTCGACGACGGCAAGGTCAACGCCATCAACGCGACCCTCATCGACGGCCTGTGGGGTGCACTGGACGCCGCCGAGGCCCAGGCCGGGGCCGTCGTCCTGGCCGGACGACCCGGCGTGTTCTCCGCCGGCCTCGACCTTCAGGTGATGCGCGGGGGCGGCAGGGCGGCGATGGAACTCCTTCACCGGGGCACGGAGGTCTTCCTGCGTCTCGCCGAGTTTCCCCGACCGATCGTGACGGCCTGCACCGGGCACGCCCTCGCGGCGGGCGCGGTGATCCTGCTGTGCTCCGACATCCGGCTCGGCGCTGCGGGTGACTCCAAGATCGGGCTCAACGAGGTGGCCATCGGCATCCCGCTGCCGGAGTTGGTGGTGGATCTCGCCCGGGCGCGGTTGTCGCCCCGACACTTCACGCTCGCCTGCAACACCGCGCAGGTCTACTCCCCCGACGAGGCCGTCGGGGTGGGGTTCCTGGACCGTGCGGACTGCGCGGACCCGACGAGCGAGGCTCTGCGCATCGCCGCCGAGCTCGACCAGCGGCTCGACCGGGGCGCCTTCGAGAAGACACGACGGGCCACCTGCCGCGGACTCGCCGACACGATCATCCGCAACGCGGGTGCCCTGATGAAGACCCGGCAGGAGTTGCCCGACACGGCCTAGCCCGCCGTGTGCATGGTCGGCACCCACCGCTCGGGCCGGCCGCAGTAGAACGCAAGAGAGATCGTGCGCCGGGGCGCCGCTCGCCGGCGAATCCCCGATCAGCGAAGGTGGCGCCCGCAGATCGGCCAGGGCGTCCAGCCTCGGCGGGAGTAGAGAAGCCGCGCACGCGCATCCTGAACGACAGGCTCCGCCCAGTGCGGCCGGCCCGTGCCCCCGACCGACTCCCATGTCGACTGGTCGAACTGGTATGCCCCGTAGTAGCCGTTGCCGGTGTTGACCAGGTAATTGTTCGTGGACTCGCAGTGCCGCAGCGCATCCCACTGCTCGGGTGTGGGCTCCTTGCGGTTCCGGTTCACCATCTCCCTGTCGGCGACGCCATGGATCTCAGCGACCGACGCCACCCAGCGCGCCTCGGTTAGGCGTCCCTCCAGGAGCGGGATGTCGCGATGCACGAGCTGGATGTCCCGATGCACGACGTCGATGCGGTCGACGACGAAGGCGAGCCGCTCACCGGCGTTCACCAGGAGTTCCTCGAACTCCGAATACGCGTCGGCAACCGCGGCGGCCCGTACCTCGAGCAGCGTCTGCAGGTAGAGGGCGTCGAGAAGATGCCCGGCGGCGAGCAGGTCTGCGCTGAGGTCGCCCCATCGCCCGGTGATGTAGGTCGTCACGACGTAGTCGACCGCCCTGTTCCGCGATTCGATGACGTGCCGGATCAGCGTCTGCTCCAGTCCGACGAGGTCGGCCGCCTCCGCCACCAGGGCGTCGAACTCGGCCTCACTCTGGGCAAGTCTCCGGTTCGTCGCTTCCAGATTCTCCTCGGCCCAGGCGAGTTGCTCCTGCGCCAGCCGATGGTTCGTGAAAGGCAGGTCCTCATCACTGCCGAGTTCCCTGGCAACCGCACTGGGAGCGAGCGCGGCAAGGCAGGCCATCACCGCAAGCGCGGCGAGCGAGCCCCACCGAGCGGGGCGAAGCGACCTGCTGTTGATGATCATCGCTGCGGTTTCCCTACCGCGGAACTCCCTGGAGTACCAAATCCGGGCGGTGCTCCGACCCGACTCCGTCACCCGCTGTGCGTGGTGAGGGACGGACGCGCCTACCGTCTCGGGGAATGCGCCACGACGTGATTCCGGGACCGGACTACGACGCCGTCGTGGTGGTGTCGTTCGGTGGGCCGGAGGCACCCCATGAGGTGATGCCGTTCCTCCGGAACGTGACCCGCGGGCGCAACGTGCCCGCCGAGCGCCTCGAGGCTGTGGCCGAGCACTACCTGGCCCGCGGTGGCCGGAGTCCCATCAACGACCAGAACCGCGCCCTGTTCGCCGCACTTGCGGTGGCGCTCCGGGACGCCGGCATGGACCTGCCCGTCTACTGGGGCAACCGCAACTGGCACCCCATGCTGGCCGACACCGTGGCGGCGATGCAGGCCGACGGCGTCCGCCGGGCGCTGGCGTTCGTGACCTCCGCCTTCGGTTCGTACTCGGGGTGCCGCCAGTACAGCGAGGACATCGCCCATGCCCGAGATGCGGTCGCCGGCGCACCGGAGATCCACAAGCTCCGTCTCTACTGGAACCATCCCGGGTTCATCGAGCCGATGGCCGAGGGAGTGCGCGGCTCCCTGGCACACCTCGCCGCGGCGGGTGCCGAGGGGCCGGCACGGCTGGTCTTCTCCGCGCACAGCATCCCGACGGCGATGGCCGACCACGCCCCGTACGAGAGGCAACTGCGGGAGGCAGCCGGCCTGATCGCCGATCGAGTCGCCACCGGAGGTGGCTCCGGCGAGCAGCCGGTGTGGGATCTCGTCTACCAGAGCCGCAGCGGACCCGCCCATGTCCCCTGGCTGGAACCCGATGTCCTGGACCACCTCGGATCGCTGCGCCGCGAGGGCGTCCGCGATGTCGTACTCGTGCCCGTGGGATTCGTCTCGGATCACATGGAAGTGATCCACGACCTCGACGACGAGGCGGCGGGCGCCGCGACGGCCCTGGGCATGAACCTGGTGCGATCACCGACGGTCGGGACGCATCCGTCCTTCGTCGACATGATCGTCGAGTTGATCCGCGAGCGCGTCTCCCCCGGCACGCGGGCACAGGCTCTGGGCGCCTCGGGGCCGTGGCCCGACCTCTGCGAACCGGCCTGCTGCGCCCGGTCCTGAACCGGCGGAGCTCGGTCCCGAACTACACGTTGAAGCGGATCTCCAGCACGTCGCCGTCCTGTACCCCGTACGAGCGCCCCTCGGCACGCAAGCGCCCGCTGGACCGAGCCTCGGACCACGAGCCGATCTCCAGCAGTTCGGCCCACTGGATGGTCTCCGCCCTGATGAACCCCCGCTGGAAGTCGGTGTGGACGAGACCGGCGCAGACGTCGGCGGTGCTGCCGGCCGGGAAGGGCCACGCACGCGTCTCCTTGGGGCCGGTCGTGAAGAACGTGGACAGGCCGAGGCACCGGTAGGAGGCGGCGACCAGGCGGGCCAGGGCGCCCTCACCCAGGTCGAGGCTCTCGGCCATCTCGGCCCGCTCGGCCTCGGGCAGTTCCGCAACCTCTGCTTCCAGTCGGGCGCACACCGCCAGCGCCTCCGCTCCACTCAACTCCGACGCAACAGCCTGCACGGTGGCGTCGACCTCATCGGCCGTCGCCTGCTCGCCGATGTTGACCACGGCGACGACGGGCTTGTTGGTCAGCAGGAAGCAGGGTGCCAGAAGCGTCCGCTCGTCCTCGGCCAGGTCACCTCGCCACAGCGGTCTCCCGTCCGAGAGGGTGGCGGCGGCTCGCTCCATCCTCGCCACCTCGGGGGCGACGGTCGCATCGCCCTTGGCCTGCCGGCGCTTCTTGTCGATCTGGCGTTCGAGGCTGTCCAGATCGGCGAGGCTCAACTCCAGTTCGAGGGTGACCAGCGCCTCGAGCGGATCGCTGACGCCGTCCACCTCCTCGTCCTCGAACGCTCGGAGGACGAGGACCAAGGCGTCCACCTCCCTGATGCCGCCGAGGAAACGGTTACCGAGGCCCTCTCCCGCGGCAGCGCCCGCGGCGAGACCGCCGACGTCGGTGAACTGCACGCCTGCCGGCGTCGTCTTGGCCGATTCGCTCATGCGTGTGATGCGCTCGAGGCGTTCATCGGCGAGCTTGGCCTCCCCCAGACGCGTGCCCGTGGTTGAGTACGCATAGGGCGCCACCGGCGAATCGCCGCCGGTCAGAGCGTTGAATAACGTCGACTTGCCGGAGTTCGGCAGGCCCGCAAGCCCGAATCGCTGCACAGCCCTCGAAGGGTAACGGGGCGGCGGGGGCGGCCGGTAGGCTGGCGGGTCGGAGGTAGCCATGTCCAAGCGCACCCAGCGCAAGCGGGCCAACGCCCGGCGCAAGAAGGCGAACCACGGCCGCAAGCCCAACGTGGGCCGCAACTCCTAGACCTCCGGCGGCCCACCCCGCGCCGCCGCCCCATGGCGCCCCCGACCGGCCCGGAGCCGTCGCCGACCCTCATCTACGACGGCGACTGCGACTTCTGCACGCGCTGCGCCGACTGGCTGGCAGCCCGACTCCCCGCCGGCGCGTCCGTCCTGGCGTCCCAGCGGGTCGATCTCGGCGCAGTCGGACTCAGTGAACAGCAGGCAGCCGATGCGGCATGGTGGATCGACGCCAACGGCAGACACCACCGCGGCCATCGCGCCATCGCCGAGTCACTGCGAGCGTGCGGTGGCCCGTGGAGTTCACTGGGCTGGTCGCTGACCGTTCCGGGGATCTCCGCCCTGGCGGCGTGCGTCTACGAAATCATCGCCCGGAACCGCCACCGCCTCGGCTGCAGGAACTGCCTGAAGAAAACCACACGAGGCGGGCCGGCGCTCGGCTAGGCGGCGACGAACTCCTCGTATTCCTCCGAGGTGTCGACGTGGTGCTCGAACTCGATCACGCCGATCTCGGTGAAGCGGTCGCGCAGCCAGCCGTCCCCGGCGTCCAGAAGACCCAGCTTGCGGCAGTTGGGCACGATCTTGGAGAAGAGCATCCTCTGGAAAGCGCTCCGCTCCGGCGGCAGGCTCAGCAGCAACTCCACCATCGGCCGCACCGGCACGCCGAGCCGCTCGTACACCTCCTGGGACAGGAAGCGGTCACGCATCCGCACCGCCGCCTCGAAGGCGAACTCCTGCCGCTCACGGATCTCCGCCTGCGTGAGGTGGCTGTAGTACTCCTGCAGGCTCAGCACGCCGAAGGCCACGTGGCGCGCCTCGTCGGCCATCACGTAGCGCAGCAACTGCCGCAGCAGGGGCTCCTCGGTACCGGCGTGCATGAAGCCGAAGGCGGCCAGCGCCAAGCCCTCCACCATGATCTGCATACCGAGGTAGGTCATGTCCCAGCGGCTGTCGCTGATGATGTCGTCGAGCAGCAGCCGCAGGTGCGGGTTGATGGGATACTCGCTGTTCAGCTTGGTGCGGAGGTAGCGGCCGAAGACCTCCACGTGGCGGGCCTCGTCCACCACCTGGGTGGCGGCGTAGTACTTGGCGTCGATCCACGGCACGGTCTCGACGATCTTGGCCGTGCACAGCAGCGCCCCCTGCTCGCCGTGCAGGAACTGGCTCAGCCGCCAGGCGATGGCCTCGGTGCGATACTCCGCCCATTCCGCCTCACCCCATTTGTGCAGCGGTGACGACGGGTCGCCGGCCATGTCCTCGCGCGTCGGCGGCAGCTGGTCGCCGACGCGGAAAATCGTGGTGGGATCCACATCCAGGTGCCATGGCAGGTCGTTGGCATTCCACTGCGACGTCTTGCCCTTCTCGTAGAGCTTCTCGAGCTTGGGGCGGGCGCCCTTGTCGTAGTCCCAGGTGAACAGCGCGTCGGACTCGTCGGGGACGGCGTGGGCGGTCTCGCTGGTGCCCGAGTTCGAGCGGCAGATATCGAGGATCGTGTCGACGTCGTTGATCGACATCCGATCGAGGATGACCGAATCGCTGCGGTGCTCGGAACTCGTCATACTCTGCCTCGCCGGCTTGAGGCGCAGGCCGCCGGAGCGGGTCGTCCAGCCGCCGTCGCGCGGGATCCTGATTGCAGGCTACCCGCACCGTCTCGCGCCCCGGGACGCGCCCGTATCGATGGCGGTTTCGCGCCCGCGAGTCCCGCTGCCAGCCGATAGTCTGCCAGCGTCGGCGGGCCACGATCCGCACCCGATCACCGGGCACGAGAATGGGCACACGCACCGCAGGGAATCCTGACACGCCCGGAGTGCTCGCCGAACACCAGGGCCGGACGAAGACGCCCAGTTGAGAACCACGACAAGAAACGAGACAACGATGCGACGACGCACTACCGGACTGTTGGCAATCCTGCTGGCAGTCGTCATGGTGGCCGCAGCCTGCGGTGGCGATGACGAACCCACGACCACCCCGCAGCCTGCGCCCGCTCCGGCGCCGGCAGCCGATGACGGTGCCGCCGAGGCTCCTCCGGAGGCTCCCGCCGACGCTCCCCCGCCGCCTCCGGCGGCCGAGGACATCACCGCGGCGCTGGCGTTCGACATCGGTGGGCGCGGCGACCAGTCGTTCAACGACTCCGCCGCGGCCGGATTGGATAGGGCGGCCGCCGAGTTGGGGGTGACCACCACTGAGGCTTCACCGAACGCCGACGGCTCCAACCGCGCCGAGTTGCTGCAACTGTCCGCCGACGGCGCCGACCTCGTGATCGGCGTGGGCTTCCTGTTCGGCGAGTCCATCACCCAGGTGGCGGCCAACAACCCCGACACCTACTTCGGCATCATCGACAGCGCCCCCGACGGCACCGACAACCTCGCCGGGCTGGTCTTCGCCGAGCACGAGGGCTCGTTCCTCGTCGGCGCCGCGGCGGCTATGAAGTCCACCAGCGGCACGGTCGGCTTCATCGGCGGCGTTGACATCGACCTCATCCGGCGGTTCCACGCCGGCTTCGAGGCAGGCGTGCAAGCCGTGGATCCGAACATCCGCATCCTGGACGCCTACATCACCGAGCCACCCGACTTCGATGGCTGGTTCCAGCCCGCGGAGGCCAAGATCATCTCCCAGTCCATGTACGAGGCCGGCGCGGATGTGATCTATCACGCGGCCGGCGGCTCGGGAGCGGGCCTGTTCGAGGCCGCCAAGGAGTTCAGCGAGTCGACCGGCTCCCACGTGTGGGCCATCGGCGTGGACTCCGACCAGTACAACACGTCTTCGGAGGAGGTGCGCCCGTACATCCTCACCTCGATGCTGAAGCGGGTGGACGTGGCCGTCTACAACACCATCGAGGCGGTCGTCAACGGTGACTTCACCGGTGGCACGACGGTCTTCAACCTGGCCGTGGACGGCGTCGGCTACTCCACCACGGGTGGCTTCTTGGACGACATCGTGCCGGAGTTGGAGAGGTTCAAGGAAGCCATCGTGGGCGGCAGCATCGTGGTGCCCGAGACGACCGAGCGCGGCGGCGGTGAAGACGTCACCGCGGCGCTGGTGTTCGACATCGGCGGCCGCGGCGACCAGTCGTTCAACGACTCGGCTGCAGCCGGCCTCGACAGGGCCGCCGACTTCCTGCGGGTGAACACCACCGAGGCCTCCCCCAACCCCGACGGCTCCAACCGCGCCGAACTGCTGCAGCTCTCCGCCGACGGTGCCGATCTGGTCATCGGCGTGGGCTTCCTGTTCGGCGAGTCCATCACCGAGGTGGCGACCAACAACCCCGACACCTATTTCGGCATCATCGACAGCTTCCCCGCAGAGCTCCCGAATCTCGCCGGGCTGACCTTCGCCGAGCACGAGGGCTCATTCCTCGTGGGCGCCGCAGCGGCGCTGAAGTCCACGACCGGCACGGTCGGGTTCATCGGCGGCGTGGACATACCGATCATCCGGAAGTTCCACGCCGGCTTCGAGGCGGGCGTCTATGCGGTGGATCCGAACATCGAGATCATTGCCGCCTACGTCACCGAGCCGCCGGACTTCGACGGCTGGTCGCAGCCTGCTGAGGGCAAGATCATCGCCCAGTCCATGTACGAGGCCGGCGCGGACGTCATCTACCACGCCGCCGGCGGCACGGGCGCAGGCCTGTTCGAGGCGGCCAAGGAGTTCAGCGAGGCCGGCGACTCCAAGGTGTGGGCCATCGGCGTGGACTCCGACCAGTACTGGACCTCCGCCGAGGAGGTGCGGCCGTACATCCTCAGCTCGATGCTCAAGCGCGTGGACGTTGCTGTCTTCGACACCATCGAGAGGGTCGTGAACGGCACCTTCGAAGGTGGCGAGACCGTCTTCAACCTGGCCGTGAACGGGGTGGGCTACTCCATCTCGGGCGGGTTCCTCAACGACGTCATCCCGCAGCTGGAGGACTTCAAGCAGCAGATCATCCGCGGCGACATCGTCGTACCGGAGACCACCGAGTAGCTCGGAGACACGCGACCGCGGTGCGGGGTCCCGGAACACTCCGGGACCCCGCACCGGTCGACCCACGCCGGGGCGCTCCACGCGGACCCCCCGGCGGCGTGCCAAGCTAGGCGCCGAACTTTCCCCGGGAGGTCGGTCGCGACACCATGACGCCGGCTCTGTCGCTCGAGAACATCACCAAGCGCTTCCCCGGCGTCCTCGCCAATGATCGCGTCAACCTCACGGTGGCCGAAGGCGAGATCCACGCCATCTGCGGCGAGAACGGAGCCGGCAAGTCCACGCTCATGAACGTGCTGTACGGCATGTTGCCCGCCGACGAGGGGCGCATCGTCGTCAGAGGCGAAGAGGTGCACTTCCGCTCGCCCCGCGATGCCCTGGCCGCCGGCATCGGCATGGTCCACCAGCACTTCATGCTGGCCGACAACCTCACGGTGCTGGAGAACATCATCCTCGGCGCCGAACCCACAGGGCGAGGTGGGCGCATCGACTTCGCCGACGCACGGCGCCGGGTCACCGAACTCAGCGACGCCTACGGCTTGGACGTTCACCTCGACGAACCGGTCGAGAACCTGGGTGTGGGCGAGCGCCAGCGCGTCGAGATCATCAAGGTGCTCTACCGGGGCGCCCGCATCCTGATCCTGGACGAGCCCACGTCGGTGCTCGTCCCCCACGAGGTGGAGGAGCTGTTCCGCAACATGCGGGACATGTGCGCCCGCGGCGAGACCATCGTCTTCATCGACCACAAGCTGGACGAGGTGTTGGAGATCGCCGACACGATCACCGTCCTGCGGGCGGGGAGGACGGTCGCCACGGTGAAACCCGAGGAGGTGTCGCCCCGCGATCTGGCGGAGCTGATGGTCGGTTCGGAGCTCCCCACCCCCGAGGCTCGGACCACGACGGTGCAGGACACCGTCTCCCTGCAGGTGGAGGATCTCTCGGTCCTCGACGACGACGAGCGGGAGGTCGTCAAGGGGATCAGCCTGGAGGTTCGCCGGGGCGAGATCGTGGGTGTGGCCGGCGTGGAGGGCAACGGCCAGATCGAGTTCGTGGAAGCCGTGTTGGGGATCCGAGAGCCGTCGGGGGGTCGCGTGCTCCTCGAGGCCGCCGACATCAGCGAATGGTCGGTGCGCCGGCGGCGTGAGGCGGGCATCGGGTACATCCCCGAGGATCGTCACCGGCGCGGCCTGCTGCTGCCCGCACCGCTCTGGGAGAACGCCATGTGCGGGCACCAGGGCAAGGAGCCGTACTCGCGCAAGGGATTCTGGCTGACCCCCAGGAGTGCGCGTGCCAAGACCCGGGAACTCATCGCCGCCTTCGACGTGCGCACGCCGGGGCCCGACGTGGCGGCCCATGCGCTGTCCGGCGGCAACCAGCAGAAGCTGATCATCGGGCGGGAGATGATCATGACGCCGAATCTGCTGATCGCCGCGCACCCCACGCGGGGCATCGACGTGGGAGCCCAGGCCGCCGTCTGGGAGACGCTGCACCAGGCGCGCGAGCAGGGGCTGGCGGTGCTGCTGGTCTCGGCCGATCTGGACGAGTTGATCGGGCTCTCGGACCGCCTGCTGGTGATCTTCCGCGGCCGCATCTCCGCAGCCCTGGATCCGGCGACGGTCACCCCCCGCGAGCTGGGCGCCCACATGACCGGCGCGGCCGATGAGGTAGCCGAGCCGCAGCACGCATGAGCACCCGTTCCTCCCACCGGCTCCCCGCACACCGGCGACTCACGCTGGCCCTGGCCGCGCCCGTGGCGGCGCTGATCCTGTCGCTGGCGGTGGCTTCGATCGCGCTCGTGCTCAGCGGCAGCAACCCGTTCCCGGCCTACGGGCGCATGTTCTCCTACGGGTTCGAGTTGGAAACCCTCGTCGACATGGTGAACCGTGCCACACCGCTGTACCTGTCGGCGGTGGCGGTGGCGATCGGTTTCCGCATGAACCTCTTCAACATCGGCGTGGAGGGTCAGTACATCCTGGCGTCGATCATCGCCGCCCAGGTGGCCGCCGAACTGTCTTTGCCCGCGCCGTTGCATCTCACGATCATCATCCTGGTGGCCATGGCAACCGGGTCGGTGTGGGCTCTGATCGCCGGCGTCCTGAAGGTCACCCGCGGCATCCATGAGGTGATCTCCACGATCATGCTCAACGCCGTCTCCATCAGCTTCGTGGTGGCGATGCTCTTCCGGCAATGGGACGTGCCCGACGAGAGCCTCAACCAGGAGACAGCCGAGATCCCACCCTCGGGCCGCATGCCCAACCTGAACGGCTTCGTCGAGAACTTCACCCGCGAGATCGGCAAGGGTCGGGTGCTCTGGGGCTTCGTCATCGTGGCGATAATCATCGGGATCCTCTACTGGATCTATGTCGCACGAACCCGGCCCGGCTACGACCTGCGTGCGTCGGGCATCAACCCGCTCGCCGCCGAGGCCTCGGGCGTTTCCCCGAATCGAACGATCGTCGTGGCCATGGCCCTCAGCGGGGCGGTGGGAGGCCTGGTGGGGCTGCCGGAGGTGCTGGGACGCGATTACGCCTACGGGCTGCAGTTCACCCAGAATCTCGGCTTCGCCGGCATCGCCGTGGCACTGCTTGGCCAGAACCATCCGGGCGGTATTGCCATCGGCGCGCTGGTGTTCGGTTTCCTGGACAGCGCTGCACCGATCCTGGACGTGCACGGCGATGCCCCCCAGGAGATCGTCGAGATCATGAAGGGCATCATCATCTTCGCCGCGGTCATCACCTACGTCGTGGTGCAACGGCGCCGCCAGGACGAGGAGGCACGCGCCGCCTCGCTCGCCATGGCATCAGATGAGCCGGACCAGCCCCCGGGTACGCCCTCTGACGCGACCGAGTCCGATACGAGACCCGCGACATGACACTCGACTCCCAGACCACCCCCGGCGACGACGCCCGAGACTCCTGGCGGCCGTTGGAGCGCTTCGCCGAGCGACCCAGTTGGTACCCGAAGCCGACGGACACACCGCAGGATCGGCGGTTCCAGCGGCGGCTGCGGTTCGCCGTCATCGCCGTCATCGGCGTGGCGCTCCTCGCGCTCACCGAGCAGTTCGCCCGACCGGCCACCGACCAGCTCGCCAACAGCACCACCTGGTCGATCGCGCTCGCCTACGCGGTGCCGATCCTGATGCCGGCCATGGGCGGCATCTTCTCCGAGCGGGCCGGCGTGGTGAACATCGGCCTGGAGGGCATGCTCATCCTCGGCACCTGGTTCGGGGCCTACGGTGCCCTGGAGTTCGGCCCGTGGTGGGGCATGCTCATCGGCGCCGCCGGAGGGGCCGTCGGCGGCCTGCTGCACGCCATCGCGACGGTCAGCTTCGGCGTGGACCACATCATCTCCGGCGCGGCCATCCTGGTGATGGCGCCGGGGATCACGCGCTTCCTGTCCGACAAGGTCTTCCAGGGACGCCCCGGTGGCGGCATCACGCAGTCGCCGCGCGTCGAGGACGTCGCCTCCTTCAGCATTCCCTTCCTCGCCGGCGGGGCCAGCACCGCCGATGCCCTCGGGCGCATCGAGAGCTGGGACTGGTTCTGGATCTCCGACGCCGCCGGCATTCTCCGCGGCTTCCTCTGGAACGTGTCCTGGCTGACGCTCATCGCCTACGCCACCGTGCCCATCTCGGTCTGGCTGTTGTGGCGCACCTCGTGGGGGCTGCGCCTGCGCAGTTGCGGCGAGCACCCCATCGCGGCCGACAGCCTCGGTGTGGACGTCTACCGCTACAAGTACTACGGCGTCATCCTCTCGGGCGCCTTCGCCGGCTACGGCGGCGCCTTCCTGGTCATCGAGTTGACCGGCATCTACCGGGAGGGCCAGACCGCCGGCCGGGGCTTCATCGGCCTGGCCACCACCATCTTCGGCAACTGGCGGCCGGTGGGCGCCGCCCTGGGCGGGCTGCTGTTCGGCTTCACCGACACGCTGCAGTTGCGCGACAGGCCCGCGGTTCACGGCCTTCTGCTGATGGTTGTGCTGGCTCTCGGCCTCATGGCGCTGGTCTTCCTCGTCCGCCGCCGGTACCGGGCCGCGGTCGGGTTGGCCATCGCCGCCGGCGGCTTCGCGGTCTGGCACTACGCCACGGAGACGGTGCCCAAGCAGTTCCCCCAGGCGCTGCCTTACATCACGGTGCTGCTGGTGCTGCTCTTCTACACCTCCAAGCTGCGCATGCCCGCCGCCGACGGCATGCGCTACCGGCGCGGCCAGCAGCAATGAGCAACCCGAGCGGACCCGTCACCGCGGCGTCAGCGGATTGGAACGACCTCTTCCGGCGCGCCCGCGCCGTTGCGGCCAACGCCTACTGTCCGTACTCCCGCTACCACGTGGGCGCCGCCGGACTCGTCGACGACGGGCGGATCCTCGTGGGCTGCAACGCCGAGAACGCCTCCTACGGGCTGGGGCTGTGCGCCGAGTGCTCGCTGGTGTGCGCGCTGCACACCACCGGCGGCGGGCGTCTCGTGGCGGTGGCCGTCGTCGGCGGGTACGACATCGAGGCCCTGCCGGCCGGCAAGCCCTGCGGGCGCTGCCGCCAGGTGCTCTACGAGGTCGGCGGCCCGGAGTTGGTGATCAACCAGGACGCGACGCTGGCCGACCTGCTTCCTGAGGCCTTCGGCCCCCAGGATCTATGAGCGACTTCTCCGTCGTCGACCTCATCTGCGCCACGAAGGACGGGTTGGAGGTGGGCCCCGACAAGGCGCCGCCCGACGACCTGTGAGCGACTTCTCCGTCGTCGACCTGATCTGCGCCAAGAGGGACGGGCAGGCGCTCCGTCCCGACGAGATCACCTGGTTCATCGACGGGTACACGAACGGCCGCATCCCCGACGAGCAGGCCTCCGCCCTGCTGATGGCCATCTACTTCCAAGCCATGGTGCCCGACGAGTTGGCCCTCTGGACACAGGCCATGATCGACTCCGGGGAACGTCTGGACCTCTCGGGCCTCGACCGGCCCACGGTGGACAAGCACTCCACCGGGGGCGTGGGCGACAAGGTCTCCCTGGTGCTGGCACCGCTGGTGGCCGCATGCGGGGCGGCCGTGCCGCAACTGTCGGGCCGGGGTCTTGGCTACACCGGCGGCACGCTGGACAAGCTGGAAGCCATCGCCGGCTGGCGGGCATCCCTGTCCAACGACGAGATCGTGTCCCAACTCGCCGACGTCGGCGCGGTGATCTGCGCCGCCGGAGCCGGCTTGGCGCCCGCCGACCAGCGGATCTATGCGCTTCGCGACGTCACCGGTACCGTTCCCTCGGTCCCGCTGATCGCCAGTTCGATCATGAGCAAGAAGATCGCCGAAGGCACCAGCGCTCTCGTGCTCGACGTCAAGGTGGGCTCGGGTGCCTTCGCCAGGACCGAGTCGATGGCCCGACCGCTGGCGGAGGCGATGATCGCCCTCGGCGAAGCACACGGCGTCCGCACCGCGGCGCTGCTGACGCGGATGAACACTCCCCTGGGCCGCACCGCCGGCAATGGCCTGGAGGTGACCGAATCCGTCGAGACCCTCGCCGGCGGCGGGCCCGCCGACCTCGTCGACGTGACGCTTGGCCTCGCCCGGGAGATGGTCGAGCTCGCCGGACTGGACGCCGATCCCGCGGAGATCCTGGCGTCGGGACGGGCGATGGATGTCTGGCGCGCCATGATCGCCGCCCAGGGTGGCGACCCCGACACCCCCATGCCGGAGGCGCCGATCGTCGAGACCGTCACCGCACCCGCCGACGGCGTCGTCGGGCGTCTCGACGCGATGGCGGTCGGCATCGCCGCCTGGCGACTCGGAGCGGGCCGTGCCCGCAAGGAGGACCCCGTGAGCGCCACGGCAGGGGTCGTCTGCCGCGCCAAGGAAGGCGACACGGTGCGCGCCGGCGACACCGTCCTGGAGTTGCACACCGAGGACGAGTCGCTGCTCCCGGGCGCTCTGGCGGCCCTCGACGGTGGATTCGACATCGTCGCCGAGGCAACCCAGCCGCCGCCGATCGTGATCGACCGCCTCACCGGCGGCGAAGCCGCGTGAGCGTCACCGCTCCAACCCTCGAGGAGATCCGCAGAGCACCCAAGGCGCTGCTGCACGACCATCTCGACGGCGGCATCCGTCCCCGCACCGTCGTCGAGTTGGCCGCCGAGACCGGCTACGGGGACCTGCCGTCCACCGATCCCGACGATCTGGGCCGCTGGATGGCGCGCGCCGCCGCCCGCCACAGCCTCGAGTTGTACCTGGAGACGTTCACCCACACTCTCGGCATCACGCAGACACCCGACGCCATCGCCCGCGTCGCCGCGGAATGCGCCGAGGATCTGGCCGCCGACGGCATCGTCTACGCCGAGGTGCGGTTCGCGCCGGAGTTGCACACCCAGCGCGGCCTGAGCATGGACGACGTGGTGCGCAGCGTGCTGACCGGTTTCGCCGAAGGCAGCCGGGGGCGCAATATCCGCATCGTCGGGCTGCTGTGCGCGATGCGCCATGCGGCGCACGCCACCGAGGTGGCCGAGCTGGCTGTCCGCCACCGAGACGACGGCATCGTCGGCTTCGACATCGCCGGCGCCGAGGCCGGCCACCCGCCGACACGCCACATCGCCGCCTTCCAGTACCTGCAGCGGGCCAACTTCCACTTCACGATCCACGCGGGCGAGGGCTTCGGCCTGCCGTCCATCTGGGAGGCGGTGCAGTACTGCGGTACCGAGCGCCTCGGTCACGGCGTGCGCATCGTCGATGACATCGAGACAGGTACCGACGATCCGGGCACCCCCCCACGGCTGGGCCGGCTCGCTTCCTTCGTGCGGGACCGGCGCATTCCCCTCGAATTGTGTCCCAGCTCCAACGTCCACACCGGCCTGGCGCCCTCCATCGCCGGGCACCCCATCGAACTGCTCCGCCGGCTGCGTTTCCGGGTGACCATCAACACCGACAACCGCCTCATGAGCGACACCAGCCTCAGCAAGGAGATGCACCTCTGCGCCGACGCCTTCGGCTGGACGATGGCCGACCTGCGCTGGCTCACGATCAACGCCATGAAGAGCTCGTTCATCCCCTTCGACGAGCGTCTGGCCCTGATCGACGACGTGATCAAGCCCGGATACGCAACCCTCGGCACCGCCTGAGCCCCGCAGCGAGGAGAACATCATGCGCCGCTTCCTGATCGACACCGACACCGCCTCCGACGATGCCGTGGCGCTGGTCATGGCGCTGCGGACGCCCGACATCGACGTCGAGGCGCTGACGATCGTGGCGGGCAACGTGCCGCTGGACCGCTGCGTGCAGAACGCCCTGTACACCACCGAGCTGTGCGGTTCGCCGGTACCGGTGCACGCCGGACTCGCCCGGCCCATCCTCGGGGAGCCGGTCACCGCGGAGATCGTGCACGGCGCCGACGGGCTGGGCGACATCGGCCTGGATCTCACCGGGCGCACGCCGGCCGACGGTCACGCGGTGGACGTGCTGGTGGAGACCATCTGCGGCTCCCCCGGCGAGATCACCCTGGTGACCCTGGGGCCGCTGTCCAACCTGGGCACGGCCCTGCTGCGTGAACCCGAACTGGCCGGCGCCGTGAAGCACTGCTACATCATGGGCGGCACGGGACGGCTGCCCGGCAACATCACCCCGGTGGCCGAGTTCAACATCTACGTCGACCCCGAGGCGGCGAAGATCGTCTTCGAATCGGGCATGCCGATCACGATGGTTGGCTGGGACGTTTCCTGGACGTGCGCCTTCGTCGATCCCACCGGCGAGGCTCGGCTCCGAGCGATCGGCACGCCCTACTCCGATTTCGTCTGCGACATCCAGGCCACGCTCACCGAGTTCGTGGAGGGGATGCTCGGCATCCGCGGATTCGACCTGCCCGATCCGCTGGCGATGGCGGTGGCGCTGGATCCGTCGATCGCCGAGACGGAGGACCGCTACGTGGAGGTCGTATCGGGCGGCGGCCCGGCACGGGGTCAGACCATCATCGACCACCTCGGAGTGACCGGCAAGGCTCCCAACGCCTCGGTCGTCACCCACGTGCCGCCCGAGTCCTTCATGGACCTGCTCTGCGCGACGCTGCGCTGAATGGCTCCACTCCCGCAGGTCGGCTTCCTGGGCGACCTCCTCGAGGATGTCGTCGTACACCGCCGGCGGGGCGTGCTGACCGACACCGACACGCCGTGCATCATCGACCGCCGCCGTGGCGGCAGCGCGGCGAACGCGGCCGTTGCCGCCGCAGCCGTCCTCGGACCCGGCCGGGCGCGCTTCTTCGGCCAGGTCGGCGCCGACAGCCTCGGCGACTTCCTGCTCGACGAACTCGTGGCGTCCGGGGTGGAGCCCTGCGTGCGCCGGGGTGGACGCACGGGCACGGTCGTCGTACTGGTCGGGGCCGGCGGTGAGCGGACCATGCTCACCGACCGCGGCGCCTGCGCCGAACTCGACGGCTTCGAGGCATCCTGGCTGGAAGCGGTCTCGCTGCTGCACGTCGCGGGATACTCCCTGCTGGAGGATCCCCTGGCTGCCGCGGCGCTACGCATGATCGGCGACGTCCGTGATGCAGGCGGCGCCGTCAGCGTGGATGCCTGCTCCGTGGGAGCCATCGCGGACGTCGGCGTGGACAGGTTCCGCGGCCTCCTCGCCGACGTCAGTCCGGATGTACTGCTGTGCGACGCGGGCGAGGCGAGGCTGCTCTCGGAGACCGGCGGCTATCGCCAACTCGCCGGGCTGGTGATCGTCAAGGACGGTCCCCGCCCCACGCGCCTGTTCGGTCAGGGGTTCGAAGGGGAGGACGTGGCGCCGCCCCGCCTGGAGGGCGTCACCGACACGACCGGTGCGGGTGATGCGTTCGCCGGCGGCCTGCTGGCAGCCCGCCTGGCCGGCAACACGTGGCCCGAGGCAGTGGTCGCCGGCCACGGGTCCGCCGCTTCCCACCTCCGCACGATCGCAGCCACCGCCGGGACGGCTGATCAGGCCAGGGAGACGGCGTAGCGATGCGGGACGCCACTGCTCGCGCCATTCCGGCGAAGGCCGGAATCCATCCCACGGCGACGGGAGGAATGAGATGAGATCGCCGGTCATACACCCCCGCGTCGCAGAGGCCCTGGCGGGCGGGCGACCCGTCGTGGCGCTGGAGTCGACGGTGTACTCCCATCTGGGCCTGCCGCCCGGCCGCAACGCCGAGGCGCTCGAGCGCTGCCTCACCGCCATCGAGTCCCAGGGCGTCACGCCGGCGGTGACCGCCCTCCTCGACGGTGTCCCGCAGGTGGGCCTCGACGACGACGGCTACGCGGCGATCCTGACCTGCGAGGAGAAGATGGCCGAACGAGACCTCCCGGTGGCGATGGCCGAGCGCTGGCCGGCCGGCGCCACGACCGTGTCCGGCTCTCTGGCGCTGGCACACGCTGCCGGCATCTCGATCTTCGCCACCGGCGGTATCGGTGGGGTCCACCGCAACAGCGCCGAGTCGGGGGACGTGAGTTCAGACCTGGAGGCCCTGGCGCACTACCCGGTGGCGACGGTCTGCGCCGGCGCCAAGGCCTTCCTCGACCTGCCGCACACCCTGGAGCGCCTCGAGACGTTGGGGGTTCCCGTGGTGGGCTACGGATGCGACGAGTTGCCGGCGTTCTGGAGTCGCAGCAGCGGCCTGGGGCTGCCGTTCCGGGTGGACTCCCCCGCCGAGGCGGCCGCCGTCGTGGGCGCCATGGGACGCACCGGCGTGCTGTTCACCGTGCCGCCGCCGGAGGATGCCGCCGTGCCGAATGCCGTCATCGATACGGCCATCTCGGAGGCTCTGGAGCGCGCCGAAGCCGCCGGCATCACGGGCGGGGAGGTCACCCCCTACGTTCTCGACGCCATCGACGAGGCCACCGGGGGGCGCTCGGTCGACGCCAACGTCGAACTCGTCGTCAACAACGCCCGCTGCGCCGCAGCCATCGCCAAGGCCCTCACTGCACCGTGACGATCCCCCCGCCGGGACGCTCGATGTGCACCTGGACGTGGGTGCCCGCTTCGTCGATCCAGCCGTGGTCGGCGGCCCAGGCCATCATGGCATCGAAACGCTCGTCCCAGGACCGGTCCCGGTCGGGAGGCGCGAGTCGCCGGACCGCTTCGATCGACCACCAGAGGTGATGCGTCCGGCCCAGCCGCGCCTGCGGCCCGAGGACTGCAAGGACGTCATGGCGATCGCCGTCCGCGACGATGTGAAACCGGCCGAAGTCCTCAGGCTCCGCGAGGCACAGCTCGCCGGTTCGCAGGTCCAACCGCACATACATGTGTGACTACCTCCGACTATCTCCTGCTGCCCGGATAATCCCCTACCGCGCCCCTCTGAGAGTTTCGCGAGCCGCTACGCTGTCGCCGTCGTTGCCGTGGGTAGCCCGGCGGCACGAGACGCCAACATGAAGCGTTCAGCGCGGAGCGTCCGGATCGGAGGTGGACAACCCTCGTCCGGTGGCTCGAACATCGTGCAGGAGGTACGCAATGAAACTGATCACAGCAGTGATCAAGCCCCATCATGTGGACATCGTCAAGGCAGCGCTGAACACCGTTGGCATCCACGGCATGACCGTCTCGGAAGCGCAGGGCTACGGTCGCCAAGGCGGCCACACAGAGACGTACCGGGGCACCGAGTACCAGATTTCCTTCACACCCAAGTCGCGCATGGACATCGTTGTCGACGACAAGGATCTCGACGCCACGGTCAAGGCGATCGTCGAGGCGGCGCGCACCGGCAAGATCGGTGACGGCAAGATCTGGGTCACCGAGGTCGACCGGATCGTGCGGATCCGCACCGGCGAAGAGGGCGCGGACGCCGTCTAGCGGTTGTATTCCAGCCGCAGGCCCGGCCGGGGCCACTCGTACGCCAGCAAGAGCCCTGCGGCCGCCTCCGTGACGTAAGCGGTCCGCAGGTCGTCACCGCCGAAGCAGACATTCGTGGCAAGCGGTCCGGGCACCGGGACGTAGCTGATCTCGCCGTCGGGGCGCACCACGCAGAGACCCTCGCCGAGCGCCGCCACGACCACCGTGCCGTCGGCCTCCACCGCCAGGGAATCGAAGTGCCCCAGGGTGTTGGCGAGGCAGCGCCTGCTCCGGTGATCCACCCTCCCGGGACCGATGATGTCCCAGGCCCACAGCCGCCCCGTCGGGGTTTCGGCGACGTACAGCGTGGTCCCGTCGGGCGACAGGCCGATGCCGTTCGGGCCGAGGAGCGGGAAGATGGCGCGGCGGGCGAACGAACCGTCGACGGTGGCGTAGAAGACGCCGGCCCGGTCCTCGTCGTGGGCGCGCACCTTGCCGTGGTCGGTGAACCACATGCCGCCTTCGGCGTCGAACACCAGATCGTTCGGCCCGCACAGGCGCCACCCGGCGCAGGCCGTGTAGATCACCGTCACCTCGCCGGTCTCCAGATCGATGCGGTCGATGCTGCCGGTGATGTACTCAGGGCTCTGACCCGCGCCCGTGCCCGGCGCCGTCGGCAGCCAGATGCCGCGCCTGTCGTACCAGGCGAACCCGCCGTTGTTGCACAGGTAGGCGGCACCATCGGGGCCGATCGCCAAGCCATTGGGCCCCGCGGTCGTGGCGCGTTCCCATGAAGCCACGATCTCGTACGCACCGCCGGCGGTGATCCTGCCGACACGCGGACCGCGGACCTCGACGAAGAGGATCGATCCATCGGCGAGTGCGACCGGGCCCTCCGGGAAGGTCAACCCCTCGGCCAGCACCCGGTAAGGAAGATCCACCGCGGCGCCGGCAGTGCCCTTCGCCTCGAACCCTGTTTCCGCCATGATCCGCCGCCTCCTGTGCACATCGGGCCCGGCCGCCGGTGGCTCGGTGCGCCACCGGCCTCGGAGGCTAACGGGCCCCTGCTCAGCGGCGGCGACGTTGCGGAGATCGGACAGACCGGTGTTACCGTCCGATCCGTGCCCAGAGTCGTCGGAGCGGGCAGCCTGCAACCGCTGCCGGAGACCGGGCGGCGTTTCAGCGAGACGCGCCGGGTGCGCCTCGATGAGGCCGGTCCCGACGGTTTGCTGCGGCTCGACGCCCTGGCCTGCCAGCTGCAGGACATCGCCACCAACGACTATCTCGACGCGGGGTTCGGCGATGACCGGGCATGGGTCCTGCGCAGGCTCCTGGTGTCCGTGCGCACGCCCGCCTCCTTCAACGAATCGGTGACGCTCACGACGTGGTGCTCGGGAACCGGGAGCCGCTGGGCGGAACGGTCGACGCAGCTGCGGGGCGCCCGCGGCGCGCTGATAGACGCTGCGGCGTTGTGGGTGCACCTGGACCCCGCCACCGGTATCCCCCACCGGCTGAAGGCCGAGTTCGAGAGTGTCTTCGGCGTTTCTGCGGCGGGCCGGAAGGTTGGCGCGAGCCTGCTTCACCCGCCGGCACCGGCTGGGGACCGGACCTTGAGCTGGACGCCCCGCTGGTGCGACCTCGATGTGCTCGGTCACGTCAACAACGCCGCATACTGGACAGCGGTGCTGGAGCAAGCGGCCATACGCAACCTGTGCGCTCCGTACCGCGCGGAGATCGAGCATCGGGCGGCCGTGAGCGAGGGCGAGGCCCTCGACACCCCGGTTTCGATCGCCGGCGACGGGACGCTGCGAATGTGGTTCGTGAGTGAGGCGGGTCTGTGCGCCTCGGCTCTCGTCGGCCCTCACCCAGCGGAAGGCGCCGTGGCCGGGAGTGACGGGGGATGAGGTGGCGTCCCACGCTTGCCGCCCTGGCCGTGCTCGCCGTGGTCGGCGCCCTGGCGGTGGCGATGAGTTCGGCCTCGGCGCCGACGGCGAGTGCCTCCCTGGACGAACCCGGCGGCGGTCCTACCCCCGATGCCCCGGCGGTCCAGCCGGTCACCGCAGCCGAGGATCCAGGTCCGATCGACGGACCCGACACCGAGACCGCCGTGGTGGAGGAGGATCTCGCCGAGGCGGCCGCACCGCTCGAGGATCCCGAGGAGGGAGACCCGACCGGTGAGATGGATCCGCCGGGCGACGGGGATCCTGCCGCCACAGGTACCCCCGACGCCACTGGTGGGGACGACGCTGCCGACGGCGACGACGGAGACGACGGGAACGACGCTGCCGGCGGGACCGACGGGGACGAGGTCTTGGCGGCATCGACAGGTGGGGCGCCGATCGCCGTGGACGCCGCCCTCGGAGGCGAGATCCCGACGATCTGCCCCGATCCGTCGGATCAGTTCTTCACCCTCTACCGCGCCGGCGAGAACTGCTACTGGCTGCGGTTCGAGGAGGCGTTGCACGCCGACCTCACCGAGGAGGAATTCGCACTCGTCGAGTCGGTCCCCTTCATCGCGGGTCACGTCGCCGAGCCCCTCGGGCGACCGGCCCGGACGATCCGCCGGGGGCCGCCCGGGGAGGGCGCGCCGCGGTTCTACCTGACCTTCGACGACGGTCCCAGCACCCGCTGGACGCCGCCGACCCTCGACCTGCTCGACCGCTACGGGGCGCGTGCCACGTTCTTCCCCGTGGGGGCGTACGCCGAGGCGAACTTCGACCTCATTGAGGAGATCGTCGCCCGCGGGCACACGATTGGCAGCCATCTGTGGTCCCACGAGAAGGCGGCGCTCACCAACGAGGAGCTGTTCCGCCGGGAACTGCGGGCCAGTGCAGAACTGTACGGCGAACTAGGCACGAACTGCCTGCGGACCCCGTACGGCGGCGTCAGCGACGACATCCTCGAATGGGCCGGCGACGAGGGGTTCGAGGTCGTGCTCTGGGGTGAGCCGGACCCGCGCGACTGGGAATTCCCGGGGATCGATGAACTCATCCGGCGCATGCTCAACATGCAGGACGGCACGATTCTGATCCTGCACGAGCACACCGGCACCGACACCTTGACGGCCCTGGACGCCGCGCTGGAGGCTCTCGCCGCCAGAGGCTGGCGCTTCGACGAGCCCATCTGCCCGCTGCAGTTCTAGGAGCCGGCAGACGGTTCTGCGAGCCGCCGCTCCCTGTCATTCCGGCGAGGCCGGAATCCACTGCCCAGCAGCCCGAGCCGTCGCGTCGGCACCCTCTGGGGCGTGTCGGGGCGCCCTCGTACCCATATGATGGGTGCCCCTGTTGACCGTAGCTCAGTTGGTTAGAGCGCCGGGTTGTGGTCCCGGAGGTCGGGGGTTCAAGTCCCCTCGGTCAACCGCCACCGAACCCGGGTCACCGGGCTCGCGGCTCGCCCCTCTAGCTCAATTGGCAGAGCAACGGACTCTTAATCCGCAGGTTCTGGGTTCAAGTCCCAGGGGGGGTACGAGGGCAGTCAAAGTCCCTGGTCAGAGCGATTTGCCGAACGGCGCATCATCGCGTCGAGGCCGCCAGGGTCGAAACTTCTAACGGATCTTCTAACGGACAGTCCGACACGCAGGGACATTGCTTCGGCCGGACTGGCACGTTTTGGTACGCGCAAGGCGACCGATCCGTTCGGCTGTCGCGCCGCATTCGGGCACATCCCGCGGTCACAGAATGGAGCCTCGCGCCGGGAGGCAGAGTCGCCGGGGAGCGCGGTGGGGATCCTCGTGGGGCTCGCGACCCGGGCTGGTCGCGGCAAGCCGGGGCGTCGGCGGGTGCGGGTGCGCTAGCCGAACACGGCGGCGCCGAAGGTGTCCGCGGCGGCTGCCTGCATGGTCGGCATGACGTGCTGGTAGATGTTCATCGTCAGGGCCACGTTGGAGTGCCCGAGGCGCTCACTGACGACTTTGGGGTTCACGCTGTGCTACAGGAGGATCGTGGCGTGGGTGTGGCGCAGGTCGTGGAACCGGATGCGGGGAACGTCGAGTCGCTTCACGGTGCGGATGAACGTGTCGGTGATGGGGTGCGGGTTGGGGGGCGATCCATCGGGTTGCGCGAAGACGTAGTCCCCGTCGCTCCGCGCACCGGTGGCCAGTTGCTGTTCGCGCTGCTGGCGCCGATGGCGCCGCAACTCCGAGACGGTCGCCTCGTCGAGAGCGACGGTGCGGCGACTGCTCGCAGTCTTCAAGTCGGACACCCGGAGCGCGCCGCCGACGCCGACGATCTGGCGGTTCACAGTCAGGCGCGCCGCGTCGAGCTCGACGTCGCTCCAACGCAGACCCGCGAGTTCGCCGCGGCGCATCCCGGTGGCAGCGGCAACGAAGAACAGCGGGTGCAGGTCGTGGTCGGCGACGGCGGTGAGGAAGCGTCGCAGTTCCTCGCGGGTCCAGACCTGCACGTTCTGCCCGACGCGGCGGGTGGCCGGCGGATCGGCCGCGTCGGCGACATTGCGCTCGACGGTGCCCTTGCGGACCGCGTCGTGGAGCGCGCTGTGAAGCGTGGCGTGCACGAGTCTCACCGAGTTCGCGGACAGGCCAGTGCCGTCGCGCTTGCCTGAGGTCAGCAGGGTCGCATAGAGCCCGTCGAGGTCGTCGGCGCGGAGGCGCTGGAGCGGGATCCTGCCGATGTGGGGCGCGATGTAGAGGCGGATGCTCTTCTCGTAGACCTCCGCCGTCAGCGGCTTCACCCGGGTGCTCTTCACGGGGAGCCACCGCTCTCGGAGGTAGTCGGCGAGGCTGATGCGGTCCGGCGGCCGGTACGCGCCGTCATGCACCCGCTTGACCAAATCGGCCAAGAACCGCTCAGCACCTCGGCGCGTCTCGCCTGCAGCGTGCCAGCGGTGCCGCTCCTTGCCCGTCGCCGGATCAACACCCTCGTAGATGACCGCGTAGTACCGGCTGCCCTTCTTGGCAAGGTGACCCTTCACAACATCACCCTCGCCCTCGGCCACCCAGCGACCGCGTCGTCCCGCGGGGCAATGCCGCGGAACAGCACTCGAACCATCGCCTGCAGTGAACCTCCCCGGGTTTCACGCAGGCTGAGGTGTTCGTGGACCCGTTGAAGCCTAGAGGGTGGAAGCACCGGTGCTCCGCGAGATGTGATGACCAGGAGTGTCGTTACTGGTGAGGGCATCTGCGTTGCTCTGTGTCGTGCGCGAAACACAGGGCATACCCGCCAGGGCTTGCAGTGGAGCGTGTTGTGGGACTGGTGGATGTCGGCGTGCACGCGGACCCGACCGGCGCATGTCGCCCGCCGCTCCAGACGAGTAGTCGTTCGCGTCGATTGGCGTCGTTGACGATCTTGCGTGCTCACCTGGACCGGGCCGTGACGGTCAGGATCTCTAGCACCGCCGAGACGTCGCTATCGTTCTGCCTCGGATTCGCTTTGGAGAGTGATTTGGATTCTGCGCAGGGTGATGGGGTCATCCGTTATGAGCCCGAGGACAGGCCGCCTGGTGCGGTGACTGTCGGTGTTGGGTTGCAGATGGCGATTGTGACTGTTCCGACGGTGGTCCTTCAGGTGGTCATCTTCACCCGGATCGCCGAGCAGCCCGATTCCTACGTGGCGTGGGCGGCGACTGCGACGTTGATCGTGAGTGGGTTGGCGACGGTTCTGCAGGCGGCCCGGGTGGGCCGGTTCGGGACCGGGCACTTGCTGGTGATGGGCACCTCGGGGATGTTCATCGCGGTCTGCATCGAGGCGCTCCGCCTGGGCGGCCCGTCCACGATGGCGTCGCTCATCGTGGTCTCGTCGCTGTTCCAGTTCGTGGTGGCGGCGCGGTTGTCGTGGATGCGCCGGGTGTTCAGTCCGATCGTCGCTGGCACGGTGATCATGCTGGTGGCGGTCACGGTGGTCCCGGCGCTGTACACCACGATGGTCCGCGTCCCGGAGGGCACCGCGAGCGCGGGCGCTCCGGCGACTGCTCTGGCGACTCTGGTGACTGTGACGGTCCTGGTGTTGCGCGGCTCGCCGGTGTGGCGGCTGTGGTCGCCGATCATCGCCATCGCGGTGGGTTGCGCCGTGGCGGCGCTCTTCGGGATCTACGACATCGAAGCGGTGCGGGAGGCGCCGTGGGTCGGCTTCGCGGCGGGTTCGTGGCCGGGATTCGATCTCACGCCCAGCGCGGATTTCTGGGCGCTGCTGCCGGCATTCGTGGTGGTCACCGTCGTGGGCGCGGTGGAGACCCTCGGCGACGGGATCGCGGTCCAGCAGTTCTCCCGTCGCGCCCCGCGGGCCACCGACTTCCGCATCGTGCAGGGTGCCATCAACGCCGACGGTGTGGGCAATCTGCTGTCGGGTCTCATGGGCACGCTGCCCAACACGACGTACTCCACCAGCCTCTCGCTCGCCGAGGTCACCGGCGTGGCGGCCCGGCGGGTCGGCGTAGTGATCGGCGGCGCCATGGTGGCCATGGCGTTCTTCCCGAAGATCACCGCGCTACTGATCGCCATCCCCGGACCGGTGGCCGGCGCCTACGTGCTCGTCCTGATCGCCTTGCTGTTCGTTCACGGTATGCGACTCGTCGTCGCGGAAGGCCTCAACCATCGCACCGCCGCTGTCGTGGGTGTGTCGTTCTGGGTGGGCGACGGCTTCCAGAACAAGTGGATCTTCCCGGACTTCTTGGGAGACGGCTTCGCCGGGGTGCTGTTCGGCAACGGCATGACCGCCGGCGCCATCGTCGCCGTCGCCATGGCCGGTTTCATGGAACTGACCGGAGCGCGCCGCCGGCGCCTACGGGTACGCCTGGACACGAAGTCCCTGCAAAAGGTTACGGAGTTCCTCGAGGCGCACGCCGCGAACGCCCGCTGGAACCAGCCGTCGATCCAGCGGCTCACCGCCGCAGGCGAGGAAACCCTCGACATCCTCTCCCAACACGGCGCCAAAGCGCCCGCCGACACGCCCCGCCGCCTCGCCGTCACCTCGCGCATCAACGCCAACTCGGCCGTCGTGGAGTTCGCCACACTCATCGACGGCGAGAACCTCGAGGACCAACTCGCCTACCTGAACGACCTGCCCACCGCCCCCGACGACCGCGAAGTCTCATTCCGCCTCCTACGCCACTACGCCTCCACAGTGCACCACCGGCAATACCACGGCATCGACATCGTCGAAATCACCGTCCACCAAACCAACTAGCGCCCACACCCCGCCGTGTCGCCATATCCGTGACCGTGCGCCTGATCGACCGCGTCGTCCACCCTGACAAGAACCCCACGACAACCGCACGGCCCGTGCCGCGTCGTAGCGCTTGGCGGTTGGCGGGGCTAAGGATCGACTCCCCGTCGCCCGAGCGTGGCGCGCGTCAAGCGGAACCGAGGAAGTGTTCGAACTGTGCCAGGGCAGAATCATTGGCCACCTGCAGGGCCGATAGTCCACGGGACATTCGACACAGGCGGCGGTCTCGCGGCTGTCGACAGCCGCGAGACCGTTGGCCACACACCTCGAGCCCGCAGCAGGCGCTCCCGGGGCTCGCCCACATGAGGCGGCCGATATCGCTCGCCCCACGCCTCGATGGTCCGGTCGATGGCGATGACATCCAGAACGTCCTCGGCGATGCCCTCCGCCTTCCCCCGCTGGTAGGCCAAAGGGGAGCGCCAAGGCCCGCCGGTGGCATCGTTGAGCGCACCGGGCGACGTGTTATTCCGATGGGGTGTCGCGGGTCACGGCGTGTAGGTGTAGACGACGTTGTTCATGCTGGCGATGGCGTTGGCGTCGCCGCCGAGGTTCTCGATGACGGTGATGCGGGCAGCGCCGCAGTCGCCGAAGTCGTCGCAGTTGATCGTGCCGATGAGGCCGCTGTAGCCCTCGACGCCGTTGAGGAAGTCCCGCACGCCCTGGCGGTCGATCATCAGCGTGTCGCCGTCGAGGAACGAGGCGGCGTCGACGGCGTCGAGCAGCAACGTCGTGGCGTCGTAAGCGTGCGCCCAGAACGGCGCCGCGGGCCGCTCGCCGTAGGCGTCCTCATAGGCCTCAAGGACTTCAAGCGGCGCCTTTCCGGTGCTCTGGTTCCGGTTGTCCCCGAAGCGCTGGTCGGGCCCAGAGAAGTACATGCCCGCGGTCTGCGGCAGCGCGAGGTAATTCGTCGTGAGCAGGCCGTCCGCGGCGAGCAGCACCGTGTCCTCCAGCCCCGCCACACCTGGCGCCTGGTCAGCGATGAAGTCACCGGCGGGTTGGAAGATCGGGAAGAACAGCGCCCCGGGGCTGCCGGCGGCGATCTCGGTGAGCACCGGCACCATGTCAGTATCGTCCTTGTTGACCGCCGAGAAGCCCGTCACGGTTCCGCCCAGTGCGGCGTAGGCGTCAGCGAACGACTTGGCGAGACCATGGGTCGCGGCGTCGCCATCGTGGATCGCCGCCGCGGAACCGATGCCGAGTTCGCCGTAGACGAACTCGGCCATCGCGGCGCCTTGAAAGAGGTCGTTGTGGGCGGTGCGGTAGTAGCCGACGCTGCGATTAGGGCCCGGCGTGCCCGCGAGATCGCTGGTCAGCGCCGGCGACGTGTTGGCAGGCGAGATCATCGTCATTCCCGCCGCAGCAATGAGCGGCGCAGCCGCGGTCGCGGCTCCCGAACATGTCGTGCCGATCACGCCGACCACGTCTCGGTCTGCGACAATCGTTTGCGCCGCAGCCTGCCCGCCGTCGCTGGAGCACAGATCGTCCAATCCCGCGCCGACTTCGATACCGAATCCGCCGATGGGGCCATAGTCGCTGATCGCTAGACGGATACTGCGCTCGATCGGCACACCAAGATGCGCCACATCACCACTGATGGCGTTGAGCGAGCGGAGCTGGATGGCAGCACCCGGCTCGACAGCCACCACGCCCAGCGAACCGTCTCCCAAACGCCCGGGCGTGGCGCGCCGGGACGTGTCCGCGTCGCCGGCGCCGCCGCAGGCCACGACGCCAATCAACACCGCAACCACCACGACGACGCGCACGCCGCCAACTTATTCGAACAATAGGACGCGCCGACGGCTGCACCTTCCCCGCACGTTCCTTGAGAGTCCCCCTGTTAGCTTGACACCTCGATTAGGAGATCGTCATGCCTGTGATGCAGAAAAGCACGCCGTCGCCGGGGAGGATTAAGCGGCGGTTCACGAAGGAGTTCAAGGCTGGCGCGGTGGCGTTGGTCCTCGACGGTGACCGGTCGATCGCGTCGGTGCGCGGGCTCTGGGGATCGAGGAGACGAATCTGGGGGATTGGGTTCGCCGGGCGCGCATCGATCGCGGTGATTCGGCCGGGGCGCACGACTGAAGTGCGCGTCGAGTTGCACCGTCGGGGCCGCCGGGTGAACCACCAACGCGTCGTGCGGCTCACGGCCTGCTGGGGCATCGTCGGCGTGCACACCCGGCGCCCGCTCCGCGCCAGATCCACCGACGGCGTTCAGGCTGCGCCGGCGGATCTGGTGCGCCGCGACTTCGGTCCCGGCCACCCCGACAGAATGAGAGGACCAACACCGCCAGACACGCGAACTGGACCAAGCCGCATGAGCTATGTGTCAATCCAACGAGGGGAAGCTCACTCCGATCGTGGGGCCGCGTGAATGGGGGCATTCCGACGCTTGCCGCGAACGGGGGGAGGACCTCAATCGGGTCTGCCCGCCAGTTCGTTTAGCGCAGTGCCAGACGCCGGTATGCCGTCTGCCTGCCCGCGCCGGAGCGCCCACATCGCGTCGAGTGCGTCGCTGGCGCTCGTGGTCGCGGTGATGCTGGTCGTGACGCTGGGCGTGCTGCTGATCAACTCCGAGCCCGCGAATGCGGACTCCGCCTGCGGTGTTCCGCCGGGCGGGCTCGAGACCGCGCTTGGTGATGGCGGCGAGGGCGTCTTCGTGACCTGGCGGGCGTCGTCTTGCGCCCCGGGCACCGACGCCGTCGACCGCCGCCGGATAGCCCAAGCCGGCGGCACCAGGTCGACGTTCGGAGAGAATCAAGCGACGACGCTGTACCTGGACGAGAACCATCTGGGGCTCTTCGGTGACCCGGTGATCGTGGTCGATCCGGATCCCCGCGCCGACCAGCACCTCTTCATCTCCGACGGGTCGATGACCGCGCGGGGCTCGTTCGCTGTCGGCCGAGACGGTCAAGTGTCTTTGTGGGTCGGCCGCGACCGCGAGACGGCTTCGGGGAGGTCTCTGACTTCCGTGCAGGGCATCGGCGACGCTCCACGGGATGCAGCTGACGAGGATGTGCGTGACAGCACAGTCCCCGTCGTCGCTGTCGACAGACCCGGCACCGTCGAGATCACCGGCGACGTGACCCGAGGTGAGCAGCTCACCGCGTCGTTGACGGCGGATCCGGACGGAGCGCCGACCAATGTGACCTGGCAGTGGTCGCGAGCGCTGCACCTCCTCGATGCTTTCACCGATATCGGCGGGGCGACCTCGGCCAGCTACACGCCGACGACCGCCGACACCGGCCACTACCTGCGCGCCACCGCCTCCTATGACGACCCACACGGCCCGGGCAAGTCCGCCAGCGCGGCGACCAGCGAGGCGTTCGGGGCGACCAACGCCGCGCCGACGTTCAGCAGAGATGCGGTCCTGCTGCTCGTGCCTGAGAACGTCACCGAACCCACCGATCTCCGGTTGAAGAACCAAGGCCACTCGTTCACCGCAGTGGACTCCGACGGCGACACCCTGACCTACTCGATCAGCGACTACGAACCGGGTTCGGGCGACGCCGGGTCCTTCACCGTCGACGCCGCGACCGGCCAGCTCACCACCAGGCAAGGCGCGACGTTCGACTTCGAGACACGGCCACGCTACAAGGTCACGCTGAGCGTGCACGACGGCAAGGACACCCTCGGCGGCTCCGACACGAGGATCGACGACACCATCAGAGTGAACATCGGCGTGGAGAACGAGGACGAGCCCGGATCGGCGCAGATCCACGCCAGGGATCCGAACGGTTGGCCCGTGGCATTCAGCTATTCGGCGACGGACCCCGACGGCATAAGCAGGATCAAGGAGCCCTACTGGTATCGGGGAGACTCCGTTGACGGCGACTTCGAGAGGATTCTGCATCCCGGCGGACGCCCCGTCGTCACCTCGACATACCAGACCACAGGTGCCGATGCGGGCAAGTACATACGGGTCAGGGTGCGGTACACGGACGCGGGCCCGACGCCCAACAGGATCAAGTGGGCCGAGGCGACGTGGCCCGATCCGGTCGGGGTCGACAACACAAGCCCGTCGTTTGGCAGTGCCGGCCCGGTCGAGTTCCGGGTTCGGGAGGACAGCCCGCCGGGCACCCTTATCGGCGAGGTCGAGTACTCGGATCCGGACTCGTCGTCGGTGACCTGTGCGGCGAGCGGCTCCGACGCGTCGTCGTTCGTTGTCGACAACGACTGCGGGATCTCGACCAAGACGGGCGTGACCCTCAACTTCGAGGGCACCAAGACCACCTACACGCTGATGCTGAGCCTCAGCGACGGCGAGGATCCCGCCGGGTTGCCCGACGCCGCCGTCGACGACACGATCGATGTCACGATCATCGTCGCCGACGCCAACGACGCGCCGACGGTGTCCGGCGGTCCCACCACCCCCAGCGTCACCGAGAACAGCACCACCGTGGCCGGCTACACCGCCTCCGACGAAGACGCCTCGGACACCCAGTCATGGTCAGCCGGCGGCGACGACGGTTCCCTCTTCGAGGTCGACGCATCAGGTCGACTCTCCTTCAAGAGCGCGCCGGACTACGAGGCTCCCGGGGACCTCGACGGCGACAACGTCTATGACGTGGCGGTCATCGTCACCGACGCGGGGGGCCTGAGCGGCCAGCGCGATGTCGCCGTCACCGTGACGCCGACCGCGAGCGACCCCGAGATCGCCGAGCTGACCCTGACCGACGCCGGCGGCAGATCCGTCGCGCTGACCCCACCCTTCGACCCGCAGGTGTACCACTACGAGGCATCGGTGCCCAGCAGGACCGCAGCGGTGACAGTGGCGGCCACGACAAGCGCCAGCGGAGCCACCTTGGAATTCGTCGGCAGGGTCGACGCCATCGAGAACGGCGACACCTCCGAAATCGACTACAGCCTCGCAGCCGGCGAGAACCACGTCACCATCGACGTCACCTCCCCAGACGGCAACCAGACCAACAGGTACACAATCACCATCACACGGCCCACGGCGCGTCCGTCGTTTGGCAGTGCCGGCCCGGTCGAGTTCCGGGTTCGGGAGGACAGCCCGCCGGGCACCCTTATCGGCGAGGTCGAGTACTCGGATCCGGACTCGTCGTCGGTGACCTGTGCGGCGAGCGGCTCCGACGCGTCGTCGTTCGTTGTCGACAACGACTGCGGGATCTCGACCAAGACGGGCGTGACCCTCAACTTCGAGGGCACCAAGACCACCTACACGCTGATGCTGAGCCTCAGCGACGGCGAGGATCCCGCCGGGTTGCCCGACGCCGCCGTCGACGACACGATCGATGTCACGATCATCGTCGCCGACGCCAACGACGCGCCGACGGTGTCCGGCGGTCCCACCACCCCCAGCGTCACCGAGAACAGCACCACCGTGGCCGGCTACACCGCCTCCGACGAAGACGCCTCGGACACCCAGTCATGGTCAGCCGGCGGCGACGACGGTTCCCTCTTCGAGGTCGACGCATCAGGTCGACTCTCCTTCAAGAGCGCGCCGGACTACGAGGCTCCCGGGGACCTCGACGGCGACAACGTCTATGACGTGGCGGTCATCGTCACCGACGCGGGGGGCCTGAGCGGCCAGCGCGATGTCGCCGTCACCGTGACGCCGACCGCGAGCGACCCCGAGATCGCCGAGCTGACCCTGACCGACGCCGGCGGCAGATCCGTCGCGCTGACCCCACCCTTCGACCCGCAGGTGTACCACTACGAGGCATCGGTGCCCAGCAGGACCGCAGCGGTGACAGTGGCGGCCACGACAAGCGCCAGCGGAGCCACCTTGGAATTCGTCGGCAGGGTCGACGCCATCGAGAACGGCGACACCTCCGAAATCGACTACAGCCTCGCAGCCGGCGAGAACCACGTCACCATCGACGTCACCTCCCCAGACGGCAACCAGACCAACAGGTACACAATCACCATCACACGGGTGACTGCGGGGTCTGAGGGGTATTGCGACTTCGCGGATCGTGACCCTCTCGAGGATCACGACCATCTCGAGGAACACGACGGTCTACTGCTGCCGGACCTGGTCAGCTGCCAGCACGAGTACAGCATCGCGGAAGTAGTCGTCGCGCCCGACGGCACCGAGTTCTTCGCACTGCGCTTCACCGGGTTTGTGACCAATCTCGGCGACGGACCGGTGGACCTGAAAGGCAACCCACAGCTGGCCGACACAGCCGATCTGACCAGCCACGACGTCTGGCAGCGGGCACTGACCGTCGAAGGCGACTGGGTCGAGCTGACCAAGCCGCCCATCAAGTACGAGACCACCGACGGCCACGGCCACTTCCACCTCATGGGCATCGTGGAGTACTCGCTTTGGGACGAATCCGGAACCGTCGAGACCGGCACCGGCCCGAAGGTCGGCTTCTGCCTGGTCGACATCACGAAACGACCCGACATGCACCTCCGCCCGGGCCCGGGACGGTATGACGACATAGATCCCGAGATCCGCTATTGCCAGCACGGCCGACCGGACTCCGAGAGCCTGCGCATGGGCCTGTCCGAAGGCTGGCAAGACATCTACAGCTACTCCACGCCCCTTCAATGGATCGACCTATCAGACGTCCAGCCCGGCCACTACCGTCTCGGCCAGCGCGTCGACCCCGACAACGTCATCGTCGAGTCCGACGAGACCAACAACGGGCTCGCACTATCTCACCGTTTGCACGTGGTCCCCGGATATATCGCCAGGCCGCAGACCGTCAGGGTCGAATCAGACGCCGCGGTTCGCTTCGAACTCAGCGCTGACGAATACTCCGACGACACCCACCAGCAAGACGGCAGCACGCGCGCGCACCGCATCGCCACCCAGCCTGTGCACGGCAGCCTCGACGTTGGCGACACCGTCGCCGTCGTCGTCGACGGCGCCACCCACCAGGTGTTCACAGACAGGTGGATCACCTACATCCCCGACCCGGGCTACGCGGGCACGGACTCGTTCACGTTCGTCGCCCTTGACCTGTCACGTCCGCAGTACCCGATCAACCCCGCCGTGGCGAAGGTCACCCTGGATGTCAGCGCGCCGGAGACCACCATCGCGAGCGCCCCGGATAAACCGGAGGGCGCGGCGGTGTTCATCGGCGGCGTCGACCTCGAATGGCGCCACGTTCCCGGCGCCGAACGCTACGAAGTCCAGCAATACCGCGACAGGCGGTGGAACGCGCTGCCCGGAGACGGCGTGGAAATCGCCTTCTACGGCGCGGGAGCCATCATCAGCGGACTCGATCCGCAGGCCACGCTCTGGTTCCGCGTGCGCGCCGCCGACACCCACGGCGTCTCCGAATGGTCCGAGATGCTGCACATGAACTCAACCCACCAGTACAGGCCCGGCCGACGGGCCAGACCGGCCAACACGCCAGCCAGCGGCGCGCCCGTCATACGAGGCGAGGCACAACCCGGCGAGACGCTCTGGGCCGATACCACCCCGGTCGAGGACGGCAACGGACTGGAACGAGTCTGGTTCCGCTACCAATGGCTCGCCGACGACGGCAACACGGTCACCGAGATCGCCGACGCCACCGCCGCGACCTACACCCTCGCCGACGACGACGGCAAGACCGTCAAGGTGCGGGTCACCTTCACCGATCGGGACGGGTACGCCGAGTCGCTTACCAGCGCCGGAGCGGGAACGTCGGCAGCTGCGCCGAACAGTCCTGCCACGGGCGCGCCGACGATCAGCGGCACACCCCAGGTCGGTGAGACGCTCACCGCGGACACATCCGCGATCACCGACGACGACGGCCACGATGGCGTCAGCTTCACCTACCAATGGCTCGCCGACGACGGCAACACGGTCACCGAGATCGCCGACGCCACCGCCGCGACCTACACCCTCGCCGACGACGACGAGGCCAAGACCGTCAAGGTGCGGGTCACCTTCACCGACAACGCCGGCCACGACGAGACCCTGACCAGCACAGGGCTGACCGTGCTGGCTGCGCCGAACAGTCCTGCCACGGGCGCGCCGACGATCAGCGGCACACCCCAGGTCGGTGAGACGCTCACCGCGGACACATCCGCGATCACCGACGACGACGGCCACGATGGCGTCAGCTTCACCTACCAATGGCTCGCCGACGACGGCAACACGGTCACCGAGATCGCCGACGCCACCGCCGCGACCTACACCCTCGCCGACGACGACGAGGCCAAGACCGTCAAGGTGCGGGTCACCTTCACCGACAACGCCGGCCACGACGAGACCCTGACCAGCACAGGGCTGACCGTGCTGGCTGCGCCGAACAGTCCTGCCACGGGCGCGCCGACGATCAGCGGCACACCCCAGGTCGGTGAGACGCTCACCGCGGACACATCCGCGATCACCGACGACGACGGCCACGATGGCGTCAGCTTCACCTACCAATGGCTCGCCGACGACGGCAACACGGTCACCGAGATCGCCGACGCCACCGCCGCGACCTACACCCTCGCCGACGACGACGAGGCCAAGACCGTCAAGGTGCGGGTCACCTTCACCGACAACGCCGGCCACGACGAGACCCTGACCAGCACAGGGCTGACCGTGCTGGCTGCGCCGAACAGTCCTGCCACGGGCGCGCCGACGATCAGCGGCACACCCCAGGTCGGTGAGACGCTCACCGCGGACACATCCGCGATCACCGACGACGACGGCCACGATGGCGTCAGCTTCACCTACCAATGGCTCGCCGACGACGGCAACACGGTCACCGAGATCGCCGACGCCACCGCCGCGACCTACACCCTCGCCGACGACGACGAGGCCAAGACCGTCAAGGTGCGGGTCACCTTCACCGACAACGCCGGCCACGACGAGACCCTCATTAGCGCGGCGTCCGCTGCAGTCGCCGCCGGACCGCCATCCGACCCACCGGGCACGCCGCGCAACCTGATCGGCACCGTCAATGCGGACGGCAGCGTGACGCTGAACTGGGAGGCACCGCGAGGCGAACCGGCGACCAGCTACCAGATCCTGCGCAAGCGGCCCGACCAAGGGGAGAGACAGTTCCAGGTTCTCGTCGACGACACCGCCAGCAGCGCGACCGAGTTCGTCGACACCGAAGTCACCCTAGGTGAGCCGCACATCTACCGAGTGATAGCGATCAACACCGCTGGGCTGAGCAAGCGATCGGACTTCGTCCGGGTGACCCCGGTCCGAACCGTCGGCCCTGACCCGAACAGCCCCGCCACTGGCGCGCCCGCGATCACCGGCACACCCCGAGTCGGCGAGACGCTCAGCGCGGACACATCCGCGATCGAGGACGCTGACGGGTTAAGCAACGCGGTCTACCGCTACCAATGGATCGTCAGTGACTTCGGCGCCGACCTGGAGATCCCCGGTGCGACCGGCTCGACCTACACCGTGATAGCCATCGACCGAGGCTTAGTCATCAAACTCCGCGTCAGCGTCACTGATGACCGCGGGCACCGGGAAACACTGACCAGTGCGGCGACGGCGGTCATCCGATAAGCGCAAGCGGCCAGGAGGGGACTGTCAGACGCTCCCTTGTCAAGCGGCGAGCGAGACAGAGCGTCGTCGAGCGGTTCCGTCGCGCTCCATGCGCGGGATCATGCGGTGTGCCAGGTGGCGTTTGTTGGCTCGTCGGGCTTCGCGTCGGGTCTTTTCTTCGGTGGCCTTGCGGTCTTGGTCGATGAAGTTCTGGAGCCATTCGAGGCGGTGCGCGCCGGCGGGAGCCGTATCGATGTCAGCGTCGATGCTTTTGAGGTGGCGCAGCTGGCGCTCTAACTTGCCGTTGGCGCGAAGCTGGTCGCGGATCTCGGTGGGGGCCTTGGCGATCTGGCCCCCGATATTCGGTGACCTCAAACCCTGGCCCGAGACGGGCGCCATGGCGTGTCTGGCGGCGTTCCCTTAGCAGCCGTCGCTCGATGAGCGCGGCCGCCGCGACAGCGCGGCGGGCCTCTACCGGGAGTTCTATCGGCGCGGCGAGTTGTTGACGCTGGGGCGCCGCAACGGTGACGTGGAGGCGCTTCTGCCGCGAGGGTCGTCGCGCTGGCTTCCGACGCGCTGTTGCGCGCCAACGAACCGAGCAGTCGCCGCACGCCTTGAGGATTGTGCCTGGTGCCGCTCGCCTTGGCCACATCGAGGCGGCACACCTCGTCCAAGTAATCGCGCGCGAACTCCCGGGCATCCCGTGATGCCATGGTCTGGATGAGCGGCCACCCGCCGCGCAGCAACCAGTCGATGACTCCGATCCCCATCTTCGCCGTGGGCTGCATCATCGCCGACTATCAACTCGCCTGACGCACACCGGCGGCCGACGACCGCTACCCCATCCCGTTGGAGGCGAAC